>DATFRB010000089.1:0-5031 GCA_035263625.1 Occallatibacter sp.
GAGCACGAGGTTTCCGTCGCTGCGATCAACAGCCCGTCATCTGTCGTGCTCTCCGGTGATGAGGGGGCGCTCGAAGCAATTGCGGCAACTCTGGCGGAGCAAAACGTCTTCCACCGCATGCTGCAGGTTGAGGTCCCCTACCACAGCCCGGTAATGGAACGCCTCCAGGGCGGCATGCTGGATGCATTAAACGAGCTGCATCCGAACGCGCCGACAGTGCCCACCTACTCGACGGTGACCGGGAACGTCGTTGCAGACGGGGAAGGCCACAAGGCCGAGTACTGGTACAGAAACATGCGCCAGCCGGTGCTCTTCGGTGCAGCGATCGAGCGCCTGCTTGATGACGATCATACGATCTTTCTGGAAATAGGGCCTCACCCAGTCATTACGCCATCAATTCGCGAGTGCCTGTCCGATCGCGCGGGAGAGGTAGTTTGCTGCCTGCGGCGTGGTGAACCAGAGGGCGTGCAAATGGCGCGCGCACTGGCACGGTTATACACGATCGGCTGCTCCGTCGAGTGGAGCCGCGTGTATCCGGGCTCGTTCAACTTTGTTCCGCTTCCGACTTACCCGTGGCAACGGGAAGTGCATTGGTTGGAATCGAGCGCCTCTCTTGCCGACCGCCGCGCAAAGCCGGAACACCCGCTGTTGCGCGAAAGGATGTCTACCACGTCGCCAGTGTGGGAAAGCGAAGTTGACACGAGCTACGCGTCTTACCTTGCGGATCACGTTATCGAGGATGCCGTCGTGTTCCCGGCTGCGGCGTATATCGAGGCGTGGTTGGGAATGCAGAAGATGATTGAGGGCCGCGAAACGGCTGTTCTCGAAGACTTGGCGTTCGAGCAGATGGTCGTTGTCGATCCGGCACAGCAGGCAAAATTGCAGTGGAGCTACGACTCAAGAACGCGCGAATTGCGCACCTACAGCCGAACGGCAGAGGGGGAAGTCGAATGGAACCAGGTGGCGCGGGCGCGCTTGGCAAACTCCGAGGCATGGACAGAAGAGCACCGTAATCCGGCGTCGCTCAAAGGCGAATTTAGCGATCGCGTCGATGCCGAGGAGTTTTACGCCAAACTGAGAAGCTGTGGATTGCGATACGGTCCGTCATTCCAGTGCATCCGCGCACTCTGGCGCCGTCCGAATGAAGTCCTCGCCCGCTTGGAAATGAAGCCACCGGAAGGCGAACTTGACGGCTATCGCGTGCATCCGACTGTTCTCGATGCATGCTTTCAGGTGCTTGCCGCCGCCGTCACTGCGCCCAACGGCAGGGAGATGGAAGGGCTGTTCGTTCCTGTGGCGATCCGGCAAATCCGTTATCATGCAAAGACCGGCACGCACGCGTGGTGCGTCGGAACGCTGCTTCACCGTTCTCAATCAATAATCGATGGCAACATCGTCCTCTTTGATGAGAATGGAAAGATCGCGATGGAAATTGTCGGGTTGCAATTCGCCTCGCTCGGACGCGAGTCGAAGCATGGTTCCGAGTTACAAAATTGGACATATGCCTCCAGGTGGGAAAAAGCGGTCCCGCCGGTGAGCTTCGCAGATTCGGGCCGGTGGGTGATTTTCGTCGAAGACGGGCAGATCGGCTCGTCAGTGGCGGATCACCTAAGATCACAAGGAGCCGCAGAGGTTGTCGAGGTTGCGGCCGGCAGCGCCTACGCCCGGACCTCTTCATCGCGCTTCGACATCCGCCGAAGGGAGAAAAGCGATCTGGAAAGGATCTCCAAGGACGCCGACATCGCGAGTGCGCGTGGCGTCGTCTATCTATGGCCGCTGGACAACAGTGGAGACCCGAGCGATCCGGCCGGCATAGTAGGAGTCCTCGATGCACTTCTCGTGATTCAGGCCTTAATCGGCGCGCAGGCAAAGCCGCCGCGGCTGTACGTCATTACGCGGAGCGCGCGACAGGTGCTTCCAGGAGAAGCGCTACAGGGGCTGTCTCGAGCGCCGCTTATCGGACTGGCGCAGGTCGTGGCGAACGAGTTCCCGGATCTTCGCTGCACATCGATCGATCTCGGCGCAGTTGAAGACGGTAGCATTGCCTGTGCGCTCGGAGCGGAGCTCCTGGCCGACAGCGCGGAGACCGATGTCGCGTTGCGTGGGAGCGAGCGCTTCGTTCACCGTCTGGTTCGACTAGCGGCCCCGGACCGACCCGTTACTGTTCACAGCGCAACGACCAACGGGCCGGACAACGGCTTCAGGCTGCAATCCGGTATGCCCGGCGGTATCGATGGATTGCAGTTCCACCAGGTTGCGCGCCGCGCTCCCGGTCGTGGCGAGATCGAGGTGCAGGTCCGGACTGCGGGCCTCAACTTCAAGGACGTCATCAAGGCTCTCGGTATTCTGCCCAAGAAGGCCACGGAAAATACGTTTCACGCCAGCGGTCTCGGAATGGAAGCGGCAGCCGTCGTGACCAGGGTCGGCGATGGCGTCACCAATTACGCGCCGGGCGACGCTCTCATTGCGTCGTTGCCGAACAGCTTCAGTTCCCATGTGACGGTCGCGGTCGACACGCTTTTGGCCATCAGGGACGACCAGGGCCTAAAGCCCGAACAAAGCGCCAGCATTCCGGTCGCCTTCATGACGGCGTATTACGCGCTGCACGAGCTCGCGAAACTCGCCGCCGGCGAGACGGTGCTAATTCATGCGGCCACCGGAGGGGTCGGGCTCGCCGCGGTTCAAGTCGCCCAATGGGCGGGAGCCGAAATCTTCGCCACAGCCGGGAACCAGGCCAAACGAGACTACCTTCGCGGTCTCGGTATCAAACACGTCTGGGATTCGCGCAACCTTGCCTTCGCGCAGGGTATCGAGCAAGCGACCGGGGGCCGGGGCGTGGATGTCGTATTGAACTCGATTCCGGGAGATGGCGTGCTCAAAAGCCTGTCGGTGATGGCACCGATGGGACGCTTTGTGGAGATCGGCAAGCGTGACATCGTCGAAAACAATCCGCTGCCGATGCTTTATCTGAACGGGAACGTCAGCCTGTTCACGGTCGACCTCGACCGGATGATGATTGAGCGGCCCGATCTGGTTCGCCGCCTCCTCAACGAGGTCTTGGCGCTCTTCCACGACGGCAGCTTCAAGCCTCTGCCGGTGACCGTGTTTCCAGCAGCCGGAATTGCGGACGCGTTTCGCCTGATGGCCCAGTCGAAGCAGATCGGCAAGGTGGTCATCGATATCGAAAACACAGAGGGGCTCAATCTGATTGCGTCGCATTCCAAGGAGAAGGTGCTCAGGAGCGATGCGACGTATCTGATCACTGGCGGGTTTGGGGGCGTAGGCCTCGAGCTTTGCAAGGCGGTCGCCGCACGGGGCGCTCGTCATCTGGCGATCGTCGGCCGCCGAGGACCGGCATCCCCGGCAGCCAAGCAGGCGGTGCAGGAGCTGCATGATTGTGGAGTCTCGACAGCAGAACTCGTGGCGGACGTGTCGAAGGAAGATGAAGTGAGGGAGGTGCTGGCGCACATTGCAACCTCCATGCCGCCGCTTCGAGGGATTTTCCATGCGGCCGGCGTCGTGGAAGACGCCTACTTGCCGGACCTCAGTGCCGAGGCCGTCGCCAAAGTCATGGGACCGAAGGCGCTCGGTGCGTGGCATCTGCACGAGCAGTCGCGAGCTCTTCCTATCGAGCTGTTCGTACTCTTTTCCTCCGCGACGGCATTGATCGGGAATCCCGGGCAGGCCAATTATGTCGCCGCGAATGCCTTCCTCGACGCCTTGGCCCACCACCGGCGTGCCGTCGGTTTGCCCGCACTGAGCGTTAACTGGGGCGCGCTCGGCGGAGGCGGTATGGTCGCGAGTAACTCCCGGGTGGCGGAATTTCTTCGACGTTCAGGAGTGCGAGAAATTCCCGCCGCCGCGGCTATGCAAGCATTGTTCCGCTTGCTCGAATTGGAGGAACCGCAAGTTGGGGTCATCGACATGGACTGGCGGCGATGGGGTGAGATCAATCCTGCTGCTGCCGGCTGTCCGCAATTTTCGACGCTACTTTCAACCCCGCCGGACGAGGCGTTGGGAACGGGCGATCAAACGCGGTTGGAACTCCAGAGAATGGAAGCCAAGCACCGGCTCGCGTGGCTAAGCGGAGCGCTCGCCGGGTTCGTCGCTGCTGCGTTGCATCTTCCTCCCGAAAAAATCGACGTCTACCAGCCGTTCTCTCAATTGGGCATCGACTCGCTGCTTGCCGCCGAGCTGCAGGCCACGGTCAGTGCCAAATTGGGGATTCAGATTTCCGCCCCTCAGTTCATCAAGGCGGGAACGATCGTCGGGCTGGCGCAACAGCTTTTGGAGAAGATCGCCGTGTCCTACATCGACGCGGCTGCGGACCGCACGGTTGAACATGCGCCGCCCGCTCCCGCTACGCCGCCGCGCCCACAAGTTGCAGCAGAATGACCGAGTTGTTGCACCATGTTCGATCGAGACGAGTGGCACTTGGAGAGCAGGACGCGGACCGAAACCCTGCTGGATGTCTTGCGCGATCGAGTGCAAAGCATGCCAGAGAAGATCCTCTACACATGCATCAGTCGCGAAGCCGCAGCCGAACAAATAACATTCAGCGATTTGGATGTCAGGGCGCGGCGCCTTGCTTACCAGCTGCGGAGCATAGCGAAAGGAGAGGAGCGCGTTCTTCTGCTCTATCCGGACGGAGTCGACTATATCGTCGGACTTTTCGCATGCTTCCACGCGCGGCTGATAGCGGTCTCAGGCATCCGTTCGCAGGCGGTCCACAGTCTTGAGCGATTCTGCGCCGTAGTGCGCGACTCGCAGGCAGGTGTGGTGCTAGGGCCAAGCAGGCTTCTCGGCGAATTTCAGACGGCGCTCCATCCTGGAGGCAGCCACCTGCGCCTGAAATGGGTGGCAAGCGACCGACGACCGGAGGGGCCGCTGCAATATCCCGATCAACCAAACCTGGACGGCCAGTCACTAGCCCTTCTTCAATACACGTCGGGATCGACCCAGTCGCCGCGTGGTGTGATGCTGAGTCACGGCAATCTGTTGCACAATCTGGCCGGGCAGTTCAGAGCGTTC
>DATFRB010000090.1:0-5017 GCA_035263625.1 Occallatibacter sp.
TATGGAATCAATCTGCCCGAGTCGATCTTGCGCAAGGTGTATAACGAGAACGCGGCACGCGAGCTGCATGTCTCCGTATAAACGGGCGCCGCATAACCGAGGTACTTAATCATGAAATGGTTGGCGGCCGCCTGCCTGATCGCTGCGGGGGCCACCGCCTCTGCACAGAACATGGGATCCGAATCCTTCCAGAGCGTCTATGCCGCCCGCGATGTTGCGCTGGATACAGCCCCGGGGACAGCCTTCTGGCAAGGAGCAAAGCCGGTTTACGCCGAGGTAGACGGTCGGGGGACTCCTGTTCCCAGGTATCGAACCCAAGTGCGCTCGCGGTGGACTACTCAGAACCTCTATCTCCTCTTTGTTTGCCCTTACCAAGAGCTTCACTTGAAACCCTCGCCCGATACGGTGAAGGAGACCAATGAGCTTTGGAACTGGGATGTTGCCGAGCTCTTTATCGGGTCCAATTTTCAAGACATAAAACGCTACAAGGAGTTCGAGGTTTCGCCGCAGGGGGAATGGATCGACCTCGACATCAACCTCGCGCTCCCCCGTCACGAGGACGGATGGACATGGAACTCAGGGTTCAAGGTTGCTGCGAGGATCGACCACGAGGCGCACATCTGGTACGGTGCAATGCGCATTCCATTTAAGTCCATCGATGAGCGCGCTCCAGTCGCCGGGAACGTCTTTCGCGTGAATCTGTTTCGTGGCCAGGGTCCGCCTGGACATCGCCAGGAGATTGCCTGGAAGGCCCCAATGACCAACACATTTCATACTCCGGAGCGATTTGGAGAGCTCGAACTCGTGAAAGAAAGATGAGCTCCGGCCGAGTTTGATTGCTCCTGCATGGAATGTTTTCTGGCAACTCCCTTGTGTTAGCGCTCATCAGAAAACGTAGTTTTTTGATCATTTGCCGGCAGGGCTTTTGTGGCCTGGCGTAGTTTGATCTTGAGGTACTCGCGATAGTTCTCCGGAGGGGGGCTGTCCTGGAGTTCCTCGATGACGGGGCGGAAGTAGGCCAGGGAGCGGATGGGCGCCAGGCGCGGAGCGTCGGCGGGTCGGATCAGACGGCGCAACGAGCCCAGCAGCAGCGCGGTCTCGACGGTTTGCAGCGGCACACCATCCTGGTAGAAGTGACGGGCCAGCCATTGATCCGATGCGCTGACGCGCATGGGCGTATCCGGCATTTCCAGATAGAGGGTGACAACCGAAGCCACGTAGGAGGCGGTTGGATCTGCGCCGGTCATTTCTTTCTCCTGCGGCGTGCTGTTGCCTCCTGCTCGCTCTCGCGCACGCGGTAGCTGGAGCCCTCGATGACGGTGACCTCGGCATGATGCAGCAGGCGGTCGAGCATGGTGGCGATGCAGGCTGCGTTGGGGAAGACCTCGTTCCATTCCTTGAACGGCTTGTTCGTCGTAAGAATCAAGGATTTCTGTTCATAGCGCTGATTGATGACCTCGTAGAGCAGGTCGGCGGACTTGTCGTCGAAGCTGAGGTACCCGACTTCGTCGATGCAAAGCAGTGCCACGTTGGCATAAGCGCGCAGTTTGCGCAGACGGCCTTCCGGCGTCTGGCGATGCAAGTCGGTGAGGAGCTTGGAGGCGGTGCGGAACAGGACGGAGTGGCCGGCCAGCACGGCGGTGTGACAGATATTCTGCGCGATCATCGTCTTGCCCAGCCCGTTGGCGCCCACCAGCACGAGGTTGCGGGCCTCGGGGAGGAAGTCCAGCGTAAGAGCTCGCTCGATGACATCGCGTTCGATGCGCGTAGGCCACGTCCATTCGAAGTCGGCCATGGGCTTGAACTTCTTGATCTCCGAGTCGCGTAAGCGGCGTTCCAGGCTGCGATGTGTGCGCTCGGCGGCCTCGATGCGCGCCGCCTGTTCGAGCAACTGCCGCGGCGACCATCGCTGCTTGGCCGCGTGGGCCAGCATGTCATCCAGTTGCGCGGCCACGGCGGTGAGGCCGATTCGCTCCAGCTGCTCACGCAGGTTAGGATTCGGGTTCGGGGTCTTCGTCGTGTCGTTGAGCGAGTTCATCGTAGGTCTCCAGATCGTGCGGACGGACTTCGACACTTTCGGCTTGCGGATGGCGTCTGAGGTCGAGCGGCAACGGCGCGGTGCGATGGGACTGGCGCAGCAGGAACTCGACCGAGGCGGCACGCGGTGTATTGCGTTCAAGAGCTTCGCGAACCGCGCCACGCATGGCGCGGGCGCCGTAGCGATCGAGCAACTGAAGCAGGTGCGCGATCTGATGCGGAGCCGATTCACCATCGGCGAAGGCCCGCTCCAGCAACTCCGCGCTCTCGGGAACAACCAACTCCAGACGGCTGCTGCGCGTCGATTCACGGGCCTTGCGCTTGGTGCCGAGCAGTGCCTGCTGGTGGGCGGGATCGAGAACCATCTGTTGACGGTCGTAGCTGCGGCGATGGCGGGCGATCTGGCGCACGCCATCAAGGATGCGCACCTCGGTATCGGACGCAGCCAGCGTCAGCTCGCGCCCTACCGCCTCGGGCGGAATCGAGTAGTCGTTGCCGTCGAAACGCACGTAGATGGTCTTGGCAGAGCGCACCGCTACCACGCGATCAGTCGAGAACTCGTGCGCCGGCAGCGGCAACAGGCGCGGGCGCTCTTCGGCAAGAACCTCGGCGACGGTGCGATTGCGATCGTCCGGCCATGGCCGCTGGTGCGCCACCTCGTCGCGCCACTTCAGCGCCTGGCGATTGCACTCTTCTAACGTAGTAAAAGCACGCGCCGCCCAGAACGAGTCGCGCACGAACCGAATCGCTCTTTCCACGCGCCCTTTTTGATTGCCGGATCGCACCTGACAAGGCTTCGGCTCGAAGTGGTAGTGACCGGCCAGTTCCAGCAGCTGCGGGTTGAAATGGATCAGATTGCCGCGACGCTCCAGCACCGCGCTGCGGAGATTGTCGTATAAGACAACTCGGCTAGCGCCGGAAAACGACCGAAAGGCATTCACGTGGCCGCGCAGGAAGTTCTCCATCGTCTGATCGAAGAAGAACTCCAGATACAGCGCCCGCGACCAGGACAAGGTCATCACGAAGCAACTCAGAGCGCGCCGGGCGCGGCCCACCATGACCGTGCCAAACGAGGCCCAGTCCACTTGCGATTGCTCACCGACGAAGACATGAAGGCGCAGAAATGCTTCCTGCGGCCGCGGACGCAAGCGCGCCACCACACGCCGTACCTGCTGGACATTTCCCCGGAACCCGCGATCCTCGAGCATCTGGTGCAGCCGTGTGGCGCGAAGACGCGGATGCGCTTCCAGCGTCTGGCGCACCAGGGGAAGATAGGGATCCAGCATCGTGGCCCGCAACTGCTCGGCGCGATGAAATCGCTCCACCTCGATGGCCCGCTTCACCGTATCGGGATGAACTCCCAGCGCCTGAGAGATGGTTCCCACCTTCCAGTGTTCGGCATAGAAGTAGCGGCGGATCTGTACCCGCACCTCCGGATCGATCATTTCTCCCTCATCTGCGAATCGATGTACGTGGAAAAGGATCGATCAGGCGCCCGACGCGCCCGCACACCATGCAGCGCAACCAAAAACCTCGCTGATCACTTGGCCGGACATGCAACGGAATAGCCGTCGGCATGGTGATCGCTTTTCCACGCTCCGATGATGAATCAGAGGAAGTGGATTGAGAACCTTGATCCGTCACGCTTTCTGCGTGGCGGCGACAACGGTACCGCTTCTGACGATCGCGATGATCCAGCCGACCCTCGGCGCTCCGCTGATGACGCCGGTTGGCTGCCCGATGCTGCCGCCGCCGCGCATGGCCGCGGCACTCAGCCGTGCAGTACTGCTGCCCGCGATCGCAGCACACGCAAATCCAAAATATCGACCGGCAATCCCGGTTGCGGCAAAACCTCAGCCGGAGAATAACTTCCCCGTGAACCGCCATCCGCGCTTACAGGCGGCTTTTGACAACGACTGCGGTTCATGCCAAGGTAAAGTCAACTCCGGGCTGCCTTCGCTTTGGCATGAAGGCCGCCTGCAAAGAACCCCGCTGCTCCAACAGCGGGGTTCTTTTCCGAACCGCCTTCTCCCGGAAACACCTTACAACTTCCGGCCTTCTGACGATGATCGACCGATGATTGCGCCTGCGGCGCGGATGATATCAACCTTATCTATACCTCTATACCGGCAACCGTTCAGAAAACTGCGTTTTCAGATGATCGATGACACCTTGCACCTGTGCCTTACTACTCAACCATTGGAAGACCCGCCTGAGCGCTCTGGCTTCGTTCGCCACGAAGCACATGAAACGCGGCTCCGATTGACATAAGCCTCAAAGATGCATCGGCGGGCATCGCAATTCCCTGGTCCGCCCGTTCGATGCACATTTCTACCTGGCGTTACTGAGCCTTCCGCAAAAAAGAGAAGCGCAGGGCCAGCGGATTTTCCCCCTGGCCCTGCGCATGTAGATCGATGCTTACCGACTAGAAGGTGATTCGTGCTCTGAGCCGGATTGAGCGGCGGCTGTCAACGCCTTCCTGGGAGTAGCTGCGGTAGAGCCGTCCAAAGTCGGAGTTGTAGTTCGTCAAGCCGTTATCGGGGTTGGGATCCAGGGGCAGCAGTGCGGGCTGCTGGCCCGGAGCCGGCGCATTGTTTTGATCGACGCCCAGGTAGAAGTCGCCCAGGTTGGCAAAGGTACCGCCGCCGCCGCCATCGTTCGCGTCGGGAGCTTTCATGGGATGGTTGAAGACGTTGTCGAAGTCGGCACCGACCTGCAGCGCAACCCGCTCGTTGACCTGGAAGGACTTATGCATTCCAAGGTTCATGCCGAAGGTGCCCGGACCCATCAGAAGATTGCGCTTGGCGACGCCGGCCTGCGTGTACAGGTTGCCGCCAATCGACGGCAGACCAAAACCACTCGCATTCCACTGGTATCCTGACGGGGCATTCTTGTAGCCCGCGGTCATGACCGGGCGGAATGACGGCCCATTGAAATCGCCCACAGCGTCAATGGCGCCAGAGGCAATATTGCCGGGAAG
>DATFRB010000091.1:0-2156 GCA_035263625.1 Occallatibacter sp.
TTGCGGATCTTGAGGCCAACCTTGCGGGTAACCTCTACAAACTCTGGAATCGGATGTCCTCGGGGAGCTACTTTCCTCCGCCGGTGCGGCGGGTCGACATCCCGAAAGCGAATGGCGGAACGCGACCGTTGGGCATTCCGACGGTCGCCGATCGCGTCGCTCAGGAGGTCGCCCGTCATTATCTGGAGCCGATTCTGGAGCCGGTCTTCCATGCCGACTCCTACGGTTACCGTCCCGGCAAATCTGCAATCGACGCCGTGGCCAAGGCCCGCGAGCGCTGCTGGCGCTATGACTGGGTTCTCGACCTCGACATCAAGGGTTTCTTCGACAGCATCGACTGGGAGCTGATGCTCAAGGCGGTTCGGCGTCATACCGACTGTCCATGGGTGCTGCTTTACATCGAGCGCTGGTTGCGGTCGCCCGTGCAGATGGAGGATGGCCGCATCGTCGCGCGCACGGCGGGCACGCCACAGGGCGGGGTGATCTCTCCGCTGCTGGCGAACCTGTTCTTGCACTACGCCTTCGACATGTGGATGACGCGGGAGTTCCCGCACATCCCGTTCGAGCGTTATGCCGACGACGCGATCTGTCACTGCCGTACCGAGGCCGAGGCGTGCGCCCTGTGGCAGGCGCTGGCGTTACGGATGGCAGACTGCAAGCTGATGCTGCATCCGGAGAAGACGAAAATCGTCTACTGCAAGGATGCCAATCGGAGAGGCGACTTCCGCGACATCCGCTTCGACTTCTTGGGATTCCAGTTCCGGGCTCGCAAGACGATGTGGACGGTGAAGGGCAAGCGCATCTTCACACATGGCTTCTTGCCTGCGGCCAGTTCGAAAGCACGCGTGCGCATCGGGCGGGAAATCCGCGGCTTGGGCGCTGCATCACCGCAGCGACAAATCCCTGAAAGAGCTGGCTGCGATGTATAATCCGACCATTCGCGGCTGGATCGCCTACTACAGCCACTTTTATCGGACGCAGTTGCGCCCAACGCTCAGGCGGATCGACGCCTATGTCATTCGGTGGGCCCGCCGCAAGTACAAGCGGATGGTGCACCAGACCAGGGGAGCGCGGGATTGGTTCGGCCGGTTGCGCCGGGCGACGCCGAAGCTCTTTGCTCACTGGCCTGGATGCCATGGCAACGGCCGAACATCGGGGGCCGTGTGACTCGAGAGGATCATGCACGATTCTCGGAGCGCCCGGGGGTGAAACTCCCTCGGGCGACTCGTCACTCGCGTCGAGCGACGGCGCAGCCGCCAAGTCCGCTTGTCCCCCGGTCACTGCACGTCTGTGCGCATGGCCGAAGGTCTGGCCCGGCAGCTAGACTCAAGCAAACAATGTGAAGCGGCTCGCTTCGCCGTTCACGTCGTGAAGAATTTCACGAAATGATCGATGACTTGGTCGGGCGCTTCCTCTTGCAGGTAGTGGCCAGTCGGCAGCGGTTGAGCGTCGACGAGGTTGCTCGCGAACTTCCGCCATACCGTTGGAAATTCCTGAGTCGGCGGTGCCCCTCGCGTGCCCCACAATATCAAGAGCGGCATCCCGATCTGGCGATCCTTGTCGGCCGAATCCATCTCGAAATCGATCGTGGCGCCGGCCCTGTAGTCGCGGCAGGAGCCGGTGATCGTCTTCTTGGTGTAGCAGCGTATATATTCGTCGAACACCACCTTGGGTACCTTTCTGTTGCTGCCACCGCGACTTTTCAGGAACCATTCGGCCGGCACGGCGCTCATCAGCGTCTCGGGAAACGGCTCCGGTTGTGCCATGAACAGCCAGTGCCAGGTGTTGAGGCCCCACTTCATGTTCGCATTGGTCCACACATGATAGTTCGGCAGCATGTCCAGGAGACAGAGCTTCATGACCCGATCCGGATGATCGAGGCACAGACGATGGCTCAGGCGCGCGCCGCGGTCGTGGCCGCCAAGGAAGAAACGCTGGTGGCCAAGGCTCTCCATGACCTCGATCATGTCCTCGGCCATGACGCGAAAGCTGTAATTGATGAGATTGGGGCCGGGCTCGGGCAGCGAGCTGTCGCCGTAACCGCGCAGATCGGCGAGAACCACATGATAGCGCTCCGCAAGCCGCGCGGCTACTGCGTACCACAGCACGTGATTGTTGGGACTGCCGTGCAGAAGTAGCAGCGGCGGGCCAGAACC
>DATFRB010000092.1:0-3914 GCA_035263625.1 Occallatibacter sp.
TCACAGTTCACGCAAAACTTCAGCGACTGGTTCACTCCGCAGAAATACGCCGGTGAGCTGGAAGGGGTGGCCATGGCTTACCGGAATTTCGACAACGGCACCAAAGATCAGAGGACGTTCAACCTGTATGCCTACCGCTTCGCGCTTAACTCGACAAAGACGGTCGCCAGCCTGACCCTCCCTAACGATCAAAGTGTGGCGGTGCTGGCGGCGACTCTGGTGCCGTGAGTGCGTGAGTGCGGGCCTGCTGGAGTTGCCTCCGGGAGGCCGCGTCGGCGCTTACTTCACGGCCAGCGTCTCGGTCGCGAAGAACTTCCAGGCATCGGCATTCACCTGCTCGGCCACGCGGTAGTAGTTGTGATCGTGGCCGACGATTTCCACAAAGTGCACGGGGAAGCCGCCTTTCTCCAATCGATCGCGCGTCTCGTGGACGTGCGCCAGCGGAAAGAAGTGGTCGTTGTCGCCGATGTAAATGGCGAGAGGAATTTTCCTTTTCGCATGGCTAAGGATGGAGACGTAGTCATCGGCGATGTCGGAGCCGTGAATGGCGGCGGCGGCAAAGTATTCGGACTGGAACATGGCGGCGTCGAAGCCGAGGTATCCGCCCATGGAGTGGCCGAAAAGGTAGATGCGCGTGGCATCGATGGTGACCTGGCGGCGGGCGTCTTCGACGATGCAGCGGAAGACATCAGGAGCGATGGCTTCGAACTTGAGGTCGCGGGGAATTTCGGGGGCGATGAGCACAGCGCCCTTTCTGTGGGCGAGGTGGGTCCAGTTTTCGATGAAGCTTGTGGCGTGATCTCCGGCCCCATGCAGCAGGAGAATGGCAGGCGCGGGACCGGTGTGAGCTTCCGCGTAAAGCAGGTAGGTGTAGTCGGTGCCCTGGCAGCGAACCCTATTGGGAGTGAGGTCGGAGGCGAGGCTCCAAGGGGCACAGAGAAGGCACAACAGCAGAGCGAGAAGCCGATAGCGGGGCACGGCTGGGATAGTACAACAAGAATCAGGCGAGCGGGCGCCGGGCGACGCCTTCGAGGATGCGGAGCGGGGAGTGCTGGGGTGAGACCAGGGCTTCGATGGGAACGACAAAAGTCTGTTCGATGGCGAACTGCCCGGAGAGGACGGCGTGGGGCAGTCCGTCGGTGAAGACCAGCCAGGTGGACATGGGTGGGAATTCAACGCGGCGCGGATTGGCCTGGGCCTGGTAGGCGCGGTCCTCCTTCAGCAGATTGTGCAGGCGCAGCATGACTCTATCGTAGGGCGATCTTTCCGCGAGGGGGAGACCGGCGGCGCGCAACCAGCGGACAAGCTTCGTGAGCAGGCCGGCGAGCCGGGTGCCGGTTTTCTCCGCATAGCGTTCGGCAAGTTCCCTGAATGGCCCGCCGACATCCCAGACGCGCTTGCGGAAGGGATGAAGGTTGGTGAAGACACGCAGAATGCGCCCGCCTCGGGTAGGACGGGAGGGGAACGCGTCGATGTGAAGAAGATCGTTGCGCTTGTGCCGGGGCAGGTTACGGCCCTGTTCTTCGACGGGGCGAAAGCTGGCGTAGCCGCGGCAAAGCCTGTCCGCATAGGGCATGAGGAAGCGGGAGACAAAGCTGGTGATTTCGGCGGAGCAGCTGCCGAGGACCTGTTGCATGCGCTGCTGGTCGGCGGACGACGCGTGGTATCCGCGCAAGCGATCTGCCGCGGGGCGATAAGAAATATTCTTGCGCAGCATGGATCCGGCGTGCTGTTGGCGGATGAGGAAGGTGTAGTCGTCGGTGGGCAGTGAAAACGGCGGCCGGCGGAAGAAGAGGATTTTTCCTTCCTCAAGATAACGGCAGTACTCGAGGGCGCGAGCCCGGGCTGACGTGGCCGGATTCCAGCCGCGGGCGGAGTAGTCGCAAACATCGATGCAGTCCAACCGGAGGACCGAGTGGGCCAGCGCGCTCATAGTAGGGTTAGAGATGCCGCGCGAGCGGGATGGGGTTCAGGGTTTGGTGCGGGGTCGGCCGAACGCGCTTCAGTCCCGTTTATTGGAGTTCGAGGGAGATCAGGTCGCCGTCGGATTTGCCCCCGGCCTTGTAGTTGACGGCGACGTCGCGGTTTTTCCAGGCACAGGAGAACTGATCGGCGCCAACCAAGGCCAGGGACTTGTAGTCGTCGGTGCGCAGCTTGAGAGATTTCCTGACACCGATCATGACCGTGAGGATGGCCGCGGGTGTGTGAGAACAATCGACGCCGATGAGCTTTCCTTTCGAGAACTCAACGGCTCTGGTATCGGCCTTAGGCTCGGCCGGTGGCTGTTCTTCGCTCCCATCGGATGAATCGGAGCTTGATACCGGGGGTGGGGCCGCAGCCTTGGCGGCGGGAGGAGTTTCGCTCTGAGGAGGGATTCCGTATTTTCTCAGGGTTGGCAGATCGTCGAGATCTTTGCGGGCGGCGCGGGCAATCTGCGGATTGGAGCTGGTTTTGAGGATCTGCAGCAAGGCGTCAGCGTCATCCCATTTCTTTCCGGCGAGCAGGATGTGCGCCATGTCGAGGCGGTACTGTTGGTTGCGCGGACTGAATTGTAATGCGTTGCGCATGGATTCGATGGCGGAGTTAATGCCTCCGCCCTCGGTGCGGACGCGGGCCAGCATGGCGTAGGCTTCGGCGAAAGTCGGATCCCAGTCAATGACCGCACGCAGATCCTGTTGCGCGTTGGCCAGGCCCTGGATGGGCTGTCCGCTAAAGCGGGCGCGGCGGAATTTCACCAGCGCAGCGTAGTAGCGGACCCAGGGGTCGTTGCGATCCAGATCGAAGCCCTTGGAGAATTCCTCGCTGGCAGCATCGAATTCATTCTTGTCCATGTGAGCCCAGCCGAGCGCGCGGTGGGCGACCGGAGTGTCTCCCTTGGGGTCGGCGAGGACGCTGTCGAGCTCCTTGAGAGCCTGGGCGCGATGTTCGGGGAGGCGTAACTCCATCTCGGCGATCAGGGCGCGGGCTTCGGGTTCGGGCACGTCGACGCGGCTGGTGCCGACCTCGTCGGCGGTGGCGGGAAGCGGCAGGGTTCCGGTCTGGCCTCCGGGATTAATGGTGCCGGGGAGGGCGGCGGCGTCCATAGCGACGAACAGAGGCTGCTGGGCGTGGAAGTAGTCTTTGACGGCCTTGTCGAAATCGGCCGGGCTCATGCCGTAGGCCTTCGGGATGGCGTCGTTGACTGGCACCTTCTGGTTCATCACCAGGTCGAAGAGCTCCCCGGTTTGCGGCAGACGGTTGGTGTTGAGCAGGAAATGCATGGTGATCCAGGACTGGGCGTAGAACAGCGTGTGATGCGTGCCCTCCTGGTAGTTAGAGACGGTGTGCTTCAAATCGAACAGGTCGGGCATGGAGAGCCAGACGGGTGCGCTGAGGAATTCGGTGAACGACTTGGGAACGTTGCGCACTTCGATCTCATTGCCGATGAGATCCTCTTTCCAGGAGAGGTGGAGTTCGGGGTCGGCGCCAATCTGCACCTGCTTGCTGTCGGGACGCATGCTGGAGAAATATTCGGCGAAACCCTCATCGAACCACGCCGGGGTGGGCGGGTAGTTGTAGTTCAGAAGATAGTGGGCAAACGGGTGCGCGATGGCGCGCCAGCTTTCTTCTTCGAAGAGGTCCAGGACGATGAAGATGCGATCGTCCCCGCCGATGAAGAAGCCGGGAGCATCGATGGGCTGTCCCTGGCGGATGGGCGCGAGCTTACTGTATTGTTTGTCGGACTTCAGCGCGATGATGTCGATCGGCAGCGACATGTTGACTTTGCTGCGGACCAGAAGCTGGCTGAAGACGCCGCGCATCTGCTCGAAGCGCACGATCACGTCGTGCCCGCGCTTCTCGCCGGCGTCGGTCAGGACGGAGAAGTGGCTGGAGTTGACGCGGATCCAGGACGACTCGTCTTTGTCTTTGGCGGC
>DATFRB010000093.1:0-98627 GCA_035263625.1 Occallatibacter sp.
GCTCCGCTTCCATGAGAGTGCTGGATTGTGTCAACGAGGAGAGGATTGGACCCGCTTCCATACGCACTCTGGATCAGCGTTTTTGCTGGGTGCAGATTGGGGTTCGTCTCCCGTCGCAGATTTCGGTGCTGCCAGCTCAGGATCGGCCTTGGAAGGCCAGCGGAGCAAACGCAGTCACCGTATGATCGTCCTGGTTATGGTTTTGTTGACTCATAGCGTAGCCGTAGCCGCCCTGAGGGAACGGTGGGCGCGTTTTCCAGCGTCCACGGTTTCCTCAGGGAAGGGGCAGAAGTATTGTCCAGTGATCCACAGCTTGTGTAACAGTACGGCCAGTTTGCGCGCCACGGCGACCAGGGCGCGGCGTTTGGGGCGACGGCCTCCTGCAGCCAGTGCCAGTCCCCATCGTTTGAGCGCCGAGTCGGGCCCGCGGCTGAGCACGTGATGCGCGCACTCGACCAGCAGGCTGCGCAGGTAGCAGTCGCCGTTTTTGGCGATGCCCAGATCGGGGTCACGCTCTCCACTCTGTCGCTGACGCGGCCGCAGGCCCAGATACGCGCCGGCCTCGCGGCTGGAGGAGAAGCGGTGCGGATCGGCCAGAGTAAGCACGTAGCTCAGCGCTGTCACCGGGCCCACCCCGGGGACGCTGCGCAACCGCGCCGTCTCCGGATAGCGTGCGCGGCTCAACTGCCGGATCTTCAGATCGAGGTTGCGGATTTGTTGATTCAGCTCCGCCAGGCTCCGGTACAGCGGGCGCAGCGCGGCGCGCAGCCCGGACGGGACTTCGGCCCACGTCTGGCCTACGAAATACTGCGCATCGGCCCGCGGCAGCCGACCGCCCAGGCTCTTGACCATGCCCCGTGCGGTGTTGACCAGCTGCGTGCGCGCTTTGATCAGCTGCGCGCGCACCCGGATCACCGCCAGGTCCTGCTGCTGCGCTTCCGGGCGATGCTGCAAGGGAAACAGAAGCCGGGGATCGACGCGCAGCACGCGGGCCAGGGCTTCGGCATCGTTGCCGTCATTCTTGCTGTTGTGCGCCGTGCCCCGCCAACGCGACGGGTTGGCAACCACCACCGCGCAGCCGGCGCCGCTCAGCACACGGCTTACCCAGCCCGAATGCGTCCCGTTCTCCACCGCGACACGCACTCCGCACCACGCCTTGGCCTGATTCGTAAATGCCTCCACGCTTGTGCACACACGCCCCCGACCGGATACTGCACCATCCGCCGAAACAGCGCACCAATAACTCCATCGATCCCCAAGATCGATGCCCACACTGGCCAATTCCGTCTCCCCACTCATCCTGATACCCTGCTTCATGCTGGTCTCCTGCAACTCAAGATTGCGTCCAGCCGCAGAGTACCGCTGCGGCCGGAGACCAGCACTCTCATCCCATCTCAGGAACACAGATCGTTCTTCATTCACGATGCTTCTACGGCGTAGTGCAACCTTAAAACGCCGTCGGCGTACGCGTGGCTGGAGACGAGATTCAGCGCTATGTCGCGGTGGCGCGGCGCGATCAATGGGACGCCCTCGCCGATAATGTTCGGCATGACGTGGAGGACGAATTCGTCTACGGCGGCGGCGTCGAGAAAGGCGGCGATGAGTTCCGCACCGCCGACGAGCCAGATGTGCTTTCCTTTTTCCGCGCGGAGACGGCCGGCGAATTGCGCGACATCGTCGTTGATGACTGAGACCTTCGGGCTGGCGGCCTTCTTCAGCGTTCGTGAGAAGACATAATTCGTCTTGCCGGAGTACCCGTCGGCCATGCCGAACTTGACCGCGTGCTCATACGTTTTGCGCCCCATGACGCATGTGTCGACGGTGCGGTAGAACGCGCCCATGCCGTAACTGCCCTTGTAGCGTGGGCTGTTGAGCCAGTCGACCGAACCGTCTTTCCGCGCGAGGAATCCGTCGGCGCTGGTGGCGACGTAAACGATGAATTTGCGCTTGTGTGCCATGAGGAGAACCTCATTTTCAACGCTGCGTTAACAATTCGCGGACTCGACCGCCCCTAGCATGGAGGGCGAGGGTTGCACGGCTGCTTTTTGCACGGCTACTTGAGGTACGCGCGGACAAGGTCGATGAGGTCTTCGGCCAGCTCGGGTGCGATCTGCTCCTTGGCGCCGTCGGTGAGGTGGAAGCGGATGTGCGTTTCGAGCACTTCGCCCATGAGGCCGTTTACGCCGCCGCGCACCGCGGCCAGAAGCATGAGCTGGTCGCCGCAGTCGCCGCCGCTCGAGAGGGACCGCTCGATGGCATCTAATTGCCCGCGCAGCTTGCGCACGCGCTGCACCATCTTGATTGTTTCGCGCTCGTGTGTGGCCATGAATCTCCTCTCGCGGGACAATACCCACCCCCGGTATGGTATATAGGGGGTAGGGGTATTCAGCCTTCATCCAATCATAACGGGCGATTCGGCTGCGCTCGTCGAAGAAAGGTTTAACTGTGTTCTGCAACCGCACCGCGGGAATCAGGTTCCACAACGTGGCGGCAGCGTTGATGCTGCTGGCGGCGTGCGGAGTTGCGGGCGCGCAGGTGGAGGAGGGCCGGCTGCCCGATGCGCCGATGCCGCAAGCGCGGTTGGACGTGGAGTTTGTTGCGGGAGGCGGGTCCGGCCATGCGGGCAACGGCGGGCAGAGTAGCGGCCTGCCGGAAGAGGCTCAGGCCGCCGATCAGCATCCGTCCACGACTGCGCCGGATGATCCCATAGCAACGATGTTTCCTCATGCGGAAGGCGCGCGGTGGTGGCTCTCGGGGCAGGCGAACATTGTCTTCCAGGGACGGATTCCGTTCCACTCGCCGTACGAGGGGCCAAACAGCTTTCGCAACTCGGCCGAGTACAAGACTTCGATGGTGGGGACGCTGTACACGGCGTGGCGGCCGACGCACTCGGTGCGATACAACACGGACCTGATCTTTGATGTTGAAGCGGCCGAGGGGCGCGGGTTGAGCGAGGCGTTTGGGCTGGCAGGATTCACGAATCTCGACGTGGTGCGCAACCCCAACCTCGGCAAGGCGCCTTACATCGCGCGCTACCAGGTGCACCAGGTGATCGGGCTTACGGATAAGACTGTGGCGCAGGAAGCGAACTTTTTTGCCGTGGCGACCGAGGTTCCGGAGCGGCGCATCGAGTTCAGGTTCGGCAAGCTCACGCTGCCGGACATGTTCGACCTGAACGATGTCGGGACCGACTCGCATTTGCAGTTTCTGAACTGGACGGTGGACAACAACGGCGCGTGGGATTACGCCGCGGACACGCGCGGTTACACGGTGGGCGGCATGGTGGAATACGACGACCGCAGTTGGAGTCTGAGATACGGCATCTTCGCGATGCCGGTGGTGGCGAACGGGATCGACATGGACTGGGCCTTCAGCCGCGCGCACGGACAGAACGGCGAGTACGAACTGCGGCGCGGGCTGCTGGGTACGCGGAAGGCTACGCAGCGGGTTCTGTTCTACGCGAACACTGCGCACATGGGAGTGTATCGCGAGGCGGTGAACGCGTATCTTGCCGGAATTGATTCGACGCCGACGATCACGAATCACGAGCACTTTGGGTCGCTCAAGTACGGCATGGGCTACAACACGGAGCAGGATGTGACCGACAATTTGCGCGTGTTCGGGCGGTTCGGATGGAACGAAGGGCAGCACGAGTCGTTTGCGTATACAGAAGTTGACCAGACGGTGGAGTTGGGCGGCGACTACGCGATGGGGCGGGTGCATCGCGGCCAGGACAAGTTCGGCGTTGCTGTAGTTTCGAATGCGATCAAGCGCGACCATCAGCGGTATCTCGAGCTTGGCGGGCTCGGGTTTCTGCTCGGCGACGGGCGGCTGAATTATGGCCGCGAAGATATCGTGGAGAGCTATTACACGTGGCACGCGTGGCGTGGAATGTTTTATTCGGTTGACGTGCAGCACATCGGCGATCCCGGGTACAACCGCGACCGCGGACCGGCGTGGGTGGGCACTGTGCGCGGGCATGTGGATTTTTGAGATACTCTGCGCATCGTCGAATCGGGCCACGGTAACGGTGTCGAAGAACCAATGCAGCTTGCCTCCGACATTCTGATTGAACGGACCCCGCAACAGGTGTGGGCGTTCCTTGGCGATCCGGCGAATGTGGCGAAGTGGGACCGCGGCGTCGCGCGCGTGGAAGAGACTGCGATGACGCAGCGCGGCGTGGGGTACGAATTCGAAACCGTGGCACACGAACGGTTCAACTTGGCCGACCAGGGAAGGATGTCGTACCGGATCAAAGAAGTCGACGAGGAGAACGGCCGTTGCGTGGTGGAACTCACGAGCACCACAGGCAACGCTCGATTTTTCCGCCAGGCGGAGTGGCGCTTTGATGTTTGCGCTGAAGGCGGGAGCTCACGGCTGACCTGCACGGCGGCCTTCGAGTTGCGGTGGCACTGGCTCATTCTGGCTCCTCTGCTGTACCTCAAGCGCACTGCGATCCTGTTGGACCTCACGCTGCTCAAGGCCGCTGTCGAATCGCAATTCTCATAGAACCCGCCGCCATCCCCGCCTCTGGGGTCCTATACTGGTCAGCGGATTCCGCCGCTGCACTCTTTGAGCGATTCCAACTCTATTTCCGGAGAGGCTATCGTCATGCACGTGATTACGCGCCGCCGATTCATCGCCAACACAGCTCTCACGCTCGCCGCTGCGAAGTTGCACGCGCAAAACGCTGCGGCCGCCGCGCAGGTGACGCTTGACATTCCCGCCGAGGCTGCGGGCCCGGCGATGCCGCTGGATTTTGTCGGCTTGTCGTACGAGGTGCAGCAACTCACTGACGCGGAGTTCTTTTCGACGAAGAACACGGGGCTGATCGAGCAGTTCAAGGCGCTCTCGCCGAACGGCGTGCTGCGCCTGGGCGGCAACACGAGCGAGTTTGGCTGGTTCAAGGCCTCGCCCGACGCGCCCGAGCCTCAGCATCCAGAGACGCGTGTGGTGGAAGGCGAGCCGAAGCCGCAATACTACGCGGTGACGGCTGAAGCGGTACGGAATCTTGCGGGTTTTCTGAAGGCGACGGGATGGACGTGCCTGTATGGAATCGGCATGGGGACGAACACCCCGGAGCGCGCGGCGAACGAAGGCGAGTTCGTGGCGAAGACGCTGGGTGGAAACCTTCAGTACTTCCAGATCGGCAACGAGGCGGACTTGTTCGGCCATCACCTGCGCGACCCGAAGACGTGGAATGCACGGACTTACCTGGACGAGTGGCTGGCGCTTGCGCGGGCGGTGGCTGCGCGGGTTCCGGGAGCGAAGTTCGGCATTCCCGACGTGGCCGGGAACATCGCGTGGCTTACGCAGATCGCCGACTTGTGGGGCTCGATCACGGATCCGCCGCCGGTTACGCGGCTGACGCATCACTATTATTTCGGTGGGCCGGCGACGAATCCGGAAGTGAATATTCCGAACCTGATGAAGCCCGCGACGATGCAGCGCGTGCAGCATACGTGCGACATATCGAATGCGGCGGCAAAGAAGATGGGCGTGCACGTGCGCATGACCGAAGGAAACACGTGCTATCGCGGCGGCAAGCCGGGCGTGTCAGATGTGTTTGCTGCGGCGCTGTGGGCTGCGGACTATTCACTGCTGCTTGCGAGCAACGGCTACTCGGGCGTGAACCTGCACGGCGGGACGGGCAAGTCGGTGGCGAATTCCGTTGGCGGATTCCTGCCGGGCGACGTGATGCTGAAGGACCAGGGCGCGACGCCGGAGCAGATCGCTACGCATCCGCACCCGTTCTACACGCCGATCGGGACTTTCGGCGACAGGTATGAGCTGGAGCCCGTAGCGTATGGGCTGAAGTTTGCGGGGGCGTTTGCGGGGGCGACGTTCGCGGCCGCCGATTTCGCGCAGCAGTTCGCGACGGCCGGGGTGAATGCGACTGCGTATGCCGCGAAGCTTGCGGATGGGGCGCGGTCGGTGATCGTGCTCAACAAGGATCTCGAGAAGGATACCGAGATCACGCTGAATTTCGGCACCGGCGCTAGCGGAACTGTCCGAGTGGAAATGCTGCGTGCGCCCGCGATCGACAGCCGCGAGGCGCGCATCATGCACACGAATGTTGCGGCGAAACTCAAGGATGGGCGGCACACGATTGCGGTTCCGCATGCGAGCGGGGTGAGGGTGACGGTGGGGTGAGCGCGCCGGCGTGGCGATTTACTTGGATTGCGGATCGGGCGGCTGCTTGGGGTCAGGCGGGAGAGCGTAGATCACTTCGCCGGGCTTGGCGTAGTGGAGCTTTTCGCGCGCTTCGTGCTCGATCGCGTCGGGATCGGATTTGAGTTTCTCGACGTGGTCACGCAGGAGGCCGTTCTCCTTCTGCAGGTCGTCGATCTCCTTCTGGAGCTGCTTGTCTTCCTGGCGCTTCTGCTCCCACGCGGAGAGGCCGTGCTTGCCGTTGACCACGTGCCAGCCGAGCAGCAGGGCAAGGCCGATGGCGACGATGGTTCCCGCAGGACGCCACAGGCGCATGGTCCAGCCGAGGGCGCGCTCGTGCATTGCGGCGGGGGCGTGCTGCGCCGGTACCGACTGGTGCGCAGTCGTCTCAGGTTGGATTGGCTGATCGTGCATATCTCCCGTGCCGGCCGGCCAAGGCAGCTTCTGGTCCCTGTTGCCTGACCCCTGTATTTACGACATTACGAACTGCTACGACATGACGAATTGCTCTGCGGCGGTTCGCAACGCCTCCATATCCTTTTCGCTGCGGGCCTCGGTATAGGCGCGAACCACCGGTTCGGTGCCCGACAGACGGTAGCAGACCCACGAGCCGTCGTCGAGAATGAGCTTGAGCCCGTCGGTGCGCACAACCTGCTTTACCTTGCGGCCGCTCAGTTCCTTCGGATCGGCCTTCAATTTTTCAGTGAACCGGGATTTGATCTCCGGGGTCAAGCGGAAGTTCTCGCGAACGGGGTAATAGGAACCAACTTTGGCAAACAGTTCCCGAAGCTGCACGCCGAGGCTCTTGCCGCGGACGGCGACCATCTCGGTGACGAGCAGGCCGGCGATGATGCCGTCTTTCTCCGGCACGTGGCCGCGAATTGTGAGGCCCGCGGACTCCTCGCCGCCGATGGCGATCTTGTCGTCGTTGATGAGCTCGCCGATGTACTTGAAGCCGACGGGGGTTTCGTAGAGCGGAACCTTGTGGTGCTCGGCCAGCGCGTTGACGAGGTTGGTGGTGGCGACGCTCTTCGCGACGCCGTTGCGCCAGCCGCGCGTTTCGACCAGGTAATCAAACAACAGCGCAATGACGTAATTGGGCTGGATGAACGTGCCGTCCTCGTCCACGATGCCGAAGCGGTCTGCGTCGCCGTCGGTGGCGATGCCGATCGCGGCGCCGGTCTGCTTCATTTTTTCCCTGCACTTGTCGAGGAGTTCGCCGTCGGGTTCGGGCGCGTGGCCGCCGAAGAGCACATCGCGATAGTCGTGCACGGTTTCGACGGTGACTCCGGCCTGATGAAGGATGTCGGAGCTATAGCCGCGCCCCGCGCCCCAGAATGGGTCGTACACCACCTTGATGCCGGACTTCGCGATGGCGTTGAGGTTCACGAGCTCGGCGAGCCGCTTGAGGAACGACTCCTTCACGTCGACGGTCTCGAATCCGCCGGCCGGAGGGCTGGCTGAGGGGACCCTGCCGTCTGCGCCGATGCGCGAAATTGCTGCCTCGATCTGCTGCGTGGCTTCGGGAAGGGCGGGCGCGCCGTCAGGCGTGGAGTACTTGATGCCGTTGTACTCCGGCGGATTGTGCGAAGCGGTGAAGTTGATCGAACCCGACGTCTTGAGGGTGCGCACGGCATGCGAGATCGCGGGCGTGGGGGCGACATCCGGGATGATCACCGGCGTGACGCCCGATCCCGAGAGCACGCGCGCGGCGAGATCCACGAAGCTCTCGCCGAGGAAGCGGGGATCGCGGCCCACGAGCACGCGATGAGGCGCGGGCTGAGACTTGACGTACTCGGCGATGCCCGCGACGGCAAGCCGGATGTTTGCCACGGTGAATTCGTCGGCCACGATCGCTCGCCAACCGGAGGTTCCGAACTTGATTGCTGCGCCCATCTTCCTCTCTCCTACACGCGGAAAACCCACGCGCCTGATTTGACAAGCCGCAACGTCCATACTGCAACACCCGGCCCGGCTCGGCAACTTGACATTGTGCAAGGTGGGCCGGGCTGCTCGTACACTGGATGCTGAAACCGCCATGCCGGAAGCCACCCGCACCGCGCGCATCGTTCTCTCCACCGCCGGCAACGCGCGCGAGGCCGGCCGCATTGCACGCACGCTTGTCGAAGAAGGGCTCGCTGCATGCGCGACGATGATTCCGGAGATCGAGTCGATTTACCGTTGGGAAGGCAAGATCGAATCGGCCGCCGAAACTCTGCTGCTGATCAAGACCGAGGAGTGCCAGCTCGCCGCGCTGGAAACGCGCCTGCACGAGTTGCACAGCTACACTACGCCGGAGTTGCTGGTACTCAACGTGGAGGCCGGAAGCCACCCCTATCTTGAATGGCTCACGGCGTCTCTTCGCCGTGCTGGAAACGGCTCTTGATCTGCGTAAAACCCGGCTCCGCGTCCGACTCCTGTGCCGCACCTTGTCTGGTATTCTTTCCGACAGCGGTTTACTCCTGTTTGCTGCCGGAAGGAACCCGGCTTTCACGGCTGCTCCCGATCGCGGCGGGAGCGTGAGTCGAGGGTTCAGCGGATCCGAAAAGCTCGTGGAAGGCGCTCGCCATTTGTTTTGGCGGAGATGAGACTTATGCGCTGGTTGATGGTGGGTTTGCTGGTATCGGTCGCGGCGCTGCTGATCGCCTCGGCAGCGATTGCCCACCACATCTGGCGCGAGCACAGAAAACTGCCCGTCCCACCCGCCGAAGCGGAAAAACCCGGCAAAGCAGACGCGAAACTCGAGGAGGCGCCTTGATTCATCGAACCCCGGCAGCACCATCGGCGGCGATTGCGGCAGATCGCGCGGCAACCCAGACTGCAACCTGGCTGCGCAACATCGGCATTGTGGTTGCGGGCAGCCTGTTCATCGCGGCCTGCGCGCACGTGTCGCTGCCTCTCTACTTCACGCCCGTTCCGTTGTCGATGCAGCCCTTCGCCGTGATGCTGCTTGCGCTACTGCTGGCGCCGCGGCTCGCCGCCGCCACGATGGTGACGTATCTCGTCGAGGGCGCTGCCGGATTGCCGTTTTTCGCGCCGGGCGTGGCGGGAACTGCCGGATTCGCGCATCTCTTCGGGCCGACAGGCGGCTACCTGATTTCTTATCCCTTCGCGGCATTGCTCATCTCGTGGATGTGGCGCCGCAGCCCGCGCACATATGCGTGGGCACTTGCCGCCGCGGCCGCCGGAAGCATCGTGATTCTCGCGGTGGGCGCAACATGGCTCGGTATCCTCACCCATGCTTCGCCGCGCGGCGTTATGGATGTGGCCGTGCTTCCGTTCCTGCCCGGCGACGCGCTGAAGATTGCCGCTGCAACTGGGATAGCCGTTGGCGCCGAGCGCCTGCGCCGCCCGTCCTCGGACGCCAAATCTTAGGGCACGCCAACCTTAGCCACACAAACCCATAGCCTTCGTTGAAAGGACCGTACGACTCCGTGAGTACCCAGCAATCCCAGCGCGCCGCCGCCACCGCCACGCGTGAAATCTCCATCGCCCACAGCCCCGACTCCGACGACGCCTTCATGTTCTACGGCCTGGCCACGAACAAGATCCGCGTGCCGGGCTACAAGTTCTCGCACACGCTCTGCGATATTGAAACGCTCAACCGCCGCGCGCAGAACGAAGCCTTCTACGACGTAACCGCGATCAGCTTTCATGCGTATCCGTATATCCAGGACAACTACGCCCTGATGGGCTGCGGGGGCAGCGTAGGCGAGGGGTACGGGCCCATGGTCGTTTCGAGCAAGAAGATCAAGGCTGCGGACCTGGGCAAGATCAAGATCGCGGTTCCCGGGACGCTGACCACCGCGTTCCTCTCGCTCAAGGTTTTCAATCCTGACATCGAGACTGAAGTTGTGCCGTTCGACCAGATCATCCCGGCCATTCTTGCGGGCAAGTATGAGGCGGGCCTCATCATCCACGAGGGCCAGCTTACGTATTCCTCGAGCGGGCTCTACAAGGTTATCGACCTTGGCGTGTGGTGGCGCGAGACTACGGGCCTTGTGCTGCCGCTGGGTGGCAATGCGATCCGGCGCTCACTCGGCGCGGATGCGCACAGGATCATTTCAAAGGCGCTGCGCGATTCGATCCAACACGCGCTCGATCATCGCGAACAGGCGCTCGAGTACGCGATGCAGTTTGCGCGCGACCTTGATTCGACGCTCGCGAACCGCTTCGTGAGCATGTATGTGAACGAGCGCACGCTCGACTACGGCGCCGACGGGCGTGAGGCGATCCGCAAGCTGCTCGAGTTGGGACACGAGCGGGGGATCATTCCGATCGAGCCGCTGGTGGACTTCGTGGATTGATCAGCGGGCGTAGGTTTCGGGACCGGCTTTTTGTGCGGGTCTCCGCGGGCCAGGGAGAGCGTGGGAGCCATCGCGGACGGGATAGTGAAAACCGCAGGTGCTGAAGCCCAGACCTCTTCCAGGATTGCGGCTTTCGACATGACTGAAGTCATGCCCTGACGCGAATTGGGTCCGGTGAATGAATTATTCGGCGGCCTGGCGAGGGCCGCGCACCCTCTCACTCCGGACGGTTCTCTTCTCTGAAGATTTTCTAATCTCGGCCGATGCATTCCTTAACGAGGTTTGTCCGGGATGCACAGCCGCCCCCAGCCCAAATTTGTCCTGGCATCAGACGATCCGGCATTGCTTGCACGCATTGAGCCTGCGCTTGCGGCCGGCGCGCGCGTACAGGTTGCGCTCTCCGCAAAAGCCGCGCTCGAGGCGGTGTCGGACGAGACCGCGCTCGCGCTTCTCGATGCCGAACTGCCGGGAATGCCGCTTGGACAGCTGCTCGCCGCGGTCCAGACAGATGCCGCGCGCCGATTCCCGATTGTCCTGTTCTCGGACACCGTGTCAGAGGAATCCAAGGATCGGCTTGAAGAGGGCGTCATCGATGATCTCTTCCCGCGCAACATCGCCCTTGATTACCTGCACCTGCGCGTGGCGATGGCCCTGCGCGCGCGAGACCGCGCCGAAGAGCTCGACAGCCTGCGCTCTGAAGTCGTCCAGAACGCGCAGTATGATCGCCTGACCGGCGCTTACACCCGCGACGCGATGCTCGCGCAGCTTTTTCGCGAGACCGACCGAGTGCAGCGCATGAACACTTCGCTGTGCGTGATTCTTTTCGACATTGATGACTTTGGCCACTGGAACATGCGGCTCGGGAACCGGGCCTGCGACGAGTTGCTCAGTCAGGCGGTGAAGCGCGTGAACCGGCTGCTGCGGAGCTACGACATTCTCGCGCGGGTCGGCAAGGACGAGTTCCTCGCGGCGCTGCCCGGCTGCAGCGCAGTGAATGCCGTGCTGCTTACCGAGCGCATCCGCAACGAAGTCTTCGGCGCTCCGTTTCACGTGGAGGGGCGCGCCGTTCGCCTCTCCGCGTGCTTTGGGGTTGCGCCCAGCAAGGGCCGCTCGCCGGTGGTGGTGTTGCGCGAGGCCGAAGAGGCGCTAAGGATGGCGAAGGTGTGCGGCCCCGAGTCGATCCAATGCGCGAGCGACTGCCCGCAGGCCGCGGAAGCTCCGATGGCGTTCCTGGCCCCCGGGCCCGGAGAGGAGTCGCAGGTCTGGTAGCCCGGTGTTTCTCAGCGCGCTGACGCTGCGTGGTCCGCTTCGAGAAACTCCGCGAAGACGACGTTTGAAATCAGCCGGCCTCGCGGTGTCAGGGTGAATCGCCCGTTCTCGTTTGCGAGCAGCCCATCGGCCTGAAGCCGCTGTGCTATGGCCCGTGCGGGCGCGACGGTTCCGCGTCCGAACTCCCGCTCTAACTCGGCCGCGCTTACGCCGGCGTTGGTACGAAGGCCGAGGAACCATGCTTCTTCGTGCTGACGCTCCGGCGAGAGCCACGCGGTCTCCGGCGATTCGCCGCCTGCGAGATACGCCCTCAGGTCGTCGGTTGTTTTGGAGCGGAGGACCATTTTTTCTTCCCGGTCGTGGTCGGCAGCGATCAGCATGGACGATGCGTCGAGGCCGACGCCCAGGTAGGGCCGGCGTTGCCAGTAGCGGAGGTTGTGCCGGGACTCGTATCCGGGGAGCGCGAAATTCGAGATCTCGTACTGCGCGATGCCTGTTGCCTGCAGCTTTGCCACGGCCGTCTCGTACATCTGCGCGATTGCGTCGTCGGTGGGGACCAGCCCGGCGTGATAGCGCGCGCCACCGGCCAACATCTCGCGGCCCAGGCGCGAATCCTCGTCCACCTCAAGCATGTAGACGCTGGCGTGCGGAAGGCCGGTCTCGAGCAGCACATCGAGCGACTCATCCCACGAGGCGAACGTTTGTCCAGCCAACCCGGCGATCAGGTCGATGTTCAGATTCGCGATCCCCGCGGCGCGCAGACGCAGCAGATCGTCCATCACTACCGCGCGACTGTGCAGGCGGCCGCTTTCATGCGCTTCTTTGTCGATGAACGACTGCACGCCCAGGCTCACGCGGTTCACTCCTGCGCGAGCCATCGCCTCGAGCGTGCCCTGAGCGAGCTGGCCTGGGGCGCATTCAACTGTGATCTCGGCGTCCGCATCTACTTCAAACTCAGAACGCAGCGCGGCAAACAGGCGCGCGATCAGCTCGGGCTCGAGCAGCGAAGGGGTTCCTCCGCCGAGGTAGACCGTGTCCACGTTTCGGGGAACGTCTGCGCCCAGCGCGGCGGCCCACTTCCCCGCCCCAGCCAGGTCCTCTACGACGCGGTCAACGTAGCGGGCGTGTTCGCCGGCCGGGTACACTCCGGAAGCAAAGTTGCAATAAGTGCACTTCGAGCGGCAAAAAGGCACGGAAACATAGATTCCCAGCGCCGGATTTGGCATCCATGACATCAAGGGATATTGTTTCACGCCCGTCGATCGGCAGCTCTGCATCAGTTTGGCCTGGCCGCGACACGCCCGGGGTCCATGCCGGATCATAGTTGCAGGAGATTGCCTTTGAAGGTTTGGCCGGTCTTCGGCTTAGTGGTGCTCCAGGTCTTTCTTACACTGGGGCACTGGTTCATCATTCATACAATTGTGAGCTTCTGGAGGCTCGACGCCATCGATTCAACACGCGTGGGAGTCGCGCTCATCGCCCTTTCCTTCACGTTTGTGGTCGCCGCGCTCGTCGGGTTTCGCTACTCCAACCCGCTTGTCATATTCATCTATACGGTGGCCTCGGTCTGGCTCGGCATCGTGAACTATATCTTCTGGGCCGCGTGCCTGTGCTGGCCCGCCGCTTTCATCGTCGGCCTCGTGGACGCGCCGAACCCCGCCGTCCGGCCCGCGATCGCCTCGACGCTCTTCGCCATCGCACTTCTCACGAGCATCTTTGGCCTCGTCAATGCGCAGGCGGTCCGTCTACGCAGGCTCACCATCACGCTGCCCAACATGCCGCCGTCGTGGCGCGGCCGCACCGCGCTCGTCGCGAGCGACCTGCACCTGGGCAACATCAACGGACTGCGCTTCGCCCGCCGCATCGCCGGCATTGCGCGCCGCCTCAACCCGGACATCCTCTTCATCCCCGGCGACCTGTTTGATGGTTCGCACGCCGATCCAAACAAGCTTGCCGGGCCCATATTCGAGCTGGCTCCGCCGGCAGGCATCTACTTCTGCGGCGGCAACCACGAGGACTTCGGCGATCCGGAGGTTTACGAGGCCGCGCTGCGCCGCGCGGGCATCCATGTGCTTCACAATCGCGCGGTCGAAGTCGACGGCGTGTCGGTCATCGGCGTTCCTTATGCAGAGTCCATTTATCCGCTTCGGTTCCGCGCCTTTCTCGAGAGCCTTCACCTCGATCGTGCAAAGCCGAGCATTTTGCTGAATCACGTGCCCAACCGGCTGCCGATCGTTGAGCAGGCCGGCGTCGCGCTGCAACTGTCCGGGCACACGCACGGCGGCCAGCTCTTCCCCTTCACGTATTTCACGCGGCGCGCGTTCGGCAAGTTCACCTATGGACTGCACCGATTCGGCAAGCTGCAGGTGCTCACGTCGAGCGGCGCAGGCACGTGGGGCCCACCCATGCGCGTCGGCTCGGCGCCGGAAGTGGTGCTCATTACGTTTGCGTGACGGGCGCCTCTGGTGTTCCCCGCCCCAGCCGATTTGCCATCCATGCGGGGTACGAGGCTACAATTCAATTCCAACAGAAAACTGCTGATTCTTTGCTGCATTTCACGTGAGTGAAGATGCTTTTCCCCACGTCTGCTATGTTTCGGGCCCGAGAACCGGGACTCAGGCGCGCTCCAGTTCCGCAGAGAGACGCCGATAAACATTTCAGAAGAGGATTTCAAACGAATTTTCGTGGGAATCGCCACGACCCGGGTTGCAACTTGCCGGGTTTACGCATCCCAGTACCCCAGAGGACCGCGACCCGGGAAGTCCGGCCCTCGACCATCGTTCTTCTTTGCAGAGGAGAAGTGCAGTGCCGATGAAGTCCGCAGTATTCCCGTTCGCCCTTGCCTTGCTTACAATCGCGCCGGCTTCCGTTTTGGCAAATGCGGAAACCGCAAGGACATCGTTCAGCGTGTCGGTGATGGTTCTGCCCTATTGCGCGGCTTCCGCATCGCCTATGAGGTTCGGATCGAACCCAGGAAATGCGGCGGGCGCAACCTCGACCGTCTCGGTAAACTGCAACAGCACTACGGATGCTCCTTACAACGTTGGCTTAAGCTCGGACCTCGCGCCCGGCGCTGTGGTGGCAAACCGGATCATGATTGGCCCCGGCTCGGTGCAGCTCAAAAACCTGCCTCGAGCGGAGATGCGCGGGCTCGTTACCTTGGGGCGACCGGTCTCCGTCGAAACTACTGCGCCGAACGGGTTCTCTTCCCAGACGCTGTCTGTGCCGGGCCAGACTCCAGTCGGAAAATCGTCGGTGGACGCCGCATACCCCGACATCATTACCGTGACGGTCACTTATTAAGTAGAGGCGTTCGCGATTCCGCAATTTGCCGCACTACTTACCGCGTTCTAATCGGCTTATAGAAATAAATAACTTATGCAGCGGATCATCCGGAAGCATGGTCTGGAAATCATCCAAAAGGATGATGCAACTGATATTTTGTGCGAGAAAAGTTGCCGCTACGTGACCCCGCTCACAATTCTCGCTCTAACTTCCAGATAACCTCCCTACAAGAGATGAAGAGACATTAGCCGTCATAGGTGTTCGGATGTTAGTGAACATCGAACCGCGAGACCGTGAACGGCAGGGACCTTTTTTTGGAGAGTCGAGACGCGTCGCAAAACCGGGCGCGTTCACGTAGTGGCAGTAAGTGATCGGGAGTTGCGCCCGCCGGGGTGCACTTAATACTCCATGACCCAGCCACGAACTGATCCTTTCTGGCATGGCGTCAGATAGCGTCAATCAAAAACCGTATCAACCATTTGAGATTGGAGCTTCTTCTACCATGAAGAACAGAATCATGTCTTCGGCGATCCTCGCCGCGGCCGGCGTTATGGCGCTCGGCCTTTCTTCGGTTGCCAATGCGGCGACTACGACGACTGCCACCTTCGCCGTCACTGCGAACGTTGCAGCCAACTGCACGATCGCCGCTAACCCGCTGGCATTCGGAAGCTATACCGGTGCGGTGAACAACGCTACCACCACTGTGACTGCCCAGTGCACCAACTCGACGCCGTACAACATCGGCCTCAATGCCGGCACGGCCTCCGGCGCGACCGTCACCTCGCGGCAGATGCAGTTCGGTGCGAACCTGCTGAACTACAAGCTCACCTCGGATAGCGCGCACGCAGTTAACTGGGGCAACACGGTGGGCACTGACACAGTGACCGGCACGGGCTCGGGCGCAGTTCAGACTCTGACCGTTTACGGCCAGATTCCGGCGAGCCAGTTCGTTACGCCTGGCGCTTACAGCGACACGATCACCGCGACGCTGACCTACTAGAGCAGTTTCCGAGTTGCTGTGTTCCGAAACGGGATTCAGCGACCCGGAAACCGATCTAACTGACACGCGTTCCCGAGAGCGCCGCAGCCGGCTTACGCAAAAGTAAGCAGGTTTTCCCGCCAAGGCTGTGGCTGGGAGCCAAACGCAACTTAACAACAAGGGGAATCTTTCCGGAAGGCTTCTCCTCGTGTGCCGCCCGGCGCACGAGGAGGAAATGTCAGATGGATTCCGACTAACCGGGGCCGCGTTTGCGGCCGCGCTGAAGCCTCGTGCGGCTTCAGAAAGGCCGGGCTCTGCCCGGGGAGGTTCAAAAAAGCCACGATGATTTCACGCTTCTCCAAATTTGTAGTTTGCGCGCTTGCCGCCATACCTGCCGTTTTCATGACCGCTCCGCCGGCCAGGGCGCAGGCATTGCAGGTTCTGCCGGTGAATGTTCAGATGGCGCCGGGCCAGCAGGCCGCTACCGTGACGGTGAGCAACCAGGGCGACACCCAGACGGCCGTTCAGATCCGCGCCTACAAGTGGGACCAAAAAGGCGACAGTGACGAGCTCGCGCCCTCGAACGACGTAGTCGTAAGCCCGCCGATCTCGACGATTGCTCCCGGCAGCAGCCAGGTGGTACGCCTCATCCTGCGCCAGCCGCCGCAGGGCCATGAAGAGACCTACCGAATCATTCTCGACCAGATCCCGCCTCCGGCTGAGCCGGGCGTGGTGCACGTGGTGCTGCGCATGTCCATTCCGATCTTCGCCCAGCCTACGTCGCGCGCCGCAGCCGACGTTCAGTTCCACGTCGAGGTCAAGGACGGGAAGACGTACCTGGTGGGAGTGAACGACGGCCAGCGCCATGAAGCGATCCGCGGAATTGAACTGAAGACATGCGATGGCCGCACGCTGAAGGTCGAATCGGGCGCATCGCCGTACATCCTGGCGGGAACGACCCGCCACTGGAAGATTGACGCGCCGGATGCCGCTCCACTACCGAACGGAACCGCGCAATTATCAGCCCACTCCGACGCCGGAGCCATCAATCAGCAGGTGCAGGTTGGTTCATCTCTTTAATCGCGCGCTCAAGGCGGGCAGATGGTTCTGCGCAACAGGACTCATCTTCTGCCTTTTGATCCCCGGCCCTCAGCTGGCACTCGCCGCTGAGCCGGCCGCGGGCGCGCGCGCAGCGGCGGTCGAGCCTGCCGCTGCCACTGGGGCATCGTCGGACCCCGCCAACGGGTCTTCTTCCAGCCTGGCCGACGGCGCCATCGGCGAGGGCGCCCCCGGAAAATCGATCAGCGACGAAACATTGCTGGTGGATGTCCGGATCAACGGTCGTGCCATCGGCAAGATCGGCGAGTTCGTGAAGCGCAACGGCACGCTGATGGTGCGGCCTTCCGAGCTGCGCGATCTCGGCGTGCAGGTTCCCGACTCACTCGTGCTGGGAAGCCGCGACCTGATTGCTATGTCGGACGTGCACGGATTGTCGTTCAATCTCGACGAGAGGAACATGGTGATGAACATCACCGCGGGCGACGACTCCCTGACGCCGACAACGCTGCAGACATTTGGGCAGCACACGGCGTTAACTCATCGCGAGATCGAGAGCGGCACTGGCGTCACGCTCAACTACGACGCGCTCGGCACATTCTCGGGTGGCAAGGCCGGCCTGACGGGCTCAACGGAGCTTCGCGCATTCTCGCGCTTTGGCGTGGCAAGCTCAAACTGGCTGGGTTACGCGGGCGCAACTTCGAACAGCGCCAATGGCCCCACGGCCGTGCGCCTCGATTCTTCGTACCAGTTTGCGGATGCGAATTCGCTGCGCCGCTACACGGTTGGCGACTATATCAATTCCGGCCTATCGTGGACTCGCCCGGTTCGCATGGAAGGCTTTCAGGTCAGGTCCGACTTCAGCATGCGTCCCGACCTGATTACATTTCCGCTTCCCACGGTGAAGGGTTCGACGGCGGTTCCATCCACAGTTGAAGTGCTTGCGGATGGAAACCTCGCGGCTTCGAGCCACGTTGCCGGCGGTCCGTTCCAGGTTCCGCAGCTACCGGTGGTCTCGGGAGCGGGCACAATCTCGATGACAGTGACCAACGCGCTGGGCCAGCAGGTGACCACGACGCAGCCGTTCTACGCCAGCACCGACCTGCTCGCGCCGGGCCTTAAGACCTTTGCGGCGCAGGGCGGAATGGTGCGCCGTAACTGGGGTTCCGTGAGCAACAAGTACGGCAAGTTCGCTGGCGCGGCCATGTATCGGCGAGGAATGACGCCGACGTTCACACTGGAAGGCAGCGCCGAAGGCACCGAGGGCGCAATGCAGGCGGGAGCCGGAGGTGTGAAGCAGATTGGCCATCTTGGCGTGGTGAATTTCGCTGCGGCAGCGAGCGGCGGCTGGGGACACAGCGGTGGGCAGATCACCGCGGGCGCGCAGCGCATCGGCAGGACGCTTAGCCTCGGCGGCTCCGCGACGCTGGCCAGCAGCGACTACCGCGACGTTGCGGCCATGAACGGCGACGGAGTTGCGCGCCAGCAGGTGAGCGCCTTCACGGGGCTGAACCTCAAGCGTTTCGGCACGCTGGGAGCAGTGTACGCAGGCATCGACCGCGATCCTCCCGCCGCTGGCGGCGACTCGGGCTTCCGCGAGGCGCAGCATTCGCGTGTGCTCTCCGGCAACTACTCCTATCAGTTCCACCGCGCTACGATCTACGCTTCGGAGTTCAAGGACTTCTCTGGAAACGGCGGCAGCGGGCTCCAGGTGGGCATCACGATCCCGTTCGGCAGGCGGGCCTCGGCGAGCATCACCGGGACATCCGACGGCACGGCGCAGATGCAGGCGCAGAGGGCTGCCACGCAGGTTGGCGAGTGGGGGTACAACGGGTACGTCTCGGCCGGAAACACCAATCATGCATTCGGCCAGGTGCAGTACAAATCGCCGGTAGGTCTGTTCACGGCGGGCGCGGACGAGAGCTCGGGAGCCGTGTCTGCGCGGCTCGAGGCGCAGGGAGCCGTCTCGCTGACCGACGGAGCCGTGTTCCCATCGAACACGATCTACGACAGCTTCGCGGTTGTGGATACGGGCTCTGTTCCGCATGTGCGCGTGCTGCAGGAAAACCGCGAAGTGGGCAAGACCAACTCTTCGGGCAAGCTGCTGGTGCCTGACATGCGCGCGTTCGACGTGAACCATCTCTCCATCAATCCGACCGACATTCCGCCGGACGTGACGATGGACACCGATGCGCGCGAGATCCGGCCGCAGGACCGCTCGGGAGTCGTGGTCAAGTTCCCGGTGAAGGTGAGCCACGCCGCAATGCTGAAGCTGGTGGACGAAGCGGGTAAGCCGCTCGAGATGGGTGGCGTCGCAAATCTCGCGGGCTCGAGCACGCCTGCTCCCATCGGCTATGACGGCGATGCGTATGTTGCGGACCTCGGCGATCACAACGAGCTTTCCGTCGAGCGCAAGGACGGGAAGCACTGCTCGGTGAGCTTTGCTTACAAGCCGGTCGCCGGCGACATTCCATCGATTGGCCCGCTGCGCTGCGTGGAGAAGGAGGCCCAGCCATGAAACGCGTGTTCATGATCGCGCTGCTGTTTCTGGCTGCATTGGCCGCGAAGCCGGCGGCGGCGAGCTGTACTGCCTACGCGAGCAGCCTTGTATTCGGCAATTACTCCGGCAGCTTGATCGACGTGACTGCCACGGTCACGGTTCAGTGCACCACGGCCAACTCGGCGTTCACTCTTGGCCTCGATCAAGGGCAGCACGGGACAATCACGAACCGGGTGATGTTTGGCGGCTCTGGCGGTTCGAATACGGTGGGATACCAGCTATTCAGCGACTCAGCGCGAACGATCAACTGGGGCAATTCGAGTGGCACCTGGGTCACGGGAACGGCCGCTGTCGCCAACCAGGGCTACACATTCACCGTCTATGGGCGGATGCCTGCAAACGAGAATTCGCCAACGGGAAGTTACACGGATTCCGTCTACATATGGGTCAATGGAATCAACAGCGGGACTTTCAGCATTACCGCGACCGTTGCGCCGAGTTGCTCGATCAGCGCGAACGCGCTCAGCTTTGGGGCCTACACCGGATCGGCGGCGCTCAATTCCACGTCGACCATCTCTGTGACGTGCGCGAATGGTTCCGCTTACAACGTTGGGCTCAACGCAGGAACGGCAACCGGAGCCACCGTGACGACGCGGCAGATGATGAACGGTACGAAGACGCTGAATTACTCGCTCTACTCCGACAGCGGGCGGACGAGGAACTGGGGAAATACTGTCGGCACCGACACTCTGGCGGGAACTGGCAGCGGCGCAGCGCAGACTCTCACTGTGTACGGCACAATTCCGTCGGGGCAGACGCCCGTGCCCGGCTCTTACACCGATACGATCACCGCGACGCTGACCTATTAGCCGGGCGGCTGTCAGTCACTTGATCTCGGCGCTCTCCAGCATCGCGTTGTAGCTCAGCTTCAACCGGTTGAAGTTCGCCTCGGGCGCCACGAAGACCATGAAGATGACGCCGCCGTCCGTCTGTTGCACGGTCACAAGCCAGTCCCGCTCCGGGATCGGCTCGCCGTCTTCGCCGTTGAATGGCGAAGATGAATGAAATATGACGGAGCGGCCATCGTGACCGGACACGGTAGCCGGCTTCGCATCGCCCATCGGGGTCAATCCGTTGGTCTTCTCCATCTGCTGCATCAGGCTCTGCGTCACCTGATCGATGTTCATTCCCTGCACCTGCTGCGCTGTGAAGCCGCCCACGAGCACGCCGTATCCGACGTTGTCGCCCACCATTCCAGCGGCTGGAGCAACGATTACGAATTGCCCCTGTTTTTGCGGCATCTTCACGGTCCAGTTATCAGGCCGGTGCAGCTTCATCAGGCCAATGTCGGTCTGGACCATGTTCTGGCTCGGCGCAATGCTCTCGAGCGGTGGCCCTCCGCTCGCGGCCCCTGAAGAATCTGCCGCAACGGGAGCCGCGGGCTCGCCTCCCTGGTTCGGCGTCCCCGCTCCATTGCCGCGGCGTGAGCGCCGGCCGCCGCCCTCGTTCTGTACCGATGCGTTGCCCGGGCTCGGCCCGGCAGTGTTATTGGCCTGGCTCGGCGCTGGCGCATTGCTTTGATCCGGCGCCGGCGCGTTGCCCTGACTTGGAGCCGGCGAAGTGTTCTGATTTGGAGCCGGTGGGGGAGCGGCGCTGGGCTGGCTCGGCTGCGCCCCCTGCCCCGACTGCGCTCCCTGCGCGATCTCGTCCGCGCTGTACGCCCTGACGCTCATGGCATGCAGGCGCGTCTGCGCGAACTCCGGGCTGTCGCCGCTGAAATTCTTTGCCGGCCACGTGATCATCTCGTTGTGAATCGCCTGGCGGCGGTCGACCTGGCTTGGATGGCTGCTGAGATACGCAGCTGCAGCTTTGCCGCCCTGCGTCTCCAGCGTCTCGAAGAATACGGCCATCGCCTGCGGGTTGTAGCCGGCGGTGTAGAGAATCATGGTGCCCACATAGTCGGCCTGCAGCTCGTCTGCGTGCGTGTAATTCACGACCATTCCCTGGGCCAGAGTGTGGATTCCCATCTGCGCCAGTTGGCCCGCGACGTCTGCCGCGCCGGCCTGGTTGCCCGCGCCTTGCGCCCGGCTCGCGTGCTTGGCCGAGTGCTGCATGACTACGTGCGCCATCTCATGCGCCACCAGGCCGGCGAGCACTGATTCGTTTGCCGCGGACGTGATGGTTCCAAGGCTCAAGAAGATCTGTCCGCCGGGCAGCGCAATCGCATCGACATCCTTCTTTGCCACCACGTGAAAGTCGAACGGCCACGCATATTGCGATGGGACCGCAGCGGCCAGCTTGTTTCCGAGCTGCTGGATGTAGTGGGCCTCTGGGCTGTTGTCGGAGAGCACCGGCATCTGCTGGTTCACGAGCGCCGCGGCTTGAGTGCCCAGCGCCTGTTGGTCGTCGCGCGACATGGCGACCTTGCCGGGGTTGGGAAACGTCTGCGCCGCGGCATGGGTCACAGCGCACGCAAGAATCGCGTACACGAGCAAGGTTGCCGCCGCTCGATTTTGTGTTTTTCCCTGCGCAGATGCCATACCCGGCCCTCCGGCATCGCACATCGTACGTCGCGCGACCGGTCCTTGAAACTGCCAGTTCTTGCAGCAGTTGCCAGACGAGCGAGCGCCGCTGGTCCCGCAATGGCAGGCGTCACGGCCCCGAGGCACGGGAGTAGCAGACATGTGATCCGTGTCGCATCGGCGAGAACCTGTGCCGCGCTAGCATGGATTTTCTCGAGGCTGGAGCGCGGCTCCGCGCCCCGGGGGAGGAACCAAGTGGCCACTCAGACACTGCCCGGAAAAACTGACGTCATTCGCACTCATCGCACCGGCTTCGACCTGCTCCATCATCCCGGCCTCAACAAGGGAACAGCCTTCACCGAGGAGGAGCGCACCACGTTCGCCCTCCACGGCCTGCTGCCTCCGCACATCGGCACCCTCGAAGACCAGCGCGAGCGCCGAAAGGAGGCCCTCAAGCGCGAGACCATCTCCTTTGGCAAGTACGCACTCATGCGCGACCTGCAGGACAGCGACGAAACTCTCTTCTACTCGTTCATCGAGCACAACGTCGAAGAACTCCTGCCGATCGTCTACACGCCCGCCGTTGGCGAAGGCTGCCAGCGCTTCTCCGAGATCTGGCGCAAGCCCCGCGGCCTCTTCCTGAGCTATCCGAACCGCAACATCATCGACCAGGTCCTCTCAAACCCCCGCTACGACGACATCCGCTGCATCGTCGTCAGCGACGGCGAGCGCATCCTCGGCCTTGGCGACCAGGGCGCCGGCGGCATGGGCATCCCCATCGGCAAAATGGCCCTCTACACCGCGCTCGGCGGCATCCCGCCGCACCACTGCCTGCCCATCCTGCTCGACGTCGGCACCGACAACCAGGCTCTTCTCGACAGCCCCATCTACATCGGCTGGCAGCACCATCGCGTCCGCGGCCAGGAGTACCGCGACTTCATCGAAGCCTTCGTGTCGGCGGTGGAGCGCCGCTGGCCCCACATCCTTCTGCAGTGGGAGGACTTCGCCGGCGAGAACGCGCTGGAGATCCTCGCGCGCTATCGCAAGCGACTCTGCACGTTCAACGACGACATCCAGGGCACCGCAGCCGTCACCACGGGCACGTTGCTCGCCGCGGTTCGCGCGACCGGAGTTCCTCTGAAGGACCAGCGCATCGCCATGTTCGGCTCCGGCTCGGCCGGCGTTGGGATCATCGACCTGCTTATCTCCGCGATGAAAGACGACGGGCTCGCCGAGTCCGAGGCGCGGAAGCGCATCTACGCATTCAACCGCCATGGCCTTATGGTCGAAGGCGACCCCGCACTCCGGGCCAGCCAGCTCCCGCTCGCGCGCAGAAGAGAGGACGTCGACGGCTGGCATCTCTCCGGCTCCGGACCGATTTCACTGCTCGACACCGTCCGCAATGCAAAGACCACCGTCCTCGTCGGCGTCTCCGCGCAGGCGGGCGCATTTACCAGGGAGATCGTCCGAGAAGTCGGCCGCAACACCAATCATCCCATCATCTTCCCGCTCTCGAATCCCACTTCAAAATCCGAAGCGGTCCCAGAAGATATCCTCCGCTGGACCGAGGGCCGCGCGCTCGTCGCCACAGGCAGTCCCTTCGCCCCCGTGGAGATCGGCGGCCGCACCATACGCATCTCCCAGTGCAACAACTCCTACATCTTTCCGGGGCTTGCGCTCGGTATTCTCGTCTCGCAGGCGCGCCGCGTCACGGATGCCATGATCATGGCCGCCGCCCGGACTCTCGCATCGCTCTCGCCCGCCGTTGCCGACAGCGCAGCGCCGCTGCTCCCGCCCGTCGCCGACTCGCGCAGTGTCGCTCTCGCCGTGGCCGAGGCCGTGGGCAGAGCCGCCTTCGCGGATGGCGTCTCCACCCTTGGAGACTCGTCTGACCTGAAGCAGGAAATCGAGGATTACGTTTGGGAACCTGTGTACAAACGCTACGAGTACCTCGAAAGTTCTCACTGATCCCGTGCTACAATGTAGAAACGTTGCTACAAGGAGCCGCCGATGGCCGCGACGAACATGACAAGCCGGGAATTCAACCAGGACACGGCCCGCGCCAAGCGCGCCGCGAATCGGGGGCCCGTCTTCATCACCGACCGCGGTCGCCCTGGGCACGTCTTGCTCTCCATGGACGAGTACAACAAACTTGCCGGGAAAAAACAGAACATCATGGATCTGATCGAAATGCCCGGGATAGATCAGATCGATTTCGAGTTCCCCGAAATGAAAGATGAAATGGCCAGGCCGGCGGAATTCGAATGACCTATATCGTCGATACGAACGTTCTCTCTGAAATGCGCAAACGCCAGAAAGCACATCCCGGGGTCCGCCGTTGGGCCGCCAGCGTCGATGCGCGCGATCTATATCTCTCGACGATCACGGTGTATGAATCGGAACTCGGTATCCTAAGGCTTGGGCGGAAGGACCAAAGGCAGGCAAGCGTGCTCCGCGCATGGTTCCATACGCGCATCCTGCCCGCGTTTGCTGACCGCATTCTGCCTGTGGACTCCGCTGTTGCCCTTCGCTGCGCCGGATTACATGTGCCTGATCCCTGCTCGTTGCGCGATTCCCTGATTGCTGCCACGGCACTTGAGCACGGCATGACCATCGTCACTCGAAATGTTCGAGATTTCGAACGCACCGCAGTCCAGTTGGTAAACCCCTGGGAATCCTGATCTGCCCAAAAATCCAGCTTTGCCGGAGCATCCAATTCCCTTCGGGTCACCTTCAGATAGCTGGAGGAGAATACCGAATGAGACCATTGTTCAAAAACCTTGCTGTGGGCGCTTTGGCCCTCTCCTTTTGCGGCGTGCCGTTGATTGCCCAGGATCACCAGGACGCACAGGAGCATCGTGATCAAGATCATCGGGATCAATATGTCCGCCACGACGACTGGAGGAAGGGGCAGCACATTCGCCACGAGGACTGGGATCGCGGGCGCAAAGTGGACGACTGGCACACGCATCACCTGCGGCAGCCGCCACGCGGTTATGAATGGCGCGATATCGATGGACAATATGTGATGGCAAGACCCGATGGAACGATTTACCGGGTAGTCCCACCGCCGCAGTAGCCCGAAGCTCTCACATGAAGCAAGAACCGTAGCGGGGGTCTCCGAACCCCCGCTACGCGATCAAGATTCCGCGAACGGTTCGGCAAATCTGGAAATGCACTGCAGAGAGACTGGGCGAAAACCGGACATGCCCGCCGACTTGCCGGCTTGCAAATCGCGAATCGACGCTGACTCGCTGCTATTTCGGGGCCGCCGGCGGCGGCTGTGCCGGCTGCTGTTCGCTTGATGGCGGCACAATCCCTTTCAAGCGCATGTAAGTCACCATGTTTCCATAGTGCTCGTCGGTGTGCGCGGTATTGAGAGAGAAAACGCCGAGTCGGGCAATGTTGATGCGGCCAAAGAGCTTGACCATCTCGCTGCCCTTGGCATCGGTCATGCCTTCAAACGCCTTGTTGCAGTAGGCAACTGCGTCCTTGACCGCAGCAACGAGGTCCGCCTTGGTCGTCTTCGTCTTTTCGACGCTGCCCTTCGAAGGATTCGCCTCGCCGATGGCCAGCGCGCAGAAATTGAAGTTGGCGTCTGCTTCATGCCCGACGAGCTGGCCAAAGCTGCGAACCTCCGGTGTCGGCTTGAACGAGTAATTCTCTTCAGGCATCTTTTCCGCGGCGCGAACCACATTGTTGCTGAAATTCGCATAGAGGCCCCGTTCGCTCGCCGTGATCGGATTGGCCGGCGGGGCCTGCGGAGCGGTTGGCGCCTGGGGCGCTTGTTGTGCGAGCAGGGTGACAGAAAACATCATCAACCCCGCAAAAACTGCACAGAATTTCACTTTCACGCGAACCCCCATCCCCTCGAAGTCGAGAGAGCCTCAGCATACCAAACCCGGCGTAACTCCACTTCGCGACGGACACGCGCCGCCTGGTCACATTCGGCTCACCACGATCTACGAAGTTCGCTAAGGTTTAGTTCACCGAAGGGCTCCACTATTCAACTGTGCTGGAGAGAGATGACAATGGCACGAATCATCCTTGCCGTCGCACTTGCAGTTCTGCCCGTGGCCGCCGCGGTCGGCTTGCGCGGCGCCGATGCATCGCAGCCCCAAGTTCCCTTCCCTTCCGGCTACCGCGAATGGGTGCACGTAAAGAGCGCCGTGATCGGCCCGGAATTCCCCGCCTACGCCACCGAAGGCGGCATTCACCACATTTACGCGAACAGGACCGCGCTCGCGGGATTCAGCACCGGCACGTTCAATGACGGCTCTATCCTCGTCTATGACTTGTTGTCGTTATCCGAGAAGAATGGCATTGGAACAGAAGGCCCCCGCCGCCGCATCGACATCATGGTCAAGGACAGCAAGCGCTACGCCGCATCCGGCGGGTGGGGCTTCGCCCGCTTCATGGCCGACGACCGCGACCACGACGTCCTCACCTTCGACGCCGCACAATCCTGCTATCAATGCCACCAGTCCCGCAAAGCCCAGGGCTTCGTCTTCAGCGAATTCCGAAGATAACCGCTGTTGCCTTTCTGACCACCAATCACTAACCACTGACCACTGTCTTTAAGCTCTTCCCCCAAACTCCCCCGTCTCCGTGTACACCTTCACCGTCTCGCCCTGTTCGACGAACAACGGCACCTTGATTTCAATTCCGGTCTCCAGCTTCGCCGCCTTCGTCGCCCCGCCTGAAGCCGTATTCCCCCTCGTCCCCGGCTCGGTTGACTCCACCTTCAGCTCCACCAACTGCGGCAGCTCGATCCCGATCGGGTTCCCATTGAATTTATCCAACCGGAGAATCAATCCCTCGGTCATGTAATCCAGCGCGTCCCCCAGCTTCTCCTTCGCCAGCATGATCGTTTCGAACGTTGTCTGGTCCAGGAAGTATGACCCGTCCGCATCGCTATATAAATAGGAAGCCTCCACCGTCTCCAGGTCCGGCTCCCTGAACTTGTCGCTCGCCTTGAACGTCTTGTCGAAGACCGCCCGCGTCAGCAGGTTCCGCATCTTCAGCCGAACCAGCGTCTGGCCGCCGCGCGCCGTCGGCGTCGACACCTCCACGTCAAGGCAGCAAAACGGCGTCCCCTCATGTTCGAAATACATCTTCCGCTTGATATCAATCGCATCGATCAATGAAGCCATCGTTCTCCCCAATCCACTTTGATCGTTCCCCAACCACTGCCCACTAGCAACTAGCCACTAATCACTAGCCACTTAATGAATGGTAAACGCCCCGACGAATCATAAGTTTTGTAAACCCCGCCACTCGCCCCTGCCCAGTCATACAGCCCGGCTGATATATTGGATCGTCCAGCGAAAACGTTTTAGCTTTGGAGATTTTCATGCAACTCTCTCGTGCCACCGTTGCCCTTGCCGCCTTTGCATTTCTCGCGCTCCCAGCGCTCGCCCAGCCCCCGCAGCGCCCGCAGCATCCCACCGGCCCGTGGATGAACACCGCCCTCTCGCCCGACGAGCGCGCCGACCTCGTGATCAAGGAGCTCACTCTCGACGAAAAAATCGCGCTGCTCCACGGCGTCGGCATGCCCACGGACGATCCGGTCACGCCCGAGAACGCCGCCTCTAATCGCGGCGTCGGCTACGTCGTCGGAGTCCCGCGCCTCGGCATCCCCGGCATCGACATGAGCGACGCGGCCTACGGCGTGCGCTCGAGCGGCGTCAACGGCCGCTATTCCACCGCGCTGCCCGCCAACGTCTCCGCCGCGGCCTCATGGGACACCGACGCGGCCTACGAATACGGCAAGCTCATCGGCACCGAGCTCCGCGCGCAGGGCTACAACATGACCCTCGGCGGCGGAGTCGACATTACCCGCGAGCCGCGCAACGGCCGCACCTTCGAGTACCTCGGCGAAGACCCCATCCTCGCCGGAACCCTCGTCGCGCGCCTCATCCAGGGCACGCAGTCCGCGCACGTCATCGGCGACATCAAGCACTACGCCTTCAACGACCAGGAATCCGGCCGCGACTCCGGCAACGCCACCATCGACAAGCGCGCCGCGCACGAGTCCGACCTGCTCGCGTTCGAGATCGGCGTCGAAAAGGGCAACCCCGCCGGCGTCATGTGCTCCTACAACCGCGTCAACGGCGACTTCGCCTGCGAGAACTCCTGGCTCCTCACCGACGTCCTCAAAAAGGACTGGAACTTCCCCGGCTTCGTTCTCTCCGACTGGGGCGGAACTCATTCGACCGAGAAGGCCTCCGCCGCCGGCCTCGACAACGAACAGCCCGGCCACAACTTCTACGCAGACAAGTTCAAGGCCGCCGTCGAAGCCGGCCGCATCCCGCAGTCCGAGCTCGACGAGCACGTCCACCGCATCCTCCGCTCCATGTTCGCCACCGGCGTCATCGACTTTCCCCGCCAGCGCTCCGTTATCGACCCCTTCGCCGGATTTGAAACCTCGCGCAAGATCGAAGAGGGCGGCATCGTCCTGCTCAAGAACAAGGCCGCAGCACTGCCGCTCCACGCGGCCACGATCAAGTCCATCGCCGTCATCGGCGCGCACGCTGACGTGGGCATGATCTCCGGTGGCGGCTCGGCGCAGGTCGACCCCATCGGCGGCAGCGCCATCCTGCCCCCGGGCAAGGGCGCAACCCACTGGATGCAGCAGATCTGGTTCCCCACCTCGCCGCTCAAGGCCATCCAGGCGCGAGCGCCGCACGCCAAGGTCACCTATAACGACGGCGCCAATTCCGCCGCCGCAGCAGCCGCAGCCAAGTCCGCCGACGTCGCCATCGTCTTCGCCTACCAGTGGGAGAGCGAATCGATGGATCTGCCCACGCTAGGCCTGCCCCGGTATAAGGTCGACAGCGACACGGTCGATCAGGACGCCCTCGTCTCCGCCGTCGCCAAGGCCAACCCGCACACCATCGTCGTGCTTGAGACGGGCAGCCCCGCCCTCATGCCGTGGGTCGATCAGCCGGCCGCCATCCTCGAAGCGTGGTACGGCGGGTCAGATGGCGCGAACGCACTCGGCAACATCCTCTTTGGCAGCGTGAACCCGAGCGGCAAGCTGCCCAACACGTTCCCGAAGAGCGACGCCGACCTGCCGCATCCCACCATCTCGAAGCCGCAGCCCGTCGACTGGTCCAAGATGACGCCGGAAAAATACGCCGCCGGCCTGCCCGCCTTCCCCGTCCCCTACGACGAGGGCGTCAAGGTCGGCTACAAGTGGTACGACGCCGAGCACAAGACTGTGCTCTTCCCCTTCGGCTACGGCCTGTCCTATACAAGTTTTGGCTACGGGGGCTTAAAGGTCACGCCGGGGGACACGGTGAAGGTTACGTTCACGCTCTCCAACACCGGCCAGCGCGCCGGAGCCGAGATCGCCGAAGTCTACGCCGCCCTACCCGCCCAGGCGCAGGAACCGCCCAAGCGCCTCGTCGGCTGGAGCAAGGTAGACCTCAAGCCCGGCGAGCACAAGCCCGTCACAGTCGAGATCGAGAAGAAGTACCTTTCCATCTGGGACGAGGACAAGAACGCCTGGTCGCTGCTGCCCGGCGATTACACGATCATGGTCGGCGGCTCGAGCGACAAGCTGACGCTGAAGGCGACGGTGAGTCTGCAATAGAACACTCCCTGGATGGAACCGGGCCCCACGTCAGGGCATGACTTCAGTCGTGCCGAATAGGCCGAAAAATAAGAAGAGTCAGCGGGCGCTTCTCGCCAGAGAAGCGCCCGCAGATTTCGCTCGATACACCCAGAACCACCCTGTGCCGGATCAGTTCCAAAATCCGGGTACCGACGGACATCAGAGGTGCACGCATCCTGCAGTCAATCGCGGGAAGCATGATAAGATTCACGCCATGTCGACGAATTCACTCACCGTCTACATGTTGAAGCCCTCTGGTGATTCAATCGCTATCAACAGGACTATCGCCGTCATTGGCGAGGATGAAGGGCCCTACGTCGTCCTAGTCACGGACCGGGACTATGAATATGACCCCAGCGGACAGAATCAGACCATTGTTTTCAGAGAAAGCTACAGCTCGATCAACGATGCTCGATGTGAGATGGATAAACAGGTCACGCTTTCCCTGAAGGAAGACTTTATTCATAACCGCATGTCTATGATCTGAGCGCATGTTCCTCCTCAGCGCGCCTTTTGCCAGGCAACCCAGGTCCCAGGAGCCCAGTTCGACCGTCTCCGTGGTGCCCAGAATCTCGGTTTTGAGACTCGGTATACGCCGAGTAGCAAAACGGGTAACTTAATACCCGCGAAGCCCGCCAAACTCCGCACTAAACCTTCATGTAGAAAACGAGAATCCTTGCGATTAGACAAAAGTCTTTGCCAACTCGGACCTCTCAAGCACTAACCTTCTTCTACGCCAGCCACGAGTTATCCCTCCAAGCATGGTTGCCCTTCTCCGTATCACCAATCCGACTTTTCCATTCAACGAACGGGTCTCGTGCACCGTCCAGGACACAATCCATAAACAAGCTAAGGAGGAGCGACCTGCCGACGATCTCGCGCTCGGGGCCGAGTGCCGACGGCATGCCTAGAGACCTCCGATAAGCATTCTCCTCAAAAGCGCACATGGCTACGACAAACGGTTCAAACCAGTCTTTTGTTTCAGATCCCTTGGGACAGTCCCCGAAGGCGAGGCGAAGGCCGCGATATACTTGAGCATGGGCGTAGCGGAGCCGGTATCCAAGATCAACCGGAACCCACAGGTCATCCCACCTCTCAGGCCAGTTCTTCGGCTTGTCCTCGATATTCTTGAAAGTGTCTTGCAGCCCCTCATCGGCTCGATACAGTTCAAGCAATCTTGTCTTGAGTTCCCCGGTTATACCCGGTTGCCCGCGCAGTCCTGTCAGGTCTTCGGCTGGGGGCGGTTTTATGACGAGGACCTGAAATCTAGCCCACGCGAGAACACAGTGAGCTAACCTTTCGCGATTCGCCATTAGAGGGTTAAGACTGAGAGAGATCTTCACGACTTCCTCCATCATGAATCCTTCCTGCGCTCGCACAGCCTCACGGGAAAAATCCTTGAGGGTCTCGCGATCCTCCGTCCAGTTCTCTCGAATCAGTCGCGCCCCCATGTCTTGCACTTTTTGAATTGATAGTGTCACTTGGGCAGTTTGGGCCCTGTTATTCGGCAAGTTGGACATTGAATTAACTCCGAGCGTTTCAGGTGGTAGCTGTTTTTTTCTGATGCGCGTGAAATAGATAAAGGCGGCCATTCCAAAGAACAGAAGGCAGCCCCAAAAGGCGTTGGGCACGCCTGCAGCAAGGCCAAAGAAAAGCCAGAACACTCCGCCAATCACCAAAATCGCGAAGTATACCTTGACTGGCATCATTACCCACATTTCGCCCTCCTTCTGGCACACGTGGGAGCTGCCGCGCCGCGCTCCAGATCTGCGTTCTGTTCAACTTACCTCGCTGACGTTAGATATTCGACTGGCATTATTTATCGTGGTCCTCGGGACCTGCAGGCGGGTGGCCCCGGTCCCGATGATCGTTCCAAACCACAGTGACGGTGCCCCCGGTCCCTCGCCTTTGGGGACCGGGGACGGTGGGCGCATACTCGCCCCCAAGCTCAATTATTCTCGGAATATGAAGGGCCAGCGAATCCGTTACCAGCAAACGGGAGAGTTTCATTTCCTGACCTTCAGTTGTTATCGCCGCCAAACGTACTTCTCCGCGTCCGCGTCCAAGGAACTCTTTGAAGATGCGCTGGAGCGCGTCCGCCGCCGCTATCTCTTCGTGGTTGCCGGTTACGTTGTCATGCCAGAACATGTGCATCTTCTGGTCAACGAGCCCCGGCGAGCGCTCTTATCCAAGGCGATCCAGGCCCTCAAGCTGTCCGTCTCGCTGCGCAGCCGCAAAGGGCCCTTCTGGCAGGCTCACTATTACGATTTCAACGTAAACGCGCACGAGAAGTTCGTGGAGAAGTTGCGTTACATCCATCGCAACCCGGTCAAGCGCGGTCTTGTTGCCAAGCCCGAAGAGTGGCTGTGGTCGAGTTTTCGCCATTACCAGACGGGCATTCGCGGGACGGTGGAGATCGAATCGGAGTGGACTGCCCGCGAGAGGGGATGGGAATTGCCCGAATGGATGCGCGATACTCGGTCGGAATCCTCGAAATCCCCGGTCCCCAAAGGCGAGGGACCGGGGGCACCCTCACGATGATTTGAAACGATCGTCGGATACCTGTCAGTTACGATACCCACTTCTTTCGAGCTTCAAGGGCCGCGTCGCGAAATGCCGCATGCAACGGATCAAAGGCCGGGTGCGACATCTTTTCCACAGCGGGCGTAGCATTCTCCGGCGCGCCCGGCCCGTATGGCGGCTGCGGGGCATATTCCAGAGCCAGCGTAAGGAACCGCGCATAGTCCTCGCCCCGCAATTCCGCGGCGACGCGAAGGCCGAAATCAATTCCCGCCGTGATGCCGCCGGCAGTAATGCGGTTACGGTCCTGCACGACACGGTTGACGACAAGTTCCGCTCCAAGCTGCGGCAGAAGGTCACGCACCGACCAGTGCGACGTGGCTTTGTATCCGCGCAGCAGGCCGGCGGCGCCGAGAACCATGGATCCTGTGCACACGCTCGTCACGTACTTGGCGGTCCGTGCATGCTGCGCCAGGAAATCGAGGGTTTCGCCGTCCGTCATGAGCGCCACGGCGCCATCGCTGCCGCCCCCTACAAACAGAACCTCCAAAGGATCGGCGCAATCCGCAAAGGTTTTGGACGGCCGGATGCTGATGCCAGTGTCGCTTCTCACCAGGTCCTTCGTCTTGGCGACAAGCTCCACGTTGACTCCCGGGAGATAGCCAAATACCTGCTGCGGACCGATCAGATCGAGCGCTGTCATGCCCGGATAAATCAGCATGGCGATTTCTGCCGGCTTCTGCGGCATGGAATGCTGCTCGCCGCTCGTGTCGTGAGCCTGCTGCTGCGCAACGGCCATCCTGGCGATGGCCGCGCTCAATGCCGCGGCGCATAACTGCTGACTGAATTCTCGTCGGTTCATATCAACGCCTTCCTGTGCCTTACTTCGGCGTGCAGTACGGTCACGGCCAATTCCACCTTCGCCAGAGCACCGGCAAAGACCGCAGCCACTCCACAGCGGTCAGTGCTCCATGGGCGGGGCTGGGGTGCCGTCGGACCAGTTATGAACCACTACCATGAAGGTTGTCACTCGCGATTGCGGATCGTGGTTCGCGATCACCGGTGAGCCGGGCAGATTGGCTCCCCAGGCCTTCTCCGCGTCGCCCGCGGCGTAGAACATTACGTGCGAGTGCCAGCTGTGGACCCCATCGTTGAGGTACTGTTCCTTCGACATCATGTAGCACATCGCTCCGGGCGCCACCGCCGGCAATTCCCCGCCATCCAGGGCTGCGGCGATCGCCTGCGCAATTTCCGCCTTCGACTTGCCTGCCAGCACCAGGCGCGTCTTCATCAGGTAGATCGGCACAATGCTCGCGGCCGCCGCGGCATTGAAGCAATTGGGGGCGCGGTCCTTCGGATTCCAGAATTCCGAGTTGTCCGTGTCATGCGCCCAAGACCGCTCCACATAACAGACAAAGCCATTCTTGCCTTGCACGGCAGTCGTGTATCCCTGCGGCCCCAGCACCATCACGGTTGCGCCGTCCGACACCGAGGCCGGCGCAGCGCTGCGCGCCAGCGCGATCTCCGCAGCCTGGTCCGCAATCAGGTACTGATCCAGGGGAGCCATGGCCGGATAGGGATCCGCCGCCGCTCGCGCCTGCTGGATGGCTCCCGGCACAACCGCCAGGGCCAGGAATAGAAAAACGAAGGACTTTACGGAATTTCGCATGCGATTCCCCCAGTCTTGGTTGGTGTTTACTATACAGACCAGTTGGTATGTTGTAAAGCACCAGTCCCGGTGATGATAACCTTCCGGGTTCACGCCTTTTCTTTTTCCTCGCACTCCGCGCAATCAAATCCAACCCACGAATACGATAGCTTCATACTCCTGTCAGGACCTCAAGTGAAAACCCGCCTCCACGGCCTCGACACCCTCCGCAGCGCGGCAATCCTCGCCGTCATCGTCTACCACGTGCTGGATTTCGGCGGCGGCAACAAACTGCCTGCATGGCTCGAGTCCATTGCGCAGTTCGGTTGGATGGGCGTCGACCTCTTTTTCGTCCTCAGCGGTTTCCTGATCGGCTCGCAACTGCTCCGGCCCTGTCTTCGCGGCGAAACGCCGAGCCTGCTCGGCTTCTACCGCAACCGCGCCTACCGCATCCTGCCCGCCTATCTTGCGGTTCTGGCCCTCTACGAGTGGATGCCAGCCTGGCGAGAGTCATCCTCCCTCGCCCCCGCCTGGGCCTTCCTCACCTTCACGGCGAACTTCGTCATCGTCCCGTTCGACGCGCACGCCTTTTCGCACGCGTGGTCCCTCTGCGTGGAGGAACACTTCTACCTCGCGCTCCCGCTGATCGTTATCGTCATGATTCGGCGCCCGTCCGCGCGTAAGACCATAACCGTCCTTGCCGCATTCATCGCAATCGGCATCGGGATGCGTGCCTTCGTGCTGTTCCACTCGCTGCGCCCGCTCGCCGATGCAGGCCAGATCTTCGGCGGCCATTACCTCGGCCTCATCTACTACGCCACGTATTGCCACTTCGACGGCCTGCTCGCCGGCATCCTCCTCGCCATTCTCAAATCCTTCCGCCCCGAATGGTGGGCCCGCTTCGCCCGCCGCGGCCACCTGCAAACGCTCGCCGCCCTCGCCCTCATCGTCGGTTGCCTTCCCCTGTTCAGGTATCGCTATGAATCTGTCACCGGCATCACCGCAGTCGGCGACGTGATCGGATTCCCTGTGCTCTCCCTCGGTCTGGGCCTCCTCGTAGCCTCCGCCCTTAGCGACAACGGCCTCCTCAGCCGCTTCCGCGTCCCCGGCGCAAAGCTCGTCGCGACCCTCGCCTACAGCCTCTACCTGACCCAGAAGGAGATGATCCACCTGGTCAGCGACTGGTTCCCCAGTCTGGAGTCGCGCGGCGGCTGGCGATGGCTTCTCGTCTATGCGCTTTGCTCATTTGCTGTCGCCGCCGCGCTCTATCTTTTCGTCGAGCGGCCGTTCCTGCTTCTGCGCGACCGTCGCCGAGAGCAGCCGGCCCGGCTCGAACTTCAGCCCGCCCGGACTGAAACTGAGGGTTGACGGAAATCAGCTAGCGCGGCACAGCCTGAGTTCCTGCGATATTGAACTCCGCGGATTTGACTTCGTGCGCGGCGTCGCCATCGGGTTGGCTGCCGCCTATGCTGATGCGATAGCTGCCGGGGGTGACGGCGCGGTCGCCCTTGTCGTCTACCTGCGAGAGAGTGCGCGCATCGAGATGGAAGACGAGATGCCGTATTTCTTTCGGGTTGAGATGGACGCGCTCGAATCCAACCAGCTCGACGCGCGGCGATAAGTCATTCGACGGCGGCGTGAGATACAGCTCCGCAACCTCGTCGCCCGGGAACTGCCCGATGTTGGTTACGTCGGCCTCGACGGTGAGCGGCGCGCCCGCTTTGAGCGACTGTGCCGACAGCCTGACGTGCCCGTAAGCGAACTCGGTGTAGCTGAGCCCGTCGCCGAACGCATAGAGCGGCTTGCTCTTGAAGTAGCGATAGGTGCGGTTCGCCATCGAGTAATCGTCAAACAGCGGAAGCTGATCGACGCCGGTGTAGAAGGTGACCGGCAGCCTCCCGGCGGGGTTGTTTTTGCCGGAGAGCGTTTCCGCGATGGCCTGCCCGCCGGACTGGCCCGGATACCACGCCTCCATGATGGCGCGTGCATTCTGCTGCGCCCAGTTGACTGCGAGCGCGCTGCCGTTGAGAAGCACTACGACGATCGGCTTGCCCGTCTTCGCGACAGCTTCAAGCAGTTGCTGCTGCACGTCAGGCAGATCGATCGCTGTGCGGTCTCCGCCGCTGAAGCCTTTCGCATTGACGCGCATCTCTTCGCCCTCGAGGCGCGCGGTGAGGCCGACGAAGGCGACGACCACATCCGCCTTTTGCGCGGCGGCGACGGCCTGCTGCTGCAGAAGCTCGGCGCTCGGAGTCCACTCGAGCGAGATGCCGCTGCCGGGGATTCGCCCTGTCTGAACGTACTCGATGCGCAACTCGTGCGGCCGCGTATCAGTGAATGGAATGGAGAACCGCTGGATGCCGCCGAAGTTGCGCCCGCTTGGAGGGAGCCGCGTTCCTGCCTGGTTCGCCGGCGCCGAAAGATCGACCGGCTTACGGTCGACATAGACCGCAAACTTCAGCTTGCCGCCGCAGGGATAGCAGATGGGCAGGCGGAACTGGAAGTTCAGGGTTTCGGCCACGGGCGCGCTGATCGCGCCGTTCCAGCGAATGGCGAAGGCCTGCGTGGAGGTATCCGTCGGCTCGGCGGGATTGGCAAAGGCCCAGTCGAAGTCGAGTTCCTTGTCAATGCGCACCATGACGGCCGGCTTGTCGAAGCTGGGTTGCGCGAAGTATTCGCCCTGCAGGCCCTCCACTGCCGAATCGGTTGCCGCGTGCAGCATGGTGCGCGGGACGGGGAGCTCTCCGTCGGCGACATAGGGCGCACCCTGCGCGTAGAGCACGTGCGGGCGGCCGAACTCGTTGACGATTCCGTCGATTGGCAGGATGGGGTGGAGCGGGATTGCGTTGTAATTGCCTTCGAGCGCGATGCGCGATGTGGCGAGGGGACCGACGACGGCGACGGTCTTCTTCTGCTTTGGATCGAGCGGCAGGAGATGATCTGCGTTCTTGAGCAGCACCATGGACTCACGCGAGGCACGGAGGGCGAGAGCGGTGTTTTCCGGCGAATCGACCACGCTGAAGGGAATCGTCGAGAACGGCACGCGAGCCGGCGGATCGAACATGCCGAGCCTCATGCGCGCGGTGAAGAGGCGTTTGACGGACACGTCGACCTGCGCTTCGGTGATGAGGTTCTGATGAACCGCGTCAGTGAGGGCACGATAGGCAGCGCCACAATCGAGATCGGTTCCGGCGATGACTCCGGCTGCGGAGCCGTGCGGGTGGTCGGCGGAGTAGTGATGGCCGTGGGGCTGGCTGAAGTCATCAATGGCGTCGCAGTCGGAGACGACGTAGCCCTGGAAGCGCCAGTCGCCGCGGAGGATATCGCCGAGCAGCATTTTGCTCGCGCAGGCGGGGTCTTTATCGATGGCGTTGTAGGCGCACATGATGGAGTCCGCCTTGCCCTCGGTGATGGTGGCGCGAAAGGCCGGGAGGTAGGTGTCCCACAGGTCGTGCTCGCTGGGGTCGACGTCGGCCTCGTGGCGCGTGGACTCGGGGCCGCTGTGCACCGCGTAATGCTTGGGCGTGGCGATGGCGCGAAGGTACTTCGGGTCGTCGCCCTGGATGCCTTTGACAAAGGCGGTGCCGAGGCGGGCGGTTAGGAAGGGGTCTTCGCCGTAGGTCTCCTGGCCGCGCCCCCAGCGGGGATCGCGAAAGATGTTGATGTTGGGCGACCAGATGGTAAGACCGAAGTATCGATCGTGGTTATCGTGGCGGAGGGCGTCGTTGTATTTTGCGCGCGCCTCGGTTGAGACGACGGCGCCGATTGAATGAACAAGCGGCGCGTCCCAGGTAGCGGCGTTGCCGATCGCCTGCGGAAACATCGTGGCGAATCCGGAACGCGCAATGCCGTGCAGGCCCTCGTTCCACCAGTTATAGGCGGGGATATCGAGGCGGGGAATGGCCGCGGCACGATCGATCATCTGCGACACTTTTTCTTCAAGCGTGAGCCGGGAGACAAGATCGTCGACGCGCTTTTCGACTGGCAGCGCCGGGTTGCGGAAGGGCATTGCAGCGGCGGCCTTGACCTGGTCGGCGGTGGGGGCGGCTTGAGGCGCGGGCGCCTGGGCAATGGCTGCGAGTGAGGACACGACGGCGAGTGCCGCGACGGCAATTTGACAACGCATCAGGTGGCTCCGGAAGTTCGATCGACGTTCAATCGAATCGAGTTCGCTAAATCAATTTATCGGTCCCGGCGTGCTGAATTCAATCGAAAACCGCAACAAACGACGCCTGATAAACCGCCGCAAATTAATCCTGCAAAAACGCCGCATCGCACAAACAAGCAGCCTCTGCGCCCCGCAAGGCGATTCGCTGTTGTGCACTGAACTACCACGAAAGTCACAGATTCCGGGCAGTGGCGAATCTGCTACCTTCTTAGTAACAATGAGCAGTATCGGCAGAGTGGCGCGGTGTGTGGGCCTGCGTCTGATTGTCGGGGGGCCGGCCTTTATCGCGTGTGGACTATTCGTCGGTGCGCAACAGGTTTCGCCGCCTTCCGGCCAATCCGGACAGCAGCAGCCCGGCGCAGGGGCGCAGGTTCGCACCGGCACCAGCAGCGGACTCGATGCCGAATTGCGCATCCAAAATCTGCTTGCCGACCATCAGTATTTTCGCGTCGCCGATGAGCTTGACCAGCTCCCGGTCGAGCAGGCGCAGTTCTACCGCGGCATTCTAGCCAATCGCGATAACGATCCGGCGCAGTCGATCAAGCTGCTGAAGCCGCTGGCGGACAAGATCGCGGCGAACGGCGATCCGGTGCACGAGAACCTGCTGCGCAAGGCCCTCGCCGAGGACTACCTGCGCGAAGGTGATTGGGCCAACGCCGCGAAGGCTTACGCGACCCTTGAGAGCCGGCTCGGAGGCAAGCTCAGCGCCGACGAGCAGGACGAGATCGAGATGCCGCTCAAGATGCTGCCGCTGGCCGCCGCCAATCCGCCGATGACGGTTGATGCTTGCGACCCATTCGTAATGCAGGTGAGCAAGGATCCGCTGGGCCTCACCGACATTCCCGTTTTCGTGGATGCGCTGCCGCAGAGCTGGATGCTCGACCCCACCGCGCCGTTCAATTTGATTGCACGCTCCGCGGCGCGCGAAGTGGGACTCAAGGTGTCGGACGAGGCCGTCACTATTCGCACCTTGACGGGCAAGCCCATGCGGGTGCACATGACGGTGATCCCGCGCTTCACCATTGCGGGCCGGCTGACCCTGCGCAACATGACCGCATTCGTCTTCGAAGACGCGGACTACTTCTTTCCCAAGACGCGGTACCAGGTGGAGGGCGTGCTTGGATACGCGGCGCTCGAGGCGCTCGGAAGCGTGAAGATCACCGCCGACGCGACGATCGAAGTAATCCCCGGCAAGGCGCTTCCTGATCCGAATGACCCTCCCGATCCGAAGAAGGATCCAGCCGGCGGGCGCTTCTTTCTTGACGGCGACCAGGTAATTGTCGCGATGGGCAGCCCCGGCAATGAGCGCATGTTCGCTGTGGACGCCGGGGGCCAGCAAAGCTATCTCACGTCGCGCTGGTACGACGAGCACGCGACGGATTTCACCGGCCAGAAGCCGCAGATGTATTCGCTCCCGGGAATGCCGTCCCTCGCGCCGGGGCCGGCGTACGTGACCGAAACGCTGCCTCTCGACGTCGGAGGCACCACCGTTCACGCCCATTACGTCCCCGTGCTCACACAGCCGCTCGGCTCCGCGGCGCTTGACGATGTGTACGGGGTCCTCGGCGTCGACGTGCTCGATCAATTGCGCAGCTACACCTTTGACTACCGCACGATGCGCTTCAGCGTCTCGCCGGAGTAGGCTGCACGCTACTCCTCTGCTGTCATCCGCAAGACCAGATCATGCCAGCGGCAGCCGAACAGTAGCGCGGGCACCATCGCCATCGTCACGATTCAGAAGGCGGATCTCGCCGCCGTGCGCGCGCGCGATTTGCTGCGCCAGCGCCAGGCCCACTCCGCTCCCTTTTGGCTTAGTGGTGTAGAACGGGACGAAGAGGTTCTCTGTATTTGCGATCCCCATTCCCGTGTCCTCGATCGTCACTGTTGCCGCGGCATCCGCAACTCTCCAGGTCACCCGCACCGCTTGCGCGTGATTTGCCAGCGTGGCGTCCACGGCGTTGGCGAGAAGATTGATGAACATCTGTTCGAGCTGGTCGGGATCCGCGATGAGAGTAACCGCCGGACCATGGTCGAATTCGATCTGCAGGCGCTGCTCCAGCAGCACAATCTGTTCAAGCAATGGCCCCAGCGCGACCGCCTTGAGATGCGGCGGGGGCAACTGCGCCAGCAGCCGATACGACTGCACGAAACGATGCAGAGCATCCGCGCGGCTTTCAACCACGCCGAGCCCGCGACGAAAATCGCGCAGCAGTTCCTCCTCGCCTTCCATTGCGTCCACGCGAGCCAGCAAGCTGCCCGCGATGGACTTGATCGGCGCGAGCGAATTCGATAGCTCGTGCCCCAGCACGCGGATGAGCCTCTTCCACGCGGCCTGCTCCTCTTCCTGCAAAGGCAGGCTCACATCGGCAAGCAGCAGCAGAGTGTGCGGGATGCCTTCCTGGCGAAACGTCGTCTTGCGCAGCAGCCACCGCGTGGACGTGCTTTTGAAGGAGTGGATCGACTGGTCCGGGGATTGAAGCAATTCCGCGAGTCCCAGTTCCGCTGCCGAGTGACCGAAGCAACGTGCGTAGGGACGGTTCAACAATTGCGTGCCCGCGTTATTCACGAGCTGCAGCACGTTTTCGCGATCGAATGCGAACAATGGCGCGAGCATCACCTCAAGAATGCGCGCCAGCAACGCCGTCGCTTCAAGCGAGCGCACGCGCTGGCGCTGCAATAGATCCGCGAGGGCATTCACTTCGGTTGCAAGCTCTCCAAGCGAGTCTCGCGAACCGGCTCCGCGCGCGCGGAAGGAGTAGTCTCCCTCGCGCAATGACGCCACCACGTTCGACAGAGTCTGCAGCGGCCGCACGAGTGACTCAATCAGCGCGGCCGCCATTAGGAGCAGGTAGAGAAACAGGCAGCACGCGATCAGCAGGCCGGGCGCCGTGCCGATCTTCTCGCGATACAGCAGAATCGCCGCAAACACCAGCCCTGGAAGCGAAAGCCAGAAGCAGTAGAGCCACGCTTTGCGCACGGCAGAGCGTGTATGCCGCCGGCGCACTCCCCTTTCATAGGCCATATTTCTCGATTCGGCGATAAAGGGCCGCGCGGCTCAGCCCTAGTGCATCCGCGGCCTGGGATATGTTTCCGTCGCATCGCCTGAGAACTTTGCGGATCAGCAACGACTCCACTTCCTCGATGCCCAGATTGTCAAAGCCCTGCGTCGAAGGCCGCGCCGCGGTGATCGCGAGGTTCGATGCGTCGATTTCTTCGCCGCGGCACAGCAGCACCGCGCGCTCCACCGCGTGCTCGAGTTCGCGAACGTTGCCGGGCCACGCGTACTGCATCATCTGCTGCATCGCGGCCGTCGAAAACCCCGTGACCTGCTTGCGGTAGCGCGTGCGGTTGCGATTGAGGAAATGGATCGCCAGCAGCGGAATGTCTTCGCGGCGTTCGCGCAGCGCGGGGAGATGAATCTCAACGGTATTCAGGCGGAACAGCAGGTCTTCGCGGAAATTGCCGGCGGTCGCTTCCTCGTGCACGTTCGCGTTGGTTGCGGACAACACACGCACGTCCACGCGCCTTGTCTGCGACGAACCCACGCGCTCCAGTTCGCCGGTTTCGAGCACCCTGAGGAGTTTCGCCTGCTGGCGCAGAGGAACGTTGGCAATCTCGTCGAGAAACAGGGTGCCGTTGTTCGCGAGCTCAAATCGGCCGATGCGATCGGTGCGCGCATCGGTGAAGGCGCCCTTCACGTGGCCGAAGATCTCGCTCTCAAATGTGCCTTCGGGTAGGCCGCCGGCGTTCACGGCCACCAGCGGCATGCGCGCGCGCGGCGAGGCGGCATGCAAGAGCTTGGCCACGATCTCCTTGCCGGTGCCATGTTCGCCCGTGATGAGGACGTTCGCGTCGGACGGCCCCACCTGCGCGATCAGTTCCAGGACCGGTTGCATCGACGGCGCGCCGGCCACAAATTCCGGCATGCCGTCGGCGCGGAGCAGGCGGTTTTCGAGCTCAAGCTGACGTGCGCGGCGCAACGCCTGGTGCAATTCGGCGTGAACTTTCACCAGGCTGATGAGGCGCTCATTTTCCCAGGGCTTCTGGATGAAGTCGCGAGCCCCACGCTTCATGCTTTCGACGGCAAGATCGATATTGCCCCAGGCGGTCATCACGATGACAGGCAGGCGCGAATCGATCTCCTGGATGCGCGCGAGCAGGTCGAGCCCTTCATGACCTGAAGTGGTATCGCGCGTGTAATTCAGGTCGATCAGCAGCACGTCGTAGTCGGCCTGCCCCAGCGCCTCGAGCGCCAGTTGCGGCGAGCGCACGCAGTCCACTGAAATCCCCTGCGGAGACAACAGCAATTCCACCGCCTCGAGAATGTGCGGCTGGTCGTCGGCGACCAGCACCTTTATCTTTGGCTGCTTACTCGGAATGACTTGCCTCCACTGCTACGTTTTCGTGCACCCAATCGAGATTCATCGCCCTGTTAAGGGCGCTGGTCACCAGCAAGTCTACGGTCAATGCGTCACCACGCCCGACTTCGCATCGTCAATTGAGACTCCTGTCCGATCCAGAGTTGTCCCGGTGGCGCGATCGATATCCACCTTGGCTTTTTCAAACTGAGACTGTGCCAGTACCAGGGCGGATTCCGCCACGCCAAGATCGTGCTGCGCAAGCAGAGTGTCGGAGCTCGACTTGGCGCCAAGCTTCTGTTCCTGCGCCGTCACGTCAAACGTATGCTGCGCCAGGTCGCGAGCCTTCTGCGCGGAATTGACACGAGCCTCGGCCTGTTGCAATGCGAACTGCGAGTTGCGCACGTCGAAGCGGATGGTCTTTTTCTGCTCCTCGAAGTTGATCTGCCTCTGCCTGTATTCGAGCACAGCGCGGAACTGGTCGGCCTTGGCCTGGCGGTTGCGCAGGTTGATTTGAAGGTTCATTCCGAATTGGTATTCGGGCGAAGAGTAGTTGAATGTATTCGCAAACATGTCACTGAATCCCGGAGGAAGAATGGAAGCGCACTGTCCGGGGGAGAGGTCGCAGCTCAGGTTCTTGGGGCCGGCAGTGCCCGTACCCCCGATCAGGCCGTAGACATACAGGGTCGGCAGCAGCTCGCTGCGGATGGATTTGAGGCTCGATTGGGCGTTCTCCATCGCGAGCTCGTCCTCCCTGACGTCGGGACGGTTCTTTTCGGCCTCCGCGATGAGATCGCTGATGGGTTTCGAGGCATTGGGATCAGGCGAACCGGCCTTGTCGAGCGGGACCACCGGCATCTCGGCAATTGTCGGATCGTCCATCTTCGTGATGGCGTTCTTGATCAGGAGTTCATTCAATCGCAGAGTGGCGCGCGCGACCGTGAGATCCCCTTCGCTGGTCGCAACGTCAGACTGGTCCTTCGTAACCTGCATGGATGGAATGGCGCCGAGTTGAAGCTGCTTCTGATCGTCGGAAAGGGTCTTCTGAGCGAAGGAGAGCAAGTTCTCCTTTATCTGCTCGTCGTGGTAGGCACTGGCGAGATCCCAGTAAATGGACTCGACCTGGGTAATGGTGGCGATCGTCTGGGCGCGAAACGCGAGGTCGGTGATCTGCGCATTCTTCCTGGCGATATGCATGTAGCGCTCGTTGGTGGCCAGGCCGAAACCTGCCAGCAGTTGCTGGGAGATGGTCAATTGAAACTGTGATTGGAGAGTGGGATTGATGGCCTCATAGGGACTGTTGTTTGCGAAGCGCTGGCCCTCGTAATAGAGGTTGACGCCTGTGCCGAGCGGAAAGCTCTGCGAGTAATTCCCGATCGCCTGGATGGTGTTCTGCTCGAACCTCGGAACACCCACCTGGAAGACGTTGCCCTCTTCGGTGATGCTGTGATCGACATATCCCCTGAATCCCACGAAGGGATCAAACGAGGCTACCGCAGTGCCGGCACCGAGCGTGGACTGGACGATGCCGCCTGCGCCTGCAGCTGCTCCCCCGGAACTCGCGCCTCCGCCAGTCGTGGCGCCGCCGGAGAAGCCGCCTTGCGTGGACGACTGCACCACGCCCGTATTGACTCCCTGGGCGAGGGCGCCGGCCTTGGTGCGCGCTATGTCAGTTTGCGCGATGGGAAAGTTGTACCGGAAGTAGGCGAGGTCGAGGTTGTTCTCGATCGCCAGCGCGATGACATCCTGCAACGAGATGTAGAGCTTTCCATCGCGGATGAGACTCTCAAGGCGTGGCGAGTTGTTGAGATCGAGCGGCGGCGCATCGCTGGGGAAGTATGGCGAAAACGGCTTGTGCGAGTGCGGCAGCTCCACATGAAATGCCTTCGGCGGAGCAAAGGATTGCTGCTGCGCCTGCTGCGCTTGCTGCGCCAGCGTCGGCGTCGCTGCCGGCTGCGCATTCGACGTCGCCGGTGCTTCGGGCGCCTGCGCGGCGCCGGCAGCAGGCTGCCCCTGCGTCTGCGTGTTCTGCGCCGGAGCCGGGGAGCCGGATCCCGCAGGCTCGGTTGCGAACGCAAGGTTTGCCTGCACGAGAAGAATGGCAACCGCTGCCTGAAAGTGTTTGCGGATGAGAGAAAACGAACTACGATTCATGGATCCCTTTCGAAAAGCAGACAAATGCGAACGACTCACTTGGCCCCCGTTGCGGCTTCCTGCACGGCAAAATCGCGGGTAAGCCATCCGTCATGGAGTTCGAGGATTCGCGAACCATAGCGTGCGTTCTCCTCCGAGTGCGTAACCTGAACGATGGTCGTGCCGTGGCGATTGAGCTCGCGGAAAAGCTCCATGATCTCGCGCGCCTGCGTGGAATGCAGGTTGCCGGTGGGCTCATCGGCCAGCAGCAGCGACGGAGCGTGCACCACGGCGCGCGCTATGCCGACTAGTTGTTGCTGGCCTCCGGAGAGCTGATTCGGGAACAGGTCTTTCTTGGCCACGATCTGGAAGCGATCGAGGATATCGGCGACCATGCCGGCGCGCTCCTTTGCGGGAAGATTCTTGTACGAGAGCGGCAGATCGATATTCTCTGCGACAGTCAGATCGTCGAGCAGGTGATAGCTCTGGAAGACCATGCCGATGCGCTGCCGAGCCAGGTCGGCCCTCTGCTTTCGGTTCAATCCGTGCACGGGTGTCCCCGCGAACCAGTACTCGCCGGCCCAACTGTCGTCGAGCAATGCGAGCACGTTCAGGAGCGACGACTTTCCCGCGCCTGACGGCCCCATGACGGTGACGAATTCGCCCTCGCGGATAGTAAGTCCGACGCGGCGCAGCACCCAGGTTTCGGTGTGGCCGGTTTTGTAACTGCGTTCTACATTCTTCAATTCGATCATGATGTTCACTGGCTCCGATGTTCCAAATGTGTGTTGCTGCCTTGTTCTTATTCGATTCTCAGCGCCTTTACCGGTTCCACCCGCGAGGCGCGGTGCGCGGGAAAGTAGGATGCGACCAGCGCGGAGAAAAGGAGGACGACGCCCATCGAGCAGAACGCCGGCAGGTCGATCGCCTTTACGCCATAGAGGTTGGTGCTCATCGTACGGCCCACAAGCCATGCGCCGACCAGGCCCAATGCAAATCCTGCGATTGCCATGACGAACCCTTCGCGCAGGATCATGCGCACGACGCGCTCGCGGCTCGCGCCCAGCGCCATGCGGACGCCGATCTCGTGCGTGCGCTGGCCGACGGCAAAGGCCATCAGCCCATAGATGCCCACCGCGGCGAGCAGCAGCGCAACTGCCGCGAAGATGACGTACAGAAACAGCGAGAAGCGATCGCTCGACAGATCTTCATCGTGAATCTGGTCCAGCGTTTCGATGTGCGACAACGCAAGCGTCGGGTCCACGGAATGGACGGCAGCCGAAACCGTCTTGATCATCGTCTCGGGGTTCCCGGCCGTGCGCACGCCCACTGCCACATTCGGCCACGGGCTCTGCGCGAACGGCACATCGATTTCCTCGCGTTGCCGCGCGAAATAGCCGCCACGTACGTCGTGATACACGCCCACGATCACCCAAGGTTGCGCGGTGCCAAGCTTCTGAGTGCCGGGAACGATCTGCTCCACCATCAGTTTTTGCCCGATCGGATCCTTGCCCGCGAGGTAGTGCCTGACCATCTGCTCGTTCACAACCGCCACATGCAGGCTGCCGGCGTCGTCCCCTTCGTTGAGGAATCGGCCTTTGACCACCCGAATGCCGTACGTCTTGAAATAACCGGGCGTCACCATGGAGAACCCTGAGGTCGGACGCTTGGAAGGATCGGCAAGCTCGGGCTCACCTGAGATCGTAAACGGCATGCCGAATCCTGCTCCAGCGAGCGGCACTCCGGTAGATGCCGCCGCGCTCTGCACGCCCGTCGCGGCCTCAATGTTGCGGATGATCTGCTGGTAATAGCTCACCATCTGTTCGGGCTTGTAGTCGCCGCCTTTGTTCATAGGCAGCCCAAACACCAGCACGTGATCTGTGTTGATGCCGAGATCGATGTGATTGAGATTCCAGAAGGAGTGAATCGCAAGGCCCGCCCCCGCGAGCAAGGTAAGAGCCAGCGCAAACTCACCCACGACGAGCAGCTTGCGCAGAAGGTTGCGCAGACGGCTCGCACCTGCGCGGCCGCCTTCCTTGAGCGACTCGGCAGGATCGACGCGAGATGCATACCAGGCCGGCGCGCATCCGAAGAGCAGCCCCGCGATCGTCGTCGCCGCGAGGGTAACCAGCAGAACGTGCGAGTCGAGCTGCAGGTTTGCCTCGCTGGGCAGCGTGTAGGGAGGCATCAACGCGATAAATCCGCGCAGCATCGCATAGCCCAGGGCGACGCCGATCGCTCCGCCGATTGCCGCAAGCAGCAGGCTTTCCGTGACAAACTGCCCGAACACATCGCGCCGGGACGCGCCGATCGCCGACCGGATCGCAATCTCCCTCTGCCGCGTGGTGCCCTTTGCGAGCAGAAGATTCGCGATATTCACGCATGCGATGAGCAGAATGAACCCGACAGCGCCGAGCATGAGCCAGAGCGTCTTCTTGACGTCGTCTCCAAGAAAATCATTCTGCAGTTGCTCAACCTGCGCGCTCCATCCGCTGTTCGACTTTGGATTGTCTTTCGCAACCGCTTGAGCAACCGTAGCCATGTCGGCGTTGGCCTGCTTCAGGGTGACGCCATCCTTCAGGCGTCCCATCACCGAAAGCCAGTGGAAATCATGATTCATCTGGTCCGGGGAAAAAACGAGCGGCACTACGACATCCCAACCCAGGCGATCGGGTTGGCCGGGTCCCCAAACTCCGACAATCGTGTATGGCTTCTGGTCGAGCGTGATCGTCTTGCCAAGGATCTTCGGATCGGCCCCGAGTTCCTTCCACTTGCGGTTGGTGAGGATGACCACGTGATCCTTGCCGGCCACCCCCTCCTCGGGCAGAAAATCGCGCCCCAGCGCAAATTGCACGCCCATCATGGTGTACATCCCCGGCGAGGTGTACTGGCCCCGGACCATCTCCGGCTCCTGCTTGCCGGCCATATTGAAGGACGTGCCGGTGAGCGCCACGAGGTCCTGAAACACCCTGCTCCTCTTCTTCCAATCAAGGAAGTCGCCCGCGGACACTTCGTTGTTGTGGCCGTTCACATGAGACCACACCATCACCAGCTGGTCGGGCTTGGGATACGGCATGGGCGCGAGCAGCGTCGCGTACACCACGGTGTAAATCGCGGTCGTCGCTCCAATGCCGAGCGCGAGCGTGAGCACCGCAGTGATCGTGAAGCCGGGGTTCTTCAGGATCATGCGCAACCCGAAGCGAAGATTACTGAGGAGACTGTTCACGCGGACTCTCCTTCCTTTTTCATTCCCACGCCCATCCTTACTCCGTCCTCAACGCCTGCATTGGCTCAACAGATGCTGCTCTCCGCGCGGGCAATGCCGCCGCCAGCAGAATCATGGCCGCAGTCAATCCCACGGCCGCGCCAAGAGTCAGCGGATCGGCCGCCGTGACGCCGTACAACTGGCTTCGGAACGACCGGGCCAGCCCGATTGTCGTTGGCACAGCAACAACTACTGCAACGCACGCGATCACCAGCATCTCGCGAAGCACCAGCGCAATCACGCTTGACCGCTGTGCACCCAGCGCAAGCCGCACGCCAATCTCCCGGGTGCGCTGCTCGGTCGAGTACGCCAGCACGCCGTACAATCCCACTCCGGCGAGCAACATTGCCAGCGCCGAGAAGCCGATCGCCAGCATCGCCAGTGCGCGCTCTTCCGCGGCGCTGCGATCCATCTGCTCCTCCATCGTGCGCAACCCGTCGACCACCAGCGTCGGATCGAGGCGATGAATCGCGTGCCGGATCGAGCCTTCCACGGTCTCCGGCGCCTGCGCTGTCCGCACATACATCTCCACACCCGTGGGGTGCTCCTGCTGGAAATACGGCAGGTACACGGCCGGCCCCAGCGCGGTGCGCAGGTCCGTGTGGCGGATGTCTCCGGCCACGCCCACAATGGTGATGTCGAACTTTGTGTCGGGCCCGTCGCCCTTCCCGATCTGGCGGCCGATGGCGTTCTGCGGCGTGCCGAAGAATTTTTTGGCGAAGGTCATATTGACTACGGTCACTCTCGGCTGGCCCTTGGCGTCGGCAACATTGAATTCCCTGCCGGCAAGCAGGGGCTGGTTGAGTGTCGCAAAATAGCCGGGCGTTATATTTGGCTCTTCGAAGTTCATCCTTTCGCTTTCGGAAGGCTTGTATCCCTGGATCGAATAATTCGAAGTGTTGCTGTCGCCTGTGAGCTCCGGATCCGTCGTCCCCGCCACATGCTGCACACCTGGAATCGCGCCCAGCGAGTCAACTGCGCTTGTGATGATCTGCGCCGTGCGGTCTTCGCCATAGCCGGAATTCGTCGGGTCGAGAGCGAACGTGACCAGGCGCGTGACCTGGAAACCCACTTCCTGCTGGCGAAGGTTGTGCAGCGTGCGCACGAACAGCCCCGCCCCGCCCAGAAGCAGAACGCTCAACGCGATCTGCACGCCGACGGCGATCTTTCGGAAACGTTGCGACTCCTTCGACAATGTGCCGGAATTCTGGCGCAGCGCATTCACCAGGTCCGGACGAATGAAATGAATGACCGGCGCGATGCTGAAGAGCAGGCTCGCCACCACAGAGATAGCCAGCGTGAACAGGAGGATGCGGCCATCGAGCGATGTCGAGTAGGGCTCGGTGCCGGGATCGGCGCTCGTCATGATCCGCACCAGGATGCGCGCTACCGCAGGCGCCAGCGCGACGCCCGCAAGGGCCCCAACCATGCCCAGCAGGCCGCCTTCGATCATCAACTGGGACACGATGCGGCTGCGCCGCGCGCCAAGGGCATAGCGCATGGACATCTCTCGAGCGCGCACTGACGCCCGCAGCAACAGCAGGGTCGCCACGTTGATGGCGCACATGGCCACGAGCAGGCCGGCCATGCTGAACAGAATGATGAGTGGTTTTTGCAGGTCATCCCGATTGGGGTTGAACCCCCTCGAGTCATCCAGCACGCGAATATGCGAGTTGTCGATGAAGCCTTTTCGGAATCTCTCCGACTGCCGCTTGTAAAGCGAGTATTCGTGGGTGCGAAGCGTCCGCCAGAGGGGCGCAAGGCTGGCGTTGGCTTGCGCTTCTGTCACACCCGGCTTGAGCCGAGCTACGATGGTCAGCCACGCGGACTGATGGTTGTTCAGATCATCCAGAGGAGTACGCCATGGAATCGCCTGCTCCACCATCGTGACCGGGACAAAGACTGAGGGCTTTGCTCCTCCGATGGCCGAGTCGAAGTGACGCGGTGCGACACCAATGATAGTGAACGGGTGGCCGTTGATCAGAATGGTCTGGCCGATCACGCCGGCCGAAGCGCCGAAGTTCGTTCTCCAGTAGTCGTAGCTCAACACCACTACGGCATTGGCGTTCTTTGCGGTTTCGTCCTGCTGCGTAAACAGGCGCCCGGCGGCCGGCCGGAGGCCCAGTACCTGGAAGTAGTTCCCGCTAACGATCTCGGAATCCTTGCTCTCGGCCTGGTTGTGCCACGAAATTCCAAGCTGCGTTCTGTCGGCGGCAAAGACTCCCTGGAACACCGAGTTCTGGTCGCGAAGGTCCTTGTACATCGGATAGGAGTAGTAGTTGCTGTGTCCAGGGCTATCGCCGCCGAAGGAACTCATGGAGCCGGAAAATGAGCCCGACCACTCCAGGCGCACAAGTTCTTTCGGGCTCTGCACCGGCAGCATGCGCAACAGCACCTGGTCGAACATGGTGAAGATGGCAGTATTCGCGCCGATGCCGAGCGCCAGCGTAAGTACCACCGTTGCCGTGAAACCCGGAGACTTCACCAATTGCCGCATTGCAAATCGCAGGTCGCGCATCATACCGGAATCTCGCTTCTGGACTCCACACTTGTCCCCTGTTGCTTTTTCATTCCATCCTCAACGCCTGCATCGGATCCACCGAAGCCGCGCGGCGCGCCGGCATCCACGCGGCGGCGCCCACTGCCGCCAGCAGAACGCAGAGCGCCATTGCCACTGAAGACGCGTCGAGCGGACTCACTCCGAAGAGCACCGCCGACTCCAGCCTGGCCGCCGCGATGGATAGAACAACTCCAAGGGCCAGCCCAGCAATCGCCATCCTCGCCGTGTCACGCAGCACGAGCCGCGACGTTGCATTGCGCGATGAGCCCAGGGCCATGCGGATGCCGATCTCGCGCCGCCGCTGCGTTACGCGAAATGCCAGAAATCCGTAGAGCCCCACCACCGTTAGCGCCAATCCAATTGCGCCCAGCACGCTCACGAGTTCCGCCATCATCTGGTAGTTGCCCGCGGTGTAACGAATCAGCTCGGGAAGCGACGTGATGAACATCGGGTCGAGCAGTGGATTCACGTGAATCAGAACCTCTCGCGCGTCCTGCGCCATCGACATCGCATTCTGCCGCGACTCGACCACCAGCGTCATCTCGCCCATCTGCGAGTAGCGAAACGGAATGTACATATAGGGCCCGGGCAACTCGCCCAACTGCTGGATCGGAGCGTCTTCCGTCACACCGATCACGCGCGCCTCAAGATCTGAGCCGTCTGCAAACTTCGGGAGGCGCACGATCTGGCCGATTGGACTCTGCCCAGGCCAGAACTTGCGGGCCATCGCCTGGCTGACCAGAACCACGGCGGGCCCGCTTGTGTTATCGGCGGCCGTAAAGCCGCGTCCCATCAGAACGCGCGTGCCGACAACATTTAAAAACTCCGGACTCACCGCGTTGTACTTGATCTCCACCGGATTGCGCAGTTCGGGATGGCTGGGCAGCAGCACCTTCGCCGCGAGGCCTCCCTCCGACGGCATCAGCGGCGAGCGGATGCCATAAGCAGCGCGCGTCACTCCCGGCAGAGCTTTGAGCCTGTTCACCAACTCGTCGCGGAGGGGCTCGTCGGGATCCTGCGTGAAGGCGACCAGCACCTGGTTGCGCGTTACGCCGATCGACCGGGTGCGCGTGTTGAGAAAGCTGCGCACCAGCGCGCCGGTCGAAACGAGGAGCGCGAACGAAATCGCAATCTGGATCCAGATCGCAGCGCGGCGAACCATCGGGGTGCGTCCCGCAGTCCGCATCGCCGAACTCGATTGCAACCCCGGCAGCAGCTCTGAGCGCGATACCTGCACCAGCGGGACAAGCGCCAACAGCAGCAGCGTCGCCAGCGCCAAAATTGCGGAGAACGCGAATACGCGCCAGCCGAGATGAAACAAGACTCCTTCGCTCATCTGGTTGAACATCGCGGGCTCAGTAATCAGCAGGCGCGGCAGCAAAGCGGCAATTCCCGCCGCCATGCCAATTCCGGCTGCCAGCGCAATTGCGCCAAAAAGCAGATTTTCTATGAGCAACTGGCGAGCTACCGTCGCGCGGCGCGCGCCGAGAGAGAGCCGCAGCGCTACTTCGGGAGCCCGAGCGAGCCCACGCGCCAGCAGCAGGTGGGCCACATTCACCGTGGCAAGCAACACCACGCAGCCCACGATGGCAAACAACACCAGTCCCGTCGTTCCCGCATTGCTCATGCGATAGGCGAAATCGCCCACGGCGCGCGCTCCGCGTCCGTGATTCGCCGCCGGATCGGCAGCTTCCAGGCCACGCGCAATCGCCGACACTTGGTCGTTCGCCTGCCCCACGGTTGCTCCCGGCGAAAGCTGGCCAATCACAGTGAACCAGCGAAAGTCCTTCGACTCCAGCTCGTCTTCGCGCCCCATCGCCGCCCACGTGTCCGCTGGAATCCAGAGATCCCTGTCGCTCGCCGGGTCCACATCGCGAAAGGTTGCGGGCAGCACGCCCCAGATGTCGACGTGGTAAATGCGATCCTTTCCCTTGCGCAGCGCAATCTGCCGGCCGACCACGTTCGGATCGCCTCCGAAATACTTCTGCCAGCAGCGATAGCCAAGCACCAGACCGGGACTCGTACGCAGCCGCGCCGCATCGTCATTGGTAAACACCCGCCCCAGCTTCGGCTTCACACCAAGCACATTGAAGTAGTTGTCGCTCACCACGTAATTCAACAGCATCGTCGATGTGCCGTCGGGGTTCGGCGCCAAGCTGCCGCGCCCACCCATCGCGACGACGCCTGCCTGCGGACCCTGAAACGCCGATGCGCGCTGCGCGATCGCCTGGTACTCGGAAAAGCTGAAATATTGCTCTGAAGACTGCTGCGTCGTGGCAAAGATGCGCACCAGTTGTCCGGGATGCGGAACGGCAACCGGATGCAGCCAGAGGCCGTCCATGAGGCAGAAGATGGCCGCGCCCGCGCCGAGACCGAGGGCCAGCGTCAAAATCGCCGTCAGCGCGGAGCCCGGCGACTTCGCTAGTTGCCGCATCGCAAATCGCAGATCCCGAATCATGCCGTCCATCTCCTTTCCTCCTGATTGCGTTCCGGTCTCAATGTCCCTGCCTTACTCTGTCCTCAATGCCTGCATCGGCTCGATCGAAGCAGCGCGGCGCGCCGGGATATATCCGGCCACCATTGCGCACACTCCAAGCACCAGCGTCGCGCCCACAAACGCGAGCGGATCGTAGCCCTTCACTTCATAAAGCTGGCTCGTCATAAAGTGCCCGGCCACGAGCGCCACAGGAATCCCAAGGACCAGCCCGAGCGCCACCTGCAGGCCCGCGCCCCGCATGATGATCGCCACAACGCTCGCACGCGTCGCCCCGAGCGCCATGCGGATGCCGATCTCGCCCGTGCGCCGCACCACGAAGTACGACATCACGCCGTAGAGGCCAACAGAAGCCAGGATCAGCGCGAGGATTCCGAACAGGCTTGTGAGCCGCGCCAGCAGCCGCTCCTGAGTAAAGTTGCCTTCGACCTGCGCTTCAAATGGCCGGATGTCGATCACGGTCAGACTCGGGTCGATCGAAGCGAGGGTGCGCCGAAGCAAATTCTCCACCTGCTGCTGCGGCGCGCTGAAGTTCACGATGATCGAATTCATGAACATCGATTGCTTTTCCGTGGAGATCATCGACGGCTCCTTGTAGCCGCCGAAGTACTGAGCCACCGGGCGCAGAAACACCGGGCGCACCTCACTGCGCGGATTGTTCATCTTGAAGTCGCGAAACACGCCAACGATTTCCAGTGTTCCCGAGTATTGCGGGATGTCGATGCCGAAATGTTTTCCAATGGGATCGTCGTTGGGGAAAAAGCGTTTCACGAACGTCTCGTTGACAACCGCCACGAACTGCGAAGTCGCCGTGTCTTCGGGACTGAGATCGCGCCCACGCACGACCGGCACTCCAATCGCCGGAAGAAACCCGGGACTTACGCGGTCCCACGTCGAACCGCATCTGACATCCGGCCCAGGTGCGGGATGCCCTTGCTGGATCACGCACTCGCCCCAGTTGTCACCTTCGAGCGGGCTGTACAATCCCATCGCCGCATTTTTTACTCCCGGCAGTGACGAGAACCGCTCTTCGATTTCGCGATAGAGCGCCGGCAGCCGGTCCTCCGTGTATCCCGCGCCCGCGGGATCAAAGTGCAGGACGTAGCGGTTGCTGGTTGCGACGCCGAAGTTCTGGTGCTCCAGGTTGCCCAGCGATTTGGTCATCAGGATGGCGCCCGCAATAAGCACAATTGACAGCGCCGCCTGAAACACAACCAGAATCTTCTGCGAGTTCCCTGAATTGTCGCGCATGGAGCGGCCGGCTCCGCGCAGAACTTCGGCCGGCTGCGCGTGCATCGAAAGCCATGCCGGAGCAAGCCCAAACAGAACCGCCGTCAGGAGCGACACGAGGAACGCGAATCCCAGCACAATCGACGATGGGCTGGCGCTGATCGGCAGGTTGTGCGCATCCGGGAACGCCAGCGCAAGAACCGTCCGCGAGCCCTCATAGGCGACGGCGAGGCCCACAAGCCCGCCCAGAAATCCGAGCAGAGCGCTCTCGGTAAATGTCTGCCGGATGACGCGCCGCCGTGTCGCGCCCATCGCCATGCGCACGGCGGTGTCAGACCGCCGCGACGTGCTCCGCGCAAGCATCAGGTTCGCGATGTTCGCGCACGCGATCAGCAGCACCACCGAGGAGAGAATCATCAGCATCATCAGCCCTTTGCCCGCCTCAAGCTGCAGGCTCTGGATTCCTCCGCCGCCGGGCACGATGACGACGTGCTGCTTGGGAATCTTCGTTCTCCCGCCATTGTCCGTGTAGGGCGGAGTAACGTACAGCCAATTCCGCAGTGCGGTCGAAATCTTTGCCTCGAGTGCCTTGATATCCGTTCCCGGCTTCAGGCGCCCGATGGGATACAGCCAGTGCTGCTCGGGGTGATGCAATATCGATTGCTGCTCGCCGTGGATCAGCGGCTCGGTCGAGAGCGGAATCCAGAAATCCGCAGGCGTGTCCGTTACGCGGTCGCCGAAAAATCCCGGCGGCGTAATGCCGATTACGGTAAACGGGTGCGCCTGGATCGAAATGGTGGAACCAACGATCGAAGGATTACCGCCCAGGTCCTGCTGCCAGCCGCGGTAGCTCAACACCACTACTGGCGGCGCGTTCGGCTGGTCGTCGCTGTCGCTCATCAGGCGGCCTGCAAACGGCTTCAATCCGAGCGTGGAAAACAGGTTCCCCGAGACGTACTCTGCGTGCAGTTCCTGCGCCGGGGCCGAGCCATTCCGCACGCTGAACATGTCCTGACCAGCCTGCACCGCCGCCAATTGCTCGAACTCCGGGGTCGTGGCTTTCACGTGCTGATAGAGCTCGTAGGAAAAGATATCCCAGTCGTTGTTCTCGCCGACGAATCCGCCGTTCACGCAGCAGTCATCCGTATCGCCGATTCTGTAAAGTTGCGATGGATCTGAAACCGGCAAGGAGCGCAGCAGGATTCCCTGGACAAGGGTGAATATCGCCGTGTTTGCGCCGATTCCCAGCGCCAGCGTCACGATTGCCGTAATCGCGAACCCTGGAGACTTGGCGAACCCGCGCAATGCAAAGCGAATATCCTGCCAGAATTGACCCAACATCGTGTTGCCGAATCGGCCTCCGTCAAAAGCGAAAGTATTTACTCGGTCCGCAGCGCCTGCATGGGCTCGATTGCCGCGGCCCTGCGCGCGGGAACCAACCCCGACGTCACGAGCGTGAGCAGCAGCAGCGCCGCCGCGGCAATATAGGTCGTCGCGTCGAATGCAGCCACACCAAAGAGCATCGACCGCAACAGCTTCACGGCCGCCACGCAGCCCAGTCCGCCGCTCACCAGGCCAACTAACCCAATTGAGGCGCTACCCGCCAGCACCAGCCGGAATATACCGCTCCGCGTCGAGCCCAGCGCCATTCGCACCGCGAACTCGCGGTTCCGCTCGATCACCGAGTACGCCATCACCGCGTAGAGCCCCATCATCGCCACCAGCACGCTGCAGATCGCGTATGCGCCCAGCAGCTCGGCCGGTATGCGCGACCCCTGGTACTGCGCGTTTGTCACATCCTCGAGACTGCGCATGGTTTCGAGCGGAACCGTGCGGTCGAGACCTGCGACCGCGTGACGCAGCGCACCGGCCACAGCGTCTGCCGTGGTCCGCGAGCGGATCGCCACGATTGCATAGCTGTAGCCCGTTTTGCCCTGAAACAGCGGCAGGTAGACCACCGGGCTCGGATCGGTGTTGTCCGGGCTGTGATACGCGTAATCCCGCACCACTCCAACGATCGTGCGCTGCATCCTGTCCACCACGATGCCGCTGCCGATTGCGTTGCCCTTCGGCCAGTACTTGCGCGCCATGTCTTCATTGACTACAGCCACGTTCGGCGCCGTGCCCGCATCGTCGCGCGTAAAATCGCGCCCCTGCTGCAACTGAATCCGCATCGTGTGGAAGAAGTCCGGCCCGTCAAAATCCGTGACCACAGTCATGGATTCGCCCTTTGGCGGAACATACCCCGGAATGCTGAAGTCGCGCGTGTTGCCGGAGCCCCAATCGCCCATCGGCAGGTGCGTTGTCAGCGTCGCCGACTCGACACCCGGCGCATTCCGCAGATGGTCCAGCAGGGCCGTCTCGAAGACGCGCGCGCGGTCCTGGTCGTAGCCGGCGCGCGAAAGGTCCATCACTGCCGTCAGCGTGTTGTTGCGGTCAAACCCGATATCGCGGTGGAAGATCGCCATCGCGCTCCGCGTGAGCAAGCCGCAGCACACCAGCACCACGAAACACATCCCCAGTTGCAGGCCGAGAAGGATACTCTTTCCCAGTCCCTTTCGCGACCTGCCCGCAACAGCCGCCGCTCCTTCGTGCAGCGCCTCGCGCTGCGAGACTTTCAGCGACTGCCGCACAGGGTACAGTCCGCACACGAGCGTCGCCACCGCAGCTACCGCCGCGACAAACAGCAAAATCCGCGCGTCGGTGCGCAGGTTGAACTCGAGCGGGAGCCCGAAGTTCGGCAGCAGCGCATAGAGAGCCCGCGAGAGAGCCGTGCTCACCGCCCATCCTGCGAGCGCGCCCAGCACCGTCAGCAATCCTGTTTCTACCAGCACCTGCCTGGCGATGCGTCCAGGCGCCGCACCCAGCGCCGTGCGGATCGCAACCTCGCGACGCCGCCTCGCCGCCCGCTGCCCCAGCAGCGAAGCAATATTGATACACACCAGCCCCATCAGAAGCACCGACGCGCCCAGCAGGATCGGCAACACCTGGCCCACTCCGTAGAAGAGCCCACGCTGGAAATGCGCGGAGTCGCCCATTTTCAGGTCCCAGCTGTTCAGGCTTGTATTGTGCTGCTGCGCGGCATACGACCGCGCGAGAGTGTGCAGTTCTGCCGCGGCAGTCTTGTCGCTCACGCCCGGATTCAGCCTGACCGCCGCCATCAGTCCCGCGGTGGCCAGCGGATCCGGCGGCGCATCCGGAGAAAGGTCGCGCATCGACGACAGCGGCACCCACGCCGACTCCGCTATCCCGCCGTAGATTCCCCAGAACCCGGGAGGCGCCACGCCAACCACCGTAAACGGATGGCGGTTGACTGAAACCACCCGCCCGACCACGCTGCGGTCAGCTCCAAACCGCTCGCGCCACAGGCCGTCCGAGAGAACCAGCTCATCGTGCGCACCGTAATCACGGTCGTTCGAGTCCGCCTGAAAGAACCGGCCCAACTGCGGCTGCACGCCCAGCACGTTGAAATAATTCGAGCTGACCTGCCCTCCCTGAATCGCCTGCGGCTGCGCATTCGCCTGGTCCAGATTCAGCGTCGTCAAGTCGAACGCCGTTGCATCGCTGAACGAGCGCGCCTGTTTCTTTACAAACTGCACCTGGTCGATGTGCACCGAGTAGCCGTCATTGCCCAGCACAACCGCGGAGATGAACCGCAGCGACCGCGCGTCGCGCACCTGGGGCCAGGGATTGTAGAGCACCGCGTTCATCCACGTCGCGACGGTCGCCAACGCGCCGATGCCCAGCGCCAGCGTGAGCACCGCCGTGAGCGTGTAGCCGGGCACCTTCACCAGTTGACGAATCGCATAGCGAATATCCTGAACGATCATGGCCGTCTCCGTGGACAGAGATTCCCCGAGCGTGCGGACACCGCTGTCCGCTCACTTCGGTCTTCGGGGTTCACCAGGTCCCAGTCTCTCTGGTCCCTGGTGCCTGTTCCCTGTCTTTACGCTTCCACTTCGGCCGTCAGCTTCCTCAGCTCGTCTTCCGAAACCACCTTGCCGTCGAACAGGTGTACTTCGCGCTCGGCATGCTTCGCAAAACGGGGATCGTGCGTCACCATGCAGATGGTCGAGCCCTCGCGGTGCAGATCGGCCAGCAGGTGCATCACGGCTTCGCCGTTTTTCGAGTCGAGGTTTCCGGTAGGCTCATCGGCCAGCAGGATCGAAGGCGATCCCGCCAATGCGCGCGCCACGGCCACACGCTGCTGCTGACCGCCCGAGAGCTGCGCCGGATAGTGCCGCATCCGGTGCGCCATGTTCACGCGCTCCAGCGCTTCCTTCACGCGCTTCTTCCGCTCCGCCGAGGGCATCCCCGCGCGGTACGTCAGAGGAAGCTCGACGTTCTCTTCCACCGTGAGGTCGCCGATCAGGTTGAAGCTCTGGAAGATGAAGCCGATCTCCTGGTTGCGGATGCGCGAGCGCTCGCTGAAGCTCAGGTTCTCCACCGGCTTGTTGTTCAGCAGGTAGCGTCCTCCGGTCGGCGTGTCGAGCAGCCCCAGAATCGACAGCAGCGTCGATTTGCCGCAGCCCGAAGGCCCCGACATGGCCACGTACTCGCCGCGCGAAATGGTCAGATGAATTCCAGAGAGCGCGTGCGTTTCTACTTCGTCGGTGTAGAAAACCTTGGTAAGATCCTCAATCTCAATCAGAGTGTCGTTTGCCATGCCATCCCTCGTTTCAGTGGTCAGTTGTCTGCCATCAGTTGTCAGTGATCAGTGGTCAGTGATCAATGCTGGTTCAGCGACCACCCTTCTCATCTTTTCCGCCTGTCCCGGGTCCGCAATCGATGATCTTCGCTTACTGACCACCGATCACCGATCGCAGACCACTTTGCCGCTACTCAAGCCGTATCCGGTCCACGTTGTCGTACCGCGACATATCCGAGAGGATTACCGTGTCGCCTTCCTTCAACCCGTCCAGCACCTGGATGAACTGCACGCTGGCCTTGCCTACCTTCACCTGTACGCGTTCCGCGCCCTTGTGATCCGGATCTTCCTTGAAGAGGCTCAGGGTCGAGTTCTCGTTCCCAAGCGCCGGCCGGCCCACGTAGAGCACGTTGTGCAGCGTCTCCAAATTGATGGTTCCGTCCACGCTCAGGTTCGGAACCGCGCCCGGGGGCAGCGGCCCATCCAGTTGTACGTCAACCGTGCGCGTTCCGTTCAATACGGTCGGATCAATACGTGAGACATGCCCCTCGACAATGCCGTTGTGCGTGTCCACAGTCGCCGGCTGCCCGAGCTGGATGTCGTGTGCCTGGGTCTCGGCGATCTGCAGAGCGGCCTTCAGCTTGTCGAGCTGGATGACCTCCGCCACCGGCGTGCCCGCCGCAACGTGGGTGCCCACCTGCATCGGAGTCGGCAGCGCGGCCGCTTCGCCGGAAATCCCCGCTTTCACTTCGAGGGCCGCCGTCTGCTTCTCATAGAGGTCTACCAGCGTCTTCGCCTGGTCGATCTTCGATTGCGCCGATTGCAGTTGCACCTTGATGTTGTTCTCGTTCACATCGAGCTGCTGCATGCTCAGCTTGTGCTGGTCCGTGAGTTGGTCGGCGGTGTTTTTCGACTTGTTGTACGCGATGTCCGAAATTACCCCAAGGGCCAGCAGCTGCTTGTCCGTCTGCGCCTGCAACTGGTCCGTGGTGTAGTCGGCGTTTACCTGCGCCGCCGCCATCTTCTTGTCCATCAGCGTGCTTTGCAGCTGCGACTGAAGCGCCCTGTAGTCGTGCTCGGCCTGTTGCTGGGCCAGCTTCGCGCTCGTCAACTGCTGCTCGAGCTGCGGATCCGAAAGATCCATCAGAACCGTGTCCGGCGTCACCTTGGCGCCCGGCAGCACACGGATCCGGACCACCGTTGCATCCGTCAGTGCAGGAATCAGCTGGATCGAATCTTCGCGCGGCACCAGCGTGCCCGTCGATCCGCGCACCTGGCGGACAATGTCTCCCCGCTTGACCGTGTCCGGCCAAACGGCCGAAGCATCTACCGACGGCGCTGCCGGTTTTAACCGCGAAACGGCCCACGCCGCCGCACCCAGGACCAGGACTCCGACGCCAACCCAGACGAACATTTGGCGCTGCTTTTTGCGTTTTATATCAGGACGAGCGATATCCATATCGCCAAACAGGGTGCACGTCCCGTGCCAAAGCCGCACCTCATGGCGAGATTGATATGAAAGGATTTGCTCCAGGATTCAGGCGGCACGACCGCGCCCGTGATTGACCGCTCCCGCCGCGCAGTGTCCGTTTTCGGACACTTTTCCGGTCGCCAATCTCTCCACCCAACTTGCGACGCCGAGGTTGCGGCGGCCCGCACGAAGCAGGTGGCCGCACCATCGGCTAAGGGAGGCGAATCGGAGCGCTTGGCCGGCTACTTCACCGCGATTTCCCGCGCCGCGTATAGACGTATAGAAACGGTGCGAATCTCGGCCTATGTCCTCGCACGGACTGAAACCAGACGCACCAATTCAGCCCATTGAGCTAACCCCGCTCGACGGCCATCGCCACCGCGTTACCACCGCCGAGGCAGAGCGTTGCGACGCCTCGCGTTTTCTTCATATGCTGCATCGCGTAAAGCAGCTTCACCAGCACTGCCGCGCCGCTGGCTCCGATGGGATGGCCCATGGCCACCGCGCCGCCATGCACGTTGACCCGTGCCGGGTCGATCTCCAACTCGCGGATCACGGCCAGCGCCTGCACGCTGAAGGCTTCATTCAGTTCGAAGAGATCCACGTCTTCGAGCTTCCAGCCCATTCGCGGCATCAGCTTCCGCACGGCGTCAATCGGAGCGAGTCCAAACCACTCGGGATCGCGTCCCGCCGTCACCGCCGCGCGAATCGTGGCCAGCGGATTGAGTCCTCGCGTCTTCGCTGCATCCGCGCTCATCACGACGACTGCCGCTGCGCCATCACTAACTCCGGGAGCATTTCCGGCAGTCACCGTTCCGCCTTCTTTGAATGCGGGCTTCAACTTCGCCAGGATTTCTACCGTTGTCTCCGGGCGTACGGCCTCATCCTTATCAAATGTGCGCGGCGCATCGCCTTTCTTTGCGGCGGGGATCTCAACCGGGAGGATCTCGTCTTTGAACCAGCCGTTTTCGGTGGCGCGCGCAGCTTTGCGGTGGGAGTTGGCGGCGAACTCGTCCTGCTCCGCGCGGGTGATGCCGTACTTCTCCGCGATCATCTCCGCGCCAATGCCCATGTGGAAGCCGCGGTAAGCCTCCCAGAGGCCGTCGTTGATCAATGCGTCCACCAGCGTGCCGTTGCCCATGCGGTAGCCGGAGCGCGCCTGCGGCAGCAGATAGGGAGCGTTCGACATCGACTCCATGCCGCCGCCGACCATGATCTCGGCATCGCCGTTGCGAATCGCCTGGGCGCTGAGCGCCACCGCGCGCAGACCCGATCCGCAGACCTGGTTCACCGTGAGCGCTGCCGACTCTGGAGGCAGGCCTCCGTGGATCGCGGCCTGGCGGGCAGGGTTCTGGCCAACTCCAGCCTGGAGGACGCACCCCATGATGCACTCGGACACTTCCACCGGATCGAGGCCCGCGCGCCGGACGGCCTCGCGCACCGCGAGCGCACCCAGTTTCGGCGCGGTGAATCCTGAAAGAGAGCCCTGGAACTTGCCGATCGGCAGGCGTGCCGCGGAGACGATGACCGCATCGCTCATGAAGAACCTCCCAACTGCTCCGGCACGATCTTAGCCGCTTGCTGTGGGAGGAGGCGAATGCAGTTGGGCGGTGTTGCACCCGGCAGCCCTGACCGCGAGGCTACTGCGGTCAGGGCGGGCTTTCGGCGCCTGATTACGGAGTCGGGTTCTGGTTGGTGCTGTTGGCCGAGGTAAGCGGGTTCCAATTAATAGTTACCGGGAAGCTATAGAACGTACCGCGGTTGCTGTTTGAGTCGAGAAGGTGGAACCGGACGTTGAGAGGATCGGTGACGTCGGTGGTCAGGAAGCCGGGCCCTCCGGGGTTGCCATCGCCGCCTTCAGACAGCCCCGTCGCGCTGAAGTAAGCGCCGGTCGCGATTCCTCCAACGCACTCCGCGGACCCGGCCGGCGGTGTTGCCGTGGTCGAACCCTGATACACGAGCGGGCTCTTCGGATCGCCGGAAGGAATCCCGCTGTTGTCACCGGCCGCAATGGAGTAACTCTGCGCAGGGAGCGGAATGGTGAGCGTATAGGAACTGCCGCCCGGACACCAGATATCCGTCGATATGTTCCCGGCCACGAGAGACACAGTGGATGCCGGGTGGTTGCCGCCCTGCCTCAGCTCGTAGCCTCCTTCTACCGTGTCACCGGTATTGATCCAGGGTGTTCCTGGAAAACCGAAGAAATCAGGGAAATTGCTGAGCGACATCACGACGGTTCCGCCTGTGCTCCAGTTATCCCAGAACTGCGGGAAGGGTGTTCCCCACCAATCGGTCCAGCGGCGGTAATCCATGGTTGGGAAGTAATATGCATAATTACCGCCCGAGACCACGATGGGATAACCGTAGTCGGTGGTGTCGGCCGGATTCGGGTACACCTCGACGTCGCTGTTCGTATTGGCCTGGCCGAGCATGAACTTGCCGACAAAACTCGAGATGGCAGGCGCCTCGGCCGGCAGAGTTGCGCAGTGGTTGTGGTTGCCGTCGATGTAAAAGCCGAACCTGTCTCCGATGCCGAGCGCGTTGTAGATCCTCTGTGTGGCGCGCGCCGAAACGTAGTTTGATCCATTGGACAGCCAGTAGAACTCGGTGTTGCCCGTCTCGAGCAGGGCCCTTGGCGCCACCAGGGCCATGACTTCATCCTGGTCGATCGGCAGCTTGTAGACGTTGGCGCCGGCAAACTGCTTCATCTGCCCGGCGAACCAGTTGTAGTCCGTGTCGTCGATGTCTTCGACGGTTCCCTGGGCCTCAATCTCATGCGAGACACGCCAGGCCGGCGCGCCGCCGCCGCCGTTCTCCTGGGCGACGGTGAGTGCGATGCGCTCGTCGAGTGCGCCTGCATAGAGCGCCATCTTTCCGGCATAGGAGCACCCCGTCACGGCGATGTGACTCATGTCGATGGGCAGCGGGTTATTGGCCTGATGGGTGGCAATCTCCATGCCATCGAGAAGCCGGCTTACACCCCAGGACCAGGCAGCATATTGGCCCGAGTTACTCGTTCCGCCGGGGCAAGTTCCAGCGCAAAGCTCGGGGTATAGCTGGTAGAAGGGATCCTTCGTGTGGTCCGCGATTCCAAAGAACGAGTACTCCGTTACATCGTTATGGAAGTAGTCGATGGTCGCGATCGGTTGATTTGCGAAGACGCTCTTCGGCAGGCTGCCGTAGTTCGGAACCGGCGGCACAAAAAACGGCGGGAACGCGAGCGACATCGCAATCACGACGGGAAATGGGCCGTTGCCCTGCCCCGATGGGAGCCAGACGCGCTCATTCAAAGTCAGTGACTTGCCGTTTCTTGTAACTACCACCTGCAGAGAACCGGTCTGCGATCCCGCGGCGGGTGGGGTGTAGGTGGAAGTTATGGTGCAGTCATGACAATCGGGCTTGGGGCCGATTTCATACTGCTCGAGGGCAGCCATGATCTCGTTGCGGCGCCGCTCCCAGCTTGTGAACCACGTATCGCGCGAGCCGTCGACGGACCGGAACGGGTCCGGGAGCGGCCGGATGATGGGAAGCTTAGCGAATGACGGGAAAGTCGGCGCGGGGAAGTGTGAGCCGGTGTTTTCCGCTTGATACACGAGCGGGGTGAATCGGTCGCCGAAGGTATTCTCATGGTTCGGATTCGTAATTTGGGCAACGGCCGCTGGCGAGGCCGCCAGGGCAAGCAGCAGCAGGATCGCCACTGTCTTAAAGGGGTTAACCAGCGCCTTTCCAACGAAGGCCGCGAGCCGCAGCGGTGCCGGCCCAATCCAAATCAGGCAAAGACTCTTCATAGGTTCCCTCACTCGGGGGGGTGCCAGGGGATCCTCTCCGCTGGTCCGGTCAGGGGCGAAACGTGCGCGCCGCACAAGGTTGAAGCACGGCGAAGACCGTGCTTGAGGGGGATGCTGAGGAACGCCGGAAAGCGGCTTGCAGCCGGCGTTGGAGCGACTTAATTCGCGTCGCAAAATATATGTAGATCGTCCGCGCATTGTCAAGGGGAAAAATCGGGATTTACACGTTGTTCATTCGAACTTCGAGTAAGTCGAAGATATGGAGTTAGTCATCTGTTTCCTGGGTGGTGAAATTAGACAGATTAGTCAATGCAGCGAGTAAATTGAACATTCCCGTAGGCATTTCGGGCGGGAATCTGCGTTGCCGTGTCGGGCTTTGCACTGAGGCCCGTTTCAAATCGATCACCTGCGAGTTCTTATAGTTGCGGGGTACCTGAAGCCAATCTATGCTGCCCCTTCTGTGTACCGGCTGGAGGCAGCCCCTTTTCATGAATGCAATTGTGCTTGGCCTTGGAAACGCGATCCGCACCGACGATGGAGTCGGGATTCACGCGATCCGGAAGCTTGTTGGGGAACACCATCTGCCGCCGGACGTGCACACGATCGAGGGCGGAACGCTGGGACTCGAGCTGCTGCCAAGGATCAAGGGAGTGTCGCACCTGCTCGCACTGGACGCAGTCGATGCCGGGGCCGCTCCCGGCACGTTGATCCGGTACGCGGGCGGTGAACTGGCGAACCTGCCGACGGACAAGAGCCTGCACTTGCTGGGATTCACAGACCTTGTGGGAACGCTGAGCCTGTTGGATGCCACGCCCCGTGAAGTCATCCTGCTTGGGATTCAGCCAAAATCGACGGATTGGGGAACCGACCTGTCGGCAGAGGTGGAGGCCCGGCTGAACGGCCTTGTTGAGGCGGCGTGGGAACAGGTGTCGAACTGGCTGCAGACGGAACGCCGCGGACCTAAAACACATTAGGCCCCTCTTCCGGTCGGCGGGGACACCGGAAGATGGCAGAACTCGACCATCGCAATCGAGCTACTTGACTAGCAGAATTGACAGGTATGTGGACCGCGTTTCCGGAATAGATTCGTGCTGCAAGAACCGATCCGGGGTCCTTGCATGAAGGGGTTGGAGGATCGGCGGGGGTACTTTTTTGCATTCGACTTTTTCTCATCCGGTTCCATCGATTCCGATTGGCGGCCTGCACAGGTCGAGCCTGGAACACAGATCCAGCCTGGAGTACGGCGGAAAGAGAAAGCTGTTTCGCGCGGGGTGCCCGCTCTTTCTTGAAGGGGACAGCGCGGAATCGGTATTTCGGGTCATCAGGGGCCGCATACACCTGGCGACGTCGCGAGCCATGGGACCGCCAAGCATCCTGCGGGTTGCGACGGACGGATGCTTCCTCGGGATCAGCGCGGTGTTGCTCGGCAGAACCTATGAGGGCTCTGCGACGGCGGTGAAGCCGACGGCGGTCGAAGTGTTGTCTCGCGAGCAGATCAGGCGGCTGATCGACCGCGTTCCTGCGTTCGCAGCAACGGCGGCCGTCGAGTTGTCGCGCGAGTATTCCGAGATGATCGAGCACTCGAAGCGGCTGCAGCTTGCGGGCAACACCGAAGAGCGCGTGGCGCGGTTCCTGCTGGGCTGCATGGGCGAGGAGGAACCGGGGGCGCCGTTTGAATTGCTCTATACGCACGATGAGATTGGAGCGATGATCGGGCGGTCGCGGGAATCAGTTACGCGCACGTTCACGCAGTTCCGGCACCAGGGAATCATCGACATGGTCGACCGCATGCTTAAGATCCGGCGTCCCGATAGCCTCCACCTGCTCGCGGGCCCGATTCAGGAGATGCATCCGGGCGGCTTGCTGAACGCAGCCGTGCCGGCGCCGGCGCTGCAACGGCGCAGGCTGTTCAACCGCATGACGGCGTGATTGCGGGGACGACCGCGCTACCCGGCCGGATTTAGTCAAGCCACTCTCTCGCGGACGGAGCCATCATAGGCACGGGAGGATTCTGTGCCCGAATACACCAGTGAGTTCTTGAGGAAGCAGCAGGTTGCCGAAGGCACCATGGCCTTCCACTTTCGCAAGCCGCAGGGGTTTGACTTCCGGGCGGGACAGGCGATCGACGTGACGCTGCCGAATCCGCCCGAGACCGATGCCGAAGGCAATGTACGCACATTCTCGCTGGCCAGTTCGCCCGAAGAACCGGACCTGATGGTCACGACGCGCATGCGGGATACGGCGTTCAAGCGGGTGCTCAAGGGTGCGGCGCCGGGCCTGCAGGTGAAACTGGATGGCCCGACGGGATCGCTCACGCTGCACGCGAATGCGCAGAAGGCGGCCGTGCTGATGGCCGGCGGCATTGGGATTACTCCGTTCCGGAGCATCGTTCTCGATGCCGCCGCGAAGAAGAAGGCGCACCCGATCTACCTGTTCTATTCCAACCGCAGACCTGAGGATGCGGCATTTCTGGATGAGTTGGAGCAGGTTGCGCGAGAGTATCCAAACTTTCGCCTGGTTGCGACGATGACCAAGATTTCCGGCTCGAGCCGGAAATGGAGAGGCGAAACGGGGCTGCTGGACAAGCAGAAGCTGCAATCTCACCTTGACTCGCTGAACGGTCCAATCTATTACGTTGCGGGGCCTCCCGCGATGGTGGCGGCGATGCGCGACATGCTGGTCAAAGCGGGTGTTGACGAGGATGACATCCGGACCGAGGACTTCCCGGGCTACTGAATCTCTTCGACACCTCCTCTATGACAACTGCAAGAAACGCAGGCGGTTGCAAGCATCCATTCGAATCGGCGTGAATTCGAAGCCATCAATCTTCGCTGTGCCGGCATCCCACTTCACCGGGTGAGGAGGACATATGCTGGTGCATCGCCCCAAGACAAGAATCCTGTTGGACGGTGGAGATCCCGAAGAGACTGCCAGGATCAGAAAACTGCTCGGCTATCTCGACGGGCAGACGACTAACCCGTCGCTTATCTCGAAGAACCCTGAGATCCGCAAGCGAATCGCCGCAGGCCGGCCGCTGAGCAGGCAGGAAGAGACCGATGCTTACCGGGACATCGTGCGCCAGATATCTCCGCTGGTGGGAGACGCGGGCGTGTCGATCGAGGTGTATTCCGATCTCGATACCCGTGCGGAGCAAATGTTTTCTGAAGGAAGCGATATGTTCGGATGGATTCCGAACGCCTGGATCAAATATCCGTGCACGCACGAGGGGTTGCGCGCAGCGGAGATGTCTGTGAAGCGCGGAATGAAGGTTAACATCACGTTGTGCTTTTCGCAGGAGCAGGCAGCCGCAGTGTACGGCGCAACGAAGGAGACGCAGGAGCCTGCTTACGTTTCACCGTTTGTCGGCAGACTCGACGACCGTGGCGAAAACGGCATGGACCTGGTGAAGAATATCTGCCAGATGTACAAGACTGGCGACCACCACGTTTCCGTGCTCGCCGCAAGCATCCGGAACGTCGATCATCTGATGTGCTCGTTCTCGCTGGAGGCTGACCTGGTGACGGTTCCGGGCAAGATCCTTGAGGAATGGGCGTCGAAAGGATCGCCCGCGCCTGGTTCGGACTTCAGCTACAAGGGCATCACCGCCGAGGGCAAACCGCTCAGGCCAATGCCTTACAAGGCGCTTGATCTGGATGCTCCGTGGGAGGGCTTCAATATCGAGGACGACCTGACAACGCAGGGCATCCACAAGTTCGTTCAGGACTACAGAGGCATGCTGAAGAAAAGCGCATGAGCGCCGTCATCGGAATGCGCATCCGCCCTCTCTCCCCAGGGGCGGATCCTGAACAACACCCCAGGCCTCCAAAACCGCGAGACCTGGGGCATGCGCATTTTTTCCCATCCCTTGAAGCGAGGCAATCCGCCACCCCAGCGGCTAGATTCCCTGGTGAGCTATCTGTCGACCGGGACTCTCACCTGTCCGAGGGCCGGTTGATGACCTGGTCCGCAGAAGCCTCCAGCGAGTGGGCCAGATACGGAGACAGGAGCAGACGTTGCCGGAGGGTGCAGGCCGTCACCGCTGTAACTCGCCACGAGGGTGTGCGACCCGGTTGTACGTGCGCCGGCGGCGAGAATAGCCGCGCCGCCGCTGAGGGTTGCTGAAGCGAGGCCAACGGAACCATCCATCAGCTCGACAGTGCCGGTAGGAATGGGGCCGCCGGCCGAACTTACTTTCACCTGCAGGCTCACGGCGCCGCAGGCCGAATACGCCCTGTCGACAGGAGTCAGGCTGACATTCGCCGGAAACGGGGATGGGGTGACGTTCAGGGTTTCCGACGCGGTTGAAGACGCAAAGTTCGTGTCGCCGCTATAGACGGCCGAGAGCGTATAGGCGCTGGCCGTGGTTTCCTTGAACGTGGTCGAAGCCGCTCCGGAGGAGAGCGTGACCGGACTGCCGATTGCAGTGCCATTGACTTTGAACGTCACCGTCCCGCTTGGTTTGGGGGTAGACGCGGACGTCACGCTTACGGCAAACGTAACGGTGGTTCCTGAAGTCACAGACGAACCGCCGGCCGGTGACGTAATTGCGTGGGTGGCGCTGGCCAGAATGCCGGTTCCGCCCACCTGGATGGAGTTGGAACCATTGACGGTGTTGTCCAGTAGCGTCAGGATGGCAGAGCGCCAACCAGCCGCTTTGGGCGTGAAGATGATCCCGAGATTGCAACTGCGGCCTGCGGCGAGAGTGGCGCCGGTTGTAAGCCCGCAAGTCGTGGTTGTTGTGTCGACAGTGAAATCGCCGGGCGTGGGGCCGGAGAGGAATGCATTCCCCGCAAGAGTGAGAAGGCTGTTTCCCGTATTGGACACGGTGAATACCTTGGCGAGGCTGGGGGTTCCTACGACCTGGTTAGTTTGATAGACCCATTTCCCCGTGGTATTCACCACCCGGAGGGCCTGCGTCGGCCCGCCCGAGGGCGCGTTGCTGAGGATATAGACCTGCCCCTGGGAGTCGACTGCCACTCCTGTTGGATTGCTGAGAGTTGCGAGGGTCGCACCGCCGCCGTCGCCGGTGTAGCCGGCCGTGCCGTTTCCAGCAATGGTGCTGATGATCCCGGTAGTATTATCGATGCGACGGATGCGTTGATTGCCCGTATCGGCAAAGTAGAAGTTGCCCGCGGCATCGAAGGCCATCTGGCCGATCTTGGTGCTGATTTCCGCGCCTCGCCCCTGGCCGCCATCTCCGGAGAACCCGCACTTGACGCCGCCCGCAACGCGCGTAGCCGAGGGGTTGTACTCCGAGTCGTAGAGCGGTTCATAGTAAATGACGCAGGTGCTGTTGGGGGTGTACGTGTAGTTCGTAAAAAGGTCGCCGTAAGCGTCTACGGCGAAGGAACCGGGGCCGCCGGAGGCGTACGCATACTGGTTCTTGAGGTGCCACAGGTTCAACGTACCGGTACCCTGTCCAAGGCTCTGGACGGGCATCTCGGCAGACCCCGTGGTCCCCTCCAGCATAAAGAGGTTGTCGGAGTTGTCGATGACGACGTTGGCCGGGCTGCTCATGCCCACCGTCGAGAACGCGCAGGGAGCGCTTGGAGTACAGGTGGTGGAAGTATAGGTGTACCCGAACGCGGTCTGGACGCCCCACGGCGTGAAGTCGCTGAAGTAGTAGGTGCTCGCGGCAACGTTTGTGCTGTAAATGATCCCTGCGCTGTCGACAGCGACCGCCTGCGGAGTGGCAAACGCCGGATTGATGGAATTGATGGCGCCAGTCGAGTCGATCTCCTTGATCTTTGCATTGCCGATGTCGGCGATGTAGAGGATATCGCCCCCGTCGATGGCCATATTGGTCGCGCTCTTGATGATTCCCGTGCCTGCCGGGGCGGTGCCGGGAACGGTCATGATCTGCGATGGCGTGAAGCTGACCACAGGAGCGTAGCCGTTGCCGGTAAGTCCCAGGTTCATGGCTGTGGCCTCGGCGGAATTCGAGATATTGACGAATCCCAGCCTGTGGCCCGGCCCCTGCGGGTTGAATCGCACCTGGAGCGAGCAGCTGTCGCCGCGCCCGTAGGCATTTCCTTCGTGGCATGTGCCCCCGGGTTCGACGACGAAGTCCTTACTCTTCGATTCGATCCGGGTGAGCGTGGTTTCGCCGGCAAAGTCCAGGGTGAGTGTTTCCACGCCGGCGTCTTCTCCCATGGTGGCCGCGGCGAACACGTGATAATTCGCCGGGACATGCTCAAAAGTGGCGTCACCAACCCGGCGCGCCAGGACTTCGCCCCGCGGTCTCGGAGCATAAGCGAGGGAGATGATGGACTTCGGCGGCTGAATGGACGTGCTGATCTGTTGCGCGCGGTCTGCCGGCCGCGCCTGGTTTATCTCTTGCGCATGGTTGGGGGTGATGGCTAGCAGGAACGCGCAGATAAGCACGCCTGCCGACTGAGATTGGGGGATCTCGAGCCTTGACATATGGATTGACCTTTCGCATTCAGAAATGGGACCTGTCGAAGCGGGGCCCATAAAACGGGGGAAAGAAAGACGAAGGCCTGAACGTAATAGGTAGCGAATGCGGGGGCCCGGAATTGCCTGAAGGGGAGACGGGGTTTGAAACGAGGACCCGCCCCATGCGTTGTGTACCTCAAAAATTGTGGAAGAATCAAGACGATTGTGACATACGAGAGCAAATAATGGGACCCTTGGTGCAGGGAAGAAACAACGAAAACAAGGATCCGGGCGCTCCTTGCCGCCGATAGATCGCTATGTGTAGAGTTGCAGGGACGGATTCCACGACATCCCAGGCAGGCTCCAATGCGGGGCGGAAGCGTCCGGTTGCCACCGGCCCCCCTGCGATCTCAGTCGTCGTCTTCCTGGCCGTCTGGTCCGTCCAATCGAGCAGGACGATCCGATCCAAGAGGTGATGTGTGCCGATGCGAAAGCTGATGGTGATGGCGCTGGTTGCGACGGTTTCGCTGCCGGCGGCCGCGGCACACCGCACCACGGTGGCGCAGCTTGAGCAGTCGCTGGCGGCGCAGTTTGCCGGGCACCGCTCCGACGCCGAGATTGCCCACATGGTGGGCACGACGGAGCTTTCGGAGCGGCTGACCGCGAAGACGCTCGACCGGTTGGCGGCCAAAATGCCGATGCAGCCGCGAACGGCGCTGGCGCTCGAACTGCTGGCCGACCAGTCGGCCTTCCTCGATCCTCCAGCGGCGGAACTGCCCGCGACTGAGCCCCCCGACGCGGCCACGCAGCAGCGGATTCTCGCGATGGCGCGCGGGTACGTGGTCGAGACCGTCCCGAAGCTGCCGAACTTTTTTGCGGCGCGCACCGTGCACCGCTTCGACGACTCGCCGCAGGTACTGCACGCGGGCGACTGGCCGGTGCGGGTGGGCCTGCACCTTACGGGTTCGGCGAGTCGGACGGTGACTTTTCGTGATGGCAAGGAAGTAGTGGACACGGCGGCGGACGTTTCCGCCAAGACGGCTCCGGACCTGGGGCTGTATTCATTTGGCGAGTTCGGGCCTGTGCTCGCGCGGACGTTCACCGACCTTGTGAATGGAAAGGTCGAATTCAGCCACTGGGAACAGACTCCGTCGGGGCTGGCCGCGGTCTACAAATTTGAGGTTCCGCGCGCGGCTTCGCACTACCAGGTGCACTTCTGCTGCTCGGTGAACCAGGAGTTCGTGGGACGGCAGGCCATTGGCAGCAATAATGTTGGACGCAGGGCGTCAGAGTCCAACAACCCCGCGCAGGATGTGACCTACAAGCCATTTGACGCAACGCCCGGATACCATGGGACGATTGGCGTGGACCCCGCGACCGGGGCGATTCTGCGCATCACCCTCGAAGCCGAACTCAACGTCGGCGACCCCATCGAGCGCGCGGCAACGGTAGTTGAATATGGCCCGGTCCAGATCGGGGACCAGCGGTTTATTTGTCCGGTGAGGAGTCTGGCGCTTTCGGTGCAGCCGCCCGCCTATGCGCCGAATGGTTCGGCTCCGCCGCCGCCGACGCTCCGGATCAACGAGAACACGTTTACGCACTACCACCGGCTGGGATCGACCGTGCGGATCGTTGCGGATGGGGCGGAAGGGCAAGGGACAGAGGGACAGAGGGACAAAGGGACAGAGGCAGCAGGAACTGAGGGTCCGGCTGCCCCGGCTTCGGACTTAGCCGCTCAACCTGCCGGACCGGTTTCGGACCAGGCTTCTACAATGCCGGCAAGTAACGCGCCGCAAGCAGAGACGGAGACGGCGAAAGCGGCGCCGGCTGCAGCGCCGCCCCCGCTGCCCGCCGAGCCAGCGGTGCCGGAGATCAGCATGGGTGCGGCGAAAGGTCTGCCGGATACGCCGGTCGATTCAAACCTGCCGCCGGATACGGGATTCTCGCTGAAGGTGACTTCGCGGCTGGTGGATGTGCCGGTGGTGGCGCTGGACAAGAAAGGCAAGCCCGTTACGGACCTCAAGCCCGAAGAATTCGAGATCTACGACAACGGGCGCAAGACGGATGTGCGGTTCTTCACGGCTCCGGCGGGCGAGGTCGCACAGGCCGTAACCGCACCGGCGGCAGCCCAGCCGGCCGAGGCCAACTTTTCCAACCGCGTGGAACAAACAGCAACCGCAGCGACTGCGAATGCGCAGCCAACCCCGAGTGGCGGAACGGTGCTGCTGATCGACGAAAGCCACGTGGCGTGGAACGACCTGAATTATGCGCGCAGCGAGATGCTCAAATTCGTGGGCAAGCTGGCGCCGGGCAATCGCGTGGGACTCTACTCGATGACCGCGCTCGGATTCCGCGTGCTGGTGGAGATTACGACGGACCACGCTGCGCTCGCAGCGAAGCTGAAGAACTTTATGCCGTCGGCGCAGTCGCTTCAGGAGGCGCAGGAAGAAGAACGGCGCAACCGGCAGCAGTTCGACATCGTGCACAACGTCGCGGACCTGAACTCGGTGAACGGAAACCATGGCGATGTGCCGGATGGAGAGCAGCCGATCGACCCGGAGCTGATGCAGATGGGCAGCAACCCGGCGCGCGCTTCGCTGATCATCCTGTCGCAGGTGGCGCGCCACCTCGCCGCGGTTCCAGGGCACAAGAGCGTGGTGTGGGTGTCGAGCGACAACGTACTGGCGGAGTGGGAAGACCAGGCCGTAGCGATCGACAAGAGCCCCAAGAATGTGGAGAGCTTCGCACGGCGTGCGCAGGAGGCGATGAACGAGGCGCACTCCGCCGTGTATCCGTTTGACGTGTCGCAACTCGAAGGCGGCGCGATTACCGCGGACATGCAGCACAGCAACGTGCAACTGGCGCCGGCTGCGGCGGACAACCTTGCCACGGCGGCCGGAGCCGGCGCGGCGGGCTCGAGCACGCCGAACATGCGCGACACGACGCCCGGGCGCATTACGGCGCAGCTGAGCCAGAACCTTCACCCGATCCAGGGGCCGGTGCGCGACGTGGCGGCGGCGACCGGCGGGCGAGTATTCCGGCGGTCGAGCGACCTGGCGGCAGCGCTTGAAGGCATTGTGGACGACGGGCGCGCAACGTACCAGTTGAGTTTTTCGCCGCAGGGAGAAGCGGACAATCAGTATCACGCGATTGTGGTGAAGGTGAATGGAAGGCGCGGCGTCACGCTGCGCTACCGGACCGGGTACCTGTTCGACAAGGAGCCGGCGACGCTGAAGGACCGCTTCCAGCACGCGGTATGGCAGGCGATGGACGTAAGCGAAATCGGGGTGAGCGCGAGCGCGTCGCCGAGCGGCGGGGGATCGTCGGTAAAGGTGAACATCGCCGCGACCGACCTCGGGATGGAGCAGCGCGGCGGGCGCTGGATGGACAAGCTGGACATCTTCTTCATTCAGCGGGATGACGCAGGGATCCACGCGCACGTGGACGGGCAGACCCTTGGCCTGCGGCTGAAGCCCACGACGTACCAGAACATTCTGCCCACTGGAGTTCCATTCCAGCGCGCAGTGGAAATGCAGAAGGGGATGGCCTCATTGCGCGTGCTGGTAGTGGACGAGAACTCCGGGCGCATGGGGTCAGTCACGATTCCGGCAGAGGCGCTTCACACCGGCGGCGAATCCCTCAAACCATGACCGCGAAGAGCCGGTGACCGGCAATCCGCCCTAACTGGGGATACAATGGCCCCGTCCAATTTTTACCGGAGGATTCACCCGATGAAACGTCTCGCCTGTATTGCGCTTTCGGTGTTTCTGGCGGTGCCCGCGTGGTCAGCCGCCAAGAAGATCACCGTCGCCGAGCTCAAGGACATGCTTAACACGATGCACCAGCAGAAGAAGGGCGACGCGGACGTTGCCACCGCCCTCAAGCAGGTGATGCTGAGCGAACAGTTGACCCGGCCGATGATGAACAGCCTGGTCGAAGACGTTCCCGGACAGCTTTCGACCGAGCAGATTTACGTGCTGGAAGCGCGCAGCGCCACGCTGCAGCCACCGGCCTCGGATATCCCCGCGACTCCGGCGCCGGACGCTCCCGCGCAGCAGGCGCTGCTGACCAAGGCCGCCTCGTACGCTTCGGGCACATGGGGGCAGCTGCCGGAGATGACGGCGACGAAGACGACCCTGCGCTTCCAGGACAACGTGGAGGCGCTTGCGGACGCGTCAGGCATGCACGGCGCAGCGCAGGATGTCTCGGTGGGGTCGGGATTCGTGAATCCGTATAACTACGTGCACTACATCAACGCCAGCGATGCGACCATCGGCCTTGGCAAGGGAGGCGAGAAGCTGCCCCAGGACAAGACGCAGTGGGGCCGCAACAAGATGATCGCGCTCCAGGACCCCGATCCGGACCTGGGGACGGTGTTCGCGGAGGCGCGAGAGTTCGGAGGCATGAAGTGGGACCGCTGGGAGTCGATAAACGGCAAGCCTGCAGCAGTGTTCTCCTATGACGTGCCGAAAAAGAAATCGAAGATGGGTGTGCACGTGTGCTGCTTCCCGGACATCGACCAGACAGGCGTGATGACGCTCACTGGCCAGATGGGCACCGGAGCGCCGGGAGGCGCGGCGGGCGCGGGCGGCGGAGCGAAGGGGAACCTCCAGACCAACACCAACTGGAATCCCTACAAGAACAACCAGGTCGGCTACCGCGGCCAGTTCTTCATCGATCCCGATTCGGGCATCGTAGTGCGCATGATCACCCAGGCCGAACAAAAGCCCTCGGACATGGTGCACCAGGTGGATACGCGGATTGACTACGGCCCGGTGACGGTGGGTGGAAAGTCGCTGGTGCTGCCGGTCAAGTCGGTCGTGATTACTGAAGTTGTGCCCAACGGCGAGGCGGGCGCGGGCGGATTTTCGACGCGCTGCACGCTGTTCACGTCGGAATACAAGAATTACGAACTGGCGGGCAAGTAGCGAACTCGAAAACGGCATAGAATATTAAGCGGCGGGACGGCTGAGAGGCCGGCCCGCCGCAGGCATTTTTGGTGATGCGGCATTCCCGTGTTGAAGCCATTTTCGGCCCAAGTGCGTCTATCTAAAAGGAATCCTCTTTTATGAAAGCAATCATTGCGGTTCTTGCACTATTCTCTTTAGCTCTTCCTTCCTGGGCAACAGGCAAGAAAATCACCGTAGCGCAACTGGAAGATACGCTCCGCTCGATGCAGCAGGATAAAAAGAGCGACAGCGATATCGCCACCGAGCTCAAGCAGCTGGAACTGACTGAAGAGCTCACCCGAACCAGGATGAACGGACTGGTGAAGTACGCTGCGGGGCCGTATTCGACCGAGCAGATTTATGTGCTGGAAGCACGCAGCGCGACCCTGGCGCCCCCTGAGTCGGACCTGCCGGCGACACCCGCGCCGGACGACGCGGCGCAGAAGGCGATGCTGGCGCGGGCCGCGAATTACGTAACGCACAGCTACGACCAGCTCCCGGCCTTTACGGCGACGCGGACCACGCTGCGCTTCCAGGACAACGTGGAGGCCGTAGCAGCCAGTTCCGGCATTACGGGGAGCGCAACCGATGTCGTGACCTCCTCGGGTTTTTCCAACCCCGCTTACTTTGTCCACTACATCAATTCCACCAAGACGCAGGTGTCGCTGGACCGCGGGACAGAGAAGCTCCCCGAGGAGAATCAGAAAATACCCTGGGGCGCCAACAAGATGATCGCGCTCCAGGAGCCGCCGCCGAGCCTGAACGCCGTATTCCGCCAGGCGCAGCAGGGGGGCGAGATCAAATGGCTGCGCTGGGAGCTCATCAACGGCAAGCCTGCGGCGGTGTTCTCGTTCGACGTGCCAAGGAAAGTCTCGAAAATGCAGGTGAAGGTGTGCTGCTTCCCGAAGCTCGACCAGCAGGGCATCGCTCACTTCTACAATTCCCTCACTGCGCCGGCCTTCGGCGGCAGTGCAGGCGGAGGCGTATCGGGCGATTGGCAGACCAGCACAGAATGGCACGATTTCCACGCCAACCCTCCGTTTCACGGAGAGCTGTTCATCGATCCTGATACCGGGGCCGTGGCGCGGATGATCACGCGGGCAGAACTCAAGGACACCGACGTGGTGCATCAGGTGGATACGCGCATCGACTACGGAGCGATCAAGGCGGGCGCCCGCACACTGGTCGTGCCGGTGAAGAGCTACATCAACACGCTGGTTGTTCCTGGCGGCGACTCGGGAGCGGCATCGTATACGACCCGGTGCACGCTGTTCACGTCAGAGTACTCGGACTACCAGACGGAATAGTCATTGGGCCGGCCGGTCAATGCTCGTCGCGCCGAGCATCACTCGATGTCGGACTTATGGTAGTCTGGCGCAAACGATGCGCAGAATCCGTGGGCTCTCTCTTCTGCTCGGGCTTTCCCTGCCTGCCGCAACGCCGGTCTGCGCTCAGCAGTTTCAACCCGCGGCAATCCATTTCACGGGCGCTCCGGACTACTCCGACAGCGAGCTAATGGCCGCAACCAGGCTTAAGCCCGGCGAAACTCTCAGCCAGGCGGAGATGAACCAGCGTTCGCAAATGCTGATGGACTCGGGGCTGTTCGACGGCGTCAACTACAAGTTCAACGGCCACGAGCTGACCGTCTCTCTCACTCCGGCCGCGCAACTCTATGAGGTGCGGCTTGAAAATCTTCCGCTGCCGGCCGGCGCCGATGTCGATGCAAAGATTCGCGCACGTTGCGCCCTTTATCACGGGAAGGTCCCAAGCCAGGGCACCGCGCTCGATGATGCGCGGAGTGCACTTGAGGATTTGCTGAAGGCGCAGGGGATTACGGCGAAAATCGAAGTGACACCGCTCACCGATCGAGTTCTGCGCGAAGTGACAGCTATGAGTTTCACCATCACATCGCCGCCCGTATTGATCGGAGCGATTGAAGGGGATGCAGGGCTGGACCCTGACGCGGCGAAGCTGCTTGGCACCCTGACGGGCGGGGCATATGACAGGCAGGAGAGCGCAAGCGCGATCGCACGCGATGCAGAACAGGTCTACCGCGACAAGGGCTACCTGGAGGCAGAAGTACAGGTGGCGCAGGCCACCGAGATCGCTGCTGGGCCAGACGCGGTGCGCGTTCCCTTCAAGGTTTCGCCGCAGCCCGGTCCGCTGTATAAAGTCGAGGCGATTCACCTCGCGCCGGACATGATCGTTACGCAGGCAGATTTCGATAAGCAATCACTCACGCATCCCGGCGATGTAGCCAATGCGGTGCACATCCGCGAGAACTGGCACTTCATCGAGCGGCAATACCACAACCGCGGTTACATGAAAGCACAGGTGACCCCCACGCCTACCCTGAATCATGCCCAGGCAACGGTGAGCTACGCCGTAAGCGCCGTGCCCGGCCCTGTGTACACCATGGGCAAGCTCACAGTGGAGAACGTAAGCGACGACCTTCGCTCGGCGATCGTTGCGGCCTGGAAAATGCCGCCGGGCGCGGTGTTCAACGAAGGTGCAATTCTGGGATTCTTCGCAACACACAGCGTTAATCCGCAACTTGAACGGGTATTTGCCGCAGTGAATGTGAAATATACATTGCGACTGAACGACGATTCCCGGACGGTGGATACGACGATCCGGCTGGAAAAGAAGAGTTGAAGTGGCATGAATCCGACGCGGCACGCGCTATCCTCGTGCCATGCCGCACGAACTGTATGACCACATGTTCCGTCTGCCGCTTCCGATCATCGAGAAGCTGCTGCGTCCCGTCATTGTCTACCTCGTCCTCGTGGTTCTTCTGCGCCTCTTCGGAAAGCGCGAGCTTGCGCAATTGAACCCGTTCGACCTGGTGGTTCTGCTCTCCCTCTCCAACACGGTGCAGAACGCCATCATCGGCGATGACAACTCCATAACCGGAGGCATTATCGGCGCCTTCGGCCTGCTGGCCATCAACTGGCTCGTGGTCCGCGCGCTCTACCGCTCCACGCGCCTGACCCGCGCCGTTGAGGGCAGCTCGACGGTGCTGGTGCGCCATGGCAAAGTCGACAAGCATGCCATGGAGCGCGAAGCGCTCAGTCACGAAGACCTGATGGAAGCGATCCACAAGCAGGGATTCGAGCGGCTGGACCAGGTGGCGCGATGCGAGCTCGAGCCTAGCGGCGCATTCTTCGTGGAAGCTGTTGAGCCATCGCTGGCAGAAGAGCATCACGTCGAAGTGCTGGCCCGCATGGACGCGCTCAGCCGCGAACTGGCGGGTCTTCGCGCCCAGCTGCGCCCGCAAACGGGGAATTCATGATGCGTTTCAGGACTGCCGCCGTCTTACTCCTGTACACTCAATACCTGTAAAATCCATGCCAGGAGTTCCCTTCCTTATATGTTGTCGATAAAGGCTATTGTTCCAGTCGCAATGCTCGGCGCCGTTTATATTATTTTGCTGCCCGGAATGCAGGCGCAGACCCTTCAGACCCGCCCGGTGCAACCAGCTGCCCCGCCCGCGCCAGAGTTGGCAAAACCTGCGGCGCCCGCGAAGCCGGAACTCGCGGCCGGAACCAGCCTTCAGGTGGAAATCATCCGCAACTATCCCATGAAGGCCGGCGAAGCGATCGAAGGCCGACTCGTCTACCCGCTCTACGTCGACGGAAGACTGGCGGTCCCGGCGAACACACCTGTGCGCGGGACGGTAACTCAGCTGAATCCCGATCGCAAGACTCGCCTGCACGCGCGGCTCGATGGCGACTTCACGCCATTCCACATTGCCGGGGTGCGATTCGACCGGTTGGAGCTCCCAGGGCATCCGCTCGCGCTCGAAAGCACAGGCGCAACCACCGGAGCCCCGGTCCTCCGGCTGACGGCTCCCGGCGCGTCGCCGAAGAAGTCGCTGATCTCGAAGCAATGGGCGCTCGCGAAGACGCGTGCCCACGAGCGCATTCAGTTCTTCACCGCCCCCGGGTTCGGCGACCGCGCTCTGCAGATCCTCTACCACCAGCTCCCGTATCACCCCGAGCGCATCCCCGCGCACACCGCGTGGACATTTGAGCTTGCAAAGACTTTGGAGTTGCCGCCAACCGAAGCGGCGGCAGTTCCGGATCCGCCGGCTCCGGCGCCTGCGCCCGGTCAGCCGGAGACATGGTCGGTTCATGCGCTCCTGACGGCGGAAGTCACTTCCGCCACTGCCAGGCCCGGCGATCCCGTGCAGGCGCTGGTTGTCGAGCCGGTGTATGACAAGAACCACGAACTCGTGGTGCCTCAGGGGTCCACGCTCATCGGGCACGTCACGACCTCCAAATCGGCTCGCAGCCTGGGGCGCAACGGAAAACTTCGCTTCACTTTCCAGCAGATCCGCTTCCCCGAAGGGACCATGCAGAAGCCCGTCGAAGGCTCGCTGGCCGGCGCAACCGGGCAGAGCCCCCACGACCTGTCAATGGATGCCGAAGGCACTGTGACGCCGAAGAACAAGTCCAGCGTGATTGCGCCGCTTCTGCTGACCATGTTGGCGGGCCGCGCGCTCGACGAGGACGGCAACTTTACAGGCCAGGCGGCGGTCGCGTCGAACGGCTTCGGACTCGTGGGACGCGTGGTCGGCGTGGCCGCGGGCAGCCGGGAGTTTGCTGCCGGCCTCGGCTACTACGCGGCGGCGCTCTCCACCTACGAGAACTTCCTCACCCCTGGCCACGACGTGGATTTCCCCAAGAACACGCGCATTGAAATTGAGACAACGCCGCTGCGCGCGCCGGTGCTGAAGCCGGGAGAGTGACCAGGGCCACGGAGCGGCGAGAAATTCGATCGACTATTTAGTCTTCGATTTGAGCGCAGCGGCTGCTCGAAGGTACCACCAAACAAAGAAGAGTCCGATAGGCAGGCCGACGAGGGTGGCTGGCGGGCGCGTGCCTCGAAGTACCTCGACAATTGCCATGACCATGCACGAACAATAGACCACCGCCAGCATGAGCAGCCGCTTGCGCATCTTTGCCGGATTTGCTTGCAGGTCCTCTGTGGATTTGATAAACCGCCAAGCAGCGAAGCCGATCAGAGCAGAAACCGCTAGCACACCCAGAATGATGATAATCACCATCGCGGAATTCTACTCCCACTCGATCGTACCCGGCGGCTTCGACGTCACGTCGTAGACCACGCGATTGATTCCGCGCACCTCGCTGACAATCCGGCTCGATATTCGGCGCAGCACATCGTAGGGCAGCGGCGCCCAGTCGGCGGTCATCCCGTCCTCGGAGTGCACGGCACGGATGGCTGCGGTGTACGCATACGTGCGCTGGTCGCCCATCACGCCGACGCTCATGACGGGCAACAGCACGGCGAAGCTCTGCCAGATCTTTGTGTAAAGCCCGGCTGCCTTGATCTCGCTGACGACGATGTTGTCGGCCTCCTGCAGAAGGGCCACGCGCTCGGGAGTAATTTCGCCAAGGATGCGAACGGCAAGGCCGGGGCCGGGAAACGGCTGGCGCGAGAGGATCTCCTCGGGCATGCCCATGTCGCGCCCTATGCGCCGAACCTCGTCCTTGAACAAATCGCGCAGCGGCTCGATGAGCTTGAGCTTCATCGTCTCCGGCAGGCCGCCCACGTTGTGGTGGCTCTTAATCGTCTGGCTTGGGCCCTTCACGCTGCTCGACTCGATGACGTCGGGGTAAAGCGTGCCCTGCACCAGCCAGTCCACTCCACCGGCCTTCTGCGCGATGCGATGCGCCTCGTCGTCGAAGACCGCAATGAATTCGTTGCCGATGATTTTTCTCTTTTTCTCGGGGTCTGTTACGCCGGCCAGCTTTGTCAGGAATCGCTCGCTGGCATCGACAGCAACGAGGTTGAGGCCGAGCTTGTCGCGCAGGTTCTTCTGCACCTGCCGGAACTCGTTCTTTCGCAGCACCCCGTTGTCCACAAACACGCATGTGAGCTGGCTGCCAATGGCCTTATGCACGAGCACCGCCGCGACCGACGAGTCGACGCCTCCCGATAGTGCGCAGATCACGTGGCCGCTTCCAACCTTCTGCCGGATGGCCGCAACGGTGGTCTCAACAAAATGTGCCGGCGTCCAGTCGCCCGCGGCGCCGCATATGCCAAAGACGAAGTTGCGCAGCAGTTGCGGGCCGAGCGGTGTGTGGTGCACCTCAGGGTGGAATTGCACTGCCCAGATGCGGCGGGACTCATTGGCAATGCCGGCCAGCGCGTTCGAGGTGGCGGCGGTACGGCGGAAACCGGCAGGCAGCTCGAGCGCTTCATCGCCGTGGCTCATCCACACCTGAAGAGACGCAGGCAGGTCAGCAAACAAGGGCGTTGTACCGTCCTCTATGGAGACTTCAGCATGGCCGTATTCGCGCTTGGGCGCGGAGAGCACCTTGCCGCCGAGGTGGTGGACTATGAACTGGAGTCCATAGCAGATGCCCAGGATCGGCACGCCGAGTTCGAGCAGCTTCGGGTCGGCTGCAGGCGCGTCCGCGTCGTAAACCGACGACGGGCCGCCCGAGAGCACGACTCCGATGGGCTTGTAGCCACGGATTTCAGCAAGAGGAGCGGTGCACGGCAGAACGGCGGAGAAGACGTTGAACTCGCGGATGCGGCGCGCGATGAGCTGGGTATACTGCGAGCCGAAATCGAGAATGACGATTGTCTGGGTGTCCACGTACTAGTGTGACAGGGCGCGGAGGGGGATGTAAAGACAAGAGAGTGGGGGCCCCGGCGCAGATCAAGGCAGCGAAGCGGCTTCGGCAACCGGGTCCCAATGGTCGCTCCCTGCGAGAAACGCGCGTGGTTCATATTGCGCCGCCTGCTTCGCCGTGAGTTGATGCGACCAGCTCACGCGTGCCGATGGATTCGCGCCGGGGCCGGTGTTCTCGAACTCCGCGTAATACGCGTGTGGAGTTGCGGACATCCTGGCCCAGTCGCTCCAGCCCTGCGGATGCAGGTCTGCCGGCAGCTCGGTGTGCATGAAGACTGCGCGCGAAAATGGCCGCCACGGACGGCCGAGGTAGATTCCCTTTTGCGGCTCGTTGCCGCTTGCTTCCGGCGGCGGAGTGATGCTGCTGCTCACCTTGCTGTTCACAATTACATATCCCGTGGTTTGCTCGGGCGATGTGCGGGATTGAGCGGTGAGATAGCCGGGAGCGTTCGCATGAATTTCGGAATGGTCGAACACCGCCGCCGCATTGCCGAAGATGAAGTCGACACCGCCCTCAATATAGGAGTCGACGTAATACTGCCGGCCGTAATCCGCGAAGAGCGTGTCCTGATGGCCTAGAAATCTGCAGCGCTTGAACACTGCGCGGTCGGATCGCACGGCAACGGCGACAGCCTGCCCGGTGTTCCCCGCCGCGTTTTCAAAAGTGATGTTGTCTGCCTCGAATCCGGCGCCGTTCACCTCAACGGTTTCGGTAAAGAACGTACCGCCGGCCTGCTTTGCGTTAAGGCTGTTGGTGATGACTACGTCTTCCGGCGACTTGCCTGTGCCGATGAGCGTGATGTCGGGGTGATTCTGCGTCACGATGACGCGCTCGTGATATACGCCCGGACCGATTTCGATGTAGACGCGGCCCGGGGTTCCGTCGGCGCGTTTGCCTGGCCAGGGATGATGATCCATCGCCATCTGGATGGTGGGGAATTCGGTCGTTGCCTCGATGCCGGTCTTTACATCAGGCGAAACCCTGACATGTACATCCTGCGCACTGGCCGCTGCTGCCAGCCATCCCCCTAAAAACAGAACCGCCAAAACGCGCAGTGAACCTCGACGAAAAATCACAAGCCCTCTCACTCGTATTCGCGGTTGGGGGCGAGACCGAGCGTAGAAATCTTGCCGTCCGCGCCCACGCCGAACACGACCAGCATCGCACCATCACCCTTGCTCAGGCGATAGGTAGAGACCCACTGCGCTGTCTCTTCGTCGCTCTTAACGCGCTTCACGAGCACAAGCGTCCCGCCCGGCCAAAGCATTGCCAGGCGCTGCTGGGCGCGCTTCGCCATCTGCGGCGTGATGAGCGCTGCGAGCTGCTGGCTCGTCTCGGGGCGGATGTCCGTGCCCGCAACGATCTCATCAAGCAACTTCTTCAGCCGATCGGCAATCTGCGGCTGGTCGTCGGCAATGGCTTCGAGCTTCGGCACGTTCAGCGCCGGGTTCACCAGCCCCGCGACCACGTGTGCGATGACGTCCGGGTCGGCGTGGCCGGAATCGAGGTTCGTGAGCGCCACAACGGTAAGCCCGTCATCGGGGTAGCGCGAGATGGTGCACGTGAATCCCTGCCACGCGCCGCCGTGCTCGATGCGCTTGTGCCCGTTCTGATCGCCGATCTCCCACGCGAAGCCGTAGCCCGCTGGATTCGGCTTGCCGTCGTTGAGCGGGTAAACGGTCCAGATGCGATCCCAGCTTGACTGCTTCAGCAGCTTCGTCCCATAGAGCGCCTCGTCCCATTTGGCCAGGTCGAGCACGTTGAAGTAGAGCGCGCCGTCAGCGGTGGAATTGAACGTCGGCGAAACCCACTCCTGGTTCTTGAGATCTCCGTTCCTGTCGATCTCGTAACCGGCCGCGCGGTTGGGAATGATGTCGCGATCGCTGATAAGCCGCGTCGAAGTCATGCCCAACGGTTTGAAGATGCGCTCAGTCAGAAATTGCGCATAGGGCATGCCGGTAACTTTGTGGATGATGAATCCGAGCAGAACGTAATTAGTATTCCGGTAGCCCCACTTCTCGCCCGGCGCCCACTCAATCGGCATCGCCTCGATCTTCTTCGTCAGCTCTTCCTCGGTGAAGTCGAGGCGCAAATAGAACGGGCCATTGGGACCGATGCGATCGCCGCTTTCGTACTCCGAAAGTCCCGAGGTATGCGATAGCAGGTTTTTGATCAGGATCGGCTTCCAGGTGGCCGGCGCATCGGGAAAGTATTTCGCCAGGCTGTCGTCGAGCGACATCTTGCCTTCCTCGACCAGCATCATCACGGCCCCCGAAACAAACTGCTTGCCCACCGAGCCCGATTGAAAAATCGTTTCCTGCTTCACCGGGACGTTCAACTCGATGTTGCTCATCCCGTAGCCCTTCGCCAGCAGGATGTGGCCCCGATCGTAGATACCGAGTTCAAGCCCCGGAATGCGCTGACGAGCCATCTCGCTCGCTACAAATGAGTCAACGGCCTTCGCCTGCTCCGGATTCAGCGAAGACGGATTCCCGGTCGGCGTCTGCGCAAGTGCCACATTCAACGCGGCAATACATGCCGCAGCCACCACAAGGCCTCGCAGGATGCGCATCCAAACCTCCGCTGCCGACCCTGATCACTAACCACTAGCCACTAACCACTGATCACTATCCTGTAATCACCGACCACTGTTCTTGTACACCACCCCGCCCTTCATCACGAACTTCACGTTCTGGAGCACGCGGACATCGTCGAGCGGGTTTGTATCCACGCCGATGATGTCGGCCCACTTGCCGGGCTCGAGCGTTCCGGTCTTCGCGGTCCAGCCCATCAGGTCGGCCGCGTTGATGGTCGTCGTTTGGAGCGCGGCCAGCGGAGCCATGCCCAGCTGATTCACATACACATCGAGCTCGTGCGCGTTCAGCCCGTGCGGATACACCGCGGCATCTGTTCCCAGTGCGATCTTCACCCCGGACTGCATCGCGTGCTTGATGTTGTTCTTCGCCACCGCGCTCACGTCCTTCATCTTCTGCTCGTAGAACAGCGGCAGATGACCGCTCTGGATCATCCAGTCCTCGAGGTAGAGCGTCGGCACAAGATACGTGCCATGCTTCTTCATCTCGGCGATGTCTTCGTCGTTGATGTAGCTGCCGTGCTCGATTGAATCCACTCCGGCCTGCGTCGCCCACAGGATGCCCTGCGAGCCGTGCGCATGCGCCGCCACCCTGCGGCCCAGCCTGTGCGCGTCGGCCACAATGGCCTGCATCTCTTCGAGCGTGTACTGCGCGGCCTGCGGATCGTCGCCCTTCGAGAGCACGCCGCCCGTTGCGCATATCTTGATCAGGTCCGCGCCGTACTTGATGTTCTGGCGCACCTTGTGCTGCACTTCGGCGATTCCGTCCGCCACGCCATCGCCCACGCGGTGATACGCGATCGGCAGCAGGTTCTCGTCGCAGTGGCCGCCCGTGATGCCCAGCAGCGGCCCGCTCACCTGCATGTGCGGTCCGGGAACCTGGCCGGAGTTGATGGCATCGCGCAGGTCCACATCCACAAACCCGCTGGCGCCCACGTTGCGCACTGTCGTGAATCCTGCCATCAGCGTTGTGCGCGCGTTCACCACCCCATTGATGGCGTCCTTGGCGTCGGTGCCCGTGAGCTCCTTATATGGATCGAATTCGGGATTGCTGGTGAGATGCGTGTGCACATCGACCATCCCGGGCATCACTGTCATGCCGCCAAGGTCGACGACCGTGTCGCCTGGTTGCGCCGCGACCGCCGAGCCGGGCTCGATGGACTGGATGCTGTCGCCCACCACCACGATCGTCTCGGGACCGCTCAGCGTGCCGGTCTTCACGTCGAGCACGTGGCCCGCGCGCACCAGCGTCCGTTTCGCGGCTGCGCCGGGCATGGCGTTCGGAACCTGGGTATGCGCGGCAGAGTTGAGTGTCAGGCCGGTCAATAACAGCAGTGCAAGGCTCCGCATCCGTTTCGCAATCATCCAGAATTCTCCGCGTCGGTTTCGTTCAGGCTTGAAGAGGTATGAGGGAGTGTAGCAAACGCCCCGATCCAATGTCCGGGCCAGATTTCCGGTTCAAAACCGTTGCATCAGCGTGATACCCTCGTACCGCTCTCCATAAGGGGGGCTCAATCACCATCGAAAGAAAAACCGTGTGCAGTTCTTTCTCCAGCCCGACTCAGGCTTCATGCCCGGCGGCCGCAAGACAGAGCAACTGAACGCCGCGGCGACAAGCCCAATCAGAGGGGAAAAAATGAAGAAGAGCATTTGCATCGTACCGATTTTGGTGCTGGCAGCCGCTTCAGCGCTGGCGCAATCCAACGCGCTTGCGCCCGCCGACGACCAGAAGCCATCGGCACCGCCTGAGGCCAAAAGCTTTGACCTTTCCGCCATCGACAAGAGCGCCGACCCGTGCGTGGACTTCTACCAGTACGCATGCGGCAAATGGAACCAGGACAATCCCATTCCCGGCGACCAGGTGCGCTGGGCGCGGTCCTTCTCGGTGCTCGGCGAGCGCAACCGCTACCTGCTGTGGCAGGAGCTCGACGCCGCATCCACGAATCCCAAGACGCCGCTCGAGAAAAAGTACGGCGACTTCTACGCCGCGTGCATGAACACCGACGCGATCGACCAGAAGGGGATCGATCCGCTGAAACCCGCGCTCGATCGCATTGCATCGCTTAAAGATGGAAAGGGACTTGCTCCCCTCGTCGGCGAGCTGGCGCGCCAGGGTGATGTGGCCACGATGTTCCGTTTCGGCGTGCAGCAGGACGAGAAGGACTCGTCGAAGCAGATCGCCGGCATCGTGCAGGGCGGCCTCTCGCTGCCCGACCGCGAGTATTACATCTCCGACTCCAAGCGCTTCGAGCATATCCGGCAGCAGTACCGCGACCATGTGATCAAGGTGTTCACGCTCGCCGGCGACTCGCCCGATGACGCCGCCAAGGAAGCCGACGCCGTTATCGCAATCGAAACGGCGCTCGCCAAAGCCTCAACCAGCCGCACCGATCTGCGCGAGCCGGAAAACCGCTACCACATCTACACGCTCGCCGACCTCGAGAAGCTTTCACCTGACTTCGACTTCAAGGTCTACTTCAAGGACGTGAACGCGCGGCCCTTCGACACGCTCAACGTAGCCACGCCCAACTTCTTCAAGGAGCTGAACGAGCTGATCTCTTCGCAGCCCGTGGATGCTTGGAAGTCGTATCTTCGCTGGCATTTGATCCACGGCGCTGCCGGCGACTTGCCCAAGGCGTACCGCGACGAGAACTTCGCGTTCTTCGAGCAGACGCTCGCCGGCCAGAAAGAACCCACGCCGCGCTGGCGCCAGTGCACTGCGCAGACAGATCGCGCTATGGGCGAGGCTGTGGGCCAGGAATGGGTGAAGCAGCATTTCCCGCCCAAGTCCAAGGCCAGCATGGACCAGCTCGTCGCCGAGATGGAAAAGCAGCTCGGCGAGGACATCAAGACTCTCCCCTGGATGAGCGAGGATACCAGGAAAGCCGCCCTTGAGAAGCTCGCTCAGTACCGTAACAAGATCGGCTATCCCGAGCACTGGCGCAACTACGACGCCTTGGCGGTCAAGCGCGACGACGCGATCGGCAACTCGCAGCGCAACGCAGTGTTCCAGCGCAACTACAACCTGAACAAGCTGGGCAAGCCCGTCGACGAGAAGGAGTGGGGCATGACTCCGCCCACAGTGAACGCCTACTACAACCCGTCGATGAACGACATCAACTTCCCGGCCGGCATCCTGCAGCCGCCGTTCTTCGATCCCGACATCGATTGGGCCGTCAACTACGGCGGCATCGGAGTTGTCATCGGGCACGAAATGACGCACGGCTTCGACGACGAAGGCTCTAAGTATGACGGCCACGGCAACCTGCGCGAGTGGCAGACCGCCGACGACCGCCAGAAATTCGTGGCCCGCACCGACTGCGAAGTCAAAGAGTACGGCGGCTTCGAAGCGGCCCCCGCACATGGCGACTCACCCGCCGCTCACCTCAACGGCAAGCTCACGCTGGGCGAAAACACCGCCGACAACGGCGGCCTGCGCATCGCCTACGCGGCCCTTCTCGACACCCTGGCCAAGGAGGGCAAGTCGCTCGAAGACAAAATCGACGGCTACACTCCGGCTCAGCGCTATTTCCTCGGCTTCGCGCAGGTGTGGTGCCAGAACCAGACCGAGCAGTCGGCGCGGCAGTCTGCGCTCACCGATCCGCACTCGCCGGGCAAGTGGCGCGTGAACGGCAGCGTGCAGAACTTCGACGAGTTCGGCAAGGCGTTCAGCTGCACCAAGGGCCAGCCCATGTATCCCGAGAACTCCTGCCGGGTCTGGTAATCATTCAATCGTCGCGCCAAACCAAAGGCCGGAAGCTCGTCTTCCGGCCTTTGGCTCTTGCAAGCTAATTGCTCGCCAATCGCAACGGTTTCTACGATAAGAATCAATGAAATTATCCTTGCCCTGGATTTACCTCTTATTTGCCTTTCCTCATGTGGTTATGGGTCAAATTCAGACCCATCGCTGTGCCCAAGAGCCGGTCACGACCATAACGCGATGGGGCGGCAATGAAAGGGTCGAGCTTGACCTTCGGAACAAGCCACTTCGAATGATTAACGGCATCGTCTTCTTTCCGTATGGCAATCCACTGAACCAATCGTTGGTTCAAGTATTTCGACGAAAGCTCTCGGATCCACCGATGAAGGCTTCGGATCAGGAGCACGGAATCCCGGTGGCGGCATGTATAACAGGCGCCGATGGGATCTTTGGCTTTTCTCTTCCCTCTGGCGAGTACGAAGTTCGCATAAGCCTGAACCAAGAAGTTGATGTGACATCGGTCCTTGTGACCGTGAAGCGTCGGTGTTTTCGCTCGAAGAAGATCAGGGTCGTGATGCGAATTGGCACGTGAAAATCCTCTGTCGCTCAATAACCAATCGTGCCTTTGAATCGGTTTCGGGAAATATCGCTGCCATTTCTGAATCACGCGAAACGCGCAGATGGCACCATTCAGCAGTTCTGATACTTCCAGTTCCTCTGCTTCCCTTCAGCGATCCACTCCACCGCCTGCGCAATGCGCTTGTCCCGCGTCTCTTCACGTTTGGCCTCGGCAATCCACTCCACGTACTCGCGCTTGCAACTCGGGCTGAAGTCCGCGAACACCGCCGCTGCTTTCTTGTTCTTCTTGATAGCGGCAGCAAACTCCGGCGATGCCTTCGCTTCGGGCTTCTTTGCCGCCTTCTCGGGCCGTCCCGCCATGGGGCTCGTAAACTCGCCGCTGTCGATAAACGCCGCGGCCTGCCGGATCCACATGAGCAACTGCTTATCCGGCGGCAGATCCTTCAAACTCGTGATTTTCCCCACGAGGCCCATGCCGTCGCCCGGCTTCGCACCTCCGGTCTCGCGCACCAGCCGGGAGATTTCCTTGCCCCAGAACCCGAAGCTGCAATGCTGTTTGAATCCCGCCATGTTGGCGAAGTTCGCGCCCTTGTAGACAAAGAACGGCATGCTCCACTTGATCGCCTCTTCCACATCGGGGCATCCCTTGTGCATTAGCTCGCGCAAGTGCTCGAGAATGGGCTGCGCGAAAGGCTGCGCCTTGGCGATGTAGGCATCCACCTTGGGATTCAGGGACTGGGCGGCCATGGGTTCGTCTCCTTTTTTTCTTCGAAGTGTACTACTCTCGAAACCCGCCTCTGAAGCTGCAGCCCGGGCCGTGTCCGCGCAGCCGTCTTTATACCCGCAAGCGAGTTGACTTTGGCCTATCTGCGGCGTCCAAACCACAATCGCGCCCAGAAGTCAGACGCCCAGGTTTCGGGGCGCATGCTCGCTCTCCGGGCCCGGTAATGTCGCTGCCGGAATCACGAGTTTTCCCGGCGGCGGCTCGGCAACTATGCACAAGCAACCCTAGGCTTTTACAATTCAGCAGGGACCCATCCCAACCCAGCTCTGCTGCGGAACGCTCACCCTTGGCGGCAAACGCCGGACCAGGATGAAGGAATCGCATGAAGTTTAGGAAATTCGGCAAGGCCCTTATGATGGGCGCCCTCTCTGTCGGCGCCCTCTTCAGCGTTACGTCTTGCGTCCAAAGTTATACCGTTGGCTTCCTGTACGTCACCGGAACTCAGACCACGGGCACGAATGGTTCCCCTGGGCATGGCATCATCAGCGGGTTCAAGATCGACCACAACACCGGCTTCTTGAAGCCCATCAACGGGCTGCCCACTACCTCGGGAGGAGCCAATCCGAGCCGCGCGGTCCTCACCGTCGGTTCGCGCTTTGTCTACGTCCTGAACCAGGGGACAGACGCTTCCGGCGGAGACAACTGCACCTCTGCGGCCAGCCCCTGCTCCGGCGCCAACATCACCCAGTTCGCGGTGGGCGGCAACGGCATCCTCACGCAACAGCAGCAGTTTGTCTCCCAGGGCGACAATCCGCGCCGCCTCCTGGCCGATTCGACGGGGAACTTTATCTTCGTTCTCGACCACGACGCGCCCGATCCAACCACCTGCGCGCTCGCCCTCGGACCGAACGTGAAGACCTGCGGCGATATCACCGTCTTCAAGATCGACCAGTCCACGGGCCGGTTGAGCCTGGTGGTCAATGCCCAGGTCACCTCTGCCAGCGGGCAGCCGCTTGCCTACTTCCCTGTGCCCCCGGCCCCGATCGACTTTCTGCTGAACGGCAGCTTCATGCTTACGCTGAGCGGCACTCCCGCAACGGGCGACTTCGCATTCCCCTACGCATTCAACCCGGGCAGCGGCCAGCTCACCATCAGCCAGAATGGCGTGCAGCCTCTCAATATCTTCGAGGGCACGGCCATTCAGCAGGGCAACGGGTCTATCTACGTTCTCGACAATGAGCCGGTCACCATCTCCTCCGGCAGCGTATTCGCGGCAGGCACATATCCGGCCCAGGTTCTGCCTTACAGCATCGGCACCGGCGGCGCGCTTCAGGCGCAGACCGGCGGACCCGTCCCAATCGACCCCACGCAGTCGAACCCGCTGTTCCTGCTGGCGGAGTCCAAGGGCAAGTGGGTCTACGTGGCCAACACCGGCGACAACGCGAACCAGAACAATCCGCAGAGCGGCATCAACGGATTCGCCATCGACCCGGGCACCAAGCAGCTCACTCCCATGTCCGGCAGCCCGTTTGGCAGCGCGGTGGGAATCGGCGCCGGCCCGCAGTGCCTGGTCGAGGATCCTTCCAACCAGTTCATCTATACCGCCAACTTCAACAGTTCCTCGGTGACCGGCGTCTCGGTCGACCAGAACAACGGCGTCCTGCGGCCTCTGCCGGGAAAGGCAAATCAGGCGTTTCCGCTGGTCGGGCCGGCTGCATTTTGCCTGGTGAACGGGCGCACAAGCTAACGGCGGTCAAGGCACTTCGGGCGGCGCGATCTTAAGCCGCTCCCGCGCGGGGCTCCGGATTGTTCGGACACCCCAATCTAAACCTCGGATTCCGGATGCGGCTCACCAGGCGATCGTCCGGAACACCGAACTCAAAACGTGGTGATCCGGGCCGACCAGAGCGCCCGCGGATGAAAGATGCGCATGAAGTTCAATAAACCGGGGCAGTTGTTGACGGCCGCCGCAGCCAGCCTGCTGGTGTCCGGCCTGCTCACCGCCTGCGATCAGCTCACCGGCACCCTCACCGTGGACTTCGTCTACGTAACCAGCGCCAAGGCAGCAGGTCCTGACAACTACGGCGAGGTCGATGTCTTCGAGATCAACTCGCAATCGGGACACATGCGCCAGATTCCCGCCTCCCCGTTCCCTTCGGGTGGCCGCAACCCCGTCGCCGAAACCGTCTCCTCCGACAATGCCGACCTGTATGTAGTCAACGAAGACGACAACACCATCGTGCAGTTCGTCATCGGCACCGACGGCAAGCTGTACCCTCAAAACACAACCAATACGAACGGCATCTTCCCCGTAGCGGTAACCGTATCAGGCAAGAACCTCTTTGTTGCCGATACGTACGAGCCGCTGCCGACATGCTCGCCGGCTTCCCCGTGCCCCGGCGCCGTAGGCGGATGGCCTCTCCAGAGTGACGACTCGATCAATCGCACCAGCCCGTTCGTCAACTCGTCCATCAGCGCTCCGTACTGGCCGCTGACTCTGCCCGGCAGCCCGGCAGACATCATCACGCCCACGGCAATCAAGGCGTCTCCCAGCGGCTCCACCCTCTATGTCGCCGCGTGGGACACGACTGCGAAAGCCGGATACGTCTTCGCATTCGCCATCGGGACCGGTGAAATCACTCCGCTCAACGGCGGCGTTCCCACCCCGGCAGGCATTCATCCCTCGGCGCTCGCCATCGATCCCACCGGCGCCTACCTCTACGTCACCGACATGACTGGCAATTCGATCCTTGGCTACTCGATCTCCGGCGCCTCGCTCACTCCGCTCAGCGGAAGCCCGTTTCCCGCCGGAAACAAGCCTTCGTCCATTGCCATCGACGCCAAGGGCAACTTCGCGTATGTCGCAAATTCGCTGGATTCGAACGTGACCGGGTATTCGATCAGCGCGGGCGCGCTCACGCGCGTCGCCAGCTATGCTGCCGACACCCAGCCGGTCGCCATCGGCATCGACCCGGCATTGAATCGGTACGTTTTCACGGCGAACTTCCTTGCGAACACAGTTTCAGGGTTCCAGATCAACGCCGCGAATGGCACGCTGCTGAACTCGCAGTTCTCGCCGTTCGCATCCAACGCCAACCCCACCGCCGTGGCTGCCATTCCGCACGGCGCTGTGGCCAAATAGTGGCGAGTTTCCGGGCCGCTCGGCATGAGGCCCATTGCAATCGGAGCGGTTCCAGCGGCAAGGTCCGCCGGCCCGCTGAGTATCCAGGGTTCCAGCGGCGGGTCAGTGCCGTCGGGGCCGCTAGCAACACCCGTCAAGGGCTTTTACAATCCTGATGGGCAACCTAAACAAGTTTTTTCTGGGGCTTTTTCTTTCGATCGCCCACCACGAAGGAAGCGCATGAAGTTCAACAAGATTTCGGGGCCTCCAGCGGCAGGTGTTCGCCGCCGGGGTCGCTTGAGCCAACTTCTCCTGGTCTCCATCATCGGCCTTGCAGTGGCCATGCTTCTCTCCGCCTGCCAGTTGGTCACCATCGACTACGTGTACCTCGCGAGCATCAAAGACGGCGCCGGAGTGGTTGAGTCATTCGCCGCCGACTCGCAGTCCGGCGCCCTGCGCAATGGCCCCGCGTCCGTAAGCTCTGGAGGCAACAACCCGGTTGCCATGGCGGTGAGCCCCAATTACGCGAACCTGTACGTCGGCAACGCCGACAACAACACGGTGGTCCACTTCGCCATCGATTCCAACGGCGTCCTCACCAAGAAGGACTCCGTGACCCTCGCCACCGCGCCGGCCGCCCTGGCCGTGAATGCCACCGGCAGTTACCTCTACGTGGCCTCGGGCACCACTTCCGCAAATCTCACCGAGTACGCGCTCTCCTCCGGCACCATCGGATCCGCGGTCGCCCAGGAGTCCCTGGTCCTGCCCGAGCCCGCCTTCGCGAACGACATCATGGTGCCCACCGGCGTCAACGTGCTGGTCAGCGAAGCCGGCGTCTACGTCTCGGCCTACGATAAGTCGGCCTACAATCCAGGCAACCCCGTCACCAGCACCGCAAATCCCGGCTGGGTCTTCGGTTTCGCCGTCGGTTCCGGCGGCGCTCTCTCGCCTTCTCAGGACAGCCCCTACCACACCGGAGTCAAGCCCTCGGCGCTCATCTCTGACCCCACCAGCCGCTACGTCTACGTCACCGACTTCGCCTCGAACAGCCTCGTCGGCTACGGCGTCACCTCGGGCAGCACGCTCAACTTCCTCGTCAGCGGCCCCTATAAAACCGGCAACGAGCCTTCCGCGATTGCAATCGACGCCCGCGGAAAGTACATCTACGTAGCCAACGCACTTGACTCTTCGGTGAACGCCTACGCAATCGACCTCGCCACGGGCATTCCGTCCGCGGTCATCAACACCACGGGAAGCCAGATCAACGCCACCGACTCCGTGCCGGTATCACTCGTAGTCGATCCCGCGCTTGCCCGCTTCGTCTACACGGCGAACTTCCTCGGCAACTCGATCTCCGGCTTCCAGATCAATCCCGACACTGGGGCCATCCACTCGACCCAGTCCACTCCGTACCCCTCGGGAACGAGCCACCCGACGTCGATTGTCTGCATACCGCACGGCAACCACTCAATCCAGGCGCCGCTGTCGTAGCCCAATCACCATCAGAATGAGAACGCCCAGCCAACCCGGCTGGGCGTTTCGTTTCAGCGGCAATCGTCATTGTTCTGACTGTCTCATCTCTATTCCCTATTCCCTATTCCCTGTTCCCTGTTCCCCGATCTCTGGTCCCTGATCCCTGATCCCTGCCGTTAGGCCCCCATCCATTTCCGCAACAGCCGCTGCGCCGGCTTCTCCACAAGGTGCAGCGCCAGAAGCGCCAGCCCGATCAGGATCAGGTAGCTGACCCACGGGTCATATTGCGCGAGGCCCACCTTGTTCAGCACATGGGTGTCGTGAATCAGGTTCCAGAAGTTGAAGTGCAGTAGGTAAAGCGCATAACTGGCCTCGCCCACAAACACCAGCGGCGCAACGCCGAGAACAGCCGAAAGCACATTCTTTCCCGACAATCCCAGAATGATGCATCCGAACAGCGGCATCAGCAGCCCGTCGTGCATCATCGCATAAGGGATCCTGCCTCCCAGCCACAGCAGGAAGAATGTCGCACCGAACCCGCCCACGCCGAGCAGCAGCCGAACGCGGGCCTCGCGCGGAATCAGCTCGTCCAACTCCGCCAGCACCACGCCGAAAAGGAAGCTCGCCAGGTGCGGCAGCGGAGTGAACTTGAGCGCCTGCAGCCACGGCCCCGTCGAGAAGCGGTCAGGATGCGCGATGCCATCGGGGTGGAACACCGCGTACAGCGTTCCCGGAATCAGCCCGATGAACCAGATCACCGCGAGCCGCCGCAGAATCGGCCCGATCGTGTCCGGCCGCCTCCATCGCGCGATCCACGGGAACAGCACGTAGTAGAACGACTCCGCCGACATCGTCCACGCCGGAGTATTGAGGAACGTCGCGATCTCCGGGATCCACCCCTGCAAGAGCAGCGGCGAGAGCACCATGCCCGTCCAGAACATCGCATGTGTGTGCGACGCGTATTCCTGCGGAATCATCCGCCACGCCATCAGCAGGCTCAGCAGGTAGATCGGGTACAACCGCGTGAACCGCGCCTTGTAAAACCGCATCGTGTTGAGCTGCCCCGCGCGCGCCCTCGGCCCGTAGTTGTACGCCAGCACGAAGCCTGAAAGCAGAATGAAATAGCTCACCGACGCGTATCCTGCATTGACGACCGGCGCCAGGAACCCGAACCACTGTGGATTGGAAAAATGGAAAAAGACGATGTTAACGGCTGCGAAGGTCCGCAAGCCGGTGATCGCATTCAGCCGGTCTGGCCTGCGTGCCTCCACTGCCCGGTTAGACGGCGGTGTACGGTCTTGCGATGCAGTCAGGATGGGTGACTCTCTCGAAGTTTGAGTGAATCGCGGCCGACTCTCGCCGCTTCTGGAAAATCTCTCGATTACGCTCTAAGAAGGCATTTCTGATCCCTGGTCCCTGTTGCCTGGTGCCTGCCATTACGCCGTGACGAGAGACCCCACCTTCTCACCCATCACCACGCGCTTGATGTTCCCCGGCTGGTTCATGTTGAAGATGATCATGGGCAGATTGTTGTCCTTGCAGAGGCTCACCGCCGTCAGGTCCATCACCTTCAGGCCCTGCTTCAGGATGTCCATATAGGTGATCTCGTCGTACTTCACGGCGTCTTCCACCAGCCTCGGGTCGGCCGAATAGACGCCCTCCACCTTGGTGCCCTTCAGCAGCACGTCCGCCTTAATCTCCATCGCGCGAAGGCTGGCCGCCGTGTCGGTCGAGAAAAACGGGTTCCCGATTCCCGCCGCGAAGATCACCACGCGCCCTTTTTCAAGGTGCCGCACGGCACGCCGCCGTATGTAGGGTTCGGCGATCTGGTTCATGAACACCGCGGTCATTACGCGGCACTGTACGTCGCGCTGCTCCAGCGCATCCTGCAAGGCAATGGCGTTGATGATCGTCGAGAGCATGCCCATGTTGTCGGCGCTCACGCGGTCCATCTCGCGGGCCTGATCGGCCACGCCGCGAAAAATATTGCCGCCTCCCACGACGAGAGCGACCTCGACGCCAAGGTCGTGGACTTCGGCGATCTCGGCCGCCGTCTCCGCCACCTTTTCGGCGTCAAGCCCAAAGCCGCGCGTCCCCGCCAGGGCCTCTCCCGAGAGCTTCAAGACGATCCGCTTATACATATCCTTTCCGAGTATAGCGAAAGGCAGGGATCAGGCATCAGGGACCAGGGATCAGAAAGGCCGCAAGCACGTTCTGGAACGCTCAGAGGATAACCCGGTAGAAGCCCTCTTCTCTGAAGCGGAAATCCGAATCAAGAATCCTCGCGACCGGAAGCGTTTCGGTGTGCTTTGGTGATTCGCCGAAACTGCCATACCAGAGCGCGTACAGCTCAATCACTACCTCGCCATGCTGGCGAAGCAATTCCACCAGCCGCCGCCGGTTCAAGTTCTCCGCTTCGGCTTCCTCAGAGTCTTCACACGAGTATTCGGGCCAATCTCCATTGCTGCTAAGGCAAAGATTTGGGAAGTCGCATCCGCAAGAGGAAGTCGAACCGATATTCTGCACTTCCGGCTGACCAAAATGCGCCTTCACCGGAAGTTCGTCCTCCACCAGATCCCTCACCGAAACATCAGGGGATTCCTGTACCCACGCCTTGCGGGTAATCGGCTTCGAACTTCCGGCGTAGAGCATCATGCACATGGGCTAATTCTAGCCCGGCGCAATAAAAGGGGCCGCCCCGATCAGGCAGCCCCCACTGACAACTGAAAACTGACCACTGTCCCTACGCCGGGCTCGGCGAACCCTCCGGGAATCCGGCTCCAGGGCGCGTCTCCGGCTTCAGCACCTGCTGTCCGCTCCCGCCGCCATCGCCAGGCGCCGCCAGCGAGCTGCGCATCGGAGGCAGTTCCTTGCCCTCGATCAGCATCTTCACTTCGTCCGCGTCGATCGTCTCGCGCTCCAGCAGCGCTGCCGCAATCCGGTGCATCGCATCCTTGTGCGTATCGATCAGCGTGTAAGCCGACTGGTACGCTTCGTCGATGTAGCGCCGCACTTCGAGATCGATCTGCCGCGCCGTCTCTTCCGAGAAGTCACGATGCTGCGCGATCTCGCGGCCCAGGAAGATCTGCTCTTCCTTCTTACCGAAGGTCAGCGGACCGAGTCGGCTCATGCCATATTCGCAGACCATGCGCCGCGCCAGGTCAGTGGCACTCTCGATGTCGCTTCCCGCGCCAGTGGACATCTGGTTGAGGAAGATCTCCTCCGCCACGCGGCCGCCGTAGGCCGTCGCCAAGCGCGTTTCAAGGTACTCGCGCGTGTAGTTGTGGCGATCGTCCGGCAGGTAGACGGTGACGCCCAGCGCCATCCCGCGAGGGATGATCGTGACCTTGTGAATGGGGTCGGAGTGGTCGCGCAGGTACGACACCAGCGCGTGGCCGGCCTCGTGATACGCAGTCACCCGCTTCTCTTCGTCGGTGAGAAGCATCGACTTGCGTTCCGCGCCCATCAGGACCTTGTCCTTGGCGAGTTCGAAGTCGTACATGGTGACCTGCTTGCGATTCAAGCGCGCGGCGTTCAGCGCCGCCTCGTTCACCATGTTGGCCAGGTCGGCCCCGCTGAAGCCCGGAGTTCCGCGAGCCAGAACGTTGAGATTGACATCGTCGGCGACGGGAACCTTCTTCACGTGGACGCGGAGGACTTCCTCGCGGCCGCGCACATCCGGCAGGCCGACAACCACGCGACGATCGAAGCGCCCGGGGCGCAGCAGCGCCGGGTCGAGCACGTCGGGCCGGTTGGTGGCGGCAACCAGGATGACGCCGTCATTCGATTCGAAACCGTCCATTTCAACGAGCAACTGGTTCAGGGTCTGCTCGCGCTCATCGTGACCGCCACCGAGGCCAGCTCCACGATGCCGTCCAACCGCATCGATTTCATCGATAAAGATGATGCACGGCGCATTTTTCTTTCCCTGTTCAAACAGGTCGCGTACGCGCGACGCTCCAACACCGACGAACATTTCGACAAAGTCCGATCCGCTAATCGAAAAGAACGGCACGTTCGCTTCACCAGCAATTGCTCGTGCCAACAGAGTTTTGCCGGTACCGGGGGGGCCGACCAGCAACACGCCTTTCGGAATCCGTCCGCCAAGCTTTTGGAATTTTTGTGGTTCCTTGAGGAAGTCGATGATTTCCTGTAACTCTTCTTTCGCTTCATCAACGCCGGCAACATCCTTGAAGGTGACCTTCTTTTGATGCGCGGTCAGGAGGCGCGCCCGGCTTTTCCCGAAGGACAAAGCTTTGTTGCCGCCGCTCTGCATTTGACGCATGAAAAAGATCCAGAAGCCTATCAAGAAAAGGAACGGTGCCCAGGAGACGAGTGCCGCTAGCCAGGGGCTCTGGCTTGGCTTTTCGCCCGTGATTTGGACCTGCTTCTCACGGAGCATGTTGATGAGTTCCGGGTAGTCCATCGGCATCACTG
>DATFRB010000094.1:0-194628 GCA_035263625.1 Occallatibacter sp.
TTTCCTCTGAGTTAAATCGCAAGGTCAAACTATTCAAAATAAAGCGTTTATATAATACTGCTCCGCCGGACCGGGTCTCCTCAACCTGGGTCACGCACGCGCTTTCCGGGTCTCGCCCCGGCCATTGTCCGCGCCACCGAAGCGATATCCCTGTCTAAGCCCAAGCCACGTGCAACGAATTGATATTTATACAGTTAATTAAACTTCCTCCTGGCCGGCCGCCGCTGCTTCACCTGACCTTCGCCGGCGATGCCCTGTGCAACTCCGCAAGCAACGCTCCCGCAGAGGCGGGCGCGCCCACCGCTCCGTGAAAGATCTCATCCCCCGAAATCTTCCTCCCGTACAGCTTCTCGTTATCTCCCGGATCGGGCCCCAGCGACGTCCCCGCAAGCGACACGCCTCCAAACACGCCCTTTGCCCGCGAGTACGAAAGCATCTGCGCGTTCAGCACCTCGCTTGTCGCCGCTTCGGCATCGCGCCCAATCGGCCCGGCCGCAACGCTGGCATCCGCCCCCAGTTTCGCCGCGCCTTTCATCACCGTGTGCGCGCCCGCCGGATTCATCACCAGGATCACGAAGTCCGTCGCCTCTCCTCCGGCCTGGAAACCAAAGCTTCCGCCGCCCGACTGCATCATGATCGGCGCGCTCCACCGCCCGCTGAAATTCGCCCCGCTCCGGCAGCTCATCACGCCCTTGCCATACTCGCCGGCGATGATGAATCCGCCCTTCTTTACCGAGGGCAGCACGATCACGCAATCCGCCTTGTTCAGCAGGTTGCGCGGAATGCCGTTCGCGGCGTTCACAAGCTCCTGAAACACCACGCCCGCCTTGGCAACTCGATCGGCTTCACTCGCGCCCCGCGCCAGCAGCGGCGCGCAGCACGAAACAGCCACCAGCACGCTCAGCACTCTCTTCGCAGACCAGGAAAAGCTCTCGTGGGTAATCATGGAAACCTCCTTCAGTTGGGGAATGGCACGAATCCAGGTAGCCGCGGATCCGCCGGAACAAGCGGCCGCCGGGAATAGCGGAGGGATGGCCCAGTCAGAGTCTAACGCACAGTTCTCCCGCCCGGCATCAAAGCGCGAACCCAGCCGTAACGCCGGTCAATTGGGATTGGATGAGGAGTATTGCCGCGGACTCACGATTGAATCGCCGCCGTCGCCGGTCTGTCCGCGGTCTTCGCAGGCCGCTTGGCGCTGGGCTTTTCCATCCCCTGCGCCTGCTGCGCCATGCGCAGATGCTGTTCCATCAGCCTCCGGGCCTCGAGGGGCTTTCGGCCTCGAATCGCGCGGTAAATCTCACGGTGCATCCCGGCCGACTCCTGCAAGTCAGTCGCGCGCTCCACAGTCTTGCGCCGCTTGTCGTACATCGACGACGTCACCGTCTCCATGATCGCCGCCAGGATCGGGTTCCCCGACGCCTGCGCAATGATGCGGTGGAACATCACGTCGTGCACAAGGTATTCGACCGGATTTCCGATCGATGCGAACATCTCCGCCACTTCCTCGGCCATCGCCGCGTGGTGCTCCTCTTTGCTGCGCTCCGCGGCCAGAGAGGCCAGACCACTTTCGAGCAGAATGCGCGCCTCGAACATCTGCCACGATTGAAATCCGTGCAGCGCGCCAAGAAGTGAAAGAGAACCCTGCCCAAAACTCGGCGGCCCGTCCGCGACAAATGTCCCGGCTCCGTGCCTGATCTTCATCACCCCAAGCGCCGCCAGGTGTCCAATACCGGCCCTCAGGCTCGCGCGGCTGATCTTGAGTTCGCGCGCAAGATCGCGCTCCGGCGGAATCCTGTCCCCCGGTTTCAGCGCGCCATTCTCAATCAGGGAACGGACGTGGCGAACCACTTCCATCGTGCGATGCTTCTCAGGGCTCTCTTGCTTTTGCCGTGGCATGGCGCGCAATGCTTTCAAAACGCTCTTAATTACGAATCGAGAACAAAATGAGCTTACCACCTGAACATGGGCGAAGTCAGCGAATATCCGCAAAAATCCAGGCCGCAACCATGCAGATGTGTATACTGTGGTCTGACCACTTGCCGGAGAAAGCGCCCGCCATGTTGCTCCACGACGACGCCGATCACCTGCCCGAGATCTTTGCTCCAGCCATTTCGATCACGCCCTTGCCTTGAGCGGCTGTAACCGTTACGCCTTCAAAGGCAACATTCGCATAACCAACGGTCAGGCCCTGCTGCGCTTCCACCTTCACATTCTTCAGCACGATGTTCGAAACCGGAGCTTCAGGCAAACCCACAATTGCCCCGGCCGATGCAGTGTCCACCGCCGTCACGTTCTCCAGGGTGATGTCGTGGAAGTGCGGAGTCAGGCGCGTCACCGGCTGCGCTGCTGCTTCGCCGTCGGGGGGCAGCACCTTCGGGTAGTACTCGCTAATGATCAACGCGTTCTTCACGTTCTTCATCTGGATATCGCGAAAACTCAAATTGCCCACGTCGTTCCCGCGATCGCGATTCGCCTTCACGCGGATGCCGTTGTCCGTTCCATCGAAAGTGACCCGCTCGGCGTGGATGTTTTGCGCGCCGCCCGCAAGCTCGCTGCCGATTGAAAGCCCGTGCCCGTGCAAAAACGTGCAATCCGTAATCGTGATATCGCGGCTCGGGGAATCGGGCCCAGGCGAGTTAATCATGCCCGACTTGATGGCGATATTGTCATCTCCCACATCCGCGTAGAGATGATCGATTACCACATGCGAAGAGGAGAAGGGATCCACCGCATCCGTGTTCGGCGAATGCGCCGGCGCAAGCACCTTCACGTTGCGAATCACCACATCGTCGGAGTAATACGGAACCAGTTGCCACATCGGCGAATTCTGAATGGTTACGCCCTCAACCCGCACGTGCTTGCAATGGTCAAAAACCACCAGCCGCGGACGCGGATGATCCGATCCCAGTACGCCCGAGTTCTTGATCGCACGCGCCTCCTGCCACCAGGTCTCGCCGTTCCCGTCAATCACTCCGGCGCCCGAAATCGTTATATTCTCGGCATTCGCAGCGCTCACGAGCGATTCCAACCCGGGCGCGCGAAATTCCGTCCTCGGCTTGTAGTCGGCGTGGTCGGCCGACCCCAGCAGCGTCGCTCCCTTATCCAGCTCCAAAGTGATATTGCTCTTCAATTCAATGGGCGCGCTCAGATAAGTCCCGGCGCTCAGCCTGACCGTCCCGCCGCCCTTTTTCGCGCACGCATCGATCGCCGTCTGGATCGCCGCCGTATCCTTGGTCGTTCCATCGCCTTTAGCTCCATAGCTCCGCGCGTCGCAGGCCGTCTCGCCACGCGCCGAACTCAATGAGCCTGCAACTACGGCCAGGCCCGCCAACACGAAACTCCACGTCCACTTCGATCCGGCGATCATTCGCTCTCCAAACCTTGAAATCAATCTTGCTCGGAATTCTATCCGTCAAGAGGTCTGACCATCATAAAAATCCGGCGCGAAGCAAATTGCCTCGCGCCGCAGGAGACCACATGGTGGGTCAATCAAAATACGATCCGTCCTCCGAGCTGCACCTGCCGCGGCAGGCTGTTCGAAGTCACGGATGTGATGTAGCCGAAGTTGGCAGCCGTCGCGCTCGAGATATTCGGAGCGGCGAAGATCGCGTGATTCAGCAGGTTGAATGTCTCGAAACGGAGCTGCAGATAAGCCCTCTCTGTAAACCTGAAGTTCTTCAAGAGCGACATATCGAGGTTGTTGTAGCCATCCTGACGCACCCACGACATCGTCTGCGGCAGCGTGCGGTAGTGGAACGTGTACTGTCCGTTGATGAACTGGCTGCCGTCGCAGGGGCCGCTCGCCGGGCAGGCGGTTGAGTTGCCGGTCACGAACGACGCAGTGCTCAGCGCCGGCGTTCCCGACCCGACCGGTGAAGTGTTGCGTGTGTTGTTTGAAAGCTGGCGAATTGTTTCGCCCGGCTGCAGAGGGATGTCGGCTGAGAACTCGATGGGCGCGCCTGTCTGGAACTGGTAAATCCCGTTCAGCACGAACCCGCCGAGAATCTCATCCCACAGCCTGCTTCCGCCGAAGGAGTACGTCTTGCCATGACCGAAGGGCAGCTCGTATGTGCCGCCCACCGTAAAGTGGTGCGTGTGATCGAACGGCGAAACACGCCGCGTCGGCACCGAGTCCTGATCGTTCAGGAACGTGTCGGCTTCGATCATCTTCGAGAAGCTGTAGTTTGCCGTAAGCGTCAACCCGTGTGAAGCGCGGTGCTCCAGGTGGACAATTGCCGAGTTGAAGTAGGATTGCCCGCGCGTCTGGTTCTGCTCCGTCACTGCCGCAGTTCCAAACTGCGGGTACGGAACCATCACGCTCGAGAAGGCAACCGTCTTCGAGGTATTCACTGACGTCGTGTTTGACGCTCCCAACGTCTGGTAGAACGGGTTGGTTACCGATTTTCCATATGCGCTGGATACACTCTGGTTCCGCCACAGGTTTGTTGAAAGATATGGCAGCATTGTCGCATTCAGGTTCTGCGATGCAATCGGCAGGTGCAATCCATGGTTCCCCACATACAGAGCCTCGAACATCGTGCTGCTCGTCAGAGAACGCTGCACGTCGAGGTTCCACCTCTCCGAATACGGATCGTGCTGCACCGGCGCCAGGAAGCTGATCGCCTGCCCAAGGAACGTGTTCGCGCCCAGCGAGGATCCAACCGGCTGCGCAAATCCAGACGGGAATGGATTGCTGAGACTATTCGCCGGGGTCAGGTTGTTGTTCGTCGTCGCCACATATGTCGTCGCCGCGCTGAATCCCTGCTGGTTCGATATTGCACTCGAGCTATATGTTCCCGTGGCGGCCAGCGTAGAGAGCGCCTCTGGCTGAACAAATATGCCAAAACCGGCGCGAACCACCGTCTTCGGATCGACGGCGAAGGAGAAGCCGAGCCGCGGGCTGAAGAACCCGTTGTTTGTCGCATACACCTCGCCGTTCGTTGACTCCGCCGGGAATGTCAGCCCGCCTGCGGTGTTGATGCTCGATACGGTGTAGCTCTCGCCATTCGAGCTTTCCGTAATCGGGTTGAAGGTGGGAGTCTTTGCGTAGTTGATCATCGCCGTCGGGTTGAAACCGTCCACAGTGCGGCTCAGGCGTTCCTTGAATGGTGTGTCGATGTCGAAGCGAAGCCCAAGATTTACGGTCAGCCGGTCATTGACTTTCCAGTCATCCTGCAGAAACGTTCCGAAGTAGTACTGGTGATAGTCGCCGCGCGAGTTCAAATCGTATTCGCCCGACGAAGGCAGTCCGAGCATAAACGAAGCCAGATCGCTGCCAAATGTCTGCGAGGCGCCCGTGGTTCCTGATGTCACAAACGTCGAGCCGAATGTAAAACTTCCCGACGAGTCGCCGAAGTTCTGAATGCTCATCCGGTACTGGCGCCCATCGAATCCGAGCTTCAACGTATGGCGGCCGATTACCTTCACCACGTCCGTAAACACCTGGTAGCTCGTCGTCGGATCCAGTGCAGATCCTGTATCTCCGAGGCATTGATAGCTCGTAATGCTGCCGCAGCTTCCGCCCGTGCTGAAGTTGATGAACGGCAGCTGCAGCAAGTAGCTCGAGCTGGCGAGCGACGACGGCAGTCCCACTGTTGTCGGGCTGTACTTCTGGGCCGGCGTTCCATGCACTTCATCAAAGAGCACCCAGTTCAACCGGGCATCCAGGAAGGTCGTCGAATTCAACGTGAGAACGTTATCCAGTGTCGAACCGTAGTTCTCACGCACGAGAGTCGTCCCGGTAGCGCCATTGCCGAAGTAGTCGTTCTTCAACTGGGAGCGAATGTTGTGCCTGAAATCGAAGAAGATGTGGTCGGACCCGGTCACGTTGTAATCCATCCGGCCGAATTCGTTGTTGTAGGTGTCCGTGCTGGGCGCGTTGCTGATGAAGTTGCCCTGCCCGTCCGCCGCCACGCCGGAAGTAGCATTCGCGCCCGGGAAGAGCTTCAGGTACTCAAGAGCCGTTGGGTTGAAGGAGCTCACCACCGAAGTAAGCTGGTTGTTCACAATCGGCTGGCGCACCACGTTCGTTCCGGAAACAGTCGCCGTGAAGGGGTTGTACAGCTGGTTAGGATCTGCTTTACCAGTATCGTTGCAAATCGCCACGCCATTCTTGATCGTGTACGGCCCGCCCGCGCCCTTGTTGCAGCCAGCCGTCAGCATCTGGGAAAAATCTCCCGATTCCTCCGCCGGCGTGGGCACGGTCGAGGTCGTTGTCGTCGGCGTTGAGTCCTTCAGTCCCTCCCATGCGAAGAAGAAGAACAGCTTGTCCTTGCCGTTATAAATCTTCGGGAGCCAGACCGGGCCGCCCACCGTCAATCCGTACTGGTTGTAGTGGAACACCGGCGTCGGCAATCCGTTCCGGTTGTTGAAATACGTATTCGCGTCGATGCTCGAGATCTGGCCGAACTCGTATGCGCTGCCGTGAAAGCTGTTCGAACCGCTCTTGGTCACTTGGTTGATTACGCCGCCGATTGTGTGCCCGAAGCTCGCGTCCGTGTCGAACGGCCGCACTGAAACTTCCTGCACTGAATCCTGCGTCGGGGCATACGCGAGCGCGCCCAGCAGCGTCAGGTCGGGCGAGCCATCCAGCAGTACTTCACTCACCTGGTTTGGCGTGCCACCCATCGACCAGGAATTGCCCGCATTATTGTCAAAAGGGTGAATCAGCTGCGGCGCCGCGGTCGTGATCACGCCCGGCGAGAGTTCTGAAAGCGTAGTCGGCGTCCGCCCATTCAATGGCAAGTCCGCCACGGACTCGGTTGAAATCACGCTGCCCACCGATGCATTCGCGGTGTTCAGTTGCGGCGGCGCGTCGCTCACTACGACCGTCTGGGTCGCCGCGCCCACCTTCAGCGAGATATTGATAATCGGATGAGCCTGCGCATCCAGGGTAATGTTCGTCTGCTTGTATTCCTCAAATCCGGTGGCCGTCACGTCGATCGCGTACTTGCCTGGTTGAAGGAATGGCACAACAAACTGGCCCGCGCTGTCGCTCACCACGTGGTTCTCGGTCCCGGTGCTTGTCTCTTGCACCTTAATGCTTGCCCCCACCACGAGACCGCCGGTCGCATCCGTCACCGTCCCGGAAATCGTCCCGCGATACTCCTGCGCCTTCGAGGCGGCTGGCGCCAGCATCAGGCAGATCACGATGGCTGGAACAAGCCGGTTGAACAAGCGCCGGAGGCGATTGGAACCACCTGTCAAACCAGCGGTACTTGGTCCCAATGGACCGACCGTTCGCAAACACGCATCAACAAGTGGTCCTACCACTTTTGTCTCAATTCTCTCGTTTGTTTGCATTTTGCTGGCATCCTCATCTATTTGGATCGACCCCTGATTTTCGAACAATATATGGACGTTCGAAATTCTCTCTCCACCGTGTAATTTTTGTCAATTCGCGAAAAACTCGAGCAGCACTGCCTGACCCGCTTGAGCGGTCCGACTTTGTCTCGCATTCGGGCCTGGCCGGTGTCATTCATGCAATTGCCGGCAGGCACGCTGGTCAGACCATTCGGAAGCTTTTCGGCCGACCCTGCCAAAATCTCCATCGCGCGCATTCTCGCGTCGCCGATTATCGCCGCTGAAAGGCGGGCATTGGAAAACGCCGCGGTCACGACGCAAATTGCAGTCTGAATCTCTTTGAAATTCCGCGCCTTCGTGCGGTAGAGGACTGTTGCAGGATCAGTTTCCGTCCAGGTGCAGGCTGATGTCGTTCAGCCACTCGGCGATCATGTCCTCATCGCCAGGGTCGAGGATGTAAGCATCGTTCAGCAGCAGCATGGTAGCCCAGTTCACCAGGTCCCGCTCCGATATCTTGCCCTGCCGCTTGCGGTTCAGCGCGTTTTCCAAGTGCCTGCGCGTAATGGCAATAGCCGGTTCGGGCATCCGGAACCAGGTGCGCGCCGCGCGATGACCGCGCTGCAGGTTGAATTCGAACACCCCGACCATCGCCGTCCGGACTTCCTCCACGTCGGCGTCGAACCACGCAAACCGCCGCAGCACATCCTGCTGATGGTCGGTCAGGTACGGGAGTTCGGACTCATCGATCATCTGCCCTATCCTCGCATGCGCGCGATTCGATTGCCACGCTTTTTGCGCGATGCGCGGGCAGTCTTCCCCTCCGGCGCCCTGCGCTTGCGCTGTTCCTCCGGCGAGTACATGCTTCCCCGGCAATTGTGTGCGCCGCAGTTGCACTTCGCTTCGTCGTCTCCGCCGTCGTACAAGCAGTAGTCGTAGGTGATCTCCGACCCCGCGGGAATCGCCTTGATCGAGTTGATCCAAACGCGGCCATCCTCTTCGCTGGTCTCGCAATTCGGGTCGCAGCTATGGTTGATGAACATTGCCATGCAATGCCCGTCGATGACCACCGACCCGTCGCCCAGTCCAAACAAGTAGGTGAGAGGCGAGGTCTCATACAGCACGTCGGCCTCGTCCTTGGTTAGACGGGGGCCGGTGTACTCTGCCACGCGGCGGCCTTTGGCAATGGGGGTGGTCGTATAGCACCCCGCGGCGTGAATGGCGGACGAGCGGATGATCAGTCCCATGAATTTGTGCGATGCTTTCTTAAGAGATTGTGGTGTACGTTCTGGACCGCATCGTAGCACCTTGGGAATTCAACCATCGAAATGAGATTGCGATACAGAGCGATTTGGATCCTGCTACCGGCGCTTGCGTGCGGGCTTGCTGCGAGACAGACCTGCGCTCAATCGCCTCAGCAGCCACTGCCCACCCAGACGCAGCAGAATCCCGCACCAAAATCACCGGCTGAGGCGAACCCATTCCCCGAAGATACGAACAAGGTGCCTGTGATGCCTAGCGGCAATGCAACCTTGCCGGCCGCAGCTCCCGAACCTTCGCCGCCGCCAGCGCTGCCGCCCGACGATCTCGATCCGGTGCGCAGCCCTGACGAACCCGTGAACGGCACTGTTTCCAGTTCGACCGATTCGAGTTCGAGTCTGGCGGATATGGACAAGGTCCTGTCGCCGCCTCCGGATGAAGACGTGCGCAAAAGCAAAAAAGCGAAGGGCCAGCCGGCCGTGCCCGAACACCACGAGACAGCCCAGGAAGACGAGAGCGTAGGCGGCCTGTACCTCGATCAGCACGACTGGAAGGGCGCGCTGTCGCGATTCGAGTCGGCAGTTGTCCTGGATCCTGAGAACCCCGATGTTTACTGGGGATTGGCTGAAGCGCAGCACCACCTGGGTCAGCTCGCCGAGGCCAAGGCGAATTACCAGAAGGTAGTGGACTACGATCCGGATTCAAAGCACGCCAGGGAAGCAAAAAAGAAGCTGAAGGATCCTGACCTGGCAAACGTGACTGCTTCCAGGCGATAACGGCCGCGGCTCCCTTTGATCTGCTTGCGCTCAGACGCGCTCCGCGTCTCAAGACGCACCCCGTACACTAAGTGCATGTTTACCGGGATTATTGAACTGACGGGGACGCTGATTGCCCTCGAGCCGAGAGGCGGAGTGAGGCGAATCACGGTGGAGGCGCCGGGAATCGCGTCGCGGTTGCGCGAAGGTGATTCGCTGGCTGTCTCGGGTGTGTGCCTCACCGCCCTCGATCCCGATCCTGCATATTTTCATGCCGACCTGGCACAGGAGACGCTCGATCGCACATCTCTCGGATCGCTGAATCCTGGCGCGAAGGTGAACCTTGAATTGCCCACGGCGGCCGGTAGTCCGCTCGGTGGACACGTCGTTCAGGGACATGTCGACGGAACGGGCACCCTTACGGCGCTGGATCCGGTGAATGACCCAGGAAGCCCAGGGTTCGATCGCCAATCGACCGACTGGACCCTTAAAGTAAAGGTTCCGGAGAACGTCCGTAAGTGGATGGTACACAAAGGATCTATCGCAATCGAGGGGATCAGCCTGACGATCGCGGCCTTCGACGGCGAAGAGGTGACAGTCGCCATCCTTCCGCTGACGTATTGGCGCACGAATCTCAACGCCCTTGCGCCCGGAGCCCCCGTAAACATTGAGGCCGACGTGCTCGTAAAGCTGGCGCTCCAGCAGATGGACGATCGGAACAAGCCGGAGTTTGAGGTGACCGAAGCGTGGCTGGTGGCGAACGGGTATTAAGGTCGCACAACTTATGCTATCATTTAACTGGTCGTATTGACTGGTCAAAATATGCAGACTATTCAGGCATCTGAAGCCAAAACACGGTTCTTGAGTATCCTCGACGATGTGGAACGGGGGGAGAGTGTGATCATCACCCGCCATGGGAAACCGATTGCCCGCCTCCAGCCGGAGCAGGATTTCGATAGCGAGAGAGCTAAGCGAGCATTTGAGACGATACGGCAAATTCGTTCCCGAACCGCCCCTATGACGGTGGAGGAGATTCTCTCAGCACGGGACGAGGGCCGCGGTTAATTCCCTGATGTCCTTCGTTCTTGACGCAAGCATCGCACTTGCATGGGCCTTTCCCGACGAATCATCTTCGCTGGCCGACCGGGCAGCGCAACTGCTCGAGTCGGGCCGTGATGGCGCAATTGCCCCGGACGTCTGGTGGTACGAGATACGCAATATTCTCCTCGTGGGTGAACGCCGGGGCAGAATTTCCGAGTCCGATACAATTCTGTTTCTTCGCCAGATGGCCGAGTTGCGCATCGAGCTTGATTCAACGCGCGACGACACGCTCATGCTTTCTCTGGGACGCAAGCACAGGCTGACGTTCTACGATGCCGCCTATCTGGCGCTGGCCGTTCGTGAGCATCTCGCGCTCGCCACTCTGGACAAAAATCTCGCGGCAGCCGCAATCGCCGAGAATGTTCCAATCCTTGCTTAATTCGTCCGAGCCGCGGCCGAACGTTGGCCGAGCGGCCCGCGTCTATGGTTCTGTAGGCACTGTTACCCTTGAGATTGAGAGAGTTATAGAGGACCGGCCGGGTCGCCATGGCGCATTCCGGCGCTGAACCGCATGGCAGAATTCGTCATCAAGCTGGCCGATGAGCGCGGCCGCGTGCAGGAGCAGGTGCAGACCGCCGCAAGCGCGGAGGAATTGCGCGCCCGCTTTGCGCATGCCGGCTTCCACGTCTTCAGCGTGAAGGCGCGCAGCGGCCTCGGCCGTTCGAAGCGCAAGGTAAAGCTGGAGCCCTTCCTCATCTTCAATCAGCAGTTCCTGACCCTGATTCGAGCCGGCCTCCCGATCCTCGGATCCCTGCAGATGCTGGGCAAGATCCAGAAGAACGCGCATTTTGCCGGCCAGCTCGAAGACGTATCCACGCGCGTGAAAACCGGCGAGGCGCTGTCTGCCGCATTCGAGGCGCAGAGCGGGTTCCCGCTGATGTACACCACCACGCTGCTCGCGGGCGAGAGATCGGGCAACCTGCAGGAGGTGCTGGACAGGTATGTGAACTTCCAGCGCACTACCCTTACCTTCCGCAAAAAACTGGTCACTTCGCTTATCTATCCCAGCGTGCTGATCACACTTGTCTTCTGCCTGATGACGTTCATGTTTACGTACGTGATTCCGCAGTTCGCAACGCTGTACGACCAGATGGGCAACAAGCTGCCTGCGATCACGATGGACCTGCTGGCATTCGGCAAATGGGCGCAACACAGCATCATCTACGTCGCGCCATCGCTCGTCATTCTGGCGCTGGTGGCGTGGCGGTTCGCCGGCACAGACCGCGGGCGTGATTTTGTGGATCGCGTGCGGGTAAAGGCTCCGCTGCTCGGCAGGATCTGGCTCCGCTACCAGGTCGCCATGTTTGCGCGAACGCTATCAACGCTGCTCACAGGCGGGCTCCCGCTCGTTCCTTCGCTTGAGACCGCTGCCCGGTCGATCTCGTCGCGGAGCGTATCGAGAGCCGTTTCCTCATCGATCACCACGGTGCGCGAAGGCAAGAGCCTGGCTTCTTCGCTGACCCAGACCGGGGTGTTTCCCAGCCTTGCGACCGAGATGATCGAAGTGGGCGAGCAGACCGGCGCTCTGCCGCAGATGCTGAATTCGGTGGCGGAGTTTTTCGAGGAGGACGTGTCGACCGCGTTGACGGCCGCGCTCGCGCTCATTGAGCCTGCCATCCTCATCCTGATGGGCGTCGTCGTGGTCTTCATTCTCATTTCGCTCTATTTGCCGATATTCTCCATGGGACAGTCTCCCGCAGGACAGGTGTAAAGCAATATGGCTGAACCAGCACTGGCAATTCCCCTCCCCGTCGGCCACGACGAACGCGCCGCCGCCGAATCTATGGCGCGCCGTTATCGCGCCGAATTTGTCGATTTGAAGAACTTCAAGATCCAGCACGACCTGCTGCGCACCGTGCCGGTGGAACTGATGTTCCGGTACAACTTTGTCCCGATCGAGCAGCAGGGCGACGCGCTGGTGATCGCGGTGTCGGACCCGTCGCAACTGATGGTGCTCGACGAGATCGCAGGCCTTCTGGGGCATCGCATTCATGCGCGTGTGGCCACGCTTTCGCAGATCACGGACCTGCTGAAGAAGACCGAGCAGTCGCAGCGCGTGCTGGACGAGGCCAGCGAAGGGCTCACCTTCGACGTGGTCAGCGGCGAAGACAACAGCGACGAGAACATTTCGATCGAAAAGCTGACGCGTGAAGAGGACATCAGCCCGATCATCCGGCTCGTCGACACAACCATCTTTACCGCACTCGAGCGCCGCGCTTCCGATATTCACGTGGAGACGCTGGACGACTCGGTCATCGTGAAGTACCGCATCGACGGCGTGCTGCAAATGGCAATGGCGCCGATTGCGCGCGAGCATCACACCACGATCCTGTCGCGCATCAAGATCATGAGCGAGCTCGACATTGCCGAACGGCGCGTGCCGCAGGACGGCCGTTTTCGCGTGCGATACAAGGGGCGCCTGATCGACTTCCGCGTATCGATCATGCCCACGGTGCACGGCGAAAACGCGGTGCTCCGCGTTCTCGACAAGGAATCGATGTCGGAGAAGTTCCGCAACCTCACGCTCGATGTCGTGGGCTTCGCCGATTCCGACCTGAGGCGATTTCGCCGGTACATCCGCGAGCCGTACGGAATGGTGCTGGTCACAGGCCCAACCGGCTCCGGCAAAACCACGACGCTCTACGCCGCCCTCAACGAGATCAAGAGCGACGAAGACAAGATCATCACGATCGAGGATCCCGTCGAATACCAGATCCGCGGAATCACGCAAATTCCGGTGAACGAGAAAAAGGGCCTCACATTTGCCCGCGGCCTCAGGTCGATTCTGCGCCACGATCCGGACAAGATCCTCGTGGGTGAAATCCGCGACCAGGAGACCGCGCAGATCGCGATCAACTCCGCGCTCACCGGCCACCTCGTGTTCACGACGGTACACGCCAATAATGTCGTCGACGTGCTGGGCCGCTTCCTCAACATGGGCGTCGAGGCCTACAACTTCGTGTCCGCGCTCAATTGCATTCTGGCACAGCGGCTGGTGCGCACAATATGCGACTACTGCGCGCGCACCGTGCGCTACAACGACGATGCGCTGCTGATTGCGGGCCTTGAGCCGGAAGAGTGGCGCGACTTCGAGTTCCGCGAAGGGACCGGGTGCATGGAGTGCGGCGGAACGGGCTACCGCGGGCGAACCGCCATTCACGAGCTGCTCGATTTGACTGACCCGATCCGCGAGCTGATTCTGGAAAAGAAGCCGACATCGGAAGTGCGCAAGCTGGCGCAGAAAGAGGGCATGACGTTTCTGCGCGAGTCGGCGCTGGACCGCGTGCGGCGCGGATTGACCACGCTGAAAGAGATCAACAAAGTCACGTTTATTGAGGCCTCGAGATAGTGGCTCCTTTGCTTAAGAAATTTACGTTTACCAATGCGCCAGCGGGCGCGCGTCCGCACGCGGCGGTCGAGCTTACGCCGGAGGGCGCATTGGCTGCAGCCATTCCGAATGGCGCGGAAGCACCCGTCTACGCCTTCACACCGCTGCGCCCTGGAGCTTTGTCGCCGGGCATCGGTGGAGCCAACATCCTCGCTCCCGATGCGGTGGCCGAGACGCTGCGCACCGCGCTCGACCAGGTTTCGCCGCGCAGCCGGGCAGTGACGGTCATCGTTCCGGACACAGCCGCCCGTGTTTTCGTGCTCGACTTCGATACGCTTCCTCCCAAGTCGCCGGACGTGGTTTACCCCGTGCTGCGGTTCCGCATGCGGAAGATGGTTCCCTTTGAAGTGGAGCATGCTGCGGTAAGCTACCAGATTCTGTCGCAGAACCCGGGCGGGGGCGAGGGATCTGTAAAGGTTCTCGTCACCATCATGCCGCGGGCAATCCTGGCGGAGTACGAGTCGGCCGTTCAAGCCGCGGGATACGAACCGGGCGTAGTGCTGCTCTCGAGCCTCGCCTCGCTGGCCGCGCTTACCGTCCCCGAGCCCGCGCTGGCCGCGAACCTGAGCAGTACGGCTCTTACAACGTCGATTACCCGGGGTGACGACCTGCTGCTCTACCGTACGCAAGAGCTGCCTGCCGAGAACGAGATGCGCGTTGGCGAAGTGCAGCGCAGCATCGCAGTGGCCGCAGCCTACTTTGAAGACAAGGTGGGCAGCGTGCCGCGCCAATTGCACTATGCAGGCGTGGTGCCCGCATACGATTTTGCCCGGGCCATCGGCGATACCGGCCTCGAAGTGGTTGAGACGGCGCCGACGCCGAGTACCGGGGCCGTCACGGTTATGGGCCCCATCGGATTTGCCGGAGTCGCCGGCGCGCTTGCGGGGGCGGCCTGATGCGGATAACCCTCAATCTCGCCACCAAGCCGTTTGCCGACCTCGGCCCTGCGCTGAAGCGGCTGCGCATCGCCATGGGCGCGCTTGCCATTGTCGCGGTTGCGCTCGGCATAGGATTGCACTTTCTGCACAGCAAGGCTGAGGCCGCTCGCGCCCGCGAGCACTCGCTGGACGGGTCTATCACCAAGGTGAACCAGGAGCGGCAGGGCTACCAGACGTTGATGCGGCAACCCGACAACGCGCAGGTGCTGGATCAGGTCGAGGCGCTGAACAAGCTCTTCGATGAAAAGGCGTTTTCATGGACGCTTGCCATGGAGGACCTCGAGACGGTTCTTCCGGGCGGCGTGCAGGTGACCGCGCTCGAGCCAATTCGCGACAAGAAGGATGGGCACATTACACTTCGCCTACGCGTCGTGGGCCCGCGCGACAAGGAAGTGCTACTGGTGCAGAATCTTGAGCACTCGAAGCGATTCATTCAACCGCGCACCGTGGGCGAGGCCAGCGAGGCCACAGGCAACGGGGCGCAGCAGCTCGAGCCGGTGAGCGCATCGAACCGGGAGAGCTTCGAGATTCTCGCCGACTACAATCCGGCAACTCCTGAGGAGCGCAAAGAGGCGCGGAAGAAGGCAGCGGCCCAGGAGGAGTCCGAGAAGCGCAATGAGGCTCCCCAGAACCCGGCGGTGCCGAAGCCAGTTGTGCAGCCGCGGCCGGGATTGCAGCGCGCGCCTTATGCCGGGCCACCGATACCGATGAGGCCGGCGCCGTCACGGCCGATGCCGGGCAGACCTGCTCCCAGGCCGGCTCCCAGCTCCAATCCTTCCAGCGCTAATCCAGGAGGGCCGCGATGAGCGACAAGAATCACGAAGTCTGGCGCGAGCGGCTTGCTTCTCCCCTTACGTGGCACTACGCGGGCTTCGCCATATTGCTGGTCGGGGTGATTGCGCTCGGAACGCGTTTTGCGCTGGACTGGGCGGCGACGAGCACGCGCACCACCGATGCGCTGGCGAGCAAACAGGTGGAACTGAAGACGCTCGAACTGCAGACGGCGCCCCTGCGCGGCCTGGACAAGCGAGTTGCGGAGACTCGGGACGAGATCAAGGATTTCTACGGCAAGCGGATTCCGGCAAACTACTCGACCGTTCTCGCCGTGATCGGCGACCTCGGGGTCAAGTCGGGCGTGCGGCTGTCGCGCGTGCAATATACGCAGGGCCCGCCGGGCAGCAACCTTACCGAGATCACGATGGATGCGGGGTTGACCGGTGATTATCCGCAGATCATGAAGTTTGTGAACTCGCTGGAGCGCGACCACACGTTCTTTATCATTCGCGCCATGGGCCTTACCGGGCAGCAGGGCGGCCTCGTGAACCTGCGGCTGCGGGTTTCAACATTCCTGCGGCCCGAGGACGCGGCGGCAAGCGGATTGCCGCAACAGCAGGCCGAATCGAACACGCCGGCAAAGGCAAATGGAGGCGAGCAGCAATGAAGGCCGGCACGGAAGACAAGAAGAAGGTATACGTCCTCGTCGCGATGCTGGCGGTGATCCTTCCGGCGGCGATATGGGAGCTGTACGGAACGTTTGCGACGCCCACGCAGCCGCCGCGCGCGGTTGCAACCGCGCCGCCGCGAGCGACCAGCACGGGAGCGGCGAATGGGGGCGCAAATTTGCGCACGGCGGCGAATGCGGGAGCTGCCAAAGCTTCGCCGGAAGCGGAGCGGATCACCAACAGCGGCATCGATCCAACACTGCACCTGGACAAGCTGGCGCAGAGCGAGGATGTGGAGTACGCGGGAACCGGGCGCAACATTTTTTCAGCGGAATCGATGCCGGTGAACATTCCGCAGCCCGTCAAGTCCCCGCGCGGCAGCGACCAAGCGCAGGTGGTGACTCCGCCGCCACCGGCAGTTCCGCAGCCTCCGGCGATCGACCTGAAGTACTTCGGTTATGAGCAATCGAAGGACAAGTCGATTAAGGCGTTCATCATGCACGGGGACGACATCTTCATGGCCTATAACGGCGAGGTCATCGACCACCGTTACAGGGTTGGAGACATCTCCGCGAACAGCATCCAGGTGACGGACCTGGCTTACAACAACACGCAGACTTTGCCGCTGATGCAGCAGTAGGCGCATTCTTGATAGAGGTGACTCATATGCCTCCAACACGACGCGGGCCGGGATCGGAAGACGGCTACATCCTGATCGGAGTGCTTTTTCTTCTGGCCCTGTTCATTATTGCGATGGCCGTGGCCGCGCCGAAGATCGCGGCCGACATCCAGCGGGACCGCGAAGTGGAGACGATGCAGCGCGGCAAGCAGTACATCCGGGCGATCCAGCTTTACTACAAAAAGTTCAACGCCTATCCTCCCAACGTCGATGCGCTGGTGAAGACAAATGAGATCCGCTTCCTGCGCAAGCGTTACATCGACCCGATAACCGGCAAGGACGACTGGAAGCCGATCCCGATGGGGATGAACAAGGCGCCGCTGGCGATGGGCTTCTTTGGGCAGCCTCTTGGCGGGGTGGGTGGCATGGGCGCGATGCCGATGCCGGGAACCGGGCCCGGCGGCCTGAGTGGCGGCATGGGCAATCCAACAGTTGGCGGAGGCCTTACAGGCGAAATTGGCGGACAGTCGCCGACCGGCGGTATCTTCGGAAATAACCCGACACCGCCGACGTCGTCTTCGGGGAGCGGGTCGGGTACGGGTCCGGGCGCCGGGACTGGCACGGGGACCGATCAGAGCGGAAATGGTTCCGGGCCGACCGATGCGAATGGAAACCCGATCCAGAGCGGGGCAACGTTTGGCGGCGCTGGGATTGTGGGATTTTCGCCGGCCAGCCCGAAGGCTTCGATCCTGGTTTACAAGAAGAAGACCCATTACAACGAGTGGGAGTTCACGTATACGCCGCTGATGGACCAGCAGATGATGGGCGGCGGGAACATCGGAGCCGGCGGCGGGCAGCCGTTGAATGGGCAGCCTCCGGGGGTTTTGCCGGGGCCGGGTAATGGAACCGGATTAAATCCCGTAGGACCGGGACAGGGCAGCAATCCTATGCCGCCTACACCATCGCCTACCCCTCAACCGCCGCAATGAGCCGCGGACCGGCCACAAATACAGCCTGAAAAAACCTTCGAAGTCCTGTGGATTCATGTAGATCAGGGGAAATCCACGCTTCTTCCAAGCCATTGGTTCGCCTTTTCTCCGGCCCTTCAATTTAACCCACAGGAAATTTAATAGGGGGGGAGGGGGGTGGGGGGTGGGGGTATGTCTTTTCTCGACGACGAGAGCGAGGCCGGCTCGGCTCCAGGCCGTGAAGGCGTGAACCCGGCTGACAGGCGAGAGCATACGCGTGCCGAGGACAAAGAAAAACCCTCGCTGGTTGAGCGAGGGGCATTTTCCTACTCTGTTTCAAGGTTAGCAGGTCCGAAGAGTGGATCGGCCACCGAAAACGGGGTTTTTCAGTTTTCTTTTCCACAGGGCATGCTGTTCATATTGCCTGGCTTAGGTGGTAGGCAAGAAGCTCTTGTGTGGAAATCAGGGACTTGACAGGTTTTGAGGCCGGGCCGGGTTTCAGCGGGTTTTCCCACTAAGCGGGTGGGGCCTCGCATCTTAATCGATCAAACGGCATGGATGAAGCAGCGCCCCTCCGGGATTTGGAGAGGCCCGCGGTGCAGCCGCCCGCTGCTAGACGTTGAATGAGGAGCCGCAGCCGCAGGTGGACTTGACCTGTGGGTTCTCGAACTTGAAGCCGGCGGCCTCGAGGGTCTCTACGTAGTCGACGGTGCAGCCGTTGAGGTACATCAGAGAGGTGGCGTCGACAAAGACTTTGAGGTCATCGAACTTGAAGACCTTGTCCATCATGCCGCCCTGGTTCTCGAAGGCCATGGAGTACTGGAAGCCGGAGCAGCCTCCACCGACGACGCCGATGCGGAGCCCGGCCGGGAGCGGATCCTGGGTCGCCATGATTTCGCGGACTTTGGCGATCGCCTGCGGCGTGAGGATGAGGGGCGCCTTTTTGGTTTCCTGATCGGGTGCAACGGTTGTCGTAGCCATGACTTCTCCCAACTTGAAAGATTCGTGCCTGGTATCACTTTACCGGGCGCGGAGACCGGACACAAGCACTCTTCCGGTTTGCCTTCCCATTGGATGCAACAGCCTCCGGCGGGGACGCAGGCGTTGCGGCTGATCTACGGGAAACTGGATTTCACCGAGCCCCTCCTGTTGTTGGTGATTTCCTGTATTCCAATGTCCCATGTGATCGGTTAATCCGGCGCCCCGGATTAGAGAAATCCTGTTACAAGATGCAACAGAGGGAAGGCCTGATTGGCCTTCCCTCCGGTCCCGCCCCACGAACAATACTATTTCCGCTCGTTGATCTTGAAGTTCGCAGGCGGTTCAAACAGGGATCGCGCCGGCTCGCTCAACTGCACGTTTGTGAGTTGATAAGTCGTTTTCCCGTACCGAGGGTCGTCGGTCGTTGATTCGACGACCGCGGCGATCGCCGGCGCGAACCACGTTTCCGTCACGATCGTGATGGGCTTCTCATTTCCTATTACATTCGCGGGAATGGTGATAGTCTTCCGCGTGCCGCTGCAATCCACTCCTTCGATGTTCCGGGTTCCCAGATCTTCTTTCACCATGTCGCGCTTGAAGTTTGAAACCTCCATCACCGGCGTGTCGAGGCCGCCCGGGTGAACATCCCGGACAACCATCGGCCCGGGCGCGCCCTCCGCTCCCTCGTCGCTGCCCCTCAAGTTCTTTATCGCCCATTTTGTCTCTTCAGCGGAAGATCGCTCCTCGAGAAATGGACGCGTCCGCTTCAACGCGTCAACCGACTTCGACCCCGGGTCCATTACAAACGCCGTCCCGTTCACGGGGTCGTCTACGAAGATCTTCACCTCGTGCGGAGAAGGATGCTCCGGGTCGACATTGCCGAACGTCTGTTCGCGCCGAGTCCTGCCGTCGCTGTCGCGGTAAATCTTGCTTACTGTTCGTTGCACGATGCGATTGCCGTCCGCCAATGTCTGCACGGACTCTGTGGATGTGTCTGCTGAATACGGTTTGCCCTTCACCACGCGCGCGTCGGCGGCAATCAACTCCAGCTCTACCTTTTGCTTCGCCTCCTGGCCCTCGCCGGGTCCGCTGCCTGGCTGCAACATCACGGCCATCTCCGCCGCACGTTTTTCCTGCTGGCCGACGTCTTGCAGTCCCACGGCCGGCGGCTGCTGCGCCCGGCCAACCAGGGCCAGGCCCATTGAAGCCGTGACCAATGCCACGGCCAACCGGAGTCCACCAACTGTCTTCATCACAACTACTCTCCTCGTTTTTTGAAGGATTACCGAACAATGCGTATAGCGCGTGGAAGCCCGTCTTCGCCAACCACAAACTCCGCCTGCAAGGTTTGCGCGACGGCCTCAGGCGGCGCTCCCAAGCCATACTGTTGAAGATCGCTTCCCCTTATCCTGGTCCGCACGACGGTCAACTCAGCCGCGGGCGGCAGCCCTTCACTCACTGGCAGCGGCACAAACTCGTCCAGTGAATTCCAGGCCGAGTGTTTTCGCGGCGAATGGCGCGGGCTGGCGATAACAGCCTCTTCGGCTCGCGCCGATTTCGACGAAACAGATGGGCGCGCCTGGACTCGCGCCGCAGGCTGGATTGGCTCAGGCCTGGCCGGGCGCATTGGCGCCGACCGCACTTGCTGATCGCGAGGCTGATCAAGCCGCGTCTGCCAGATCACCCCGGCCGCAGCAACGGCGGCCAACAAGACGATCGCCGCAGCCCACGCCCATCCGAGCCTCAACCTGCGGATTCCGGCGGCACGTTTCCGGCGTTCAGTTGCGGCCCGCAATACGGGTTCCAGGCTCTCCGGGGCATCGATCGCCCGATGATCGAATCCAATCTCCGCCAGGATCCCGGCCAGTTCCCTCTCCGTTTTCATCGACGCTTCCTCTCCGTGTTGGCCATCTCGCCACGCAGCAACCCAGCCAGCCGCGCCTTCGCCCGGTGAAGCCTGGAGCGCACGGTGCCCACAGGCACGGCCAGCACCTCGGCGGCCTGCTCGTAGCTCATCTCCTCGAGCGCGCACAACGTGAGCACCTCGCGCAGAACAAGCGGCAGATCATCCATTCCGGCCCGCACGGCAGCCACGGCTTCACCCCGCAGCAGCGTCTCGGCGGGCCCGTCGCACGGGCAAGGCAGTTCCGCGGCCTCATCATCGCAATCGAAGACCGCGGCCGCGCCGCTGCGTTCCAGGTACTTCCAGAGCTGCCGCCGGGCGATTCCGCAGAGCCATGTGGAGAGCATCCCGCGTGCCGCGTCGAACCGGTGCACCTGGGTGAGCAGCGCGAGGAACACCTCTTGCGTAATCTCCTCAGCCACGGCCGCATTGCGGCTCATTTGCAGCGTGAACCGGTAGACCAGCCCACCGTGCCTTCGATAGAGCGCGGCCATCGCCTCCCCGCTCCCGGCGAGAACCGCGCGATGCAACTCCTCATCGCTCATCTCCCCGTCAAAGCGTCTGCGCCGTATCCGCTCAAACATAGACATGCATGATTACGCGCCGGCTCCGAAAAGTTCCCTCGCACCCGGGATACTTTTTGCGGCCGGACGAAAAGGCCCCCTTGACCTCAATTGACGTGATGGCGGCAGAGTAGTCGCCCGCCTGCTCGCAAGATATGCGGAGTAAATTGCTGAGGGACTGTCTGGGTTGTTTATGTGTGATTTATCGCGGACGCACTCGCCAAGGCTTGCGGTTCGAGCTGCCGCGTGAGCCGGCCTTCAGCGAACCTGAACTCAAGGATCATCGGTCTCCGTTCACTGAATCCGCGACGCGATGATCTGTGTACCCTCGGCATTCGATTGGATGCTGGTAGCTCGCACGAGCACTTCGAACGGTCGCAGGCTTCCGTCGGTGCGCGACGCGCTTTTCACAATCGGGGCGATCTCGCCGGATGTGAACAACAGATCGGCCGCAGCCTGGGTGCCGGCAATATCAAGTCCTTCGATGAGCAGAATGTAGCCCGTTCCGCTCAAGTTGGGCTCGAGAAGGATCAGCGCAAAGGTGTCATGCGCCGGTTCGCCCCAGTGACTTCGATAGACCCGCAGTTCGCCTGCCGCCGGATGCGTGTTCTCGATGACGGCGCCATTCATCTCCGGCTCGGGGACGATGCGGAAGTTGGCCCTGGCATCAATGAGCGATGCCCACGGATTGGAATCCGCGGACCCGATGATGATGGCGCTCGATTTCTTCAGATCGTCTATTCGAAGGTCGCGAGGGAAGCGGAGCAGCACACGCCTGGAATCAAACTCCGGCAGGCGGGCCAGCAGGGAGACAATTTGCAGGCTCACAAAGTCAGTGTAGGGCTGGGTTCCAAGGTCCTGACGGGTATGCGGATTCTCCGAAACAGGAGCCATGTCAGCATACTGGCCCTTAATGTAATCGGCGAGCGAAAGCGATCGATGCGCCATGTCTTCCATCAGGTTGAATCCCGCGTCAGTGGGAACGATGTACGCGGTCCCGTTCACAGGCATGAGTGCCCGCCACAAAGCCCCGGCGGGATGGGCCGAAGCGCTGGTATCGAATCGGAAATTCCCGATGAACCATCCCGCGAGACCAGCCGAAACGACGAGGAACACGGCCAGCATCGAGAACCATAAGCGGCGCCGCCATTCCCAGCCCAGCGGAACCGCAGCGACGGCCTGCGGCCCGACTGGCTCGCTGCATTCCACGCCGGCCCCAGAGCGATGGCCTGCCGGCGCCGTGCTCGTCATCTCAGGAAACGTCGGAATATACCCGCCCACCGGAATCTCAATGCGGATGGGAAGATCTTTCCCCTCCGCCGCAAAGTATTCGGCCAGCCTCCTTCGAAGCTGACGCGCATAATTGCGGACGATGTTGTCGTCGTCCGTCCGGTAGGAAGCGGGCCTTCCGAAGACCGCGACGCCGATCTTGTGCTCGGTGATGGTGCTCTGCCGGCCTTCAAGCGTCTCGGACACGACATAGAGCAAAAATCGCGAGAGCAGCAGCGAGCGCGCGAAATGAGGCCCCGCGGCAACCTCTTGCGCGACACGCCAGCGCAGGTCGTTGTGGAACGAGTCCCGCGAATCCATGAGCGCAGCATCGAGTTTCGCCGAAAGCATATTGGGAATGACTCGCGCCTGGGTCAAGGCCGACGAACGGGCCTTCCAGCAGCCATCATCCTCGACGATAGGAAATCTCCTTGAACGCCGCGTGAATTTGCCCGATGTTCGCTCGTGAAAATACAGGCTCGTTTGCACGATTTTCATCATGCGCGAACTTCATTGATTTCTTCGCGATGCAGACTTGTTCTACCCGTGTATACACGGGATTCGCTCTCCGTACCCGTTCCCGCTCGCTCCAATTCCTCCCTAACCTGAGGCTGGCCATATCCAACTGAAGCCCATGCACCCAAACCCTGAAGGAGTACCAGATGAATCCTGCGATACTACGCATCCATCCCTACGGAATCGCGAAGCGCATTGCCCGACCATTGCGCGTGCTGGTCACATGCATATTCGGCTGTGGCGCGCTCGCGCTTGTGGCTCCGCTTCTGCAAGGCCAGGTGAATACCGGATCCCTGACGGGGCATATCACCGACCCCTCCGGAGCGGCTGTGCATGGCGCCTCGCTGGCGCTGAAAAACAACGGCACTGCATATGAACGGAATGTTGCATCCGACGACGACGGCAATTATTTCTTTCCCGACCTGCCCATCGGCAATTACACCCTGACCGCAACTGCGCCCGGATTCGCGACGCAGAAGATCGAGGAGACCATCAACGTCGGATTCCGCAGCCGCACCGACGTCCAGTTCAACGTGGGCTCTGAGAAGCAGACCGTTGAGGTTACCGCCAATACCAGCGACCTCTCGCGCGACGACGCGTCTATCAGCACCATCGTCGGCAACGAGACCATCTCCGACACCCCGCTCTTCCTGCGCAACTGGGATGACCTGCTGCGCACAGTTCCCGGCGTCCAGATCAACCGGTACACCAACCAGAGCGGCGCAACATCGTCAGGCCGCGTAGGCTCCTTCAATGTGAACGGAGTTCACTCGCTGCAGAACAATTTCATCCTGGACGGGATCGACAACAACACCTTCTCGGAGAATGTGCAGGAACTCAGCACCGAGGCTGCGCACCCTTCCGTGGACGTGATCGCGCAGTTCAACGTCATCACCAATCCGTATTCCGCGGAGTACGGGCGCGCCCCTGGCGCCGTTGTCTCGGTCAACACGAACAGTGGAACCAATGCGTATCACGGGACCGCCTACGAGTACGTCCGCAACCAGTATTTTGACGCATTCGACTACTTCTCAAAGCAGACGCTGGCCAAGAAGGCGCAGGACAACCAGAACCAGTTTGGCGGCAGTATCGGCGGACCAGTCTGGCGCAATCACGCATTCTTCTTCTTCAATTTTGAAGACACGCGCATCAAGCAGGGCGTCTCGCGCATCTCCACCGTTCCGCTGGACAATGAGCGCATCGGTGACTTCAGCCCCGCGGCTGCCGCGGCTGCGGGAGTGACGCCGTATCCCACGGTGTATGACCCAACCACCTGCAAGGTTCCATACAACGTGAAGAGCGGTTGCACGGCGTTCGCAAATAACCAGATCCCCTCGCAGCGCATCGACTCCAGCGTCAGCGAGCTGATGGCGCTGTTTCCGGAACCAAACTTCAAGAACGGCGGCGCCAGCTTTCCCGAGCTGAACAACTACTCGCGCACCGGCGCTCTCACGGACTTCAACGCCAGCTACGATGCGCGCGTTGACTGGAACGTGACCTCAAAAGATACCGCGTTCTCGCGCTTCAACTACTTCAACCGCACCCGCGATATTCCGGGCTACTTCGGCGGCCTCGCGGACGGAACCTCCACCTCCGCGTGGGGCAACCAGATCCTGAAGGGCGCCAGCGTCGTTCTCGGTTGGACGCGCGTCATGAACAGCCGCATGGTCAATGACTTCCACTTCGGCTGGGTGCGCGATTTCTCGTACGCGCAGCAGCAGCCGTTCGCGCTCACGCAGTACGCCGGCAACTTCGTCCCAGGCATCCCGATCAGCTCGGGTTCGGGCGGCGGCGTGCCATTGACCCAATTCACCAACAAGACATTCGAGGGTTCGCCCGACTTTCTGCCCAAGCGCCAGATTCCCATGCTTTACCAGTACGACGACACTTTCTCCTGGACGCGCGGCAATCACAACTGGAAGTTCGGCGGCAACCTCTTCCTGCCGATGCGCAACATCTTTCAGGATGAGCCCGGGACCCGCGGCGACCTCGGTTTCACGGGAATCTTCACCGGCGGCCTCTCCTATGCAGACGGCCTGCTCGGCCTCGCGCAGTCCACGCAGCTCACCAACGTCTTCTTCGTCGACCAGCGCATCTGGATGGCCTCCGGCTTCGCCGAAGACGACTGGAAGGTCACGCCCAGGCTGACCCTGAACCTTGGCCTGCGTTATGACTTCGCCGCACCCGTGACTGAAGCCAAGAACCGCATCGCCAACTTTGACCCGTCCGGTTCGGGCTCGCTGATCTTCGCCACCAACAACTCGCTCAGCGATCGCGCACTTGTCCACCTTAACGACACCAACTTCGGCCCGCGCGTGGGCGTCTCCTACAGCCTCCACAACAACACAGTCATCCACGGCGGCTACGGCATCTACTACACGGCGCTCGAGCGCATCGGCAGCGAGAACCAGCTTGCGCTCAATCCCCCATTCCTCGTCAACAAGACCATCGCAAGCAACGTCGCGCCGGTGATCACGCCCTCGGTCGGCTTCCCTTCCAACTTCCTCGACCCGTCAACCATCAATTTCAATCAGCTGCAGGCCTTTCACATCCGCGCCATCAATCCGGACATCGGCATCCCACGCGTGCAGCAGTGGAGCTTCGGCGTGCAGCACCAGATCACGACGCCGTGGATCGCCGAGGTCGACTACGTGGGCACGCACGCCGACAAGCTCGATGCGCTGCACAACTACAACCAGGTGGAGATCCAGGGGAACAAAGTGGTGACCACTCCTCAGGCTCCCGGCGGCATCGTTCCGTATCCTAACTTCGGCCAGGTTGAGTATCTCGATCCCGTAGGCTTCAGCAACTACCACGGCCTGCAGGCGAGCCTCACGCGCGACATGCACAACGGCCTGAGCGTGCGCGCAGCTTACACTTACGCGCACGCGCTCGACAACACGCCGGAAGAGCTCGAGACCAGCTCCGGCGACCCGCCGAACGGGCGCAATTACGGCATGTGGTACGGCAACACCGACTTCGATGTGCGCCACCGCGTCTCCGCCAGCTATGTCTACGAACTGCCCTTCGGCAAAGGCAAGGAGATGCTGCAGAGCGGTCCTCTCGTGTGGGTGCTCGGGAACTGGACGACTTCAGGCGTATACACGTTCTACAGCGGACACCCCTTCCAGGCCGCTTGGTCCAGCGAGAGCAGCCTGCTCGATGCCTTTGGGTACGCCACCGCGGTGCCCAACCAGGTTGCGCCCGTGCATTACCTTCACAAGCAGACCTGCTGGTTTTTCGAAGGCAAGAACAACGCCTGCAACGCCTTTGCTTCGGGCCTCACTACGCCATACGCCGACCCCGGCGCCTACACCATCGGCAACGTGGGCCGCAACACGCTCGTCGGCCCGCAAACCCAGCTCTTCGACTTTGCGCTCTACAAGACGTTCCCGTTCACCGAGCGCATCAATTCGCAGATCCGCTGGGAGGTGTTCAATCTCGCCAACCATCCGGTCTTCGGCCAGCCCAGCGGCAATGCGAGCAGCGGCAGCGTTGCTTCCATCACGTCGCTTTCAGCCGATCCGCGCGTGATGCAGTTCGCGTTGCGCGTCAACTTCTGAACAGTAACCCGTGCCGCCTTTCGGACACCCCATGTGTCCGAAAGGCAGGCACCGGAATGCCACGAGCCATGCGATCCTGAGCGACGAGCGTAGAGAGGAGTCGAAGCACCTGCGGTTGCTTTCCTGCGCGCCGTGCCTCGTACCCGAACTACCGGGAGATTCCATTGAATACGCGCGCGCGTCTGCTCCAATTGTTTTTGCTGCTCTGTTCGATTCCCGCACTCCGCGCACAAACCGTCCCTCCCGACCTGGTCCTCACCGGCGCCATCACGGGCTCACAGAACAAGACCTACCTCGAATCTCCGTTCCAGGTCCCAGCCGGGGTCCATCGCATCTCTGTCGACTTCTCCTACACCGCGCGCGATCAGAAAACCACGATCGATCTCGGCATCGCCGACCCCGAACGCTTCCGCGGCAACAGCGGCGGCAACAAGTCGCACTTCACCATCGGCGAGAACGACGCCACGCCCTCGTATCTCCCCGGCCCCATTCCCGCCGGCAACTGGAAGCTCCTTCTCTCCGTGCCCAACATCCGGCCCGCGGTCACAGCAACATGGCGCGCTGAAATCCGCTTCAACTCCGCACTGGAGGACTCCGGCTTCACCACCGCGCCGCTTGCCACCGGCAAGCGCTGGTACCGCGGCGACCTTCATATGCATACCGCGCACAGCGACGGCAGCTGCGCCTCGCAGTCCGGCCGCCGCGTTCCGTGCCCGTTGTTCTTCACGGCGCAGGCAGCCACTCAGCGAGGCCTCGACTTCATCGCCATCACGGACCACAACGCCATGTCGCAATACGAGGCGATGCGCGAGTTGCAGCCCTGGTTCGATCGCCTCCTTCTGATCCCCGGCCGCGAGATCACCACCTTCCGGGGCCACTTCAATATCTTCGGCGCTACGCAATATGTCGATTACCGCGTCCAGCCCGGCCGCGACATCAACGCAGTCCTGCGCGACGTTCGCGCTCACGGCGCAATCGCATCGATCAATCACGCTGTCGCGCCCGACGGCGAAATCTGCATGGGCTGCAGGTGGGAGCCTACCAGTCCTGTCGACCTCAGCCTTCTCACCGGCGTCGAAGCCGTAAACGGCAAGCGCCCTCTCCTAAGCACAGGCTTCTGGGACCAACAGATCGCCACTGGTGCGCGCCTCACCGCAATCGGCGGGAGTGATAATCACGACGCGCTCGCGCCGGATGGCGTCGGCACTCCAACGACAGTCGTCGAAGCAAGCGAACTCTCGGTCGGTGGCATCCTCGACGGAATCCGCAAAGGCCGCGTCTTCGTTGATATCGCCGGCTCTCGCGACCGCGTGATCGACATCGACGCGCGCCTCGCATCCGCCGGCCCAGACTCGCAATGGACGAAAATGGGCGATGAGCTTCACGCTCCGGCAGGCGCCGCAATTGACTTCCGCATCCGCATCGCCAACTGTCCGCCCGCTTCCGTCCACATCTTCGTCGACGGCCGCGAAACCTCTTCACTCACGTCAACCACCGGCACAGAGGACCTTCCTTTCACCTGGACGACGGATGGAGCGCGCCACTGGCTGCGCGCCGAAGTCCGCGACTCGAACGGCAGGCTCGTGCTTCTTTCAAACCCCATCTACATCTCTCCCGCAATCCACTAAGGACTCATCCGATATGCGCACACGCCCTGGCTACGCTCTCTTTTTCGCGTTCTTCGCTCTTTTCGCCGGCACTCTGCGCGCGCAAAATGTCCCAGCTCCAGGATCCCGCAGCCTGATGGACGCACACAATTGCTATCCCTACTGGGAATGGTGGAGCGATCGCATCGACCGCGCGCTCTCCGCCGGCACGCCCCTGGCTATCGAGCAGGACCTCGCCTGGTACACCAACCCCGTTACCGGAAAAAGCTGGTCGGTCGTCACGCATGGCGAGCCCGTGACCGGCCGCGAGACCACCATGGAACAGTATTTCTTCAATCGCGTTCGTCCCATCGTCGAGGACGCGATCGAGAAGGGCAATCGCGGCGACTGGCCGATCATCACCCTCAACCTCGACTTCAAAGACAACAAGCCCGAGCACATCGCCGCGGTGCTTGCCCTTCTGCGCAAGTACCAGTCGTGGATGACTTCCGCGCCAAAGGGCGACGCAATCGAAACCGTTCAGCCGCTCGATGCGAAACCGATTCTCGTCCTTACGGGCGAGTCCGACGCACAACAAAAAGTCTTCTACGACGAACTTCAGTCCACCGATCGAGTCCTTGCCTTCGGCGCCATCCACACCGAGGGCAAGAACCCGCAGTCCGCGCCTGAGGTGCTGGATCCGGAGAAGGCCAACAACTACCGCCGCTGGTGGAACAATCCCTGGCGCGTCGTCGAGGCCGCGGGCCAGCAGCGCGCGGGGGACTGGACGCCGGAAAAGATGGCCCGGCTGCGCGCCCTGGTCGACCGAGCCCACTCGAGCGGCCTGTGGATCCGCTTCTACACTCTCGATGGAGCCACCGAAAAAGAGCTCAGCTGCAACGGCTGGTTCCACGGCTACAATTTCGGCTCGCTGGAGGCCGCCCGCGTGCGATGGCGCGCCGCTTTAGCAGCCCACGTGGACTACATCGCTTCAGATCAGTACGAGCTCCTCGCTGCCGAAGTGCACTCCCATTGAATTACAGCCGAGCCGAAGATCAGCGGAACTGGTGCCGGTTTCGCCGAGCCGTTTGAAGAAATCCAGACGCCGCCCCTGGTAATCGGTCCACTAGGCCATATTGTGTGCGGGTCAGAAATACTCAGCCTTTTCTTCCGCGGGAACCTTCAAGACGATCCCTTCAGCCGATTCCGCTCCGCAGACGCAACAACGAGCCGGCCCTGGTTACTCGGCACGCCACAATCCAAAGGGCTTGAGCCTCGACGCCGTTTCTCCTTGACTTTTGATCGTGATATCGATATCATTTGCAAATTCTCCCCGGAGCCGTCTTGTTTTCGCAGGCTCAAGCGGTTTAGCAGATTAGGGTTCCCCTACACCGGCCGAAAGCCCCCCACAGAGTGCAAGGCCGACTAACGCAGAAACGGGTTCAGGAGACCAATGATGTCCCAACACACACAAAAACGGGATAGTGTGCGCCTGTGGTTCGGGCTGCTCACGCTGGGCGCCTTATCCATTCTGGCGTCGCACCCAGGCGTGATACATGCACAAGCCTATTACGGCGCAATCGTAGGCAATGTGACGGATTCATCGGGGTCCGCAATCGTCGGGGCAAAGGTGAATGTCACGGCCACCGCAACAAATGCAGAGTTCTCGACCAGCACGTCATCTATTGGGGCCTACTCGCTTGCACAGCTTCCCATTGGGATGTATACGGTGCGGATCAGCTCACCGAGCTTTAAGGAGTTCATTGCGGAAAAGGTGGAGGTGCACGTCTCTTCCAACACCAGCGTGAACGCGACGCTGGCGCCGGGCGCCGTAACCGACACGGTCAGCGTGGTAGCCGATTCGGTCCAGGTGGAAACTACATCAGCTGCCGCCGGAGAGGTCGTTTCGGGCACCCAGGTTCGCGAGCTCCCGCTCAACGGCGAAAACTTCGTGGGCCTCACCCAGCTTTCGCCTGGCGTGAATGCGGCTGCATCGTACAACGGTCAGGACAAGGGCCTGGAGGGCGGAGTCAACTTCTCCGTCAACGGCAACCCGTACACGAACAACCTGTTCCTGGTCGATGGCGTGAATAACAACGACGTGGGGTCAAACCGGACCATCCTGGTCTATCCCGCCGTCGATACGATCGCCGAGTTCAAGATGATCCGCAACTCGTTCGGGCCGGAGTATGGCCAGGCCTCGGGCGCGATCATCAGTCTCACGACCAAGTCGGGAGCCAACCAGTTCCATGGCGGTGTGTTTTATGCCGGGCGCAATGATGCGCTGGACGCCAACAACTGGTTCAACAATAACCAGGGCACAGGGAAAGCCAAGCTGCGGCGCAACGACTGGGGCTACAACGTCAGCGGTCCGGTCAAGAAAGACCGCCTGTTCTTCTGGTGGAACCAGGAGTGGAACCGCGAGATTCGCGGCGGCTCGTTCGGCGCCTGCGTTCCGACCGCTGCGGAATCGGGCGGAGACTTCAGCGGATATGGCACGGCCGCTACCGATCAGTGCGGCGCCAACGTCCCCGGGAACGGCACCAATCCGGGATTTCCCTCATGGCTGGGCTCTTCGAATAAACTCACCAGTCCCGATGCCGCCGGCCTGCTGATCGCCCAGTTTTACCCCACGCCGAACTACAGCTCCGATCAGACGAAGACAAATCCGGCCAATGGCTTCAACTGGTCTTCGCCGATCAACAACCCGTTGGATTGGAGCGAGTGGAATGTCCGGCCGGACTGGGATGTCAATTCCAAGAACCGCGTCACCTTCCGGTGGACGCAGGACTCCTGGAAGAACCCGGCACCCAATGATGGATCGGCCTTCTGGGGCGAATCGAATTTTCCAACAGTGCAGTCGACCTGGGATCAACCGTCAAAGAGCGTGATGGCCAAACTGAGCTCGACGTTGAGCTCCAACATGGTCAACGATGTCGAGTTCGGCTATGGGTACAACGCGATCATCACGACTCTTAGCGGCACCAGGGCAGACATTGTCCCGCAGATCCAGGCGGCATATCCGGCGACCTTCCCGGCATCTCTCAAGCTGAAGGATGAATTCTTCGGCAACTGGGGCGGGTTCAATCCGTATGGGTCATACCAGGGAGAGGCGTCGTTCTGGAACATCGCTCCGTATAAGAACCATGAGGACCTCTACACCGTGCAGGACAACTTGTCCTGGGTGAAGGGCAACCACTTGCTGAAGGCAGGGGCGTTCTTCAGCCATAACCTCAAGGCTGAGAACAGCGGCAACGGAGCCGATCGGCCGGCCTTCCCGGGAGGCAGCCCCTACTGCCTGGCCGGACAGACCGGGCCCCCGGCAACGCCCACCGCAGGCACGCCGGCATGCATCAACACCAATAACTCGCTTGCCAACGCGCTGGTCCCGGGAACCGGAGCATCTCCGCAGATGTTCACCGGTGTCAGCGAGGGCAGCAAGGATGTGAATGCTCTCGTCAGGTGGCACGATTTCGAGTGGTACATGGGCGACACCTGGAAATTAACCAGGAAGCTGACGGTCAACTACGGATTCCGCTGGTCTTTTTATCGCGAGCCGTACTCTGACGATAGCCAGTGGGCAAACTGGAGTCTTGCGAACTGGAGCGCCAGCCAGGCTCAGTCCAATCCGACGGATGCCTGCAACGGCTTGATCGTGGCCAAGGGAACCCATCCCTGCGAGGACGCGAACAAACTGATGACGAGCCTCGGAGTCAACCTTAACCTCTCATCCGGCACGCAGGGAGCAAGCGCTTCGATCTTGCCTAACAACAACCACGACATTGCTCCGCGCGCGGGCATCGCCTGGGATGTGTTCGGCAACGGCAAGACCGCATTGCGCGTTGGAGCCGGCCAGTTCTACCAGCGAGAAATGGTTGGTGAAGACGAAGGCATGGAGAAAGGGGCTCCGTTCTCTTTGACTGCGAGCTCCAACCGCTCGCTTGATACGCCGGCGCCGCTCGGCGGGGGTTCGGTCTCTCCGAACTTCGCGAAAGAGATGCGGGCAGTTACACCTCACTCCTGGCAATGGAACACAACGATCGAGCAGGAGTTGGCGAAGAACACCTCTCTTGAAGTCGGCTACGTAGGCAACACCGGCGTGCACCTGACGTCGATGATGGCATTCAACCCCGTGCCGCAGGCCGACTGGGCTACTACGGCAACCAGCGCCAACGGAACGGCTGTGAATCCCTTCCGTCCGGCATTTAACTTTGGCGGGATCAACGGATTTGCGCGACAGGGGCACGCGACCTACCATTCGCTGCAGACCCTCTTCCGCTCACAACTTGGTCCTTCGACGTTCCAGGCCGCATATACCTGGTCGCACTCGATCGGGGATGCGGAACTCGATAACTCTTCGGGAACCGCAAACCAGCAGATGGTCACGGTGAATGGACATTCGGAACTCGATAAGGGCAACACGAACATCAACCGCCCCAACATCTTTGTGGCGAACGAGGTGTACTACCTGCCGAAGATGTCCAACTATAACCGCCTGATGCAGAACACCGTCGGCGGCTGGGAATTCAACAGCATCTTTGTCGCCGCGCATGCCAGTTCCCTTTCGGTGTTTGCGAACGGGAGCGCCGGAAATGTCAGCCAGCTCATCGGAACCGGCTACAACGGAAACAACCGTCCGTTGACGACCGGGCAGAGTTGCAACGCGGGCATGAAGGGTTCGCACATTCTGAACTCTGATGCATTCACACTCGTCGGGTACACGCTGGGTACGGTTCCAAGCGGGATTGAGCATCGCGGCTATTGCTACGGCGCTCCAACCACTGACTGGGACGCGCAGCTGGCAAAGAACTGGGAGATCAAGGAGCGCTACAGGATCAAGTTTGGGTTCGATTTCTTCGACCTGCTGAATCACCCGAACTTCAATTCGAGTTCGCTTGAGGGAACCGGCTGGGCGCCATCGACCATTACTTGCGGCAATGCGCCTTGCTCGCCCAGCAACCCGACAATTACTTCAACCTCTGCGGTGAACGGCTTCGGTTCCGTGTCGACGCTGCAACCAAGCAAGGGTAACCGCGAGCTTCAGTATTCGCTGAAATTCACCTTCTAGAGGATCGCATCTTTAAGGACACGTTGATCCAATAAGACTGCGGAGCGAAGTACCCATGCTCCGCAGTCTTGTTCTTTAGCATTGCGGTAGAATCGCCTTACATTCGTCCATGCGTGGCACTCTTCCTCCCACCGGTTCCATCGCACAATCAGGCGCAAGCCTTCGCGCCCGGACCGCGGCGGCATTGGCCCTTGCCGCGCTGTCGCTTCTCACCTGCCCGGCTAGCGCGCAGAGTACACGCCGTCCCGACGCCAATGAAACGGCATTGCAGGAGAGCCACGCCGGCGGCGGGGAGTTGGAGTCTCGCGCGATTGCGGCTCAAAATGCCCGGTCTTCAGGGGACCCTTCCGGAGTAATCGCGGCGAATCGGCTGGTAGTTGCCGCAGCCATGCGGGAACTCGGCGATCTGAAGCTTGTGCAGTCTGACTATGCAGGGTCGGTCAAGCTCTACAGCGACTCACTCGAGTACGAAGACGTCGCAGCAACCTATGTTTCCCTGGGCTTCGCCGAGTTACAGGCAGGCCAATTCGACCAGGCCATCGAACATGGAAAACAGGCACATGCCGCCGATCCAAACGATCTTCGTGCGGACCGCTTGCTGGCCACCGCGCTTGATCAGAAAGGCGCGTACGCCGAAGCCGTCGAACCGTTCACGCGGATTGCGAAAGCTCAGCCGACGGTGGACAATCTGTATCCCCTGGCGGAGTGCCTGCTGCAGACCAGGAAACCCGCAGACAGGCAGCAAGCAGTGCGGGTATTTGAACAGATGAAGCAGATTGCGGGGGATAGTGGATCACTCCACGTTCTGATGGGCCGCGCCTATCGTGACGGCGGCGACATCAATGCCGCCATGGCCGAATTCAGGCGGGCGATCGAGATCGATCCGCGCACTCCGCATGCGCATTATTTTCTCGGGCTGGCGCAGTTGTTTGCGAACGACTGGAAACCGACGCCGGCAATCGAAGAGGAGATCAGGAAAGAGGCGCAGATTTACCCCGATGATTATCTCGCCAACTACATGCTCGGCGTGACCACTGCGGGAGAGCGGAAGTACGACGAATCGGACAAGTATCTCGAGGCGGCAGCCCGCATCGATCCCCAGTCGCCAGATCCCTATCTCTACCTCGGAATGAACGCGTACGCGGAGGAGAAGATGGATCGTGCCGAAGCGATGATGCGGAAGGCTATCGAAACGACAGGAAGCGATGAGGCGCGCACAAATTACCAGATCCGTCGAGCCTATGTGGACATGGCCCGCATCCTGGGACAAAGTGGGCGCATGGAAGAAAGCAAGATCTACGCCGCAAAGGCCCGCGAACTGGAAAACAAGATCATGGTAGCCACGCAGGTTGAAGTCAGCCGCATGGTGAGCGAGCACGGCGGACAATCCGAGGCTGCAGTCGTTCCGCTCAGTAAGGAGCAGGAGAGCCAGTCTGCGCAGGCGGTTCAGGACAAGGATCGGCATCGCAGCCTCACGTCCGGTGAACTTTCGGCTGTGCAGGCGCGTGAGAAGGCTGTCAGGTCCATAGTCGCCCTGGCCTTCAACGACATGGCGACCGCTGAGGCGATTCAAAAGAGATTCAATGAGGCGCTCGGCGACTATCTCCAGGCCCAGCACTGGGACAGCACGCTGGGAGGCCTCCAGAAGAATCTTGGGCTGTGCGCGTTTCGCTTGAAGAACTACGAGCAGGCGTCAAGCGCACTCAGCGAAGCGGTTGCCCAGGGTGAGAATTCCGACGGCGTGCACGCAATGCTCGGCCTCTCATATTTTGCCCTGGGCAAATACCAGGAAGCGGTGCATGCATTTGAGCCGCTGGGCGAGCGGGGGATGAAAGACGCCGAAGTCGGGTACGCGTGGGCGGCTTCGCTGGCGCACGCCGGCGATCTGAAGAATGCAGGCAAGATCCTGTCGGCGTTCGAGTCCGAACCTCTTCCGAACGACGCGCTTCTGCTCGCCGGCCAGTTATGGACGGAGATCGGTGATTTTACCCGGGCAAATGCTGTGCTGGACCGCGCGCTCGCCGCTGACCCCGCGTTACCGAAGGCTCACTTTTATAAGGGGCTGGTCTATATCCGGTCGGAGAAATGGCCGGAGGCTGCGAGGGAATTCGAGGCCGAACTGAGCTTGAACCCGGGCGACACGGAAGCCATGTACCACCTTGGCTTCGTTGATCAGCAGCAGTCAAGGACGGACGATGCTCTGGCCCTTTATCTCAAAGTGATTGCGACGAACCCGCAGTACGCTAACGCTCAGTACGAAGCGGGAAAGATCTACTTCGATCGTGGGCAATATCCTGTCGCGGCCCAGCATCTGGAATCCGCGGCCAAGCTCACGCCGGATAAAGATTACATCCACTACCAGCTTCAATCGGTCTATCGCAAGCTTGGCAGGACAGCAGACGCAGACCGCGAACTGGAAGTTTACAAAGAAATGAAGGCTCAGTCGCGGCAACGGATCGCGGACAAGCTGAAGAGCCAGTAGTGGAATGGATTGGGCGGTGAGTTGCAGTACGCTGTTCAGAGTGTTCCAGGCAAGCGAATTGAATGGGGCGTCGGGCTCCCGGGGAGCGTCATTCTTGTCCTTCGATCAGTTGTTCTTCAGATGCTGCACTCTGCTTGTAACTCTTGTGGCAGGCAACGCGGCTTTTTCCCAGATGGAAGAAGGGCACAATAAGCCGGCGCCGCCGCCACCTGGATTCAAAACGATAAAGTGCTCCGGCCGCGTGATCCCGCAGCTTGAAGACGTGACGGCCTCGACGGGCATCACTTTTCAGCACGCCTCGGATCCGGACAAGAAATACATCATGGAATCAATGAGTGGCGGGGTGATCCTGATCGACTACGATCGCGACGGCTGGCCCGATCTCTACTTCACCAATCAGCCGACGGTGCAACAGGCCCTCAAGAAAATCCCGGCGCACGGCGCGCTTTATCGCAATAACCACGACGGGACTTTTACTGACGTTACCGCCAAATCGGGCTTGAACAGTTCGTGCCTGGGCGACGGAGGCGCGGTTGGCGATTACAACAACGATGGATGGCCCGATCTCTATCTCACCTGCCTGGGAGGGAACGTTCTGTACCGGAATAACGGTGACGGAACTTTTACCGACGTCACCGTGAAAGCCGGAGTCTCCGACGGACGCTATTCGACCGGAGCCTCCTTTGGAGATTACGACGGCGATGGATTCGCCGATCTGATGGTTGTCAATTATGTCGACTTTCATCTTGACGACATGCCCAAATTCGGCAGTGCATCGTTTTGCAAATATAAAGGCCTGGATGTGCAGTGCGGCCCGCGTGGCCTGCGGGGAGCGGGCGACTCGCTCTTTCACAATAATGGTGACGGCACGTTCACCAATGTTTCGAAGACGGCCGGAGTTGACGACCCGGATGGCTACTACGGCCTCGGCGTTGTATGGGCGGATTTCAATAACACGGGGCGGCCCGATATCTACGTCACCAACGATTCGACGCCGAAGTACTTGTACAAAAATCTTGGGAACGGCAAATTTGAGGAGATCGGGCTGCAATCGGGGACCGCGGTGAGCGAAGACGGATCGGAACAGGCCTCCATGGGAATTGCGCTGGCCGACTACAACCACACTGGCCGGCCCTCGATTCACGTGACCAACTTTACCGACGAAAACGACTTGCTCTATCGCAATGAGGGCAATTGGGATTTCAAGGAAGATTCGTTTCGCTCCGGGATTGCGTTGCCCTCGTTGCCATGGGTCAAGTGGGGAACGGCCTTTGTCGATCTCGATAATGACGGCTGGGAGGATCTCATCACGGCGACCGGGCACGTGTATCCGCAGGTTGATTCTCTTCCTTCCGGCGGAGGATACCGCCAGCCGAAGCTGCTGGAAATGAATCAGAAGGATGGAACGTTCTGCGATGCAAGCGATCAGGCCGGACCTGCGTTGAGAGAGCGCCGGGTCTCGCGAGGATTGGCGGTCGGCGACCTGTTCAACAACGGAAATATGGACATCGTGATCGAAGACCTCGATGGAAGACCCATGATTCTTCGCAACCACGGCATTCCGGGCCGGCACTGGGTGAGCTTTGAGCTGGACGGCACAAAGAGCAACCGGCTGGCGCTGAATGCGAGGGTGAAGGTGGTGGCCGGCGGCATGACCCAAACCGATGAAGTTCACAGCGGCGGAAGTTATCTTTCGCAGAGCGACCTGCGGCTCCACTTCGGGTTGGGGACTGCGACCAGGATCGACAAAGTGGAGATTCGGTGGCCATCAGGGCTGACAGAGGAATTGACCAATCTGGCAGCGGACCACTTTTACAACGTTCTCGAAGGCAAGGGTATTGTCGATCCTTCGAAAGCCAGGCCTAGCCCTATCCGCCATCCGTAGATACTGACTTATTTCGTTGAGGAGTTTCCGGTCGATTCGTATTGCGCGAGCAGATCGCGCAATTCCTTAACGACTTCGTCATTGTGGTCCCTTTCAGCAGCCTCGATCGCCAAGCGCTCCGTCTCTACAGCTTTCGCGGATCGCCCGGTCTTCTGATAGGCCTTGGCCAGCTCGGCCAGGCAATGCCAGTTTCGACCCTGGCTCAGTCCCACTGATTTCTCCAGCGGACCAATGGCATCTTCGTAATCGCCGCGTTGATCGAGTGCGTATCCCAGATTGAACCGGAATTCGGCCGACGAAGGGAGAAGTTCGATCGCCTTCTGGAAGTGCTCGACAGCCGCTTGTGTCTGGCCCATTTCTGCCAGGGCGAGGCCGAGATGGTTGTGAGCGTCCGGCAACTTCGGAGCAAGAATTACTGCATTCTGGAGGTGTTGATAGCCCTCTTGTCTGCGGCCGCTCTCGAAGAGTGTGGTTCCCAGGTCAGTCTCCGTTCCGGGGTCGGAGGGATTGAGTTGCAGCGACTGCCGCCATGTTGCAATTGCTTCATCTACCTCGCCGTTGTTTGCAAGTGACACGGCAAGATGGTTCAGCCATGCCCAGCTCTTTGGATTGAGCTTGCAGGCAATGCGGTATTCATCCAGCGCTTCGCGTTCCTGGCCGTTCGCGGAGAGCGCAGTCGCAAGTCCATAGTGGGCCAGCGGGTCATCGGGATCGCGTTCGATCGCGCTACGCATCGATGCTATGGCTTGCGGAAAGTCGTTATTCTCGATGGCCTCATACGAGCGGTTAAAGAAGCGGTAGAACTCAGTGGCCTGCGGATCGATTTTTTCGAGACCTCCGGGCGATACGTTCAGAAACTCGGGGATATTTACTGCGCGGTTCGCCGCGGTGGTGTTTTCAACCATGATGGCCGGGGAGTCATTGCCCTGCGCATCGATGTGCGTCAGCATAAGTTGCGTATAAGGGGAGCGTCCCTTCGACGAGAACGCAAGCCATCTGCCGCTTGGAGAGAAGGTGTGCCAAGAATTCATGCGCGGAGTATTGCAGTTCATGAGCCGTGCCTTGCCGCCTTCGAACGGAACCATGTACAGCTTGCTGTCGGGCCGCATCAGCAGCCCCGTTCGATTCTGCACGAAGACAATCCATCTTCCATCGGGCGACACCTTGGGAAAATTGTTGCTCATGCCATTCTGCGATGCGCCGGCTACCGGTACCGCCTTGCCTCCGCGGCCTTCGTTGAAAGGGATTTTATAGAGATCGTATTGAACAAGCGGCTCATTCGGGTCGTTGGCATAAGTTGGCTTGGGAGCGCCGGGTGGGTACGGATCCTGCGCTTTTGCGCGGCTGAAGATGAGGTACTTGCCATCAGGTGACCAGAATGCGCTGGTCTGCACGTAATCCGGATCGTCAGCGCCGGGGAGGGCGCGTAGTTTCTTGGCGCTCCTGTCATACCAGGCCAGGATGCCGCGCGTTGGATAGAAGACCTGGGTAAAGTCGAGGTGTTGATAGTTCATGCTGAAGAGGCGATTCACCACTCCGGCCGCGAATCCTGGAGCTTCTGCGCCATGGATGTCTTTTGTCCCCGGCGGCGCGATGGAAGTAATCACGTAGCGTCCATCGGGCGAGACCTGCGACATGAAACCGAATCGCTTGACGGTGGGATCGGATGGAACGCCTCCGGTTGCATCCTCCTTGAACGATTCCCAGCGCAGCACATCCCGGTTAGCGATGGTGATTTCTTTTGAAACTGGAACCAGCGCATACAGGCCCTTGTCGTTGCGAGGTCCATCCATGTCGAGGCCGAGGGTCTTGCCATCCCGCGAGAAGGAGTGGCAGTTAGCGCAGGTGGGAAGATTTTCCATCACTGTCTGGCTTCGAGGCTGGCCGATGTAGCGTAGTTCCCACTTGATAAGTGGAAGGGCGCTTGGAGGCAGGGGTTGAATGGCGCCTTTTCCGGCGGTTGGAGCAATCATCAGAGGCACATCGCGATAGAAGATCGGCGCGCCGGCCGGGTCGGACGAGGTAGAAATCGCAACCGTGGCTCTGGAAACGGGCTGCGTCGCGCCGGCATCCGCGTAGCCCTGAATGGTGACGCGGACCGGAGTCATGACCGAATGCAGCTTGATCTTCTTCCAAACTTCATCATCCGGTTTCCAGGTGTGGGTAGTACTTTGTTCGGCGGTCCACTCCAGCTTGGTCCCGGCGCGCGTGTCGAGCTCTGCGGGTTGTAAATAGTCTCCCGCGCAGTCCAGGTGGAGGCCGCCGGCGCCCGAGTCGAATGCAACCTCGATAGTCCAGCGCTTTGCTTCACTTGAGTCGTGGAACAGAAAAACCGGGGCAGTAATCTCGGGCGGAAAGATAGAACCGTCGCGCGGATAATCGATAGTCAGCTTTCCCGTCCCACTTACTGTCTGTGCTGCCTTGACTCGCGAGGCCGAGGTGCGAAACGCAGGCGTCCACAAGAAGGCGAGCACACTCAGAGTGATAACAGCAACCAGCAGCGCACAAAAGGAACGGACGCGCAAATCTCTCCCGCCGGCAACACGCAACTCGCCGCGTCGCTTTTCTCTGCTCGAGTTAACGTGGCGTTTCGGTTCCATGGCGCTCCTGATTAAGGCGAGTGAATGTTTCGCGTTCTTGCTGAGCTTTCTCAGGCATGTTGGCTTTGGCATATGCCCTGGCCAGGTTGAAATGGATCTCGGGACTTGCCGGACTCATCTTCCCGGCGACCTCAAGTTCCGTGACCGCCTCTGTCGCATTTCCTGTCTCGAGTAATGCACGCCCGAGCAAATAGTGCGCATCGACCGAATCACGGTTCAACTCGAGCGCGCAGTGCGCCCACTGAAGGGCGGGTTCGGGTGTGTGCTGGCGCAACGCCATTGATGCGAGACCCAGGCATGGCAGTTCGCTCGTTGGAGAGATGGTACGCTCTGCCTGCATCTGGACTGCGGCCTGGTCGAACTCCGAAACCGCAATCAGGGCTGTTCCGTAAGCATAGTGCAGGAATCGGACGGTCGGATAGCGGTCAATAAGAACCTTGAAGAGAGGGAAAGCCCGGTCGTACTCGCTCTGCTGAAGTAAGGTAGAGATCCGGCCGGAGGTACGGATGAGATCGGCTTCCTTTGGGTCTACTGAGTCGGGAAACTCCGTTCGCCGCAGCAGCGACAACCCCAGCGCGAACTCCACTTTGGCAGCCAGCGGACCAGACGGCTGCCATGCCGTCGCCAGCACAGAGTCAGCCTCGTCAAACCGGCCAGCGTGAATCAGCAGGATGCCATACGTGTACCGCGCCTGGTCGAGCGATTCAGTGCTTGCGTTCATGCCCAGGCGGGCGCTGCGGTCGAGATGAATCAGCGCGTCGTCGTAATCATGCAGAGCGAATTCGCAGAGCCCGAACAGTGCCCACGCGGTGCCGTCGGATGGGTTGCCAGCCAGCCACGTTTTCAAATCCGCTTGCGCGCCGGAATAATCTGCCGCCACATACTCGCGAAGCGCTCGATGCCATAAGTCCTGACCGGCGGATCGAGTAGATCCTTCCGCCAATTCGGCTCTGCCATAGTACTTCAAGATGCGCTTCTCGGGAGGCGATGAAACCTGCGGGCTGGTCGTCGCAAGCTTAAGTTCATTGGCCGCCAGACCTGGTTTGCCTGCTGCCTTCAGGGCATCCGCGAGAATCGCGTGAGCAGCGGGGTCAGACGGAGCGAGGCGCACTGCTCTCTGCGCGGACACTAACGCATCAGAGGCTTTGCCATTGCCGATGAGAACATGGGCCGTCTCCATCCAGGGAAGCGGACTCTCCGGCGACGTAGCGGCTTCGGCGCGGAACTGTTCAAGCGCTTCCTCAGCTTTTCCCGCGCGGCTCAGGGCGACTCCGTATGCGAGCCTTAGGTTGGGCGCGTTGGGATGCTCCTTCACCAGTTCGGCAAATCGTTCGGGATCCCCGCTGGCGGCCGCGGCACCAGTCTCCGAAACCAGGGCCTCTCGCGATGGGTCAAGTTGCTGCGGCAGAAGAGAGACGCGCAACGTGACGAGGCCGAGAGCCAGGCGTACCTGCGGAGGCATCGACCCGAATCCGAAACTCGCGCGCAGGAGTTCCGTGGCGCGTTCGAATTGCCCCGACCACAAGCAAAGCAACGCCAGATGATAGCTGGCAACGCGAGCAATTTCCTCGTCATCCTGGATGCCGAGTCTTTGTGCTTGTTCGAGGTGCTGCAGCGCACGATCATAATCGCCGGTTTCGAATTCCGAAAGACCGAGAAGGGCCCATATGTTTCCGACCCCTGGCGCGAGTGAAGCAGCTCTTTGGAACGCAGATTCGGCTTCGTCGAATTGCTTTCCCGAGTACTGAAGCATTCCCAGGTTCCACCAGCCCTCCTTCCAATCGGGCTGCAGCTCAAGGGCGCGCCGGTAATCGCGAATGGCATCGGCCGTCTTGCCCGCTTCTCCTTCTTCGAGCGCCTGATTGCGCAGCGATGCAACGTCGGGCTGATTGTCCTGCGAGAGGGCTGCGGTTTGCCGAGGGGAGGATTGTGACAGTGATACCCGCGCGGTTCCAAGCCAAGCGAGAAGGCCAGCACCCAGGCAGATGGCTCGATACGCTGCAGAGGTCATGGCGGGTTCCATCGCCAATTATAACTTTTAGCGATATTTTTATTGCATGGGCTCAATAACCCGAGGCTCTCAGACCGTCTTCTCCCGCCGCACTCTGTTGAGCCGATTTGGCAGCTTCGGCGCTGCCCTTGCGCTCCGGAAGTCGCAGTTGTCCCGGGCCGCCGCAGTGCCGCCTGTCTTTCCGTTTGAACCGGTCCCTGCCGCGAAGAGCGGCATTACGTGGGTCCACGATGCCGGGCGATCCGCGGAGCGGTATTTGCCGGAGAGCAGCGGCGCCGGCTGCGCCTTCCTTGACTACGACAATGACGGTTGGATGGACCTTTACTTCGTAAACAGCGGGCGCTCGAGCTTCTTTCACCCCGTCCATCCGCTGCGCAATGCGCTATACCGGAACAATCGCGACGGCACGTTTACCGACGTCACACTTAAAGCCGGTGTTATGGGCGGGGGCTTCGGGCAGGGGGTGGCGATCGGCGACTATAACAATGACGGTTTCCCCGATATCTACGTAACCCAGTGCGAGCGCAACATCCTTTATCGCAACAACGGTGACGGCACCTTTACCGACATAACTGAGAAGGCTGGAGTCGGCGCGGGTGGGTGGAGCACGAGCGCGGTATGGTTCGATTACGACAACGATGGGCTGCTCGATCTATTTGTATGCCAGTTCGCGGCCTTCGATATTCACCGCGGTTGTCCGCCCGATGCCGCGGGCATGCATCACTATTGCATTCCCACGACATTCGATCCGATGCCGAGCTGGCTATTCCACAATAACGGCGACGGTACCTTTACCGACGTGAGCAAGTCATCGCATATTGCCGAGCATCGGGGCAAGGCGTGGGGTGTGGTCGCAGCGGACTTGAATAACGACGGTCGAATGGATTTATTCGTCTCGAATGACACAGTTCCCAATTTTCTGTTCATGAACCGCGGTGAGGGCAAGTTCGACGAAGTCGCTTTGACGGCCGATGTAGCCTACAGCGCCGATGGGCGCGCACGCTCAGGGATGGGCGTAGATGCCGTTGACTATGACCAGGATGGACGCGAAGACTTGTTTGTCGCCAACATCGACGAGGAGTTCTTCTCCCTCTATCGGAATGTCGGAGACGAGAACTTTGAGGATGTGGCGACGGCCGCGGGTATTGGTATGGCGACGCGTTGGATGAGCGGTTGGGGATTGAAGTTCTTCGACTACGACAACGACGGCGATCTCGATCTGTTCACGGCCAATGGCTTTCCCGATGATCTCCTGGTTGAGAACGCCAACAATATCCAGTGGCGTCAGCGGTTGCAACTGTTCCATCGAGAAGGAAAGAAGTTCCGCGATGTAAGCGCGGAGAGCGGACCGATATTTCGCAAAGAGTTTCCCGCCCGTGGATTGGCAGTCGGAGATTTTGCCAATGATGGAGGCGTGGACGTCGTCATCGTGAATAATGACGAAGCGCCTTTGATCATGCGCAACAATGTCGGCCGATTGAACAATTGGCTCGGCGTGCGGCTGATCGGACGAGTGTGCAACGCAGATGCTGTAGGAGCCGTGATCACCTATCAAGCCGGAGACTTGAAGAGATCGAGAATGAAGACAGGCGGGGGAAGTTTTCTCTCTTCGCATGATCCACGAGTTGTGCTCGGGATCGGGAAGCGAAAGAAGATTGACAGCCTGGAGATCAAGTGGCCGCTTCCAAGCAAGGCAATCGACCGATTCACGGATCTCCCTCTGAATCGTTACGTAACGATCATCGAAGCCACCGGCAAATGGACATTATCCTAATCACAGTTATTAGTGCGAGCCGGTTGATTTACTACTTTAAAAAGAATGTGCCGCAACGTTGAGAATGAACTTGCAAGCGACGGTGAAAACGACCCTCTGACGATCCGGTTATCTTCACCTTGCGAATTATATTCAGTAGGAAAGCCTTTGAAAGTCGCCGGAGAGAACCGATTCCCTCCTGGCGAGTCATGGTCGAAGGTTCTGGATTTATGAGGCTTAGGAAAAGCGCGGCCGCCAGCATTCTGCCGAAAACAATTTTGCGGTTGATTTAGCTTGCAAATTATGCTCAAACGTTTTAGTATGCCTCCGCAATTCACTTCGGCCGTAACTAGTTTTTGAAAATCGGCGAAGGATGCTAGACCGTTGGCGAACACGCCAACCGATTAGAGTTTGCTTTTTCTCCTACCTGAATGCGTTGTCTCGGTGCGGTCCCAGGATAGACGGACGCGTCGAGGGCGAAATCACCGAGTTTGAGAGGTAACTCCCAATTTCCACTCCCCTGGAGATTGCGGGGAGCCTTTGCCTGATTTTCGGTGCAGGCTCTTTGCCGTTCGAATTGCCTGCCCGGGCCGTGACCAGGCAAGGAGTGCTCTGTGTTCGGAGCTTTTGCTCCAAGGATGGTCGCCCATCATTGCATGCGGGCGAGTCGCGTGACACGCAAGGAGGCAATATGTTTCAGAGAATCAATAACTGGTTCGGACCTATTGGCGGCCGCGGATTGGGCTGCCTCGCCGGAGCACTTGCGGCTCTGCTCCTAACTGCGGCTGCGCCGAGCATCCTGGCTCAGTCCTGTTCGGCGACCTACACAATTCAGAGCACCTGGCCGGGAAATTTTGCCGGCGGGCTTACGATCACCAACACCGGCACGACGGCCATCAGCAGCTGGACATTAACGTGGACGTATTCCGGGAATCAGCAGATTACGCAATTGTGGAATGGTACAGTCACGCAGTCCGGGCAGTCAGTGAAGGTGACGAACCTGAGTTACAACGGCGCGATTCCAGTCGGCGGTTCCTACAGCAGCGCCGGATTCAATGCTTCGGTTACGGGAACCAATGCGGTTCCTGCGGTCACGTGCCTGGCGAATGGATCAGGCAGTTCAGGCGGCTTCACGCTGGCAGCTTCGGCGAGTTCTCTGTCGATCGCCCAGGGCGCGACTGGCACCGATACGCTCACAGTAACTGACGTCAGCCCGTTCAACGGCAGCGTGTCTCTCGCGGCTTCGGGAATGCCAACGGGGGTTACAGCTTCATTCGGCACCAATCCCGCCACCGCGAGCAGCGTAGTCACCTTTTCGGTTGCTTCAACAACCGCAGCCGGAAACTATCCGATTACAATAACCGGCACCTCCGGCACGTTGACTCCAGCCAGCACTTCCATCACGCTCACGGTGACCGCCGCTTCTGGTTTCACGCTAACGCCGGCCGCGTCAACGCTATCAATTGCCCAGGGAGCAAGCAAAACCGACACGATTACCGTAACCGATACAGGTTCATTCACCGGAAGCGTGACGCTTGCCGCATCCGGAATGCCCTCAGGAGTTTCTGCGACGTTCAGCACCAATCCTGCCACGGCGAGCAGCGTGGTCACCTTCGCGGTTGGTTCGACTACCCCAGTAGGAAGTTATCCGATCGCCATCACCGGCACCAGCGGAACGCTGGCCCCGGTAACTACCTCGATCACGATAACCGTAGCTGCTCCACCCAGCTTCACCCTGGCATCGTCGGCATCAACGGTCTCCGTGACTCAGGGTTCGAATGCGACCGACACGATCACCGTAACTGATGCGGGGGGCTTCACCGGCAGCGTGACGCTGGCGGCTTCAAGCCTTCCCAGCGGTGTAACGGCAACGTTCGGAACGAATCCGGCTACCGGTACAAGTGTAGTCACTTTTGCCGCAAGCAGCTCGGCAACGACGGGCACCTTCCCAGTAACAATCACGGGGACGAGCGGTTCGCTCAGCGCATCCGCCTCCTTTACGTTGACTGTGGGTACGGCGTCGACCGGCGCTTGCCAGGTTGTCTATACGATTTCGCCGCAAAACTCAACGGCTTTTGGAGCAGCCATCACCATCGAGAACACGAGCACGACGGCTCTGAGCAGCTGGACACTGACCTGGACGTTTGCGAACGGTCAAACCGTCTCATCTCTCTGGAATGGCATTGCCAGCCAGAGCGGCGCGAACGTGACTGTAACCAACGAGCCTTATAACGGCAGCATTCCCGCCGGCGGGAGTGTCACAGGCATCGGATTCAACGGTACATGGAGTGGTACCAATTCAGTGCCCACTAACTTCGCAGTCAACGGAACGCTTTGTGGAGGCGTCTCGACGGGAAGCTTCACGTTGAAGCCTTCAGCATCGACGTTGTCGGTGGCCCCGGGCGCGAGTGGGACCGATACGATCGCGGTGAGCGATGTAAGCCCCTTCGCCGGCAGCGTGACCTTTGCGGCATCTGGAATGCCCACCGGCGTAACGGCCTCGTTCAGTCCAGTTTCATCGACGAGTTCAAGCGTGGTCACGTTCTCGGTCGCTTCAACAGTTGCTGCAGGGAGCTATCCGATCACCATCACAGGCACCTCCGGAACGCTGACTCCAGTGACCACCTCCATCACTCTCACTGTGACCGGAGCACCCGGCTTTACCATTTCAGTTTCGCCCACTGCTCTTGTCGTAGCTCTCGGAGGTACCGGAACCGCTACCTTGACGACTACGGACGTGAACGGGTTCACGGGCAACATAACCTGTTCGCTCACTGGCCTGCCAAGTGGAATAACCGATCCTTTGCCTGCCGGCACCAAGGTCATTCCTGGCTCAACTGCGCTTACATTCACGGTACCTTCCACTGCAGTTGCCGGAGCGTCCACACTCACGGTCACGTGCAGTTCCGGCTCCATAACTAACACCCTCACCTTCACTCTCACCATCAGCGCGGGGTTTACCACGTTCCAGCAACATTTTGTCGACCTTTACAACGACATTCACACCTCCTCGAACGGGTATTTTGGAACCGCAACGAGCGGCGACAAGATTCCGTACCACTCGGTAGAAACTCTCATGGCCGAGGCCCCGGATTATGGCCACGAGACGTCATCGGAGACTTACAGCTACTGGATCTGGCTGGAAACGCTTTACGGCGGCCTGACCGAAAACTGGACGGGGCTGCAGACTGCCTGGACGAGCATGGAAGACAACATGATCCCCAGCGCGGCGCTGCAACCAACCAATAGCGGTTATAACGCCTCTTCACCCGCCACCTATGCACCTGAGCATCCCTTGCCCGGCGCTTATCCATCGACGCTGACAAGTTCGGTCTCTGTGGGTAACGATCCCCTGGCGAGCCAGCTCAGCTCGACCTACGGCAACAGCAATATGTACTCCATGCATTGGATTATCGACACCGACAACTTTTATGGCTTTGGCCAGCAGGAAGACGGTGTGACGAAGCCCTCGTGCATGAACACCTTCCAACGCGGCGCAAACGAATCCGTGTGGCTGACTGTTCCGCAGCCCTGCTGGGATGCATTGAAGTACGGCAGCTCCAGCAACGGCTACCTCGACCTCTTCACTGCTCCTTCTCCTTATACGGCGCAGTGGAAGTACACAGATGCACCGGACGCCGATGCACGCACTGTGCAGGCCATGTACTGGGCGGAACAATACGCAGACGCGCAGGGCGGAAGCAGCATTGTCACCAGCTTGCTGCCCAAGGCCGCCAAGCTTGGCGACTACCTGCGGTATGCAATGTTCGACAAGTACTTCAAGGCGATCGGCTGTGTAGGCGCGAGCGCGAGCGCAACCGGCTGCGCGGCCGGCAGCGGCTACAGTTCCGCGCATTATCTGCTCGGATGGTACTTCGCATGGGGCGGAGCTCTCCCCAGCGCCGGGTCGTGGGCATGGCGCATCGGAGACGGCAGTACGCACTTTGGCTACCAGAACCCGGTGGCGGCCTTCGCGCTGTCGAAGGATGCGGGCATCAGCGGCAATCTTCCCGCGCAAAGCGTGACTGACTGGAGCACAAGCCTGGAGCGCCAGCTTGAGCTCTACCGCTGGTTGCAATCGGATGAAGGCGCAATAGCCGGCGGCGCAACCAACAGTTGGGAAGGCTCCTACTCCCCGACTCCCACCGGCGACAGCACCTTCTACAACATGGCTTACGATTGGGAGCCTGTCTATCACAACCCGCCGAGCAACCAGTGGTTCGGCATGCAGACGTGGTCCATGGAGCGGCTGGCTGAGTACTACTACATCACCGGCGATTCAAAAGCCGCAATCGTGCTGAACAGTTGGATCCCCTGGGTGGAGAAGGTCACCACGGTCAACGCCAACGGAACCTTCACCCTGCCCGGTTCGCTCTGTTGGGACGACTCCCCGGGCCAGGGCGACACGACGAATCCCTGGAACGACTCGACCTGCGGCCTCGTCACGTCCGGTACCGCGAACCAGCCTGCAACCAACTGGAACGCTGCTACGCAAGACTGGACTACCGTTCCGCTCAATCCGAACCTTCACGTCAGGGTCACGGGCACTGCAACGGACATAGGCCTGGCCGGCTCGCTGGCTAAGGCCCTTGCCTACTACAGCGCCGCGGTTGGCAAGTGGAGTTCCAGCAAGACGCCCGATGCAACCTCAGAGGCATTGGCCAAGAGCCTGCTGACCGGCATCTGGACCAACTACCGCGACTCCATCGGAATCTCGGTGGCGGAGACGCGCAGCGACTACTGCACCAGCACGACCAGCACCAGCACCAACGGCAGCACCACTCTCAACGGCGGATTCGGCGCCACGGTGTTTGTGCCGTCCACTTGGGCACCGGGCACCATGCCGGCCGGCGAAGACGTCACGGTCAGCCCGCAGCCAACATTCCTGAGCCTGCGACCCAAGTACAAGCAAGATCCCAGCTATGCGCTGGTTCAGTCGGGTTGCTCGGGAACGGGAGCGGGTCCAACCTTTAACTACCACCGTTTCTGGGCGCAGGTGGATATTGCGTCGGCGTATCTCGTCTTCGCAAATCTCTTCCCCGGCAACTAACGAGCCACTTTCAACCAGGGGGCGCTTCTGAGAGCAGCGGCGCCCTGAACAAGCGGTATTTGCTGAAGCAGCCCGGCGGCGTACTTCGCAGCAAGAACGCGGGTACCTCGATGACCGCTCGCATGATCTGTAGGCAAAGGTCACGCCACTTTCCCGGGACGAATAGTTCTTGTTCGGATTCGTATGAATCCGAACATGCAAATACAAAGGAGCAGTCATGACGCATCGCGTTCTTCGTATGTGGGGATTCGTTCTGGCAGTGATCTTTCTAGCCTCCACCGCAATGGCTCAAACAGCCTGCAAGGTCAGCTACTCGATTTCCAACCAGTGGTCCGGGGGGTTCGGTGCCGCGTTGAGCATCAGCAACACCGGAACTACCGCATGGACCAGTTGGTCGCTGACCTGGAGCTTCGCAAACGGCCAGACCGTGACCCAGATCTGGAACGGCAATGTGACACAGACCGGCGCCAATGTGACGGTCACGAATATGAGCTACAACGGCAGCATCGCCGCAGGTGGCAGTTATACCGGCATGGGATTCAACGGCTCGTGGAACAACGTCACCAACGCGATACCGACAAATTTCGCGATCAATGGAACGGCCTGCAACGGGTCGCTGACGGCTACATCCACCGCGCTTACGTCTTCTTCTACGTCCACGACAACCGGCACCAGCGTTACGCTGACGGCGACGGTTTCGCCTTCGGCAGCCACCGGGACTGTCACGTTCCTCGATGGGACGACATCGCTCGGCACCGGTACGCTCAGCTCCGGAAAGGCGACACTCGCGACCTCGTTCTCGACCGCGGGGACGCATTCGATTACCGCTGTGTACGGCGGATCGACGACCTTTGCCACCAGCACATCGAGCGCCGTTAGCATCACCGTCACGTCGTCGTTGACGTCCACGACCACCGCGCTGACGTCTTCCTCGACGTCCACGACAACGGGCACCAGCGTTACGCTAACGGCGACGGTTTCGCCTTCGGCAGCCACCGGAACCGTCACGTTCCTCGATGGGTCGACGTCGCTCGGCACCGGCACGCTGAGCTCCGGAAAGGCAACGCTCGCGACCTCGTTCTCGACAGCGGGCACACACTCGGTCACAGCTGTGTACGGCGGATCGACGACCTTTGCCACGAGCACATCGAGCGCTGTGAGCATCACCGTCACATCGTCGTTGACAGCCACGACCACCGCGCTGACGTCCTCGTCGACGTCCACGACAACTGGCACCAGCGTTACGCTGACGGCGACAGTTTCGCCCTCGGCGGCCACAGGAACTGTCACGTTCCTGGACGGGTCGACCTCGCTGGGCACAGGAACGCTGAGCTCTGGAAAGGCAACGCTTGCGACCTCATTCTCGACAGCGGGCACACACTCGATTACTGCTGTATACGGCGGATCGACGACTTTTGCGACCAGCACATCGAGCGCCGTGAGCATCACCGTCACATCGTCGTTGACAGCCACGACCACCGCGCTGACGTCTTCTTCCACATCGACTACCACTGGCACCGGCGTCACGCTGACAGCGACAGTTTCGCCTTCGGCAGCAACGGGCACCGTCACGTTCCTGGACGGGTCGACCTCGCTGGGCACAGGAACGTTGAGCTCTGGAAAGGCAACGCTTGCGACCTCATTCTCGACAGCGGGCACACACTCGGTCACAGCTGTTTACGGTGGATCGACGACCTTTGCCACGAGTACATCGAGCGCTGTAAACATCACCGTTACCAGCGGCAACGGCAACGGCTTTGCGTGCAACGTCGTCTACACGATTTCACCGCAAAGCTCGACCGCATTCGGAGCGACCATCGACCTCGAGAACACCGGAACGACAGCCTGGACCAGCTGGACGCTGCAGTGGATCTTCGCCAACGGACAGACGATCTCATCTCTCTGGAATGGGGTTGAAACGCAGAGTGGCGGGTTGGTCACAGTGACCAATGAGAGCTATAACGGCTCCGTCGCCGCGGGTGGAAGCATCACCAACATCGGCTTCAATGGAACGATAACTTCCGGAAATCCCGCTCCGACAGCCTTTGCGGTGAACGGAAACCTCTGCGGCTCGCTCGGTGGCGATCCTCCACTGGCGCCAACCTCGCTGACCGCCACAGCGGGTAACCAGCAGATTGCTCTTTCGTGGACGGGGAGCTTGACTGCGTCGAGTTACAACGTGCAACGCTCGACTACGAGCGGCGGGCCATACACGGCAGTTGGATCGACGACGACAACCAGTTTTACGAACACCGGCTTGACGAACGGCACCGTGTATTACTATGTGGTCTCCGCCGTGAACTCTGCCGGGAGCGGCGCCAACTCAAATCAGGTCTTCGCTACGCCTGGCGCCGTGGCTACCAATGTTACGGTCATCGTCAATCCTTCGCAGACAGCGCCAATCTCACCCTGGATCTATGGAATTAACGGAATCACCGGTTCGGGAATTCCCAATGTTCCAGACGTAACCATCTACCGCATGGGCGGCAATCGCTGGACGGCCTATAACTGGACGACGAACGCCTCGAATGCAGGTAGCGACTTTAACTATGAGAGCGATAATTTCCTGAGCTCCAGCACGGTTCCGGGGTTCGCAGTGTATCCGAACATCAATGCCGATATTGCCGCGGGACAGGCAACGCTCTTCACGATCCCGATACAAGGGCTTGTATCAGCAGATGAGTCCGGTCCCGTCCCCACCACCAATGCGCCGGATCTGGCACGATTCCAGAACATCGTTTATCAGAAGAGTTCAGTCAGTTCCGCTCCCTTTACCACCACGCCGCCCGTTACCGTGGTGAGTGGCGAGGACACCGGCAACGTCTATGACGATGAATTCGTGTGGGCAATGAATCAGCTTTCCACCACGAAGCAGCTGTTTAACGGCACCACGCCCACACCGGCCTTTGTCGATCTGGACAACGAACCGGATCTTTGGAACTCAACGCATCTGGAGGTGCAGGGCCCGACCGAAATTACGCCATCCGCCTACATCTCCAAGACTCTGTCGGTGGCACAGGCTCTTAAGACTCAGTTCCCGAACATCACCATCTTCGGGCCATCGCACTACGGCTTCCTTGGCGTCTACAACTGGCAGAGCGGAGTTACCGGCACCACCCCAACCGGCGCGAACTGGTTCGCGGACGAGTATTTCCAGGCGTTGAGCACAGCTTCGGCAACATTCGGGAAGCCGCTTGTAGATGTCTATGACTTCCACTGGTACCCCGAGGACTACGATTCCGGCAGCACGCGGGTTACCAGCATGACAGCCTCGAGTTTGTCGGACGCCGATATGCAGCTGATCGTGCAGGCACCACGCAATCTCTGGGATGCGACATTTACCGATCCCGGCAACAGCAATCCATGGGTCAACTCGGTCCTAGGTGGCGCGCCCATCAACTTCCTGGGAAGACTGCAGTCGAAGATTGCAGCCGAATTCCCCTCGATTAAGCTTTCCATCAGTGAGTACGAGACGGGCGGCTTTAATAACATCGCCGGCACGGTCGCACAGGCGGACCAATTGGGCGTCTATGCCAGCAACGGTGTCTTTGCGGCCATGTTCTGGCCTCCAAGCGGAACCTACGACTATGAACTCGCGGGCTTCCGCGCGTTCCGTAACTTCGATGGCTCGAATTCAAACTTCGGCGATGTATCGGTGCATACGACCTCGAGTAACCCGGGCAGCGTGATGGTCTATGCAAGCACCGACACTACCGCTCCCGGACGCGTCGTTCTTGTAGCCGTCAATCGCGCCAACACGTCTCAAGTGGTTGCGATCAGCGGTATGACGCTCTCAGGCACGGCCAACATGTACCAGATGACTGCGGCTACGGCGGCGAAGCAAAGCCCGTCAGCCCCTGTGACTCCAGTGTCAATTGGATCGCAGGCGGTGAGCGGTTCGTCGTTGACTCTGACGTTGCCTGCGTACAGCGTTACAACAATCGACGTTCAGTGATTTCGTCGACAAGTCGTTTTCGTCAATGAGCGGGCGCTGGTGAAGCGGAAGGAGATTCGCAACAAGATCGGAGACACGGTCAAGTTGCGAAACTACCGCTTCATCAGCCGAGTCGCCGCCATTCGATTTGGGATAACCCTGCCGCGCCAAACTCGGCGATCACCACCACCATCCTCCAGGGTGTGCCGCGATTTGTCTCATATCCCAGCACGGCGTGCGGCAGGTGGCCGGCAAGTTCATAAGCCGTCCCGGGTATAGGTGGCAAAAGTTGCCCTCCTGCCCTCTCCACAGCGGCTCGTGCACCCAGGCGCGAGTCCGGCGAATATTGCCGCAGCCGTCCGGCGTCGAAGGCCACCAACTCACCTCCTACGCCGTCTTCCGGAAAATCGAGGACCACAACCGTCGTGCGTTCGGGCATTGCATGCGCAAATCCCTCCGCCGCATAACGCCGGTCGACGTGGGGCATCATCAGGAAGGTATCTGCGTCGGTGGGCGGCGTCTCGTTGACGGCAAGCACCAGCAAATCGGGCCAGGAGCCGCTCAATGCATCCTTCACAGCGGCCAATTCCGGAAGCTCGCTGCGTAACCGTCCCCTATGCTCTTCACTTGCGTTCATTTCAACAAGCAGGCCACGCGTGCGAAGGTCGCTCTGCGGAACAGGGTGCGGACCCAGCCCACTGCGGAGCCGCGCCGCCAGAGCGCGCGGAGAAGGCACAACCCCCGCAAGTGTCCGCCACACCGGAGCCGTCGAATCCACGTGTTTTCCTCCCAGAGGCATCAGTTCGCTGTCGTCGCTCGCTGCCTCACTTCTACAGTAGTTTGAACGCCGCTGCGATGCTCCTCACCCCAGCCATCTAACTCATGCTAGACTGCACTGCGTCTAGAATCTAATGGTGCCGAGTGCAAGACTCCACTAACCTCCGTAAGATATCTCTCGCGCAATTTCCAACAGCCCATTCCATCCTCGCGATGCTGGGCGAACACCTTTCAGCAAGCCCGGCGGTGGAGCTTGAATACTCGGTTCGCCTTGAACGCAAACAGGTCCTGTCCGGCGGACGGTTCACCTGCTGGCTTACCGCAGATTCCCAACCTGCCCTGACGCCAATCGCTACTGCGCTCGCCGCGCTCAGTGTTCCCCAATCCATTCTCGACGCGCAGGCCGCGGCCGATTTGCTGCCGGTTGCACAGGGCATTGGCATTTCGACTCTCCCTGCCGGCCCGGAGCTGCGTTTCTACCGTCATAGCCGCGACCGCGTGACACAATCTGACCGCTATCGCGCGTGGAGGTGGGATCGTACAGCCGCGCCAGGCGCATCGAGCTACCAATTCTCCTATCTGCCGGAGACGCCCGAAGGCCTTGCGCCGGAAGATCTTCTTACGCCGGAGCTCAAGCGCATTTTCGCATCATTGCTCGCCGATCCGCGCGTGCGAGCACTTTCCGGCTTCTGGCTCCGCGAGGAAGGTGGCCATTTACGGCAGCTGGACCTATCGCTTCCCTGGAGGCCCCGCGCCAACAGCCTGGCTGCCGTGTCTGCAATCGCGGAACTGCTCGAGATTCCAGCATCGGACCCGGCACTCGATCTCCACATCAAGCACATTGCGTTCAGGCTTGGCGATCCCAATCCAGCCGTTACGCTCTATGCCTCTGCGGCGGCGACGCGCTGGCCCAGCGATGAAGCTGAGCTGCAGTCGATCGTTGCAGCCGGCTCGCGTACATTTCACCAGGCCGCAGAATCCCAAGTTTTTGCGCGCATTTCCCTTCCCCAGTCCCGGACCGCCGATTCCGCGCCGGATCTCGACGAATTCTACGGCGGGCCTATCCGCCAATGGCAAGCCATCCTGGGCGATGGGATGCACTATCACGGCGGCATCTTCGCAAGTGCAGACCACGAACCTGACGATGACGAGGCCGAAGAAGCCATGCGCCGCGCAGTTCGCACTCTGTATCCACTGCTGCCTGCCGGCGGAACCATCTACGACATCGGTTGCGGGTGGGGCGGGCCGCTTGCGATGCTAGTGCGGGACTTTTGCGGCCCGGTCACGGGCCTCACCATCAGCCGGACGCAATATCGCCATGTCGCCTCTCTTGGCTACCGCGTACGCCTCGGAGATGCAGAAGCGACGCTTCCGCCGGGCGCCTTTCACGCGGCCCTGCTGCTCGAATCGCTCTGCCACGTTCGCGATAAGGAATGGCTGCTCTGGTCTCTGCGTCCTCTCTGCGGCCGAATCGTCATGCGGGTCAACTGCCAGGATGCGTCACCGCCCGGCACTGCATTCGGCGGATCCATGCACATGGTTTCATCGGCGGAACTGCGACGCCTGATTGAAGCCGCGGGTTGGCGCATCCGGCACTGGCGGGATTGCCGGATGGAGGCGCTTCCCTCGGTTCGCTTCTGGAGCCGACGCCTGGCAAGGTTGGGCCCCACGGACGACAGGCACATCGAGACTCTTCGCACTTGGACCCGCTGCGTCCTGAGCGCCCCCGAAGAGTGGGCGCGAAACAATCCCCTCATCGAAGTGATGGCCGATTGACCCCGCCGCCGCTTCTAGACATTCACTAGCGCCGTAGTGGCAGCGCAGATCTTGTACGCCGTGTCGACTGCCTCGTTTACCACGTCGGAAGCCCAGCCGATTGCCGCCATCATCGCCTTTACAACTTCCGTTGACGTTTCGTTGAACACGTCCTTGAGGACCTGCGCCACTTCGGTAGCGAACTGCTTGAAACGCTCGAAATTCTGCTTTACCCAATCGGCAAATTTCTGCACGACGTTGAGCATTTCTTCCACCAGCTTCGATAGGTTCGCCTTGATCCACGCGAGCACAAACGCGCCGAAGTCGGCCAGCTTTTGCGGCGCACTCGACAGGTCGATCTGAATGTCGAAGCTCTTGTCGAAATTCAGCTCCATAAATTGGAATTTCAGCTCGCCGCCAAGGGCGAACCTCGGGGGTACCAGCCCGCCGCTGATTTTTCCGCCTACTTTAAAGAGGAAATCCGGAAGCCGTACCTCCGGCACCTGCAAAACATCAAAGAGTTTGAATCCTCCGAGTGTCACGTCCTTCAGGCCAAACTCGTAATTGAGGCTGGCGCCGAAGGCAAGTTGTTCGCGGCTGACCAGCAGCGTCGTCTTCTGCGCCGCCCACGCGCCCTGCCCGGAAGTCCCCGCCTGGATATCGAGCAGATACGCAATTCCGCTATCCGTGGCCTGGCCGAGGATATCGGCCCGGAAGATATCAAACAACTGAAGGTGAGCAGCTACATAAAGGTAGTTCTTGTGCGTCGCATCGATGACCGAGGAGAGCTCCAGCACCGGCCCTTTGGGAGTAAGCTCCAGCTGCCCGGCAGTCGCCAGATCGCGTTTGGAATCGAGCGCGATGGTCGATGGACGACTCAGCACGAGGAAGTTCCCCAGCCGCACCTCATCCGGGAATTCCGCGCTGCCCGCGAACATCTTCTCAGCTGCCCGAACCTCCACGTACAGCAGTACCTTGATGCCGAACAGCGCAATCGCACCGCGCAGCCCAAAGCCCTTCTTGTAGGTGACGCGATTGATCTCCACCTGGTCGACTATGACGGCCCAGAACGACAGCTCCTGTATCTCGAGGAACATATCGATCAGCTTGATTTCGAGCACCCACGGAATAAGGCTTGCCGGCGGGGACAGATCGTACACATCGATGGTCGTGATGCCTTCGAGCACTTCGCCGAATCGCAGCGACTGACCCGGCGAGGTGCTCTTGAGAGCGAAGGCCAGCGCAGTGGGCCCCTCAAAGGTGAGCGCACCGGCGATTCCGAACAAGAACTCCTTGTTGCGCTTCGTCGTGAACTGGAACGTTCCGGAGAGGCTGAAAACGGGGCCTGCCTCCGTCATCGCGATTGCTATGCCGAACTGCTTCACCGTTAGCCGGTCATATCCGAAGGGGTGCACCCAGTCGCGCACAGAGAGCGCAATCCGGCCCGAGAGACCCGTATCGTCCTTCGAGATCGAGCCTGCCACTTGATAGGTGAGCTTCTCGCTTTCGATCTGCAGGCGTCCGCTCGCCTCGATCGTGATGGCGGCATACGATGCGCCCACGCTGTCCCAGATCAGCTTGAACGACTCAAAGAGAAATGCGCCATTCGTCCCGGTCGCCAGGTAGGCAATCAGCTTTGTTGTGCTGGTTGACTTCTCATAGGACGCATACAGGCCGAACGTGACCGCGTCGCCAAAGAGTTCGCGCAGCAAACTCACCGGGCCCGTCGTCAGCCGCAGCGTCGCAAAGAACGTTACGCCGGCGACAATCTTGAACTGCTCATCCGCGAGGGCGGGGACGTCGGAAATCGGAATGAGCTGTTCCTTGCTTGCATCCGTGGCTAGCGTGCTGATCACCAGTCCGGCGCTGTTTACCTCGAGGACCTTGAGAGGCTCCCACAACGATCCGGGGCTCCACCCCTGCCCTGACTCCCACTTTGGAGTCCAGATACCGACTGCGAATCCCCATTGGCCGTCTGACCTGGTGATCAATGCGCCGAAGTTCAGGCCGGCAGTGCCCCCGACGGAAACGGTGGTCCGCAGAAGGAAATCGTAGTAAGTCGACGCGCCGGTTGCGTCACGCGTGAAACGCACCTTCGAGTCGACGAGATCAATCTCGGGAAACCCGCTCGGAAACGGCAGCGATACCGCGCCGGCCACCTCGCGCGCGAGGTCTGTGAGGCCGATGCGCGGCAAGTTCGCCTCAATCACGAGCGGCCCGGGGATGCTGTAGGTCATCGACAGCGTAGCCACGGAGCCCAGTGCAATTGTGCCGCTGAATGAACCGATGAGCGATCCCTTCTGGGGGTATAGGAAGTACAGCGAGACATCGCTCACAGTGAGAGTCGTGGGGCCCAGGGGTATGATCCACGGAGTTGGCTGGGGGGCGATCGTTGTCGAGAAGGAATAGTACTTTTGCGGCGCAACTGTGAGTTGCATCGATGCGATGGTCAAGTCACTCGGCGGCGGAACGCCCGGGGCGTAGGTTTCCATCAGCGCCTTGAGCGGAATGGTTTGCGAAGCTCCGAGTTGAGCGGAGACCACGAAACCATCGTTATTGCTCGCGCTCACGTCGATCGGCACGCCTTGAATCGATACCCTGCCGCCAACGGTTACCACTACCGATGGCGAGGAGAAGGGTTGGGCGACGTCAAACTTCGCGTAGAGCGAACCGATATTCAACCGATCGGTTCCGGGCCAGAGGCGCCACACCTGATCCGGCATGCCAATCGTGGCCGATGTGCCCAGAACCTGGAGACCGGAGCCGCCATTGAAGACGGTAACCTTGGCGCTCATCAATTCGAGTTTCCCAAGAGTGTCCCCGATTGACTTGAACGCATCCGGCATGTCGTTGATCAGCGATCCGGTTCCGGCGAGATTTGCAAGGCTTGCAAGCTTTGCTACCGTAATGCCTTTGAACTGGCCTGTGAGCAGCGCGGCGCCGCTTGCACCTTGCGTATTGACAGCGATGTCGGCCCGGACATCGGCACTGGGGATGACGATTTTGCCGGTAAACGCCGAAGCCGGCAGATATGTCTCATTTCGATTGAGCCACTCATACGAAGGTGGGCTGTAGATCCGGAAATCCGACGCCTCGAAGGAAACCTGCCCAAGCGTCAGCGCAGGCACGGTGAGTGGCGCGCGAAGATAGATACCCGGCAGCGTCGCAGACTGGTCCCACGCATAGTGATCTGGACCCAGCGGGGGCAATGGCGGCGGCAATTTAGCGGGATCGAGCCTGACGATGGCGCCTGAGATCGTCAGCTTGTTGCCTTCCTTGAAAAGAACTTCTCCAAAGAGCCCCATCACGCCAGAAAGGGCAAGTTCGCCGACAAAGTTGATGCCCGTAACGAGATCGACTTTGAACTCCTCATCGCGCCCCGGCCGCGACTCCACGAAGAAACTGGACTGCGAGAGTTCCAGCTCATCCAGTTGAGGCGTGGTTTCAGAAGCGTCGGGCTGGGCATAATCAAAATGCACCGGCAGCCCGGGGAAGCTCGTGGAGAACTTCCATCCGGGCTCGGCGTCTTCGCCAATCACGCTGTAGCGCACGGACGCGTATACCGAACCCTGGCCGTCCAGCCGGAATGTTGCTGCTACATGGAGTCCCCGTTTGGCGTCGTTGCCTTCCTCATATTCCGTCGCGAGAAAGCCGCCGCGGCCGACGATTACCACGGCGTTGTTCGCGCCGTCGCCGGGACTGGCTTCATAAATGGTCAACGCCTTCCCGTCATAGCTCGTGCGCAGCATGTTATCAACCTCGTCGCCCAACATTCCGAGGTCCACCGTGACGGTAGAATTTTTGATCGCCAAAGCAGTTTGCAGGTCTTGAAGATTCACGGGACACTCCTGCCAATACAGCCGGTTCCAATCAGGTCCGCTTGATTCCGCAAAGCTTTCAAAAAGCCGCGGCTATTTCTTCCACCAGTCTTTTCCGTATTCGGCTTCGAGTTCTTTTTCTAATGCCTCGATCTCAAGTTCAAGCTCCAGTTCGGCCAGAATCCTGTTCTCTTCCTCTTCCTGCCTCGTGATAAATCCGCCCTTGCCTGTGTCGAACTCAAAGAGTTGGAGCTTTGTGAACTTCTGGTAACCCGCCCACACCGGCTGCTGCTGGTCGTTGACCCGCCTCGGCCACACCTCGTTTTCGAAAAACGCCAGCATATCCGCAGCCTTGCCGAAAACGAATAATCCCGAATTAGCATCAATGAACTCGAAAATTCCGGGAAAGGAGCCGGCTTTCTGGTCAGGACGGAACTCGAAACCTAATACATGGCCCCCCGGTTTGGTCAGCGCGAGTGTGTAGTAGCCGGGTTTCTTTAGATTGGACAGTGTCGATACCATTGCATCTACGTCGGCCGGCTCCGTGTAACGGATGCATTCAATCCCGGCTCGCGCCACGCGGATGAAAATCTTCAGCGTCTCAAGCAGGGCCGGAGTGAAGTCTTTCTCATTCGGGAACTCTTCCGTGTACGCCTTGACCTTCTTCACCATGGCTTTGAATCGAAGGTTGTAGGCAGCCAGTTCTCGAGTGAATTGCTCCTGCCGGTCGAGGTAGAACTGGGGAATGGAATATCCGACGCGCGTGCCGCTTTCGTCGTACTGGCGAAATCCGTTCACGAATGTTGCGCGATCCTCCAGGTAGCCCCGATAACTAACGATCCAATCCATCGTGATCGCTTTGCACACGCCCTGCGAGTTGACTGACTTGAGCGTCGGCGAATTGCTCTGATTGATCCAGACAACCATTTTTCCGTTATGAACCGCGGCTCTGCTCCGAAAATCTTCGAGACTAGGCATCAGCCACCCTCCTGACATGTCGTTTCTTTGTGCAAATCAACACACGTACCGCCCGCGGCCGGGTCGGCACATGGATGGGCGCAGCAATTGCAGACTGAGACACCAGTTCCCCTCGAGCCCGCGGAATCTCCGCCGCCTCGATTCATTTACGCGATAGGGAAATTACTTCAATCCGTTCTTTACGGCCTCGCGCGCGTATTTCGTCACCTCCGCGCTTAGTCCCGGCAGTTGCCGTGCAAGTTCGCCGTTAATCTCATCGAAGATCTTCTGCAGCATGTTCGGAGTGTTAATTACGTTGTTGATGATGGCCTTGAACGCACCCTCGATGTCCAGGTTCACCTTGATCGCTTTCGCCAGGTCCGGCGCAGCCAGGCGAAGGCTCATGATCTCGATCTCGAGCGAGCCATCATCGGGCCCTGATGCGCGCGCGGACCCGATCACCTGCACGCCGTCGATTTTCAGTCCCAGCGTGCCTGTCAGCGGTTTGAAGCCCTTCGGCGTCACGCTGAACTTCGAGTTGCCGGTCGCAGGAGGGGGTGGAATCCCGCCTGCGCACGACACGCGAGGTGACGGTACCCACCCGCCAAGGATGCCAGTGAAGCTCAGCACCTCCTGTGCGTCAAATTTGATCGAATCAGCAGGGGCCTTCACGTTCGTCAGGCCGAGAAACACGAGGTTCTGCAGTTTCACGTCATTCAGGTCCAGGTTCACCACCTTGATCGGGGGCAGGTTGATGACGTCCACGCTCAGCGGGTTCAGAGACGGGCTCGAATTCTGGCAGAGCAACTGCGGCAGGAACAGCAGATTGCCCTCGGAATTCAACCCATAGCGCACGCGATCGAACATGTACGCATCCACAGGATTGAAGTTAGGCGGCTGAATGGACGCCATAATCGTATCGAGCGGCCCAAGCAGCCCATCTACGGCCGTCGCCAGCTTCTGGCTCAGTTCATCGGACAGCGGTCCGAGGTTCCCCGGCTGATTCAACGCCGCGTTGATGTTCTGGAAGATGCCGGCGGAGCCGTCGGGGCTTTCGATTGCGTTGCGCGCCGCTTCTCTCCAGATGTTGGTCAGGAATTCCGAAACATCTGTGCCGATCTCAAGGTCCTTTACGGTCAGCGACGGCGGTTTGTTCTTATCCGCGCCGCGAAACGTGAGCTTCTCAATTTTTACGACGAGTTGCCGCGCACCATTTGGTGAACTCGTGACGGTTACGATGAACTGCGTGTCGATGAAGGCATTCCGCACCTCGATATTCACGGTTCCGCTACCGTTGATCTCGGTCGAGTCATTGCCATTTGGCTGCTGGCTGCCTATATCAGCCAGGGAGAGCTTCTGCCGCAGGCGATACCCTCCATTTAGTGAAAGCACGGGATATGACGGGCGCCCATCCTTGCCATCCCAGTACCCCACCTGCAAGGTTGTAGTTATCCTGTAGCCGCTCGTGAACTGCTCGAAGGTTGGATTCGGATCGGCATAGACATTCTGCAGCCCATCGATGACGATCTTGTGCTTCCCATCGTCGTTGCCCATCGTCAGGGCGGGATTCGGCGTCGATGGATCGGCGATGGGGTATTGGCGGCTAAGATCCGTCCCCCCGAATTCCAGGTACGACGCCCAGTTATCGATGAAAGCCTTTGTAATCGTGTTTCCGCCGTCCCCGGTAATCTGACCGACGTCCCAAAAGGATTCTTCAACGGGAATGAGCTTTCCGTTGCTGTTGGGCCCGTCGGCGTTCTGGAGTACAACCGGAAGAAAGAACCGGCTGTTGCCTGGATCGACCGTGCGCTTGCGTATTGTTCGAAAGACAAAAGGAAGCAGGAACGACATCGATTCTCCTCGGCTAGAAGCCCCGGTTGACGGTAAACATGGCGATCTCCCTTAAAGCCTCGCGATAAACGCTCTCGGGAAACGGCTCGAGATAGGTGAGCGAATCAATTGCCTGATGCCGGGCGTCGGCATACGCGCGCTCCGTCGCATTGGTCCGGCCGATCGCATTCAAACACTTGTCGATTTCCGCCGCTCGCAGGTGCGCGCCGCGCATCGCCCGCGTAAGCAGGTGATCCGGACCAAGGGCCTCCATCGCGTAAATGATCGGCAGCGTCATACGCCTCTGTTCAATGTCCATTCCCCTGTGCTTGCCGGAATCGCTTTCGTCCTGGAGTAGATCCAGAAGGTCGTCCACGACCTGAAATGCGCGCCCGACGCGCCTCCCGTAAAACCCGATCCGCCTTGCATCGCTGGTTCTTCCCTGCACCAGCGACATTCCCGTTTCGCACGCCAGCCCGAACATGATCGCCGTCTTGCGCTCGATTACCTCGAAATACCGCTCCCGAAGCACTGCGGTCTCGAGCATCGGATTCGTCTGCAACTCATCCAGTTCTCCCGCGCAGATGCGAAACGCCGTATCCAGCACGAGTTTTACCAGTTCCATCTCGGTCTTGAACTCGATCGCATCGACAAACGTGCGAATCGCCTGCACGAACTGCATGTCTCCCAGAAGAATCGCGGCGTTGGTCCCCCGCCGGGCGTTCACTGAAGTCAATCCGCGGCGCACCAGCGCATCGTCAATAATGTCATCGTGAATCATGGTGGCCACATGCAGCATCTCCAGCGATGTGGCGGCCATGATCACCTTGTCCGGCACCGGTGCGGCGCCATGAATCATTCGCGCGGACAGCAGAAGCATCGCCGGGCGAAGTTTCTTTCCACGCCGGTAAATCTCCAGTTCCTCCTCGGCAAGGTACTTCTTCTGCGGCGCGAGCGCCTCGTCGAGTTTGCATTCGAACCGGGCCATGTCGTCCGAAAGCAAGTCGTCGAAGATGCGCTCGACCCGGTTTTCATCCCGTGCCTCGGCAAGCCGAAGCCATCCCAGATCCTGCCCGTTTTCGGCCGAAGACCCAAGCTGCATTACTCGTTTTCCTGAGCCTTTCGCACCGCTTCGCCCAACCGGTCCGCCAATCCACTCTGAATGCGCTCGCAGATCAGGCTTCTTAGGAAGGCGATCTCCGCAATGCGTTTGCGCGCCAGGTCGGCCACTTCGCCCTGCCATTGCGAATCGTCAATGTCCAATTCAAAGGCCGGCAGCATCGCGCTTGCCCGCGTGAAGCGGAGGACGCCGTCTTCTAATGCGAATTCAACGCTCGCCACCGCTCCGCCAAACGCCGCTTTGCAGTCGCCGCTCCAAAGTGTCTCGACGGGAATCGTCTCCTCCTCAGCCTGTTCGCGGGCCACGAGGAACAGTTGCCGCCGCACGAGCCGCCGGTCTTCCTCATCGAGCACGCGCCAATTTCGGCTCAGCGCGACGGCCGCAGCGGCTCCGCCCGGCTTCGAGCTCTGGTCAATCATGTTCACCAGTTCGTCTACTGTCGCGTCCGGCGGTTTTTTCCCATCGTTCACTGCTCCATACACCTGGTTTCCGGTCATCGCGTTGATGTTGTCGCGCGTATTCCCGGTTCCCTGAACGCCCTTGCCGAACGTGAGCGCCGCGAGGCTCGCCTTGACATATTTGTTGTTTGGATCAGGCTTCTCGCCCTTTTTGAAGATGTTGAATCCGAGCGAAGCCGTGTTCACTGCAATTTGCAGTTGCTGATTCCAGGCATTGCTGTTGTAAGTCACCTGGTTGCGCCCAAACCGAGCCTGTTCCGCGGGAGGATTCACGACAGTTGTGTTCACCGCGTTGGGATCGAGCGACGTGTGTGTATGCAGGGCCATCTCCTTGGTCGCGCCATTGGCAGTCCAGGCGGTCCGCGCCGACTGCCGCTTGATGAAGACGTCGTTGTACGCCTCGTTGTGCTCGTTGTAGCGCGACATGAGTTGCTGTCCATTTGGAGTGTCCATCAGGCGCGTCCGCTGGTCGCGCGCCCGGTCCAGCATCGCATTGCGTTCGGCTGAATCGATCGGGGCATCGCCTGGCGCACCGGCTTCGCGCACCTCGTGATCCTCATCCTCTAAGTCCATCATGCCGCCGCCGGTGTCGAGCGTAATGCGCGGGGTGGCCTTCGCGGTCAGGCGATAGCGGCCAGTCACCTCGAGCTGATCCCAGCGAAGTCCGAGCGTCACGGAATTGTCCTTCATCACCGTGCGGTTCCGATCGAGCGCAAACGTCTCGACGCCCGACACCGTGAACTCTTCGAACTGAATGCCTATGTCGCCGTGTTCTCCGGCAAAGCCTTCCGGCAGCGGCGTTTGAAATGCCAGCGGAAAATTTGGCGTTCCGTCAAGCCGGACCGAGTCATGATTGGGAAGCTGCCGGCGCAGGCGCGCTTCGAGCAACGCGCAATCAGAAATTGGGGTATCCATAAGAATTCCTTTCTGCGGTTCTGGCGGTTAGGAGATGGCGATCTGCAAGCTCTGCGTCAACTGATTGCCGCCGAACGGCACAAGCGCCTGGCCTGTCGCAGCGCTGAGCGATACCGTCACCGATCCGCCTCCCGGCATCGAGATCGTTTGCGACATCTCCGAAACTGGAAGCGAAAAACTCTTGGATGCGTACTTACCCACGAGATCGTTGATGATCAGCTTGCCGAAGATCACAAGGACCAGGTCAAGGAACCCCATGGCGGCCGCACCCAGCACAGTGCCGGTGACGGAACCCGACCACGTTGGCGCGAAGATCACCTGGATGTCACTCGGCAGCTTGTCCGACGGCACCTTTGCCGTGACGTTCTGTGTCTTTGGCGTCCCCGATGGCGCATCTGCCGTAAACGTCACAGGCACTGGCATCGGCTGCGGCTTGTATTGGATGTCGAAGCTCGAAACCACTTTGTCCCACCCACTCGGATCGGCGATCGCATCCACTGCCGTTGCGATCGGACAAAGCGCGGTTTTTGTTATGCCCACTCCCACGCCGCTCAATTCGCCATAGCCCGAAAAGCTTCCGCCGGTGTCGAGAAAGATCGTCGGGCCGCTGAGACGCGCCGTCATCTTGAGGTCTTTCGCAGTTATCTTGCCGGCCGCAGTCCACTCCGACGGCCCCGTGCTGTCCTTGATTTCGTGCGTCCCGCTCACCTCGTTCGCCAGCAGCTTGTTGAACGGGATCAAGGTCGCCATGGCGAAGATCGGCGTCCCGGGCCAAGAAAACCCGCCCAGGTTCGTCGTGCCGCCGCCCACCAGCGACGAACCAAGCAGAATCCCGCGGTCAGTCACCGCCAGCGCGAGCGTCTGAAATTCAAGCCCGGCGAACTTCGGCAGCGTAGGCAGCACAATCGCCGGAATCATACTGTCCGACATCTTGAATATCTCGGGGAGCAGGATCATGTTCACGATGAGCTTGTCCCAATCTGAAAAGCTCGATTCATCAATCAGGACAGCCGTGACGCGGATCTTCACATTGCCCTTGTCCGCGGTAACCGTGCCATACACTGTCACCGGCCCTTCCGCGGGTAGCGGCGGCGCGTCGCCTACAGTGGCAGTGCCAGCAAGAGTTGAAAGCAGGACCTGGATTGTGTTCGAAGGCGGCGTTTTCTGCTCAGGATCACGGCGCTGCGATGCCTCCCAGTTGGCCTGGGTCGGCGGAGCGAGGACCACGGTCGGCGCCTTCTTTACGTCATAGGTCACTGTAACCTTGCCTATGCCGTCAATGTCCTCTGTCTTCGATCCTTTGAAGAGCCCGTTTCGCGCCGCCGGCTGAGCGTAAAACGTCGCAATCAGCGAGTTCGCCCCCTCCAGCGTTACGCCTGCTGCAATGTCATATTGACTCATCGTTCAAGGTCCTCAGCCTTCGTCGTTCCTCCCCGGCTCGTCCAGAATGTCTCGGTCCACGCACCGCCCTCGCGATACAGCGAAGGAAATCTGCTCAGCGCGTACTCTCCGGGACCGTGTTGCGAATCGCCCACCAGCACGAGTTCGCCCTCGTCGCGATATCCATGGATCACCACATAATGTGCGCCGCCGTGATGCCACTCGATACGTGCGCCAAGCGGCCGGCCCATGTTGATCTCAAAGCGGATTCGTTCGAATACGGGCTTGCCCGCGCTCCAGTGGCTAAAACAGCCGGCGGCCTGCAATGCGCGATCCAGCCGGAACTCGACGTTTGCTTCATCAACCTCGGCTCGCTCATCTCCGCGCGAAGAATCGCTTGCCAATGCACGCGACGCGATCTCGTCCTGCGATGCGCCGGATGTTCCGTAGTAGCGGCCAAGCGCCGATGCGATCGCAGCCCAGCACCAGTTCCGCCGGTGCTGCTTCTCCAGGCAGACATCCAACCGCACTGCGCCGTTCACAAACTCCGGCCCGGTAAACCTGGCGCCAACACTCGAGGACGGCGCAAATTCGCTCTCGATCGTCAGCCGCACGCCTTGCCTCCCATGTCATTCGCAGCGGGCAGTCATCGCACGCTTACGTCGCCTGAGACCTTCAGCTGCCCATTAAAATTCGAAATGCTGAGATTCGACGGCGTGATCGTGCCTCGCACTCCCTCAATATCGAAGGGAATCGCCGGCAGGCTGGCCACGTCGAAAGTGCGACCGTTCATCAGGTTCCCTGCAAATGCGCCAAGTGACAGCGTGATCACATTCGCAAGCGGCGTAGTAATGGCTGAGAGGGCTGAAACAATGATGTTCCCGCTGAAGTTCGGCGTAGCAGTAACAGCTAGCGGAGGCACGCCGCTCAGAGTCACTCGCACCGACGTGTTCGCAATCGAAACATTCAGGTTCACGCCAACCGGGTTCGGCGAGTATTGGATCGAATAACTCACTCCTACGTCAGACATGACTCGCTCCTGATCTGGGTTCGCAACCTACCACTTTGTCGGGTTCCATGTGTCGGGATCGATGATTTTCTTGCCTGCCTCTTCGAGCGCGTTGATCACCACTCCGGCAGGCGTCGTAATACCGGCCGATGCCGACATGCTCAACGACGCGTTGGCATGCAGCGCCGTCGGATTCCCCGTGGTGGTCGCCGATATTCCATCAATCTGCCCATGCACGCTGTATTCGGCCGAGAATCCGCCCCCGCCCTCGCTCCCGTTCTGATCAAACGTCTTGCCCTGCAGATTGCTCCTCACCTGGAAATCTACGGCTGACTGAACCAGTTGCTGGCTGAGAAGGATAAAGAACGGATCGCCGGGAATGGCGGCCCCATCCGTTGATGGCGCGCCGCTTTGCGCAAGCGTGAAGGCTGTCAGCAGATACCCGTTCGCGATGCCGACAACCGGGGGTGTCAGCGACATTCCCATGATGTTGACTTGAGGAAGCGAAATCCCCGAGAGCATCTTGGTGATCACATTCAAAACTTCCGGCACCATCACGCTTTCAATCAGGTAGCGATCAAGGTCCGACGCCGCGGTGATGTTCACGATCACAGCGAGGGCGGTGATCGAAAACTTCCCTCCAGTGGCGGTCACAGTGCATATCGCGTGCACCGGGACGGTCGTATCCACTTGTTCTCCGGTGGCGTCCAGTTTTATGGAAAGGCTGCTGAGGCTGACCAGGAACGCCCCGGCTAGCGGCGCCGCGGGCGCGCCCCCGCCCTTGATGGCAGCATTCCACTCCTCTTGCGTTGGCGCCCTCAGCGAGACGCTCGGGGCCGCACCCACCGACCAGTCAACACGATACTTGAGGTCTGAAAATTCTCCAGATTGGGTACCCTTGAAGAGCGACCGCCGCAACTGGTCCGACGCGTACACCTGCCCCAGAATGGCGTTCAGGCGCGCCTCATTGAGACCAATGAGTAAGTCATACCTACTCATGACAGAGTGCCTCCGATAGAGATAACTTCGGAAAGATTCGCGAGTTTGGGGAAAACTGGAGAGGAGACGAAGCGGGAATTGGGACGTTGCGTGCGCCCAAATTGATTCTGTGTAACGCCGAGAACACTAAAGGACGGCGCTGTTGCAGGTCAAGCGGAATTTATTGTGGAAAACTTTGAGAGGATAACTTAACAGGAAATTCACGCCCAGCCGCAGTTTCTCGGCTGAACCCCTGGATTTAACTCGATTTGGAAGAACTGTAAACTCCTCTCATCTTCGCAGGACTCGAGTTTTTCCGGGAGGCACGCGTGACGGGAACCATGCCCGTTGCGGGCGCGGTCGGGGGGTGGGTGAACACACCGGATAATTTAGAGGAGTACGCCCCATCGAGGAACCTGTTCGCACGTCATTCCGTAACGTCTAAAGGGTGAGCTACGCCTGCTCGCCACGCTTTGTTATCCGGAGGTCCGGCCGTGAATTCCTTTTCCACCGAACTGCAGCAGATTCTGCGCAGGCTTTGGCGTGCGCCCGTCTTCAGCGTGATCACGCTGGTGACACTTGCCGCGGGGGTAGGCGCCAATATCGCGGTATTCAGCGTGGTGGAGAGCGTCCTGCTGAAGCCGCTGCCCTACCCGCACCCTGAGTCGCTGGTGGGCGTGTGGCACACGGCGCCCGGACTCAATCTCGACGACGTAAACATGGCGCCGTCGAACTACTTCATCTATCGCGAGCAGAACCGCGTGTTTGAAGACGTTGGGATCTACCAGGGAGACTCGGTGAGCGTTACCGGGCTGGGAAACCCCGAACAGGTTCAGGCGCTCGATGTGACCGACGGCGTGCTTCCGATTCTCGGCCTCAGACCTGTGCTGGGGCGCTGGTTCAACCGCGCGGATGACAGCCCCAGCGGCCCCGATACCGCGATGTTGAGCTACGACTACTGGCAGAAGCGCTTCGGGTCGGACCGGTCCGTCGTGGGACGCACCATTCGCGTGGACGGAAAGGCGAGGCAGATCGTCGGCGTGATGCCGAAGGAATTCCGCTTTCTCGATTGGGAGCAGCCTGAGCTGTTCCTGCCGCTCCGCCTGGATCGAAGCAAGACCATGCTCGGACAGTTCAGCTATGAGGGGCTCGCCCGCCTGCGGCCGGGGGTCACGATGGAGGCTGCGAACGCAGACATAGCGCGGCTGTGGCCGATCGTGCTCCACAGTTTTCCACCCCCGCCGGGATTCAGCGTCGATCTCTTCAACAAGGCGCGGCTTGGACCGAAGATCCGGCCGCTCAGCAAGGACGTGATTGGCGACGTAGGCAAACTGCTCTGGGTGCTGATGGGCAGCATCGGCGTGGTGCTGCTGATTGCATGCGCCAACGTGGCCAATCTGCTGCTGGTGCGCGCCGAAATCCGCCACAACGAACTCGCATTGCGCGCGGCTTTGGGCGCAAGCCCCTGGCGGATTGCCAAGGAGTTCCTGCTCGAGAGCGCGGTGCTGGGAGTGGTGGGCAGCGCGCTGGGACTGCTGCTCGCCTGGGGCGCGCTGCGCCTGCTGATCGCCCTGGGGCCGGCCGGATTGCCGCGCCTGCACGACATCGGAATCGACGTCAACGTGCTGTTCTTCACCCTGGGGGTGTCGCTCGTCTGCAGCGTGCTCTTCGGTTCAGTTCCCGCGCTGCGTTATGCCGGGACGCGGATGGGAACGGGTTTGCGCGAGAGCCGCACCACGAGCCAGGGCCGCGAGCGCCATCGCACGCGGAATGTGCTTGTCGTGATCCAGGTAAGCCTCGCGTTCGTGCTGCTGATCTGTTCCGGGCTGATGATCCGGACCTTTCGCGCGCTGATTCATGTGGATGCCGGATACGATACAGCCGCGCAGATCCAGACGGTGCGGCTGGGCATTCCTGAAGCCGACGTGCCCAAAGACGATGACGTGCTCCGCATGCAGCAGGCCATCGTGGAGAAACTCAAGGCGATTCCCGGCGTGGAGTCCGTGAGCTTCGGCGGTTCTGTTCCCATGGATGGAAATGGATGGCATGACCCGGTATTCGCGCAGGACCGAAGCTATGAGGGCAACGCCATGCCGCCGCTGCGTGAATTCGTGTTCGGCGCGCCTGGTCTTTTGAAGACGCTCGGCATCCCCCTGGTTGCGGGGCGGGACTTCTCCTGGGACGAGGTCTTCCAGAAGCGGCCAGTGGGCCTGGTGAGCCAGAACTTTGCGCGCGAGTACTGGGGCAGTCCGGCGAATGCGCTCGGCAAGCACATCCGCGTGAGCTCGAAGGACGACTGGCGCGAGATCGTCGGAGTCATGGGCGACGTGCACTACGACGGAATGGGCAAGGATGCGCCGACCGTCGCTTACTGGCCGACACTGGTGTCTCACTTCGAGAGCGACATGTTCAGCGTGAGGCGATTCGTGGTATTTGCGATCCGGACGCCGCGTGCCGGTTCAGAGAGCCTGATGAAGGACGTGCGCCAGGCGGTTTGGTCCGTCGATGCCAACCTGCCCCTCACGGACGTGCACACGCAGGATTACTTCTACCAGAAGTCGATTGCGCGGACTTCATTTACGCTGGTGATGCTGGCAATCGCGGCGGGCATCGCCCTGCTGCTCGGCATAGTGGGGCTCTACGGCGTGATTGCGTATTCCGCTTCACAGCGTACGCGCGAGATCGGCATCCGCATTGCGCTTGGGGCGCAGCGCAACACGATCACCAGGATGTTTGTGCGCCAGGGACTCATTCTCGCCGGATGCGGGATGGCCTGCGGGCTGCTGCTGGCGCTGGCCGCGAGCAGGTTGCTGAGGTCATTGCTGTTCCACGTGAGCCCCGTCGATCCGATCACGTACGCGCTGGCATGCATCGGATTGTGCGGGGCAGCCGCGCTGGCCAGCTACCTTCCGTCGAGACGAACGGCAGCGGCAAATCCGATCGATGCATTGCGAGCGGAGTAGGGCTGGGCTAACGCAGCTTTCAATGAGCGCGTTGCCGCGAAGCCGACAGTTGAGCGCCGGATATCCGGTTGGTTTGCAGGCCGTTCGCAGCCTCGCCTGGAGCGACGCATCGCGCCAGGCGAGGGTGGTGGCCTCACTTCACCGTGAGTGTCACGCTCGCCGAATGCACGATTCCATCGAGCGAGCCGGTGAACGTGAGCGTGAACGTGCCGTGGTTCACATTCATTGGCGGCAACAGGGTCAGGGTGGCGACTGCGGTGCCGTTTAAGTCTGCGCTGCCCGGGTTGATGGAGCAGGTTGAGTTCGGCGGTCCGCCGGTGCAGGAGAGAGCGACACTCCCCGCCAGGCCGCGCAGCGATGCGAGATTGATGGTGTATTCCGCCACGTGTCCGGAGGGGATGGTCTGTGCGGGCGGCGTGGCCGTGATGGTGAAGTCCTCCACGGTGAGCGTAGCGGCGGTAGTTGTGGCCGAACCCGCAATATTGGTGAAGACAGCCCGGTACTGGTTGCCGGTCATGCTGTCGTTGGCGGTTAGAGTGAGCACGGCAGATAATGCCCCCGGTATGTTGGCGAACGGCCCGCCGTTGGCGCTCACCTGCCACTGCACCGTCGGCGCAGGAGTGCCGGATGCAGCAGCGCTGAAGGTCGCCGTCTGCCCGGCAGGCACGGCCTGGTTCGCCGGGTCCAGCGTGATCGAGGGCGGAGACTGCACGGTGAGGGTAGCGGCGCTGGTGATGGCCGAGCCGGCAACGTTCGTGAACACAGCCTGGTATTGATTGCCGTTCATTGCGGCAGTCGCCGTAAAGCTGAGCGTGGTGGATGACCCACCCGGCACGTTGGTGAACGGTCCGCCGTTGGCGCTCACCTGCCACTGCACGGTCGGCGTGGGAGTGCCGGACGCAGCAGCGGTGAATGCCGCCACCTGCCCGGCGTTCACAGTCTGACTCACCGGATTCGTTGTGATCGCAGGCGCAATCTGCGTCGTCAGCGTCGCCGCGCTGGTGGTAGCCGAGCCGACACTATTGGTAAACACGGCCTGGTATTCATTGCCGTTCATTGCGGCGGTCGCGGTAAAGCTTAGCGTGGTGAACGACCCACCCGGCACGTTGGTGAACGGCCCGCCGTTCGTGCTCACCTGCCACTGCACGGTTGGAGTGGGCTTGCCCGATGCAGCAGCCGTGAACACCACCAACGTGCCGGCACTTACCGTCTGGCTCACCGGGTTGGTGGTGATGGTGGGAGCCGACTGCACTGTGAGCGTGGCGGAGGTGGTTACGGCGACGCCGACAGCGTTGGTAAACACGGCCTGGTAGCGGTTCCCATCCATGTTGGCAGCCGATACAAAGCTCAGCGTGGTTGAGGTTGCGTTTGGCATGTTGACGAACGTCGATCCGCCGTCGGTGCTTACCTGCCACTGGACTGTCGGCGTGGGAACGCCGGATGCAGCCGCGATGAACACGGCCGTCTGCCCCGCGTTCACCGTTTGGCTCGACGGGTTCGTCGTGATGGTGGGCGCAGTTTGAACTGTCAGGGTGGCGGCGCTGGTGGTGGCCGAACCGGCAGCATTGGTGAACACGGCCTGGTATTGGCTGCCGTTCATTGCGCCGGTGGTGGTAAAGCTCAGCGTGGTAGAAGTTGCGTTTGGCACATTGGTGAACGGTCCGCCGTTGGCGCTCACCTGCCACTGCACGGTGGGCGTGGGATTGCCGCTTGCAGCAGCCGTAAACGCCACTATCTCCCCTGCGTTCACCGTCTGACTCACCGGATTCGTCGTGACCGTGGGCGCCGTCTGCACGGTCAGCGTCGCGGCGGTGGTGGTGGCCGAGCCGATCGCGTTGGTAAACACGGCCTGGTAGCGATACCCGTCCATGCCGGCGCTCGCCAGAACGCTCAGTAAGGTTGCGTTTGCGCCCGGCACGTTGACGAAAGTCGATCCGCCGTCGGTGCTCACCTGCCATTGCACGGTCGGCGTGGGAGCGCCGGAAGCGGCGGCGATGAATATAGCCGTCTGCCCGGCGTTTACCGTCTGGCTCGACGGGTTCGTGATGATGGTGGGCGCGGTCCCGGTGCCATTGCCGCTCAAGCCGATGTTTTGCGCGGCGTTGCTTGCGTTCAGGTTGTTGTCAGTGAGGGTGAGCGAGCCGGTGTTGAGCCCGGCCACGGTGGGAATGAAGTCCACAGCGTACTGGCAGCTTGCGCCCGCCGACAGCACGCCAACCGACGCGCTGGAGGCATCGACCTCCGGGCAGGTGGTTGCCGAGTCCAGCGTAAAGCCGCTGGTAAGCAACGGATTGCTGCTCGATGCCGGAATGGAAAACTGCAGGTCGGCGTTTCCGTTGTTCATCACCGTGAACGACTGGGGGCTGTCGCTGCTCTGCGTGCCGACGGCCGACGTGGCGAAGCTCAGCGACGGCGGGTTGGCATAGTTCAACGCCAGCACTTTGGCGTCAGGGTTATCGATCAAATAGACGTTCCGGCTGCCATCCACCGCCAGGCCGTTGGCGCGGGTAATGCCGCTGAACGGCAGCGTGCTCGGGGTGTAAGTGCCGCCGCTGAGCGTCTCCTTAAACACCGCCGCTGCCGGCCCATCGGCGATATAGACATTGCCGGCGTCATCCACGGCCACGCCTTGTGCATTGCCAAACCCACTGGCGACGACGCTCTCGGTGTAGCCGCTCCCGTTGGGCGTCTCTTTCACGACGCGTCTGGAGGAGTTTGCCGCTGGTGTTCCCTCAGAGACATAAACGTTGCCGGCGTTGTCCACGGCCACGAAGTTTGGTTGCTCCTGGGTGGTGAGGCTGAGAATCACGCTCTGGGAGTATCCGCCGCCGTTGAATGTCTCCTTCACCACCTTTAAGGCAACGGCATCGATGATATAGAGGTTCCCGCTTTTGTCCACAGCCAACTCCCGCGGGGTAACAGTTCCGATGCCGAACTGATCCTCCGCGTAAACGCCTCCGTTGAGGGTATATTTCTTCAGGATGCCCGGGGCATTTGAATCGGCAACATAGACGCTTCCTGCGCCATCCACCGCCACGCCGGTGGGAAAAGCAATACCGGTGATGATTTTGTTCGTGGTGTAAGCCCCTCCGGAGGGGGTCGCCTTGAACACGCGCCCCCCGGTTGTATCGGTAAAATAGACGTTGCCGAAGCCATCTACTGCCACGCCGGTGGGGTGAGCCAGGTTCTGGTCCGCGCCGATCAAGCTTTGTACCGGCGGGCTGAACCCGATCTGCGGGCCCACGCCCACGCCGTAGAGGTACTCGGCCGGCGCAAACGTCGGGACCACCGCGCCCATGCGCATTCCCGCGTTCGAGGGCGTGAAGACCGCGTCCACGGTGCAGGTGTCGTGGACGTTGTACAGGTGGCTGGGTCCATTGGTGGCGCAGGAGCCGGTGCCGGCGTCGGTGAAGTCCGCATTGACCACGCCCTGGGTAACGACTGCGGGAGCGCTGATGGTTGCACCGTTCACATCGAAGGAGTAAGTGAGCGTCGTGGTGAAAGAGGGTGTCCCGACTGGCACCGGTCCAAAGTCTGCAGCGCCGAAGAAAACTTTCAAGACTCGGCCGGTGACTTCGTGGAGGGTATTGGTCTGGTCGACGACATAGATATTGCCGGCTCCATCGATTGCCGCTCCGATGGGAGAGGTCAGCCCGATGTTAATCTGGCTCACACTGTAGCTGCTCCCATTGGGCGTCAGCTTCAGCAGTCCGCGTTGCGAGTCGCCGACGTAAAGGTTGCCGCTCCCATCCAGGACCACGCCAACCGGTTCTAAAAAGAATTCGGGAACTACATTCGTTGTGTAGCCGCCGACGGACGGCGTCAGTATAGCGAGGCCATCCAACTCAACCACATAGACGGTGCCGTTGGCGTCCACGGCAACGCCGCCGGGCTCACTGAATCCGGTCGCGATCGTGCTCTGCGTGTAGCCGCCGCCATTGGGTGTCACCTTCACCAGGTAGCCGGTTGGCGACTCACTGGATGGGAAGCTGGTGACGTAAACATTCCCGTTGCCATCCACTGCCACACCCTGGGATAGACCGATGCCCGTGGCGATCGTGCTCTCGGTGTAGAAGCCGCCGCCGCCGTTGGGAGTCTCCTTCCGCAGGGTGCCGCTACCAACATCAGGGACGTAAACGTTGCCGCTGCTATCCACAGCTATGCCGCCAAGGCTATTCGCGCCGGCGATGAAGCGTTCGGTGTAGGCACCGTTGCTGGGCGTTTCCTTCAGCACGCCCTGGCGATTGGCAAGATAGAGATTGCCGCTGCCATCCACTGCCACGCCTTCGGGCTCGTTCACGTTGCTCAGTACCGTGACCTGGCCATTCGCAAAGTGGGCTAATTGCCCGCGCAGCGCCGGCGCAAGGCACGCCACGCAGAGGAGCAAGAGACAGAGCGGACGGAGGCGAGAGAACCGAAGGCAGAAGCTTGCTGATTCACGCATTTTTTCTCCAGGGCAACGCATCGGCCTTTCGGCTCGATAGCTGAAATTCAAAGCTGCCCTCGGGCAACATCTGCGAGGGTGCCGACCCGCACCAGACCTCTTCAAACCCTCTGGGTCTGTCGGGAAAATTCGTTCGATTGTCCCTAATGGGGGCCGGGATACTTCATCCCTGAGAGTGCAACGTACAATCCAGGGCAAAAAAGGGGAAGATGCGCCGCCAGTCTAGGTAGGCGTTCTCCCTAAAGTCAAGAAATCTCTCGACCGTGGAGTATCGCGAGTACTGCAAGCAGCGTTACGGAGGCGCGCCGGCCGGCCCCAACCCGACACCGCACTTCGAGAGCTCGAAAAGCGCGATATGGCAGAGGCACAAACCGACCAGTATGGATTCATCAGCGGATCTTGAGAGCAGATCTCCGGGCAACAGCGAGATGGCGCAACTAATGCGCGCGTTCGACTGGTCGACTTCCGCGGTGGGGGATCCGGCAAGATGCAGCTATACAAGAACGTTGAAGCTGCCGGCAGACCGGTCGATCACGACGATGTTACGGGTGGCCACCGACGCGGAGGAGTATAGCCCCACCAGTTGTTCGCTCCTGCCTGGGTAACCAGGAGCCTGGGCGGCATCACGTATCCGGCTGGAATACTTGATATTACTTGACTTATGAGGATCAATAACGCCGTGTTATGGAGCAAACCGGCAAGCTTCCCGGGTATTTGCGCGGGCTGGCGGCAAACCCGTTCACAATCGCTTTCACAATACGCAAATGGACTGTGACGCCGGTCACGCCAAGGCACCAGTTGCGGGGCTATGATGATGGACCGTAAGGCACGGCCCCTCTACTCACGAGACCGCAGCTCCCTACGGACCCGCCGGTTCTGGGACCCGAAGTTTCGGAGGTGCTTATGGCGTTTGTCCCTGTCATGTGGACAGTGTGGGGTGCGCTGGTTGTGATCCTTGCCGCCGTGTGGATCTACCGGTCGCGGCTGGAACGCGATGAGGAAGACCAGATCTTCATCGACGATGCGTTCAGCCATGAGAAAGACGCGCAGGCAGCGATCCTACAAAGGGTCAACAAGGTGCAGCCGGTGATGCGCACCATGCTGATTGTCACCGGCGTCGCTACGCTGTTCGTGATCGGTTATTACGCGATCGATTTTTATAACCAGTTCAAGTAACGGAATTTAGAGAGCGTCTGGCGGTTTCCGATTCCGGGCCGGCGACCTCCGTGCGGCCCTGCGATCTTCAGAAGCACTTAAACGTGCGCCAAAGTGTCACTTAGCGCGCGCTATTGCGCCTGATCTGGTCTTATACCTCAAAATAAATATTTATAGGGGGGAGGGGGGGTTTTCCGCTGTTTTTGCTCCATTTCCGGTGCTTTTTGGCTCCCCAGGGGCTTGACACGCGGGTGGTTCACTTCGGCCCTTCATCGGAGACTCGACATACAGTGTCGCGCTTCGGATGACGGGGCGGATCGCGGTTTAAGGTCACCGGTTTTGGGGCTGAGCGGGGCCCGTAAAGCGATCATAAGGCGAATACGCCGGGATATCCTACTGCACTTGTGGTGAAATCTGACTGCATTTGTAGTATAACTCCGTGGGCGACTTCGCCCCAATTCCCGACATCGCCTGGGGCCGGGATAGTGGCGGGCCTTGCAGCGGCCACGGGCCGGCATGATTCCTCCCCCCTGAAATGCAAATGCCCGCACTGGGCGGGCATTGACGAGGCCTGTTTCTATTCATCCTCATTATAGCAAACCGGGAGACCCGGGACGGACGGTCCCCGGAATTCCTTTTACCCGGGGTGGGCTGACCCCCACGGCCCCCCGGTCCCCAAAAGCGAGGGACCGGGGCCACCCGCCCGCCCCCGGGGTGGGGTGGCGCACGCCAAGGATTGCGGGGACGGCCCTGTTCGTTCCCAGGTTTGCAGGTCTCCCAATTGCGGGAGGCTTGGGGCACGCGCGATTGTGACCGACTGAGATGTGGGCCGCCCGACATATAATGTTGTTTCTCAATCCCCCTCACGAAGATCACGACTCCGCCGGGAATCTCTGGGAGCAACTGATGAATATTGTTGTCGCAGTCGCGGTCATCGCATTGTTCGTAGTCGCGACTCTCGGAGGTGGCAGCTATTATTACCTCACTCGGCCGAAACGACGCTACCTTTCGCATCTTCGTCGTTTCCTCAATGAGATGCCCTTCATCTACGAGGGCACTTCACCTACATCGGTGGCGGAGGATTACGTCGAAGCGGAGTATGAGCGCCTTAACTTGCCCGGAACGAAAAGCAGCTTTCGCCGTCATGCCCTAACCTTGCCGCAAACCCTTAAAGAGCATCGCCGAGTACTCATCCTCGGGAATGCCGGAATGGGGAAGACGACGTTCGAACGATATTCCCTGATCCAACTCATCGATAACCCTCGGCAAGTTGCCTTCCTCGATGTGCCTGAGAAATACCTACCGATATTCATTCCCCTCAAAGCGATCGACAATTCAGAAAAGGATCCGATCCTGAGGTATATAACCAGTCATATTGCATATCTTTCTGGCGAATCGGGCATAGAACGGCTCAGACGCCTCGCAGATGAAGGGCGACTCCTCATCTGCCTTGATGGTTACGATGAAATTCCCCTTCCCGCAGGATCGAACAACTACGTTCGCGCAGAGCTAAATCATATTCTAAGTACTCCGCCATACAGAGCGGCCGAACGCAAAGGCCTCAATCTCATTAATTGCAGGATTTGGCTCTCTAGCCGAAGAGAGTTTTTCTTCAGAAACCCAATATCAGATTTCACGCCGAGTTCTGATGTAGTTGCCATAACCCTCACCGGAGTCGGCGAGAGACGGCTCCGAATCATTAAGGGAATATTTGACAGATATGAGCGCGAAAAGCCTCCTTCCGGCCGGCTCCTAGATGCTGAATATTTCTTAGCATCGCTAGATACGTTAGCTGGCGATGAAATCGTCAAACTAAGTCACAATCCACTGTTTCTAACCGTGATGTGCTACATATATGCGACTGAAGTGATCAAGCGCAACACGCACGATGTTGCACCTCTAGAGGATCCGAGCGAACTGATCCTTGCTTGCATTGATCTGTTGATTTCAGACCTCGATGAGAACAAAGCGCGTGACCTCGCCGACGCGAAGCGCGCCGCGCTGTTGCTGCGCCGCAATTCCTACGTCAACGAAAAGCGGGAGTTCATTCAGTACTATGCATACGACCTCTTAATTCGACAGGCTGCCACCTTCGACCTTCCCGAACTGAAGAACAAGGTAAAGGAGTTTTTCACTGAAGTCGTAAAAGGAACATCTTCGCAGAAGCTCATTGCTGAAATGGATCGAGATATCCAGACGAACCCCCACTTTGCATTACAACTCATATACTGTGGGGTCTTTACAGTCGCGTCGAGAGACGATGGGGGCGTCACCTACGACTTTGCCCACAGACGATTCCGCGAGGTGCTTGCCGGTGAATATGTCAATGCGCCGAATCGCTACCTTGAAGTGCTGAAACAGTATTACTCTCCTGGAATCGCAGAATTCATGACGGTATTCAGGAAAACGCACCACTGGAGGGATTTGAGCCTTCAAAAGAAGACTCTTGACCTGATCTTGTCTGGATGCATCGGTCATCGTCACGCAAGTTGGATCCACGCATCAACAGGTTTTATTGGTGAAATGCCGCTGGGGCTCGACGTGTCTAAACAGATCGAGACATTCTTATTAGATTCTCTTCAATTGAAGAGTCCTCAATTTCGGCTCAGTGAACAGATACTTTGGGCGTCACGATCTACCACTAACCTGCGTTACGGGGCAGAGAACTCGCTGATAAAGGCGGTATCGGGAAGGGACCCCGCTCGGTCTGTCCTCGCGTATGGCATCCTTCGATACTCAATCGGCGGTGAATCGTCGAATGGAACGCCTGTTCGTCAAGCTGCATTTCAAGAAAAGCTCTTCTCTGTGTGGATAAGTTGCGCGGCAGAATGGGGCGAATGTGATGTTAACAGTTTGCCCAGCACTTTTACTGCACTAGTTGAGATTATACGAAGCCTACCGCACGACCGAAAGGATCAGTTGCTCCTTAGATGTTCATTATCAGCGAAAGTAAGCATTGATTGGATTGCGTCGAAGGTGGGGTCCCGCCTTAGGGACGCTGTAATTAATGCGCTGTCATCTACCGCACACGATACGACTTCAAGAGACACAAAAAGTGCACCTAAGAACAGAGTGGCATATTTGGTACCCCCATTCGGATTTGATTCGCTTGAGCGATGGCTCGATGACGTTGATGTTCATGAATATCTTGTGGTGCAAAGCTATGGTTCGACCGCGACCAAGTTCAAGGTTGATGGCAGGATAAGAGACGCAAGGATTCCGGATATATTAGTGAGTCATCCAGATAATCCGCTCTTAGGTGCCCGTATGAAAGTGAAGGATGTTAACTATTTTGCAATCTTCGATAAGGAAGTAAAGCGAATATTGGGTACAGTGAGGGGGCGAGTCGTTGAAAGCGAGGAATTCGACGAGCTGTGCTATCGACCGCTTTACAGGGCAATAAACGCACTTCTGAGAGAACTGGCGTTTAACCAGCCCCGTCTAGGGCGCCGCTCGATATCCGTTGGTCAGGTGACGACCGGCAATTTCTTTGACCATTTTGACGGCGAGATTGAGGTCGTTCATTTGTATGCCGGAATTCTTGCTGAAATCGACGCCATAACCGCGCACCATAGTTGGGACCAAGATGAAATTGATACGCTTACAATGCTTTTGACGCATGAGAATGAAGCCGCAAATCGATGGTGCGAATTTTTTGAAAATGAAGGTGCAGTCGTCGATCCCACAGGCATTGATCTTGATTCGGATTCGGACGGGGTGGCTGTGAAAGGTCAATCCAGGGAGAGTGAGATCAGCCAGGAGCAGCCAGGGAATGAAGTGTATGTTTCGTATGCATGGGGCGGTGAGGGCAGATTACTTGCGAATCAGCTTGAGGCCGCATTAGTTCCTCGGGGCGTAGAGTGCCACATCGACACGCGTGATATCGCCTATAGGGACTCGATAAGTCAATTTATGACGAGGCTCGGTCGGGGCAAATGCGTTGTCGTCCTGATTGATAGTACGTATTTGAAATCAGTGAATTGCATGCGTGAGCTTGTCTCGATTGTGGGAAACGGTCAAGCGCGGGAACGTATATTTCCAATTATCTTGAAGGACGCGAATATCTTTGCAGCATCTGGGATACTCGATTACGTGAAATTTTGGGAGAACAAGAAACGTGAGCTGGACTCAAAGTTAAAGGACGTCGGCGGTGAGAACCTAGCCGAAGTGTACCGAGAACTGGATTTATACGCGGAAATTCGCGCGTCATTTAGCCGGATCGCGGATATTTTAAGGGACATGAACGCCCTCTCTGTTGAAGAACATCTCACAACGAGCTTTCAGGAAATTGCTTCGCAGATTGAAGCGCGCCTTGAGCGCGTGGATTGACTTTGCCAGGACTATCCCCGCGCTGAAACGCAGCCCGTTAGTGGCGTGCGGTATTCATTCGGCGGCTCTGGAGGGTGAGCGTGCGGCTGTAGTGGGCTGTTGATTGGTGTTTGGTCCGGCGATGGTTTGTTCTTGCCAGCCGGGGAGGCGCTGGTCCCCGGAGGCGGGCGGGTGTGTTGGGATGCTCGCCCAGCATTTTCATGCTGGGCTATTTTCCTCCGGTCCCTTCGGGACGTTTTATGGCTAGCGATGGTTGATGGGCGTCTCGCGCCGGTGTGGGACGTTTAGAGCTGGTTCTGAGTTGGCGTAACCGGAGCGGGGACTCAAGAGGCTGCGGAAAAAGTCCTTCGACGGGCCGTTTTGAGGGATCAGCTCGGCAGCGGCTGAAGCCCGCGTCTTTAGAATCGAGCAATTGTGGCCCGAAACCCAGTCCTTCGGACCGGGTTCCCCGGCCGTGCCCTGATACGGAACCTCTCAGCGTCGAGTTTTTCTGCAAGCTGTAAAGTTCCAAATTCTGAGGTCTATGCCGTTGCGGCCCGGCTGAAGAGCTTGCTGAAAAATCAATTTCTGTGGCAAGTCAGCAATTGCAGGGGATAAATCCCGCGCGATTTATTGGGCTTATTCGGCACGAGTAAACTCGTGCCCTGTTACAAAGCCCTAGCTGCGGGATTTTTCAGCAAGGTGTAAAGCCGCGCCCTGAAAAGAAGCCCGGAAGCGGGATACAACAACCCGGAAACTGCCATGGTGGCGAGCGGTAGTTGATGGGCGTTTCGCGGAATCGTGCCGATGGCGAACTTCCTTACTCCACTTCGGGCCTCACTCGACTTCGGGGCGGGCGCGATAGCCGTCGCGGGCTATGATGTCGTACTTCAGCGGGTGTTTCTTTTCGTCCTGGAAGCGGAGGGGCTTGCCTTCGTCGTCTACCAGCTCTACGCGGAGCTTGCGGTAGGTTCCGTCCTGCTTGGGGTTGCTGGGGTGGTAGACGATCTCGTACTTCGACCGGATGTTCTTGTTGATGTCGGCGAAGTCGTCGGGCAGCTCTGCCGCGAAGCGGGGTTCGTACCAGGCGCCGCCGGTCATCTTGGCGATGGTCTTCATCTGGTTGTCGGCCTGGAGGTAGTCGAGGTCGCGCATCTGCTGGCCCATGCCGGGGCCGCCTTCGGTGATGGCACGGAGGGCTCCGCCGGTGGAGATGGCGAAGACGGTGATGTCGGGCGTGTTCCTGATCTTCTGCATGCACTTGTCCCAGGTGATCTTGGAAAACGTGTCGCGGCCCGAGGCGATGAGGACGATGTACTTGCGGCCGGGGATGCGGCTGAGCCGGTCGTCGGCCTCGGACATGGCGTCGAACAGGTTGCGCTCGTTGAAGCCGGGGACCATGAGGGTTCGGATGGCGTCGTAGATCTGGCGCTTGTCCTGGGTGAAGTCGGTGATGATGTGGGTGCGCATGTCGAACGTCATGAGGGCCGCGTAGTCCTGGGGGCGGAGCTGGTTGGCGAATGACCATGCGGCGTTGAGCATGTCGTAGTTGAAGGCGTAGGTGTAGTTGCTTCCGGCGAACTCGCAGAGGATGAGCACGGTGATGGGCGCTTCGACGCGCTTGAAGCCGGAGATCTTCTGCTCGACGCCGTCTTCAAAGACTTTGAAGTTCGACGGCTTGAGGCCGGGGACGAACGTGCGGGTCTTTTCGAGGATCACGCCTACGTCCACCGTGACCTCGGGGACTTCAATCTTGATCGAGTAGTTGCCGGCTCCCTCGGGGTTCTTGAACTTTGGCTCGGTGGGCGCGGGGGGCGGCGGCGGTTCGTCTGCGTTCTTCTTTTTGGGAAGGGCGATGGCCCCGTTGTCTGCTCCGGGACCGCCGGCATCGGGCGCGGCCTGGTCGGGCTGGGCCGGCTGGGCGGGCTGCTGCTGGGCGGGGGCGGGATTCTGCGCCGCGCACATGGGGATAACAGCAATGACCGCAACGGAAAGAAGCGCCAAAAGCGGCAGCCTGCGGGTGATACGGCGAACGAGCGGAGACGGTGTGGACATGAAAACCTCTGTGCAGACGAGCATATCGAGCATATCGAATAGACGATCTAATTTAACGCCCCGCTTACCCCCGGGAGCAAACCTTTGCAATGCCGTGAACTAAAGGGAGCCGGTCGTCGGGGCCGAGGGGCCGGTTTACAGTTATAGACGTGGGGACCGGCTTGAAGGACATCCGAATCTGCTGCTTCGCGCTGGCGGCGCTGCTTGCAGCGGCGTGCCTTAGCTCAACAATTGCCGCCCAGACGCCCGCCTTCGGGGCAGCTCAGGCGGGGCCTCCGCCCTCCTCGGGAGGGATTTTTCCGCTGAAGGATGTGCACGCCGGGCAGACGGCCACGGCGTGGACGGTGTTTACGGGCACGAAGCCCGAGCCGATGCAGGTGGAGATTCTCGGCGTGCTGCGCAACGAGCGCGGGCCGGGGCACGACCTGATCCTGGCGCAACTGCACGGGGCGAAGCCGGAGTACACGGGCGTTGTCGCGGGGATGAGCGGGAGCCCGGTCTACATAGGCGGCAAGCTGGTGGGGTCGCTGTCGTACCGCATCGGGCAGTTCAGCAAGGACCCGATCGCGGGGATCACGCCGATTGAGCAGATGCTGGAGGTGAAGGATCTGCCGCTGCAGGGAGCGGAAGGCGGGGACCCTTCGGCTTCGCTCAGGGCGAGCTCCGGGACAGAGGGACAAAGGGACAGAGGGACAGAGGGACCCTTCGACTTCGCTCAGGGCAGGCTCCGGGACAGAGGAATCAGGGATCAGGGGGCGGAGACTAATTTTCAGGCGATGGAGACGCCGCTGGTGATGAGCGGGTTTCATCCCGAGGCCGTGAAGCTGTGGCAGGAGAAGGTGGCCGGGACGGGGCTCGAGATGGTGACGGCCGGGGGAGTGGGGGGATCGTCAATCGCCGGATCCGGGAAGGCCGGTTCGGGCAAGGCGGGCGCCGCTGACCCGGCGGCGATTGCGAGCATTGAGCCGGGGTCCGCGGTGAGCGCGCTGCTGGTGCGTGGCGACCTGCAGATTGCCGCGACGTGTACGGTCACCTACGTTGACCCGAAGCAGCTGCTGGCGTGCGGGCATCCGATTCTGCAGGCGGGTCCGGTTTCGCTGCCGATGACGACGGCGGACGTGGTGGCCACTCTGGCGTCGCCGCTGAACGCGTTCAAGATTGTGAACACGGGAGCGCCGATCGGGGCGTTCACGGAGGATCGCGACTCGGCGATTCGCGGCGTGTTCGGGGCGCAGGCGCGGATGATCCCGGTGCACATTGACATCAATGGGGCGGGCAAGCCGCGGAAGCTGAACATCGACGTGTTGGATATGCCGTCGCTGACGCCGCAGGCGGTGCTGGTGAGTCTGTACGAGTCGTTGCTCGAGACGAATGAGAGCACTGCGGAGACGAGTTACCACGTTACAGGCGACGTGGACGTGGACGGATACCCGCCGGCTCCCGTGGACGTGTGGGCTTCGAGCGGAGAGGCGTTACCAGCGTCGCTGATGGCCGCGCTGCAAGCGGCCGATAGGTTTAACAGGCTCTACGCGAACGGTGCGCGCAGGGGCGCGATCCGTGACGTGAACGTAAATATCGAGGCGGTTCCGAGGCGCGTGTCGGTGGAGCTCGAGTCGGCGCGCCTGATTTCGGCGAACATTGTGCATCCGGGCGACACGGTGATGCTTGAGGCGACGCTGCGGCCGTGGCAACAGCCGGAGCGGAACGTGCGGATTCCGCTGACGCTGCCGGCGCGGCTGGAGCCGGGGACGCTGCGGGTGCTGGTATCGGATGCGGGTACGCTGGACCGCACGCTCGATCAGCCGCGGCTGGTTCCGCGGCCGATGAACATGGAGACGGCGCTGGCCGAGGCTCGGAGCGCGCATGCGGCCGACAGGATTTACGTGAGCCTGCTGGTTCCCGAAACGCAGGCGGGAATGGATGGGCAGACGCTCTCGAGTTTGCCGATCTCGATGGCCAATGCATTTGAGCCTCTGCGCGCGGCCCAGGACGTTACATTGAACGGCGAATCGGCGCAGGTTTCGTCGTCGGCGCCGGCGGGCGGGGTGCTGACGGGATTTCAGGTTTTGAGCCTGCGGATAGAACCGGGAGGCGGGTTAAACTAGCTTCAGCCGAGTTACAAAGTTTTCAGGGCAGCGTCAGAGCGGTCGCATCACCGGCATTGTCTCTTCAGCCGGAACCCATTTGAGCGCCAAGCGAGGATCCGGATCGGATATGGCCCCAATACAAGGACTAGCAGCACATGCAGCGGGAGCTGAACTTCTGGCTTTCCGCTATGAGCCGGGAACATTGGGCCCACTAGAAGTGGAGATCGGCATTTCCCACTGCGGGATATGCCATAGCGATCTGCACCTGATCTCGAATGACTGGGGGATCAGCCAGTATCCGTTTATTCCGGGGCACGAGGTGATCGGGAAGGTGATCGCCGTCGGCGCGGGCGTGCATACGCTCAAGGCAGGCCAGCGCGTGGGGCTGGGGTGGCAGTCGAACTCATGCGGCGAGTGCGAATGGTGCACCCGGGGCATGGAGAATCTATGCCTGCAGGCCGAAGCGACGTGCGTTCACCGGCATGGCGGGTACGCGGACCGCGTGCGGGCGAATGCGCGGTTTGTGATTCCGATTCCCGATTCGCTCGACAGCCAGGCGACCGCGCCGCTGCTGTGCGGGGGCATCACGGTCTACAGCCCGCTGCGCACGCATGGAGTGAACCCGTCGTCGCGGGTGGGCATTATCGGCATCGGCGGTCTGGGCCATATTGCGATCCAGTTTGCGAAGGTGTTCGGCGCGGAGGTTACGGCCTTCTCGACTTCGTCTGCCAAGGAAGATGAGGCGCGCGGGCTCGGCGCTCACCATTTTGTGAACACGCTGGAGAGCCGGTCGCTGAAGGAGCTTGCCGGCTCGTTTGACTTCATTCTGAATACGGCGAACGCGAACCAGGACTGGGGGCTTTATCTCCAGGCGCTGCGGCCCACGGGGACTCTGTGCTTCGTCGGCGTTCCACCGGCGCCGATTACGATTCCGGCGTTCCCGATGATCTCGGGAATTCGCACAGTGACGGGAAGCCCGATCGGCACGCCTCACCGCCTGCGCGAGATGCTCGACGTGGCCGCGCGGCACGGGGTGAAGGCGAAGACGGAGCTCTTCGCGATGTCGAAGGTGAACGACGCGATCGAAAAGGTAAAGAAGAACAAGGTGCGGTACCGCGCAGTGCTGTCGAATTAGGCGCGTGGGGCGGGGTGCGGAATCGCGCGGGCGGCCGGCATGCGGGCGCGGTTCAGGCGACCGGGTCGGAAAGCCGCATCTTCCAGCGCGTGGTTACGCCGGTTGCCGGCGAGTAGCGGTCGCTCTGCTTGCGCGTCGAGGCGAGATAGTCATAGAGGCTTGAATCCTGAACCGGCTCATGCGCCGGGAGGCTGTTTCCCCTTCTCGCGAGCGCCTCGAATACACACGACAAGAGATCGACAGGATGGACGGGCTTGACGAGCATCGCGAAGGTGAGCCCGAGCTGGCTTGCGCGCGAAGCGATGTCCGCGGCCGTGGCGTTGCCGGAGAACAGGATCACTTCGCAGTCCGGGGTGCGGTGCTTGATCTCGATGGCGAGGTCGAGGCCGTTCATTCCGGGCATGGAGAGATCGGTGATGAGGATCTCGGGCGGGATAAGGATGGCGGTGTCGAGGGCGACGTCACCATTGGGGGCGGTCATGGCGGCGAGTCCGCTTCCGTTGAGGATGGCGGCAAGGGTCTCGGTGATGACCGGCTCGTCGTCAACGATCAGCGCCAACGGAGGGATGGATTCCTGGCTCGCCGAGAGTGCCTGCAGGGGGCCTGATGCGAAAGGTACGGTGGGAAAGTGCATCGGCATATTCGACCTCTTCTGTTGCCAAGCTAGCACCGTGGCTCCCGTACGGGGAGACTCTTTAAGCACATGATTTTCAGCAATTTATGCAGCGGAATGCCCGTGGATTGTGCGGAGATAGCCGGTGGTTTAGATGGGCTTTTGGATGGTTTTGGAGCACTCTGCACAACGGCAGATCAGGGCGTGCAACTCCACTCGTGAATTCAGCGTCTACTTGTTTATAGGATAGGTTTGCGATAGGTTAGCGCGATTTTTGTTGATCGTCTGGGATTGTTTACGGCAAAATAGGAGGTCAATCAACGGGGAATGGCAATGACACCAAAGGACTCAAAAACCGTTCCGATGAACTTCAAGTCCATTCTGCAGGGCGATGTGCCGAAGGGTCGCGATGGAAAGCACAAGCACATTGTCACGCAGTTGCTGAGCGATCTGGACCAGCTTGCCAACGGGTCGGCGCTCAGGATTCCGCTCTCTGAATTGCCCGACTCCAAGGAGAACATCCGCTCGGCGCTGAACCGGGCCACGCGCCAGCGCGGCATGGAAGTGGCGACCTCGAGCGATGCGGAGTTTCTGTACGTTTGGGTGAGCCCTGCGGAGAAGTAACCGCCAGTGTTCAGTTGTCAGTGGTCAGTGATCAGTTGTCACCCTCGTTTCCTGCGGGGTCTGCTCAGGTGACTTGGCCATCGATCCGGAGTTGGATTCTATGCCAAAGGCTGTACCCTGATCCCTGATCACTGATCACTGTTTTTATGACAACAGTCCGCATCGACAAGTGGCTCTGGGCGGCGCGATTCTTCAAGACGCGCGCACAGGCGTCAAAGGCCTGCGACCTGGGGCGGATTCGATCCGGAGAGATCGAGGCAAAACCTGCTCGCGATGTGCACGTGGGCGACATGCTGCACATCAAGAACGAAGGCGGCGAATTCGAGGTCGAGGTGCTGGCGCTGAGCGAAATGCGCGGGCCCGCGGTTGTTGCGCATACTCTGTACCGCGAAACGGAAACGAGCAAGGAAGCAAGAGCCCGCGCGGCGGAAGAGCGCAAGGCCATGCAGCTGTTTGCGCCGGTGCCCACGCATCGGCCGAGCAAGCGGGACCGGAGAAGGATCATTCAGTTTAGAGGACAGTGATCAGTGATTAGTGATTAGTGGTCAGTGATTAGTAGTCAGTCTTCAGTCATACGCCCCCGGGTTCACCGATCTATAAGTCGCGTTTCCTATTCTCTGCTTTTCTGATCCCTGGTCCCTGGTCCCTGATCCCTGGTCCCTGGTCCCTGATCCCTGGACCCCGATCCCTGATGCCTGCCTTCCTTCTAGTAGACTCATCAGCAGCATGGTCTTTGCAGACTGTAGACTTAACCGCCTTCGTCTCTGCTTTCCGATTGCCGCATTGGTTGCCTTGCTTGCCGGCGCAGGTGCGCCTCCTGCCCTGGGCCAGGGCACGCACCTCTGGACCCAGTCGCACCTCGAAGACTTCGAGAAAGGTTCTCCCGAAGGAGTTGCGCTGACCAGCGACGGGCACCTGCACCAGGCGCCCGGCCTTAAAGAGATCGCCACGACACCTTCGACCTTCGTGTGGTCGATTGTGGTTGATAAGAGCGGCAATGCCTACGTGGGGACGGGGACTCCAGCACTGGTGCAGCGCATTGCGCCGGATGGCAGGGCGACGACGATCTTTGAGACGCGCGACGTGAGCGTGCAGGTGGTGCGCCTGGGGCCCGATGGCACGCTCTACGCGGCGGCCATGCCGAGCGGGAAGGTCTACAAACTGAACCCCGCCGCGACTGCGAAGCAGGATGAGTCGAATGCAACGGTTGTGTTCAATCCTCCGGGTGCGATGGGTATGGAAGAGCCGAAGCCGGCCTCCGCGAAAGCGGCTGGAGAGAAGTCACCGGAAAAGCCGGACGGAGTATCGCACTACGTCTGGGACATGACCTTCGATCCGCAGGGACGACTGTATATCGCTACCGGAGGCCCGGGCGCGGTGTATCGTGTGGATCCCGCAAAGCCGGGCGCGGCGCCTGAGGAGTTCTTCAAGAGCGACGAGCAGCACATCCGCTGCCTCGCATGGGACAAGCACGGCAACCTGATCGCCGGTTCGGACGGGAGCGGGCTGATCTACCGCATCAGCCCTGAAGGCAAAGGGTACGTACTGTTTGAAGCGCCGCGACGCGAGATTCCAGCAATTGCGATCGGCGACAACGGCACGATCTACGCCGCGAGCGTGGGGGACAAGACGCACAATCCCCTTCCCCCGCTGCCTGTGCAGGGCACGGGTGTGGTCACGTTCACCGTGGTGCAACCAGGGTCGCTGCAGGCCGCGAACGCCAGCACGTCGGCGCCGGAGGGAACGGATATCTATGCGTTGAAGGAAGGACAGGCGCCGCGCAGGATCTGGACCGGAAAAGACGAAGTGGTGTACGCCCTGGCCGCGCGGAGCGACGGGCTGCTCGCGCTCACTGGCAATCGCGGCCGCGTGTTCAGAATTCACGAAAACGGTGACTATGCCGACATCGGACACCTGCAGGCGCAGCAGGGACTGGCGTTCGCGGTTGCGCCGCAATCGCCGGAGGCGGTTCTCATTGGCACGGGAAACACGGGCAAGCTGGTTTCGCTGGGCGCGCCCGAGAAGCACGAATACCTGAGCGACGTACTCGATGCGGGCGCGCTGGCGCGTTATGGGCGCGTGGAGGTGGAGCCGGGATCGACGGGGTACGATCTGCTGACGCGAACGGGCAACGTGGCGCAGCCGGTGCGTGGATGGTCGGATTGGGAGCCGGTGAGGAACGGGTCGGTCGCATCGCCCGCGGGCCGCTTTATTCAATGGAAGGCGGTGTTGCACCAGGACGGCCTGCTCGGCGGCGTGGGCGTGAATTATCTGCCGGTGAATGCGGCGCCGGTGGTGGAAGACGTGGTTGTTGTGCCCGGGGCGCGCATGAACGCGCAGCCCCAGGCGCAGGGCCAGCCGCAGACGATCAACATCTCGCTGCCCTCGGCCAGCCAGAACACGGCAATCAGCTTCGATGCAACGAACGCTTCCACGATTGCAGCGGTCAAGGATCGTACCGCGGTGACGGCGCGCTGGGCTGCGCACGATGACAACGGAGACGACCTGACCTATTCACTTTTCCTGCGCGGCGACGGCGAGCACGTGTGGCGGCTGCTGAAGGATGACATCACCGAGAAGGCCTACACGTTCGACCAGACGCTGATTCCCGACGGCGGCTACGAGCTGAAGGTGGTTGCGTCCGATGCGCCGTCGCACACGCCGGGTGAGGCGCTGACGGGCGAGAAGGTCAGCGAGCGGTTCGAGATTGATACCACGCCGCCGGTGATTATGAATCTGAAGGCAACCGAGGCCGCATCGTGCGCGAAGGCGCCTTGCGCGACGACAGTGAGCTTCGATGCGGAAGATGCGATGTCGCCGGTGGTGAAGGCGGAGTACTCGCTCGACGCCGGCCCGTGGCAGTTTATCGATCCGGTGGGACAGCTTTCCGATTCGCGGCAAGAACACTACGATTTTCAGATTCCGGCTTCGGCATTCAAGGACAAGGGTGGCGAGCACCTGCTCACGGTGCGCGCCTACGACCGGCACGAGAACATTGGGCTGGCCAAGACACTGTTCGGCTCTGCCGGCGCAACCGGAGCCAAGTAGCGCGATGCGCTTCGAACTGTTTGTCGCGGCGCGCTACCTGCGGGCAAAGCGAAGGCAGGCGGTTGTCGGCGTGGTGACGTCGATTTCGATTGCCGGTGTGGCGGCGGGTGTGGCGGCGCTGATCATCGCGCTGGCAATCACGAACGGCATGCGGCGCGACCTCGAGGATCGGCTCGTGGATACAACCGCGCACGTGGAGCTGATGCGCGTGCAGGCCGACGGCATTCGCGACTGGCAGCCGCTGATCGAGCGCCTGCGTAAGCTGCCGCACATCGCGGCGGCCGCGCCGGGCCTATACGAGCAGGTGCTGGTGGCACGCGGCGCGCGCGATGGCGGCGCGCTGGTTGAGGGAATTCTCCCCGACCAGGAAATGACGGTGAGCTCCCTGCTCAAGACGGCTACACCCGGAGCGATTGACGCGCTGAGGCCGCAGACGCAGCCAGCTTCGCCCACGCAGTTGCCGCCGGTTGTGCTGGGCAAGGACCTGGCTGACACGATTGGCGCGACAGTCGGAGACAAGGTGACGCTGATCAGCCCGCAAGGCGAGCTGACGCCGTATGGCGTAATTCCGAAGTGGGTGCCGTTCCGGCTCGCGGGCACGTATCACTCGGGCTTTTATCAGTACGATTCGCAGATGGGATTTATCCGCCTTGCCGACGCACAGAGGCTGTTCGATGAACCGGACGTTCTTTCCGTAATCAGCTTCAAGGTGGATGACCTGAATCGCGCGCCGCAGATCGCACGCGAGATTGAGCAGGCCGCCGGCAAAGGATTTCAGACGACGAACTGGGAGGAGCAGAATCGCGAACTGTTCCGCGCGCTGCGGCTCGAGCAGTACGTGACGTTCATCGTGATTGCGCTGATTGTGGTTGTCGCTGCGCTTAACATCCTGATTGCGCTCACCATGATGGTGATGGAGAAGACGCGCGACATCGCCGTGCTGATGAGCTTCGGCGTTGCGCCCGAGCAGGTGCGGCGGATCTTTTTGCTGCAGGGGCTGCTGATCAGCATTGTGGGCACGTTGCTGGGTCTCGTTCTCGGCTACGTTGCATCGTGGGCTGGAGGGCATTACCACATCCCGCTTTCGCCCGACGTTTACTCCATCGACACGCTGCCGTTTGCGCCGCGCATTGTTGACGGAATCATTGTTGCGGCTGTGTCGATCGGGATCTCGCTGCTGGCGACGCTGTATCCATCGCACACGGCGGCGCGCATTCTGCCGGCGGAAGCGCTGCGTTACGAGTAAGAGAAGATGATCGTGATCAGGAAGGCCGAACGCGCGGATGCAGCGGCAATCGCGCATGTCCACGTGGAGAGCTGGCGCACGACGTACGCGGGCATTGTGCCGGATGCGTATCTCGAATCGCTGGATGAGGCCGCGCGAGCAAAGGCGTGGGAGTCGCTGGTGGAGACCAATGACTGCCTCGTCGCTGCGCGCGATGGGCACGTGGTCGGTTTCATTACCGGAGGAGCGATCCGCGAGCCCGTAGAAGAGTGCGACGCGGAGCTCTACGCGATTTACCTGCTCGCAGAGGCGCAGAGAGCGCGGATCGGAGCGGGACTGCTGCGCGAGTTGGTGCGATTGCTGCGGCAGAAGGGTTTCCGAAGCATGGCAGTGTGGGTGCTCGAGAAGAATCCGTCGAAGAATTTCTATATCCGCACCGGCGCGCACCACGCAGCAACCAAAGACATAGTGATCGGCGGGTTGACGCTGCTCGAAGAGGCCTTCGCCTGGCCCGATCTCGCACAGATCACGTTCCCTGCGATCACTGCCTAGGGCGAGACGCTAATCCTGCGGGAACTCGCCTCAACACTTTCGATGAGATTCGGGCTAATCTGGCATCATGACGACCTCCCCGGCTGACCTGCTCACAGAGGGTTACCGCGCGCGCCACGAACATCGCCCCGTCGATGCGGAACGAAACTTTGCGCAAGCCGCCGAGTTGTCCCGCGCATCCGGCGACCAGAAAGCGTTGGCGCGTTCTCTTGCGGGACTGGGTCAAATCAAGCGCGACCAGGACGAGATGTTCGAAGCCCGGCGGCACTACGAAGACGCCGTGTCGGCGTGCCGCAAGGCTGACGATCCTCAGCTGCTCGCACACACCGTCCGGCACCTCGCAGACACCCTCCGCAAACTGGGCAATCCCCTGCCCGCCGAGGCGGCTTACGAGGAAGCGCTTTCGATTTATCGAAGCCACGACCTGACACGCCCGCTCGACCTGGCCAATACGCTTAGGGGCTTCGCGCTCCTTAAAAGCGATCCTGCGCAGGTGGCTGCCGCCCGGAAGCTCTGGCAGGAGGCGAAGGAGCTGTACGCCACAATAGGCGTCGATGCCGGCGTTGCAGAGAGCGACCGGCAGCTTGCGTTGTTGGCATCAATGTAAACCGCATCGGCTGCCCAAGGCATTCTGCGCTCTCAATAAAGCACTTCCTTTTCGAGGATCGTACCCGCCCGGTTCGTTCCCTTCCTGCGACGGTTCATCCACTTCAATCGACCCCTCATCCGAAAGCCCGCGCCTGTGCGAATCGTACCGCGCTAACTTCCTTGCCAGAGCAACCGCTCCGGAAGGAAACCGACCCATGCGCGAAACGGATCCGCTCGTCGGCGTGGAAAACGTAAGCCGCGTGTTTGCGATGGACCACAGCGAGGTGAAGGCGCTCGACCGTGTGAGCTTTAGCGTCGGCGCAGGCGAGTTTCTTGCCATCTCCGGCCCCAGCGGCAGCGGCAAATCTACGCTGCTGAATCTTATCGGCTGCCTCGACAGCCCGTCCGCGGGACGAGTCCGCATTGAAGGCGCAGATACCAGTGCTCTGAGCCAGGGAAGCGTTACGAGACTGCGGCGGGAGAAGATCGGCTTCGTTTTTCAAACCTTCAACCTGATTCCCGTCTTCACGGCGGCGGAAAATGTCGAGTATCCGCTGCTCGTGCAGCAAGCGGGCAGCAGCGAGCGCCGGAGGCGCGTTGCCGAAGCGCTGGCGAGCGTGGGACTGGCCAAGCGCGCCGACCAGCGCCCGGATCTGCTGAGTGGCGGCGAACGCCAGCGGGTTGCGGTGGCGCGCGCGATCGTGCATCGGCCTGCGCTGGTGCTGGCCGACGAGCCCACCGCAAATCTCGACACGGCGAACGCCACCCAACTGATCGACCTGATGCGCGATCTGAACCACGCGCTAGGCCTCACATTCATCTTCTCGACGCACGACCAGCGCCTGCTCGAGCACACTGCGCGCATCATCCGCCTCACCGACGGCCGCATTGCGTCCGACTCCGTTCTCGAAGGAGAAAGCCATGGGCAAGTTTCTGCTGCTTGCATTTCGTAATGTGTTTCGCAACCGCCGGCGCACGGCGATGACGCTGATGATGGTGGGCGGAGGCGTGGCCGCGCTCCTGCTTGCAGGCGGATACTTCCGCTTCATGTCAAACGGCCTGCGCGAGAGCACTATTCGCAACGGGCTCGGGCACCTGCAGATCTTTACCGCCGAACACTTCAGGCGCGATGAAGTGCGCGTGCTCGATACGGGAATTGAAAACTGGCGCCAGGTAGCATCGGTCGCAAACGCAATGCCGCACGTGAAGGGAATTGCGCCGCGCGTCGAGTTCTACGGCATGGTTTCGAACGGGCTCAAGTCGTCTGTGTTTATAGGCAGCGCTGTCGATCCGGCTGCCGAAGCGAGTCTTGGATTCGACCCATCTCTTGTGAACGGAACGAACTTCACCAAAAAGGCCGACGGCGATGTGGAAGCGCTCATAGGCGTGGGTCTCGCCAAGTCAATGAACGTGAAGGTCGGCGACGGGCTTACCGTGCTCGCCGTGACCTCGGATGGCGCGCTGAATGGCGTGGATGTGCAGATTGCGGGCATTGTGCGCACGGGGGTCGCCGATCTTGACGCGCGCTACCTGCGCATCACGCTCGCGTCGGCTCAGCGGCTGCTCCAGAGCGATCGCGTGACGAATCTCGTGGTCGGGCTGGATTCGACCGCGAACACAGACATCGTGTACGCCGAACTGGCGCCGCGACTCGGCAGGTTTTCGCAACAGCTGACGATGAAGAAGTGGATCGACCTGGCGACGTACTACCGGCAGGTGCGTTCGATGTTCGACGGGATCTTCGTTTTCATGGGAGTCATCGTGTTCTTCATGGTGTTGATGGCAAGCGTGAACACGCTGCTGATGTCGATGTTCGAGCGCATGCGTGAGATCGGCACCATGCTTGCGATGGGGACGCCGCGCGCGTGGATCGTTGGCCTCTTCATTACCGAGGCCACCCTGCTGGGCCTGATGGGAGCGGCGCTGGGCGTGGCTGGGGGCAATCTGCTGGGCTCGCTGCTGAATGCATCGGGCCTGCATTTGCCGCCGCCGCCCGGATACACCAACAGCATTGCCTTCCGCGTGCTGCACATTCCCGGGATCATGGTTGGAGCGTCCTTGCTGGTGACCGTTTCGCTCGCCCTGGCTTCGATTTTTCCCGCGATCCGCGCGTCGCGGCTGCGCATTACGGAGGCTCTCGCCCATGTCTAACGTGAACTGCACCCTGCGCACGATTCTTCTCTTCTTTCTGATCGCGTTTCTCGTGACCTGCGCGATCGTGTGCCGCGCGGCGACAGCAACAAGCGCGCCCGACGCGGTTGCACTGCTCAAGCACTCCGACACGTACCGCAATGGATGGCCGTCGTTCGTCACGCGCGTAAAGATCACGAACTTCGAATCCGGAAGGTCCGACGAGGAGGAACTCTACGAGGTTTCGCAGAAAGGCACGGATAAGACTTACGTCGAGTTCCTGACACCACGCGAGAAAGGCCGGCACGTGCTGATGCTGGGCGACGACATGTGGATCTACCTGCCCGACACGAGCCGCCCAGTGCGCATTACGCCGCTCGAGCGGCTTTCGGGCGACGCGTCAAACGGCGACGTGGCGCGCACGAACTACGCCGCGGACTACACTCCGGTCTACGTCCGGACTGAGAAGGTTGGCCCGGAAACCAACACGGAGCAGTGCTACGTGCTCGAGCTTACCGCGAAACGCAAGGGGGCCACGTACCAGCGCATTCTCTACTGGGTGCGCGCGGAAGATGCGCGGCCGGTAAAGGCCGAGTTTTATCTGACTTCGGGAAAACACATCAAATCGGCCACCTTCGACGAGTATGTCGATTCGAACGGCAAAATGCTGCTGCGGAAGCTCACACTGTACGACGAGATCAGGCACAACTCGCACAGCGTTCTCGAATACTCCGGCGCCGTGCCGCGTGCGCTGCCAGACAAGCTCTTCTACCAGGGACGTTCGGACAGGTTCTGATGAATCCGGCTCACGTAATCGCGCTTTGTGTTGTTGCAGCGGGGCTCGCTCAATGTGCGGCCGCACAGGACCCGCCTGCGCAGGAGGGCAGCGCCTACGAGACGCGCTACTCCATTGCCGTTATCAATGATGCGACGTTTTACGCGAACACTGCGCCGCACGTGCCTGCCGTGCTCAACCAGATGCTCGTCGAACCGACGTTCGACCTGCACTACAGGCAGCGCTGGAGCTTCTCGACGAGCCTGATTGGCGGCACGACGACCTACACCGACAACACGACGCAACTGCATGTGCGCGAGACTTACACAGGCCTCTCCGTGGGCGACTTTGATTTCACCGCAGGGCGCAAGCTTGTGCGATGGGGCACTGGGTATGCCTTTACCGCCGCGGGCGTCCTCGATCCGCCGCGCAATCCTACCGACCCGACAGACCGCCTGAACCTGAATGAAGGCCGCGACATGATCAAGACCGACTACGTGCGCGGGCCGCATGCGTTTACGCTCGCGTGGTCGACGGCAGAGCTGGCCCGCAGCGGCACGAACCTGCACGACACGACGGCCTTCCGGTATAACGTACTGGTATACGGATTCGACACGGCGCTCATAGCCGGAAACGATCGCGGAAGCGACACGTTCGGCGGGTTCACTTTTACGCGCGTCCTGGGCCAGGCCTGGGAAGTGCACGGCGAATCCATGTGGCGCGAGCAGGAAGCCCTTTTATTGGGAGCCAAGTACGTGATGCACAGCGGCGTAACATTTATCGGCGAGTTCTACACGCCGCCCAACACGCCTTACTATCGCGACGCGGGAGTTTCGCCGTTCGCGGGCCGCCAGCACTATGGCTTTCTCTATGCGGGAAAATCGAGACTGCGCCAGCTTCCCGGATGGAAGGAGTGGGACGTGTCCGGATCGATTGTCACCAACTTCGACGACCACAGCTACACGGGTGTATTCGACGTGAACCGCTGGTTCGGTACACATTTTTCTGCGTACGCCCACGTACAGGTTCCGGCCGGCGGGCGCGGCTCCGAATTCGGTGCAGCCCCGTACGCGAGTGCGAACTCGTTTGGGGTGCGATTCCAGCTATGACTCCGGCTGCGCAACAATACGATCCGGGTTGCGGCCCCGAACCGCACAGATCCGGCATGATCGAAGGCCTGATCCACGCCGCGTGGATCATTCCCGTCGTGGCCGTCCTCGTTCTGATCTTGTTTCTCGTGCTGGGTCACGCGCAGTGGTCGAATGCCTGGGTACATTTCCTCTCAGCGCTCGTATACTCGGCGATGATCGGGGGGCCTTCCGCGATCCTCCTCAACTGGTTCTCGCACCGCTACACGGGACGCCTCGGGCGCTGGGTCGTCGTCCCGCAGATCCTGATTCTTCTGTGCGCCGCGACGTTTGGTGCGCTTGCCGCGGCAGTTATCCTTCAGCTCGCGCACGTCGTCCGGAATTATGGGCTTGAATTCCGCTATTCGTTTCCATTCGCTCTGATCATCACGCTGGTCGTAGGGCTTAGCGTGACCACGTATGAGACGCTGCGGCACCGCCTCGCATACGCCACGCTCGAATTGCGCACGCGCCAAGTGGAGCAGGAGCGAGCGTACAAGCTTCTGGCTGAAGCGCGGCTGTCCTCGCTCGAATCGCGCATTCATCCGCATTTTCTGTTCAACACGCTCAACTCGATCGCCGCGCTCATTCCAAGCGATCCGCGCCGCGCCGAAGACACCGTTGCCAAGCTCGCTTCCCTGCTCCGCTTTTCGCTCACGGCAAATCAGAACGGGCTTGTACCACTCGCGCAGGAGCTCAGGATCGTCCGCGACTATCTTGAGATCGAAGCCACGCGTTTCGGCGGCAGGCTGCGTTACACGATCGACGTGCCGGATTCGCTCGCAGATAACCAAGTGCCTCCGCTCGCTCTTCAGACGCTCATCGAAAACGCGGTCAAGCACGTGGTATCGCAGCGGCCTGAAGGCGCTTCAATTCATATTCGGGCGGCGCGCGACGGCGCGAATCTTCGGCTCGAAGCGGCCGACGACGGCCCCGGCTTTTCGCTCGATGCGATTACGCAGGATCACGGCCTTGGGAATCTCATTGGGCGGCTGGAACTGCTCTTCGGCGAGCGCGGCATGCTGGACGTGGCCCGCCGCGATGGCTTGACGGTGGTCAGCCTGGTCTTTCCTGCGGAGACGAGATGATGGACAGTCCTGCGCACAGCGCGGTGGCGCCGCTGCGGGCTTACCTTGTCGATGACGAACCGCTCGCGATCGAACGCCTCTCGCGCATGCTCGCGCTGTTTCACAATCTCGCGGTTGCAGGCACGGCCACGGAGCCCGCGCAGGCGCTGGCATTCCTGTCGTCGCCCGAGGCCGAGGCAATCGACGTACTCTTCCTCGATATCCAAATGCCGGGCATGAACGGATTCGAGCTTTTGTCGCGCCTGAAGTATCAACCGCTCGTCATCTTTACGACGGCGTTCGACGAATATGCGCTGCGGGCCTTCCAGGTAAATTCCATCGACTATCTGCTCAAGCCTGTCGATGCGGAACAGCTTGAGCGCGCGGTGCATAAACTCGAGCGCCTGCGCCCGGCTGCCAGGCCCGAGTGGCAGCAGAGCCCCGAACTGCCGGCGCTGCTCAAGGAACTCGCCGCAACGCTGCGCGGCGAAAGGCACGAGTATCCGCGCCGCATTGCCACGCGGGTGGGCGAGCGCATCTCATTCCTCGATCTGGATGCGGTCACACACTTCTTCGCGCAGGACAAGCTCACATACGCAGTCGCCGGCGGCCGGCAGCACTGCGTCGACGAGAGCATCGCCGACCTCGAACGCCGCGTCGATCCAGCGCATTTCCAGCGTATCCATCGCGCTGTTCTCGTCAACATCGACTGGATCCAGGATCTCAACTCGTTCTTCGCCGGCAAGGTGATTGTCACGCTCAAGGATGAGCAGCACACGCAGCTCACCGTGGCACGGGACCGAGTCCGCGAATTGAAGTTGAGATTGGGGATCCAGGGAAGTTGAAGCGAGTTCTACAACGCGACGGCTTTACGCGAAGAAGCTGATCTTTCCGGTTTGAGGTGGTGCAAGGGCCGTCGGCTCTTCAATCTCCGCTTCATCCGGAACCAATTCCGCCTCCTCTTCGTCTTCAAGGCCGCGGGCGGCGCGTTCTCCGTCGGCGATATCCGCCTCCTGGCGCTCCCGCTTGCGCAATTCGACCGCGTTGACACCGGCCACATCGGGCGCAGACCGCGTCGCCCTCAGCTTCGGCACGGGGGGAATCCCGTTGATTCTTCCAATTTCCATTGCCGGCCTCCTGAAACAGCATTGATAGGGGGGCATATCGGCAAACGGCGGCCGGAACTTTAATCGCCGCGCTCTTTTTTCTGGGCCTGATTCAAGAGATGCTCGAGGAGGATGGATGGCGCTCGAGCCGTCTTACTCGCCGGGTTCGCTTCCGCCGTGCGACTGCCGCTTTGCAAGGCGCGCGAGGACGGCCTGCTCGCGCAGCACCTGCTTGAGCGGGCGCGCCGGAGTGCCATAGAGAACGGTGCCCGGACGAAGCCCTTCGGCGGTGACGGTTTTGCCGTTGAACACGCCTGACTGGCCGCCGAGAATCACGCCGGGACCGACATGCGCGTGGTCGCCGATGCCGACCTGCCCGGCGAGAAGCGCTCCCTTGCCGACGGAACTGGAACCGGAGATGCCGGTGAGGGCGACGAGGATGACGTCTTCGCCGATGTCGCAGTTATGACCCACGTGGACCAAGTTGTCTATTTTTACGCCGCGGCGGATGCGCGTTTCCGCGAGGGCTCCGCGATCGATCGTGGTGTTGGCGCCGATCTCGACTTCGTCTTCGATCACCAGCGTGCCCTGCTGCGGAAACTGCGTGTAGGCGCCCGTCGCGGGATTGCGCACGTAACCGAAGCCGTCCGCGCCCAGCACCGCGCCGGCGTGAATTACGACCCAGTTGCCGAGGCTGGTCCCCGGATAGAGAACCGCGCGCGGATAGATGCAGCAGTACTCGCCCACGCGCACGCCGCGGCCGATGACGGCGCCTGCGTCGATGCGCGTGCGCGCGCCGATCTGGGCCTTCTCCTCGATCACCGCGCATGCGCCGACCGTCACACCCTCGCCCAGTTTCACGCCGGCGCCAATCACCGCACTCGGGTGTACGCCTGTGACGGGCAGCGCGGTCTTGAGCAGCTTGCCGGCACGCGCAAACCAGAGGCGCGGCTGGGGCGTTTCCACGACGCATTTGCCGGACGGAAATTTGCCGGCGATTCCGGCGCGCAGCACAACCACGCCGGCCTTGCTGTCGAGAGCCTCGCGCGCGGATTTCGCATCTTCGGCGAAGACGATGTCGCCCACGCCGGCTTGCGCAGCGGAGTTTACGCCACGCAGACGGTGGTCAGGGCTGCCGTGGGCAAGCGTGCCGCCGAGGCGTTCGATCAGGTCACTCAGCTTCATTCTGAGAACGAGGATACAACGCAAGCGCAGCGTTCAAGGTCAATACAACCCCGGCTCTCCGGCCGGCCGCGTCTTCCACCTGCGGTGAATCCACAGCCACTGGTCTGGATAGCGGCGAATCCAGGCCTCGAGTACATCGTTGCACTGCTGCGTTGCCGCGAGGATGTCGGCCTTGCGATCGCCTGTTTTCGCGAACTCCAGCGCCGGGCCGAAGTGCAGCACATATTGCCGCTCGGCCTCCTCCCACACGCAGAAGCCCGGCACCACTGCCGCGCCCGCCTTGAGCGCGACGTGCGCCAATCCAGTCGCGGTGCACGCCGGAATCCCGAAGAAGTTGACGAATTCACCCTGCGGCGGCGTCATGTTCGTGTCCATCAGGATGCCGACGGTGCCGCCTTCGTGCATCGCTTTCAGCAGGCCGCGCCCGAAGTCGTCCTTGTGCAGAACCCGGTTGCCGTGCAGGCAGCGGATCGAGTTCACAAACTCATCGAGCACGCGGTTGTCGAGCCGGCGGATCACCATCCCCATCGGGTGGCCCATCAGCGAGTGGTAGAAGCTCGACAGCTCCCACGCGCCGAGGTGGCCGGTAAGCACCAGCACGCCCTTGCCTTTCGCTTGAGCGGCAAGATAGTGCTGGAGGCCCTCGGTCCGCAGCCATCCATGCGTGTTGCGGGCGGTGTAACGTGGGAGGCGGCAGAACTCGACAAGCTGCCAGCCAAGGTTGCGGTAGACGTGTCGCAGGATTTTTTTCCTGGTTTCGGCCGGGGTCCCCGGAAACGCCAGCACGAGGTTGCGCTCGCCTACATTGCGGAGGCGCGTGAGGCCGAGGTAGACCGACCAGGTGAGAATACGCACCAGCAGACGCGCTGCGGGGCGCGGCAGCCACGCAAGAGCGCGAGCCACCGCCAATACAGCCCAGTACTCAATCCTTTCCCGCATCATTGAGGGCAAAGGACAAGTGTAATTGCTTGGGACCTGCTCAAGGTGGCGCTGGCCGCGGCTCTACTCCCGATGTTTGGCTGCGACAAAGTAGTGCGCTACGTCCTTCACGAACGGCACGGCTCCCTGGGGAACGTCCACGGTGCCGGTCAGGATCGAATCGAACGGGTGTTCATGGCCGAAGTAGACCTCAGTGTCTACGTTATTCTGGCTCACGGCCGCGCCGTTCAGGTCGATGCCGGCAAACAGCCCCTTGCTGCGCGAGTAGGTCAGCAGCTCGGCGTTCATCTTCCAATCCGTGGCCGCCTGCCCGGTACGGCCGACCGGGCCGGCCGCTGCCGCAGCGTCTGCGCCGATCTTGAACTTGCTCTTCAGCAGCTGCTGGAACCCCTGCTGGTTCACCGCCACAAGCACCAGGTCGGTCGATGAGCCGCCGGCCTGAAGCCCCCAGGAACCTCCGGCAACGCGGATGAAGACCGGGGCGCTCCAGCCATGGCCGGTGCGGCAGGTTACGACGCCCTGCCCGTATTCCGCGCCGAAGACGAATGCTCCCTTGACCAGGCCCGGCACGACGCCAACGCACGTAGCGTGCTCCATGATGTTGCTGGGAATGCTGCTGTCATGCGCGCCCATGATCTGGTCCAGAACGGTTTTTGCCGCATTCACGCGCGTTTGCAGCTCATCCCGAGAGGAGGCGGCAAGCGCCGTGCAGGGCAGCACAAGACAGAGGCAGACTGAGGCTAAAAATCTATTCATCTGGATATCCTTTCCCGACTTTCTCCCGGTCCTGTCCCGTTTCGCGGGAATCCTTGTACATTCGGACACCCTCGGCCGGTCAAAGTCGCGCCGCATCCGCTTTCCAAGGTGTCGGACACGAAATAACTTGCAGGACTGGCCGGAAGGGCACGTAGTCCAATCACAGGCTATCCCAATTGCTGTTGCGGGTGCGCACCCGGAACCTTGGGTCTAAACAGGCAATTTGAGGGAATTCTGGTCTGGCGGGAGGTATCTGGGGCTCAGAAGGCAAAAAAAGAGGAGTTCTCTGGGAGCATGCTTTACACGCCGCCAGGGAACTCCTTTCCCCAGATCTGCGTTGTTTCTGGATTCAGTGTCGGGTTTGCTCCGATTTGGTACAAGAGTACGGAAGGGCTGTGGATTTTAGTAACGTATGGCTTTTGCCGAAGGTAATCCGTATATTACGGGGATTTACTTTTCCTTCGCCTTGTCCGAGGGCCTCTCGGGGAGCAAGGCCTGATTCAACGCCTGCATGGAGAGCTCAATTCGATTGTCCGCGCCGGTCTTGCGCATGAGCCGCCCCACGTGGGCCTTCACGGTCCGCTCCTCGATGCCGAGCGTCTTCGCGATCTCTCGGTTTGATTTGGCCGCAAGAATCAGCCCGAGCACCTGCCGTTCCCGGTCTGTGAGGCGCAGCTTCTTCGCGACTACCTTGCTCTCGGGCACACGCAGCAGCTGATCGATAAGCTTTGAAAGCAGCCGGCGGGGCGCCCATATCGAACCGCTGACGACCACGTCGATGGCCATGCGCACTGTTTCCGGACCGGCCGAGGAATAAAGATATGCCCGAGCCCCGGCGATCACCGAATCCAGCACCAGTTGGTCGTTGTTATCGGGACCGATCACGATCTGGCGGAGGCCCGGGCGTGAGCGCTTTACCTTCTCCAGGTTATCCAGCCCGCCCGAGGTGGAGTTGAGGTCCACGACCAGGTATTCAAGGCTGCGATTCTCGAGAAGCTCCTCCATGGTGCCGACCAGCGGAATCAGCTGCGGCTTGCCGGGAGCGGGCGTTTCCTCAAAAACCATCGTAAGCCCTTCAAGGCGAATGGGTTCGCCCGACAGGACCCCGATACGAATAGGTTGCGGATTTCGCTGCAATGCCACTTCTTACTCCCAAGGCCTGAACACAAGGAATCAACTCGGCCCAACCGGACCGGCACTTGGGATCCAGGGAAAAAGTCGTGCAATGCAGCCGCCGTGAAGCCTGGCAACCACCTCGATTGCGCCCCGGTCGTTGATCACCTGCGTGCCGGACACAGTTTTGCGTACCCGTGCCGTCCGAGGGCGTCCGACCGATGCTGCCTGTATATCAGGCTGGTTAAACGCATTCATCTTACGGGACATGCGGGAACCGACGCAATGCCACGGACTGCCTACCGCCAAAAGTGACATTTCGGTCGCCCGGCGACCGGACGCCGTTCCCTCCCCACGCTGCAAATTCCGCACGGGAATCAAAATCGGCAGTTTCCCAAATCGCGCAAAACCTGTAGCATCACTAACGTAAGGCTCATTCGCAGTCCAACGATCGTCACAGCGAGGTTCCCCTTGATCAAGCAGGACATCGTGCACCACGTGATTGAGAAAACAGGTCTGCCGCGGACCAAGGCGGAGGCGGCGGTGGATACCGTCTTCGAGGGCCTCAAGCAGGCTCTTGCCGCCGGCGAGCGCATCGAACTGCGCGGCTTCGGCGTGTTCAGCGTTCGCGCTCGCAAGACCGGCATCGGCCGCAATCCGCGCACCGGTACCGAGGTCAGCATTACTCCGGGAAAGGCTGTTCGCTTCAAGCCCGGCAAGGACCTGCACGCGCTCGAAGGCAATTCCGCCGGCGCTGCGACGGGTGGCGACGGAGCCAGCGGCGCATAGTCCGTCGCGGGCCGCGGGAGCGCTTTTCAGCGTCGCCTGAGGTGCGCAAGCTGCTTTGCGCGTCGTTTGCATGATAATTCCGCAAACTCCGCCTACATCAGCCTCTGCGCGTCCACATCGACAACCACATTCCTTCGCGGGATGCCCACCGCTTCCGCATGCGCCACCATTCCGCGCAGAACCGCGTTCAGCGCCTTCCGCGAAGCCGCCTTCAGGATCAGGTGAAATCGATAAATCCCCTTGATGCGCGCCACCGGCGCCGTGCACGGCCCCAGCACGCGCACGCCAACGCCCGGGTTCTTCTCGAGCCACTTGCCAAGCTCGCCGGCCCACCCTGCGGCCTCTTCCAGCTTCTCCGATTGCACGAGCACATTGGCCAGCACGCCGAACGGCGGATAGTGCATCCAGCGACGGTACTTCAGCTCCTTCTCCACAAAGGTCGCGTAGTCATGCTTTGTCGCCGCGAGGATCGCGTAGTGGTCGGGATAGTAGGTTTGCACGACCACGCGCCCGGGAAGCTCGCCCCGCCCCGCGCGCCCGCTCACCTGCGTCATCAGCTGGAATACGCGCTCAGCCGCGCGAAAGTCCGGCATGCTCAGCGCGTGATCGCACCCCACCACGCCAACGAGAGTCACGCCGTGGATGTCGTGCCCCTTGGCGATCATCTGCGTGCCCACCAGCAGGTTGATCTCGCCCGAGTGGAGGCGCGCCAGCAGCCGCTCGAGGTCGTGCCGCCCGCGCACCGTGTCGCGGTCCATGCGCCCGATGCGCGCCGTGGGGAAGATCTCGCCGAGTCGCTCCTCGCCCTGCTGCGACCCCGCGCCCAGGTAGTACAAATGCTCCGAACCGCATTTGGGGCACATCTCCGGCACGGTGCGCTTGTAGCCGCAGTAGTGGCACTCGAGCCGCTGCCCGGCGCGTGCTATTTCCTCGTCGCCGACGGCCTTGTGGTGCGTGAGCGCGATCGCGCAGTTCTGGCACTCGAGCTTCGCGCCGCATGCACGGCACAGCACGACAAAGCTGTACCCGCGCCGGTTGAGCAAGATGAGCGCCTGCTCGCCGCGCTCGAGAGCGGCGCGCGTCTGCTCGATCAGCGAGCGCGAGAAGAGGTTCTCCTGCCCCGTCTCCTGGAACTCGCGCCTCATGTCGACGAGTTCGACCTCGGGCAGCGGCCGCTGGTTCACGCGCTCGTTCATCGCGATGCGGGCGTACTTGCCTGCCGCCGCGTTCTGCCACGTTTCGAGCGAAGGCGTAGCCGAACCCAGCACCACCACCGCGCCGGCAAGCTTCGCGCGCATCACCGCGACATCGCGCGCGTTGTAGCGCGGGGTCTCCTCCTGCTTGTAGCTCTGGTCGTGCTCTTCGTCCACGAGGATCAGGCCGAGGTTGGGCGCAGGCGCGAAGATCGCCGAGCGCGTGCCGACCACCACGGGCGCTTCGCCCCGCCTGATGCGCCTCCACTGCTCGCTGCGCTCCTCCGGCGTAAGGGCCGAGTGCAGAAGCGCCACCTTGTCGCCAAACGCCGCGTCGAGCAGGCCCGCCATCTGCGGCGTCAGCCCAATCTCGGGAACCAGCAGGATCGCGCTCATGCCCTTGTCCAGCGCGCGCTGCATCGCCGCCAGATATACCGCTGTCTTCCCCGATCCGGTGACTCCATGCAGCAGAAAAGTGCGGAATGCTCCGAGAGCCGACGCGATCGAGGCCAGCGCTTCCGTCTGCGGTTCATTGAGCCGGTCAGGTTGCGCCGCCGGCTCGATGCCGCCCAGCCGGAAAACCATCGGCCGCTCGTCGATGCGCACCAGGGCGCGGCGAACGAGCGTTTGCAAGGTTGAGTGCGGCAGGCCCTTCGCGCGCAGCGCCGCCAGCGGCATTTCGCCTCCGCACGCAGCCAGCTCCGCCAGGATCGCCTGCTGCTTATCGGTCAGCTCCGGGAGCCTCGCTTCCTCGATCAGCACGGCGAACCGCTCCGTGCGCCGCGCATCGCGCTCTGCCGCGGCGGTCTCGCGCGCGATCCACTTTTTGCGTGTCAGGGCTGCAAGTACCGGCAGCGATGCAGCCGTCGCCGTGCGCAGCGTTGAGACTTTTACTGCCTCGCCCGAGGCCAGCCTTTCAAGCACGCGCTGCTGCAAATCCTGCTGGTCCGGAGTTCGTTTTTCGGGGTCTTGTTTTCGATGAGTTCGCCTCTGGCCGGCGTCTCCATCGAGGCGCTTTGCAAGCGCGTCCCGCCCCAGGTCCGTGATGCGGTAATAGACGGTCCGCCGCACCTCGGCCATCAGCGGCATCATTCCCCGCAGCACCTCGCCCACGGGAGCGAGGTAATACCCCGCCAACCATTCGGCCAGGGCGAGCAGTCCCTCGCCGAGCAGCGGCTCATCGCCTTCTTCATCGAGAACCGCCTCGAGATACCGCGCCTCGAAGTCCTCCGGCGGCGTGTCGCTCACGCTCATCACGACGCCGATCAGTTTCTCGTTTCGGAACGGTGCAATGACCCTCGTGCCGCGTCCGGGCCGCTGATCCGGCCGCACCGCGTACGTAAACGTGCGGTCCAGCGGCACGGGCAGGGCGACTTCGCAGTAGGCAGGCATCTGGGGCAAACATCAGTTTAGGAGATGACCCCGGACTCGAGGCCAATGCCGATAACGCCGCTTTGTCTCTTTGTCCCTATGTCCCTGTGTCCCTCGTCCTTTACAATTCGGTTCGATGAAACCTAAAGCCGCAGCAGCCGTTACTCCCGCCGCGAAAGCCCTCTCCACCAGCAAGGTCGGCCCCATCACGCTGGCCATCGACATTGGCGGCTCCGGCCTCAAGGCCATGCTGCTCTCGGCCAAGGGAGATCCGGTGAGCGAGCGGCAGCGCATTCCGACGCCGGCCATTCCTACTGCGCGGCTCGTGCTGAACGCGCTCGACAAGCTGCGCGCGCTGATGCCCGCGTTCGATCGCGTTTCTGTCGGATTTCCCGGCGTGGTGAAGCGCGGCATTACGTGGAGCGCCTTCAACCTGCACCCAACGTGGGCCGGCTTCCCGCTGCAGCGCGAACTTGAAAAGCGGTGGAAGCGCCCCGTCCGCGTGGCCAACGACGCGGCCATCCAGGGCTACGGCGCCATCCGGGGCGAAGGCATCGAGATGATCATCACTCTCGGCACCGGCATGGGCTCGTCCATCTTCACTTCCGGCCGCCTGGTCGCGCTCGAACTCGGCCACCACCCGTGGAAGAAGTACACCTACGAGGATTACATCGGGCGCCGCGGCATCGATAAGTACGGCAAGAAGCGCTGGAACAAGCACCTGCAGGAAGCCATCGCGCAGATCGAGAACACGTTCAACTTCGACCGCCTCTACCTCGGCGGCGGCAACTCGAAAAAGATCGACTTTAAACTGCCCGAGCACGTGTCCATCGTTTCGAATGAGACTGGCCTCCTCGGCGGCGTCGCATTGTGGCGCGACGATACGCTTGCGGACAAGAAACGCTGACGCCCAGATGCCCAGGCTCATCACGTCCAAAGACGGCGCGAAGCCATCCGTGCTGCGCATCGCATCCCGGCTCGCGATCCGCGCCTGTGGGCTTGCCGCGGTCGCGCTGACCCTCTACACCGGACGCCACAACCACTCCATCCTGCTGATCGGCCTGTTCGTTGCCTGGGTGGCGTCGCCTTTCTTCGGCCTTTTCCTTGGTGAACGCGCAGCGCGGCGCTCGCCGGCGGCGATCGCATCGGCCATTTATGCGGCTTCGCTTGTGCTTTCGATCTGCCCGGTCCTGGTCTACTCCATCGCGGCCGCGGCGCTGTCACTGCATGAGGCCACCTTCGCGAATCTCGCGGTGCCAGCCGCCTCGTGGCTCGCGATTGCAACGCTGCTCGTTGCCGCCGGACTCGCCCGCAAGCGCTGACGGCGCTAAAATGGCTTCATGCGCCGCACCTACGAAGAGGTCCGACAATTCGCGAATGAACTCCTTCCGGAAGAGCAGGTGCTTCTTGCAAGTGCAATCCTGGAGAGCATCACCCCCGAAGACGTCATCACCCCGGAAACGGAATGGGATGCGGAAATCGCCCGTCGGGTCGCGGAGATTAAGGCCGGCACCGCCGAGACGTGTTCCTTTCATGAATTGACGCAGGACTTGCGAAACATCGTCGGCCCATGAAAGCGATCCGGGTCCACAAGGCTGCACGTCGCGAAGCAAATGATTCAACATCATGGTATGCCCGAGTCAGCGTGGCACTGGCGCGCCGCTTTCGGGATGAAGTGCTGTCCGCAGCCGTCTCAGCCGCTTCGCGCCCCTTGCAATACCCTGCCTACCTGCACGAAACTCGCCGGGTGTTGCTGAAGACCTTTCCGTATTTTCTTGTATTCCTGGACTGGCAGGACGAAATCTACATCGTTGCCGTGGCCCACGCCAGTAGAAACCCGGGCTACTGGAAAAGAAGGGTCCGCTAGCTTCGGCCCAGTTCATCCCTCGATCAATCTCAGCTTCCGATTCCCACGCCACTTTATGTCGCCGATTGTTTTTCCGGCCAATTTCGTGTTATCTTCCAAATAGTTTTGAATATGAAACTATCTTTCGACAATGCGCCCCTAGCCGGCCTCGTCAGCCAATTCCTCTCTGAGATGCACCGTTACGACGCCGGCCGAACCCTCCGCCTGCTGCACGAAGCCAATATGACCACGCCGCAGCTTGCGGTGCTCGAGTTTGTTCGCGTTCCCCGCACGCTGTCCGCCATCGCCGATCACATCGGCTTGTCGCGCCCTGCTGCCAGCCAGATGGTCTCGAAGCTTGTGCGCCGCCGTCTCGTCCGCCGTTCGGAGGGTGTCGCGGATCGCCGCGAAAAGGCCATCGGGATCAGCGCCAAAGGGAACGCGTTGCTTGAGAGCGTCTCCGCTGCCCGTATGGCGCGCTTTGAGTCCTCGCTTGCCGCATTGCCGCCCCGGACCGCCGACCGCCTGCGAGGCGCGCTCGCAGAAGCAGTCGCCGTGTTCGACGAGTCAAACGCCTCAACCGCCGAACCTGTCGCATCCGTGAGGTGACCCGATGTCCGCGAGCACATTTCTCCTGCTTAATCTCGCGCTGTCGTTCTATCTTGTCGGCGCAATCTGGGCGCACGAGGTCGACATCTTCCGCACATGGCAGCATGTCGGCGCGAAGGAGTTCCACACGATCCAATCGGTCCACTTTCGCAAGCTTCCCTACTGGGTCTTCGCGCCACTCGGCCTCGCTCTCGCCGGGTCGATCACGCTGTTCTGGTTTCACCCTCCAGGCTCGCCAGCCTGGGCCATCCGGGGCAATCTCGCCTGCCAGACCTCCTCGCTCGTGCTCACGGCAAATTTCTGGGGCCGATGGCAAGCCGCTCTCAGCAAGGACCCTAGCGGACCCGCCAGCCCGTGGCTGCGCAAAATTCTCGCCACCCACTGGATCCGAACGCTGCTGATTAACGTATACGGATTCATCCTTCTCGCCTGGACGATCCAGGCCTTGGGGTGACGCATGATTTCACACCGCCATAATCCGACTTCTTACATCCTTCGCGTGCTCTGGTTCGCGCTCGCGATCCTCTTCGGTAGTCTTGCGCCAGGCGTTAGCCAGTCCCCTTCCCCGGCCACCATCACGCTTTCCGGGCAGGTCGCAGGCGCAACGGGAAAGCACACGGTCTATGTCGCTCTCTGGGACGCAGCCGGCTTCCTGACGCATCCGGTCCAGCAGGTTCGCTTCGACCCTCCGAACACGCCTGCCTTTCACTTCCAGGTACAGCCCGGCCGGTGGGCGCTGAGCGCCTACGAAGACTCGAACGGCAACGGTGTTCTCGACATGGGAATGTTCGGCCCCAAAGAGCCGAGCGGCTTTTGGCATCCCTTCCACGCCTGGCGCAAGCCGCGCTTCGATGACGTTGCCGTCCAGATCGACCACGACACTACCGGCGCCGACATCAAGCTCGACCGCTAGCGCACCGTCATCGCCAAAGACAGCAAGGCCGGCGCAGCCACGCCGGCCCGATGATTCCCGCCCGCTGTTTGTTATTCCCCGCCTTCTGATCCCTGATCCCTGGCCCCTGATCCCTGCTTTTTCAGCCCGAGTTCCTTCATCGCGATCTGCAAGTCCGCCCAGGCCTCTTTCTTTTGCCGCGGATCGCGAAGCAGGAACGCGGGGTGGTACGTGACGATCAGCTTGCTGCCACGAAACGAATGCACACGCCCGCGCAGCCCGGCGAGCGGCTGCCGCTGGCCCAGCAGGTAGGTCGCCGCCGTTGCCCCCAGCGCTACGATTACTTCCGGCCGGATCACGTCGATCTGACGGAACAAGAACGGCGAGCACGTGTTCGCCTCATCGGGCTCCGGGACACGATTGCCTGGCGGCCGGCACTTCACCACGTTGGCAATGTAGACCTCTTCGCGCTTGAGCCCCATCGCGCCGATCATGTTGTTCAGCAATTGCCCGGCGCGCCCCACAAACGGAAGCCCCTGCGCGTCCTCATCGGCGCCCGGCCCCTCGCCCACAAACAGCAGGCGTGCGTCGGCGCTGCCGTCGCCGAACACCAGCTTGTTCCGCCCCTTGTGCAGCGCGCACCGGGTGCAATCCCCAATGTCCTCGCGGATGATCTTTAGCGCACCCGCCTTATCCGCAAATGACTCTTCAACAGCCGGCGCATGACTCACAGCAATACTCAACTTACGCGGCGAAATAACCGTCTCCTCAACAACTGCGCTTGTTTCCACAGCCAGCGTTGCCACCGGCGACGAGTCAGGATCCACTTCCGCGAACTGCGAGACATCCACCGGCCGCCGGTACAAGTCCCCGATCCCCAGCTCGCGATAGAATCGCATCCGCGCTGCCAGCGCCTCTTTCCACTCTGCGCTCAGTCCCGCCATCACTCGATCACAATCCGCGGGTGCCCCGGATCCCTCGCATTTGGGGACTCTGGAGTCCGCTCATTCAATAACAATCCTTCGAGAATTCAAACTCTGCCGCAGCACCTCGTCCTGCGCTGCCCGTCCGGCTGTCCCATTCACTTCCATGACGACTGCCTTTGACGGCCGCCGCAGCGCCATTACCTCGTCGAGAATCCGGTCCGCAAGCTTTCGTTTCGCCATGCGCGGCAATTCGATCGCCTTGGTCGCCGTCAGGAAAGTCGCCGCATTGTCCTCGGCGTCGATCCCTACGCCGTCACCAGACACGTCGTTCACCACGATCGCGTCCGCGCCTTTCTTCAGGAGCTTCGCTCGGCCGTTCTCCATGCGGTTTTCGGTCTCCGCCGCGAACCCGATGATCAACTGCCCCGTGCGCCGCCGGCGCGCCACTTCGGCGAGGATGTCTTCCGTCGGCTCCATCTCCAGCGTCATGGGCCCGGTGCGCTTCAGCTTCTGCTCCGCCACCTTCACGGGGCGGTAGTCGGCCACCGCCGCCGCCTTGATCACGAGCGTCGCCTCAGCCAGCCGCTCAAGCACCGCTGCCCGCATTTCTTCGGCGGTGGTGACCTTCACCAGCTCGCACTTCGCCGGCGGGTATGCCGTCGCAGGCCCACTCACCAGCACCACGCGGGCGCCCCGGCTCTGCGCCGCCTCGGCCAGCGCGTATCCCATCTTCCCGCTCGACCGGTTCCCCACGAAGCGCACCGGATCGAGCGCCTCGCGCGTGCCGCCCGCCGTCACCATGACCACCTCGCCGGCCATGTCGTGTTTGCGCCCCAGCGCGTCGAGCACCGCCTCGGCAATCTCGTCAGGTTCCGCCATACGGCCCGCCCCGACCATGCCGCACGCCAGCTCGCCCGTCCCCGGCTCGACTACGCGCACGCCGCGCTCGCGCAGAGCCGAAAGGTTCGCGCGCGTCGCCGCATGGTTCCACATGTTCACGTTCATCGCCGGAGCCACCACTACGAGCGCCTCCGTGGCAAGGTACATCGTGCTCAAGAAGTCATCGGCAATTCCGTGCGCGAACTTTGCCAGCGTGTTCGCAGACGCCGGAGCCACCACCAGCGCCTCCGCCCACTGCGCCTCGCCAATATGCTCGATCGACGACTCCGCCGTGGCCTCGGGCGTGCCGGATTCGTCCCACAGGCTCGTGATCACGCGATGCCCTGAAAGCGCAGCAAACGTCAACGGCTGCACAAACCGCTGCGCCGAGTCCGTCATTACCACGTGCACATCGCAGCCCAGCTTTTGCAGCGCCCGCACCAGCTCCGCCGCCTTGTAAGCCGCAATTCCCCCCGAAACTCCGACCGTCACCCGCATACTGAAAATTTTAGAACAGGAGACGACAAGTGTTGCGCTTCGATGAAATCTCAGGGGGCACCCTGCCTGCGTCTGTCTGGCCAGGGGCGATACTGTTGCCTGCTTCGGGAAGCCGTCTCAGAATGCCAGCTGTAATCGCAGGGCCACCATTCGCTCCGGCTCGAGCGGCTTCACGTTATCCGCTTCCATGCGAAAACTCGTGTATTCATAAAATGCCATGAACTTGGCCACGCGATTCACATGCCAGTTGAGTCCTGCTCCCGTCTCCAACGCGTCTTTCGCGCTCTTTGCCGGGTCGGCATACACCGGAAACGCGTGCGAGTCCATGCGGGCCTCGCTGTGCCGCAGCGCAATCTCGAACGAGCCGTGCTCCCGCAGCGGATGCGCCGGGTTGAAGCTGTGCGGCGGCATAAAGATGCCATATACGTTTCTCTCGCCCGTCAGGAACCAGGACCCCGCAACCTGCCACGCCTTGTTCTGCAGCGTGTGGCTGCCGGACCCGACGTGCGCCGGTTCCCCTGAAACCGCGTACTCCGCTATTACACCCAGCGGACCGTGGTAGAGCGTGGCCTGGGGCGACAACCGCTCGTGCTGCCCTTCAGCGAGCGCGGTTGAGCGGTATTTGAAGAATGTCTGCTGCCCTACGGTCTTGAAGCTCGGCATCGCATTGTGGTCATGCCCCACCGACCCCGACAGCCCCACTCCAAGCAACTCGTTGTGCGCGCCGGTGTAGAGCGCAAGGGGCTTCAGGAACACCCGCCCTACCGCCTCGTTCGATCCGCTCCACGCGAAGGTCGTATTCTGGCCATCCTGCGTGCCGTTGAAAAATCCCACCTCGTAATTGGCGCTTTCGCTGAGGAACGAGCCCTCGACCTGCCCGCCCAGTGTGCGAAGCGGCAGCAGATCTGACACGAGCGACCGCTCTGGAAACGTCAACGCACGGTCTGACCGCAACACCTCCAGCCCGAGGGGCGTTTTGAACTTGCCCGCGCGGATTTCCGACCTTGGCATCGTCGTGGTTTCCGCATAGACCTCTTGAATGACCGTGTTGCCTTGACCAAAATCAGGCATAAACCGGTACGCGAACCACCCCGCGACCTTTCCGTCCACAAGCGGCCGCACGCGGCGAAACAGAAATACCTGATGCGACTTATCCGCAAGGTTGGTGACAAACAGGCGCCCGTCGCCCTGCAGGTACCCATGCACGCGCATCGAGGTCGAGCGGTCCGGGGTCGCCAGAAGAAGTCCTTCGCGATCCAGCACAAACCGGCGCTGGCTCTTTGCCTGCGTGTCTCCAGACGCCGCGCCGGACACGGCCGCGTTTCCCGCTTGACCTCTGAGCCAGGATGGAATTGCCCAGCACACTACTGCGAGTGCAATGAGGACAGTCCGGCTCGTCGGCCGCATAAGCAGAGTGCCTTTCTCTCGCGTGACCTGTTTGGGGCTCGGTAATTCGCGGTCAAGTCGTGATGCAATTCGGGAAACGCCGCGGAGCAAATTCTATGACCTTATGTAAAGCCAATCTATCGGGAGAATGTGCCCGAGCGCAAGGCGGGCTCCCCGGATTCTGCGTTGAGCGCAGTTGAGTGAGCTCACGTTCCGCTGCACTCCGCGAAAGCTCTCTCCGGGACAGCGCAGGTCCCCGGCTGGTCATCCATTCCCGAGCCGACTGGCTATGGCCCCGACAGACTCAAATCCGCGAGGCTGTTCCGGGGTGCTTTCTCTCATGATCACTGAACAGCACATCCTTCAGTCTTCGCGCATCTTCCTCCGCATTGCACTCGGGGCCACGTTCCTGGTGGCCTGCGCCGACCGGTTCGGGATTCTAGGCCAATACGGAAGCAGGAACGTCTCCTGGGGAGACTGGAAGCATTTCGAGCAGTATGCGGGAGTTCTTGTGTGGTTCCTACCCAAAGCCGCGATTCCCACGCTCGCCATCGTGGAGACAGTCATTGAAGTTGCGCTCGGGATGGCCCTTCTCGCCGGAACCTGGACCCGCCTGATCGCCTGGGCGAGCGCGGGCCTCCTGGCGTCATTCGCCGCAACGATGAGCATCGCGCTGGGCATCATCGCACCCATCAGCTATGGAGTGTTTACGGCGATCGGCGCCGCACTGCTGCTTGGAGCGGTGGCCCCTCGCGCGGCCATCCGCCGACGGAGCGAGCTTCCCTCGGTCGGAAGCAATCTGTCCGCGTAATTAAGCTGAGATTTGTTCTGAGCTTTCGATCAGTACTCAAATGGCGCGCACAGGGCGTTCGATACCTGTGCGCCCTTGCCCCACAGGGCCGTCTGCGATTGCGACGAACCTTTGCCCCACAGCGCTGTCTCGGCGGCAGGGGTGCCTTTGCCCCACAGCGCGGTTGACCCGAACAGTGCGCTGAACCCGGCGGGGTCGCTCTTCCCCCACAACGCAGTCTTGCCCCAAAGCGCTGTTGACCCGGCCACGCCCTCAAACACATTGTTGCCGTAGACACCGGAAGCTCCCCAGCCGCCGCTCTTTCCCCAAAGCGCGGTTTGATCCACGACGAGCGTCGTGTCGCCCGTGGTGGGGTTGTACACGGCGATGGGAGACATGGCGGTTCCCCGCGGAATCCGCGATACTCCATACGCGTTCAGATACTCGAGCGCGGCCTGAACATCCAGGTAACCGGCTCCGATCGTAAACACGTCGTAGTTTGCCAGGTACGTAATTCCGTTCGCAATCACGCTGCTGCTCGAGGGGAAATAAGACCTGTCCGAGTTGACCATGAGCAGCGCCTTCACCTGGTCAGGCGTCAAGGCAGGGAATGCCTCGAGCAGGTCGGCGATTGCCCCGCTGGTTACCGCGGCCGACATGCTCGTTCCGCTCAGCGGGAAGTAGTCATTGGATGGATTGTCGCCGCCGTTCCGAAGGTAGAAATCGCGAGGCGTGTTGAAGTCCGGATTATTCTGCGCAAGCGAATCGCCGCCGAATCGCAGGCTGATCACAAGATTGCCAGGCGCAACGATATCCGGTTTCGCCACAAGGTCGATAAACGACGGCCCCTTGGAGCTGTAGCTCGCGATCAGATCGTCCGTGATCCTCGGCGTCTGCATCGACCGCATCGCGCCCACGGTGATCACGTAAGGATCGTTGCCCGGCGCGTTGATGGTGCCATAGCCCTCGGCATTCAGATTCAGATCGCGGCCATCGTTTCCGGCGGCCACCACGACGACGATCCCGGCCTTCCACGCCTGTTCGACGGCCTGGCACAGCGGGTCCTGCGTGTAGCTCTCGTAGATGGGCCTGCCGAGCGAAAGATTGATGATCCGGATATTGTAGGTCTGCTTGAGCGCAATGGCCTGCTCAATACCCGCAATCACGGTGGAATCCGTCCCCGCGCCGTTCTGGTCGAGTACGCGCAGGTTGATGATGTTGGCGTTCGGCGCCACGCCGCGATATGTGTATATATCGTTGTTTCCGGTTGACGATGAGCCGTTGCCGGCAATCAGTCCCGAAACGTGCGTTCCATGGCCGAATGTATCCACGGCGTCCTGCACTGTGGGGACGAAGTTCTGGCTGTAGACAACGCGGCCGGAGTGGCCCGGCGCGACTTGGCCCGGAAGATTTGCGAAATTCAGCGGAGCCGGTTGGCGAGGCTGCAGCGAGTTGTACGGCGCGGTACCCAAATCCGATACAGGACGCACACCGCTGTCGATCACGGCGATGCCGACATTGGTTCCGATGAATCCGTATTCCCACGCGAACGCCGAGTTGATCGGCTCGTTAAAGTAGTCCGCGGCCTTTATCTGAACGTCGTCACTATGCGACGCGAGCGGCCGGTCGATGGAGATGTACACGATCGACGGGTCAGACGACGTGAGTTTATTCAGCAGGGATTGCGGGACAGTTGCGGAGAGCGCGTGGATTGACTTGAATTGCCCTGTGACGGTGCCGCCGACGTTCTTGACTGCCGCGATTTGCGCCGGTCCCGGAGTGGCCGTGTACTGGATTACGACCTTGACGTTCGCCGATGGACTTGCCGCCACGGCGTCCGGGGAAATCCTTGGGCGCGACGCCGCAAAAGTCATCGCTTCCGGCCCGAGAGTGGCCAGAATGCCCAGCAAACACACGGCAAATACAACAGACTTACGGCCTTTCATGTCACTCTCTCCAGCATCGACTGGTTGTGTCTCTGATGTTGCTCTGTTTAACGTCCGGGCAGTCGGGGAGTTTTTGGCACAGCAAATTGTTGCATCTGTTAGTTTTGCGCAGAATACCACAATAAGAAAAGGTTTATTACCATTTAGTGCCATTGATAACCCGAAGGTAACGTGTACACGCGAGTTCCCCGAGGCCCGCCGGCGGACCCATTTTACCGGGCCGCAACAGCGGCTTTGAGCCGGATTTTTGGCAGCGGGCCGACCGGGGGGAGTTGAAGCCACAAAATCAGAATTCCGGGAAGTCGCGCGCATCCAAGGACATAGCTTCGAAATTTGACTAGCCGGGCGGCGCTGATAACAATACGAAGGGCCCCAGTCAGGCCGGAGATTCGATGAAGATCATTGTCGCAATCAAGCAGGTGCCGGAGCGGGATGCGCAGGTGCGCATAGACGGCTCCGGCAAGTGGATTGAGGAGTCGGACGTGCAGTACGCGATGAACGAGAGCGACGCATACGCTCTCGAAGAGGCGCTGCAGCTGAAGGAGAAAAACGGCGGCGAGGTGATCGTGCTGTCGGCCGGGCCGGAGCGAGTGGGCACCACGATCCGCGAGGCCCTTGCCAAGGGAGCGGACCGGGCCATTCACGTGGACGCCGATGACCTGGGCGGTAAGGATGCGCTGGGTGTGGCGCAGCTCCTGGCTGAAGCAATCAAGCCGGAGAATCCCGACCTTGTGCTGACCGGCCTCCAGTCGGATGACCTGGGATACGGACAGACCGGCGTGATCCTTGCCGAGTTGCTGAATGTGCCGCACGCCTCGCTGATCCTGCACGTGGAGAAAACCGGCGACGGGCTCAAGGTGAAGCGCGAACTCGAGGCGGGGTGGTTCCAGGAAATCGAAGTGCCGCTGCCTGCGGTGCTGACGATCCAGTCGGGCGGCAACAAGCTGCGCTACGCGACGCTGATGGGTATCAAGAAGGCGAAGTCGAAGGAGATGCGCGTGGTGAACGCGGCCGAACTGAACGGCGCCGGCGCTCCGGTCGCAACGCTCGATGGCATTGCGCTGCCGCAGAAGCAGCGGTCCACGCAGATGATTGAGGGCGACGCGAAACAGGCGGCGGCAACACTGGCAGAGAAACTGAAGTTCGAGGTGCGCGTGCTATGAGCGGCGTCTGGGTGGTGCTTGAAGATCGGGATGGGCGCGTGAGCCGCGTAAGCTGGGAAGCGCTGGCCGCAGGACAGGCTTTGGCTGCAAAGGCTGGGCTGGCATTGCATGCCGCGGTGGTGGGCGCCGCGACGGAACCGCTGGCGAAAGAGGCCTCGGCGAAGTCGGTCGCGAAGGTGGCGAGGATTGAGCACGCGCTTCTGGAGCGCTACACATCGGACGGTTACACAGCTGCGCTGCACCAGTTTCTCGCATCGGAGAAGCCGGAGTACGTGGTGTTTCCGCACACCTACCAGGTGCGAGATTTTGCGCCCGCGCTCGCTGCGCGCATGAACGAAGTGCTGATCAGCGACGTGGTGGGGATCGACGATGGCCCGACGTTCAAGCGCCAGTTGATGCAGGGGCGGCTCGTCGGCAGCTATCGGCATGCCGGCGACGGACCGTGCTTGATCTCCGTGCAGGCGGGGGCCTTTCGCGCCGGCGCGGTAGAAGCCGGATCGGCGGAGGTGACAACATTCGCGCCAACGATCGAGGCATCGCAGATCCGCACGAAGCCTGGCGAACCCTTCCGCGGATCGGCGCAGACGGTGGACCTCGCCTCGGCGCCCATGATCGTGAGCGTTGGCCGCGGAATCAAGGAAGCGGAGAACCTGCCGCTCGTAGAGGAGCTCGCAGGCGCACTGGGAGCGGAGCTGGCCGCATCGCGGCCCATCTGCGACAACGGCTGGCTGCCGATGGAGCGGCAGGTGGGCAGCTCGGGACAGACCGTGTCGCCGAAGCTCTATCTGGCAATAGGCATTTCAGGTGCGATCCAGCACCTTGTCGGGATGAAGGGCTCGCAGTGCATTGTTGCGATCAACAAGGACCCGGATGCGCCGATCTTTGAAGTGGCGGACTACGGAATCGTGGGCGACCTGTTCGAGGTCGTGCCGGCGCTGACGGAGGCGATCAAGGCGGCGAAAGGCTAGGCCCAGTCAGCAGTGAAGTAATCTGGTTGCGAATGGACCCCTCAATTGTCCTCGCGGATCGGCCATATTCACTCGCAGATATTCGGACTCAGGGCAGGCTGGATTTCCGCAAGGTCGGAGAAAGGGCCTGGAGCGATCTGACGACGCATTGCCAAGCCAAAGAACTTCGACTCTATGATCTGTTGACCTCTTCCCTTGACGGGATTGACAGGCTGCGCCACACGACCATGCTTGAGATCGTGTGGGCAAACAAGGTTAGGGATCTTGCTCCCCTATTTCGCATGGAATGGCTCGAACGCCTTGTCCTGAGCGACTTTCCTCGTCTTGGATCGCTGGACGGGATTGAGTCGCTCAAGTACCTTCACGAACTGGACCTTTCAGGAAATTGCGGGAGTTTGGATCCTCCGCTTCGCCTTGCCTCACTCAAGCCGCTAGGAAAACTGAGGAAGCTCACATCCCTGTCAATCTTCAATGTCCGTCTCCAGGACAACGACATCTCCTTCATTGCGTCCGCTTTCCCTGATCTTCGCAGTTTTTACATCTGGAATGCGAACTACGAATTTGCGCACCTCGCGTTTCTTGCCGGAAGGCTCAATTCGCAGCTTGAAAAGCCAATTGAGCCGGGCCAAAGACTTAACGTTCCGTGTTCCAAGTGCGGAGGTGCCCTTTACCGATTCGCCGGATATCGCATGCCGACCTTGTGCGAAGCCTGCGACAAAGCTCGTTTTCGAAATCTGACCGCCGAGTTCGCGCGCCTCGGTGGCTTGCAATAGCCTTACCGACTATGACGTGAGACTCCGACTCGGTTATCAACAGACCAGCTGGCGAGCGGTGTGCTAACTTTCATCCGAGACCCTTTATTTGCCCATAGAATGAGACCCTCGGAGACGTTTGTGCCCGGCAAGCTGGAATTGATCGTTGGACCGATGCGCAGCAACAAAACGGCTGAGCTGCTGCGCAGGATCGAAATCCGCCGGCAATATGCAAAGCAATATGTGCTGCTGTTGAAGCCAAGCGCCGACACCAAGGCAGCGGCGGGCCTCGTAGAGAGTCGCAATCAGAACGGCTGCGGCAAGATGCACGCAGTCGAATTCCCTTCCTCGGATCCGTGGGCTGCGCTGCCGATTCTGTCCGCGACGGAGCAGCGCATCGGCAAGCGCGTGGAGTGCGTCGCAATCGACGAGGGCCAGTTCGTTCAGGATCTTTTCCTCTTTACGAAGCGGCTGCTCGAGTCGGGACACGACGTGATGGTTTCAGGGCTCGAACTCGACTTTCGCGGGCTGCCATTCGGCGAGATGCTCAATCTCTCATGGCTGGTGCGCAATTATGCGGGCAACATTACGGAGCTCGTTTCATATTGCAGTTGCGGCGCCCGGGCGATCTATCCGCAACGGCTCATCGAAGGAAAGCCGGCGTCGTATGAGAGTCCGATCATCATGGCGGGAGATAACTACGAGCCGCGTTGCGCAGAACATTTTGTCCTGCCGGGAAGGCCGCATTGACGAGCTGGTTTTCAGCCATCAACCGTCTGCCTTCGGCTCGGTCATTTGTCCCTTTTTCCCTCTGTCCCTTTGTCCCCGTTTCTAGTTGCCCGGCGAGCGCTCCGCGCGCTATGGTTCCTCTTCACCCGAATACGAACCACCGAAGGGGCTGACGATGTTTCTTCCCGAGACGTACCACGCCGCGCTCTTTCTGATGATCCTGAGCATGCTGTGCTGGGGTTCGTGGGCCAACACGCTCAAGCTTTGCCCGCGATTCCGGTTTCAGCTCTTCTACTGGGATTACGTCTGGGGGCTGGCATTGGGCGCGGTGGTCTTAGGGCTGACCGCCGGCACTATGGGAAAATCCGGGACGCCGTTTCTCGACGCAGTCCAACACTCGCCGGGTACCGCAATTCTTTATGCAGTCTGCGGCGGCACAATTTTCAATGTCGCCAACCTGCTGCTTGTTGCTGCCATCGACGTGGCAGGGCTCGCAGTGGCGTTTCCGGTTGGAATCGGATTGGCGCTCATCGTTGGCGCGGTATCGAGCTACCTGGTGCACCCGGCGGCGAACCCACTGCTCTTGTTCGGCGGCGTGGCGCTGGTGACGGTGGCAATCATTCTGGATGCGGCGGCCTACCGCAAGCGCGAGAGCAATGCGCCGGCGGCGACGACGCGCGGCATTGTGCTGAGCCTGGTTGCCGGGCTGCTGATGGGGAGCTTTTATCCGCTGGTGGCGCGCGCCATGACAGGCACTGCGGCACAGGGAGGAGCCGATTCGGCGGGGCCCTACGCGGTGGCGCTGTTCTTTGCAATCGGCGTAGCGCTCTCGACGATTCCCGCGAACCTGCTGCTGATGGCAAAGCCGCTCGACGGCAAGCCGCCGGTTTCAGGCGCGGACTACTGGCGCGCGAATTTCTCGTGGCACGTGGCGGGCATGCTTGGCGGATTTATCTGGTGCATCGGCGGCGTGGCGAACTTTGTGGCCTCCCAGGCTCACATCAATATCGGGCCGGCGGTGAGCTACTCCATCGGCCAGGGCGCCACCATGATTTCGGCGTGCTGGGGCGTGTTTGTGTGGCGCGAATTTGCGGGCGCGCCGCGCGCCGCGAAGCCGCTGCTCTTCGCGATGTTCGTGTTCTTCCTGCTCGGGCTGGGATTGGTGGCCCTGGCGCCACTCTACTGAGAGAGACTCGGATGATGAGCGAGCACAAACCGATCGTGATTGTCGGCAGCATCAGCATGGACATGGTGAGTTCGACGCCGAAGATTCCGGCAATCGGCGAGACCGTGATCGGCACGAGCTTTGCCACTACGCCCGGCGGCAAGGGCGCGAACCAGGCGGTGGCCGCGGCGCGCCTGGGCTACTCCACGCACATGGTGGGCAAGGTCGGCGACGATGCGTACGGGCCTGCGCTGCTCGCGGCGTTAAAGCAGGCGGGAGTGGACATCGACGGCATGGGGATCGAGCCCGGCTCGTCGGGGCTGGCCCACATCTTTCTCGCTGCCAGCGGCGAGAACAGCATTGTCATCGTGCAGGGCGCGAACGGGAAAGTAGATCGGGCGCACATCGACCGGCACGCCGAACTGATTCGCTCCGCGGGCATGGTGCTCTGCCAGCTTGAGCTTCCGATCGAGACAACGCTGCATACGATCGAGCTGTGCGCAGCGGCAGGGGTCCCCGTGATGCTCGACCCCGCACCGTCGGCGCCGCTGCCTGAATCGATCTTTCCGAAGATCGCATGGTTCACGCCGAACGAAACTGAAGCCGCGCTCTATGTTCAGGATGCGAATGATCCGGAACGGGCGGCAGCGGAATTGCTCGCGAAGGGATTGAAGGGCGTTGCGTTGAAGCGCGGCGCGGAAGGCGCATATGTGGCCACCCCTGAGCGGGCCGGGTGGGTGAAGCCGTTTTTAGTTCAGGCGATCGACACCGTGGCAGCGGGCGATTGCTTCAACGGCGCGTTTGCGGTGGCGCTGATGGCGGGCCGGGATCCGTGGAAAGCGGCGCGTTTTGCATGCGCGGCTTCAGCGATCTCCGTAACGCGGCGCGGCGCGCAGGCTTCGATGCCGAACCGTGCGGAAGTTAACGCGTTCCTCGAACGACACCCCTGACGCCGCGATCTTCGCATATAAATGTTCTATCCATGATTCGTCGCATTCAATGCATTGGGGCTTTTTTCGCCGTGCTGTCCCTTTCGATGGCGGCGCAGGACACCGCCTTCCCTGCGCGCAACCAGCAGATTCCAGTGCCGCCTTGCATGGAGTTGCACCACGCGTGGGATTCCGCGCCCTCCGGATGCCCGCCATTCATGCACGAGCGCTGGATCGAGGATCTCGAGCACTGGCGCACTGAGCGGCGGATCCGTATCGCATTCGACCCCGCGCGTTACGAGATGCCTGCGCTCAAGTGGACGCAGTCAAGCTTCATCCAGCCGCAGATGATGGTGCACGACCGCTACTTCTACGATCCCGCTGCGGGAAAATACACTGTCGACCGCTACCTTGACGATCTGGACAAGCGCTTTGGCGGCATCGACGCGGTGCTGATCTGGGCGACGTACCCGAACATGGGCGTTGACGATCGCAACCAACTTGAAATGGTCGAGTCGATGCCCGGCGGCGTGGCCGGCGTAAAGCAGATGGTCGCAGACTTTCACAAGCGCGGCGTGCGCGTGCTGTTTCCCATGATGATGTGGGACCAGGGTACGCACGCGCCCAACAAGCCATGGCCAGACGCAATTGCCGCCCTCATGAAGGCGATCGACGCCGACGGCATCAACGGCGATACGCAGGACGGCGTGCCGTTGGGCTTCTCGATCGCGGCGGACAAGATCAGGCACCCGCTCGCGTTTGAGCCGGAAGGCAGCCCTGCCGACGAAGCGCTCGCATGGGACGTGATGACGTGGGGGCAATACGCGTTTCCCTTCATCCCCATGGTTGACCGCTATAAATGGCTCGAGTCCCGGCACATGGTCAACATCAGCGATCGCTGGGCCGAGGACAAAACCGCCGACCTGCAATTTGCCTTCTTCAACGGCGTCGGCTGGGAGAGCTGGGAAAACATCTGGGGATTCTGGAACGGCATAACGCCGCGCGATGCCGAAGCTACGCGGCGCGTAGCCACAATGGAGCGCGCGCTCGCCGCTTTCCTCGTCAGTCCGGACTGGGAGCCGCTCTACCCGATGCGGAATTTCGGCGTGTACGCGAGCCGCTGGCCGCTTGAAAACGCAACGGCGTGGACGATCGTGAACCGCACGGAATACGACATCTCCGGCCCGCAGATCGATATGCCGGTAAAGCCGGGCATGCGCTACTGGGACCTCTATCACGGCGTTGAGCTGAAGCCGCGCACCGACGGCATCGCGGACGTGCTCAGTTTTCCCATCGAGGCGCATGGGTACGCAGCGATTCTCGCGACGGCCGGCGAGCCAGGCGATGCGATGAAAACGCTGATGCAGAAGATGGCGCAGATGACGCTCACGCCGCTCTCGAGCTACTCGCACCAGTGGACATTCCTGCCGCAGACAATCGTGCGCATGGAGCCAACGCCGACAGTGAAGGACGCGCCCGACGGCATGATCCGCATACCCGGCGGCGAGTTCGAATTCCGCGTGCGCGGAATCGAGATCGAAGGCGACGTCTCCGAGGGCATCGACGTGCAATATCCATGGGAGGATTCACCGCGCCGCTTCCACGACCGCGTCCTGCAGGTTGAGCCGTTCTTTATCGACAAGTACCCGGTCACGAACGCCGAGTTCAAGCAGTTCCTCGATGCGACGCACTACAGCCCTGAGGACAAGATCAATTTCCTGCGCGACTGGAAGGATGGGAACTACCCGCAGGGATGGGACAACCGGCCGGTGACGTGGGTGTCTCTCGAAGACGCGCGCGCCTACGCGCAGTGGGCCGGCAAGCGGCTGCCGCACGAGTGGGAGTGGCAACTGGCAGCGCAGGGAACGGATGAGCGCGCTTATCCATGGGGCAGCGAGTGGATCGCCGCCAACGTTCCGACTCCGGACAATGGACGCACCATGCGCGGGCCGGACGCCGTCGATGCGCATCCTGAAGGCGCGAGCCCATACGGCGTGATGGACATGGTGGGCAACGTGTGGCAATGGACCGAGGAGTTCGAGGACGACCACACGCGCGCGGCCATCGTCCGCGGCGGCAGCTACTACCAGCCGCAGGGCTCGATCTGGTACTTCCCGGAGGCATATCGAAACGACGAGCACGGCAAGTATCTGCTCATGGCGCCAGGCTACGACCGTTCGGGCGGAATCGGGTTCCGCTGCGTGAAAGACGCCGAGTAATCCCGGAGTTGGCTACGCCACTTCGTTCACCAGCGTCCCGATCGCCTCAATCGCGATCCGCACATGGTCGCCCACCTCGAGCGTGAAATCGCTCGGAGGCACGATGCCGGTTCCGGTCATTAAAAAGCATCCATTCGGAAACGAATTATCGCGGAAGAGATACTCGACAAGCACTTTCGGGTCGCGCTTGAGTTCCGACAGCTTGACGTAACCCGCAAACACGCAGCGGTCGCCGCGATCGATCTCGAGCACGATCTCCGTGTTGCGCGAAAGCGGACTGGAGCTCACAAGGATGCATGGCCCAAGAGCGCAGCTTCCGTCGTACACCTTCGCCTGCGGAAGATAGAGCGGGTTCTCGCCCTCGATATCGCGCGAGCTCATGTCGTTGCCGATGGTGTAGCCGACGATGCGGCCGCGAGCATTGATGACAAGCGTAAGCTCGGGCTCCGGAACCGACCACTTCGCATCCTTGCGAATGCGCACATGCCCGCCGGGGCCGACGGTGCGGCTCGCCGTGGATTTGAAGAACAGCTCGGGCCGGGCCGCCGTGTATACGCGATCGTAAAAGTCGCCGCCGCCTGCGTCTTTGCTCTCTTCCATGCGCGCGCCGCGGCTGCGGTAGTAGGTAACACCCGCGGCCCAAACCTCTTGCCGCTCGATCGGCGCGAGAATGCCATCGATGTCGTTGTGGGAACCATCCGCCGAGTCAATGACCTTGATAAGGGCGGATTCGAGATCATCGTGCGTGAGCAGCTCGTCCCAGGTCGATCCCTGAATAGGAAAGTACTTCCCTTCCATCTCGACGAAAGGACCATTCGCAGTGCGATAGAGTCTCATGTCCGGATCGCCTCTCAGTACGCCCTAACATCGTACAACCATTGCGCCGGAAGGTCAGTGCGGATGGGCGGCGAAACCAAAGCGGCGGTACCTTCGGGTCGGAGAAGAACACCCGTCTCAGCAAATAGTCTGGACATGACCGCAGGGGCGCGCTAGCGTTGCTCAGGGATCCCCACCCGAAATCGACGGAGGTCAACAATGACACCGAAAGCCTTCGGCCTGCCTGCCGCTGCCTTTGCCTTGGTTCTCTGCCTGGCGATTCCCCTTCACGCGCAGACACCGCCCGCGGAATCAGAGAACTTTTCCACGCAGTTTGTCGGCAATGCAGATCAAAATTCGCTTCTCGCGTTGTTTGAGGGAACCGTGCCGGGCAGTCCGCAGCCCGCCCTCGAGAACGGCATTTTGTACAGGGATTTTGACGACAAGATGATGCGCGTGGATTTTCTGGAACTCGATGGCTCGCTTCAGCAGACTGTCCTGCTTCGCTTTGACCAAAACCCTCCGAAAGCATACGACATCAGCTCTGCGGGTAAGACATGCCAGGCTTCCTCACTCACGCCTGGAACATTTCAGTCGTTCTACGGGTGGCTGAAGGATGCGAAGCTCTCGCCGCATAAAGCCAAAGCGCTGATACTGTATGGCGGAGGAATTGCCGGACCGGTAAAGCTCGATGATTGGGAATACCGGTATCCGCATGGGAGCGGAATTTCGGAGACGGGCCTGACGGTCGATGCGTCGAGCAATACGCCGATATTCATCGATTGGCGGCTAGACCACCCGGATCACCGGATTGAGGTGGATTTCGACAGCTACACTCCTGGCAAGCCGGTAAAGTCTGTCTTCGATATTCCAGCTATTTGTAACCAGTAACTCCGCACTGACGCTGCGTCCAGCCGGTGGCTCCTGATCTCGATGCCGGGCCTCTGCGGTGCGGAGGCCCGGGCCGCGGTACAGCTACGCGCTGCCCCAACAATCGAAGGTTCCGCTGCGGACCGCCGCCGCAAGAGCCTCGATATCGGCGGCGAGGACACGGTCCTGCTCGAGGCGCGGAACGATACCGCGTATCGCGTCGTGGACAGCCTCAAGCTGTGGGCTCGACTTGAGCGGGCGCCGAAACTCGACGGCCTGCGCGGCGCACATCAGCTCAATGGCAACAATCCGTTCGACGTTCTCGACAATCTGCCGCAGTTTGAGCGCGCCCGTCATGCCCATCGAAACGTGGTCTTCCTTGCCGCCGTCCGTGGGGATTGAGCCTGTTGACGACGGATGCGCAAGAACCTGGCACTCGTTGATGAGCGCAGCCGAAACGATCTGCGCCATCATAAAGCCTGATGAGAGACCCGGATCCGGCGAGAGGAACGCGGGCAGCCCCTCGTTGATGTCGGGATTGAGCAGGCGGTCGATGCGGCGCTCTGTAATTCCCGCGAGATCGGTCACTGCGATCGCGGCGTAGTCGAAGGCGTAGGAGAGCGGCGCGCCGTGAAAATTGCCGCCTGAAAGCACGCCGTGTTCGGGTTCCTCAGAATCCGGACCGGGGAAGACCAGCGGGTTATCCGTAGCAGAACCAGCTTCAACTTGAAGAACGGAACCGACATGGGCCAGCACGTCGCGGACGGCGCCATGCACCTGCGGCATGCAGCGCAGGCAATAGGCATCCTGCACGCGCGAGCAGTGCTGACGGTGCGAGTCACGAATCTCCGACCCGAGCAGCAGCGCCGTCAGATGCGCAGCGGCGGCAATCTGGCCTGCATGCGGCCGGGCCTGCTGTATCCGCGAATCGAATGCGACAGGCGTGCCCTTCAGCGCGTCAAGCGACATCGCACCGGCCACGTCTGCAAGCCGTGCCAGGCGCTGGGCGCGCGCTACCGCGAGGCCGCCGACAGCGACCATGGCCTGCGTGCCGTTGAGGAGAGCCAGCCCCTCCTTTGCGGCGAGTTGCAGCGGCTTTAGGCCGGCGCGGCGCAAGGCCTCCGCGCCGTGCATGCGTTCGCCCTTGTAGAACGCTTCGCCTTCGCCGATGACGACGAGCGCTAAATGCGCAAGCGGAGCGAGGTCGCCGCTGGCTCCCACAGAGCCCTTTTCCGGAATGACAGGATGCACACCCGCGTTGAGCAGCTTCGTCAGCAACTCCGCCACCTCGACGCGGCAGCCGCTGAAGCCCTTGGCCAGCACGTTCGCGCGAAGCAGCAGCATGGCGCGCGATTCGGCCTCGCTGAGAGGCTGGCCCACTCCGCCCGAGTGGCTGCGAACCAGATTCGTCTGGAGCTGCGCAAGGTCTTCGTCGGAGATGCGAACGTCAGACAGCTTTCCGAACCCGGTGTTGACTCCATACACAGTCTGGCCGGCGGCCACGATTTGCTCGATGAGCGCGCGGCTCGTTGCCATGCGCTCGCGCGCGGTGCCGGCGATTTCGACCGCACGCCCGCGCAGCGCAACATCTTCGATCTCGCCAAGCGTGAGTGGCTGGCCGTCGAGGAGCAATCCTTCCATAGAAGCGATGTTAGCCACAGCATGCGCTCTGGTACAGGCAGATTGCGCGGCGAAACGTGCCATGGACTGGCGCGATCAACTATGATCTTGTCCTATGGCAATGGATTCCACGGCGCTGATGGATTCGTATGGGCGAAAGCTGCTCAATGAGTTGCAATCAAACGCGCGGCAGAGCGTAGCGGAGCTCGGGCGGCGCATCGGGCTCTCGCCCACGGCCACGGCGGAGCGGCTGCGGCAGATGGAAGAGACTGGCATCCTGCACGGGTATACCGTCGAAATCGATCGTGAGGCGCTAGGGCTCGATGTCATGGCGTTCATACGCATGAGCTGCAACGGCCAGCAGTACCACCGGCTGCTGGAGTTTGTGCAGACGCTCGAAGAGGTGCGCGAGTGCCACCACGTCACCGGCGGCGACGACCTGCTGCTGAAGGTGACGACCACCAACATGAATGACCTGGAGGCTCTGATCGAAGCTCTGCTTCCGTATGGCACGCCGGTTACGAGCCTTGTGCTGAGCTCGCCCGTGGAACGGCGCAAATACGCGGTGACCGGCAAGCTGGTGACTGTGAGGAAAAAGGCGGGGATGCGGCGAAGGTAATGTTTCGGGAATGCCGTGGGATATACTTCGGACGCGTTCCCGTTGCAGGAGGTCTATTCCGTGAAGCTTGCGCGCGCTCACGTCGCGTTTGTTGTTTGTATCGCCCTTGGCGCTTTGCCGCTGCTCCAATCCCAGGAAAAACCGGACAACCACAAGGATGCCGAATCGAAGTCGCTGAATGTTTCACCGCAGAGCGATTCAGTTACGGAGGGATCGGTGACGGTGGGCGGACAGGCGATCGCGTACCGCGCTGTGGCCGGCACCCTCACAGTGGGCTCGAACGACGTGCAGGACGCGATGCTCGGCCTCGACGGAAAGTATCTGCCGGATGCGGGCATCGACCTGCCCTCAAAGCCGGAGGATCAGCCCGCGACGGCGCGCATGTTCTACGCGGCCTACTTCAAGAATGGAGCGACCGCGGCCACGCGGCCCATCACGTTCCTCTACAACGGTGGCCCGGGCTCGGCGACGATGTACCTGCACATGGGCGCATTCGGGCCGAAGCGCATTGTCACTCCCGACGGCGAGCACAAGGAAGCCGCACCCTACGAGCTTGTCGACAACCAGTACAGCCTTCTCGATGCGAGCGATCTCGTGTTCATCGACGCGCCGGGAACCGGTTTCAGCCGCGTGCTGGGCAAGGATGCAGGCAAGGCCTTCTGGGGAACCGACGAAGACGGTCACGCGTTCGACCGCTTTATCCGCCGCTTTCTCACCAAATACAACCGCTGGAACTCGCCCAAGTTCATCTTCGGCGAAAGCTACGGCACCACGCGCAGCGCGGTGCTGAGCCGCATGCTGCAGGGCGTGGACCTCAACGGTGTGGTGCTGCTTTCGCAGATTCTCAGCTTCGACAATAGCGCCGACGGGCCCGAAGGAAATCCGGGAACCGATCAGCCGTATTTTCTCGCGCTTCCCTCGATGGCGGCGACAGCGTGGTACCACCACAAAGTGCCCAATCAGCCCGCACAGCTGGAGCCGTTTCTGCACGAGGTGGAGCAATTCAGCCTGGGCGAGTACGCCAGCGCATTGTTGCAGGGGGCGGACTTGCCTGACGACCGGAAGCAGGCGATCGCGCAGAGGCTTCAGAGCTACACGGGCATTCCTGCCGCGTATTGGATCAAGGCGAACCTGCGCGTGAGCGGCGGCGACTACTCGAAGGAACTGCAAACGCAGGAAGGGCTCACGACAGGAAGGCTCGACACGCGCTACCAGGGGCCCGACATCGACCCGCTGAGCAAAGAGGCGGAGTACGATCCGTTCACCAACTCAGTTACCGCGGCCTACGTCACGGCAATCAACGAGTACGCGCGAGAGAGTTTGAAATACGGCGAGAACCAGACCTACAAGCCCAGCGCGCGCCAGCCGGGGTTCCACTGGGACCTCGCGCACGTTCCACCGGGCGGGCAGGGCTGGGAGTCGAGCGTGAACGTAATGCCGGACCTTGCGCTGGCGATGAAGCGCAATCCCAAAATGAAGGTGATGCTCATGGGCGGTTACTTCGACCTGGGCACGCTCTACTTCGGCGCCACTTACGAGATGAAACATCTGCCCATGCCGCAGAGCTTGCAGGCAAACATCAGCTACCACTGGTTTCACACAGGGCACATGGTGTATGTCAACGAGGACTCGCTGAAGGAATTGCACCAATACACAGCAGCATTCATCCGCGAGAATTCAGCTGCACGCTGATTCGCGACTTCTCGCATAACCTGCCGGACCCGCTGATACGGAGACCCATTCCTATGAATCTGACACGCAGAGATTTCGGCAGGCTGGGCGCGCTGACCCTCGCTGCCAGCTATGTCCCCAGGCTCGATGCGCAGGCGAGCGAGCGCAAATCCGGCTACGCGATCATTGGCCTGGGCCGCATTGCCGGCCACTTCATGCGCGGCATCCAGTTCACCACCAACTCGAAAGTCACGGCGCTGGTGAGCGGGCACCCGGACAAGGCGGCGCGGATTGCGGCGCAGTACGGCGTGCCTTCAAACTCGATCTACACCTACGAGAACTTCGACGAGATCGCGCGCAACCCAGCCGTAGACGCGGTTTACGTGGCACTTCCCAATTCGATGCACGCCGAATACACGATCCGCGCGTCAAAGGCGGGCAAGCACGTGCTGTGCGAGAAACCGATGTGCACGAGCGTTTCCGACGCCGAGCGGATGATCGCTGCGTGCAAGGCGGCGAACGTGAAGCTGATGATCGCTTACCGCTGCCACTACGAGCCCACGAACCTGCGCGCCGTCGAGCTGATCCGCTCGGGCGCGATCGGGCAGGTGCAGGCCATCGAGAGCGCCTTCGGATTCAACATTGCCCCGCACGAGTGGCGGCTCGACAAGAAACTGGCCGGCGGCGGGCCGCTCTACGACGTCGGCATCTACTCCCTCAACGCGTGCCGCTACCTCACGGGCGAGGAGCCGGAGAAGATCGCGGCCTTTGCATCGGTCATCGACAAGGACGGCCGCTTCAACCAGGTTGAGGAGAACGTGTCGTGGACGATGCGCTTCCCTTCCGGCGCGGTGGCTTCATGCAACACGACCTATGGCTCGAATCTGACCGGCTATTTTCGCGTGCACGGATCGAAGGGCGTAGTCGAGGCGCAGCCGGCCTTCAACTACGACGGCAACGCGCTCACGGCCGATCTGAACGGCAAGAAGATCGACGAACCGAATCCGGCCAAGGATCCCTACCAGTTCACGCCGCAGGCCGAGCACTTCGCGCACTGCATCCAGAACAACCTGGAGCCAAAGACACCCGGCGAAGAGGGATTGCGGGATATGCGGTACATCGCGGAGATCTATAAGTCGGCGGGATTACAAGCATGAGCCGTCAATCCGCGATGGGATACTCAAGATACGGCCGCCCGACCTTGACGACTACATCATCAGGTGAGTACTCCCCGGTGTCCGTGGTGAATTGAGGCTTGCCGCCATCAGCCGCAGTGAACTCGACATCGATTTTGATGAGCCGGCACTTCTTCAACACATAGCGGGTTTGCGCCGCTGTTTGAAGGCCACCTTCCATCACAAAGTCCTGTTCAATCTTCGCCCGAGAATTTCCGGGCTGGATGCTGTCGGCCGACTGGATTGCTCGCTCGATAAAAGCCTGGTGGTCCTGGCATCGATCCTCACGGCCAACAGCCTTGACGGAAACAATTGCGAGCCCACAGAAAATACAGATGAGCAGCGAAGATCGTCTCATCGGCGCACCTCAATGATGCTTGGACGCGCTAGAGACCCAAAATCCTGCGGTTGCGCTCCGCATCGGTCGCACCGCCCGCAAAATCGTCGAATGCCTTCTCCGTCACGCGAATAATGTGCTCCTTGATGAACGGCGCGCCTTCGGCCGCTCCCTGCTCAGGATGCTTGAGGCAGCACTCCCACTCGAGAACGGCCCACCCCGGGTAGTCGTACTGCGCGAGCTTCGAGAAGATGGCCCCGAAGTCGACCTGCCCGTCGCCGAGCGAGCGGAACCGCCCCGGCCGGTTGATCCAGTCCTGGTAGCCGCCGTAGACGCCCGCGCGGCCGGTGGGGTTGAACTCGGCATCCTTCACGTGGAACGCGCGGATGCGGTCGTCGTAGATGTCGATGAATTCGAGGTAGTCGAGCTGCTGGAGCACCATGTGGCTCGGGTCGTAAAGGATGTTGGCGCGGGGGTGGTCATCGACGACGTCAAGGAAGCGCTCGAAGGTGACGCCGTCGTGCAGGTCCTCGCCGGGGTGCAGCTCGAAGCAGGCATCCACGCCTGCCTCCTCGAATGCGTTGAGGATCGGCAGCCAGCGGCGGCCGAGTTCGTCGAACGCCTCGTCAATCAGCCCAGCGGGGCGCTGCGGCCACGGATAGAAGAACGGCCACGCCAGCGCGCCCGAGAACGTGGCATGCGCGGTAAGGCCCAGGTTCTTGCTGGCGCGCGCGGCCCAGTTCAACTGCTGCACCGCCCACTGCTGCCGCGCTTTCGCATCGAGTCCCGAAGGAGCGAAGCCTTCGAGGAGCGTGTCGTATGCGGGATGGCTCGCGACCAGCTGGCCCTGCAGATGCGTTGACAACTCGGTGACCTGGAGGCCGGCCTCGTGGACAATTTCCCGAATCTCATCGCAGTACGCCTGGCTCTCCGCAGCGCGCTTGAGGTCGAACAGTCGCGCGTCCCACGTCGGGATCTGGATGCCGGCAAAGCCGAGCTTCGCAGCCCATTGCGACATTCCACCGAGGGTATTGAAGGGCGCAGCGTCACCGGCAAACTGCGCAAGGAAAATTCCTGGGCCTTTGATAGTCTTCATTGACCTGATCTCCTCGAGATTTTCATTTTTCACTACTGACTAATCACTGGCCCCTTACTACTGTCACTCAGAACTCGACCCAGTTTCCGGTATTGCTACTCTCGATCGTCCGCTCGATAAACCGCATGCCGCGCACAGCGGCGCGGATCCCTGGCAGTGTAGCGGGCGCGGCGGACTTGTTTGCGCGCCAAGCCTCGAGCCAGTCCGCAAATTCACGATAGAGCACGGCGAATGCTTCGAAGTAGCCCTCCGGGTGTCCGCCGGGAAGGCGCGTAACCGCTCGCGCCTCGGCAGACAGGTAGCCACCAGCCGCATGCCGAGTCTCATCCGGGCCGTCATTGCGCCGGATCGTGAGCGTGTTGGGCGTCTCCTGCGCCCAGTGCAGCGAAGCTTTCTCGCCGTAGACGCGGATGCGTAGCCCGTTCCCCTCGCCCGCGGCGATCTGCGAAGCCATCAGGATGCCCTGCGCGCCATTGCTGAGTTTCAAGAGCGCCGTGCAGTCGTCATCGACTCGTCGCCCCGGCACGACCGATCGCAGCGTGCCGTGCAGCGCGGTCACATCGAGACCGGTGATGTACTCGACAAGATGAAACGCATGCGTCCCGATGTCGCCGCTGCAGCCGCCGGGCCCGCTAAGCGCCGGATCGGCTCGCCACGAAGCCTGCTTCTGGCCCGTGGCTTCAAGCGGGCTGCTCAGCCACCCTTGCAGATATTCCACGGCAACCTTGCGGATGGCCCCAAGCTCGCCCGATGCGCAGAGGGCACGCGCATCGCGCACCAGCGCGTATCCGGCGTAGGTGTGAGTGAGTCCGTAAGGCAGCCCGGCCCTGCTGACGACCCTCTCCAACTCGAGCGCTTCGTCGTACGTCGCAGTCGCAGGCTTGTCGCTCATCACTGGAATTCCGGCTTCGAGCGCGGCCTTCGCGATAGGCAGGTGCGTGTGGTTCGGCGTGGTGATGGCGACGAAGTCGATGGCGTCGGGGCGCGCCTTCTCTTTCGCAATCATCTCCTCGTAGCTCGCGTAGGCGCGCGACGGATCAATCCGGTACGACGCGCCCGCCTGCCGCGATTTTTCCGCCGAGGACGAAAACGCACCGGCGACCAGTTCAATGCGTCCGTCCAGCTCAGCCGCGATGCGATGGACCGGGCCGATGAACGACCCCGGGCCGCCGCCGACCATGCCCATGCGAAGCTTGCGGGATTCTGCCATTCGATATTCCTCTTCCGGTCACACACGAACCGACTGAATCGTTACCACGCGAATGGGACGAGCCGCCATTTTACCCTCTCGCGATACTCCTGGTACCCGGCAAGCTCATTCACCAGAAACTTCTCTTCATCCAGAAGGCGCCACACGATCGCCGCCGTTAACGGCAGGTTAACGAGCAGTCCCCACCACGAGCCCAGCGCAAGCGGAATCCCAAACAGCATAACCAATGCTCCCGAATAGAGCGGGTGCCGCACGTGGGCGTACGGCCCGGTGGAGATGACCTTCTGTTCCTCCGCGACTTCGATGTTAGCGGATGCGTATGAATTCACCCTTGCCACGGCGAAGCATATCGCGAGACCAGCAAGCATCAGCACATCGCCAGCCAACACGACGGCAACCGGAACCTTCGACCACCCGAAGCGATGATCGAACGCGGGGACCACGAAGTCCGCCAGGAACACGAAGAATGCGATGAATTGAACCACCTTCTGCCCGAGCCTCTTCTCCGCCGTAGGGCCTGCCTTCATGCGCCGCGCCAGCAGTTCGGGATCATTCCTCGCCATCCACACCGAAATAAAGCTCGCCGGGATGAAGAACGCAGCCAGGCACAGCCAGCCCTGCCAGTACCGGAGCGTCCATGCGGGAAGAAATGTCGCCGCGAGCAGAACGGCCAGCGTGCGCAGTGTTCCGGTGATTGCCTGGCGGTGCAGGTCTTTCATCGCATCTCTCAGGCTTGGAGTTGTGCGGGCTTCAACCCCGGCGCGAGCGTGCGCAGCAGCACCAGCGCCAGCAGGTACGCGCAGCCGCAGAATATGAAAAGCGGCACGTAGCTGCCCGTAAGCTGCAGTATGTTTCCAGCGATGGGCTGGAAGAGCGCTCCCCCGAGCGCACCGGCAACCTGGCCGAAGCTCACTACCGTGCCGACGTGCTCCGATGGAAACATATCCGATGCGGTTGTAAAGATGTTCGCCGACCAGCCCTGGTGCGCTGCAGCGGCAAGCGAGAGAATGCCGACCGCAATCCATTCCGAACCAAGGCTTCCCGCGGTCATCACGGGCAGCACGCAGCACGCGCAGGTGAGCATGGCCGCAAGGCGCGCAGCCTTCAGATTCATTCCCAGCCGCATGTAGCCCTTGGGAAGCCAGCCGCCATACACGCTGCCCACGGTTGAAACCACATAGACGGCGACGAGCGGCGGCCCGATGTGCGTCAGATCGAGCGAGAAGCGCGAGTGAAAATACTGCGGAAGCCAGAAGAGGAAGAACCACCACACGGGATCGGTGAGGAACTTGCCGATCATGAATCCCCAGGCCTGGCGATAGCTCAGCAATCGCCACCACGGGTAGACATCAACCTGTGCCACCGCGGCTTCGAGCTTTTGAGCCTCAGCCCCATAGATTTCATGCGGCCGCCTGTAGCGGATCGACCACCACACGATCCACAGTGCGCTGAACAGGCCCGTCATGAGGAACGAAGCGCGCCAGCCGAAGTGGATCGCGACCCAGGGCACGGCGAGCGGCGCAAGAATAGCGCCGACGCCCGCCCCCGAATTGAAAATGCCCGTGGCGAGCGCGCGTTCGCGCGGCGGGAACCACTCTGCCGTGGCCTTGATGGCCGCGGGAAAGTTTCCGCTCTCGCCAAGGCCGAGGAAAAAGCGCGCGACGCCAAAGCCCATGACGGAGCGAACCAGCGCGTGGGCCATGGCGGCCAGGCTCCACAGGCCGGTAACGAGCGGATAACCTATGCGGCAGCCAACTCGATCCACGAGCCGGCCCGCGAATACAACGCCGAGCGCGTAGGCGATCTGGAATGCGGCAAGCACGTAGCCGTATTGCTGATCGGTCAGGTTGATCGTGGTTGTAACGGTGGGCCAGCCGGGGATGAGCGGCTGCAAATGGATGACCTGGCCGTGCAGGTACGGTTTCAGGATCGACAATACCGAGCGGTCTACATAGTTGATGGTGGTGGCCACAAACAGCATGGCGCAGATCGTCCAGCGGCCGTGGAGCGCAGGCGGCTCGGCCGGCGCCTCATGTTTATCCTGTGCGTCGATCATCCGGTTACCAATCCGTCAAGGTGCCGTCGAGCTTGCGATTTACGGGCAGATATGCGCGCTGATACGGATAGCGTGCCGCCAGCGCCTCGTCAATATCCACGCCAAGGCCGGGCGCATCGCCAGTGTGCATATAGCCGTCTTTGAAATAGTACTTGTGCGGGAAGACCGCATCGGTCTCTTCAGTGTGCGGCATGTGCTCCTGGATGCCGAAGTTGTGGATGGCCGTGTCGAAATGCAGCGCAGCGGCCATGCAGACGGGTGACAGATCGGTCGCTCCGTGGCAGCCGGTCTTCACGTGGTAAAGCTCTGCGAAATCGGCGAGTTTTTTGAGATGCGTCAGGCCGCCGGCGTGGACGACCGTGGCGCGGATGTAGTCGATCCACTGGTTGCGGATCAGGTCGTGCGCGTCCCAGAGCGAATTGAAGACCTCGCCCACGGCGATGGGCGTGGTGGTGTGCTCACGGATGACGCGGAATCCATCCTGCAACTCCGCCGGCGTGGGATCTTCGATCCAGAACAGATGGAACGGCTCGAGCTCCTTGCCTAGGCGGCCCGCCTCAATGGGCGTGAGGCGATGATGGCAGTCGTGCAGCAGGTAGAGATCATCGCCGATTGTCTCGCGCACCCGCGCGAACAGCTTGGGAACTGAGCGCAGATACGGCTCCGTCTCCCACTCGTATTCGCTGGGCAGGCCGCGCTCGGCAGGTTCGTAGCGGCCGGAGCCTTTGGCGACGCCATACGTCGCCTTGAGTCCCGCGACGCCGCTTTGCACGCGGATCGCCTTGTAGCCCATCTGCTGGTGCTTCGCGACATCCTCAATCGCGGCGTCGATGTCCTTGCCGAAGGCGTGGCAGTAGACGAGTACGCCTTCGCGGCTCTTGCCTCCGAGTAGGTTGTAAACGGGCGTATTGAGCGCCTTACCCTTGATGTCCCACAGCGCCATGTCAACGGCTGCGATGGCCGACATGGTGACCGGGCCGCGCCGCCAGTAAGGGCCGCGATAGAGATACTGCCAGATGTCCTCGGTCTGGAAAGGATCGCGCCCGATGATGCAGGGGATGAGGTGATCCCCAAGGTAGCTCGCCACCGCAAGCTCGCGGCCGTTCAACGTCGCGTCGCCCAGGCCGTAAATGCCTTCGTCGGTCTCGATCTTCAGCGTGACGAAGTTGCGCCCGGGCGAAGTGACGATGACGCGTGCGTTGGTGATCTTCACTTGAGACCGCTCCCTGGTCGACTAATCACTGTCCACTGATCACTGCCTCACTGATTTACGCCGCTTGCCAGGAAGCCGCCATCTACGGCCACGATTTCGCCGGTAACATACGATGCTGCTTCCGATGCAAGGTAGATGGCGGTCCCCGCCAGTTCCCTCGCCTCACCGAATCGTCCCATGGGCGTGCGCATCACCAGTTCCTCGCCGCGCGGAGTACCCGAGATGAGCCTGCGATTCAGCGGCGTGGGGAAAACGCCCGGCGCGATTCCGTTGACAGTCACGCCCTTCTGCGCCAGCTCCACCGCCAGCACACGGGTAAGCGAGGCCACCGCCGCCTTGCTGGCCGAATAAGCCGCAACCTGGCTGAAGCCCACAAACGTGGTGAGCGAGGCAATGTTGATGATGCGCCCGTAACCCGCCTGCACCATGGTCTTGCCGAAGATCTGGCATGCGCGAAGCGTTCCGGTCAGGTTCGTTTCGATCACGCGCGTCCACTCCTCTTCGCTCTCGTCGAGCGTGGGAGACTTGTGGATCACGCCTGCCGCATTCACAAGGATGTCAACCTTGCCGAACTCCTTGAGCACAGCATCGTGCAGCCCCTGCACTGAGGCTCGGTCGAGCACGTCGCTTGCAACGCGCAGCGTCCGGCGGCCGAGCGCTTCAATCTCCGCGGCAGTGGCGCTCACCTGCTCGAGGCGGCGGGAGGTCGGCACCACGTCGGCTCCGGCTTCGGCCAGTCCGAGCGCGATCGCGTATCCCAGCCCCGTGGTTCCACCTGTCACCACAGCGACGCGATCATTCAAATCAAACAGACTCATACGCCAGGCATCTCCTTCAAGTGTTGCTGTGTCCGAAAGTCCATCATATCGGTCGAGACACGGGTGATGGGGCGGGCACGCCGCGCGGGCATTCCCTCTTTCAGGACAGAGCAGGATGATTTTGTTCGCCTCTCGAATTATAGTGGCTGTTGCCCCAACGGCTACGATAGAGTTTTCAAAGGAAACGCGAGCGAAGAAAGCGCAAGAAGCACGATGCAGGAACTGAAGATTCCGCAAAACCGCCGCTGGGATTGTCTCTCGCTGGGCGAAGTGATGCTGCGGCTCGACCCCGGCGAGGGCCGAATCCACACAACGCGCCAATTTACCGTGTGGGAGGGTGGCGGTGAGTACAACGTGGCGCGCGGGCTGCGGCGCTGCTTTGGCCTGCGCACCGCGGTGGCCACGGCTCTGGCCGACAATGCCGCCGGCCGTCTCGTCGAAGACCTGATTCTGCAGGGCGGCGTGGACACTTCCCTGCTCAAGTGGATTCCGTATGACGGTGTGGGGCGCACGGTGCGCAACGGCCTCAATTTCACAGAGCGCGGATTCGGCATGCGCGCGGCGGCGGGCTGCTCCGACCGCGGGCATACGGCGGTCAGCCAGGTGAAGCCCGGCGATTTCGACTGGCCCGCGATCTTCGGCGCGCAGAACGGCGCGCGATGGATGCATACCGGCGGCATCTTCGCTGCGCTGTCGGCTTCCACAGCGGATGTGGCAGCAGAGGCGATGGACGCAGCACGCGCGGCCGGAACGCCGATCTCCTACGACCTCAACTATCGCGACTCGCTGTGGAAGTCGATTGGCGGCAAGCAGAAGGCGCAGGAAGTGAACCGCGAGCTGGTGCGCAAGGTTGATCTTCTCCTTGGCAACGAAGAAGATTTCTCCGCGATGCTCGGCGTCGAGATCAAGGGCGTGACGGAGGATTTTGGCGAGCTGCCGATTGCGGGTTATGAGGCCATGCTGCGCGAAGTTGCGGCGGCATATCCAAACCTGAAGCTCGTAGCCAGCACGCTGCGCACGGCGCACACTGCCTCGCGCAACGCGTGGGGCGCGATCGCTCTTTATAAGGACGAGATTGTCCACGTGCCGCAGCGCGACGTGGAAATCTTCGACCGCGTCGGCGGCGGAGACAGCTTCGCTTCGGGTCTCATCTACGGATTTCTCGCCGGAAAGAGCTTCGAGTGGGCAGTGCAATGCGGCGTGGCGCACGGCGCTCTGGCCATGACCACGCCGGGCGACACAAGCATGGCCACTCTCGCCGAAGTGGAACGCGCAATGAAGGGCGGCGGCGCGCGCATCGCTCGCTAAAGGGAACGTCAATGTCTGAAACAACTGCGGAATGGATTGAACGTGCCGGGCTGATCCCGGTGCTGCGGGCGAAGAATGCAAATCAGGCGCATGCCGTCGTGCAGGCGATGATCGCCGGCGGCGTGTCGGTCGTCGAAGTCACCATGACGGTTCCCGGCGCAATCGAAGTGCTGCGCGAGCTCAGGCAGGAGTATGGCGGCAAGCTGCTGCTCGGCTCGGGCACCGTGACCACGGCGAAGGAAGCCGAAGCTACCATCGAAGCCGGCGCCGAATTCGTTGTCAGTCCCAGCCTCCACCCCGACGTGATCGCCGCAACAAAGGCAGCGCACAAGCTCTCCATCCCCGGCGCGCTCACGCCGACCGAAGTCATCACAGCGCACCGCGCCGGCGCCGACTACGTGAAGATCTTTCCCTGCTCGGCGATGGGCGGCGCTCCCTACCTCAAGTCGCTGCTTGCCCCGTTTCCGTTTCTCAAGCTGATCCCCACCGGCGGCGTCACTCTCGATACCGCCGAGAGCTTTCTCAAAGCCGGGGCAAAGGCGCTCGGCGTGGGCAGCGATCTCGTGAATGTTGCGGGGATCGACCAGGGACGTCCAGAGGTGATCACCATTGCGGCAAAGGCATATCTGGAACTGGTATCAAAATGCAGGGCTGCAATGACAATTGGGTGACACACCGATCGACTGACATACCCCCTGGCCACATCCCGCGCCTGATTTCCCCGTTACGAAAGTTTCAGAACCGAATCTCGCTTCCCTGTGACACCGGCACCTGCACGGAACCCACAGACACGTACGGTGATCGAGGCCTCCCTGCCCCTTTTTCAAACGCAACTGTCCGATATTTGAACATCGAAGGCCTGACGGAGTTCGAAGGGCACAGTACCTAAGTTATTTGAAATTAGTTACGTTTCGGGCAGAGAATCCCAACATTCTTTTCAATCCCAGATGTCACGAACTTGGTGAGGAGCAAGAAAATGATGGGATTACGCGTTCGAAAGCTGGTTTGCTTGTCAAACTCCGCCGGCCGGATCGGCTGGTTGCCGCTTCTTTTGGCGGGGGCTCTCGCGCTCACGGTGACAACCGTGTCGGCGCAAACACTCACTCCACTCTATTCGTTTACCGGCGGCAGCGACGGCTCGTTTCCCTACGGCAGCCTGGTTGTAGACGCCTCGGGTAATCTGTATGGCACCACATACGGAGGCGGTGGCTCAGTCAAATGTGGCGGTTGCGGTGTTGTGTTCAAAGTGACACCCGCTGGGGCAGAGTCCGTGCTCTACTCCTTTTCGGGCTTCTCAACCGGCGACGGACAGAATCCGCTGGCCGGTCTGGTTATGAGCCCTTCCGGAAATCTTTTCGGCACGACTTCGGCCGGCGGCAGCGGCGGCACGGTGTTCGAAGTCACGCCCACGGGAACCGAGACTGTCCTCTTCCCGTTTAGCGGCGGCGGCAGCGGCGGGGCCTTTCCGGCCGCCGGCGTGATTATGGACGCCTCCGGCAATCTCTACGGCACAACCGAGTTCGGTGGCGCAAGCGGCTTCGGAACGGTCTTCAAGCTGACGCCCGCGGGAGCCGAAACCGTGCTCTATTCATTTGCTGGCGGCGGCGACGGAGGGTTTCCCTCTGCCGGGTTGGTCATGGATGCCGCCGGCAACCTGTACGGCACGACCTCAAATGGCGGGAACCTGAGCGGATGTTCCGCCAGCGGCTGCGGCGTGGTGTTCAAGGTGACGCCCTCCGGAACCGAGAGTGTGCTCTACACATTCAGTGGCGGCGGCGACGGAGGCACTCCCTTTGCCGGCCTGATCATGGACTCGGCAGGCAATGTCTACGGCACGACCTCGGCAGGCGGGAACTTGACAGGATGTGCTGGCGGATGTGGCGTCGTGTTCAAAGTGACTCCCGCTGGAAGCGAGTCTGTGCTTTACACATTTACGGGCGGCAGCGACGGGGCGAATCCCGCCGCCGGCCTGCTTATGGATGCTTCCGGCATTCTCTACGGCACAACGTCAGTGGCCGGCGCAGACGGGTTCGGCACGGTGTTCAAGGTGACGTCCGCAGGCGCGGAGACCACGCTCCACACATTTACCAGCGGCGCCGATGGGGCGAATCCGCAGGATGCCCTGGTTGCCGACGCCTCCGGCAACCTGTACGGCACAGCCTCGCAGGGTGGAAACCTGAGCGACTGTCACGGCTTCGGCTGTGGCGCGGTGTTCAAGCTCTCCGGCACCGGCTTTTCCGTCCCGTCTACTCGCTTCGCGGGCACTCCCGGGAAACCGGACTGTCTGGGCGTGAGCGTTTTCACCCTGGCGAAAACCTACGGCGGCATTGATCACGCCGCGAGGTCGCTGAAATACCCCAGCGTCAACGCATTGCTGGAAGCGGTGTGGGACTATTGCAGCGAGAGTAAGAAAGACTGCGGAGGCGGCTCTCACTCGAAGTGAGGATCATCCGATTGCTGCTTCATTTCCGGCCCCGGAGACGTTCTACAATGCCTCGCCTCACGCGGGCATCCGGGGCCTATTGGTTGGATGGGCCGGCGGGATCGCTCACAATGCGCATCTCGCCGCGGAACTCACGGTAATTCTCAAACGCGACATCGTTCAGGAATGTCTTCGCCGGGCCCTTGAAGACCGCCATGTGCATTCCCTCGGGCGGCGCCGTCGTGTGTGCCCTCAGGATTGACGCGCTCCTCACAGGCAGAACGACGGTCTTCGAGCCAACGAGCACGGGCGCGTATTCGACAACCATTCCGGCACCTTCGACAAGCTCGCCCGGAACCAGCTCGGCCTCGACGCTGATGCGGTGCACGGCTCCCGTCGTCGGGTTGAAGACGATCTCCCCGTGATATCCCGCCTTCTCGCTGTAAACGTGGGTCGCGATCGATTCGCTCACGTCCTCGCTGATACAGCAGAACTGCACGACGTAATGCGATGCGTCTTTTCGCACCTCGTAGTGAAACACTCCGTCCGTCCCGTCGGTTCCCTGCTCCCAGCGCGCCCACGTGATCTTGCCCTTCACCGCATCGGCCAGGACCGTGTTCAGGAAGGGGCCGAATTCGCCGGCCGTCTGCAGCCCATGCGCAAGCGAGGACTTCCGTTCATCCTTGCCGCTCGCCTCCAGCACCTCCTTGCCATTGCGATAGGTCACCTCGGCGCTGTCGCGCTTGACCATGTGCAACGGCAGGTAGCTGTAGCTCACGATCCCCGTCGACCCCAGCACGTCTTCCTTGGGCCGGTCCTCAAACGCGATCGTGGCCCGCGTGGCGACGAAGTTTGGCAGGCCATGCAGCGCGCCATTGGCGTAATTCACTACATTCACGAGCATCTGCCGCAATGCAGCCGCATCAGGATTGGGATTCGCAACTGTATCCGCCTGCGCCGGACCAAGAAGCGCTGCGGAATCGGCGAGGATGACCAGCGCCTCGCGCGACTTTTCGCCTGGCAGCGCCGCGTTCAAACGCGCGAGCCGGCCGGCGCCGAGGCGCTCCGTCAGCTGCAGTCCCTGCAGCTCCGCGGCAAGATGTGCGTCGTCCTTGCCGGCATCGTCCGCGAGCATCGCTGTAAGCTGCTCGGCGCTTACCTTCTCGGGTGCGGCGGGTGATTGCGATTGGGCCAATCCGTAAAGGCCCGCAAGAGCCAGCGCGACGGCTGCGACGCTTCGTTTCATGGCCCCGGACTCCTCGAATACCGAATGTCGAAAATTGTACCGCTAACGCGATTCCCGCATCGCAAAACCGCAGCGCGTCCCCTTGACCCTTCCGGCGGGTTCGTATGGTATTCTCAGCGTCGAGAGATCATCCCGGAGAAGAGTCAAGATGGCTTACGTAATCACAGAACCCTGCATCGGCACCAAGGACACCGCCTGCGTCGACGCATGCCCCGTCGATTGCATCCACCCCAAGAAGGATGAGGACGGCCACGCCGAGGCCGATCAGCTGTTCATCGATCCGGTCGAGTGCATCGACTGCGGCGCCTGCGTTCCTGCATGTCCTGTTTCGGCCATCTTCGCGGCCGACGACGTGCCCGAGAAGTGGGCCAGCTACACAGAGAAGAACGCCGCCCACTTCGGCCGCTAGTCCCGCTGACGCCCCCGATCAGAGAGGCATTACCCGACGCGCATCCCGCATTAGCGGGATGCGCGTACGTGTTTCAGGACGTAGCCGCGCCAATCAGTTCCATACCGAGATCCCGGGCCGCAGTCTTGTCGAATGTGAAAACCTTGCTGCAACCTGCGGCTCGAGCCGAGGCCGCAATTAGGCATTCACCGAAGTCGGCTTTGCTTGTCCGATACAGGAAGAGCGAGTGAGCGACAGTCGCCGGCTGTTCGACTACAACGGTGCTGGAAGTCAGAAGGCCGTCGAAGAGTCGTGCCACTCCGGCTCGATCATGGCCGTACCTGCTGCGCAGGACCCAGTCAATTTCCATGAGGTTTGCGAGGCTGATCCATCCTGGCTGCTGCGGCGTAAACGATTGAAGCACCTTATACGCCAGCTTGAACTGGTTCGGGTCGTCGCGCGTGAAGAATCGGATCAGGACGTTGGTGTCGAGACCGATCATGCGGCTTGCTTTCTGGAGCGCCGGGCGCGGGGCTTATCTGTCGAGTTCATTGTGGCTTCGTCGCGCGCGGTTGCATGATCCGCAACAGCCTGTTTCATCTCTTCAACGGAAATGGGCGGACCCGAGTAAGGAACGCATCCGGCGAGGTCGAGAAGTGAGCCCTCCCGCCGGACCAGGAATTCGCCGTCGCCGCCGCGAACAAACACAAGTTTTTCTCCGGGCCGCATGCCTAACTCCTCCCTCATCGGGGCGGGAATCGTAATCTGTCCCTTCGATGTGACCTTCGCCTTATACATGAGGCCGATTCCTTCCTGATTGTGATTATACCTTACTTTCTCAATTTTGCCTTACATCTTCGCCCTTGGAAACGCCTGACCGGAATCGGAAGAATGCGAACATAGGTAACGAGAATGCCCGTCCTCACCAGCGAAGCCGTAGTCCTGCGCACCTGGCCCGTGCATGAAGCCGACCTCATCGTCAGCTTCTTTACGCGCGACTACGGCAAGCTGCGCGGCGTCGCCAAGTCTGCGCTCAAGAGCAGGAAGCGATTCGGCGGCGCGCTCGAACCCATGACGCTCGCCCACGCCTTCTTCGCCGAACGCCCCCGCCAGGAGCTTGCGCGCCTCGACCAGCTCGAAATCATCCGCTCCCCGCTCGATTCGCCGGTCGACGCCACTCGCCTCGCCGTCCTTAGCTTTTACGCCGAGTTGCTCGACGAAGCGTTGCCCGAGCACGACCCCCAGGAGACCGTCTTCCGCCTGCTCGTGTCCGTGCTCGAGCAGACCACCGCCACCCAGCCTGAAACCTCCGAGCCCCGAACCGCTGTGTCCAAATCGTCCAGCCCCTGGATGCCCCTCACATATTTCTCCCTCTGGATGACCAGACTCATGGGCCTGCTTCCCGACCTCGCCCACTGCATCACGTGCGGCGAGCCGTTGCAGCCGGCCGAAGCCTGGTTCAACACCCACACCGATGGATTGTTCTGCAACGTGCATCGCACCCCGAACGCTGGCGCTCTGAGCGCCGACTCATGGCAGCTCGCCCAACGCATGTTGCACCATCCCGTCGCCGCATTCGCCGGCGAGCCGTGGCCACGACGCCGCGCGCAAGACCTGCGCCGATTCACGCTGCAATCGCTCGAGCGCCACCTCGAAAAAAAGCTGCGCTCCGCCGAAGCGCTGGCGCGGCTCTGAATCTGCGCAGTTCGAAGGTCCCCCGAATTTCCCAAGTGAGAAATGGCGTAAAATTCGAATATGTCCAGACCGCAGCGACTCACGGCCATTATCGAGCGCGAAGAGGACGGATTCGTCTCCCTGTGCCCGGAGCTCGACATTGCAAGCCAGGGCTCGACTATCGAGGAAGCTCGCGCCAACCTAGTCGAAGCTCTGACTTTGTTCTTCGAATCCGCCTCGGCCTCTGAGATCACCCACCGCCTTCACAGTGAAGTCTTCGTCACCCAGGTTGAGGTGCCGGTTGGGTAAGCTGCGGGTGCTCTCAGGCCACGAGGTCTGCAGGATTTTAGAGCAGCAAGGGTTCATTGCAGTTCGGCAGCGGGGCAGTCATCGAATCATGCAATTGAAAACCGAATTGACCACCGTTACAGTTCCCGTCCCCCTCCACGCGGCGCGGCACTTTGCAGAGCATCATCCGTCAATCGGGTCTTTCGAAGGCGTTGTTCGAGGTTGATGACCGCGAGAAATAATGTCCGGATCCATGGCATCTCGAAAAACCTGCCACCGCCGAAGCGAATCGCGTTCATAACCCTCACCGCCCAAGCTGCCACCGCACCACTGCCGCAACGCCAACCGGATGCGTCCCATACAACGTCACAATGGATGCCGGCGTGTCGTACACCGTAACCTGCGCGCCGAGATCAACAGCGCCACTCGCCCACGAGTGCAGCCGGTATGCGTATCCGCCGGTATACGCCTGCACGCGTCCCACAACGCTCTCGGCCGACGGAGCAGCCGCACCCAGCAGATCTGTCGTGCGGTCGACGTTCTCAATGCGCGTCCAAACGAGGTTCCGGCTTGCGAGCTTCAGCAGTCCTTCTGCCAGATATCCGTTTGCGTTCTCCGTCGGTCCCACGGTGTGGTTGCGCCCCCATACGATCGTCGTATCCAGCGACCGTGTCTGCCCGCCGTAGTGCCCGGCAACCGAGGCCGTCTGCCGCAGCATGTCTTCTTGCGGATGCGATGCTTCCGGCGAGTGCAGCCTGCCCAGCGAATACTGGCCCACCCAATGGCGGTCAGGAGCAATCGACAGCCTCGCCGACCACGAGTCAATCGCGCCGGCTTCGATGTGCCATCTGTTCTCGTCCGGCTCGCGCCCGTGGAAACCCGAAGCTTCCACTTTCACTCCACCGCTTCCGACGTTGGCAGATGCACCCGCCGTCACCACATCGAAAGCAATATGCGTCGAGTCCTCGAGGTGGTGCCCGAGCGGAGCCAGCGGGTCCTCCGCGGCCGACGCGCGATGCGGAAATGCCACCGGCCCCAGCGCGGGATCTCCCACCACCGCTCCATAACCGCTTAGCAGCACTCGTTCGCCCACGCGCTGGTCGAACAGCCCGCCAATTTCCATGAAGAAGTTATGCGGGTGCTGCCCGTCCACGATCGGTTCCCCAAATGCCGTCTCGCCCTGCTGAAACAGCTCCGGATAGTAGCGCCCGCTGATCGTCGCCGGCTCAAGACTGAGCATTGCGCGCAGAGTCAACTGTCCTCGCCCCACGGGCCTCTGCGCCATCCCCATGAACCAGTTCGCCGAAAACAGCTTGTCGTGCCCGCGCGGCCCCGTCTGCTGCTGCTCCACCACCCACGCATAGCCGTGCAGCATCAACATCCAGTTGTTCCCGGTCATGCGCATCATCATCGGCGGAGCGGCCGCACCCGGTTCCAGGCTGGTTCCCGAGCCCATATGCCTCAGCACGTTCTCGTTGAGCGTATTCGCCGGGCCGCCCATGTTCATGGACTGGGCGTCAGCCAATAGCGCGGCGTGCAGCACGAAGCAGAGCAGAGTCAGGCGCAACATCTCGATTACCCGAGGATTCGCACATATGATGCATATGAGTCAACGACCATTCAGAGGCGAGCCCGACCCGTTCAGCGGCTGACCTCCTGACTGCTAAAATTCTCTTGAGTCCCGTTGAAAGCGAGCCCCCCGTGTCTTCACCTTCAGCATCCATTGCTTCATCTGCGCTCACGTTTCAGGACCTGCTCTTCCGTCTGCAAGGCTTCTGGGCCGAGCGCGGTTGCGTGCTTCAGCAGCCCTACGACGTTGAAGTCGGCGCGGGCACCATGGCGCCCGAGACATTCCTGCGCGTTCTGGGACCGAAGCCATATCGCGTCGGCTACGCGCAGCCCTCGCGCCGCCCCGCCGACGGCCGCTACGGCGAGAACCCCAACCGGCTGTTCAAGCACACGCAGTTCCAGCTCATCCTCAAGCCGCCGCCGGTCAATGTGCAGGAGCTATATCTACAATCACTTGAAGCAATTGGCATCGATCTCTCCAAGCATGACTTGAAGTTCGAAGAAGACAACTGGGAGTGGCCCGCCGGGGGCGCATGGGGCGTCGGCTGGCAGGTCATGCTCGACGGACTCGAGATCACGCAGTTCACCTACTTCCAGCAGTGCGGCGGCCTCGATCTGGACCCCATCTGCGCCGAGCTCACCTACGGTCTCGAGCGCATCGCCGCCTTCATCCAGGACGTCGATTCCATTTATGACATCGTGTGGGCGCGCGACCCGGATACCGGAGCGCCGGTCACGTACGGCCAGGTTCGTCTTGAAGAGGAGCTGCAGTTCTCCGTTTACAACTTCGAGTACGCCGACGTTCCGAGACTCTGGGAGCACTTCAACTCGTACGAAGCCGAGGCACAGTCGCTGCTCGCCCAGGCCGGCACGCTGCTTGCCGACGAGACTGCCAGTCCAAAGCTGAGAAAAAGATTTCCTCTGCTGGCCACTTACGAGCTGGCCCTCAAGTGTTCGAACCTTTTCAACCTGCTCGACGCCCGCGGCGCCATCAGCGTGACTGAGCGCGTCGGCGTCATCGGGCGCATTCGCAACCTTGCCGTCGGCGTCGCCAAAGCCTACGCACTCCAGCAGGCAGCATGAGTACTTGAGCACCGCCGTCATCCTGACCGAGTTTGCGAAGCAAACGAGTCGAAGGACCTGCATTTCAAACCGCTGGCTTCACCCGGAAAGCTAAACCATGGCATCATTCCTACTCGAACTCGGCCTCGAAGAAATCCCCGCCCGCATGATCGCCTCGGCGGAAGCCGAACTCGGCCGCCGCGTCACCGATCTGCTCACCCGCGAGCGTCTCCTCGCCGACGGCGCAAAGGTGATCACGTATTCCACGCCGCGCCGCCTCGCCGTCCTCGCCGAGGGAGTGCTCGCCTCGCAGGCAGATACCGAGGAACAACTCACCGGCCCATCATGGAAAGTAGCCTTTAAGGATGGCGCGCCCACCCCGGCCGCCGAAGCGTTCGCAAAAAAGGCCGGAGTTTCTGCCGCGGAACTCAAGCAGGTGACCACCCCCAAGGGCGAGTATGTCGGCGCAACCGTAAAGCGCGCCGGCCGCACAGCCAATGAGATTCTCGCTGCCGACCTGCCCAGAGAAGTCCTCGGCATCTACTGGGCCAAGAACATGTACTGGCGCGCCGGCAAGCCCGAGCGCTTCGTTCGGCCCCTGCGCTGGCTTGTCGCCCTGCTCGACTCCACCATCGTTCCCCTCGAAATCGCCGGCATCGCAGCCGGCAACGCCAGCCGCGGCCACCGCGTGCTGCACGGCGACGAGCCCGTAATCATTCCTGCTGCAACGGGCTACGCTGAGGCCCTTGAGAAAGCGAAAGTAGTAGTTGAAGTCTCGCGCCGCAGACACATCATTCGAAAAGCCCTAGATGCCGCAACGCGCACTGTCTCAGGAGCCCACTGGCGCGAAGACGAGCCTCTGGTCGAAACCGTGGTCCACCTCACGGAGTGGCCCAGCGTCATCCTCGGCAACTTCGAGCCCGAATACCTTTCCCTCCCTGAAGAAGTCCTCGTCACGGTCATGCGCGACCACCAGAAATACTTCGCCGTCGAGGATGCTTCCGGGGTCCCCGGCGACAGGTCCTCGTCGCTGGGGTGGTCGAGCGGCAAGCTCGCCCCGCACTTCCTCGCCGTGCTCAACACTGAAGCCGATGCCGAAGGCGCCGCCATCATCCGCCACGGCAACGAACGCGTCCTCCGCTCCCGCTTCAAAGACGCCCAGTTCTTCTGGGACTTCGACCAGAAAACTCCGCTGGCGGCCCGCGTAGAAAGCCTGAAGCACGTCACCTTCCAGAAGGAACTCGGCAGCTACGCATGGAAGACGGCGGAAAACGAAGATGTTGTGTCACTCCTCTCTTCCGATGTTCATGACGCCGGTGTGGACCACGACAACAAAGCTTTATACCAGGCCACCCGGTTGGCAAAGACCGACCTCACTACCGAGCTCGTCAAAGAATTCACCGAACTCCAGGGCGTGATCGGCGGCCTTTATGCCCGCGCGCAGGGGCTGGGTGAGCGCGTAGCTCTCGCAATCTACGACCAGTACACCCCCGCATCGATCGACGACCCGATCCCAGCCTCCGTTGAAGGCCAGCTTCTTGGCCTCGCCGACCGCATTCAAACCATTACCGCAATGTTCGGCATCGGCAATGCTCCCAGTGGATCGAAGGACCCCTTTGCCCTGCGCCGTGCGGCCAATGCGATCGTCAAGATCCTCGCCGAGTCCGGCCTGCCGCTTACGGTATCCCAGGTCATCGATGCCGCTTCGCCCGCCCCGAATATTCGCACAGCGGCCGCCGATTTCCTCCGCGAGCGGCTCAACTACTATCTCAAGGACGTCCGCAACTTCGCCTACGACGTAGTCAGTGCCGTCCTCGCCGCTGGAGCCGACGACGTCCGCGACGCCATCGCTCGCGCCGAAGCCCTCACCTCTGTCCGCGGCTCCGAAGACTTCGCCGCAGTCTCCGCCGCCTTCAAGCGCATCAAAAACATCCTGCGACAAGCTGCTGAAAAGGGCTTCCAAATTGGCTCGTCAAGCGGCGTGAAGGCCGGAGAAGCCCTCCGCCTCAGAGCCGCAGCCGATGCCATCGTCGAAGACGTGGCCCGTCTGCGCCAGAACCGCAACTACACCGAAGCCCTGTCCCTCATCGCAACGCTCAGGCCGGTAGTGGACACGTTCTTCGACAAGGTGATGGTGCTCGACGCAAACCCTGAAATCCGCGGCGCGAACCTCGGCCTCATCGACGAAGTGCTGCGCAATTTCTCCACCATCGCCGACTTCAGCGAGATCGTGACCACCTAGAATTTCACGCCGAAGCCGGCCGCCGCAGCTCTACCATTTAAGATCGACGAGGTCATTGCAGTGCTTGCAGCGGGTTCGGTAATACGGCCGCCACCCCAGCCGCGATTCGCAATACGGACAGGGGTACAGCGTGATCCGCAATCCCGCAATCACCATGAGCAGCAGAAGCGGGCCTGTAACCCCAATGGCGATGGCCGGATGATTTTCGATCACGTCCCATCGAACCACCAAAGCCGACAAGACCAGAATTGAAAATGTGCTGTTGAAAATGAACCGGAGCCTCCGGTACTCGGAAATGTGCTCCAACCTGACTCGATCTTTCTGCGCAAGTCCCAACAAGTTCTCAGTCCCCCGTCCTGAACTCGTCATCGCAATCTGTACGCCTTCCTCGCCAGATCCAGGGTCAGCTCTCTTGCAAGTTCCTCGGCTTCGTCCATGTCCAGCTGGTGCTCCGCCACGAGTCGAGCCAAAAACGCAGCATCGCTCCTCCGCGCCACGTCGTGCCGCGCGGGAATGGAAAGAAACGCCCGAGTGTCGTCGTTGAATCCGGTCGAATTATAAAACCCGGCAGTCTCGGTTGTCTGCTCTCGAAAACGGCGGATTCCCTCCGGGCTGTCGTGAAACCACCAGGGTGGTCCCAATTTGAGACAGGGATAATGCCCCGCCAGAGGCGCCAGTTCCCTGCTATAGGTTGCCTCGTCGAGCGTGAACAGGATGATCGTCAGTTCGCGGCTGTTGCCGAACCGGCTCAGCAGCGGCCGCAGCGCCTCAACATAATTGGTCGCCGCCGGAATGTCCGCTCCCATGTCGCGCCCATAGCGCGCATAAATCTGCGCATTGTGGTTGCGCACCGAGCCCGGGTGGATCTGCATCACCAGGCCGTCCTCGATGCTCATCCTCGCCATCTCGGTCAGCATCTGCCCCCGGAAGATCTCCTGGTCCGCCGCATAGGCCGTGCCCTTGAGCACCTGCTCAAAGAGAGTCGCCGCGCTTGTTTCGCCAAGGTCGGCCGTAAACGCCGTGGGATGCCCATGGTCGGTTGCCGTGGCGCCCATCTCCTTGAAGAACTGCCTCCGCTCCTGGAGCGCCCTCAGATACCCGCGCCATGTGAGTGTGTCTTCGCCGGTGAGCGCCCCCAGCGCAGCCACGTTGTCCACGAATCCCGGGAACTGCGGGTCCACCACCGCGTCTGGACGGAATGTCGGCAGGATGCGCCCCTTCCAGCCGGACCGCCGCACTGCGTCGTGATCTGCCAGCGAGTCAAGCGGCGAGTCAGTGGTCGCAAGCACCTCGATGTTGAAGCGCTCATACAGCGCGCGCGGCAGGAATTCCCGCGTAGCCAGCTTTTCCGAGATTGTGTCGTAGTAGTGGTCCGCGTTCGCCTCGCTCAGCCGCTTCGTCATTCCGAACAGGTTCTGGAACGAATAGTCCAGCCAGAGCCGCGTCGGCGTTCCGCGAAACAGGTAATAGTGGCGAGCAAAGATCCGCCAAACCTCGCGCGGTTTCGCGATCGTCTCCTCGCCGATCTCCAGCTCGTCAAACGTGACGCCCTGGCTGTACAGCATGCGGAAGACATAGTGATCCGGCTGCACGAACAGCTTCACCGGGTCCGGAAACGGTTCGTTCCTGGCAAACCAGCCTGCCTGCGTGTGTCCATGCGGGCTCACAATCGGCAGTGCGCGGATTCCTTCGTACAGGCGCCGCGCGATCGTCCGTGTAGGCTCATCCGCCGGAAACAATCTGTCTTCGTTGAGCAGGGCCACTCTTTCCTCCCTTGTGTCTCCCTTTTTGTCCATAACAGTATCGTTCATCGCGCCGTCCACGGAGCGCCGTTTTCCCAGTGTCTACTCAAGTGCGAGACACTCGGCACCCCGATCCGCTTGCGCCCTCACCGTGCGCTCTGGCTGCAGCGATATCCTGATTCAAGAGCAACATCGTCGTGTCATAAGGGACAATCAATCATGGGCACTCCCGATTTCGTGCCGGAGCCGTCACCCTTCCGCCTCGATGGCCGTTATGCGCTGGTCACCGGAGGAGCGAGCGGCATCGGCGAAGCCACCGCTAAAGAACTGGTCCGCGCCGGCGCCTTCGTCTACATCGCCGACATCAATCTCGCCGCCGCCGAAGCGCTCGCCGCCAGGCTGGGCTCGTCTCTCGGCATCGCGCTGGATGTCACCAACTCCGGGTCCATCGCCGAAGCACTTCACTCCATCCAACGGCTCGACATCCTCGTGAACAACGCCGGCGTCGGCCACGTAGGCTCTATCGATGTCACCGAGCCCGCGGACTTCGACCGCCTCATCGACGTCAATGTGCGCGGTGTCTACCTTGTCACGCGCGCCTTTCTGCCGCTGCTGCTGGCCGCGCAGGATGATCGCCACACCGGCGCGATCGTCAACATGTGCTCGGTAGCCGGCCAGGTTGGTATCCGCCAGCGCTTTGCCTACTGCACCACCAAGGGCGCGGTGCTCGCCATGACGCGCCAGCTTGCGGTCGAATACCCGAAGACCCTGCGCGTCAACGCCATCTGCCCCGGCACCGTCGAGACTCCGTTCGTCGAAGGCTACCTCGAGAAATTCCACAAAGAAAACAAAGAAGAGATGCGCGCCGAGTTGCGCGCTCGCCAGCCCATCGGCCGCCTGGGCCGCCCCGACGAGATCGCTTCGATGGTTCGCTATCTCGCCTCCGACGAGGCCGCATTCATCAACGGCGCAGCCATGGCCATCGACGGCGGCTGGACAGCCGCATGATTTCTGGGCACCGTGTTCTATACATGAAGCCGGCAAGTAAATACCGCCGTCATCCTGAGCGGAGTTTGCGCGGCTTCTTGCGCAAACGGAGTCGAAGGACCTGCATTCCAGGAAGTAAGTCTGACCTCAATCCGTCTGCTTAACGCTCAATCCGGAGGCTCGAATACATGAAACTCGTTTCATTCTCCACGCAGGACGGCATCATCCACCCCGGCGCCCTTAACCAGGAAAGCAACCTCGTCGTCGACCTGAAAGCCGAAGGCCGCGACGACGCCCTCGCCGTCATCGCAGCCGGCATCTCGCAACTTCCCATGCCCGGCGCCTATCCCGGATACAAGCTCAGCGAAGTCAGGCTGCACGCGCCCCTCGCCAATCCTCCGCGCGTCTTCGCTATCGGCCTCAACTACCGCGATCACGCCAAGGAATCCGGCATGGTGCTGCCGAATTCGCCGGTCGTCTTCATCAAGCTCACGCAGGCCATCACCGGCCCTGGCGAGCCCATCGTGCTGCCCAAAAACTCCACCGAGCCCGACTACGAAGCCGAGTTCGCCTTCGTCATTGGCAAGGGAGGCTTCCGCATCCCCGGCGCCGAGTGGCGCGAGCACGTCTACGGCTACACCATCGTCAATGACGTCAGCGCGCGCGATTTCCAGTTCGCCAGCACGCAGTGGTCCATGAGCAAGAGCTTTCCAACCTTCTGCCCTTTCGGTCCGGCCATCGTTACCGCCGACGAGATTGCCGACCCGCACAACCTCGACATCTCCCTCACCATCGACGGCGAAACGCTCCAACACTCCAACACGCGCGAACTCGTCTTCGGCATCCCCGACCTGATCGAGCACCTGTCGTCGATCACGCCGCTCCTGCCCGGCGACATCGTCTCCACCGGCACCCCGCCCGGCGTGGGCCTCGGCCGCACCCCCCGCCGCTGGCTCAAACCCGGCGAAACCGTCACCGTAACCATCGAAGGCCTCGGCTCGCTCACCAATCCGGTCATGGCCGAGCAGTGAGTACAGTGCCTTCTCTTTTGCATCGTCGCTGCTTTGAGCAACTGCAATAAATTGCCAAAATTGCAGTAGTGGGATTGGAGCGACCCCTACAGAATGCCTGATGTGCTGGGGACCTGCCCGAGAAATTGATTCAGACTCTGTGCGATCAATTTCCTCCGTTCCTGGAGAAACGTCTTGTAGCTCCCAATTCCGAGTAACGATTGACTGGTCGGAATACACTGAGCATCGAGAGCTGATGTCCCGTACTTGGCTATCAGTTCTGGGAAGTACTTCTCTGGAGCCTTATCGCTAATTTGGCGATTCGTCTTCCCGGCAATGAAACAGAGGTTGGCAATGTCATCTGCCTCTCGACCACTCACGCTTCCCTTCAGAATTGCTTTGGGAAAGATGTGGTGAAATTGGAGTCGATGTTCTGATCCCGAGTGATTGAGCGCAATGGCAAGCTGAGATTTCCAGTCTGTAGCTCCGGCAACTCGAAATGCCAGGAACATCGTCTTGAAAAGAGCGCTTCGCTGCGTGCGCCCTTCAAACTCTTCAGGCGAAACATCGAGTCTGCCGACCTGTTGGCGAAGCCGGTCAATCATCTCCGGCGCTCCTCCCCCATCCCGTAGCGTCGCGATATCTTGGTCGAGAATCGTCTCGCTTGATCCTCTTGAGTATCTTCCTTTTGCATTGGCAACGAGCACCCAATACCGCAATCTAGCCGATTCGTCCGGAGACAATTCGTAATCACGCTTATGGCCAAAATAGGCAATCGTAAGCAATATGAACGGTGACGACAGAAGTGCAGGGCTGTCAATGCCCGAGTTATTTTGTAGAAAGTTTAGGGCGAACTCCATCCCCTTTCGACTCAAAGCCCAACCTGCTTGAAGGGCATCAAGCGACAAGTTCCCGACGGTCATGAACCTGGACTGGCCGGTAGCAAACACGACCATATTTTTGAGGTGCAATCCGAGGTCAAGATCGAATCCTCTTTCTCCGCACTCCTTTTGAAACGCCTCGAAGACTTGCAAAGATTTGCGCCATTTCGCCGTGATTTGAGCCAGCGCCAAGTCACTGCTACGCAGTTTGGCCCCGAGTGAGTTGACTCTGACAAAAATCTCCGTTACTTCGTCGTACTTCAGCTTCCTTTCCAGAACGTCCATGCGATAAACGTATTTTTTGATATCGCGGAGCCTAGAAAGCCGTTCGCCATACTTCTGGAATTTGGGATCATCGAGGCTATTCACCCCAGCATGCTTTAGAAAAACTGCATCGCTGGAGCTCTTGAAAACGTCCGTGACTTTTACCCAGTGGGGAAGTTGCTCAAGTTTCTTGGTCGTCACCACAAACGTCATCCGATCGAACCGCTTCTGAAGTTCGTCTTCCGTGGAATCAGCTTCATCCTCGGTCAAGTCATCGTTGTCATCCTCTTCGCCCCCATCTTCTTCCACCTCTGTCACAACTCCGTGACCCTCTGGATGCTCCAAATTGAATAGGAGTTCGATTGGCTTTTTGCGCCCGCGCACCTTTACCGCTTCGCCGCGAATTACAGCAGACAGCGACGTTAGCCGTTGCTGACCATCTAGCAGGAGGCGTGTGCTCTGGTACGGATTGATCTGCTGCGAGACTGCCATCTCTTGTAGTGGCACAGCTTCATCTGTTTCCCAAAGCAAGATCGCCCCCGACGGATAGCCGCGATAGAGTGAGTCCAAAAGATCCCGCACCCGCGTCGAACGCCAGACGTAGCGTCGTTGCATTTCAGGAAGTCGCAATTCTCCCCGCTCAATCATTCGAACTAATTCCTCAACTGACGCTTCCGCTTTCGCCATTCCATTCCCTCGTTCAGCGCGATGCATTCACTAGCGCAGGATGTCCTATCTTGTATCAACTTAGCAGCCGGGTGCCCCATCCATTCCGCGTTCTTTGCGGAATGGGTGGAATACACCAGAGCTGGCTCATCTACGCCGTTACAACAGGCATCTTCTCCTCCGCCTTCCGCGCCGGCGCAAGAACAATGAGCAGCACCCCGATCACTACCAGCAGCGCCGATCCGCCCAGGAATCCATCGCGCATGTTCGGCATCTCCAGCCCCTGCGTTCCCATCGTCACCGCATGCGCAAAGCTCGACCACGCCGCGAATGCGATCACGCTTCGATGCGCCGCCGGATTCCGAACCGCGACAAGCAGAAAAATCCCCAGCGTCATGTAGAGGCTCATCATCATCGTGTCGCCCGTGTCTGACCCCGCGATGTCGCGCAAGCCCCCATAAAGCGGAAACGCCGCCGCCGTAAACAGCAGCCCCACCAGCACCAGGACAACTTGCAACGCCCTCGTTCGCGCCATCGTTCCTCCTCGCCGGAAAACTCAACCGGACCGCGTCGGTGATCCATCTTCCACCATCCATTGCGGCGCTGCCAATCACTTGCTTCTGAAGCGGAATTTGGCTGCGCCCCTCTCGCGCGAATCCCGGCCGCCCAGGCTTAATCTTAAAGACATGGAACTCAAGGGACTGTCCTTCCTCGGCCCAAACCGCGGCACCACCGGCGGCTCCACCTTCCACGCCATCAACCCGCAGACAGGAGAGGCTCTCGACCCCGTCTTTCACTCCGCATCGAGAGCCGAAGCGGACGCCGCCGCTAAGCTAGCCGCCGAAGCCTTCGAGACCTACTCGCGGACTCCGGGCAAAGCGCGCGCCGCATTCCTCCGCCGCTGTGCCGACGCCCTCGACAAGCACAAGGAAGAGATCGCCCAGCGCGCGCACCTCGAAACCGCGCTCCCCATGCCGCGCCTCACCGGCGAAGTCGCCCGCACCACCGGCCAGCTCCGGCTCTTTGCCGCACTCGTCGAAGAGGGCTCGTGGGTCGAGGCCCGCATCGATCCAGCCATCCCCGATCGCCAGCCTCTTCCGCGCGTCGATCTGCGCTCCATGCTGCGCCCGCTCGGCCCCGTCGTCGTCTTCGGCTCGAGCAACTTCCCCATCGCGTTCTCAGTCGCCGGCGGCGACACCGCGTCCGCCCTCGCTGCCGGCTGCCCCGTCATCGTCAAAGCTCACCAGGCACATCCCGGAACAGGCGAGATGATCGCCAGCCTCATAATCGAGTCCGTCGCCGCTGCGGGCCTTCCTCCAGGCACCTTCTCCGCCATCTTCGGCCCCGGCGGTGAAGTCGGCGCAGCCCTGGTGCAGCACCCGCTCGTCCGCGCCGTCGGTTTCACCGGCTCGCTCCACGGCGGCCGCGCCCTCATGGACCTCTGCGCCGCCCGCCCGCAGCCCATCCCCTGCTTCACCGAAATGTCCAGCGGCAACCCCGTCTTCGTTCTGCCCAGCGCACTCCGCAATGACGCCCCCGGCCTGGCGAAAAACCTCTACGGCTCCTTCACCCTCGGCGCCGGCCAGTTCTGCACCAAGCCCGGCCTCGTCTACGTGCCCGAAGCTCCCGAAGGCGAATCCTTCCTGGCCGAGCTCAAGTCGCTCGTCGAGAACTCACAGCCATTCACGCTGCTCACCCCGGGCATCGCCAAGACCTACACCAGCGCCTCCGCCGCCCGCGCTGAACAAGTTCCCCTCGCTGCCTCCGCCCCAGCTCACGCATCCGCCGGTTGTGGCGCCGCAGCCAAGATCTTCACCGTCTGCCTCGACCAGCTTTTAGGCCAGCCCCACCTCACCGACGAAATCTTCGGCCCCGACACGCTCCTCGTTCACTGCGACTCCACCCAGGACTACCTCCGCGCCGCCCGCGCCCTCGACGGCCACCTTACCGCGACCATCCTCGGCGACGAAGCCGACCTCCAAGCCCACCGCGAGCTCGTCGAAATCCTCACTCAGAAAGCCGGCCGCGTCATCGTCAACGGCTTCCCCACCGGGGTCGAAGTCACCCACGCCATGGTCCACGGCGGCCCTTACCCCGCCACCAGCGATTCGCGCTTTACCTCCGTCGGCACGCAGTCCATCTTCCGCTTCGCAAGGCCAGTCTGCTACCAGAATGTCCCCCAGTCACTGCTCCCCCCCGAGCTCCAGGACACCAACCCGCTAGGCATCCGCCGCCTCCGCGACGGCAAACCGGAGGTATGCTAGACTAGACCTAGTCAAGGAGAGCTGAGATGTCGACCACCGTAAACATCTACGAAGCAAAAACCCAGCTTTCCAAGCTCGCCGACCTCGCCGCCTCAGGAACCGACGTAATCATCGCCCGCAATGGCAAGCCGGTAGCCCGCCTGACTACCGTCGAACCCGGGAAAAAAAAGCAAACTCGGGAAGAACGACTCAAGTCTCTTGGCTACGGGGCGCTGGAGGGTAAAGGTTGGATCGCCGATGACTTCGACGCGCCATTGCCGGAAGACTTCCTGATTCGCTCGGATGCCAAATAATGGGCGTACTCCTCGACACCCATATCCTCTATTGGTGGCTATTCGAAAGACGTCGCCTTTCTGCTTTTGCAGTGAAGACGGTTATCCAGGCCGACGAGGTCTACGTGTCAGCAGCATCTCTGTGGGAGATGGCGATCAAGATCCGCCTCGGGAAACTGAAAGGGGAAATGGAAGAAATCACCCAGCTTCTTCAATCAACAGCCTTTCAAGAGCTATCCGTGAGTTTCCGCCATGCGAGGAGGGTCGCCACACTGCCCATGCACCACGGCGATCCTTTCGACCGCCTCCTCGTTGCCCAGGCCGTGACGGAGCCTCTCCACCTCCTCACCGCCGACACAAAGCTCAAGCCCTACAGCGATCTGGTCATCTGCGTCTGAATCTCAATCGTCACCCACCAACCGGGCAAATCGAATATCTACAGTTTTTGGTTCTTTAGTTCCTTATCTATTCCTGACCACTGACCACCGATCACTGACCACTGCCGCTAAAGCACCCTCGCCAGCCACGTCCCCGTATGCGAATGCAGGTTCTCCGCAATCTGCTCCGGCGTCCCCTCCGCCACAATGCGCCCGCCGCCATCGCCGCCCTCCGGCCCCAGATCGATCACCCAGTCCGCGCTCTTGATCACATCCAGGTTGTGCTCGATCACCACCAGCGATCCGCCGCCATCGATCAGCTTCTTGAACGCCGTCAGCAGCTTCGACACATCGTCGAAATGCAGACCCGTAGTCGGCTCGTCCAGAATGTAGAGCACCCTGCTCGCCTGGTTTGCCTTCGCCCCCGCATTCGCACTTCGCACCGTGGCCAGGTGTGCCGCCAGCTTCACGCGCTGTGCTTCGCCGCCGCTCAATGTCGTCGCACTTTGCCCCAGCCGCAGATACCCCAGCCCCACTTCGTCCAGCACCGCCAGCTTCTCGAGCAGCCGCGTCTGCCCCGCAAAGAACCGCAGCGCCTCCTTCACCGTCATCTGCAGCACTTCGTGGATATTCTTCCCCTTGTACTGCACCTCGAGCACACGCGCCTGGTACCGTGTCCCGCCGCAGTCCTCGCAAGGCAGCTCAACGTCCGCAAGGAACTGCATCTCCACCGTGACCGTCCCGTCGCCCTCGCACGTGTTGCAGCGCCCGCCCGGCACATTAAAGCTGAAGTGCCCCGGCGTCAGCCCCAACCGCTTCGCCTCCGGCTGCGACGCATACAGCTCGCGGATCAAGTCGAACCCCTTGATGTACGTAATCGGATTCGACCTTGGCGTCCTCCCGATCGGCGTCTGGTCCACCAGCACCACGTCGTTCAGCCGCTCCACGCCCGTCAGGCTCTTGAACACCCCTGTCGGATCCGCTCCATCGCTCTGCCCCAGCGCGCGCGCCACCGCGCGGTACAGAACCTGGTGCACCAGCGTCGACTTCCCACTCCCTGACACGCCCGTCACCGCCACCAGCAGCCCCAGCGGAATCTCCACATTCAGCCCGCGCAGATTATTCGCCTCCGCGCCCTTCAGCACCAGCCGCTCGCGCCCCGGCTCCCTCCGCCGCGTCGGCACCGGAATCGCAATCTGCCCCGACAAATACCGCCCCGTAAGCGACTGCGGATTCGCCTCGATCTCCGCCAGCACGCCCTCCGCCAGCACCTTCCCGCCAAACTCGCCCGCCCCCGGCCCCAGGTCCAGCAGATGATCCGCCGACCGCAGCACGTCCGCATCGTGCTCCACCACAACAATCGTGTTCCCCAGGTCGCGCAGGTCCTTCAAGATGCGAATCAGCCTGTCCGTGTCCCGCGTGTGCAGCCCGATCGAAGGCTCATCCAGCACATACAGCGCGCCCACAAGCTGCGACCCGAGCGAAGTCGCAAGTTGAATCCGCTGCGCTTCTCCGCCGCTCAGTGTCGAAGCAAGCCGGTCCAGCGTCAGATATTCAAGCCCCACAGCATCCAGGAACGTCAGCCGCTGCTTCACATCGTGCAGAATCTGCCCAGCAATCTCCTCCTGCATCGGCGTCAGCTTCAGCTCCGAGAAGAACTTCTTCGCCCGCGCAATCGTCAGCGCCGTCGCCTGGCAAATGTTCAGCCCGTTCAGCCTGACCGCGCGCGCCTCGGCCCTCAGCCGCTGCCCGCGGCAATCAGGACACTCCGCATAGCCGCGATACTTCGACAGCATCACCCTCACGTGCAGCTTGTACTTCTTGCGCTCCATCTGCGCAAAGAACCCCCACACGCCCTCGAAGCCGCCCTTCCCCCGCAGCACAATCTCCCGCGCCGCCTCCGGCATCTCCCGCCACGGCACGTCCAGCGGAACCCCCATCCCCGCCGCCTGCTGCTTCAACTGCGTAAACCATGTGCGGTACTTGGGCCGGTTCCAAGGATCAATCGCGCCCTCATTCAGCGTCAGCCCCTTGTCCGGAATCACCAGGTTCAAATCGAAATCCACCGTGTTCCCAAACCCCTGGCACCGCGGGCACGCCCCAAACGGATTGTTGAAGCTGAACAGCCGCGGCTCCGGCTCCCGCCCCGGCCGATGACAGCTCTCGCACTCATAAGCCGCCGAATACCTCCACCGCCTCGCTTCCGCCGCGCTTGATGTATCGCCGGTCTCCTCACCGCCACGTGTACCGCCGGTCTCCAGACCGGCTGTAGTGCGGGTGTCCTCACCCGCACCACTCCGCACCGCCTCCTCAAAGATCACCTCGCCCGCCTCGCGATAAGCAATCTCCACCGCATCCACAATCCGCGCGCGATTCTCTGCGTCCACCACAATCCGGTCCACCAGCACGAACACCGGCAGAGTAAAGTCCACGTCCAGCAGAGACTCCGGCGTCGAAAACTCGAAGATCCGCCCGCCCTGGTACAGCCGATTAAACCCGCCCCCGCGCAGCTCCGTCAGCCGCGCCTTCAACGCCTCCGTCAGCGGACCCTCCGCGACCTTGGCGGCAGCCTTCACGCGCTTCCCCGCCCTCTTCTCTTCCTCAGCCGGCTTCACCTCATCGTGCTTTACCGGGAAAAGCACATTCAGCCGCGTACCCTCGCCCAGCGCCATTACGGCCTCGGCAATCTCGTCCACGTTGTCGCGCCGCACCAGCCCGTCGCAGTAGATGCAGTGCACCGTCCCGCACCGCGCATACAGCAGCCGCAGGTAGTCGTAGATTTCCGTCGCAGTCGCCACCGTCGACCGCGGATTCCGCGTCGTGTTCTTTTGCTTAATGGCGATCGCCGGAGCCAGCCCATCGATTTCGTCCACATCCGGCTTCTCGATGCGTTCGAGGAACTGCCGCGCATAAGCGCTCAGTGACTCCACGTACCGCCGCTGCCCTTCCGCATAAATCGTGTCGAACGCCAGCGACGACTTCCCAGAACCCGAAACCCCGCTGATCACCGTCAGCTTCCCATGCGGAATCTCGCACGAGATGTTCTTCAGGTTATGCGTCCGCGCTCCGCGAATCACGATCGCCTCGTTCGCAGTCAGCGGGGAGACGCTACCCGAGACACCGCTGGAGACACCATTCGCCGCAGTTTGTATAGCGTCACTCAAAGGGAAGATTCCGGGATCTAGAATTTGGCCACCGCGCCCATTGCCGCGCATATCAACTCAAGAGCAAGCTGGCCCAGTATTGATTATAGGATTTTGGGGCGAGCCCGGTCGGCAGGCTGCATTTCTGCTAGCTTGTCTCGAGCGGATTCACCCAGCGGAGCCCCGGGAACCGCGCAAAATCACGGTCGTTGGTGTAGAGAATTCCGCCGTGCTCAAGAGTGAGCGCAGCCAGCGCGGCATCGGTTGTCATGTTTCCGCGCGCAGCGCTTTTGAGAAGCATCTCCCGTAAATGCGCCCAATGGCCGCGCCCGGCTGCAAGCGTCTGCACATGCGGCACTGCGAGCCAATCCTCCACGACCGAGACCGCCTTCGCCATGCTGAGCCGGCCGCCGGAGACGCCCGGATGCGTGAGAATTCGCAGGAACGCGGAGATGGTTTGCCAGGGCAAACCGATGGGTTCAGTGCCCGAGAATATCTCTTCAAGCCAACGGCGGGCATCCGCATGTTGGGGGCATGTGGTGTCGTAGGCGTAGATGAGCAGATTGACGTCGACGACGATCACTTATGCGCCGGGCCTTCGAGGGCTTCGATGAGTTCGTTCACGTTCCGGAAGCGCGTGCCGAGCCCGGTGCCCAGCGCAAACGGCTTCACCACGAAGCGCTTCCGCTTCTGAGGGTTACGGCGCGCCACGACGCCGTCGCGAATCAGCGCATTCACGACGCCCTTGAAGGTTTCGCCGGATTGGCGCACCTCCTCTTCCACCATCCGCGCTACGTCGTCGTCGAGCGTAAGAGTCGTTCGCACATCATGATGCTACGTGGCAAGCATCATGATGTCAAGGCAGGCGATTCACAAGCTTGTTGGGAATGTTACCGAAGCTCACGTGAAAACTGAAAAACTGGGCCTGAGAACTGCACCGGTCCCGGCGAACCCTCAGAAATCTTGTCAAGTACCCTCTGGCGCTTGTGGAAATGTTGAAATCGCCACAACACCCGTGGATGCATACACCTATCCTGTGGAAAAATTCCGCGGAAAATCCTCTCGGAGTTGGCCGATCCACTCTTCGGACTTGCTATCCTTGAATCAGATCGAAAAACGAAAGAACCCCTCGCGGAGTTATCTCCCCGAGGGGTTTGTTATTTCTCATCTCAACCCAGGGAGTCCGGCTCAACGATAAAAAACCCAGCCGCTCCCCCGGCGCGCGCGTAACCCGAACTCGCTCCACGCCCGCAGCCAGGCGAAGGAGACCTGCGGGTGTCGGATTTCCTACTATATATGTAGTCACCTTTTGAAACATGTGTAGTAGTTTTCTACTACAACCCATCGATTTCTGTTTCTCTTCGCTTCTCAGACCGCACCGCGTCCTGGTTCCGCTCCTGAACGCCGCTCCGCCCTGGGGGTTCCGGATCTCGTCAACGTCCACCGGAAAACAAAGACCCCCCACCCCCCTCCCCCCTCCCCCCCTATTTTTTTTGCGGCCCAGAGAGTTCGCACGCGCCCCCACCCCCCCAATCAACACAAAAGCGCCGGAACCCGAAGGCTCCGGCGCTCTCGTTTCGGTTGATCGGCTTTGGCGTGTGCCGATCCGATGCTCCCCCGTGCAGATTTCGATACGGCAACTAATCCGCGGGGATCAGGCCACCATCGCCGTGACGTATGAATAGCTCGGCATGGGAATCTCTTCGACCACCTGCCGGTCGAGCACTCCAGCCAGGCTCATAAGCGCTTCGGATGCGCATGCCGGGCAAGTGCGCGAACTGTTGCTCACGCAGTTGCAATCCTGGCACAAGTACGCCGAAGTGAGGGGAATATGGAATGGCATGGAAGTCATGGGTTCACCTGGTCTCTTGGAAGTGAGGGATAACATAGATTCACCTGGGAAAGGCAGGACCGGCTACTGCCCGTATGCCGGTACTCCTTATTGATGCACGATCCTGGGGGAAAGATGCTTCCAGGTTCAGTTTCCTGTCGCGCACAATTAGGTGGTCATCCGCAAGTAAATGTGACACGGAGATTTACTGTCCCGTCAACTTTTACTTACGCAACAATACACCGGAATGACGCGGGGAGAACAGATGTCCAGAGTAATTGCGCCAGGTGACTGGCGTTTTTGCAAGTGCGGAATCATTCACTTCCGATGTTTGAGAATTTGTCGTGATCTTCGTCGAAGTGCTGCTCGGTCTTCGCGGCCTTGTGCGCCATGCGGTCCGCAACTCGTTCCATCTTCTTGTGTTCCTCCGCTTGCGGATTGCCGGTGTGCTCTTCGATGGGAGTTTCGTTTTCAATTCTCTTGGGGGGCACGCGATTGATCTGGCGGGTCATGGGTTCACGCTCCAACCCTCTTCGATGCTCGCGCCAATCGGGGAAGATGCACGCTTCGGACGTTAAACGTCGAGCCGGTTCGCGCCCGCCACGCGCCCGTACCACAGCCCTGAATCCTTTACCGTGCGCTGCTGGCCGCGAAAGTCCACGTACGTCAATCCGTAACGCTGGCTGAACCCGTCGGTCCACTCGAAGTTATCCATCAAGCTCCACGCGTGAAACGCCCGCACGCGTGCGCCGTCCGCAATGGCCCGCGCCAATTCGCCAAGAATGCCCTGGAAAAATGCAGTCCGCCGCGCATCGGGAACGCGCCCGCCTTCTTTCTCGTACGGCCCGTCCAGGTAGCAGCAACCGCACTCCGTGATCTCGATGACAGGATTGCCGAACTCCCGCGAGATCTGCGTCACCAGGTCGTAGATTCCTCGCGGATATATCTCCAGCCCCGCGTGCGTCAGCGGCCCTTCGCTCGGCATCACCGCATGGAAGCGCGTGTAGGGATCGCGGCCATTTGTATCGCCCGTATCCGATTCGATCTCCGTTCCGTAGTGCTGCTGCGCGCCGCGCATGCCTGCCGCATCCGACACAATGCGCCGCGTGTAGTAGTGGAAACCAACCCAGTCGAGCGGCACGCGCAGAATCTTCTCATCGCCTGGCCGCACGCCCATCAGCTCATACGGCGGCTCGCGCACAAATGCATTCGGATACTCGCCCTTGAGCGCCGCGTTCAGAAAGAACGTGTTGTTCATCGCGTGGTAGCGCGCCGTTGCCGCGCGATCGGCCTCGCTGTCCGTCTTCGGATACCCCGGCGCCATCGAATACGCGCTGCCCACGGTTGCATTTGCATTCGCGGCCTTGATCGCGCGAAAGCTCTCTCCCTGCGCCAGCGCGACGGTGTGCAGCGCTTTCAGGAAATCGTTGAAGTGCGCGCGTCCCGGCGGATGAATACCGATGCCGTATCCGTAGTAAGTAAACGCCCACGGCATGTTGAACGCGGCGTACACAGTAATGCGATCGCCAAGCTCCTTCGCAACGAGTCCCGCGTAATCGGCAAAGTATCCGGCGAGATCGCGATTCGGCCACCCCCCTTTGTCTTCTGCCCACTGCGGAAGATCCCAGTGGTACAGCGTGCAGAATGGCCGGATCCCCGCCGCCTGCACCTCATCCATCACGCGCTTGTAGTGGTCAAGCCCCTTTTGATTCGCCGCGCGCGTTCCGTCGGGCTGAATGCGCGGCCACGAGATCGAAAATCGATAGCTCTTCTGATTGAGCCGCTTGAGCATTGCGATGTCTTCGCGATACAGGTGATAGTGGTCGCATGCCACGTCGCCCGTGTCGCCACCCTTGATATGCCCGGGCGCATGCGCATATCGATCCCAGATCGATTCGCCCTTGCCGTCCTCCTTCCATGCTCCTTCCACCTGGTATGAGGCCGTAGCCATGCCCCACAGAAAGCCGTCAGGAAAACGCGCCGCCTTGCCGTGGTCCTGTGGAGTCGCCTCCGCATTTTGTGTCGCGGCGCCGGCACTTAACTCGTGCGGAGAAGAACTCGATGCGCCAGTTCCGCGCGCGCCCACCATTGCCGTACCCGCGGCTCCCAGCGTATTGACGAGGAATTTTCGCCGATTCATGAATGCCCGACCTCCGGACAGGCGGCAAGCTATCATCTTCGGCATGGCCTAGTCAAACGTTTTACTTCAACAGAAGTATTGCGGTCAGAACACAGGCGCTATCCGCTCCGAGTCCCGGCATTACACTGTTTGCTTGAGCCAGCTTCCCTGCTGCACGCAAAGGACCCAGCCGATGACTGTGAGCAAGCCGCTTGCCCTCGTGATATCTCTATTGCTGCTTCCCTGTCCGCTTCCCGCTCAGTCCGCCGCGGCGACAACCGTCTTCGGCTACACCGACTTCACTCCGGAGGGCAGAACCGAGACCGAGTTCCTGGCCGTTCCCAACGCCAAACTCGCCGGCGAAGAGTTGAAGACTCTTACCGCGGAGCCGCATCTCGCAGGCACGCCCGAAGACCATAAAACCGCCGAATATGTCGCGCAGAAATTTCGCGCGGCCGGGCTCGACACCGAGATCGTGCCTTATCGCGTTCTCATGAATCAGCCCAGGGTCGTGAAGGTTGAAGCGTTCGCGCCCGATGGCAAGCCTCTGATGGTCGGCCCGCAGCGTGAAGAGGTCTCGGGCGATCCTTACGAAAACAATGACCGCATCGTCATGCCATTCAACGGCTCGTCCGGATCCGGCGACGTAACCGGCGAGGTCGTCTATGCCAACTATGGCCGCCTCGAAGACTTCGATCAGCTCGCGGCAGAGCACATCGACCTGCACGGCAAGATAGTCATCGTCCGCTACGGCTCCAACTTCCGCGGTGTCAAGGTCTACATCGCGGAGCAGCGCGGCGCCGCCGGCGTGCTCATCTACAGCGATCCGCAGGACGACGGCTACTTCAAAGGCGACGCATATCCCGACGGCCCGTGGCGCCCGGCCAGCGGTGTGCAGCGCGGGTCGGTTCAGTATCTGTTCAAGTATCCCGGCGATCCTGAAACGCCCGGCGTCGCATCCACTCCGTCGCTGCCAGATTCGGCGCGCGTAAATCCTGAAGGAAACCAGCCGCACATCATTTCCATACCGATCAGCTATCGCGATGCATCACCGATACTCCAGGCGCTCAAGGGACCAAGCGTGCCGCAGGGATGGCAGGGAGCGCTGCCGTTCCGCTATCACATCGGCCCCGGCGGCGTCCGCGCACATCTCGTCTCCGATCAGGACTACCAGCGCCGCACCATCTGGGATGTGATCGGCACCATCAAAGGCTCGCAGTATCCCGATGACTGGGTCGTCGTCGGCAACCATCGCGACGCGTGGGTCTACGGCGCGGTCGATCCAAACAGCGGCACCGCGGCGATGCTCGAAGCGGTTCACGGCGTGGGCGCACTTCTGCACAGCGGATGGCATCCGAAGCGCACGCTCGTCTTTTGCAGTTGGGACGCGGAAGAAGAAGGCCTGATCGGCTCAACCGAGTGGGTGGAGCAGAATGCCAGCGCACTTGAGCATGCAGTCGCCTATTTCAACGTAGACGTCGCGGTCTCAGGACCGGATTTCTCCGCGGCCGCTGTTCCTTCGCTCAAGGAGTTCATTCGCCAGGTGGCGCAGGTCGTTCCCAGCCCCGCCGGAGGCACCGTCTACGACGTCTGGCGAAAAAGCCGCAGCCAGGGAAACGAACATCGCCCGTCCAATTCGCCGCCCGACAATGACGCGCGCGTTGGCGATCTCGGTTCCGGCTCCGACTTCACGCCGTTTCTCCAGCACATCGGCGTTCCTTCCGCCGACATCGGCTCCAGCGGCCCGTATGGCGTCTATCACTCCGTCTTCGACAACTACGCGTGGTTCACGATGAACGCCGATCCCCGCTTCGAATACCTGCAGGAGATGGCCCGCGTGCTCGGCATCGAGGGCATCCGCATGGCCGATACCGACGTGCTTCCCTATGACTACGCCACCTACGCCAAGGACATCACTTCGTATCTCGATACTGCAAAACGCAAGGCTTCCGACGAAAAGCTCTCTCTCGACTTCGCTCCCGCGCTTGCCGCTGCCGCACGCTTCGCCACAGCCGGCGAGCACGCGCTTGCGATCGAGAACCACCCCGGCGGCGACCTCAACAAAATCAACCAGGCCCTTCGCTCAACCGAGGCCGCGCTTATCACCGCGCCGGGCCTGCCCAACCGTCCGTGGTATCGCCACACGATCTATGCGCCGGGCGAGTACACCGGATACGCAGCCGTTGTGATTCCCGGTGTAAATGAAGCCATCGAGGCTAAGGATCAGAATCGCGCCACTGAGCAATTGACAGTGCTCACCCAGGCGATGGACCGCGCGGCCCAGGCCCTCAACTCGGTGCAGTAGTTATCGCAGTTGTCACAGGGTCTGCTCCAGCCTTCGCGGTCATGTGAAAAAACGGGCAATGGATCGCACTCTCAAGGACGTCCCTTTGTCGCGGTGACCGGATTACTTTAGCTACACTCTTTCGTTTGCGCGAATCGGGGCGAATCGGATTGACAGTCGCGTCTCCCCTCCAGTCTCATGGTCTTGCGCCGCTTCTCCCTACCGGACGGTTCTATTAAGTCAGGGCAGGCGGCAGTTAGATACTCGGGGCCCCAGGAGCAACATTCCAGATGCGCGATCTTCTCACCGGTCTAGCCTTTATAGCCATGATTCTTTCTCCGGCAATAGTGGCTTCGCTTCGCCGGCATCACGACTGAATTTCCCTACAAGCTGCTTCCGTAACGCCTCCGCCGAGTACCGGATTTTGCGTGCGCGACCTGTCTCCTGCCGCCGTACCTCTCGCGCAGTCATACATTTGCATCGCGACACGTGTGACGCATATCACTATGTGGCAGTTGACCCTGCCCACCACCGCTCGTATCGTATGAAATAGAAGGCATCATGAAATCCTCCTCTACGAGCGTCCGTATCGGCATTGCCGTTGCCGTCATCCTGGTCACCATCGGCTGGCTCGCCTGGTCGGGTTATGGATCCAGCAAGAGCTACTACGTCACCATCGCCGAGCTCGGCGGCATGGGCGATAAGGCGTACAAAAACAACCTCCGCGTTGAAGGATTTGTGCAGCCCGGCTCCATCGAGCAGAACGGCACGCACGTCACCTTCGTGCTCAATGAGTTCGAGAGTCATTCCGCAAAGGCCGCATCCGGACGCCTCTTGAAGGTCAGCTACAAAGGATCCGAGCCGCCGCCCGACACATTCAAGGACGATGCGCAGGCTCTCGCCGAAGGCACCTACGGCCGCGACGGCGTCTTCCACGCCACGGTGTTGCAGGCCAAGTGCGCCAGCAAGTACGGCCCCGGGCAACCCGGTCAGCCTGGAATGTCGCCGAAGCCGGCCGAATCGCCTGCTGCGGGAAATCCGCGAGCCGCCAATTCGGCGCCCGCTTCGACCGTTGCTCAAGCAAGCGGCAACTAACCGCATGGGCCAGTGCGCGCGGCTCGAAAACGTCTCCAAGCTCTTCGGAACCTTCGCCGCTCTTCGCCAGGTAACCGCCGAACTCGAGCTCGGCAAGTGCTACGTCCTCATCGGCGAAAACGGCGCCGGCAAATCGACCCTGCTGCGCATTCTTGCCGGGCTTCTCCGCCCCAGCTTCGGCACCGTGCAACTCTTCGGTGATCGTGAGCCGGGGTCCCCAGCGGCGGGTCCTGGCCGCTGGGGTGTAGAGCCCCAGCACATCCGCGAGCGCATCGGCTACATGAGCCACGCCGCCATGCTCTACGACGAGCTCTCAGCCGAAGAAAACCTGCGCTACTTCGCCAGCCTTTATCCGGGGCGCCAGTGCCTCTCGCCTTCCGAAGCGCTCCGCCAGGTCGGCCTCGATCCTGCGCTGCGCCGCCCCGTCGGCCACTACTCCCAGGGAATGCGCCAGCGCACTTCCCTCGCCCGCGTGCTGCTCTCCGTTCCCGAGCTTCTTCTTCTCGACGAGCCCTTCTCCAACATGGACGTCGAATCCGCGCGCCAGATGGTCGAGCTGCTTGCGGGCTTCCGCCACGGCAGCCGCACCATCGTCATCACCACCCACCAGCGCGAGCTCGCGGCCCCCATCGCGGACTACGTCTTCGCCCTCAAGGCCGGCCGCGTGGCGTCGCTGGTGCCCGGGAGCCCCACGCTATGAAGACCAACGGCGCGCGCTTCCTCGAATCCCTCGGCATCTCCTTTGAGCTTCGCGAGTACGAAGTCGATCCCGAAGATCTTTCCGCCATCAGCGTGGCCCGCAAGATCGGCATGCCCGCCGAGCAGGTGTTTAAGACGCTCATCACAACCGACGGTCACGGACATTACCTCTTCGCCGTCATCCCCGGCGACGCCGAGCTCGATTTCAAGAAGCTAGCGCGAGCAGCGGGTCTCCGCAAACTCGAAATGGCTCCCCTCAAAGACGTCCAGCCGCTCACCGGCTACATCCGCGGCGGCGTCACCATCTTCGGCGCGAAAAAACCGTACCCCGTCTTCATCGATGAGACCGCCATCCTCTTCGACAGAATCAGCGTCTCCGCCGGAACCCGGGGCACTCAACTCATCCTCCATCCCGACGACTATCTCCGCGCCGCCGAGGCCCTCGGAGAGCCCGTCTCAACGGCCGATCTCACGAAAGCCGCGCACGTAGAGGCCAACGCCTGATGCCCGCCCTCTGGTCCCATCTCGTCAAGGACCTGCGCATCGAGTGGCGCTCGTTCGACGCCCTCATCTCCATGCTGTTCTTTTCCGCCCTCGTGGTCGTCCTGTTCTCCATCGCCTTCGACCCCCGCGGCGCCTTCGCCCAGGACATTGCGGGCGGCGTTCTCTGCGTGGCCACCATGTTCGCCTCGGTCAGCGCTCTCAACCAGGCCTGGGCCCGCGAAATCCGCCACAACGTCATGGATGCGCAGCGCATGGTGCCCTCGCCGAGTTCCGAGCTGTATCTCGCCAAGGCGATCGTCAACTTCCTCTTTGTCACCATCGTGCAGCTCATCCTTGCGCCCTTCTTCTTCGTCTTCTATAACCTTCACGTTGCCGGCCAGGCATGGCTGCTGGTGCTGGTTCTTCCGCTGGGCACGTGGGCGCTGGTCGGCAACGGAGTCTTCTTTGCCGCGCTCGCCATGGCCAGCCGCAACCGCGAGCTGCTGCTTTCCATCATCCTGTTCCCCATCTTCATTCCCGCGCTGCTCGCCATGGTCCTGGCGACCAAGTCCATCTTCACGGGCGAGAGCGACCCGAGCCTGTGGATCAAGCTCCTCCTCGGCTACGACGTCATCTTCACCACCGCAAGCTGGCTGCTGTTCGACGTCGTCTTTCACGCTGAATGAAATTCACTGCCCCCCTCGAGGAGTAATGTACGATCGGGGCACGATGACACCCGGCAGCGCAGGATTTCCGGAACGGACTCACCTGCCTGAAACTGCGGGGAGGCCTTCGCCGACAGGCGACGACCGGTTCGCTGCCGCTCTTCGCGGGTTCGGACCAGCCGGAATCGTCTCGATGCTCGTCATCGTCCTGGCCGGCAACGTGTCTCTCGGAAGCTTCGTGACCGTGCCCCTCGGCGGGCTACTGGTCATCGCTTGGAGAAGTCTGTCCCGCACTCCCTGGCAATCGATCGGCTACGTTCGGCCCAAACACTGGCTCGGCGCCCTGGCCTGTGGAATCGCCTTTGGCGTCGCGTTCAAACTCACCATGAAGTCCCTGGTGATGCCGATGCTCGGGGCCGAACCGGTCAATCGCGCATACCATTTCCTGGCCGGCAACCGCGCCCTGCTTCCCGCCGCCATATGGACCATGCTCGCTGCAGGCTTCGGCGAAGAGACGGTATTCCGTGGTTACCTCTTCGAGCGCGGCGCAAAGCTCTTCGGGTCCGGCTCATCCGCCCGGGCCGTAACCGTCGTTCTCACCTCGGCGATCTTCGCCGCTGCGCATCTTGCGGATCAGGGCCTCGCGGGCGCCGAACAGGCCGCCATCACAGGCCTGGTCTTCGGCATCATCTTCGCCAATACTGGCCGCATCTTCTTCCTCATGTGCGCACATGCGGCATTCGATCTCACCGCCCTCGCAATCATCTACATGGACCTTGAATCAAAGGTTGCGCACCTTATCTTCAGATAAATCGCGCGCAGGAGGTCCGTTTCCGAGGACCCTCGTTCTCTCACAACCCGCGAATTTTCATGACCGAGCGCAATCGAAAATTGAAACCCGAACCCCCACGAAATCCGCTGAATGGTGGCACATACACAGTCCCATCATTCGCTTCCGCGCTCGCAGACCCGCCCTGGGTAAGCCACCTCTCCGCGACAAACCAAAATTAATTTCGGCGAATTTGACGACGAAACAAAACCTTTCCGAGGTACGGCATCCTACGTTCGCTGGAGAGGTGAACCCCATGAAAGACTTCCCCCGAATTGCGTTGTATGCATCGCTTTCGCTGGCGATTGCATTAGGGGCGGCCGGATGCAAGAGCAACTCGAACGCGAATAATGCGAACCCGGCCAACCCCCAGGATCAGACTCAGACGGCGGACAACTCGCAGGATCCGGCCAATGCGAACGTTGCGCCGGTTTCGAATGCGAGCGACAACACGGGCGCGCCCAATGGTGCGTATCCCGACCAGGACACTTCAAACAGCCAGGCTTCAAGCGGCGAGACGACAAGGTACCCGCGGCGCCATGCGAATGAGCCGGACCAGTATTCTGATGACTACTCATCGAACTACGACAACTCCGGCTACTATCAGCCGGTAGATTATTCGACCCAGGCTCCGCCGCCGCTGCCGCAGTATGACCAGCCGCAGTGTCCCGGCGATGGATACATCTGGACCCCTGGCTACTGGAGTTGGGACAACGGCCAGGGATACTACTGGGTTCCCGGCTCGTGGGTAATGGCGCCTTACCAGGGCGCATTGTGGACACCCGGCTACTGGGGCTACACCGGCGGACGCTACGGCTTCCACCGTGGCTATTGGGGCCGTCATGTCGGTTATTACGGCGGAATCAACTACGGCTTTGGCTATGCAGGATTCGGCTACCAGGGCGGCTACTGGAGGGGCGATCAATTTGCCTACAACCGCTCTGTGAACAACGTGAATACCTCCTCGATCCGGAATGTTTACACCTACAGGATCACGAACATTACCGAGACGCGCGTGAGCTACAACGGCGGCAACGGCGGCGTGAACGTGCAGCCGCGCCCCGCCGAGGTTGCGGCCATGCATGAGCAGCACAATGCGCCGATGAGCACGCAGGTGGAAGTGGTGCAGCAGGCCAGGGCTAACCGGCAGAACTTTGCGCGAGTGAACAACAACCGTCCCGCAATGGTGGCGGTGAGCCACCCGGTTCAGGCAGACCGCAATGTGAAGCCGCCCGCGCCGGTTCGCTACCAGGCGCAGAACCAGCGGCCGAATGAGTCGACGGCACAGCAGCGCCCAGCGGAACAGCAGCGCGAGAATCCTGCGATGGCGCGCCAACAGGCAGCTCCGCCCCAGCGCAACAATGAACCGAACCGGCCCGGCGAAAACCGCGGCGCCGAGAACCAGCAGGGCGCAAGCCGCGGGGCGCAGCCCGGCAGCCAGAGCCACCTGCCCAGTCGGGCTGAGGCTCCCAGGCAGGAATCGCGGCCTCAGCAGCAGACCCCTGCGCGACCCGGCGCCGAGCCGCGGCAGCAGAAAGCAGAGCCTGGACGCGTAAATCCGCAAAAGCCCGAACCTCAGCACCTGGGTGCGCAGCATCCGGTGCAGCCGCAGAAGGCTGAGCCGAGCCGCACCGAGAACCCGCGCGGACAGGCCGCAAGACCTGAACAGCACGCGAAACCCGAGGCGAAACCGCAACAGGGCAAGAGCGAACAGCAGCGCAAGCAGGAAGAGAAGAAGCAGGAAGAAAAGCGGCCTCAATAACAGCCGACGCACGAACAACGAAGGCCTCGCCCTGTCATGGCGGGGCCTTCGTCATCTGCACGTTTAATTGCACCGTTTACTTGCGCCGCTTGGCAGTCTTGCTGTTGAGCGTGGACACAAGGGTCTGGCCGGCGGGTGTCGGCTTGACTCCGGTTCCGCGCACAATCGAGGCGGCGTCGGGTGATTGCCGTACAGGCGGTTGTTGGCGTCGTTATCCGGTCCTCCCGGGCCGTGCGCGAAAATTGGCTGTGAATGCGAAGGCTCGCACCAGGTGCGGGCGCAGCTTGACTCATGAGATTCCACTAGGCCGATTCCCGGGAGGAGCATATAATGGCGGACACTTGGGGGATGTTCATTCTTCGTCGTGTAGGGAACCTCTTGTCTGAAGTCCACCGGTTATCCTATCCCGGCTTAAGTTGGCTTCGAGGGAAATCCAGAAGCCAGCGCTCCCAGCGGTAAAGTAAACCTGACTTGCGGCCGAGGATAGACCACACACCGAACAATCTATTCGGATTAGGTGAGGTGGATTATGGGTCAGCCTTCGGTAAATCTCGGTAATCTCCTCAGCGCCGTGCAGAGATTGCTCAACGGTTCGGTAGCTGGCTATTCGTTCGTCATCGGCGGCGACGGTATTGCTCCGACAAAGTACAGTTGGGGCCAAGCTCGAACACCAGCAAACGGACTGCCCGTCCCTTTTGAATCCTCAACCCGGACCAATATTGGCAGCGTGTCGAAATTTCTCACCGCGATAGCTGCCGTTCAATTGCTCGACACGCCGGCTGCGAACAACCTCGATTCCGTGATGTGGCCGTGGTTACCGAAGGACTGGGCAGTGCGCGACGATGCGAAGCCCATCACCTTCCGAAACCTGCTCACGCATACCGCCGGTCTTCCCCACGACGGGCCAGGAGCGGATTACTTCAGCCTGAAGAGCTTCATGACCAGCGAAGCTTCTCCACTGGGACCGCTCGGTGTCACCGCTTACAGTAATTTGGGATTCTGTCTTTTCAGGCTGCTGCTGCCGAAACTCGCCTCGCTCGTCCAAGACGATCCTTCGGTGCCGGAGCAGAAGCGAGCTGATGCATACGCCCTGGCTTACGAACAGCTCGTCAGAGAGAAGGTTTTCGGCCCTCTCGGAGTGACAGGTCCCTCCACTCAAACCCCTGAGGACAACGAACATGCGTGGTCTTACCACTCCCCCGACACATCGGGATACGACTGGAGCACCTACACATACCCGGGGCAAGTGTGGCCCTCGAATGGTCAGCCGCTGATCGCAGGGGCAGGGTGTTGGTGGGTCTCCATCGATGAAATTACGGCTCTGCTCGGCAACATCAACAACCTCCTCGGAAATGTCTTGTCCCTCTCTCAATGGCAGACCATGCAAGGCATTGGCGCACCGGCCGGCTACCAGAATTCCGGGTTGGGTATCGACATTCTCGTCCATCCGCAGAACGGCCAATATCGGTGGGTAGAGAAGAACGGCGGCGACACCGGTGGTGACAGCACTGGCGGCGGCGTTTATACCGCTTCGATCGCATTCTTTGGTTCGATGGAACCAGAGATCGGCTCAAACGGACCTCTTTATGCTGCTCTTTTCCTTAATTCGGATATCTCTGGGCCGGGTGGGGACAATTCCTGGTTTTGGTGCAGCCAATGCGCCACGCTTGCTTCCCCTAAAAATGGCGGCGCTTGTCCGGCAACGGGTAAGGGCCACTCGTCGGGCGGAAATTACGTCATTAGCTCCGCTCAGAAGCCCGGAGGCCAGGGTAACTGGAGGAAGTGCTCGAAATGCGGCGCTTTGTGCTACGAACCGAGTGCAACCGACCCTAGCAAGTGCCCCGCTGACGGCCAGCGGCATGCGTGCACCGGCGAGACATTCGTCGTGACCCAAGTTGGTAAAGGCACCCTGCAGTCGCAAGCCAACTGGCGCTGGTGCAAGAACTGTGGTGTCCTGGCGTTCTCCGGGGGCAACAGCGACGGAGGAAAATGCGCTGCAGGCGGCCCACATCAGTTCATCCTGAGTGGAAGTAACTACGCGCTCCTGGGCAACGCTGCGGACGCCGTCCTCGCCGATGCCTTCCTCGAAGCGATCATGTGATCCGACAGGCAGGCGGCCCACTCATCCGCGGTATTCGAAACTGTGGCCCGTTCATCGCAGTCTCACTGTCAAATTCCATGACATGGTTTACGCCCTGTTATCAGGACACCCACTACAGGCAGGAGTGCATTGGGGAGCGTTTCACTGCGGTGGAACGCTCCCCGCTGAGGTCGATCTCCCTCACCAGGTGCGGCAGAAGTACACTAGCACGCGCTGGTCGACGCGTTCCAGCCGGACCGTGTGCGAGGCCAGCGCCTGGCTTACCTTCCAGGGCCGGTCGCGTGATGCCGGAAGCTGCCCCGCGATACACAACCCGTCCTATTTTCCAGGAACAAAGGTGCGAGAATCGATGACCGGGCCACCTGTCTACTTGCGGCGCTTGGCGGTCTTGCTGTTGAGCGTGGAAACGAGGGTCTGGCCCGCCGGAGTCGGCTTGACTCCGGTTCCGCGCACAATCGAGGTCGCGTCGGGGTGGTTGCCATACAGACGGTTGTTCGCGTCGTTGTCCGGTTCCACCGTCGCTCCGCTGATCGAGACGCCGGCGAACAGCCCTTTGGATCGCGCGTAAGAGTAGACCTGCGCATCGGTAGCTCCCGCGGCGGACGCGCCGCTGGGCCCTGCTGCTGCCGTGGCGTCAGCGCCCATCTTGGTCTTCCCGCTCAGCATCTGGTTCACCACCTTCGGGTCCGTCACCAGTAGAACCAGGTCGGTGGACGATCCGCCAATCTGGAGGCCGATGCTGGCGCTGCCGATCGTCATCATGGCCGGGGTGGACCATCTGCCATCGAAGTTGTTGCCGCCACGGCAGGACATGGGGCCGCGTCCGCCGCTTCCGCCCACTCCGAACCCGAACTTCTTCACGCCGGGCAGAACGACGACGCATTTCGATCTTGCAATCACATAGGCAGGAATCGTGTTGCCGCTGAACATACCTGACAGAACGAGATTAGCCTTCTGCAGGGTCTCTTCGTCAGACTGTTTGTCGGCTGCCAACAGAGGGCGCGCTGCGAACAGCATGATGGCGGCGGTCAAGATGCAGAACGAGCGGCTTGCACGCGTGGCGGAAGCAAATGGTTGCGGCATGGTGTGACTCCAGTATCCTCGCGAGGATTTGAGAGCACTGAGCCCGCCTGCGCAACTGCCATTTGTTACAGGAAGTGTGAGTGATTGAGGCGCTCAAACGGGGTCGTGCCAGCCTCCGATATCCGCGGCGAGGGCATCGGCCTCCTTTGGTCCCCATGAACCGGGTTCGTATTCATGCGCCGGCGTGACGTTGCCCAGCAGGTTCTGCACGACGACCCATTGCCGCTCGACACCGTCTTCGCGCACGAACAGCGAAGCGTCGCCGTGCATGGCGTCTGTCAGCAGGCGCTCGTATGCATCCACTTCGTCACCAACCTCGTGATCCACGGCAGCAAGCTCGATGGGCATGGATGTGGCGCGCATGCCGGGCTTCTTCACCTGCAACCCGGCTGCCAGCGAGATGTCTGGCCCGAGCCGGAAGCGGAAGTAGTTGTTCTGCAGGCTCACGCGCGTCAGCGGCGGCCGCTTGAGCGTAACCATGACTTCTGTCGCCGTGGTCTTCAGGCACTTGCCGGTGCGCAGCAGGAATGGGACGCCTTCCCAGCGCCAGGAGTCGATTTCAAGCCGCACCGCGGCGTAAGTCTCCACCTGGGAGTCGGGCGCCACTCCGGGCTCGTTGCGATAGCCGCGAAACTGCCCGCGCACAAGCTGCGCAGGCTCGAGCGGCGGAATCGCCCGAAAGACCTTCACCTGCTCGTCGCGGATCGACTCGTGGTACATGAAGGTCGGCGGCTCCATAGCCAGGAGAGCAACCACCTGCAGGAGATGATTCTGGAGCACGTCGCGAATGGCGCCGGCCTCCTCGTAGAATTTGCCCCGCCCGCCGACGCCGAATTTCTCAGCCATCGTGACCTGCACGCTCTGCACGTAGTTCCTGTTCCAGATGGGCTCGAGAAAGGCATTGGCGAAGCGGAAGAAGAGGAGATTCGCGACGGTCTCCTTGCCGAGATAGTGATCGATGCGGAAGATGCGCTGCTCTGGAAATGCCGTGTGCAGAGTCGCGTTCAGTGATCTCGCCGATGCCGCGTCGCGGCCGAATGGCTTTTCCACGATGATGCGCGCGTCATTGGCGCAGCCCGATTTCTCCAGCGCTTCCGTAACGGCGCCGAACAGGCTCGGCGGAATGGCGAGGTAGTGAACGGGCCGGCAGGCAGAACCGAGTTCCTTGCGAAGCGCGGCGAACGTTGCGCCATCCGAGTAGTCGCCGTCGATGTAATGCATCCTCTCGAGCAACTGCGTGAAGGCCTCGTCTTCAACGCCGTCTCCATGCTCGTGGATGCTTTTGCGCGCCCGCTCCTTCAGCTGATCCAGGCCCCAGCCGCTCTTCGCGACTCCAATGACTGGGCCGGTGAGGGTTCCGTGCCGCACCATGCTGTGCAGCGCGGGGAAGATCTTCTTGTAGGCAAGGTCGCCGGACGCTCCGAAGAAGACGAAAGCATCAGACTCGGGCAGGTGTGATTGAGTATCTTCGAGTTCAATCGGGGACTCCGGGGGCGCTGCGGGCGACATGGGGCGTGTGACCTCCTGGGTAGAACTCGAAAGCTGATGATCCGCGTCGGGACGGGCACTTCTGCTGCCTCATTTTGGCACGACATGGTGAGCCTATTCGGCAATCGTCGTTTCAGGGCGATCGGAACGCTCAATTGGGTGCCAGTTGAACGTCAAAAGAGGGCTCTTATTTGCAGTATGATTACAGCATAAATGCAGTATGCGAGGAAGTGTTCTATGGCTCGCTTCACCATTGACACCGATCGGCAATTCGATCAGAACATGACTGGCCTTATAAAGATGACCGGCGGAACAAAGGCAGACGTCCTGCGCAAGGCGATTGCCACCTATAAGTACTTGAAAACCGAGCTTCAGAATCCCGAGAACAAGGTTTCAATCACCAACAATCGGAATGTTGTGGTGAAGGATGTGATTCTTCCCTAGCGCATGGGGATTGCCTGCCGACCTCGACGGGACGGTCATCAAGTGACGCTGATCACCCGATCCATCGCCCGATGGAGCCTGCGCAGGCTCTCCGGTCGTACACTGGGATCAGCCCAGCATGACGGTTCTCGCTGACATTCCCCGTGCCGGGCACGGACCAGGCACATGAAACGATTCGCAATCGGGCTTTATGCCGCAGCGGTGGTTGCCCTGCTGGCGTGGGGTTTCTACCAGGCCATCTATGTGGCGCCCACCGATGCCATGCAGGGCGACATCTTCCGCATCATCTTCTACCACGTGCCTTCGGCGTCGGTGGCGTTCCTTTTCTTCGGAATCAGCCTCGCGGGCTCCATCGGCTACCTGGCATGGCGTCGCAGCCGCCCCGACTGGGCACAGAGCGCCGATGCGTGGGCTCTGGCCGGCGCTGAGGTTGGCGTGGTGTTCTGCACCGTGGTGCTCATCACAGGGCCGATCTGGGGGCGCCGCGCGTGGGGCATCTGGTGGGTGTGGGATGCGCGCCTGACAACAACTCTGGTCCTCTGGCTGATCTACGTCAGCTATTTATTGTTGCGGCGGTTTTCCGCGGGCCCGCAGGTGCAGACGCTGGCCGCGGTGCTCGGCATCTTTGGCGCGCTGGACGTGCCGATCGTCTACATGTCAAACCGCTGGTGGCGCACGCAGCACCCCGCTCCCGTCTTCGGCGGAGACGAGGGCTCCGGCATGGACAAGTCCATGTTGGGACCGTTCATGTGGAACATGCTCGCGTGGATGGCGTGGGGAATCCTGATCCTTGGGATCCGTTACGTGGTGGAGCGGCGCAACCAGGTGAAGACCGCCCGCGAAGCCGAAAAAGCGCTCATTGCCTGAGCCGGAGATGACGAGGCCCTCATGAAGAAAACTCTGACAACGCTATTGGCACTCGCTTCTGCAGCACTCGCCGCCGGCGCGATTTACAGCATGGTTTCGGCGCCCGCCGAGCCGTCCCCGGATTGGCGCATGCATATCACGAACCAGCAGCACGCTCTGCTGATTGTGCCCATCGACCACGCCTACCGAGTGAGCGCCTACCTCATCACCTGGGCCATCCAGCTCGGATACGTTGCGTGGCTTGCTTACAGGTGGAAGACACAGGACAAGTAACCCGCAACTGACCCCCAAACCACGCGCCTCGGTTAAGCTCACGTGTCTCGAATCGCGGCACGCCGTCCGATCCTTATGCTCGTGCACAAACAGCTTGATCTGGCGCTACTTAGGCTCTGCTCCTAACACCTTCGTGCTATCAGCGATCCCACCAGTTTCCCGATCCTTTTCGGCGTTCGTGGGATTCAGTGGATGGTCGCTTCGGGCGATCATCTCCCTGTGGCCTTCTGCGGCCATTGGGACCCTCAAGGAGCAGCAAGGAATGCATGACCTGTTGATTGCCCTCGCGTTTGTCGGCATGGTCATCGCCCCCGCGATCGTGGCGGCAAAAGTCGCGCGCGGCCCGGCTGACGACACGGAATAACAAACTCAGGCAATCCTGACACGCAAACTCGTTACCCCGGATCTGCGTTGTCAGGATTCATAAAACCCGCCCATCACGCGAAGCCTAAAATCTCCATCACACAAACAACCCAGGCGGGACCGCAAAGGTCCCAGCCTCTCGAATCCATTGCCCTTGGTGCTCTCAATCAGTAGACTCTTGGATTGAGGGGCCACACATGCTAGTCGTCATGAAGGCGCAGGCGACGCCGGAACAAATCCAGGCGGTCTGCGATGTCATTGAACAAATGGGGTTCCGCGCGCACCCCCTCCCCGGGGCGCAGCGCACCGCCATCGGCATCACCGGCAACCAGGGTGAGGTCGAACGCGGCAATCTCGAAGAACTCTCCGGCGTGGCCGAAGTCATCCGCGTTACCAAGCCCTACAAGCTGGCCAGCCGCGACGTGAAGGAAGAGGACACCGTCGTTCGCTTTGAAGGAACGGACGCGGCCATCGGCGGACGGAACCTGGCTATCGTCGCAGGACCCTGTTCGATTGAGAGCCGCGAGCAGGCATTTGCGATTGCGGAACAGGTCGCAGCGGCGGGCGCGCAGTTTTTCCGCGGAGGCGCATACAAGCCCCGCACCTCGCCCTATGCATTCCAGGGGCTCGGCGAAGAAGCGCTCAAGATCATGGCCGAAGTCCGCGAGCGCTACGGGTTGCGCATCATCACCGAAGCCATCGACAACGAAACGCTCGAGCTCGTCGCCGAATGGGCCGACGTAATTCAGATCGGCGCGCGCAACATGCAGAATTACTCCCTGCTCAAGCACGCCGGCCGCCTGCGCAAGCCCGTCTTGTTGAAGCGCGGCATGTCTGCCACGCTCGACGAGTTCCTGATGGCCGCCGAATACATCATGAGCGAGGGCAATTACGAAGTGATCTTGTGCGAGCGGGGCGTGCGCACATTCGCCGACCACACGCGCAACACGCTTGACCTGAGCATCGTTCCGTCCGTGCAGAAGCTCAGCCATCTGCCCATCCTCGTGGACCCCAGCCACGGCACCGGCAAGCGCGACAAGGTGCTGCCCATGGCGCGTGCCGCCATCGCAGTGGGCGCTGACGGAGTCCTTGTGGAAGTGCACCATCAGCCGGAGAAGGCGCTGAGCGATGGGCCGCAGTCCATTTACCCCGAGCAGTTCGCCACCATGATGAACGAGATGGAACAGATTGCGCCGGTCGTCCATCGCCAACTTCCCCGCGGCATCCATATCGAGTCCGCCACGGGAGCCCATGACGGACACAGCAAGTAGGCGCGTTCCACCCGGCGAATCCTGTGCCCCATCCATGCGCGGCGTCTTGCGCATGGGTGGGATTCGAATCTTCCGCGCGTTACGCCATACGTGGTCCCTGGTCCCTGGTGCCTGGTCCCTGCTTTTCTTCGCCCTCACCGCCTGCCGCCCGCACGATTTTCCGCAATATCAGCCCAACTACCGCGAATATGCCTACGTGACCAACGGCGACAGCGGCACGGTGACAGTGCTCGACGTGGTGAACGTGCGTCTGGATCGCGAGGTTCCTGTCGGACAGAATCCGGTTGCCGTCGCCGCCAGCCCGACGCGCAACGAAGTCTATGTGGTCAACTCCGGCGCGGCCGGCGGGCAGGGGTCGCTTACAGTACTCAATGCGGAAAACAACCAAGTGGCCGCCACCATCCAACTGCACCGCGAGCCTGTTTCAGTCGACGTAGACAGCGGCGGCAAGCTGGCCTACATTGCCAATTCCGGCTCGAACAGTGTCTCGGTCGTCGACCTTGCAGACCGCCGCGAAGTCGCGCAGATCGGAACAGGCGAGCAGCCGGCCGAGGCCCGCGTTTCGCCCGATGGAAGAACGGTCGTCGTTCCGAACCGCGGAGGAAACTCCGTAAGCATTCTCGACGCCGTCAGCCGTCGAGTGCGCGCCATCTTTACCGGCTGCCCGGGCGCAAGCGACGCGGTGATCCTGCCGGATTCGTCGAAGGCCTTCGTCGCCTGCTCGGGCGGGCATCAGGTAATGGCCGTCGCGCTGGCAGACTCGAAGTTCAACCCGGGTCAGCCCGACCGCCTCGAGACCCTGATGGAAGTGGGCCGCGCGCCCGTCCACCTCGCTCTCAAGCCCGACGGCGGCGAGATGTTCGTGTCCAATTCTCAGTCCGACACCATCAGCGAAGTCGTCACCACCACCAACGACGTCGGCGGCGCATATCTGATGGGCGACGATCCCGTGCATGGCATTGTTTCGAGCGACAATTCCCTGCTCTATGTGGCAAACCTGCGCGCGCAGGAAGTGGCGATGTACTCGATCGACGACGGCCGGCGCGCCGGACAACCGGTGCACGTAGGCGACGGGCCATCGGCTATGGCATTTTCAACCGCCGGGCATCTGCTGTTTGTGGTGGATTCGCGTTCCGGCGATGTGGCCGTTGTGCGGACTGCTTCGCAATCACTGTTCACCGTGCTGCCCGCAGGGCGCGGACCAAACTCGATTGCTGTGAAGGCCTTCCGCTTGTCCTAATGTCCCGAGGCTCGCCGCCCTGATCTTCTGTCTCTGCACTTCGCGGACACTGCCCCCAAAATCAATTCGATTCCATCTTTTTGGGCGGCAGGCGGTCGAAATGGATCAGAAAATGGAACCCGGGTTCCGTCATAGACGTGTCCAGAGCTTTGCCGTCCGCTGTAATCTTCCCCGTGAAGAGCGACTGGCCGAGCATAATCGAAATCTCGCGCGAATCCTGATCGTACGTGACCTTGCTCGCCAGCGCGCCCTTGAACTTTTCTTCCGGGCAATCGAGCTGAACCATCAGGCCGTCCTCGGTGTTGTGCATGTGGAAAATAAAGTGCAGGTGGATGCCGCGGCTCTCGTACTCGATGCCCGCCCAGTCGCCGTCGAAGATGGTGGGCGGAGCCGGCCTTGGGACCTTCGCCTGCCATGTCAGGCGCTTTAAGTTCAGCGGCCAAGAGCCCTCCTGGTTCCAGGCGCCGGTCATCTCGGACCCCGATACATTGACTGTCGCCTCATACGAAGCCACCCTCATTTCAAGGTCGCCATCGCTGTTCGGCTTCCAATAGCCGAACCGAAGCACCAGGCGGCTGCCATCGAATGAACCGCCGATCGCGGGAATCCCGGAGATCTTCCGGCCGATATTATCTACGAGCGCCGTCATCTTTCCTTCGACGGTTGTGTTCATGTGAAGCACGACATGCTCGGCGGTTCCCTGAAGAACAAAATTGCCCTCCCAGTCGCCCGCAAGAGGAAAGGGTTCCGGCCCGGGTTGCGCGCCCGCCAGGTTAGAGAGCAGCCCCCAACCGAGCGCCATTCGAAACAGAAAAATCGCCTTCATTCAGTTCCTGCCTTCCCGCTTCCCCTTCCTCTCTGCTCCCCGGGTGCCCCGGGTCTCTCGCATTTGGAGACCCGGGATCCCACGAATGTCCACGCCCCGCTACGGTTTGTACGTCCTCCCCTTCCACGAGACCTGCTTCAGTACCCGGTGCTGAAACCAGCTTCGATAAAGCAGAAAGACAAACAGCGGCAGTCCCAGCGGCGACAACGCACAATCGAGAAACAGAAAATTCGACTTCGCCACACGGTGGTAGAAACGAAAAACCGTGCGCAGCCACAGAATCGCCAGAACCGGCCCGGCGGCGAGCCAGGAAAAGCTGTGCGCGCTGAAGCGGTCGCTCCACAACTGCACCGCCAGCACAGGCAGCACAAACAACAGCAAAATATCAATCGCACGCCATATGGAAAGAGACAGTGCATTGTTGAAGAGCAGTGCGAGGTTCTTCGTCCAACCTTCGATCATTGCGCCGGTGCTGCGGTACATGCGCGTGGACACGGCATCGTCCGCATAACGAAAACGCAGCCCGACGCGCCGTCTCTTTGCGAGGAACGCGAGTTCAACATCCTCGAGCACACGGTCGTGTACCGCGGCGTGCCCGCCGATGCGCCGGTACGCTTCGCGCTCCACCAGCAGAAACTGGCCGTTGGCCGCAGCCACGCGCTCTGCGGGATCAGAGACCTTTGCCGGAGGATAGGCAATTGAAAGCTCGCTGAAGACAAGCGGCATCAGCGTGCGCTGCGCGAATCCGCTGACGAGTTGCCGCGGCGAGTAGCTGAGCATGCCTGCGTGGTGCCGTTGCGCTTCGTGGATGCCGTGCCGCAGGTCTCCCGCCTCATGCACCGTGTCCGCATCCGTGAAGAGCAGCCAGCGCCCGCGCGCTTTTCGCGCCGCGGTCCACACCGCGTTCGCCTTGCCCGTCCACCCCGGCTCCAGCTTGCCGGCCTGCATGACGGCGACGCCGGGAAAGCCTCGCGCGATCTCCGCGGTGCGATCAGTTGACGCGTCATCCACAACCACAAGCTCCCAGTCGCGGCCGAGTTCGAACACATCCTCAGACTGCGCAACCAGAGATCGAAGGCAGTCGCCGAGACACGCCTCCTCGTTGCGAGCCGGCACGATGACGGTGAGTTCAATCAACGGATCGGGTTCGGGCTGATCGAAAACGGCGGGGCCGCGGTAAGGCAGTTGGGAAGGCTCTAGCGAAGAATTGGCGGGCTCGTCCGAAAGGCCCAGCACCGGCTTCCAATCGTACGGCGCCGAGTCTTCCGGTAACTTATTCTTATCCTTCGACATGTGATCGATGACCTTTCCCGCGAGCCCTTCCGCTCCGTATTATAAGGATGTGCATTCCCGCGGCTTCTTTTCCTTGCGCCCGCTGAGCCTCGCCGCTCTGCTCGCCATTGCTTCACTCTCAGGCTGCAACCGCGGCGACCATCCGGCACAGGTCGGCAAGAAAGCTGCCGACTTCACGGTCAGTGACGGCGAAAGCACCATTCAGCTTTCGAAGTATCGGGGAAAGATCGTTCTGCTGAATTTCTGGTGGAGCCAGTGCGGGCCTTGCATCCAGGAAGCGCCGGCGCTTCTGCAACTGCATCGCGATTTTCCCAACATCGAGATCCTCGGAGTCAGCATTGACACCGATTCCGGTTCATACCATCGCTTCCTTCGCCGCTATGGGATCAACTACGCCAACGTGATGGATCCCGACCAGAAGGCTGCGAAGATGTATCACACCGACGGCTGGCCCGAGACCTACATCATCGACCGCCAGGGAGTCATCCGGCGCAAAGTAGTCGGCGACCCCGACTGGTCGAATCCCGAAATCCGCGGTTTTCTGAAAAGCCTGGAAGGTCCCGCCGCCTCTTCGTCCGTTGCTTCGTAAAGCAACACCCGATATAGCCGCCACATCCCAAGCTTCAGGTAGAGACAGCGGGCGGTGACTGGGGCGCCGGCGCGCGTCTCTTCTCCTCGAGCGAAGAAGGGTGGAGGACCCGCAATGAATTTCACCGCTTATAGCCCTCAGATCGTCATTGGCGCGTGCATCGTCGTTCTTGTCGTGATTCTCATCATCGCGTGGGGCGTGAAACGCCAGCGCGACCGCCGCCGCACGGCCGGGCTTCGCCGCCGTTTCGGAACGGAATACGATTACGCTTTGTCGCACAACCGGTCGCGCCGCCACGCGGAGGCGGAACTCGCAAACCGCCTGCGCCGCGTGGAGGGCTACCGGGTGCACGCGCTCAGTCCCACCGAGCGCAGCCGCTTCATGGCCGACTGGGATGCCATCCAGACACGCTTCGTCGATCACCCGCGCGGCGCCGTCACCGAAGCCGAAGAGATGGTCAACGATATCCTTCAGGCCAGAGGGTATGTCGCCGGCAACACCGAGAAGCGCGCGGCCGACCTGTCGGTGAATCATCCGGGCATGGTCGATACGTACCGTCGCGCCAACGCCATCAACGTTCGCGCCGCAAAGAACGAGGCAAGCACCGAAGATCTGCGCACGGCACTGATCCTCTACCGCGCGCTGTTCGAAGAATTGGTGGGTACCACAGCGATATCGGCCCCGCGTGCCGAAGCAGCGTGAACACAGGGAAGAAGGGACATAGGGACAAAGGGACAAAGAGAAACGGGAGTGACCTAAAATCGAGCCTTCACCAGGCGATCGCGGCCGCAATTGTTGATCAAAATAAATGGGCGCCAATTGCTCGGCGCCCATTTTTCCCTATGTCCCTTTTCCCTATGTCCCTTGTCCCTTTGTCCCTATGTCCCTTTGTCCCTAAGTCCCTTGTCCCTATGTCCCTATCTTTACTGCTTCCCCTCCGGCGCGTAATACCCTTCGCGCGTCGTCACGGACCAGTCCTTGTTATTCGCCGTGATCGCGGTCTTGTGGTAGCCGCCGTCAGTGTCCGGCTTGTCCGGCGTATACGTGAGCGAGAACTGGCTGTTGAGTTCCTGCTCAATCAGCTTGTAGATGGGCTCAATATCCGCCGTCTTCTTCGCTTCGTAGGCGTGCCCGCCGGTGCGCGCGGCGATCTCCTGCATGATCTTCTTGCCGTCGATGCCGGTCGCGCTGGTGGGCTCGGGCTGGCGCCGCCCGCCGCCTCCACTGCCCGGCCATCCCCCACCGCCGCCCGGATAACCGCCGCCATGCCGGCCGCCGCCGGGGAAGCCGCTGCGCCCATAATCCTGCTGCTTCTCGCCTTTAAAAAAGATGGTGTACACGGTCAGGCCGGCGCGATCGGCTGCATCCACAGCGTCGTTCATCGTCTCCTTGCTTCCGTGGTCCGCGCCATCGCTGAACACGACAAGCACTTTGCGCCCGGTCTTGCCCTTCATCAGCTCATCGGCAGCCAGGTAGATGGCGTCGTAAAGCTGGTCGCCGTCGCGCCGCCGCTGCGGCGCAGAATTAGGGTTGTCGGTCGTCTCCGGGCCTTCCTCGTCCCGGTGCGACTGCTGCGTCGGCCCCATGTTTTCAAGTTCCTCGTGCAGCTTGTCGCGCGACCCGGTGAAGTCCTCGAGCAGCTCCACCTCGCGGTCAAAGTGGATCAGGAACATCTGGTTCTTGCTGTCACCGCTCGCGGGCAGCGTCTCGTCCACCAGGTCGCCCGCTGCCTTGCGCTCGGTCTCTGAAGCTCCCTCCACCTGGCGGGTCGTGTCGACCAGCAGTCCGATGTAGGTGGGCTGCGAGCTGTCGCGCGTCAGCCCCTGGATGGTCTGCGGCTTCCCATCCTCGGTGAGCGTGAGGTCGCCCTTGTTGAGACTCGTGACCAGTTCGCCCTTCTTATCCCGCACCGTAACCGGCAGCGTGACGGTATACGCTCCCGACTTCGCCGCAGCCGCGGATGCCGGCGCAGCGGAAATCTGCTGCGCGCGAACAGCCAGACCACCGCAAGCCGCAACCGACAGAAAAGCCAGCAGAGAAAAGAACGTCTTGGTCCGCATCGATGCCATGGAATTCATCTTCTTAGGTTAGACGCATGCGGCAAACGGGAGTTGCGCCGCAATGCCCGTCCAACTGCGATCGCCATTTGCCGGGCGTCCCATCCCACGCGCAGTTTCAATGCGCCCAGAGTGGGACGCAACATTTCCGCTACGCTGTGTGTGCAACCGCCTTCCGGGCAATCAGGCGCCAACCCGACCGCAGAAGCTTCCAGGCCACCAGCCCGAACCAGGACAGCCAGGCAAAGAACACGATCACGGGTAGGAGACTTGCGAAGTTCCCGGTGAGCTTCACCAGCGCTAGAATGCCGCCAATGACGGTGCAAGCTGTGATAAATGCCCCGGGTTCTCGCCACCATGCCTTCAGTCTGATGAGCGGAAAACTGCCAACCAGAAACCATTGGAAGGCGACAACTAAGACGAATGCGAGATCAGCCTGCCGTTTTGCTGAATTGGCAGCCGCCTCATCCGAGATCGTGGGTCCCCGCCAGCGCCCCGCATTCATTCTCCCGGCCATCGACCAATCCGGAGCGCAGTACACCCTCCATCCTGTAAAGAAAAGTGTGGGAAAAGTGGCAGACTGCTCTACCAGCGCTTGCGCCGGATATCGAGTCGTCATCGAACAGGGGTCAAGATCGAACGCTACTGTCTCGCCCGCGAGGGAGCCCTGCTGATCAGAGTTTGGTTGTGCGCTCTGAGAAGGGCTTACAGCAGATTCCCTTGTTGCTTCGGCATTTGCCTCCTCCCGGATCTGCAACATTCTGGCATCGCTCGCCTCAAGCGAGAGGATCAGCGGCACCGCGACCGCCAAATGAATCCCCGCCATCAACAATCCCCGCCGCCAGTTCATTGGCTCACCAGCTTACAACGAATTCGCGATACCTGCCGTGTCTCGGCTCGAGCTAAACGCTGAGGGCCGAAGGCTACCGGCTCTCCGCTTCCGCCATCCGTTGCGCCCGCCACACCGCCCCCTCGATTCCCTTCACTTCCGCGTCCAATACCGGCATCTCGGGCGCGCCCGCCTTCAGCCCCGCGAAGAACCCCTCCCGCACCATCCGCGACTTGCCAATCACGCTCCCGATCCACGCCACGGGAACCTCCTCCGTAAGCCCGTGCTTCCGCCGCAGCTTGTCGCGCACCAGCAGCACAAAGTCCGCCAGGTCGCGCGCAGCCTGCTCCAGCACGCCCACGGCCACCGCATCGCCTTCCTCTGCCAAGTTGTCGATGGCCGGGCCCAGCGCTGCAAAATCCGGCCCCGGAGTCGAGTCGCCCAGGTTCACCAGCTCATCGATCGTCTTCGTACCCCAGATCCCGCCGACAGCCTCAAGTACGCGCGTCGGCTGCTCGCGGTCGTAGGCATGCAGCGCTCGCCTTACAGCGTGAAGCCCGATCCAGTAGCCCGATCCCTCATCGCCGAGCCGCGAACTCCATCCGCCCGCGCACTCGCGGCCGCCGTCAGGCGCGCGCCCGATGCAGTTCGTCCCCGTTCCCGCAATCTGGAGAATTCCCGGCCCGCCCTTGAACGCCGCATCCAGCGCGATCACCTCATCGCCCACCACTTCTGACCGCTCCACGCCGAAATCCGCAAAAACGGCCTTGATCCACTCCGGCACGCCCGGCATCGTTGCGCTCGCAACGCCCGCCGACGCCGCCTTAACGCCCGTGACACCCGCCTGCCTGTACACCTCGCCGAGCAGCGCGCGCAGATTCTCTTCCGCCGCGGCCGCACCCACGCGAAGCCGTTTGATCGAACCATGCTCGGCAAATGCAAGCACCCGTTCTCCCTCGACGATCGAGGCGCGTGTCCGCGTTCCGCCGCCGTCGATGCCCAGCACAACCGCACTCATCGCTCGCATGAGTCTCCGCTACTTGTCTTTTTCCGCATCGGGCACAGCCGTCTCGCCGCCGTTGTCCTTCAGTGTGCCCGCAAGGATGTTCAGATTCCCGTCGCTCTTCGCCGGCGTGAGCCCCAGCATGTGCGCCATCCACGGATACAGGTTCACATTCTCGAACGGCTGCACGGTCTTGCCCGGGACAATGTCGGGGCCTTCGGCAAAGAAGCTCGCCTTCATGTCGGGCGTGATGTGCACATCGAACCCATGATTGCCGAGGATCGGCGGCTGGTCCGGCCGGCCCTCCGGAGGCTTGTGCGCGCGAATTGCATACGGGCCCGTCGCAATCACCACCGGGTCGCCCTCGCGCGGATTCGAATCGTAGTGCAGGTTCGCCGGCACGCTCTTGCGCCTGTATACGACGAACTTCGACGACGCGTGCTTCAGCGCGTTGTACGCCGTCGCGCGATCCTCTTCCGTCTTGCCGTACAAAAGCTGGCCCACGGTTTCAAATCCGCTCAGGTCCGTAAAGTCGTCGAGCGTAACCCATTCGGGATCGGTCTTCGTCATGCCGTGATCGCTGATGATGACAAGGTCAACGGGAAGGCGGGTCTTGTCCAGCGCCGCCTTCAGCTTCGCCACCATCGCGTCCATCTTGAGCACCGCGGCCTTGGTCTGCGGCGCGTCGGGACCGTAGGTGTGCCCTTCGTGATCGGGCTCGTTGTAGTAGATGGTGATGAAGTGCGGCCGCTCCGCTTCAGGCAGCGAGAGCAGCGCTACGGCATCGTCAATCCGCGCCTGCTGCACTGCATCGGTGGCCTCGGTCTTCCCATTAAACTGCGCGTACCACGTGGGCCTCTTGCCCGCGATCTCAGCCTCGGACCCCGGCCAGAACAGGCACGCAGTGCGCATGCCCTGGCTCTCCGCCAGGCTCCACAACGGAACGCCCGAATACCAGCTTCCGTCGCTCACCGCCTTCTCATCGCTGATGCCGTAGCGGCCCTCCTTCGTCTCATCCCGGAAGCTGTTGGCCACCAGCCCGTGATGTTCGGGATACAGACCCGTCACGATCGTGAAGTGGTTGGGAAACGTCAGCGAAGGAAAGCTCGGCAGCATTCCCTGGGGAGCCCACGCGCCTTTCTTGCCGATCGCCAGCAGATGGGTCGCGCCGTCGCGCTTCGCATAGTCCCAGCGGAACCCGTCAAGCGATACAAGCACCACGTAATGCGCCTTCCGGGCCGCAGCGGAGTTCTGCCCATTGTCAATGTGCACCAGCGGCAGCGCCGGGTTCAGGTTCGGCTGCGCCCACGTGGCGAGCGCCACCCCGAGCGCAAGAATCGACAAAGCCGCGCGGCGCAATGGCTTCAGATGCATTTCATATTCCTCGCAAGAAGGCTATGGCAAGGTGCTTGGTGCGGAACAGGCTCACGGTTAAGTTTCGAGTCTACCAAACCGGCAATGTAGCTTGGTGCTCGTGGGAGTGGTCCTCCCGGGCTTCGAATTCGATTCGAGACCAGTTCCCAGGTAGCCGCATCCTGCTTGGGGCCTTGTATCTGATCACGGCATACAGGCTCGTTGAAGACACCGGAATTACGAATGTTCAATGAACAGAATGGGCAGGATTAGCCCGGAGGGGCGAATCACCAGACAGGCGAAGAACGGGTAAAGGGAAGTATCGGCAACAATCTGCCCAGAACCTCGGCCCCATCACGAAAGACCGCACCCGGAACGCTGTTTTTCCTGAGCGGAGCGCAGCGCAGTCGAAGGATCTGCGGTTGCCTCTGGGAACTCAGCGTCTGGATTACTTCCGAGTGGCCGACCACTCGCCAGCAACGAGCATGCAGACTGGTAGGATGGCCGAATGGAGCGCATCTGCATCCCAACTCAACCGAACATGAGCTTGGAGTACGAGGCTAGCAACGAACGCGAGTTCGGGCCTTGTCCTGATTGTGGGCAACAGACCAAACGCGTGTGGGGATACGTGTATCGCGATGATGCTGCCATCGCAGCATACTGCGTGGAGTGGACACCCTCTCATCAGGAGCGGAACGCAATGTTCGATTTAATCATTGGAAAGTGGGGCGACAGTGCAGGCGCTGCGGATCGGAAAGCAGTGTCAGTTGCGTACCGTGTCTTACAAACCGGGCCGTCCTTCATGGTTCAGGATGCGAGTATGCGTCGAATCGGATCGAGTTCATTGGTGTCTGAGGCACTGAGCCGGACTGATGTCGTTGGGAAGCAAGTTGCCAGCGAAGTTTTCGCAATTTGTGACCTGATCTACCTTGCTGACCCACGCATTGCTGGTCTGCGGCAATGATTGGTCCCGAGTGACCGCCTACCCTTCCTTTACCAGTCGGTAAAGTACAACTCGGTGACGGCTCGCCCGCGATCAAGATGAAGCCGCTTTCCTTCAAATTGGATGAACGCGCTCTTTCCGTAGCCTCCTTTTAAGCCCGGTCTGCGCTGCTCTGAGCCCGTCGGCAACAAGCCGCTCCCGCCGAAAACCACTTTGCATTAAATCTGACTTGACGGCTCACCACCCGCATGTGCTACCGTCAGTAACATTATGGCGAGTAACACTCACCCACTGGAGAATTTTGACCACGATCCCGTCGAGCTAGGTGAGCTCGAGCGCGACATCCTCTCCATCGTGTGGCGGCTTGGCAAGGTTTCGGCTGAGCGCGTGCGCGAAGAGCTCGACCGCCCGCTCAAGGACTCGACGATCCGCACCGTTCTGCGCCGCCTCGAAGAGAAAGGCTACCTGGCGCACGAAATCGACAACCGCACATTCATCTACAGTCCTGCCGAATCGCGCCAGCGCGTCGCCGGCCGCGCCGTAAAGCGCATCGTGGACTGGTTCTGCGAGGGGTCGGTCGAAGAGTTGCTCGTCGGCATGGTCGACTCGAAGGTGCTCGACCGCGCCGAGCTGCAGCGCCTCGCCGAGCGCATCGCCGCCGCGCAAAAGGTCTCCCGGAAAAAGGAGGGACAATGATTCTCCCCGCGCTTATTTCGCTCGCAGCGTCTACCCGCATGGGAGCAGCCGGAATCGGGATAGGCTTCGTCGATGCCGCGGCGCGCTCGCTGCTGCTGGCCACCGCGGTCGGCGCGGGACTCGCCCTGCTGCGCGTACGCAACGTGGTGGCCCAAAAGGCGGCATGGATGCTCGTGCTCGCCGCTGCGGTCGCCATGCCGTTACTCGCCCCATTGGCCGCACGGCTGTTCCCCAGCGCCGCAATCATTCCAACGGCATCGGTCAGCCGCTTTCTCGCCGCCGGTAGCGGCGCGCATCCGTCTCCTGCGGCAACCGTTCCGGTAGTGGCGCCAATCGCGTCCGCCGCGCGCTCCCGCATTGCAGACATCCCGCCCGAACGGCTCGTAGCGGAGCCGCCGGCCTCGTCAGGCGGAGATCACTACCCCGCGCCCGCCATCACGTACCGCGACATCGATTCGGCGTCCGCTGCAGCCCCTGTGGCCGCGCGTGCAGCTGCGCCGCCGTCACGGCAGGATCGAATTCGAACTCTCGCAGGATTCGCCTTAGTTGTTTATGTCGCGGTGTGCGGGGCGCTTCTGTTTCGCATGCTCTACGGCCTGGCGGCGGCGCTGTCCCTGTGGCACGATGCTGTGCCGGTCACGCTCGAATCTGCCGCCGGTTTGCGCCTGCGCAGCACAACCAGGATCTCCTCGCCTGTCACAATCGGCTCGGGCATCGTGCTCCCCGATGAATACGCCCAGTGGGACGCCGAAAAGCTCCGTATCGTTCTCGCGCACGAGGCCTCGCACGTGCGCCAGCGTGACTTCTATATTCAACTTGCCGCCAGCCTGTACTTCGCCATTTTCTGGTTCAGCCCGCTCGGCTGGTGGCTCAAACGCAAACTCTCTGACCTGAGCGAGACCATCAGCGACCGCGCCGCCGTGAGCGAAGCGGCCAGCCACATCTCCTATGCGCAGGTCCTGCTCGAATTCGCGGCGCTGCCGCGCCCAATCCCAATCGGAGTCGCAATGGCAAATCAAGGTCGCCTCATTCCTCGCATCGAACGCCTCCTCAACGAGAGCGCATTCCGCCAGGCCTTTGCCGGCGGCCGCGCACGCATCGCCGCGGCAGTTCTCATTGTTCCCGCGGCCCTTTTCGCCGCCACCGCGCTCGTCCGCGTCCAGGCGGCGGGCCAGCAGACACCGCCCCAGCAGGCGCCGCCCGCAAAGACGGCGGACAACACAATCACACCGGCGGCTCATCCCGTGAACCCTCCGAGCAATTTGGCTCCGCCTGCCGCCGAAGGGCCCAGCGCTTCCGCGCTTCCGCAATCGTCCACTGCGCCGGCCGCGCCGCCTTCAGCAGAAGCAATCCCCGTGCCCTCAACCGCGCCGTCCGTGCCGGCTCCGCCTGCGGGGCCTGACAGTGACGTGTTTTCGACGGTCGGACCGAGCGGGGTTGTCATTGGTCCCGGTGTTGCCGTCGGCCCTGGTATGCAGATGATTGGGCCCGACGGCAAAGTGATCACGCTCAGGAACCCGATGACCGCCGCGGACCGCGCGCGGCTCCGCGAGCTGATCCAGAACGCGAAGCAGAAGATGGCCCTGTCCTCCGCCGACCGCGCGAACATGCTTGCTCTTGCCCAGGTCATGAAGACGCAGAAGATGACTCTGTCCTCCGCCGATCGCGCGCAAATGCAAGCGCTTGTCCAGGCTGCGAAGGCGGATCGTATGGCAATGCTCGCTGACGGGAGAGGCAATTGGTGGAACAATGACGGCAACTCCTACGCCTACGTCACCGGCGAAGGACAGAAGAACACGCACTTCTCCGGCAACTGGTACGACGGCTCGCGCGAAGAGATCGAAAAGGCCCGCAAAGTCGCGCACGGCGATTTCATCTGGTTCGAGCGCGACGGCAAATCGTACGTGATTGACGACCAGGCACTGCTCGCACCGCTCAAGCCCATGCAGGACCAGATGGAAGATCTCGGCAGGCAGCAGGAAGAGCTTGGCAAACAGCAGGAGGACCTCGGAAAGAAACAGGAGGAGCTGGGCCGTCAGCAGGAGCAGGCCAGCGTACCTACGCCCGACATGAGCAAGGAGCTCGCGGAGCTCAACAAGGCCATCGACAAGCTGAACGCGCAGAAAGGCGCCACGGTAACACAGGAGCAGCTTGCCGACGTCGAAAGCAAACTCGGCGACCTTCAGGGAAAGATCGGCAATATCGAGGGCGAAATCGGCTCCAAACAGGGTGAGATCGGCGCAAAGCAGGGCGAACTCGGCGCGCAGCAGGGCAAGCTCGGAGCCCAGCAGGGCAAGCTCGGCGCGCAACAGGGCCGCATCGCCCGCGAGATGGATGGCAAAGTCCTCACCATCATCGACGAGTGCATGAAGAACGGAAAGGCACGCCAGGTTCAGTAAAGGCAGGTGAAGTAAAGGCAAGCAAAACGGGAACAGGCATCAGGGACGGGATCTTTTCCGCAGAAGCAGCTTCTGTCGGCCGGGTTTCTATTCCTTGATGCCTGTTCCACTTCCCGCCTTACAGGCTGCGGAAAAACTCAATTTTGAGGGGCTTCGTAACAAGGGCACGGCCGGGGAACCCGGTCCGAAGGACTGGGTCGCGGGCCACAACTGCCCGATTCTAAAGATCCGGGCTTTAGCCCCCTGCCACGCTCATCCCTCCCAAACGGCTGGCCCTGCGACTCTTTCCGCAGCCTCTTCAGCCCCCACCGCGCCACTCCCTGTGGAAATCTCCGTCAAAAAACGCCTGTCAAGTAGGGAAGAAAAAGCGAACTTAAAGCAACCTGCTTTATATCAGAAGGTTATCCCCATGAAAAATTACCCGGGAAAGTGGCCGATCCACTTTTCAACCCTGCTAGACT
>DATFRB010000095.1:0-76233 GCA_035263625.1 Occallatibacter sp.
TACGGAGTTGACCGCAGCCGATTTGAAAGAGGTGATTGCGGAGTACAAGAAAGTGGTAAAGCATCATACAGGGCACGATTTTCCGCAGAATCCGCTGGAGCAGCTTGCCGGCGCGCGGGATGCGGTTTTCCGTTCTTGGAATAACGACCGCGCGAAGGTGTATCGGCGCATCAACAATATCTCTGACGATCTGGGCACTGCCGTGAACGTGCAGGCCATGGTGTTCGGCAACCTGGGTGAGACCAGCGGAACCGGCGTGGGCTTCACGCGCAATCCCGCAACCGGCGAGCACGTCTTCTTCGGTGAATACCTGATGAATGCGCAGGGCGAAGACGTGGTGTCCGGCGTGCGCACCCCGATGCCGATCAGCGAGCTCGAAAAGGCAATGCCGCAGGTTTACGACCATCTGAAGGCCATCACCTGGAAGATGGAAAAGCACTATCGCGACATGCAGGACTTCGAGTTCACCATCCAGGATGGCAAGCTCTACATGCTGCAGACGCGCAACGGCAAGCGCACCGGCCTGGCGGCTGTGCGTGTGGCCATCGACATGGTGCGCGAAGGCCTGATCACGCAGGAAGAGGCGATCTTCCGCGTGGAGCCGAACCAGCTTTACGACTTCCTGGTTCCGCGGCTCGATGAGAAGGGCGCAAAGATCGAGGTGCTCGCCACGGGCTTGCCGGCATCGCCGGGCGCCGCTGTGGGCCAGATCGTGTTCAGCGCCGAAGAAGCGGTGAAGCACCATCAAAAGGGCGACTACAAGTCGATCATCCTGGTGCGCGGCGAGACGACGCCCGAAGACATTGCCGGCATGGAAGTCGCCAACGGCATTCTCACTTCGCGCGGCGGCATGACCTCGCACGCTGCCGTGGTGACCCGCGGCATGGGCAAGTGCTGCGTGGCCGGCGCGGGCGACTGCACGGTAGATGAAGCGAAGAAGGAACTCCGCGTCAAGGGAAAGACGTACAGGGCGGGCGACTGGCTCTCGCTCGACGGCACCACCGGCCGCGTGATCCACGGCCAGCTCAAGACGATCGACGCGCGCCCGGACGATCCGGACCTGGTTCGCTTTATGAGCTGGGCAGACCCGCTGCGCAAGCTCAAGGTTCGCGCCAACGCCGACGTGCCGCGCGATGCAAAGCAGGCGCGCGCATTCGGAGCAGAGGGCATCGGCCTGTGCCGCACCGAGCACATGTTCTTTGCCGAAGACCGCATTGAGCACATGCGCGCGATGATCCTGGCGCACGACGAGAAGCAGCGCCGCGAGGCTCTCAAGAAGCTGCTGCCCGTGCAGAGGCAGGATTTCGTCGGCCTGTTCAAGGCGATGGAGTCGCTGCCCGTCACCATCCGCCTGCTCGATCCCCCGCTGCACGAGTTCCTGCCGCAGCGCGAAGAGCTTCTCGTCGAAATCGCTAAACTCGAAGCGACGAAGCCCCGCTCGCCGAAGCTGAAGGAACTGCGCACGCTGCTCGAGCGCGTGCAGGAGCTGCACGAAGTGAACCCGATGCTCGGCCTTCGCGGATGCCGACTTGGCATCACGTTCCCTGAGATCACGGAGATGCAGGCGCGCGCCATCTGCGAGGCTGCTGTCAACGTGAAGAAGGCGGGCGGCGATCCGCACGTCGAGATCATGATCCCGCTCATCGGCTCCATTGAAGAGATGCGCAATCAGGCGTCGCTTGTCCGCAAGGTCGCCGAGCAGGTCTTCAAGGAAAAGGGCACGACGGTGGACTACATGGTGGGCACCATGATCGAGCTGCCGCGCGCCGCGCTGACGGCCGATCAGATCGCCGAGGAAGCCGAGTTCTTCAGCTTTGGGACGAACGACCTGACGCAGACGACGTTCGGCATCTCGCGCGACGACATCAACCACTTCCTCCCGGCGTACCTGAAGGCCGGCATCTTCAAGCAGGATCCGTTCGCCACGCTCGACCAGAACGGCGTCGGCTCGCTCGTGAAGATGGCTGTATCCAAGGGGCGCAACACGCGGCCTGCAATCAAGCTCGGCATCTGCGGCGAGCATGGCGGCGATCCCGAGTCCGTCAAGTTCTGCCACAAGGTGGGCTTGAACTATGTGTCCTGCTCGCCCTTCCGGCTGTTGACGGCACGGCTTGCGGCTGCGCAGGCAGCGCTCGAGGAGAAGCAGGCAGGCCTGTCCGCCGGCGGAACGCACTGATCACGAAAACAGACGACACACCAAGAGGCGCGGCCAATTGGCCGCGCCCCTTCTGCGTCGACGTTATCTGGTGCCCTAAATCTCTTTGGTAGGCACGGGACCATGACACGCGTCAAGAAAGCGGATGCAGTACTCGGTGAATTCGTACCAGCCATCAACTTCAGAGTCCACCTCTTGATGTATCTGTTCAGGATCATTTGCCCAGCTTAGCTCGCGTCTATCAAACGAACTCTTAACTTCGATTGTTCTTCTAACCAGCCCCAGCCGCTCATATGTGTCCGGGTACACAGTTGGCGGAACATTGAATTCCATTGGCTTCTTAACGCTGGCTGCTCCGAAGGACCACGGCGCCAGCAGCATTCCATCGAAAATGCGGTCCATCTTCGCACCCCTGTTTAGGAAGTATTTGGTGCGATCAATACTGTTGAAGTGCTTAACGCTTTCCTGACAGATCAATTCGAGATGTCGCGCGTCGTCAGGCGTTAGCTGCTTCAATGTCTCAATGAACGATGGTGAAACCGAGTCAGTTTGCTGTGACGCGGTGGCGAGCAACCCCGCCCACATCTCCTGCAACGTTTCATCGTTCTCTATTGAGCTCGCATCCGCAATTGGGAACAGCAATCGAGTTGGGACAGCGTTTGCAGGCAAGCCCGCCTCGTGAAGAATTCGCTGTGTCCTTCGCAGCGTGTTCACCAGATTCTTTGCCCGGATAGGCTTCATGATGTCGGAGATCATCGCCCCAATGTCGTCGCAGACCGGGCCAGCCAATCTGTGGATGAGGTCAGCAGCCTTGTTAATCGCCTCGCTAAGATCGTTCATGGAATCGGTGTCAAGTATAGCAGCCAGTTTGTTGTTTCCACTGCAATCAGACCAGTACCCGAATGCAGGTGGCCGTGGTCCTTTCAATCGTAGTAAGATGATCGCCTCCATTGCATTACTTGGCTGAGTTCTCAATTCGAACCGCCTAGTCGAAAAAGGGGCGCCGTGGAGCCGCTTGGCTTCGGCGTGAAAGGACGTTCACTGTGAACTTATACTGTCCGCGCATTTTCAAGTCTGCCGTTCCTGTCGATTGCCATTTCAAGTATCCAAAACAGATCCAGGCCTGCCTGAAAGGAGTATGCGTCGCTTGGGTGAACTACTTGAAGGACTACGTCGATCAAACGGAGAAGCTGTTTGGCAAGCCGGAGCTCCCTTGGACAGGCGATGAGAGGCCGATGGTCAGCTCACTTGCCGCCGCAATTGCCCGCAAATTTCCGAATTCTCTGGCCGTTGAAGAATGTAATATCCCGATACTTGAGAGGCCTAGGGGAAGATGCGATCTGTGGGTTTCTATTCCCTGCCGCTCGCACTCTGGAGGACGAATCAACTTCTACCTTGAAGCCAAGAAGTCGAACAAAGAAGTAACGCCAGAGAAACTATCGAATTTCCTCACGACTCGCTGGGGTGTGGGTAGGAGCCTTCGCTCTTACCAAAAGAGGCAATCAAAACGGAGAAGTCAGACGAGCCCATTCATAAAGCTCCCAAACAGGAAACACCAACATTACTTCGTAAGCATGTTGGTTATGCGATTGAAGGCGAAAAGAAGTGCATCCGCGACAATCAAAAACATCCTTCACCAGGCTTTCGAGAGCAAACAGAAGATCGCAGTAAGGTGGAGACTAACATTCCCGAAGCAGCAGAGGAGCCTCCTCAGATTTCCCACAGTGGCAGTAGTGGTTATTCCCGACGGCGGCCATCCTGGGATGATCGCGAGCTTTACGGTTTTTGGTTCGTCACGTGAATTCCTCGCGAAATAGGAATCGAACGGGCGTTGGGATCACGCCGCCCGTTCCCGCGGCTTCACCTTGGTCCAGGAGCGCTCCCGCGCAGCCAGCCAGAGATCGTGCCCGCTTTGCAATCCGATCCCGAACTGGACGAAGTTGCCGAAATAACGGCTCAGGCGCAAGGCGGTGTCGGCCGTGATGCCACCCCGAAGACTTCCTCAAAAAATACTTGACGAATTCGCGTTCTAGTGTACTATTTGTCTAGTACATTGATGGAACGGCCACAACAACCCGCCTTCCGATTCGTGCTCGACCTGCACAGCGGCGTGCCTGTCTACCGGCAGATTATCGACCAGGTGCGGGGCGGGGTGGCTTCGGGCGCGCTCACGGACGGCTACCAGTTGCCGACTGTGCGCCAACTGGCCGTGGATCTCGCCATCAACCCCAACACCGTGGTGCGCGCTTATCGCGAACTGGAGCTAGGCGGGCTGCTCGAGACACACCAGGGGACGGGCACATTTATCAGTATTCAGAAGGCGGCGCGCCCCGATGCGGAACGCGAGCGGCAGCTCAGCCAGATTGTGAGCGATTGCGTTTCGCGCGCCGGCGCGGCGGGTTTTACGGTGAGCGACCTGATCGAACAGCTGCGGCAGCGGGATGTGCCGCGCAGGAGGTAAGCGATGAGAGATGTGAATCCTCAGAAAATCAACCGTGTTGCCGTGACGGCGTGCATTGTGTGCATCGTCGCAGGCGCGATTCCGAGCGTGGTGATGAACAGCCGGTGGCCCGTACTTGGCGGCTCGCTCGTCGGCATCTACCTGCTGTTTGCCATCAAGGTAGTGCAGCAGTGGGAGAAAGGCGTGAAGCTGCGCCTGGGCCGCTACGTCGGGCTGCGCGGGCCGGGGCTGTTCCTGATTGTGCCGGTCATCGAGACGATGAACCTGTTTGTCGATCAGCGCGTGCGTGTTGCGAGCGTGACGGCCGAATCCACGCTCACGCGCGACACCGTGCCCGTCAACGTGGATGCAATCGTCTTCTGGATGGTATGGAACGCGGAGAAGGCGATCCTCGAGGTGGAGCACTACTTCGACGCGATCAACATGAGCGCGCAGACCGCGCTGCGCGAGTCGATCGGCAGACACGAATTGCATCAGATGGTCGCCGAGCGCGAGATGCTCGGTCTGGAGCTGCAACGGATTCTCGATGAGAAGACGACGCCGTGGGGGATCACCGTGCAATCGGTCGAAGTGCGCGACGTGCAGATTCCGGGACCGCTACAGGACGCGATGTCGCGCGAAGCGCAGGCCGAGCGCGAACGCCGCGCGCGCGTGATCCTGGGCACGGCGGAGACAGAGATCGCCGCCAAGTTCGCGTCCGCGTCGACGACGTACAAGGACGATCCGGTAGCGCTGCACCTGCGGGCGATGAACATGCTCTACGAGGCGATCAAGGAGCGCGGATCGATGGTCATCGTGCCATCGTCTGCGGTAGAGACCATGGGACTTGGCGGCTCGCTGGCGACGGCGTCGCTGGCGAAACAGCAGGGCTGACCGTACAGGAGGCCACGATGAAACTGAGTGGATTTGCTGCGGAAATCTTGTTGATGCTCGCTGCGGGCGTTGCCGTCGCGCAAACGGCACCGCCCGTCGCGCAGGAGCCAAGTCGCACGGCGTGGCTCGGAGTGTGGCAGAACGACTTCGACGGGCAGCCGGGCGTCATCGTTACACTGGCCGACGACACGGGGGAGCTTGGCGGGACCGTCGTGCTGAACATGATTTCGCGCGAGAGTGGCGAACCGCGCGTCGTCGGCAGCGTGCCGCATGTGATGGTTCATCCGCGAGCTGACAACGAGACGTTAACGTTTGAGGTAAAGACACCACGCGCGCCCCGCATCATGAAGCAGTTCGTCATGGTGCTTAAGTCGGACGGCACAGCGATCATCCATTGCCCGAATTGCGATGTCGCGCCGGCGGTGGAGCTTACGAAGAAGTGGTGAGAAGTAGGAGGCATCGATGAAAACCCCGAGCGTTTTCGCGGCGTTTGCACTGGTTCTAGCATGCGGCTGCGCCTTTTGCCAGGACAAGCCAGCGGTCCAACAGCAGCAGCCCGATCTATCGCACATGGTCGGCGTGTGGCGAGGCGAGATGGACAACTTGCCGGCGGTTACGCTCACCATCACTGACGAGGGCGGAAAGCTGTCCGGGGCGGTGCTCTTCTTCCTGCACGTGCGGGCCACCGTGAACGATCCCTGGACGTCCAAGGCAGCCACCGCGGCGGAGCCGATTCTTAACCCGGTGTTCGACGGAACGACGCTGCGCTTCACTGTGAGCCACAAGCGCGCGCATCCGCCGCGCACCTTGAATGATCCTCCGTCGCACTTCCATCTGACTCTCATCGGGCCGAACCATGCGGGGCTCGTGAACGAAAGCGAAGCGGGCTCCAGCGATGCGGGGCCCGGCCTGCCGATGGTGCGCAGCGACTACTGAGAGATCGTCGGCTATTCGATCGCCGAGCAGAGTCGGCACAACGCGCAGGCAAGAGAAGCAAACTCAACGGGCACGCATGAGGTAACTGCTATCCTTGAGCCATGACGAATGTCGACATTCTGTTTCGGTACTCGACGCAGCCAAACGAAGCAGTGGTGTTTGCTCTCGCCGGGGCGCGCGAGGTGTACGGCATCCGGCGGCTGAGCTTTGATCGCGAGGCGAAGACTGTGCGCGTGGAGTACGATGCGACGCGGCTCACAGCCGGAACGGTTGCCGGGCTGGTGCGCCGCGCCGGGCTTGACATCGTAGAGGAGCTATCACTGATTCCTCCGGTCCCCGAGCCGCCCGCGGCCGAAGCGCAACCAGCGGCGCCGGCTGCCAAAGCCTGAGCGAATGCGGGCAAACCCGCTGAATCAGAACGCCTTTAGACGAACCTCAATTGCGCCGCCGCCTGATCCTTGATACTCTATATCAGGTTCATTCTGAACCGTTTCTGCAGTGCGCCCGTAGCTCAGCTGGATAGAGCGACTGACTACGAATCAGTAGGCCGGGAGTTCGAATCTCTCCGGGCGCACCATTCAAGCCTTATCTTCAGAGCTACTTGCGGTCTCCGGGCCGCTTTCGATTTTGGGAGAAGCCTCCAAAGTGTGGCCAAATTTGCTCCCACCCAGAGTCTGCCTCGCAGCCTGGCTGTGTCCGTCCACGAGTCCCTCGAAGGCTCTTCGATCGCGTCTGCCTGCGGGTGGAGGTAGCACCGAGTAATGATGATCGAACAGTGACTGGCGGTCCTTGCCGGCGTGATTGCATCACAGCCGCTCTGCCCCAGGTTCGTCAGACAGGTGTGGAAGACGCAATACGGATCGAAGCCTGTGTCCGATTTCGTAGTCGGGCGGCGTCAAACGATGGTAGTTTTGGAGACCCAGCGAGAACGTCAGCCACCGAGCAGCATTCGAAGGACTCGAAAAGAGACTTCACTTTGCGAGCAAAGCCGGACCGTCCCAACCCCTGGTGAAGACGAATTCGCCACGGAACCCTTACCGACAACCGGCGAAACTCGCCAGGATCGAATTCGTAGGGATGAAAATAAAAGACTGGGGGAATCGATCTGCGATGAGCCTCATGCATGAACACCAGTCTGAGCAAATGGCAAGGAAGGAGCCGGGCATATCCTCCGCCGGATACCGGCAAGCGCTTGCCGAGCAGTGTCAGCACAGTGAGAGGGAATTCGACGATCGAGAGACCTCCTGGGAGCATCACGTGGCGTGCGTCTGTGGGCCAGTCATGAATTCCATAATGGGCTGTTGTGACAGGAAAAATGCTCGAATCGTAGCTGTACCCTTCTTCGGCAAGTAAATCCAGAGCCCAGAGCGTATTGGACGAGATGGAGAAATCGGGAGCCCGATAGCCTTGAAGACGCTGGCCGACGAAATCGGATAGTTTGCCGGTTTCACGGTGCAGTTCCTCGGCAAAGCTGCTGCGAGTGAGTCGAGTCACTTTCACATGTCCATAACCGTGACAAGCGATCTCATGCCGGTTGCGTTGGATATGCCTAACCAGGTCGGGATGCTTGTCGAGTACCTTACCCAATATGAAAAAGGTCCCGCGCGCACCAGGGAAGTGCTCGAGCAGATCCAGAATGCGCCTTGTATTTTCAGCGCACGAGTTCCCGATCGGCAGATCATGATTCAAGGTCGATTGGGGCCAGTCTTCGACGTCCACTGTCACGATCAATTTTGGTTTAGGAACCATCTCTCATCCTTCCGATGGCGACATAATCCATGCCTGCTCCAGGGACGTATTCGACTTCCACCGGCGTGAAGGAGACAGACCGCATCGCACGCCAGAATTCACCTTCGCGGTAGAGAGCATGAGGACAAAGAAGAAGCCGATAGCGCAGCATCCGGAGAGATGACCTGAACAAATGAACTGAAGGGAAGAAGACGATCGCGCTTCGCAGGGTTTGCGATGCGATCTCCGCAAGAGTCGTGGTCGGATCCGAGACGCAGTCCATGATCTCCCAATGAAAGCGCAGTAATCAAAAGGCCGATTCGGAGTCTTTCGCGAAAAGCAGCCGCGAGGAACTGAACATTTTTTCGCAACCCCGCATGCGCCACAGTGCCGTTTTTCCCACGCAGAAGGCCGGTCCAGGCGACCGTTCCGATGGCGTGCGGGGGAAGGCATTCGGATTCCAGCACGTGAAGGCTGTCAGTTCAACTCCACGCTGCAACCAAAGCACCAATGAAATCGTGCGAGCAGTCTAACCATAAACGGCTGCATCAGCAACAACGATTTTGAAGGTTACTACTCGCTCTCAAGTTACGTGCCACGGTTGCGGCAAGCGTGCGATAGAATGCTCCCCATCAGAATTTGAAGAACTGTTCGAGTACAAATATGGCCCTGCAAAAATCCCGGCTTCTCATCAACGAGACTCACAGCATCTTCGACCAGTCCGGCACGACGGTTGCGCCGGCGGAGAGTTTCATTGTCACGCGGGAAAACGCCCTGGGGGTGTGGTGCCGCGTTTTGCCCGGTTGGATGCGCCAGCAGCGTGCGTTTCCGGACGCCGAATGAAAAGGACCCTCCAAAATGCCTGAACGCACGATACTCGGTCTGGCGACCATGGGGGAGAGCGCTGCTGCAATCATTATCGGTGGGCGGCTCGTCGCTGCCGTGGAAGAAGAACGCATCTCGCGTCGTAAGCATGACGGCGCGTTTCCTTATGGAGCCATTGCCGAATGCCTGAGGATTGCAAGCATCACGTTCACTGAGATAGATGACATCTGCGTCTACTGGCAGCCATGGCGCTTGCTTACGCGTGCTGCCTACGTAGCTGGCCGCACCATAACCCACGCGCGATCGGCCCGCGACACGCTGGCGCGCGTCGGCGCATTGTTCACTTCGCAAGGACACAGTCGGGATGAAGACGATGCCTGCCCGCAATTGGCAGGGCGTTGGGACGACCTGTTCCGGCTGCGCAGCCTCTTGACGCGTAGATTCGGCCCATTCTCCGCGCACATTTCGTTTCTGGATCACCACGATTGTCATGCCGCGAGCGGCCGCCTGCTTCTGCCCTACCAGGATGCAATCTGCGTGACTTACGACGGTGGCGGAGAGGAGCACTCGACCGTTGTGAGCTATTTCGCCGGAAACCGCCTTGCCACTCTCCAGCGCATTCGCTGGCCAAATTCACTCGGTCACTACTACAGCACATTTACCGGCTATCTGGGCTTTCAAATCGGAGAAGGTGAATACATGATGATGGGCCTGGCCTCGTTCGGCAGCCCGAAGTACGCGGACGTGATTCGCGAGCAGGTACTTTCGTCTTCCCGCAACGGCGGTTATTCCGTGAATCATCGAGTCATTGACTACCACGCGGCGCTGCAGGGTCACTTTACCGACCGCATGATCGAGCTTTTTGGGCCGCCTCGTGCGAGCCATGACCCGGTGCAAGAACGCCATTCCGACATCGCGGCAAGCGCCCAGGCCGCATTCGAAGCTTCACTCTTTGATTTGCTGCGCTGGTCGAAGCTGCAGCGCCCGCAAGCCCGCAATCTGATCCTCGCGGGCGGGTGCGCTTTGAATGGTACTGCCAATGGCAAGATTGTCGACAGCGGATTATTCGATCGCGTCGCCGTGCCGCCTGCGCCTCACGACGCCGGGTGCGCAATCGGCGCGGCCCTGATCGGTGCGGGGATTTTCAACGGCGCGAAATCTCCGGCGACGCGGCCAGAGTTCACATCGCAGGATGCCTACCTGGGGAGCGCCTTCAGCAATTCGGACGTCGAATCCGCCTTTGCCGCAATGGGACTGCCGCTACCCCAACGTCTGCCGTTAGAGTCGCTGATTGCCTCCGCCGCGGATGCGCTCGTGGCTGGCGAAGTAATCGCCTGGTTTCAGGGCGCATCCGAATTCGGGCCGCGTGCGCTTGGCAACCGGTCGTTCCTCGCTGATCCTCGATCTGCGGATATGCGGGAACGGTTAAACGTCAAGATCAAACTGCGTGAACCCTTCCGCCCGTTTGCTCCTTCTGTCAAGGCAGAATCAGCCGCCGAGTACTTCAATACGCGGCAGCCCAGTCCCTATATGAACATCGTAAGCCAAGTGCGCCCGGAAAAACGGCAACTACTCGGCGCGGTCACGCACTGCGACGGCAGCGCTCGTGTACATACGGTCGCGCGTGAAGTAAACGAGCGCTATTGGCTCCTGATCGACGCTTTCCAAATGCGCACTGGCGTGCCCGTGCTCTTGAATACTTCCTTCAATATCCAGGAGCCGATCGTGAACACTCCCGCGCAGGCCATTGCTACGTTCCTCTCCAGCAGAGCCGATAAGCTGTTTATCAACGACTTTGTCTGCGATGACCGCTGGCGTGCCGGCGCCACCCCAAACAGACCATTCGCCAAGTGAGATGATGAAGACACTGATTGTCATTCTGATTGCACTGCCCATAGCTGTTTCTCTGCTTCCTTGCGCATCGGGACAGGCTTCCCAGGCGCCTTCTGCAGCTTCCCCTGCGTTGTCCGAGCGCGAAGCGGCTGGCAGCGAACCGGACAACCCCGGACCGCTGGCCAGCGATCTCTCCCCAAAGCTCAAACGCAAAGACATCCTCGCGGCCATTAAGAAGGTCGCGGACTGGCAGATCCGATGGTCTGAAGGCCGGTACAACATCGGCTGGACGTATGCCGCGCTCTACGACGGACTGCTGGCTGCTTCGCACGCGACTGGCGACAACCGTTATCACGATCGCGTGCTCGATATCGCGCGCGCAAATCACTTCGAGCTCGGCCCGCGCTTCGGCCATGCCGATGACGAGGCGATCGGGCTGACCTATTTGACTCTTTACTCCGAGTCGCACGACCCGGCGACGCTCTCCCCAACGCGCGACGGGATGGACAAACTTCTCGCCCGGCCTGACGATCCCAATGAAAACGTATGGTGGTGGTGTGACGCGCTCTACATGGCGCCCAAGGTGCTGGCGCAGCTTTCAGTGGCCACAGGAGACCGCCGCTATTTCACCTTCATGGATCACGAGTGGTCGCTGACTTCATCGGCGCTTTACGATCCCGGCGAACATCTTTTTTATCGCGACAAGCGCTTTCTCACGACGCGCGAGGCGAACGGCAAGAAGGTTTTCTGGTCGCGCGGCAATGGTTGGGTGCTCGCGGGCCTTGCGATGGTGCTGGAGCGCATGAAGGCCGACGATCCTCTTCGCGCGAAGTATATCGCGCAGTACCGCGATATGGCCGAGCGCGTCGCCGGGCTGCAGCCTGCCGATGGGTTGTGGCGCGCGAGCCTGCTTGATCCGGACGCCTATCCTTCGCCTGAGATCTCAGGGACTGGGTTCTTTACATATGGAATCGCGTGGGGCATCCACCACCACATTCTTGACCGCAGGAAATATCTGCCTGTCGTGGCCCGTGCGTGGAGCGGCATGATTGCGCACGTATATCAGGATGGACGCCTCGGGTCGATTCAACCGATCGGCGGCGAGCCGGGCAAATTCAAGGCGTCGTCGAGTTATGTCTACGGCGTGGGAGCATTTCTGCTTGTGGGCTCGGAGTTATCGAAGATATCGGGGAAATAAAACCGGGAGAGAGGGGCGTCCGTCCGATTCACTTCCCGGCAGCAGGACGCATCACCAGCTCGATTCCGGCCTCTGTAAAGATCGTCCGCGTGAACTCGAAGCTTTCGGCCCATCGCTCGTTGTCGCTTTCAAGCGTGACCACTCGCTTGATTCCGGACTGCACGATGACGGCGCCGCAGGCTGAGCAAGGCATGAATGGCACCACGTAGAGCGTGCATCCGTCGAGGGGCTGGCGCGCGCTCAGGATGGCATTAAGCTCGGCGTGAATGATGGTGCGGTACTTGGTTTCGCGGTCCAGGAGGCGCGCGGTATTGTCTTCTATTCCCGCAGGGTGCCCGTTGAACCCGAGCGACACCACGAATTTGCCGCGCGTGATGACCGCGCCCACTTTTGTGCTTGGGTCCTTGCTCCAGGTGGCTACTAGTGCAGCCATCTCCAGGAATCGCCCGTCCCAATCGCTCATGGATTCCCTTCCCTCAAGTCTGCTTTAGAGCGTAACAGCAGAGAGGCGAACATTGATCGCCGCCGTGCCGCGGAAACCGTTTCAGCGCTGCCCGATGCGCCCCGCATTGATCGAGGCGCCTCCGAGCATTTACTGCTTGACCAACTCCACGCGGCGGTTTACGGCCCGGCCTTCCTCAGATTCGTTGGACTGAATGGGCGCATAGGGGCCGTTGCCGAAAGACGCGAGCCGCGCAGGCAGGATGTGGTATTGGGATTCAAGGATAGTGACCACTGCAGCAGCCCGGCGGTTGGAGAGTTCGAGATTGGATGCCAGTGAGCCCACGTTATCTGTGTGCCCCACGACGTAGATTTTCAGCCCGGGGTCCTGCTGGAGAAGCTTGACGATTTCTTCCAACGCAGAAGCTGAGTCGGGCTTGACATCGGCTTTGCCGGTATCGAAGTGAATTCCGTTTACGACAGTGTGGCCGGTGGACTGGAGACCACTTTGCAGCACGGCAGCGGTAGCCACCACATCTTGCGTAAGCGCAGTCTCTTCAACGGTGACAATGTCGTAGTTGCCGCCGCCGCTGATGGATACCCATATCCAGGTTTTGCCCATGTGAACGGTGAAATCGCCATAGCTTCCGGAGTCGTAGATGAAGGTATACCCTGCGCTGTGAAGCGCCGTGGTGATGTTGCGAACCACCTGTGCCTTGCTGGCGGTCTTGGGGAAGCTGTAGGTAACCTTGAAGACCTTTCCTTCGATTTCCTTGTCGGGCTTGTTCTCGCCCATTTGGAATTTGAAACTGTCGTCATCCTTTTGATCACATGACTGAATCACACTGCCGGGAAATCTGCTGATCAGAGGCGAATCCTTGCAGCCATCTGCGTCCTGAGCGTGCACGCATGCCGCTGCAACGAGAGAAGCCGCAAGACAAAGGCGGAGGCTTGGCGTGGCTTTCATAGTCCCCTTCCGAGTTAGGTATTTTCGAAGAATTTCGATGCGAGAAAAGTGATCCAATCACGGTAGCACAGGGTTCCGAGAAATTAGAAACATTTTTGATCGGATCCGGTCGTCTTATGGCTTGTACTCGCCGGGGCTGGTGACTTCGAGCGTTGCCTGCACGGAAAGTTTGTCGCTCGACCCTCCGGCCAGTATGCGCACCGGCTCCTTCTCGACGCGCCATTCGCGCGCGGCCGCATCCCAGTAGGCAAGGTCGTGCGCGTTCAAATCGAGTGTCACGTTCTGCACCACGCCAGGATCGATGTGCACGCGCCTGAAGCCGCGGAGCTCGATCTGCGGGCGCGTCACTTGCGAGGCGAGATGCTGCACGTAAATCTGCACCACTTCGTCGCTCGCGCGCTTGCCGGTGTTCTTTACTTTCACGGTTATATGTACCGTGCCATCTGCGTTGATGTGGGGCGCGCTCAGGGTCAGCCCTTCGTAAGCGAACGTCGTGTAGCTCAGGCCATAGCCGAAGGGATACAGCGGCTTGTCTTTCGAGTACATGTAGGTGCGGCCGTGAAGAAGGTTGTAATCCATCATCGGCAGCAGTTGAGCATCACCCGTGGGCCACGTCTGGTTCAGCCGTCCCGCAGGCGACACGTCTCCGAACAGCACGTCGGCAAGTCCGTGGCCTTCTTCCTGGCTGTTGTGCGTCATGTGCACGATAGCCGGTAGGTTCTCCTGGCTCCAGCCAATCGCGTACGGAAAGCTCGACCGGAGCACTTCAACGGTGTGCGGATTCGCCGCAAAGACGCGCTTGACCAGTTCCTCCTGTTCCAGTGCGATGGTCTTGCGGTCCACATCCTCCTTGCCATTCGAAGGCACGGGGCACTGGTCCCAGGGCGCGTTGCACTCGGGATGATTGCCGACCACCACGAGGGCCACGTCGGCCTTTTTCGCCAGCGCGGCGGCCTCTGCCACATTCGATCCGTCGGCGTACAGCACCTTGACGTCTTTTCCCGCGGCCTCGCGAATACCCTGCAGGATGGTGACCGAGTAGGGCGGCGTGCCGCTGTACCAGTCGATCAGGACTGTATCGGCCCAAGGCCCGATGATCGCAATGGTCTTCAGCTTTGCACGATCGAGCGGCAACGTGTCGTGCTCGTTCTTCAGCAGGACAATCGATTCGTCTGTCGCCTTGCGCGCCAGTTCCCTGCTCGACTCGCGCTCCCACGGCGGAATCGCGCCACCGGTTTCGACGCCGATATTCGCGTAGGGGTCCGCGCCGGGAGGGTCCATTTCGCCAAGCCGCAGGTAAACACGCAGCAGATTTTTCAATGACGCGTCCATGTCGGCTTCGGTCAAAAGACCGTCCTTGAGGGCTTTGGTCAAATCCTCCTTGTAGCGATCGAGAAAGTGATTGATGCCCGCCTTCACTGCGGCTGCGGATCCGTGCTCCTTGTCCGGGAAGCTCTTGTGCGCGGTGATGAGCAGCCCAAGCGCGCCGCCGTCGGTGCAGATCAGCCCGTCATTGCCCCATTCCGGAATCATCACCTGCTTGAGGACCGGATGGATCATCATGGGCGTGCCATTCCACGAGTTGTACGCGGCCATCACGGCCCGCGACCCACCCTCTTCGAATCCCATGCGAAATGGGACAGAGTAGTACTCGCGGAACAGGCGCTCGTCGAAATCAGAAGACGTATGCGAACGTCCATCTTCGTTCTCGTTGGCCAGAAAATGCTTCATGAGCGACGCTGCCTGCCAGTGCTTCGGATCCGGCCCCTGCACGCCGTGGATAAAGCCAACGGTCATCGCCCCGACGAGGTATGGGTCCTCGCCCATCGACTCCTCGGTGCGCCCCCATCGCGGATCGCGGCTCAGATCCACGTTGGGCGCGCGCACTACCACTCCGCCGAAGTCGTACACGGGATTCTGATAGTAGTAGCGCGCCTCTTCGCCCTCAAGCGCGCCGATCTTCTTCATCAACTCGGGGTCCCAAGTGCTCCCCAAACCCTTTTCCTGCGGGAAGGTCGTGGTGGGCAGCGGTTGCCGGCCGCGCGGTCCCCATCCCCCCGGGGGTCCGCCTACACCGCCCAGCGCAAGGCCGTGCAGCCCTTCTACCTGTCCTGAAAACACAAGGTTCAGGCGAGGAAATTTGGGATGATCTGACATCAGATCGACTTTCTCGGCGAGCGTCAGGCGCCCGAGCAGATCGGCAATCCGCTGGTCATCCGGCAACTTCGTGTCGCGGAAGGGATAATCCGGCTGTCCTGGGACCTGAGCGGCTGCCCGCATTGAGAGTCCGCATAACAGAACAAAAAGGACGAGTATCAATTTGCTTGCTCGCGCACGAATCCGCAAAGTAGATCCTCCAATGTGTTGAACAGCGCAGAGTAACACAACGAAGGCCGGAAATTGCCTGGCGGCGATGGCCGCAATTCTCTGATCCATGTGGCAAACCGGCTCGCCGGCGCAATTCCGCATCTATTCGTGAACAGGGTTAACGCCTGTCGAGAGTCGTGTGTATGCGGAATCCCCTTCGGCGTAAGCAATTCGAAACCGCTGGTCCCCAGCCTGTGCCGCCGCCCGCGCAGAAACATCTCGCGCGTCCGTCGGCTGAAGAGATCTATCAGCAGGTCGCGTCGAACGCGCGCCAGGAGCTCAAGCGAACCAATACGGCGCTGGCCATTTCAGGCTTCGGCGGCGGGGCGTTCATGGGCTTCTCCGCGCTCGGAACCGCTCTGGGTGTGGCGCTGCTTGGCACGTCCCCTGTCGCGCACCTCATCGCCTGCGTGTTCTATCCAATCGGATTCATCGTCGTGATCATCGGCCGCTCGCAACTCTTTACCGAGAACACGCTGTATCCTGTCGCGCTGGTGCTCGCTGAAAAACGAGAGCTGTGGAATACGCTGCGGCTGTGGTCGATTGTGCTGCCGGCCAACGTGGCCGGAGCGCTGGGATTCGCCATGCTCGCTGCCTGGACGTCTGCTCTCGAGCCTCGCTTTGTCGACGCGCTTGTGCATCTTGGCGTGATGGGGCTTTCACACGCCCCCGGCGCCATCTTCTGGTCCGGCGTCATCGGCGGTTGGATGATCGCGCTGGCGGCGTGGCTCGTCTCCGGATCGCATTCCATCACCGGCTCGGTTGTTCTCATCTGGATGCTGACCTACATCGTAGGGCTCGGCAATTTCGCTCATTGCATCGCCTCATCGTGCGAAATACTGGTCGCCGTGCTCACCGGCCACGCAACCTGGGCGGCCTATGGAGAGTGGCTCGGCTTCGCCGTGATGGGTAACATCTGCGGCGGCGTCGGACTGGTGACGATACTGGAATACGGACAGGCGATCTATGGCAAGGGAACAAGCGAGATGATCAAGGCCGCCGACGAACAGGAGCGCGCGCAAGCAAGTTGATTGAGAAATCAACGAACCGTTTTCGAAACCTGCAGGGCTGAATTATTTCAAGAGTTGCAGGCGAAAATTGCGGCCCTGAGAGCACCGAATCAGCTTCTCGATCTGCTTTCTATTTCGTTCCTTGCGGCCTGGAGGGTCGACCTCCCTGAACTCGGCGTTCCTTTCGAACAACGCGCCTTCGCCGTCAATGGTTCTTCTGAAACCGCCCGGAAGAATTAACAAGCCATTTAACTGACCACCCTTGCCAGACTGCTACGGTCTTGGAAATCCCCCCAAGGAGGGTCAAAAATGAAGTCAATTCTTGCGTCAGCCGCGTTGCTATGCGCCGCGGCGTCGATGATGTCCGCGCAAGGCCTCGTGAGCAAGCAGGGCGCCTCCGGAGCCGACACACTGATTCTCAGCCGCAGCGTTTATACAGGAAACGCCTCAACAGTTTCGGTGGGGCAGACGCTGCCCCCGGGTTGCGTTGCAGGCACTGTAAAGGTGCCCACGCTCTCAGGCGGCACGGCGAAAGTGGCAGTGACATGCGCCACGGCGACGAACAACGGGACGTACCCGGCCGTGTTTAACAACGACGTGGTTGACGGCAGCTTTGGCGTTACATCGCCCATCTTCCTCGATAACATCTCGAAGAACGGCAAGCTTCTTGGCACATACTCTGTCCCAAGCAACCTGATAGTGACCAGCTTCAGCTCGAAATCGGAGCTGTCTCTGCATCTTTCGCTGGATGGGAAGTCGATCACGTTTGTCGGGTACCAGGGCGGTCCCGGATTCGTTACCGCACCCAATCAGCTGGATGTGTCGAATTCCAACACGCCGGGCGTGGTCGACCCAACCAATCCAGTGGTCTCGCAGTATTACCGCGCCGTGGCGGAAGTGGATGCGGACGGGAACCTTCAGATCACCCCCGGAAACGCCTACAGCGGCAACAACGGCCGCGCGGCGATCAAGGCGAGCGACAGTGCCTATTACTTGACCGGAAACGACAACAACGGCGGACTGTCGAAGAGTCAGCTTACTACCACGCAGGTGGGCCTCAACCTGATCACGTCTACAGGCGCCGAGTTCCTGGTGCCTGGCCAGACGCCGCCGGTGCCGCCCAACATCGACATGATCGGGGACTTCGAGATAACGCAGCTTGGATATCCGACACCGGACAAAGCCGGGAAGGACAATAATTTCCGCGGCCTTACGATTTTCAACAATACGCTGTACGTGACCAAGGGCAGCGGCGGAAACGGGATCAACACCGTGTACCAGGTCGGCGATGCAGGCGCGCTTCCAACCGGCAGCCAGGCGGATCTTGCCGCTGCACCGATCACGGTCCTTCCCGGGTTTCCGACGACGCTCGCCAGCGGAGTGGCGCTGGATGGAAGCACCGGCAATCCGGTCGCCTTTCCCTTCGGCATCTGGTTCGCTGACGCAAATACCCTGTACGTATGCGATGAGGGCGACGGAACGCTTGTGAGCCCGCCGGTAAACGGAAATGTCGCATCCGCTGCCAGCCAGGCCACGGCGGGCATCCAGAAGTGGCTCTTTGACGGAACTTCCTGGAGCATGGCTTACATTCTTCAGAACGGGCTGGATATCGGCATACCTTACACCATCTCGGGGTATCCTAGCCCTGCCACCGACGGTTGCCGCAACCTGACGGGCAAGACGAACGGCGATGGAACCGTTGACCTGTACGCCGTTACCTCGACCGTGAGCACCAGCGGAGACCAGGGCGCCGACCCAAACAAGCTCGTGACGGTGAAAGATCAACTCAAGGCCACCACTCTGCCGAAAGGTCTCGGGCAGTTCACGACTCTTCGCGCGGCAGGATTCGGGGAAGTACTTCGCGGAGTCACCTTCGCGCCCCATAACTAGGGACTCGGTCTATTGAACGCGAAACCCCGGGCCACGATAAACGTGGTCCGGGGCTTAAACGCTAAAAAAAGAAGGCCCAGGTCCAATCCCGCTTCCGGGTTCTTCACTCCGCTCCAAACACCCGCCTGAAGAACGATCCCAGCCGATGAAAGAACCCCGGCTTTTTTTCCGCCTGTTTGGGGGGCGCCGTCGGGGCGGCTGCGGCAGTCGACTCGCTTGGCGATGGAGCCGGCGTGCTCGCGGCTGGTTCAGGGACTGCCGTCGCCTGGTACACCAGCGGCTCATTCAGCGCGGAGTCGGACTTGGAACCTGTAGGCGCAGGCTTGCTCATAGCAGGAGCCGCGACAGGCGGAGAAACCGGCGAAAGTCCCGCGCTCTGCGCCAGCGGAAAATCGTTCGATCCGGGCCGCGGCGCCGGCGGACATCCGCATGGTTCTTTCTCCTGGTCCACAACCTCCTGCAAGCTGCCATGCTGGAACATTACCCGCTGGCCCGGCTGCACGCGGTACGCGCCGCCATCGAAGACACTCGTCACAAGCACATAGGGCGCGTGATCCCCGCCATTGTCTACACAAGTGTCGCCATGCGCGCCAAGGCGAACCTTCACGTCGGCAGATCCCGGAGCGCCGATCAGGATGCGGAAATCCGGCGTGAGCAGGACATCGGAGTTGCGCCCCGTTGCAAAGCTCGCTTCAATGGCACCGTGATCGATCGCCATCATCAGCCCCGGAGTTTCGCCCGCAGGCACGCTCGCATCCGCAGCCAGCTTTACCGTCGTAGACGCGCAAATACGCAGCACTCCGCGATGGGGGAGGATCACTTCCGTCGTGTTTGCTCCCGAGCTTACAGTGCCGTTGGCGGCAATGATCGCTTTGCCCTGCGTCACCTGCAGCGCGCCCGTCACGGACGCCGCGGCATCCACCTGCACAATGGCAATTGGCCCTGGGGCCGCTACGGAAGCTGAGTCCGGGACCGCAGGGACCGCGGTCGCGGCGGGAGCCGGAGATGCAACAGCCGCGGGCGGAGATTGGACCGCAGGCTCCTGCGCCCCCGCACAAGCTGCGCACACCGCGAGCAGCAACCCGCAGCTACGCGACGCGCTCTTGTGCCCCACTCTTCGAATGCCTGCACCCATTTACATTTCCAGGAAATTTCGAATCATCCGGCGGCCGTTTTCGGTGAGCACGCTCTCGGGATGAAACTGCACGCCTTCAATCGGCAGCGTCCTATGCCGCAGCCCCATAATCACCGTTTCGCCCGCTGCCCCGCTGCCGTTCTCCGCCGTCCGCGCCGTGACTTCCAGCTCGCGAGGCAGCGAGTCTTCTGCCACAATCAGCGAGTGATAGCGCGTGCAGGTCATCGGCGTGGGCAGCCCTGCAAACACTCCCTTCCCGTCGTGCTTCACCGCGCTCGTCTTGCCGTGCATCAGCTGCTTCGCGCGCACGACCTGCCCGCCGAAGGCCTCGCCGATTGCCTGGTGCCCAAGGCACACTCCCAAAATCGGAACCGGTTTCGGCGTTCGGCGCGACGAACCAGCCATGTGCCGGATCAGCGGGACCAAAATTCCGGCATCCCCAGGCGTGCACGGCCCCGGCGACAGCAGAATCCGTTCCGGCTTCATCGCCTCCACGTCTTCCACTGTCAACTCGTCGTTGCGGCGCACCTCGATCTTTGCGCCCAGTTCGCCCAGGTACTGCACCAGGTTGTAGGTGAACGAGTCGTAATTATCGAGAACGAAGACCATGCCTGACTTCAGTGTAGCGCGAGCGCGTCGAGCGCTCTCAACCGCACCTGAGCCAGTTCGTAGCTCGATGTGGGAATCGAGAGCAGCTGATTCGGTTTCTGCACCTTGCGGTAATCGGCAATGGCAACCGCGCGCTCGCCATACTGCTCTGCAATACGCCCGAACGCATACCAATAATCGTCGTTCGGCTGATCGAGGTTCAGGTCATCCATGGAGCGCAACAGAAGGTCGCGCGCTTCGGTCGTCTTGCCTGTTGCGGCGTACAGGCATGCCAGCGTATGCAGAATGTGCGGATTGTCCTTTGCAAGTTGCGTCGCCTTGATGCCGGTGGCAATGTCCTTGTCCGTAACCTGGCCCGAATAGAGCGACAGCCACGCCTCTTCGTTCAGCAGCTCGGCATCCTCGCGGCCCGACTGCGCCAGCTTTTCAAGCCAGCCGCGCGCAGCCTGGTAGTTCCCTCGTGCGGTCTCGATCGTGTTCTTCGCCCGAAACGCATCAGGGTCATTCTCCAGCTGCCTCAGCCGCGCGTCCGCGAGCGCCATCGCGTCGTCGTAACGCTGAAGTCCCGTCAGCGCCTGGATATTGTTCAGGAACGCAAAGCGCGACTCCGGCACCTGCGCGAGCAGCGCGCTGGAGACCGCCAGCAGCCCTGCAAAGTTCTCTTGCAGCGAATAACCCTGCGCCAGCGCAATCTGAATATTCTCGCGGTCATGCTCTGTCGCCGCCTGCTTCAGCGCCGGCTCCAGGATTGCCACGCCCTTCGCCGCGGTCGGCCTCGTGCCCGCCAGAATGCTGGCCGCCGCCAACCTCATGCGGCTCGCGTCCGGCGCCGCGCCCCGAGTCCAAAAGCGCGGAAACACAGGGCCGCCCAGAGGATCGTCTCCGCCTTCGAGGTGTACGTCTTCGCGCATCCAGTCGAGCAACACCTTGGCTCCGCGCAGATCGCCGGCCTGGACGCGGTCCAGCATCTCGAGCCCAATCGCATTCGGGTCCTCGTTCGTGTCCAGCAGCTGGTACTGGCCGTCTTCCTTCACCACGAAGAATGTCAGGTTCGCTCCGCCCGGGACCTGCACTTTGAGCCGGTAGCCCGATGCGTCGTCGCCTTCCACCTTCGGATCGAACGCCTGTGCCAGGATGTCGAGCGTCACGTCAAGGAAAGACCCTTCGCGGGCCAGTTGCGAGTTGAGTTGCCGCCCCGATTCGAGCTCCTTCTTCAATTCTTCTGTGTCCTGCTCTGCCATGACGAGCCGGGCATTTCTGCTCGCCAGCGACCCCAGCTTCGCGATCGTGATATTTGGATCCATCGAAAGCAGGAAGAACTTTTTCACGAGGTCCTGCGGAGTGTTCGCAAACTGGAGTTCTTCATGCGGCGTGGCATTGCGCAGCAGCGAGGCCAGCCCCACGGCCTGCGCGGCGTTGTCGCCCGAAGCGCCCGCCTGGAGAAAGTCCGCTGCCAGCGGATACTGCCTCACGTTCATCAGCATTTCGCCCGCTGTGTGCGCCGTCTCTTTGAACACATTGTCGTCGCTGGTGCGCTTGTTCACTTCGGCCATGCCGGCCTTCGCTCCCTGCTGCACCGCTACGCACGCGGCAATCAGGGCCTTGGGCTCGGGATTCAGACCCTGCGCCGCCTTGCACGCTCCCGCATAATCGCCTGAGTAGAACCGCGCGAACGCCAGGTTGTTTGAAAGGTCGAGCTCCGCAAGCTTATCCCGCCCGAGCCTCTCGTAGGTCACGATCGCGTCCTTCAGAGGAGCGTCCCGGCCGTAGCGCCGGCCCACCGCATCGTATTCGAGCAGGATCGCCAGGTCGCCTTGTGTCGAATTGTCGTCCGGATCGAGCTTCTCCGCCGCGCGGAACGCCTCGGCCGCGCCCGCCAAATCGCTCCCCGACCGCAGGTTGCGCCCCACCAGATCGTGTTTCAGAATCTCCGCCAGAGTCTTCTGAGCGAGCGCGCTCTTCGGCTCAAGCTTCACCGCCTCGCGCGCCTCCTCGCGAGCGGCTTCGCCCATGCCGGCGTCGAGCAGTACGTTTGCCACCTGGAGATGATGAATGGCCTCATTGGGGTGCATCGCGACCAGCGCCCTGTAGCTGGCGAGCGCCTCGCGAACCTTTCCCTCGCGCAGCAGCACCTCGCCCTTGGGCTCAAATGACACCAGCACCGCTGGCCCGTCCATCAGGGCAGACACCTTGTTGCGCACCTCCGTAGCTTCGGCCACTGTGTAGCGGCGCTTGCCGGTGTCAAACCGAATGTGCGCCTGCACCACGCTGTCGGGGCCTACGGAGAACTCCTCCGTAATCTGCGCCGGACCCAGTAGAATCGTCGCGCCCTTCGGGAGTTCCTTGGGGACGAATCCCGCCGGCGGCACGATGCGGTAATTCAGGTCCACTGTGTAGGGCTCGATCAACTCCCAGTCGGCGGTGCGCGCCGGCCCGCCATCCTTCTTCGACTTGTCACCGTCATCCTTGCGCGTTAGCTCCTCAGGCAGACGGAAGAACAGCGCTTCATACCGGATCGCAGCCTCCGCGCCGCTCAGCGCTGTAAATCCGCGTTTCGCTTTGTCGCAGGTCACGGTAAGCTCGAACTGCGTCGACAGGTCCGCCGGATCGCTGCGGTCCACCGAAACCAGGTTCTCCGAAACGTACTGCGACTTCACATAACTGGAAAGGTTGTCGCGCGTCTCCTTGTCCGGCTTGTCGGCATAGAAAGAACGGTAGCGCGACTCGTATACCCCATGCGGTTGGGTTTTCTCCACGACGGTCGCCGGGCCGTTCTCGCTCAGCGTTACCGTGCGATACTCGAGCAATTCGTTCTCTTTCGCCGTCGATTGAGGCGTCCGCGTCAGCGCAGTTGTTTCCGGCCTCGTGATCAGCGCCATTCGCCCCTGGTCCGCGATCGGAATCTGCCCAAGCCGGGCGTACCGGTCGGTCGCGTCGATCCAAAGTGCGGGCGTGGCCGCAATCCCTGCCGAAGCTGAAATCTCGGGCACGTAGACAATCGCGTGATCGAACTGCCCCATGCCCGGCAGGTCCGCCGCGACATCCATCCTCGAGCCCGCATTTAGCAGGGCCACGTAGGCCGGAATTCCCGCCGTGCGCAGCATCGTCACCAGTAGCGTCGCCTTGTCCTTGCAGTCGCCGTATTTCTTGCCGAGAGTCTCCGCTGGATCATGCGGAAGGATCGCCGCGCCGCCAAATTCGATCCCGGTGTATCGCACCTCGCGGTCGAGATAATCCACGAGCGCAGCTTCTTTGTCCGCAACCGACTTCTTCCCTGTGATCAGTCCATCCACTACTTGCTGCACAGTGGCCGTGTTCGCTCGGTCATCAACTACCTTTGCGTACGCGGTCGCCACAGCCTGCCACGACGCCCCTGTCGAAAAGCTGACCCGCGGGAACCGCGCCACGTCCGAAGGGAAGTTTGGATCGTCGTCTGTGATCCCTTCCAGCCGCCCTATGTCATAAACGAGCTTCACATGCCCGTTCGCTTCAACGCGCGTCGGCTTCACGTCCGGTAACAGCATCGTGGACGTCCGCAATTGCAGCGAGGATGGCGCGTCAAACTCAAGCCGGCTGTGCTGCACCGGCATTTGCTCCCGCCCAAAGGTGGTCCAACCCGCGCGCCCTGCCGCAAACAGCGGTTGGTCTTCGCGCTCCACGTACTCCTCTTCCACCACCACTCCCTGGGCAATCGCCGGGAACGGCGCGTGGACGCGCTTGGCGTCCGAGTAGATCTTGTATTCGCCATCCTGTGCCGGAGTCTCTTCAATGCTTTTCGGATCCAACGCATGCTCGGCAAAGTCCGGCGTGATCACCCGCACGCGGATCTCCGGCCTTGCCTCGTGCCACGGCTCCCACTGGATCGAAATCGAATCCCACGCTTCGGCGCCCTTTTCCGTCAGCACCTTGTAGACGGTGTAGCCCACGTGCGTCATGCGTCCGGCGTCGTCGAAGCTGTAATGGTCGTCGTCTTCGAGAATCGAGACGTTCGTGCCGTCCGGCGCCGCTACCGCGCTCGCCGCGGCAAATATATCCTTCGCGGACCTGGTGAAATGGCCCGGTTCCGCCGGCGCTGAAGACTGCGAGACTGCGGCCGAACCGCCCGACTGCTGCGCGCGCGCGGAGCACAGCCAAACCAGGCAGAAAACCACAATGGAAAGACAACAGAATTTACGACGGAAAACTTGGACCAGCACGGGGAACCCCTTGGCCGATGGATCGTGAATCCAACTTATCTCGGGTTCGCCCGATGTGCAAGACAGCGCGCCGACGCGCCCCTTATAGTTTTTGCAGTCACTCGCCCGTAAGATTCCCAGTGCGGCCGGCAATTCCCTGTTGTGGGCTTTCGAGCGCGCCGCGCAGCCGCGCCAATAACTTTTGCAACTCGTTCCGCTCGGCTTCCGACAGGCGAGCGAGTGCAGTTTCAAGCGGTTTGCGTTGCAGGGTTGGAATCATTTCGCGCACAAAGTCTGTCACCGCCGCCGTCGGATGGATGCGGCTGAAACGGCGGTCGTCGGGGTCGGGCCTCCGCTTCAGCATGCCGCGCTTCGTCAGCCTATCCACGATCCCGCTTACCGTCGAGTGCGCCAATCCTACCGCCGCGCTAAGGTCCTTCAGGCTCATCCCGCCCTCGCGAACCATTACGCTCATCACCGTGGTCTGCGCCGGTGTCAGTCCGCCCCGGGCCGCCTCCATCTCCAACGGCCTCTTCATCGCGCGCCGGATCGCATCCAAATCCGCCGTCACCTGTTCTGCCAGCACCCCAAGGCCCGGCTCCACTTGCTTCTCTTTCTTTCCCATCACCCTAGAACACTCCCGGTATAAGTGCCTTTACTCTGCGCCGATATGCAGGATAAGCCTCGGGAAAGGTCTCCTGCATCAGCCGCTCCTCCTGGCTCATCTTGATGAAGAAGGCCAACACAATGAGCACCAGGCCCACGAGACAGGCCGCCACTCCGTTGGCAAGCGCCGTGCCCGCTATGGCTGTCAGCAGCCCGGTGTAGATCGGATGCCGCGCCAACGAGTAAGGTCCTCTCTGGATCAGTTCGTGATTCTTTTTTACCGTGGCCCGGCCGCTCCAGTTGGCGCCCAGCGTGATCCGCGCCCAGATGGCAAACAGGCAGCCCAGCATCGTCACTGCCGCCCCCGTCCACTCGACCTGGTGCGATGCGGGCGCAATCCGGGCCCCGAGCCAGCCGAGGTCGAAATTGTGTTTCGCAATCAGGAAAAACCCTGACGCGGCGATTAGCACGTAAAACACGCGGGGGCCCGCGGGCTGGGCCCGTACCGTCCGTTTGGTAAACGCGAGCCCGATCAGCCAGACCAGGCCTGTCGTGATCCACGCAAAGTTGATGACGCCTTCTGTCGAGATAGCCATGACCGCCTCCTCTGCCTCGTCGTATACGACGTGTCGTATCGACGCGTCGTATACGACATATATTCCCTCCGTCCAGCTCCGTTGTCAAGATTTTTCTTCACGCTTCATCCCGCGCCGCTCGCCGGGTAAGATGGAAGCACTTCCCGGGAATCCACTCCAGCGAGGCAAGCGATGTGGACCTACAAGCAGAGCACGGGCCAGTTGTTCGACGCGGCAGGCCAGCTCCAGGGAACCGGCTATAGCGGGTCCCCCGCAGGCAAAAACGACCCCACACAACAGTGCGTCAAGGATGTCGGCCCTATTCCTCGCGGCCACTACTCGATCGATTCACCGCGCAACACTCCGACACATGGACCGTTCGTCATGCCGCTCGAACCTGACCCCGCTAACGACATGTGCGGCCGCAGCGCATTCCTCATTCATGGCGATTCGAATGCGCATCTTGGCGCCGCCAGCGAGGGCTGCATCGTGATGGGCCCTGGCATCCGTCACCTCATCTGGAATTCAAACGATCACGCGCTCCAGGTTGTGGCCTAGCGCAAACGGGGCCCTACATCCACATCCAATCGTCGATCCACCTGGGGATTTCCCCTGCTGTCTGCCCATGCGCCTGAGCCGTACAATCGCTGCATGAGCGGCTTGCCGGTCGATGTTGCCATGGACTTTGTTCGCGCCATTAACCGCCAGGATGTCGACGCCCTCACCGCGCTGATGACGCCGGACCACCGTTTTACTGACTCGCTCGGCAATGCCGCCACGGGCCGCGAAGGCATGCGCAACGCCTGGACGCTGTACTTCCAGATGGTCCCTGATTACTCCCTCAAGATCGACGAAACCTATGTTCAGGATTCGGCGGTCATCCTTATCGGCAGTGCCGGCGGGACCTATTCACACGCATTTGAGCAGATCCAGTCCACCGGCATGCCCATCCCGGACGGAACCTCGCGACATCAGCGGCGCTGGCAGACTCCCGCCGCGCTCCGCGCCCTGATTCACGAGGGCAAGGTCGCCGAATGGCGCGTCTACGCCGACAACGAGCCACTTCGCAAGCTCATGCGGGAAGGGGCCGAAGTAAAGATACCCTGACCGGCAATCGCGTGATTCCCATCGCAAACCTGCGAATTCGCAGGCCGCGCACCGGGGCCAACCCGCACCCCCTACAATGGAGCCTGAGACTTTTTTCGAGGGGTTCTTTCGTATGCCGTTGAGTGGAGAAGCGATTCGCCTCATGAATTACATCGATGATGTCGCCGTCACCCTGCGCCGGATGCTGGCCTTCATCCCAACCCTCAGCGCCGAGGAGCGGGCACGCGTCCACGAACACCTGCGCGGCACAAAGCCCAGCGTGGATGACATTGTGGAAGCCCTCGAAGCCAAGTAATCATCTTGAGACGCCGCGCCGCCATCCGCTGCGCGGCGCCGGATCGAGCAAGACCTCTCTTTGATCACGGTTGCCATAATCGGGGCTGGGCCGCTTGGCCGATGGCTCGCCGGAGCGGCGGCGCGCGCCGGCTTTCGCACGCTGCTTGAAGACGTGATGCCCTCGAACCTGCATCACGCGCGGGAATCGCTCGCCGCGCAGGCGCCTGCCGGCGAAGCCGCTTCGATCTCTTTCGTAACGAGCATTGAAGACGCGGTGCGCGATGCCGATCTGGTAATCGACTGCGTGCCTGACGAGCTCGAATCCAAACTGGAGATCCTGTGGCTGCTGGATCGCATGGCGCCGCCGCGGACCATTATCGCCACGCCCACTACGCGCCTTGAGATCGCAGACCTCGCGAGCTGTACCTATCGCCCACAGAAATGTGTCGCCATCGCGCTCGACCCGCGCGACTTCGCGCATTTATCCCGCGGCGGCTCGATCGCTTTGAAAACCACCGTTAAGACTGATCCGGAAACGCGGGCTCTAGTCTGCGCTTTCTGGCACAAACTCGGCTTCTCCGTCGAATCAAGTTGAGCCGCGCGCTTCGTCACAATCGTGGGGATCAAACCCGGCGGGCCAATAACTGAAAGACAGACAACGAATAGATTCGGGTTACCGGGTCACCTCGGCCGCCACCAGCGATTCGTAGAAGTTGACATACTGCGGCAACACCAGCGTCGAGCAAAATCGCTTCTGCGCGGTGCGCCGGGCCGTATCGCGCATCGCATTCAACCGCTGGCGGTCGCCGAGCAGTTCAATCGCCGCATCCGCCATCTCCTCTACGGCGCCCACCGGAAACAGCAGCCCCGTTAACCCGTCATCGATCAATTCCGGCACTCCTCCCACGCGCGTCGCAATCGATGGAACCTTGCACGCCATCGCCTCCAGCGCCGCCAGCCCGAACGACTCCAGCTCGCTCGGCATCAGCATAAGATCCGCAAGCGGCAGCAGTTCGTTCACGCGCTCCTGCTTGCCCAGGAAGTGAATTCGTCCCTGGATGCCCAGGTCATGCGCCAGCCATTCCGCCGCCGACCGGTCCGGCCCATCGCCCACGAGCACCAATTGCGACGGCATCGCGCTCGCGACTCGCGCGAAGATCTTTACAGCGTCCACCACACGCTTAACCGGCCGAAAATTCGACAGATGAATCAGGATCTTCTCATCCGGCCGCGCGAACCGCTCGCGCGCCTTTGCACGCTTCTCTTCATCCTTAATCGGCGCATAGACATCGCAGTTCACAAAATTGGGGATCACCGCAATCGGACGCGAGATTCCGAAATCTGCGGCCGTCTTCGCGCGCAGGTACTCGGAAATGCTGGTCACGCCGTCCGACTCCTGGATCGCGTAACGCACGATCGGAAGGTAACTTCGGTCGAGTCCCACCAGCGTGATATCCGTGCCGTGCAGCGTGGTTACAAATGGCAGCCTGCGCCCGCGAGCGGCCAGCATCTGCCGCGCGAGCAGCGCGCTCACCGAGTGCGGAATAGCATAGTGCACGTGTAACAAATCGAGTTCGTAATACTCCGCCACCTCCGCCATGCGCGAAGCCAGCGCCAGGTCGTAAGGAGGAAACTCGAACAGCGGATAATTCGAGACAGGAACCTCGTGGTAAAAGATTCCCAGGTCCCGCCCGCTCAGCCGGAATGGCTGCGAATACGAGATGAAGTGAATCTCATGGCCCTGCGCCGCAAGTTCAATCCCCAGTTCCGTGGCGACAACGCCGGAACCGCCGTACGTCGGATAGCAGGTGATGCCAATGCGCATGAGATCTCGCCTTTGTGGAGGAGATGCACCTACCGGTTGGACGTTTCTGCCCCGCATGAAGATGCAGAACGTCTGGTTATGTGTGCGTTAAAGGCCTGGGGCTAAGGTCGACATAGGAGATCAGTTCCACCTCGCCCGCATTTTGCAAGGCCGCCAGGGCATCGCGCTCAATTTCGCGCGAAGCGCGAAGCCGCGTATTCACGCGCCCCAGATCCGAATCGTTATAGCCCGGATGCGTGACCAGTTCGAATGTACCCTCAGGCATGTTCTTTAGAAGGGACGCCACCGTCCTGGCTGTAAGGCTGCCCGTCGCCAGCACGCCAATTGAACCATCGGTCGTCGAGAATCCCTCTTCAACCACCGCGCGCCGGAATCGCGGCTCCAGCATGTGCAGCACGCGTACCTGGGTGCGCCTGGCGAACGGCGCATCAAGCGTGGCCCGCAGGCTCCATGCCGGCTCGAATGGATTCCGCACCGCACAAATCCCGCATGCCCGCGCGGCGCGCAACACCGGCCTGAGCACGGCCGGAAACATGTGCGTATGCTTGTGGGTATCTATGTGCGTCAGCTTTACGCCGCGGCTTTGCAGCGTCGAGATCTGCGCGTGCGCCTCGGCCTCGATCTCTTCAGGCCGGATCATGCCCGCCAATAGCCTCCTCAGGAAAGTCGCCAGGGATGAATGGAACCTGCCCGTTCTCCGGCTCGCCAGCGTGCCCAATTGTTCGACCGGCAGCACCGGCTCGCCATCCACCAGTACAACGTGGCAACCCACTCCAAGCGATGGCGTGGACTTCGCAATCTCAATTGCCCCCTCAGTGGCAGTTGCCCGGGCCATCAGTGTGGCGCTGATCAGAACCTGCCCTCTGTGCAACTCAATAATTGCGCGATTTACACCGGACGTGAGGCCGAAGTCATCTGCATTGACGATGATGCGTCGCACGGGGGCAGTGTACCAGCGCTGCACCGGTCCCGGCCAAAGCCCCGCGATGCAGCCCCGCTGCTATCATAGACATAGGCCATTTTCGGCCTCCGCCATGTGGGCGGATAGCTCAGCTGGTTAGAGCGCCTGCCTTACAAGCAGGAAGTCGGGGGTTCGAGTCCCTCTCTGCCCACCAATTCGACCTCTCTGCGCTCGCTTTCCGTGTCATTGCCTCAACCTGAAACTGCATCTATTTCTCTATGGCAAGACCTCGCCGCCCGGCAAGATTCCGAAACACTGCCTTTCGAACACTAGCCCTGATTCTCCTGCTCTTCGCCGCCGTCCCCGCCTTTTCCTACTCCCTTCTCACCCACGAGCAGATCATCGACCTCACCTGGGACGACTCGATCGTCCCACTGCTCCTGAGCCGCTACCCAAATCTCACTCCGCAGCAGCTTGATGAAGCCCGCTCCTACGCCTACGGCGGCTGCGTGATCCAGGACATCGGCTACTATCCCTTCGGCCAGGCATCGTTCTCAAACCTCACTCACTACGTGCGCTCAGGAGACTTCGTCGTCAATCTTTTGCGCGACGCGCACGATGCCAACGAACTCGCGTTCGCCATTGGCGCCCTTTCGCATTACATCGGCGACTCGATCGGCCACCCGCTCGCCACCAATCTCGGCGTGCCCGTCGAATTCCCCCGCCTGGGCCAGGAATACGGCAAGTCCGTCAACTACGCCGAGGGCAAGCGCCAGCACGTGCAAACCGAGTTTGCGTTCGACATCGACGAGATCGCTCACCATCGCGTGGCGCCGGTTCACTATCTGCGCCATATCGGCATGCAGGTCTCCATGCGCCAGCTCTCTCTTGCGTACTACCAGACCTACGGCATCTCGCCGGATTTCTCCGGCACCCGGGGCCACCGCATCAACGTCAGCGCGTACCAGTTTGCCGTGCGCGGCTTCATCCCGCGCATCGCGTACGCCCTCACCATCCTCCATCGCCATGGCGAGCCCCCCGATGCGACGACGGCCGAAGCCATCGCCCTGCACTCCGAGATCGCGACCATGGCCACAGAAAACAACTGGGCATCCTACCGCCGCCACGCTGGGATCGGCACTTGGACCCTTGCCGGAATCATCTTCATCGTCCCCAAAGTCGGTGCGCTGAAGCTGCTCGCCGTGAAGGGACCCACGCCCCAAACCGAGGCCGAATATGTGCACTCGCTCGCCGAAAGCGTGGCCGCCATGCGCAGGATGCTCGCGCTCTTCACGCCACCGGACAAACGTCGCGATCCTCCGCCGGTTCCGGACGGATCCGCCTCGGCGCAGCACCCCTCCACTGAGCTACAGAAGAGTCCTCACTCCAAAGCCGTGAGCCAGATTCGGTCCGACCCGCACCATCCACTTCCCAATCGCGATCTCGACACCGGCAACGTGGTACAGCCAGGCGGCTACCCGCTTACCGACGCTACCTATGCCGACTTGCTCCACGACCTCACCCGCCAGCCCAACGTGCCCATCCCTTCCGGCATCAAGGAAGACATCCAGGCGTACTACGCCAACCCCGACGCCCCAATCACTACGAAAAAAGACCCGCAGCGCTGGGCTCAGGTGCAGGCCGATCTTGTCACCCTCAAAACAATGCCCACCAGCCCCTGGCCTGAAAACTTCCCAACCTATGACGGTGCCGAAACTTCCGCGGCTCAACAGTAAGCTCAAGTAAGGCAGCGCAAGCGAAGGGCCGGCGATCCTGAATTAGGGTCGCCGGCCCGGGCTGCTCACAATACTTCTACGAAGCTGTCTGCATCGCCGGCGCCGCGTGGTGCGGCCCCTCGGCCTCCTGCCTCGCCGTCTCCGTATTTGCCGGCGCCCCATTCGGCCCTCCCGACACCGGCAAAAACACGCGGAAGCACGTAACGTTCCCGCGTTTTCCGCAAACGGTGCGGCAGGTAAGGCTTCCATCGTATTTCTGCACAATGCCTTTGCTGATCCACAAACCCAACCCTGTACCCTTGGTGGACTTGGTTGAGAAGAAAGGCTGAAAAAGGCGCTTGGCGTCGTCGGGATGAATGCCCACACCGGTGTCGAGAATCGAAATCACTGTCCCCCGCCTCTGCTGCGACCAGTCCGTGCTTTCCCGCAGGTGTACACCCAGCGTTCCGCCGGTAGGCATCGCCTGCACAGCATTTCCAATCAGGTTCAGAAACACCTGGCGCAGCTCCACCGGGAATCCATGAACGATCGGAGTAGAGAAATATCGCTTGCGCAGCCGGATGCGGCTATTTGTGAGCGCCCGGTCCTGGAGATCGAGCACGTCGTCCAGCAATTCGGGAAGGTTGACTGCGATGGGCTGCTTCGATTCGCGATAGAAGCTCAGTGTCTGGCGCGTAATGTGCGACACGCGCTGCAATTCCTGCTCCGCAACGTCGGCAAAATGCCGCGCAGTGTCGTCCAGCGAAGGATGATTCCGCACGAGGTAAAGCGTGTTGGTGATTGCCGCAAGAGGATTGTTGATCTCGTGCGCAATAATGCCGGCCACCCGTCCCATTGCCGCAAGCTTCTCGGTCTCGCGAAGAGCATCCTCAGCCTGAAGTTGCTGCGTAATGTCCCGGCTCACTTCAAGAACGGCGTTGCCCTCGTCATTCATCGTCTTGCGCGTGGAAACGACGACTTCGCCCCCGGTGCGCGTGCGCTGCACCAGGTTGCCCTGCCAGCACTTCTTCTGCGTGAGCAGTTTCCCGATCTCATCACGCGATGTTGGAAATACGGTGTGCAGCACTGTGTGCATGTCCTTGCCGATCACCTCTTCGCGGCTCCAGCCGTACAGCGACTCGGCGCCCGTGTTCCAGAGTTGGATCCGGCCCTCAAGGTCGCGCACCATGATGGCCTCGGTGGCCAGGTCGAGGAGTTCCGCGCGCATACGGTACTGCTCCTCGCGCCTGCGCAACTCTTCCGTCCGCTCGGTCACGAGGCGTTCGAGGTCATTATTGAGTGCTTCCAACTGGCGTGTCTTGCGGTGCAGTTCAACAAAGACGCTGATCTTGGCGCGCAGCACTTCAGGAACCACGGGAACTGAAATGTAGTCGACCGCACCGGACCGGTAGCCCTGGATCTTGTCTGAGTCGGTGAGATGAACTCCGGAAATGAAAATGATCGCTGTCTTCTGAAATCTTGGATGCTGGCGGATCACATCGGCCAGCTCGAATCCATCCAGATCGGGCATGCTGACGTCCATCAGCACCACGCCGACGTCGGTCTTGAGCAGGATATTGAGCGCTTCTTTCGCGGACGTAGCCTTGATGAGGTTTTCGCCGAGATCGGCCAGAATCACCTCGTAACTCAGCAGCTTTGCAGGCTGGTCGTCAACCATCAAGATGTTGACCTTATCGTCAGGCTTCATCCCTTGTCTCCCGGCATTTCCTGTTTCATCCCCTATATTTACGATTTAAAGATATAAGTTAAAGGCGTGCGGGCTTGCGCCCGCGCTCGGTTCATCAGGCGCTCACCTGTGCAGCCACATGCGCAGCGCCGACAGGAGTTGTTCGGTGTTGACCGGCTTCGCAAGGTACTCCGACGCTCCCGCCTCGAGACATTTCTCGCGGTCCCCTTTCATGGCCTTTGCAGTGAGGGCAATGATGGGCAGGCGCCGCAGTGCGGGGTTCTGGCGAATGACCTGCATTGTCTCATAGCCATCCATCTCCGGCATCATGATGTCCATCAGCACAATTGCCAGGTCCGGCGTCGATTCAATGGTCTCGATCGCCTCGCGTCCGGTTCCGGCGGATAGCACTGTCATGCCGCGGCGCTCGAGCACGCTGGAAAGGGCGAAGATGTTGCGCACGTCGTCGTCGACCACCAGCACTTTGCGGCCGGCGAGCGCATCGTCGGACTTGTGCAGGCGGTCGAGCATGTCCTGCTTCGCCTTCGGCAGATCCGCAACCACGCGATGCAGGAATAGGGCGGTTTCGTCCAGCAGGCGCTCTGGCGATTCCACATCCTTCACCACAACGCTGCGCGCAAGGCTGTGAAGTTGCGAATCCTCCTCGGCCGTCAGGTCCCGTCCAGTGAATACAACCACGGGCAGATCGCGGAGTTCTGCCGTGTCGCGCAACTTCTCGAGGACTTCGAACCCGGTCATATCGGGCAGGCGAAGATCAAGCACGGCGCAATCATACTTGCCGCTTTTGAGGGCTTCGAGAGCTTCCTTGCCCGAGTCGACCGTGTCGATGTCGATATCCTTGTACCCCAGAAGTTCCTTGATGCTCATCTGCTCGGCGGGGTTATCCTCCACCACCAGCAGGCGCTTGCGCCGCGGCTGGGAGTAGTCCCAGATGCGCGTGAGCGCGGAATCCAGTTCCTCCGTGGATGTGGGCTTGGTAACGAACGAGAATGCGCCGCGCGAGAGCCCGTGGTGCCGGTCCTCGTCGAGCGTGAGCATCTGAACCGGGATGTGCCGCGTCCGCGGATCCTGCTTGAGGTGGTTCAGGATCGTCCACCCAAGCATATCCGGCAAAAAGACATCGAGCGAGATGGCCGTTGGATTGTACTCGCGCGCCAGCGCCAGTGCTTCCGAGCCGGTCATCGCGGAGAGCACCTTGAACCCCTTGTCGCGCGAGAGATCGCAGAGAACGCGCGCATAGTGCAGATCGTCCTCAACGATCAGGAGAATAGCTTCACCCTCCTGTATGTTGCGGCGATCGTCGTCGATGCGCGATTCCTGCTCGGCGGCGGCCACGTTCGCCAGGAAGACCGGGACCTGCTGCGGCGGCGTTCCGGGCTTTTCGGCCTTCACAATCGCCGGAGCGGCTGGACCAACGTAGGTTTGCGGCAGGTAGAGCGTAAATGTACTTCCCTGGCCTGGAATCGACCGGAGCTGGATCTCCCCTCCAAGCAGGTTCGCCAACTCGCGGCTGATGGCCAGCCCGAGGCCGGTTCCGCCGTACTTGCGCGACGTTCCCGCATCTGCCTGCTGGAAGGCTTCGAAGATGATGCGTTGCTTTTCGGGCGCGATACCGATGCCCGTATCCGACACCTGGAAGGCAATGACAGAGCCGGCCCCGGAAAGAATCGGGTGGTCGGAACTCCAGCCTCCGGTGACCGACGAGATGCGAAGCTGCACGCTACCCTGCTCAGTGAACTTGAATGCATTGGAGAGAAGGTTCTTGAGCACTTGCTGCAGCCGCTTCGAGTCGGTGACGAGACTCCGACCCATGGCCGGGTCGCTCGAAACCTCGAACGCCAGCTTCTTGTTTTCCGCCTCATGCCGGAACGGCCGCGCGACGGTTTCAACCAGCGCTCCGAAGAAGATTTCCTCGGCCTCCACCGACACCGTCCCGGACTCGATCTTCGAAAGGTCGAGAATATCGGAGATGAGGTTGAGCAGGTCGGTTCCGGCCGCGTGGATCGTGCGAGCGAATTCCACCTGCTTTGGCGAAAGACTGCCGTCCGGGTTCTCCGCCAGCTGCTGTCCGAGCACCAGGATCGAGTTGAGCGGTGTGCGCAACTCGTGCGACATGTTGGCAAGGAATTCGGATTTGTACTTCGAAGTGAGCGCCAGTTCGCGGGCCTTCTCTTCGAGAGCGCGCCTCGCCTGCTCGATCTCCTGGTTCTTGCGTTCCACTTCGTAGTTCTGCTCGGCAAGCTGTTGCGCCTTCTGCGCCAGTTGTTCGTTGGTCTGCTGCAATTCCTTCTGCTGCGTCTGCAGTTCCGTCGCAAGCTGCTGCGACTGCTTCAGCAGGCCTTCGGTCTGCATCGTCGCTTCAATCGAGTTGAGCACGATGCCGATCGATGAAGTGAGCTGCTCGAGGAACGCCAGGTGCGACGGCGTGAACGCGGCCAGCGACGCCAGCTCGATCACGGCCTTCACGCGATCTTCGAACAAGACCGGCAGCACGATCACGTTCTTCGGCGGCGCCTTGAAAAGTCCGCTCCGTATCGGCGCCGTCTTCTTGGGCAGATCGGTGATCAGCATGCGCCGCTTCTCAGCCGCGCACTGCCCCACCAGGCCTTCGCCGATGCGAATCTCGCGCAGGTGCCCTTCCGGCGTATCGGCGAATGTCGACAGCAGAACCAGCGTGCCTTCCGGAGCGTTGGAGTCGCCCTCCATCTGGTAGATAACGCCCTGCTGCGCATTCACGAGCGGCGCCAGCTCCGTCAGAAGCATGCGTCCCACCACGCCCAGGTCGCGCTGGCCTTGCAACATGTTTGTGAACCGGGCCAGGTTCGTCTTCAGCCAGTCTTGCTCCGTGTTGCGGTCCGTCGTCAGTCGAAGGTTGTCGATCATCGTGTTGATGTTGTCCTTCAACTCGGCCACTTCGCCGCGCGCTTCTACTTGAATCGATCGCGTCAGGTCGCCCTTAGTCACGGCCGTCGCCACTTCCGCAATCGCGCGCACCTGGTTGGTCAGGTTGTCGGCCAGCAGGTTCACGTTGCCCGTCAGGTCCTTCCACGTTCCGGCAGCGCCGGGCACATTGGCCTGGCCACCGAGCCGTCCTTCCACGCCCACTTCGCGGGCGACCGTCGTCACCTGGTCGGCAAACGTCGCCAGCGTGTCCGTCATGTTGTTGATAGTCTCGGCCAGCGCGGCCACTTCGCCCTTCGCGTTCACCGTGAGCTTTTGAGTAAGCACGCCATTGGCCACGGCCGTAACCACCTTCACAATTCCGCGGACTTGTTCCGTAAGGTTGGCGGCCATCACGTTCACGTTGTCCGTCAAATCCTTCCACGTACCCGCAACGCCCGGAACCTGCGCCTGGCCGCCCAGCTTTCCGTCCGTGCCCACTTCGCGTGCCACGCGCGTCACTTCGGCGGCAAATGCGTTGAGCTGGTCCACCATCGTGTTAATGGTGTCCTTCAGCTCAAGGATTTCGCCCTTCACGTCCACAGTGATCTTGCGACTCAGGTCGCCGCGGGCCACGGCCGTCGTCACTTCGGCGATGTTTCTCACCTGCGCCGTAAGGTTGCCGGCCATCGCATTCACCGAGTCCGTCAGGTCCTTCCACGTACCCGCTACGCCCGGCACGTTGGCCTGACCCGCGAGTCGCCCTTCCGAACCTACTTCGCGGGCAACGCGCGTCACTTCGGCCGCAAACGACCGAAGCTGCTCGACCATCGTGTTCAGCGTCTCCTTCAGCTGCAGGATTTCGCCGCGCACGTCCACCGTGATCTTGCGGCTCAAGTCGCCATTCGCAATAGCCGTCGCCACCTCGGCGATGTTTCTTACCTGGGCCGTCAGGTTGCCGGCCATAAAGTTCACCGAGTCCGTCAAATCCTTCCACGTGCCCGCCACGCCCGGAACCTGCGCCTGGCCGCCGAGCTTGCCGTCAGTGCCAACTTCGCGCGCCACGCGCGTTACTTCGCCCGCGAACGCGTTCAACTGATCCACCATCGTATTGATCGTGTTTTTGAGCTCGAGAATTTCGCCCTTCACGTCCACCGTGATCTTGCGGGAAAGGTCGCCGCGGGCCACGGCCGTCGTCACTTCGGCGATGTTTCTCACCTGCCCCGTCAGGTTGCCGGCCATCGAGTTCACCGAGTCCGTCAGATCCTTCCACGTTCCCGCTACGCCGGGCACGTTCGCCTGACCGCCCAACCTTCCTTCTGTACCGACTTCGCGAGCCACGCGCGTCACTTCGCCCGCGAACCGGTTCAGCTGGTCCACCATCGTGTTGATCGTTTCCTTCAGCAGCAGGATCTCGCCGCTCACGTTCACCGTGATCTTCTTCGACAAGTCGCCCGTCGCGATCGCCGTCGAGACTTCGGCAATGTTTCTCACCTGGCCCGTAAGGTTCGACGCCATCGAGTTCACCGAGTCCGTCAGATCCTTCCACGTGCCGGCCACGTCGGGAACCACCGCCTGGCCGCCGAGTTTGCCGTCCGTACCCACCTCGCGGGCCACGCGCGTCACTTCTCCCGCGAACGCGTTCAGCTGATCCACCATTGTGTTCAGCGTCTCTTTGAGCTGAAGGATTTCGCCCTTCACGTCCACCGTGATCTTGCGGCTCAGGTCGCCGCGCGCCACGGCAGTTGCCACTTCTGCAATGTTGCGCACCTGGCCCGTCAGGTTCGAAGCCATGAAGTTGACGTTGTCCGTAAGGTCTTTCCACGTTCCCGCCACGCCCGGCACGTTCGCCTGCCCGCCGAGCTTGCCCTCAGTGCCCACTTCGCGCGCCACGCGCGTCACTTCGCCCGCGAACGCATTCAGCTGATCAACCATGGTGTTGATCGTGTTCTTGAGCTCGAGAATCTCGCCCTTCACGTCCACAGTGATCTTGCGGGAAAGGTCGCCGCGAGCCACGGCAGTTGTCACTTCGGCGATGTTTCTTACCTGCGCCGTCAGGTTGCCGGCCATCGAGTTCACCGAGTCCGTCAGATCCTTCCACGTTCCCGCCACGCCCGGCACGTTCGCCTGCCCGCCCAACCTTCCTTCTGTACCGACTTCGCGAGCCACGCGCGTCACTTCACCGGCAAACCGGTTGAGCTGGTCCACCATCGTGTTCAGCGTTTCTTTCAGCTGCAGGATCTCGCCGCGGACGTCCACCGTGATCTTGCGGCTCAAATCGCCATTCGCGATGGCGGTCGCCACCTCGGCGATGTTGCGCACCTGGCCCGTAAGGTTGCCGGCCATGAAGTTCACGTTGTCCGTAAGGTCTTTCCATGTTCCGGCTACGCCCGGCACGTTCGCCTGCCCGCCGAGCTTGCCTTCCGTGCCCACTTCGCGCGCCACGCGCGTCACTTCGCCTGCGAACGCGTTCAGCTGATCCACCATCGTATTGATGGTGTCCTTCAGCTCAAGAATTTCGCCTTTCACGTCCACGGTGATCTTGCGGGAGAGGTCGCCGCGGGCCACGGCCGTTGTTACCTCGGCAATGTTTCTCACCTGCGCGGTCAGGTTGCCGGCCATCGCGTTCACTGAGTCGGTCAAATCCTTCCAAGTGCCCGCCACGCCCGGAACCACAGCCTGCCCGCCCAGCTTTCCGTCCGTTCCCACCTCACGCGCCACGCGCGTCACTTCCGAAGCGAATGACCGCAGCTGGTCCACCATTGTGTTGATGGCTTCCTTCAGCTGCAGAATTTCGCCGCGCACATCCACCGTGATCTTGCGCGAAAGGTCGCCGCTCGCCACGGCCGTCGCCACTTCGGCAATGTTTCTCACCTGGCCCGTAAGGTTCGAGGCCATCGAGTTCACCGAGTCGGTCAGGTCCTTCCACGTACCCGCCACGCCCGGAACCAGCGCCTGCCCGCCCAGCTTTCCGTCCGTGCCCACCTCGCGCGCCACGCGCGTCACCTCCGACGTAAACACGCCCAGCTGCTGGATCATCGTGTTCACAATGTTGGCCGACCGCAGGAACTCGCCTTCGAGCGGCCGTCCGTCCACGTCCAGCCGGACAGTCTGCGTCAAATTGCCCTGCGCCACGGCCGCAATCGCGCGAGTCACTTCCGTCGTCGGCCGCAGCAGGTCCTCCACCAGCGTATTCACGGAGACTTCCATCTCGTCCCACGCGCCGCGGTGCCGTTCGAACCGGATGCGCTCCCGTGTCTTCCCTTCCTTGCCCACGGCCTGGCCCACGCGCTTCAGTTCAAGCGCCATCTGCTGGTTGGCCACCACAATCTCGTTGAACGTGTCAGCGATCTTCCCCGGCAACCCAGTCCAGCTTCCAGGCAGGCGCACGCTAAAGTCGCCATCCTTCATGGTCTGGAGACACAACAGGATCGCCGCCATATATGCCGAATCGGTGTGGCCCGTGGTTGTTTCGTGGGTAAGCCCTTGCCCCGTCCCGTTTGAGGGAAGCCCCTTTGGATCGTCTTGCCCAAGGCCAGGTTGTTCAAATGAGGTCGCCATGTTCACGCGCTCCTACGCGAGGAATACCGCCTGCAGCTGCACCCTCTGAAGTACAGGCCCCAAAAGCGGTCGCACCATGGCCCGTTCATCTGAATAGGTCCATGTCAAGAGGCGCCGCCAGGTCACGCCGTAGTAAGGAGTGTGCCACCCCGGACATTCCCGGATCGTGAATGCTCGAAACCCCAGAAAATGGAGAACTTGCCAACGGCTGCGCACGGTCGAGGGAATGCTCTGATTGAGGTTGGATGCGCGCGTTCACCAATGAGTTGTACAGAACTCTAAGGCAGGCCATCTGCCCCTCGGCTTTCAGCCCCAAGCCCCGTACGAAACTCACAAGCCGAACTCAGAAGGCTCATAGCTGACAGCTGCGAGCCAATTGCTTGCGGGTCGCCGTGCGCCGGGACTATCGTTTTCTTGAGGATCAAGAGGGAAGGTCATCGTGAGTTTGTATTTCGCACAAGGCGCCTTAGACGCCGATTTCGCACCGGCCGAACTCGAATCAATGCTCGTCGAAGGACTGAGCAAGCTCGGCCCGCGCCAGCGCGTCATGGCGGTGCCGCCGGATCTCACGCGCATCCATTCCCAGGCCGGATTCCTCACCCAGACCGCGCACAAATACTACGGCGACCGCCTCCGAGCCGTTCTGCCCGCCCTCGGCACCCACACGCCCATGCGCTCCGACCAGCTCACCCACATGTTCGGCGACGTGCCGCAGAACCTCTTCCTCGTCCACAACTGGCGTACCGACATCGAGACCCTTGGCGAAGTCCCCGCCGAATTCATTCGCGAGCAATCCGAGGGCAAGCTCCACTACCCATGGCCCGCCCAGGTCAACAAGCACATCGTCCACGGTCAGTGGGATCTCATACTCTCCATCGGCCAGGTCGTCCCGCACGAAGTCATCGGCATGGCCAACTACAACAAGAACATCCTCGTCGGCACCGGCGGCCGCGAAGGCATCAACCGCAGCCACTACCTCGGCGCGGTCTACGGCATGGAGCGCATCATGGGCACCGCGCAGAACCCCGTCCGCGCCGTGCTCAACTACGCCGGAGAGCGCTTCCTCAGCCATCTCCCCATCGTTTACGTGCAGACGGTCGTCGGCCGCCGTGACGATGGCACTCTCGCCGTCCGCGGCCTTTACATCGGCGACGACGAGGAGTGCTTCCTGCGCGCCGCCGAGCTCAGCGTCAAGGTCAACTTCGAAACCCTTGACGATCCCATCCGCAAAGCCGTCGTCTATCTCGACCCCGAGGAATTCCACTCCACCTGGATCGGCAACAAGGCCGTCTACCGCACCCGCATGGCCCTCGCAGACGGCGGAGAGCTCATCATCCTTGGTCCCGCCGTGCGCGAATTCGGCGAAGACAAAACCATCGACGCGCTCATCCGCAAGTACGGCTACGTCGGAACGCCCACCACGCTGAAGGACGTAGAGCAGCACGCCGACCTTGCCAACGAACTCGGTGCGGCAGCCCACCTGATCCACGGCGCATCCGAAGGCCGTTTCAAAATCACATGGTGCCCCGGCAAGCTGTCGCGGCAAGAAATCGAAAGCGTCGGCTACAGCTATGGCGACCTCACCGAAATGATGCGCCACTATGACCCTGCCAGGCTGTCCCTCGGCTACAACCAGGTCGACGGCGAAGATATCTATTTCATCTCCCACCCCGGCCTCGGCCTCTGGGCCCACAAGTCCCGAATCGAATCCCCGCAGTTCGCCGCAAGCTGATCCGTACCCGCGCCGCGCGAGCCTGAACCCCATCCTCGCAGCCATGGGCCTCTATGGACATTCCATAGGAGCGCATGCTATCTTCTTTGCAATATCCAAAGGAGCGCGTCGATGGGCGAAGGAAAATCCGAAGTCCTGCAGGGAACGCTTGACCTGATGGTGCTGAAAACACTGTATGCGATGGGGCCTCTGCACGGGTTCGGCATCGCCAGGCGGATCGAACAGGTCAGCGACGGGGTTCTCGACCTGAACGAGGGCACAGTGTACACGGCGCTGTTGCGGCTGCAACAGCAGGGATGGATCGCGTCGAAGTGGGGGACTAGCGAAAACAACCGGCGCGCGCGGTTCTACTCCATCACCCGGCAGGGCGCCAGGCAGCTTGAACGAGAGACCGAGAACTGGGAAAGGGTGGCAGGCGTAATGGAGCGCGTGCTGCGGCTCGAGAGGCAGGGATAAGCGATGCGCAGATTGCGGATGTTGTGGGCGAGAGTGAAGGGGCAGGCTGCGCAGAAGCGCGAAGACAAAGCCTTCGACGAGGAGATTCGCGGGCACCTCGATCGATTAAAAGAGCGCTATGTGGCGCAGGGGATGACCGCTGAGGCGGCGACGCGGGCGGCACGGCGGCAATTTGGCAACATCACCGCGCTGAAGGAGCGCCAGCGGACAATGCGGGGATTCCTGTCGCCTGCGGAGTGGGGCCGTGATGTGCGCTTCGGGCTGAGGATGCTGGCCAAGCGGCCCGCGTCGAACGCCGCGGTCGTTGTTGCCCTGGCGCTCGGCATTGGAATGAACGCCGCGGTATTCACGTTTGTGAATGGATTGCTGTTGCGTCCGCCGCAGGGTGTCAGCGAGACGCACAAGATGATCGAACTCTGGCTGAAGCGCCCAAAGAAGGCCGGACCGCAGGGCTATCTGCCGTTCAATTATCCCGACTATGCCTACTATCGCGACCACGCGCGATCGGTGGAGGGCCTCCTCGCCTTTGATGGCGACGGATGGGACGTGATCTGGAATCGCAACGGGTCGGGTCAGAATCTCAATGTCGCCGGGGTGTCGGGGAATTTTTTCTCGCTGCTCGGAGTCCACGCTGCATTGGGGCGAACGTTATCGGTAGACGACGACCGTATCGAAAATCCTCGGCAGGTGGTGGTGGTGAGCAACGCATGCTGGAGAAACAAGATGGGCGCAGACCCGGGTGTGGTGGGGCGGACGCTGCTGCTGGATGGCGAGGCTTTCACTGTTCTGGGCGTGGCCCCTGCTGGATTCACCGGGCTCATGGTGGCCACGGAACCGGATATGTGGGCTCCGCTGACGGTACAGGAAAAGTTCACCCACGATAAGCTGCGGTTGACGAGCCGCGACAGCTACTGGCTGCTTGTGGCGGGAAAGATACGCAGCGCGGGAGACAGAAAGTCAGTGCAGAGCGAGATGCATGTACTGGCGAAGCAGGTGGGGCTGGCGCATCCCGAAGAAGAGGAGCACCTCGATGCGGAAGTATATGCGCTGACCCTTATGCCGGGCCCGTTTCGCGGATATGTCATTGCATTTACGGGTTTGCTGATGATCGTGTTTGTGCTGGTGTTGCTGATCGCATGCACCAATGCGGCCAGCCTGCTGCTTGCGCGTGCAACCGGGCGAACGCGGGAGATGGCGACGCGTGCGGCGCTCGGCGCTGGGCGCGCTCGCCTGGTGCGGCAGATGCTCGTGGAGAGCCTGATGCTGGCCGCGCTGGCTGGCGGCGCGGGAATCGCGATTGCATGGGCCGCATCGCGGTTGCTCATGCAATTGAAGCCGTCGAATCTCCCGATTTCCTTGCAGATTCCGATGGATTGGCGCGTGGTGTCGTTTACCGTCGTGGTGTCAATGGCGACCGGGGTCGTCTTCGGGCTGGCGCCGGCGCTGCGGGCGAGTGCGGTAGAGGCTGCGCGAGTGCTGCGTGAGGAATCGCAGACAGCGAGCCGGAACAAGGCACGCCTCCGCAATGTTCTGGTCGTGGCGCAGATGGCAATGTGCGTCGTACTGCTCGCCGGCGCCGCCCTCTGCGTGCGCAGCCTGATAAATGCGAATGCTATCGATCCGGGATTCGGCACGCGGCATATCGCTCTGGCAGATCTCGATCCCAGCAGTCTGGGTTACTCGCCGGAGAAGGTGAGGGATTTCTATGCGCGCCTGCTCGATCGTGTTCGACAGCTTCCGCAGGTAAAGTCTGCGAGCTATGCGGCCTCCTTGCCGCTGGGGACCTCGCGCCAGGCAGGCACAGCCGGCAAGATCCTGGGGCACGACCCCGATGCAATCCCGGTGGATGTGTTTCGTGTGGAACCGGACCTGCTTGCAACCATGGGCATCCCGCTCCTTCGGGGCCGGGACCTTACGGACAAGGAGGCCGATAGCCTCACGCCGGATGGAGTGGTGATTAACGAATACCTGGCGCGGCGCATGTGGCCAAGCGAGGACCCGATTGGCAAGCGCCTGGTGCTGAGCGGCGAAAAGACTATGAGCCAGGTCGTAGGCGTCGTGAAAAACGGCAAGTACAGGACCCTGGGGGAGGGGCCGACGGCCGCAGTGTTCCGTGGGCTGCTTCCGCCCGCGCGGACGCTGGTCGTGCGGACATCCGGAGACGAGCACGCTGTGCTTGAGGAGATACAGCGTGCGGTCCCGGCAGTCGATCCGCTGATGACAACGACTCTGATGCAGACCATTGGCGATTTCATGGCGCTGCCCCTCTTTCCAGCCAGGGCCACTGGATGGTTGCTGGGTGTCTCGGGAATATTGGCAGTAGTGATGACCACCATCGGGCTCTTCGGCGTGATCGCCTACGTAGTCTCGCAGCGTACCCATGAGATCGGCGTGCGGATGGCGCTTGGAGCGCGCCGGAGCGATGTGCTGAAGATGGTGATGAGCCAGGGAATGCGGCTTACGGCAATCGGGTTGGGCATCGGGTTGTGCGCGGCGCTGGGGGCGGCGCGGCTGCTTTCGCCGCTCCTGTACGGCATCGGGGCCAACGATCCGGCGACAATGACGGCGGTCGCTGCGGTACTGGCAATGGTTGCGTTGTCGGCGTGCTATCTGCCGGCGCGAAAAGCGATGAGCGTAGATCCATCGGTGGCCTTGCGATACGAGTGAGATCGTATCTTCAGCGCGCGTGGTCGGGAATCGCGCCTTCGCGCAACCCGCCTGCCCGCCAATGCCGCAGGGTACACTCGAAGGCATGACCAGGCGCATCGGGGTGCATCTCGGCACGGCAGGCGGCGTGTCGAACGCCGTTCTCAAGGCGAAGGAGATCGGCGCGAACACGTTCCAGATCTTCTCCTCGAGCCCGCGCATGTGGCGCGCCGCGCGGGTCGATCCGCAACAGTGCGAGTTGCTCAGGGCCGCCCGCGCCAGGCACGACATCGGTCCGCTCGTCATCCACACGAGCTACCTGGTCAACGTCTGCAGCCAGACCGAAGAGATCCGGCGCAAGAGCGTTGAAGCCTTCCGAGGCGAGATGGAGCGCGCGCTCGAGCTTGGCGCCGAATACCTCGTCCTGCATCCCGGTTCCTGGAAGGGCATGACCCGCCACGAAGGCCTGAAGCTCGCGGCCGAATCGATTGAAAAGGCCGCATCTGGACTCCCCTGGCAAGCCTGCGACTTCACGATTCTCATCGAGAACACCGCCGGCGCCGAGTGCTCGCTCGGCGGCAGCTTCGACCAGGTCGCGGAGCTTGTCCAGCTTCTGCGCAATCACGCTCCCGTAGCCGTGTGCCTCGACACGTGCCACACCCACGTCGCGGGCTACGATCTGGTCAGCGAAGAGGGCTACGAGGAAACCATGATCCAGATCGAGGCCACCGTGGGCTTCGAAGCCGTCCGCGTCTGGCACTGCAACGACGCCAAGGCCGAGCGCGGCTCGAAGCTCGACCGCCACCAGCACATCGGCATGGGAACCATCGGCAAAGAACCTTTCCGCCGCCTTCTCAACGACCCGCGCTTCGCCCACGCGGCATTCATCGCCGAAACGCCAGTAGACGAAGAAGGGGACGAGGAACGGAATGTCCAGGCCCTGAAAAAGCTGGTCAAGAAGTCGAAGTAACGCGTGTTGCAGCGTGTGCCCCGTGAATAAATGACTGCTTCTCTTCCTGTTCAACGGGAAAGCAATCCGTGCCGCAACAAATTCGTCAACTCCGATCCCGTTCGATGTTCAATTCATGGCAGGGGTCCGACTGAAAGGAGATCGTTACATGCGCTTTCTACTCAAGGCTTCCGCATCCGCCCTTGCCGCTTCCCTGTTTTTGGCAACGGCCGCCGCCGCCCAGGCTCCCGCGAAAGATGCCGCTCCCAAGCCTCCGGATAGTCCGTCGAAGGTCCTGCTTGAATCGTGGAACGACGTCGGCCGCAAGCTCATCGCGATGGCCGAGGACATGCCCGAAGACAAGTACGATTTCAAGCCCAACCCCGCCGAGCGCAGCTTTGCCGAACAGTTGCTGCACGCCGCCGGAGCCAACTACTTCTTCATCAATCCCGTCAAGGGCATTGATCCGCCCAAAGGCGACCCCAAGCGCGCCGACTACAAAACCAAGGCTCAAGTGGCGGATTACGTGAAGAAATCGTTCGCCGACGGTGCCGCGCTCATCCAGAGCAAGGGCGACTCCGGCCTCAACGACATCATGATCGATCCATTCTCGAAGAATCAGGCTCGCTTCAGCGACTTTGCATGGGGATTCGTCGAGCACTCCGGCGAACACTACGGCCAGCTTGTCGTCTACTACCGCGTGGCCGGACTGGTCCCGCCCGAGTCGCGCCCGAAAAAGTGATCGCGCACAGCAGCCGCCTGCAGCGCCGCGTGACGTGCCTGTCTCAGCGCTGAAGCCTCCATTTACACTAGGAGGTTATGGCGGAAGAGAAAGAGCTACGTTACGACCCCTCGGTGATCGAGCCCAAATGGCAGCAGCGCTGGGCTGCGGACCCGAAACTGTACGCGGCCGAGCCGGCCGGCAGCGGCAAGCCCAAATACTACGTCCTCGAAATGCTGCCCTACCCGAGCGGCCAGCTCCACATGGGCCATGTCCGCAACTATGCCATCGGCGACGCCCTCGCACGCCAGATGTGGATGCGCGGCTATAACGTCCTGCACCCCATGGGCTGGGACGCCTTTGGACTACCCGCTGAGAACGCCGCCATCAAGAACAACACGCCGCCGCGCGAGTGGACCCTGGCCAACATTGCAGCCATGAAGCGGCAGTTCAACCGCCTCGGCATGGGGTTCGACTGGGCCACCGAAGTCACCACCTGCCTGCCCGACTACTACCGCTGGAACCAGTGGTTTTTTCTGCGCATGTACGAGCGTGGCCTCGTCTACCGCAAGAAAAGCAAAGTGAACTGGTGCCCCGAGTGTTGCACCGTGCTGGCCAACGAGCAGGTCATCGACGGCCGCTGCTGGCGACACGAAGACACCATCGTAGAGCAGCGCGACCTGGAACAATGGTTTTTTCGCATCACCTCCTACGCGCAGGAACTGCTGGACGGCCTCGACAAGCTCGACGGCTGGCCCGAAAAAGTCCGCACCATGCAGCGCAACTGGATCGGGCGCAGCGAAGGCACCGAAGTCGACTTCTTCCTCGCCGAATCCGCCGTCAACGCGCAGAACGACGACTGCAGTCCCCGCACCATTCCCGCGGGCCGGCGCATCCGCGTCTTCACCACGCGCGTCGACACCATCTTCGGAGCAACGAGCATTCAACTCGCGCCCGAGCACCCTCTCGTCATCGACCTTGCCGGCAAAGATGCAGGCCTGCGCACTCAAGTCGCGCAGCTCCTCGACGAGCAGAAGAAAGCCCGCGAAGCCGGAGACGTCGGCGCCATCGAGAAGCACGGAGTTCCCACGGGGCACTTCGCCATCAATCCTTTCAACGGCGAACGCATTCCCATCTGGGTCGCAAATTACATCCTTGCCGACTACGGCACCGGCGCAATCATGAGCGTACCCGGCCACGACGCTCGCGATTTCGAGTTTGCAACCAAGTACGCGATTCCCATCCGGCGCGTGATTGCCCCGGCAACGCCGCCTGCAAACGCCGAGGAATCCGAGCTGCCGTTCCTCACCGAAGACGGCATCCTCGTCAACTCCGGCGAATTCGACAGCCTCACCTGCGAAGCGGCGCAGAAGCGCCTCGCGCAGATCGCAAAAGAGAAAGGATTCGGCGAAGCCACCGTCACCTTCCGGATCAAGGATTGGGGCGTGAGCCGCCAGCGCTACTGGGGCACGCCGATCCCCATGATTCACTGCAAGACGGACGGCGTCGTCCCCGTGCCCGACGACCAGCTTCCCGTCATCCTCCCCGAGCAAATCGAAATCACGCAGCAGGGCGGCTCGCCGCTCGCCCGAGTCTCCGAGTTCGTCAACGTCACGTGTCCGAAGTGCGGCCAGCCCGCGCGCCGTGAAACCGACACGATGGACACGTTCGTCGACTCGAGCTGGTACTTCTACCGCTACACGGATGCGAAGAACTCTAAAGCTCCTTTTGACTCGGCAACCATAAAGCATTGGTTCCCCATCGACCAGTACATCGGCGGCGTGGAGCACGCCATCCTGCACTTGATTTACTCGCGGTTCTGGACACGCGTCATGCGCGACCTCGGACTCATCACCAACGATGAGCCGGTAACACGGCTGTTTACGCAGGGCATGGTCATCAAGGACGGCTTCAAGATGTCAAAGAACCGCGGGAACGTTGTCTCCCCCGACGACATGATCGCCCGGTACGGCGCCGATGCCACGCGGACCTACGCGCTCTTCGCCGCTCCGCCGGATCGCGACCTCGACTGGCAGGAAGACGGCGTCGCCGGAGTCAGCCGATTCCTCGGCCGCGTGTACAGGATTGTGATGAAACACGCAGCGACAGCGAGGAGCGCAAGTGGTGCTCCATCTCAGCCGCCAGCCGGAACGAGCCTCAGGCTGCTCCGCAAGCTCCACCAGACCATCGCCAAAATCACCCACGACTTCGAGGGCCGGTGGCACTTCAACACCTGCATCGCGGCCATCATGGAGCTGGTCAACGAACTCACCGCCGCCGACGCGCAGCTCGAATCCGGCGAAGTTCCCGCGCCGGCGGTCCGCGAGCTGCTGACGAATCTCGTTCTGCTGCTCGCGCCATTCGCGCCCTACCTCGCAGCCGAGCTCTGGGAGGAACTCGGCGGACAGGCCGCGCCGTTCCGCGCGCCGTGGCCCAAGAGCGATCCCGGCCTCGCGAAAGAAGACGAGATCGAGATCCCCGTTCAGGTCAACGGCAAGCTCGTCAACGTAGTGCGCGTGCCCGCAGGCTCCGCATCCGAAGTCATTCAGGCCGCCGCGCTCGCCGACGAGAAAGTAAAATCGCGCATTGCCGGCAAGACCATCGCCAAGGTGATCGTGGTGCCGGGAAAAACGGTGAATCTTGTTGTCCGCTGACATGCGCACCAGCCCCGTCCGCGGCACCCAGTCCGTCGTCGCTCAGATGAGCTGGGTCCTGCGCCGCCCATCGCTCACTGTCATCGAAGTCGCATGGCGCTGGCTCTTCGGCGCGCCGCTTCTCGCCGCCTGCTTCGTCCTGGCGCAAAAGATCCTCGCCGCCATGCCGCCGGAAACCACTGGCCTCGATACGCTCGACATCACCAACCCCTGGATGTCCGCGGTCAAAGTCGCAGTAGCCTGGGACATGTACCAGCCTCACGTCGTGGCCGTCCTGCGTTGGCTTGCGCCCATTGCGGCCGTGGCATGGATCATCGTCTCGGCGCTCGGGCGCAACCTCGTCCTCAAGCGCATGAAACCGGACGTCTCGCTCCGGCTGGGCGCGATGATCGTCCTCCAGGCCGCGTGGCTGGGCCTTCTCGCACTCACCTGCTGGGGATGGTTCCACTCCATCGGATGGGCCGCCGCAACGCATATCGGCAATGGCAGCGAGCCCGATCTCGTGGGCTATTCCATGTGGGCCATTTTTCTAACGCTTGCGTTCTTCACCCTCTGGGCGCTGGTGAGCTGGTCGGTCACCATCGCTCCCATGCTCGTACTGCTCGAAGGGAGTTCGCCGGCGCGGGCGCTCCGCAACAGCCTCAACCTCGGCAAGGGATTCACCAGCAAGCTGGTCGAAATCAACCTCGTGATGGGCATCGTAAAGCTGGCGCTCCTCGTGCTCGCAATGGTCTTCTCTTCGGTGCTGATTCCGTTCAGTGATCAGGTCGGCGCAAGCTCCCTTCACCTCGAGTGGATCGTCGTCTCCATCTTCTATTTCGTCGCCAGCGATTATTTCCAGGTCGTGCGGCTCAAGGGCTTCATTGAGTTCTGGAGCATCTTCCGCGGTTCGGCTCCTCTCGCGCCATAATCAGGGCACGGCTTCACAGGCTGGAGAATAAGCACATGCGCATTTCGAACCGCGACAGGGCGGTACTTCAGTACCGCCGTGAAATGCATAGAAAAGACTCGGGCTCTAGCCCCTGCACCACCCCGCTCCCGTCTGTCCCGGCCAATACGCGGATGGTATCCTTCGGCCAATGAAATCCCTGCGTCGGTTTGCAACTCTTTTTCTGGTTCTTCTTGCGTCGATTTCAGCTTCGTATGCCCGTGTCACCCGCGTAGAGATCAGCAGCCGCGCCGACGTGCTCAACGGCCAATCCTTCGGTGACACCGGGCCCTATGAGCGCATCGCCGGCCGCGTGTATTTCTCGCTCCCCATCGCAAATTGGCACAACCAGGCCATCGTCGATCTCGCCAACGCCGTGAATCTCAAAGACGGTGAAGTCGAGTTCTCCTCGGACTTCATCGTGTACCGCCCGAAAGACGAAAAGCGCGGCAACGGATCAATGCTGCTCGAAATCCCCAACCGCGGGCAAAGCCGGATCATCGCTCTCGTCGATGGCGGCGACTGGGATCTTGCTCGCAGCGCCGGCGACGCATGGCTGCTCCGCAATGGCTATACGATCGCGATTCTCGGCTGGCAATGGGACGCTGCGGGACCCGGCGCGCTGCGGTTCTATGCGCCCATCGCGAAAGACCACGGCCAGACCATCACCGGCCTCCTGCGCGGCGACCTGATGCTGGACAAGCCAATGGACGAAATTCCCCTCGGCCACTTCATCCAGAACAGGATCGGCGGCTCCGAGTACCCGGTCAGCAATCCCGACGATCCGCGCAACACGCTCACCGTCCGCGACTCGCGCGATGCGACCCGAACGACCATTCCGCGCGCGGAGTGGCAGTTCGCCCACAACGTCGATGGCAAGCTCGAGCCGAGCGACCGCTTCATCCATCTCAACGGGGGTTTCAAACCCGGCAAGATCTACGAGTACATCTACGCAGTGCGGGACCCCGTAGTCGCCGGCGGTTCATTCGCGGCGATTCGCGATTTCGCATCGTGGTCGAAGCACGCTCCCGATGCCATCGCCCCGGTCCAGCGCGTATATGGCGAAGGGATTTCTCAGAACGGCCGCTTCCTCCGCGACTACCTCTACCAGGCATTCAACGGCGACGAAGAAGGGCGCATCGCGCTCGACGGCGTGCTCGCCCACGTAGCGGGCGCGGGCCGGGGCAACTTCAACTACCGGTTCGCGCAGCCCTCGCGCGACGCACAACCCACATCGTCGGTCTTCTTCCCTGTAGACATCTTCCCGTTCACCGATCTGCCCGAGACCGACACCGCGACAAAGATGAAGGGCGGACTGCTCGACCGCGAGATCGCGGAGCGCGCACTGCCCAAAATCTTCTTCTCGAATACCTCCTACGAATACTGGGGCCGCGCCGCCGCGCTCATCCACACTTCGGCCGATGGCAAGCACGATGTGCCGATCTCGCCCAATGTGCGCATCTATCACTTCACGGGGTTGCAACACTTTTCCGGACCATTCCCGCCAGCTAAGGGAGCCCGCGACCTTGCTGGGCAGCAGCCGCAATCGCCCCTTCCCATCAAGTATTTCTGGCGCGCCATGATCGCCAACATGGACGCGTGGGTACGCAACGGAACCGAGCCTCCTCCCAGCAGTTATCCCCACGTCGCTGACGGAACCCTCGTGCCGCTCGACCAATACGCATGGCCCGCCATTCCAGGTGTGGAACGCGCGCACGAAGCCAACGCCGCTTACCGGCTCGACTTTGGCCCGGACTGGCGCAAGGGCATTCTCAGCAGGCAGCCCCCCATCGTCGGCAGCCCATTTCCGGTCCTCGTTCCGCAGGTCGACGCGGACGGCAACGAGCGCGACGGCGTGCGCCTTCCGGAATTTTCCGCGCCGCTCGCCACTTATGCCGCATGGAACCTGCGCGACCCTTCGATCGGCGCGCCCGATCAGCGCGTACCGTTCGAGGCATCGTGGATTCCCTTCCCCAGGACCGCCTCCGATCGTGAGAAAACAGGCGATCCCCGCAAATCGATCGAAGAGCGTTACAAGGGCCGCGACGACTATCTCGCGCGCTACACCGCCGCCCTCGACGATCTGGTCAAGCAGCGCTGGATTCTTCCTGAGGATCGCGCCGCAGTGCTAGAGCGCGGCGAGCAGGAATGGGACCTCGCGACAAAATGAACCACATATTCCACGTACCGCCGGTCTCCTGACCGGCTGTGTGCGGGTGTCCTCACCCGCACCGGTTCGCCCGCCTCCCTGTTAAACTCCCAACTGGCCCGACGGAGGCCTGCTCTTATGTCCGACATCCAAACCGTAGCCGTCCTCGGTGCAGGCACAATGGGCAACGGCATCGTCCACGTCTTCGCCCGATCCGGATTCAAGGTTCTCCTCTGCGATCTGGAGCAGCGCCTCCTCGATCGCGCACTCGACCAGATCCGCACGAACCTCGGCCGTGAAGCCGCCAAGGGCAAGCTCGCGGAATCGGAACTTGAACTTGCCATCGCGCGCATCCAGACCACCACCAGCCGCGAATCGCTAAGCGCCGCCGACTTCGCAGTTGAGGCAGCCACCGAGCGCTTCGAAATCAAGTCCGAGTTGTTCCGCGCGCTCGACCGCATCCTCCCCGAGCCCGCAATCCTCGCCACCAACACATCATCCATCTCCATCACGAAACTCGCCGCACAAACGCGCCGTCCCGCGCAGGTCATCGGCATGCACTTCTTCAACCCCGTCCCGGTGATGCAGCTGGTTGAAGTAATCCGTGGCATGGCCACCACCGATGAAACCTTCGCAACCGTGCGCGACCTCGCCATCCGCCTCGGCAAAACGCCCGTGGAAGTCAACGACGCCCCCGGCTTCGTCTCGAACCGCGTCCTCATGCCGCTCATCAACGAAGCCGCCTACGCAGTCATGGAAGGCGTTGCCAAACCCGAAGCCATCGACCAGGTATTCAAGCTCGGCATGGCGCACCCCATGGGCCCCCTAACCCTCGCCGACTTCATCGGCATCGACGTCTGCGTCGACATCATGCGCGTCCTCCACGATGGCCTCGGAAATCCGAAGTACAGCCCCTGCCCGCTGCTCGTCCGCATGGTCGACGCCGGCTGGCTCGGCCGAAAGACGGGGCACGGGTTTTACACGTACGAGAAGTAACTGGATAATCCTCTTTGAGGCCGAATTGACTGACGCACCCCAATTGCACTCACGGCCCGAAATCGCTCTGGCGATTGAAGTCGCCGAAGGGCGACTTGACCATCTCGCTTGTCCAAAATGCCGGAAATCGACAGTTTCAGTTTGGTTCACGAATCCTTCCCGGAACGAATTCCGGACCTGGTTCATCTGCTCGAATTGTGAGTTCCATACTCGCGCACATAACTCTTCCAGGCCCGACCACTTTTCAATCGACCGAGTCCGCCCCGATCTCGAGGCTCAAGACCGCTCCATCTTGGAACGCGCGATCTTTAAGCGGCCCCGCGGCGTGTAGGGAACCTTCCCTCTCCGCCGCTCGTATCCTCATCAACCGGCCCCCCGCTCCGTCCGCATTTCCGCGGACCAAACCCGGTGAGCCGCGTCGAACCGTCATGCAGAGCTTCGCAGACACTCTCGGCCAGGTCTTCCGCGCCATCGCCGCCAACAAGCTGCGCAGCTTCCTCACCATGTTTGGAATCGCCTGGGGCGTCGGCTCGCTGCTAGTCCTCGTCGGTCTCGGCGAAGGTTTTCGCTCCGGCCAGCGCCGCAACCTCGCGCGCTTCGGCAACGACCTCGTTCTGATGTGGAACGGGACCATCCCCGCCGTCGCCAACCAGCACACGGGCTTGCGTCCTTACCAGCTCACGCTCGGCGACGCCGAAGCCATCCGGCAACTCCCCGAAGTCCGCGCCATCACGGTCGAGCTCAGCCGCTCCGACCTCTACGAAGTCAGCCAGTGGTCGAATACCTCCAGCCACGTAATCGGCGTCGGTCCAAACTACACGCAGGTGCGCTTCATTCCCATGTCTGAGGGGCGCTTCCTCGATGCAACCGATCTCGCCGACCGCCGGCGCGTCGCCGTTCTCGGTTCGAAAGCCGCCAACCTGCTCTTTCCCGGACGCCCCCGGCTCGGCGAAACCATCACCATCAACGGCACAGCCTTCAACATCGTCGGCACCGTCCAGAAGATCTCGCGCGGCGACAACGACGGCGACGATCAGAAGCTGTACATCCCCATCACCACCATGCAGGAGCTCTTCGCGCTCAAGGGCGAAAACATTGCCCGCGACGCGCTCACGTCCATCCAGTACCAGCCCGCAAAGAAGGGCGATGCCACCGCAGCCATCGCCGCCGTACATCGCGTAATTGCTGCGCGCCACGGTTTCGATCCTTCTCTCACCGACGCGTTCCAGGAATGGGACACCATCCAGGAGATGAAGATGATCGGCGCCATCTTCACGGCCATGGATATCTTCCTCGGAGGCGTCGGCATTGTTACGCTCGGCCTTGGCGCCGTCGGCATCATCAACATCATGCTCGTCTCGGTAAGCGAACGCACGTCGGAGATCGGCCTCCGCAAGGCGCTGGGCGCAACGCAGCGCAGCATCCTCACGCAGTTTTTCTGGGAGGGCCTGCTGCTCACCGGCGTAAGCGGAGTCATCGGCATCGCTGCATCCGGAGCATTCATGGGCATGCTGCAATCGCTGCTGACCGGAAAAATGCCCGGCTGGGATCCTCCCCGCCTCGTTCCCTGGTCCGCCGCGCTCGCGCTCAGCTCGCTCGTGCTCTGCGGAGTGGTCGCCGGCTTGTATCCAGCCAGCAAAGCCGCGCAGCTTGATCCCGTCGAGGCGCTGCGGCGGGATAATTGAAAAGAAGGCCGCCATGTTGAAAGACATTCTTGCCCAGGCATGGGAGGCAATGCTCTATAACCGCCGCCGCACCACCATCACCATGGTCGGCATGGCGTGGGGAATCGCTACCGTTGTCCTGCTGCTCGCCTACGGTGCCGGGTTCCAGCACGCGATCGAGGCCATCTTCGCGCAATGGGGCACCAACATCATCGGCGTCTTCCCTGGAAGAACCAGCGAGCAGGCCGGCGGCGACAAGGCCGGCGTTCAGGTCAGGTTGACGCAGGACGATGTGGACCGCCTCATCGCCACCGTCCCCGGCATCTTCCACATCTCTCCCGCGGCGTATAAAGACGTGACGGTGCAGAACGACCTTCACTCCTACACGTGGACCGTCAATGGCGTGCTCCCGGTTTTTCAGGACATCTGGAAGCTCGACACGGAAGCGGGCCGCTTTTTCAACGGCGCTGAGGAACAGCAGCGCGCCCATGTCTGCGTCATCGGGTCAGAGTCCAAGACCAAGCTCTTCTCCGGCGAATGGGCGGTGGGCCAGACGATCAGGCTCAACGGCGTAGTCTTCACCATTGTCGGCGTGCTCTCGCCCAAGATGCAGGAAGGCGAAGACAGCGACCGCAACCGCCAGATCTACATTCCGTTCAGCACCATGAGCGATCTGGCCGACACGAAATATCTCGGCGGCATCTGGTTCAACTACCAGGGCAATTTTCAGCTCATCGAGCAGAACATGCGCGCCACGCTCGGGGCGGCGCACCGCTTCAGGCCGTCGGACCACAATGCCGTCTACGTGGCCAACCTGATGACGGAACTGCACCAGTTCACCATCCTCTCGATCGCCCTGCAGGTGCTGCTCGCCTTTGTCGGCACGCTCACGCTTGGCATTGCGGGCATCGGTCTGATGAACATCATGCTCGTGGCCGTCCAGCAGCGCACGCGCGAAATCGGCGTGGAAAAGGCGCTCGGCGCACAGCGAAAGCACATACTCACGCAGTTTCTCGCTGAAGCGATGGTGATCACGGGCGTCGGCGGCATCAGCGGAATCGGGCTGGCGTACCTCATCTCCATCATGGTCGGCCGTATTCCTTTTTACAGCGAGATGGCGCTCCACGCTGAGGACGCGGACATCCGGTTAATCATTTCACCCCTGTCCGTTGTCGTCGCGACGGTCATTCTTGTGCTTACAGGACTCGTCAGCGGCATGATCCCGGCCATCCGCGCCGCAAATCTTGACCCCATCGAGGCCCTCAGGTACGAGTAACCGTGCAGAAAGGGCCAGGAATCCGTGTCAGGAAACTCAACAAAGTGCAACAGGGGGAATGTGGATCACATCACATGCAATGAGTCTCACGGTCGGCGCGGTTCGAGACGAACCGCAGCGATCCTTTGATAGGAGAAGAGGAATTCTATGCCAGACATTCTTGGAAAAGTGGCCACGGTCGATGAAGTTCTTCAGGAAGTATCCAGGATCAGGGAAGTCGTAACCGAGGCCGTCGAAGATGGCTTTCAATCGGCCGTGAAAGCGGTCAAGCAAGGCCGCGAGGCCGCCGAAGACGCAATCGCCGACGCCCGCCATGCCGTGAAACGAAACCCGTTCGAGGCACTCGGCATTGCCTTCGCCACAGGAGTGGTCATCGGCGCCCTGGCAGTCGTCGTAGGCTTCCGCCGCCGCTGACCCCGGCCGCATCCCGTACCGCCGGTTTCCAAACCGGGGTCCCCAGCGACAGGTCTTCGTCGCTGGGGTGAAAGACCGGCTGTCGCGGGGGTCTCCCGACCCCCGCACGTCCCTCGAATACCGCCTCGGCAGGCGCAGACGACACTGGTCAAACCAGCACTTCTTCCGCCCTCTCCTCCGGAATCGCGAAAAGATCAAATCGATCCAGGTTCATCACCTTGCTCCAGGCCGCCGCAAAATCCTTAACGAACTTCTCCCCCGCATCGTCGCTCCCGTAAACCTCGGCGACCGCGCGAAGCTGCGAGTTCGATCCGAACACTAGGTCAACCACCGTGGCCGTCCACTTCAGGTCGCCCGTCTTCCGGTCGCGCCCTTCCAGCACGTGTTCCGAAGCCGCGCCCTTCGACCACTTCGTATGCATGTCGAGCAGGTTCACGAAGAAGTCGTTCGTCAGCGTCCCCGGCCGCTTGGTGAACACGCCGTGCTCCGACTGCCCGAAGTTCGCGCCCAGCACGCGCATTCCGCCGATCAGCACCGTCAGCTCCGGGGCGGTAAGGCAAAGCAGCTGTGCCTTGTCCAGCAGCATCTCCGCAGCGTGACCCTCGCGCCCCTTGCTGAGGTAGTTGCGGAAGCCGTCCGCCTTCGGCTCGAGCACTCCAAACGACTCCACGTCCGTCTGCTCCGGTGTGGCATCCGTGCGGCCCGGCGCAAATCCCACCTTCACGTCGTATCCGGCCTTCTTCGCCGCCGCCTCGATCGCCGCGTCGCCTGCAATCACGATCATGTCGGCCAGTGAGACCTTCTTGTTGCCGGACTGCTTCGCGTTGAACTTCTTCCGGATCTCCTCGAGCTTCGAGAGAACCTTCGCAAGCTCCGCCGGTTCATTCGCCTCCCAGTCCTTCTGCGGAGCCAGCCGGATGCGAGCGCCATTCGCCCCGCCCCGCTTGTCGCTGCCGCGGAACGTCGTCGCCGACTTCCACGCCGTCGTCACAAGCTGCGCAGTCGTCAACCCTGACGCGAGAATCTCTTTCTTAAGAGCCTCGACATCCTTCTCGTTCACAAGCGCATGATCCACCGGAGGCACCGGGTCCTGCCAGATGAGCTGCTCCTTCGGCACCAGCGGCCCCAGGTAGCGCGAGATCGGCCCCATGTCGCGGTGCGTCAGCTTGAACCACGCGCGGGCAAACGCATCTGCCAGCTTGTCGGGATTCTTCAGGAAGTTCCGCGAGATCTTTTCATAAATCGGATCGGTGCGCAGCGCAATATCCGAAGTCAGCATCATCGGCTGATGCCGCTTCTTGCCGTTATGCGCATCGGGAACCGCGTTCGCCCCCGCATCGCCCTTCGGCTTCCACTGGTTCGCGCCGGCCGGGCTCTTCGTCACCTCCCACTCGTAGCCGAAAAGCGTTTCGAAGTAGCTGTTGTCCCACTTCGTCGGCGTCGGCGTCCACGCGCCCTCAAGGCCGCTCGTAATGGCATGCACGCCCGTGCCGGATTCAAAGCTGCTCTTCCAGCCAAGCCCCTGGTCCTCGATGCTTCCGCCCTCCGGTTCCGCGCCCACATGCGAGGCCGGGGCAGCTCCGTGCGTCTTTCCGAACGTGTGGCCGCCGGCGATCAGCGCCACCGTCTCTTCGTCGTTCATCGCCATGCGGGCGAACGTCTCACGGATGTCGCGGGCAGAGGCCAGAGGATCGGGGTTGCCGTTCGGGCCTTCCGGGTTCACGTAGATCAGCCCCATCTGCACGGCCGCCAACGGATTGGCAAGGACCCGATCGCCGCTGTAGCGCTTATCGCCGAGCCACGTTCCCTCCGGGCCCCAGTCGGTATCAAGCTCCGGCTCCCAGATGTCTGCGCGCCCGCCGCCGAATCCGAAGGTCTTGAAGCCCATCGACTCGAGCGCCACGTTCCCCGCGAGGATCATCAGGTCGGCCCACGAAAGTTTCTTGCCGTACTTCTGCTTCACCGGCCACAGCAGCCGCCGCGCCTTGTCCAGGTTCGCGTTGTCGGGCCAGCTGTTGAGCGGCGCAAACCGCTGCGATCCCCTGCCCGCCCCGCCGCGGCCGTCGTAAATGCGGTAAGTCCCTGCCGAGTGCCAGGCCATGCGAATCAGCAGAGGCCCGTAGTGCCCGAAGTCCGCCGGCCACCAGTCCTGCGAGTCCGTCATCAGCGCGTGCAGGTCCTTGACGACGGCGTCCAGATCGAGCGTCTTGAACTCTTCGGCGTACCTGAACTCCTCGTCCATGGGATTGGAAAGCGGAGACTGCTGGTGAAGGATTTCGAGGCGAAGCTGGTTGGGCCACCAGTCCCGGTTGCCCTTCGATCCTGCAGTCGTGTGCGTAGCCGTGCCGTTTGAGAAAGGACAGTTCGATTCATTCGACATAAAGCCTCCGTATTTATGTTTGCGATCCCAGTATAGAAGTCCGGCATGAACAGAAATAAGCGAGTCGAAGGTTTCGCAGTGGCATTTGCCCTTGCATTTCTTTCTGTCATTTCCGCAGGGAATCTCCTGAGCAAAGCGAAGGATCCGCGATTGTTTTTGCTTTCGCCCTTGCTTTTCTGTCTGTCATTCCTCAAGGGAATCTGCTGTTAGTGCAATTTCTGGGTAGCTGTGTCCCGTCTTGGGGCCTCGTATCAGGGCACGGCTTCAAGTCGGGCCGCAGAAGTTCTAATTGAGATTCGGGCTTCAGCCGCTGCCTCGAACCTACCAACTCAGAACTCGCACTAGGAATCCCGTTCTCTCACCGCACGAGGGTGCCCCGGGTCCCGCTTTTGGGACCCGGGATACCACCAACGCCCGCACCACAAGCCGACGCGCTCCCTCACACCGGCGGCGCCGAATCAACCACAGGAATCCCCGGCGGCGGAGTAAACCGGAAAGCCCCGGCAGGAATCGCCGCATTCGGCTGCTCGCCGGTGAAGGTGAAGCGTGTCAGGGCGCCGTCCGTTTCCTCGATCTCAATGCCGGCGATGGAGCCTTCGGGAGTTACGGTGAGAGTGAGCCGTGCGACGCGCTGCTCTTCGCCTTTAGGCTGCCCGGTAAGCGTAAACAGGCCGTTCGCGGCGGAGGCGATGGTGAGTGTGTCCATCTCCTTCTGCAACTCGGTATGGCCCAGAAGAAACCGCAGCGGCGAGCGCAGATCGTCCAGGTCCTTGGCCTTCATGCGGTCCACATGCGGGTCGCCCTGGGTATAGAACCATGCATATTTTCCGTCCAGCAGGAACAGTTTTCCCGCCGGAGACGAATAATCCCAGCGCATGCGGCCGGGCTTCTGCAGCAGGAGGGTTCCGCTCTCGGCGCGCTGGACGCCGAGGCCGGAGTAGCTCTCGGTAAAACCGGCCCTAAGTGAATGGAGCTGGTTGTAATGGCGATCGACGCGCTGGGCCAGGTCATGTGCAGACGGCGAGGACTGTTGGCTGAAGGCGGCAGGAACGAGGAGAAGGGCGGCCAGCACGAGCAGGCCGCCGCGCCTGGATTGAGAATTCACCGCTACTGGCTCAGGTTCTGTGTGCAGTTGGTTCCCCCGGTGGGGTCGAACTTGATTTGACCGGACTCGTCGCTGCAGAAGGTGCGGTTTCCGCTCTTACCCACCGTAAGTGGCTGCGCCGTGACCGTATAGCCGGTCACGCGGTCGTTGCCGTTGGCTGTGTTCTTGGTGCAGTTTCCGATGGTGAACTGGTAGCCCGACTTGATGCCCGACGCGAGGTCCGTCTGGAGCATCTGAGCGCTCGTTGCAGAGGGCGGCCCGGCGTGCGGGTCGCCGCCCAGCGACTGGAGCGAGCACGAATATCCGCTGGACGGGAAGGTGCTGTTGTACTGCGTCTGGGCCATATTGATCGCGCGGACCGACTGCTGCGCCGAGGTCTCATTGGCGTAACGCGTCATGTTCCCCATGGTGGGGATGGCGATGAGCATCAGAATGGCAATGATGGCCATCACGATGAGGAGTTCCATCAGCGTGAAGCCATTGACAGAAGCGCGGCGCGCTCTGCTGCCACGAGCAATCAAATCCATACGTGTCATAGAGTGATTCAACCCTCAGGAACCCGGGCGCACGGAGGCGGCCCATCCGAAAAGAATCCTACAACGTATGGACGGGTCGGGGGAAGGAATCGCTCAAAGGCACCGCCCGGCAGTTCCGCAGGGAATCTCCTGAGCGAAGCGAAGGATCCGTGGTTGCCTCAGTGACAATCACAGTCCCTGGTCACGGGATTACCAAAGATCACCGTAACCCCTCCCTGGCCGGAGGGGTTCCTGCTTTGCGCGACTATACTGCCGACTGCACAGAAAATCTGCGGCAAATAAGGAGGAGGAGAGAGGTTCATGCGCATCGAATTCTGGCTGATCCTTCAATTCATGGTGCTTTGTATCGGATTCGGGTACCTGGTCGTCGTCACCAGTCAATTGCGCGACATAGCACAGCGGATCGAGAAGCTGCTGGAGAGGACGGCAGCAACGCGCTGACAGGACTCTACCCCGACCCGTAATCCCCTTGACGCAGATCGCGCTCATCCAAAGCCGGATGCTGTATGCGAACCCTCCGAACCGGGCCTCAAGTTTGGGTATGCGCGTGTCAATCCCCTCGTGATTCAATAACTCGACATTGTTAACCAGAAAGTCAATACACCCTACCCCCCCTTAAGAAATTTATTGCGGTAGTATTTTATGGTCAAATTACTGCAAACAATATATTTACATCGATGGCGCCATTGTTTACATGGTCTCTTGGCGATCTCCTCCAGTCGGGGCCCAACTCAACTCACCTACTCACCAGGCTTCTCTAAAGTTCGCGGGCTCGCTCGATAGCGCGCAGAACTGCGCGGGCCTTGTTCATCGATTCCTGGTATTCCAGCTCGGGGACGGAGTCGGCGACGATGCCTGCTCCGGCCTGCACGCTTCCTTTTCCGCCTCGCACAGTGAGCGAGCGAATGGCGATGCAGGAATCGAGATTCCCCGAAAAATCGGCATACAGGACAGCGCCGCCGTAAGCGCCGCGGCGCGCGGGCTCAAGCTCCTCAATGATCTCCATGGCGCGCACCTTCGGCGCTCCCGACAGCGTTCCGGCCGGAAAGCATGCCCTAAGCGCATCCACGGCGGTAAGCTCGGGCCGCAGCCGGCCTTCGATGGTGCTCACGATGTGCATCACGTGGCTGTAACGCTCGACAAACATGAGCCGGTCGACCTTGACCGAACCGTATTCGCTGACGCGGCCCACGTCGTTGCGGCCAAGGTCGACGAGCATCACATGCTCGGCACGCTCCTTTTCGTCGTTCAGCATCTCTTCGGCCAGCGCCTGGTCCTGCTGCTCCGTGGCGCCGCGCGGCCGCGTGCCGGCAATTGGGCGGTACTCGACTCTCCGGTTGTGAACGCGCACAAGCAATTCCGGCGACGAACCGGCAAGCTCCAGCGGCGGCGTCACGGGCGCTTTAGGATTTCTGGCTGCCTTTTGTGAAGAGTCGAGCGGGCCGTCGAGCGCGAAACGCAGGAAGAACATGTACGGGCTCGGGTTGACGTTGCGCAGCGCGCGATAGACCTGAAAGGCGTCCACGCCCGGCTCGACGTCGAATCGCTGCGAGAGCACGGCCTGGAAGATGTCGCCCGCCGCGATGTACTCGCGGGTGCGCTCGACAGCGGCGAGGTAGTCGCGCTTGCGGGTGCGGTGCGCGACCTTGAGCCTACCAGGGCGCGGGCGGCGAAGACGTGGCAGAGGCTGACTGAGGCTCTTCTCGAGTCGGGCAAGGCGGCGGACCGCGGCTGCGTATGCCTCTGCGGGGCTGGAGAGCGTGACGTCGGCCGTGACGATAAGCCAGATCTGCTTGCGCACGTGATCAAAGGCGAGAACTTCGTCGAAGAAGAGCAGGCACGCGTCGGGGACGCCGAGTTCGTCGACGGCGACGTCAGGGAGCCGCTCGATCTGGCGGACCGCGTCGTACGCAAAGAAGCCCACTGCGCCCGCGGTGAACGGAGGAAGCTCGGGCAAGCGCGCGGGCTTATGGCCGCCGAGAGCTTCGCGCAGGACGGCGAATATGTCGCCTTCAATCTGCGTGGTGCGTTTGCCCTCGGTGATTTCCAGTCGCCGCCCTCGAGCGACGATGCGCTTGTAAGGGTTGACGCCGATGAACGTGTAGCGGCCCACCTGCTCGCCGCCCTCCACCGACTCGAGCAGAAAGCACTCGCGCTGTTGCCACGCCGCGCGCAGGAAAGCCGAAACCGGAGTCTCCAGGTCGGCGGTGAGCGTGCGGCAAACCGGCACGAGCGTGTGCTCGCGCGCGAGCTTGAGAAACTGGCTGCGGGTGGGCTGGACTTCAACAGGCGAGGTCACTTGAACAGTTTAACGGGGGACGGTCGTCTGGCGCGCGAGCGCAGCCTCGAAGGCCTGCTCGTATTCGGCCACGAAACTTCCATAGCCAACGGGGTCGATCAAAGCCTCGCGGTCTCCTGCCTTGAAGCGCGCGTACTTCTCTTTGAGATGGAAGAATCCGCCATGTGACCCTAGAAAGATGTCGCAGGGCAGCGACTTGAGAACCTCGAACTCATGGCGGTAGTCAGACGCAATCTGCGGGTACGCCTTGTTGCCGACGAGCCGGTAACTCGAAAGCACGCTGGGGCTGCCGACGATCACAATGTGCAGCGTTCTGCCAGCTTCCTTAACGTCCATCGTCCAGGTAGTGCAGCCCTTTGTGTGGCCCGCGGTCTTGTGCGCGGTGAGCACTGAGCCGCCGAGCGCAACCGTATCTCCATCGTGCAGCACCCGGTCGACGTGAGCCGGCGGATACCACATGGACTTATCGCCGCCGAACGCGAAATCGCTGCGGCCGCCGGATTCGACGGCCTGCACATCGCCGTCCATCACCGCGTACTTCGCATGCGTCATGCGCAGGATCTCGGCGCTCCCCGCCGCATGGTCAGAGTGCGCGTGGCTTATGAGCAGAACCTTGATGTCGCTGAATCGGAAGCCGAGCGCCTCGACGCTATGCCGGATCTGCGGCGGCGACGAGACCAGATTGCTGTTGATGAGGATGAGGCCCTGGGGCGTAACAACGAGATACGCTGCCAACTCTTCGCTGCCGACGTAGTAGAGATTGCCGGCAATGCGAAATGGCGGAAAGGGGTTGGTCCATGAGGCCTCGGCAGCGCGGACCTGCGTTGCGATTGCCGCCAGCACGGTCAAGAGAATCGCGCGTCGGCAGGCGAAGCGCGTCAATGGCCCTCCGGGGCGGGCTGGCCCTGCACGATCGCGATGGCGCGCTCGAGGTGGACGCCACGCGAACCTTTGACAAGCACAACATCGCCGGAACGAAGATTGTCGCGCATCCAATGGCCGGCGGCTTCGGCATCGGCCAGAAAGATCGACGCCACACCGGCGGTGCACGCGGCGGAGGCTAGATGCTCCGCATTGCCCCGCACTCCGACCACCATGTCGATGCCCGCTTCGGCGGCGGCCTTTCCGCACTCGAAATGCAGCACGGGACCGTGCTCGCCGAGTTCGAGCATTTCTCCGGCGACAAGGATTCGTCGCTGGGCGGGGCGAAGCGCGAGCGTGCGGATCATGGAACGAAGCGCTTCGGGATTGGAATTGTAGCTGTCATTGAGGATGACGGCGCCGTTGACGTGGAGGGTCTGACCGCGCTTGTCGCCGGGAGTGAGTGTGGCGAGGGCCGCGCAAGCTGCGTCGATGTCGACCCCGGCTTCGATGGCGACGGCGAGAGCCGCCATGGCGTTCTGCGCGTTGTGAGCCCCCGGCAAATGGAGCGACAGCGAGCCTTCGCGTTCGCCGGCACGGAATCGAATGCGCAGGCCGGATTCATCTTCCTCGATGGCGAGGATCTGCGGATCGGCGCAAGGCCCGGCGCCGAAGTAGACCGTGCGGCCGGCGAATTCGCGTCCAAACTGCGAGACGTAAGGGTCGTCGCAATTGAGGAAGGCGATGCCGGTGGCGGGAAGCGACGATACGAGTTCGAGCTTTGCGCGCGCGATCCCCGCCTGGCCGTCGGGGAAGTTCTCGATGTGCGCGGTGCCGACGTTGGTGACGACGCCCCAGTCGGGGGTGGCGATGCGCGCGAGGGCAGCGATTTCGCCGGCGTGGTTCATGCCCATCTCGATGACAGCGAATTCGTGTTCGGGTTCGATGCGGAGCAACTGCAAGGGCAGTCCGTAGTTGTTGTTCAGATTGCCGATGGATTTGAGCACCTTGTAGCGCGCGCCGAGTGCGAGAGCCACGGCGTCTTTCGTCGTGGTCTTTCCGGCCGAGCCCGTGACCGCTACAACACGTCGGCCCCACTGGCGGCGAACGTGCGTGGCCAGCGACTGCAGCGCGATGAGCGGGTCTTCGCAGACGAGCAGCGGAATGGTAAGCGCTGCATCAGGCAGATTGGGCAGGAAAACACGTGTCACCACCGCAGCTACCGCGCCGCGCTGCGCAGCCGAGGCCACGAAGTCGTGACCATCGAAGCGCTCTCCGCGCACTGCGAAGAAGATCTCGCCGGCGGCGATGGTGCGCGAATCGATTGAGTAGCCCTGCGCGACGAGCGTGCCCGCATTCAGGATCGTGGGCGCGGCCTCAAGCATCGCTCCGGCGCCCATGGCGGCTTCTGCAAGGCTGAGCTTCATCGTTCCCTACGATATCCCAGTTCACGGAGAAGGGCGAGAGCGACTTCTGCGTCGTCGAATGGGATGGTGCGGTCGGCTAGGATTTGTTCGCGCTCGTGGCCCTTGCCGGCTATGAGAACAACGTCGCCAGGCTGCGCGGATAGCAACGCCAGTCGGATGGCGGCAGCTCGATCGGGCTCGACTGTGTACTGCACGCCAGTGGACTTGAGACCCGGCTCGATTTCGGCGAGGATGGCGAGCGGGTCTTCGGAGCGCGGATTGTCGCTTGTGGCAACGACGAAGTCGCTTCCCTCGCCTGCGGCCTTGCCCATCTTCGGACGCTTGGTTCGGTCGCGATCGCCGCCGCAGCCGAACAGCGTGATTACGCGGCCCTGGGACGGTGTGGTCACCTGGCGGGCGAGCGAGAGTAAATTGCGCAGGGCGTCGTCAGTGTGGGCGTAGTCGACGATCACAGTGAACGGCTGGCCTGCGTCGACAGGCTGAAAGCGCCCGGGAACGGGACGGAGGCACGGAACGAAGCTCGCGAGTTGCTCAAATTGAATACCGCGCGCGTGCGCAGCAGCAAAAGCTGCGAGCAGGTTGAAGATGTTCACTTCTCCGGCGAGATGAGATTCGACTTTTGCAACGCCTGCGGGCGTTTCGAGCGTAAATGCAGAGCCGCCTGGCGTGAGGCGGTGATCGATGGCGCGCCAGTCTCCAAGCCCGATGCCGTAAGTCCGAACTTCGGCTCCGGCGTTGCGCGCGGCATGCGACAACTCCACGGCGCGGGGGTCGTGCGCGTTGATGACGGCGACGCGCGGCGCGGGGTATACGGAGCCGTCGAAGAGAAGGCGCTTGGCGGCGAAGTACTTCTCCATGGTGCCGTGGTAGTCGAGGTGGTCGCGCGTAAAGTTGGTGAACACGGCAACGTCGAAGTTGACACCGGCGGCGCGGCCCTGGTCGAGAGCGTGGCTCGAGACTTCGGTGATGAGTTCGGTGGCGCCTTTCGCCGCGCCTTCAGACATCAGCTCGAACAGGTCGCGCGATTCGGGCGTCGTGTGGACGGAAGCCCGGACTTCGCCGGCGACGTGGTATTCGATGGTGCCGACCAGGACCGTTCTGCGATCTGCGAAGTTGAGCAGCGACTCGACGAGAAATGCGGTGGTGCTCTTTCCGTTTGTGCCGGTTATGCCGGTGGCGGCGAGCTTGCCTTCGGGATGGCCGAAGAAGGCGGCGGAAGCCTGCGCCAATGCGCGGCGGCCGTGCTCCACCTCCAATACCGGAACCTCAGGCCGGTAGACGAGCAGGTGATCGAACGTCTGCGGCGAGTCGGTGATGATGCCGAACGCTCCCGCGGCGACAGCCTTCTCCACAAATCGATTGCCGTCCGTCGAACCTCCCTTCATGGCGACGAAGACGGAGCCAGGGCGCACCCGGCGCGAATCGTATTCGATGCTAGTGATCGGATCGTCGGAGGCGCCCGAAGCTCCGGCGCCGTCGACCTCTGCAATGAGTTCGCTCCAGTTCATCCCGGTTCATTGTAGGATGCGCGGCCCTGATCGCTGGTCCCCGGTCCCTGATCCCTGGTCCCTGTTTCTTCACCACTGCACTCCGGGATAGAGACTTGGCCAGCGGTTGATGTGATATTGATCGGCGCCGGGTGTTGCGGCCTGCCACACGGGCTGCAAAGTATTGGGGTCAAGCTCCTGGACAATGCCTCCGCTGGGCGTGGAAACGAACCCGGCTTCGTAGTCGCCGTTTTCGAGCGGCTCTGCGTTGCCGCCGAAGTAGCTGAAGAAACTGGGGCCGGGACTGTAGTTATGAAGTAGCGTGGCGGTCATGGCGCTCTCATCAATCTGCAAGACGGGCATGGTGGAGTAGCACGTTGAAGGGAGCGGCGGCTTGAATGGATTGCAGATGACCTGGCCGGAGGGATAGAAGCGGTCGTTGCCGTTATCCATAAGGACGAGACGCCACACTCCCGTGGTGTTGGTTGAGACGTAGTTCATGCCGTGCTGCGCGTAGAACCAGTCGGTGGGGTCGGTGCCGCCCACGAGCTTGAAGTCGCCCTGGTAGCCGAGCCGCCACAGAATGTTGCCCGTGCCCGCGCCGTCCTCGAAATCAATCTTGATGATCCAGTTCTGGTGGCGGACCGACAGCAGAAGGTTATGGTCGTCCGCGGAGTAAAGCATCCCGTTGGAGTGCGTCCAGTCAGGGAAGTTCATGGGGCGGCGATTGACGTCGAGGTGATCGAAAGAGTTCCAGGCCCAGTCGGGATTGTCATTCTGGTCGACATCGACAATCGCGTCGCCGAGCACCGCAACGTTGCCGGTTATACCCGGCAGATTGGAGTAACCCTTCGCGTAATCGGCAAGAATGACCCAGTGGCCATTGGGCAGCACGAGCACGTCGTGGTGAAAGCTCTTGAACACGTAAGCCTGGCCCTGCGCATCGTGGAGGCTCGATGAGGCGAGCTTTTTGTTGAGATCGCCAACGGTGAGGGAGCGCACCGTGTTTCCGGCGAGATCAATCTCGCGGACTTCGTTGATGAGGCTTCCGGCATTCGGGTAGTTGAGCGAGGAGAGGAACGAGATGACCATGAGCAGGTCGCCGTTCGGTAGCAGTTGAATCCCCTGCACGATGTCTTCCACGGAGTGCTGGTAGTTGTAGGTCCAGATGACGTTGCCGCTGAGGTCGGTGGCGAAGATCTGCGTGTAATTGCCGGGCAGCACGGTATTCCACATCTCGATGCCGGGTTGCGGCGAGCCTGTCGCTGTGACCTGCACCGGCGAGGTCGATGGCGGAGTGCCGGTTGTGCAAGTCTGATCGGCGTCGTTGAAGGTAGCGCCGTTGTCCAGCACAATCTGTCCGCGCATATGGTAGGTCGTCTGGCCGAGCATGCCGGCCACCCATACCTGCACCTGCCCCCCGGTGCTCGCCGAGCCGCTGCCGGAGGGCGTAGGCACCTGCCACGTGTCGAGGCCGTAGCTGGCCGTGGTGCCGAACTGCACTGAAACCTTGCCAGGCGCGGGCAGATAGACGGCGTATTGCGCTACCTGCGGATTCCCGGTGACCAGCGGGCAGTTGACGGCCCCGGGCTGGATGACCGCGACAACGGCGGTGGCATAATCCTGCTGCGGGTTTGACTGGAGAGCGGCGGTTACAGTGACGTTCTCGCTCTGCGTGACGGTCGCGGGCGCGGTGTAGTTGCCATTTGTGTCGATGGAGCCGCCGCCTGAGACAGACCACTGGATGGCTCCGCCATTGCTTGCCGTAGCCGTGAACCGGACCGATTGGCCGGGAGCGACCGCCGCAACCTGCGGAGTGATCGTAACAGTGCCATTGCTTACAGGCGTGGGAGGCGGGCCGACGGGCGGGCTCGGAGGCTGACTCGCGGTCCCGTTGAAATGAACGTCAGCACATCCGGCAATAAGAAGGCACGCAACACCAGAAATGAGAGCGAAAGAGAGCGCACCCGGGCGGAATGGACTGCGACGCCAGCGTTCCAATACTGGGGAAGGACGCATCGACTACCTTGACGGAATGATGACCGAAAAGTTGCGTTAAGCCCAGGGACGGGGCCAGATCATTATGAGCCTTTGACCCACACAGGGCAATTGAGGGCGGGATGCTCAGCGGGCGCCGCGAACAACAATCTTTGTGCCGGGATTCACAAGCGTGCCGGCGGCAGGTGCCTGCTCACGGACCGTTCCACTACCGGCCACGTCGACTTCGAGCCCCGAGTTGGCAGCCGCTTCGATCACCTGCCGCATCGACATGCCGACGAGCGAAGGCACCTTGATCTGGGTGGCGGTATTCATAACAACGGTAGTGGGCGAAGGTTGAGATTTCACCTGGACCGGTGGACTGGACGCGGCCGCGGCCGCCGTCGAGGCAGAGGTTTCGACGACCTGAGGCGCACCGGCAGCAGGCTTCCCCTGAACAGTGCCAGGGACTGGCTTCGTCCCCGGAACCTGACCCGGATCCTGACCCGATCCCTGGCTCGAATCGGGTCTCGGATCGGACGATCGCGCCGGCGCCGAGCGAAGCGGATCGTCGGTGGGAAGGTCGTTCACTGCGGCGTAGAGCGCATTGACGTCAGCGTCGTTGTCCTGATCGTCTTCGCGGGCTTCGTTCAGCGGCTGCGGCGCGGGTTTAGTCAGCCGGAGGGGCTCATCATGCGGAACGCCGAGGTACTCGAGCACCTGCTGCGCGAGTTCTCCAAACGCGGGCGCGGAAACTGCGGTGCCGTAGTAGGAGCCCACCCGCGGCGTGTCGATGACGACGGCCACGGCGATGACCGGATTGTTTACCGGCGCGATACCTGCAAACGACGCGATGTGCATCGTCTTCGAATAGAGGTGCGTGACCGGGTCAACCTTCTGCGCGGTTCCGGTTTTGCCGCCGGCCGAGTATCCATTGAGCTGCGCTGGCCTGCCGGTGCCGTATAGTACGACGCCCTCCATCATCTTGCGCATCTCCGCCGCGGCGAAGGTGGAGATGACGCGATGCGCGCCAGCCGGCAGCGGGTCGGGCAGATCCTCGCCGGGGCGGAACGGGCGTGCAGTGAGTTGGCCGGCGGAAGACTTTGCATTCGCCGCATCGGATTCGCCCGGCATCAGCACATGGGGCTGGAGATAGATTCCACCGTTTGCGATCGTCGAAACCATCGACACAAGCTGCAGCGGAGTGACGGCGACTTCCTGTCCGATGGCGATGGAGCCGATCGAAGACGGGCCCCATCTCTTGACGGGCCGCAGCAGGCCGCGCGTCTCGCCCGGCAGTTCCACGCCGGGCCGCGTGCCGAAGCCGAACGCGCGAATGTAATCGTAGAACTTGTCGGGACCAACCTTAAGCGCGAGTTTAACGGCCGCCACATCGCTCGACTCTTCGAGCGCCTTGTGGACCGGCACGACGCCCATATGCTCGCCCTGGTTGTCGTGGATCACGCGGCCAGCGAGCGTGATCTTGCCGCCCTGGCAGTCGATTGGATCGTCGGGCGAAGCGACTTTCTGATCCATCGCCGCCGAATAGGTGACCAGCTTGAACGTCGATCCTGGCTCGTATACGTCGCTTACCGCATGGTCGCGCAGCAGGGCAGGCGTGGTGTGGCGAAACTGGTTCGGATTAAACGTCGGCCGTATGGCGAGCGCGAGGATCTGCCCGCTATGCACGTCCTGCACAACAATGGTGCCACTCGCGGCCTGGGTGCGCTGCATGGTGTGATCTAGCGCGCGCTCCGCCATGAACTGGATGTTTTCGTCGATGGTCAGGACAAAGTTTTTGCCCGGCGCGGGATCGCGCTCCGAGGACCCGAGAACGTGCCGCCTCGCATCCATCGCGGTGAGCATGCGGCCCGGAACGCCGTGGAGCTGCTGTTCGAATTTTTCTTCAAGACCGCCGAGGCCCGTGTCGTCCACGCCGACGTAGCCCAGCACCTGCGCTGCGATTTCGTTATCCGGATAAGAGCGCTGGAATTCCTTCTGGAAGTAAATGCCCTTCATGTTGAGGGCTCTCACCTTTGCCGCGGCATCGGATGAAACGCGCCGCGCCACCCATGCGAACTCGCGTCCCGCTTCGAGGCGCCCTTCTATCTGCTGCTCGGTCGTCTGCGCATCTTCGGCATCGGTGTGCACGATTGCCGCAAGAGCGTGCGCCGCTGCCCGCTTGTCTGCGATCTCGGTGGGCACGGCATAGACCGAGTCGACCTGGACGGTCATGGCAAGCTCGTGCAGATTGCGGTCGTAGATGACGCCGCGGCGCGGGGCTACCTCGAAGGTGCGCTCCTGCTGGTTCTTTGCGCGGTCAACATATTCCTGGTGGTGCAGCACCTGGAGCAGGAATAGGCGCCCAAGAATGAGGCAGGTCCAGATGAAGAAGAAAAGGCAGATGAGCCAGAAGCGCGCCAGCCGCATAGGGATGGCGCGCGGGATGGTGCTGCGGCTGCGAGTCCGGTTATGAAGTGTCGCCGCCTGCATGCCTAACGCTCCGGGGAGAAGAGTGAGCCGTCCTGGTCTATTGCGCCGGAGACACAGGAGGATTGACCTGCGCTAGGGCCGGAGCCGACGGATCAGCCTGCGCGGTGGGATGAACCACCTGGCCGGGTTGCGGCGCTGCCAGGCCAAGCTGGCGTGCCATGCCATCAATACGCGCGGGCTGTGTGAGCTGCGCCTCGGAGAGGCGAAGCTGCCGGTTCTCCTCGCGCAGCTGGTCGCGGATCTGCTTTTGCGCTTCAACGTGATACGAGCGCTCGATCGCGCTGAAGTGCTGCAGGCCATAGATCATGATGAGCGAAAAAAGCATGGTGATGGCCGCGGTGAAAACGCGCATCTCGCGGACGCGTGCGGGATCGGGCGCCTTGACGAGACGCGAGTTGTCGAAGTGCCGCGTGAAATAGAACTCCGGTGTGCGCACGCCACGGCGGCGCATGGGCTGCTGGGCCAGCAGCTCTGCATTGCGCTCGGCTACGCGGGCGGCCCAGCTCCGGCCGGTCTCAAAATAGGTTGTCGCTGCTGCCGCCATGTCGTTCTCCAGTGGTCACTGTCTTTCCGCCGCTCTCAGCTTCGCGCTGCGGGCCCGCGGGTTGCGTTCAATCTCTTCTTCGCTCGCCGTTACCGGCTTCTTCGTCAGAATGTCCCAGATTCCCTTATGCGCTCCATCGCGCAGGCTGTCTTTCACAATGCGGTCTTCCAGGGAATGAAAACTGATGACTGCCAGGCGTCCGGAAGGCTTAAGCAACTTTGGTGCGGCTTCCATGAGAGCCTTGATCTCTTCCAACTCCCGATTCACATAAATCCTGATGCCCTGGAACGTGCGCGTCGCCGGGTGGATCCGGTCCTGCTTCATTGCCGGGGCGGCTGCGGCGACGATCCGGGCTAATTGCCCGGTTGTCGTCACAGGCCGCCCTCGCACAATGGCTCTGGCGATTCTCCGCGACCTCCTTTCTTCACCGTATTCGTAGATCAGGTCTGCAAGCTCGCGCTCGCTCGCCTCATTTACCGCCTGTTCGGCGGTCGGCCCGGATCGCGTATCCATGCGCATATCCAGGGGCCCGTCCGCCATAAAACTGAATCCTCGCGTTGCTTCATCAAGCTGCAGGCTGCTTACGCCAAAGTCCGCCAGCAGCGCATCCACCGTCCCTGGCGCGATGTGCAGCGGCGCGGAACTGAACGCCTCGCCAATCAACTCCACCTGCGGCGCCTGCGTGCCAAGCTCAGCCAGCACCCCATCGAGCTTTGCCTTCGCCAGTTGCATGGCCTGCGGGTCGCGATCGAATGCGATCAGCCTGCCTTCCGGCCCCAGCCTGTGCGCGATCTCCGCGCTGTGGCCCGCGAGGCCGAGAGTGCAATCGACCACGGTTGAGCCGGGCCGGGCCTCGAGATAATGCAACGCTTCTTGTAAAAGAACCGGCACATGGCGTTCGTTCGTCATGCGCTCCCCCTGGGGGGTTTACAACCCATACCCGCTGAGTGAATCCAGCATGTCGGGCGTCAACTTCGTGGCCTGCACCTGTTGGCGGAGCCGGTTGAGGCTGGTCACGCGCAGCAAGTTTCCTTCGCCTGAAAGCTTTACTTCCCCCGAGAGGTCCGCGGCCTTGCGCAGCTCCTCGGGAATCTGCATCCGGCCCTGTGGATCCATGTCCGCCCGCCCGCCGTACAGGTTGTAATTCGTCAGCAGCAGCTTGCGGGCCGGGTTGCTCTGCGGCATTGCGAAGATCTTTCTCTGCCTCTCCAGCCATTCGGGCAGCGGATACATTTCCGCGCTCTCGCCGTCCATGCTGGTGATATAAAAGGCGTTGAATCCTTTGCCGTAACGGCGTTCAATAAAGGCCTTCACGTCCGCCGGCAGCTTCAGTCGTCCCCGCTCATCGAGTTTGGTGGTCGGGTTATCGGTAAATCCGTATGCATCCCAGGCATCCGCAGGCTGGCCTTCCCCTTTGCTCGGGGTCTCCGGCTCTTCGGGTTGCTGGTTCTCAACCACCTTGCTTCTCGATTCGTTGGATTGTGCGAATTAGGTCCCCGGTTTGTCCCGCTTAGACCCTTATCGGCCCAAGCAGACCCAGTATCACCCATACTTCGATGTCACGCAACTGAATTGCGAGGCGCTCTGTGTGGCAAAATATGCGGCTAGAAAGGCACACTCTGGCATCGCCGGAAGGGCGAAACGCAGGATGTAGTCGGATGATCAGCGGGAAACCACAACCCGTTGTGTTGTTTACCGATCAGGTTCCCGCGGTTTGGCGGAGACTTGTGTGTCCCGATCTGGAGTGATAGCGAAAATAAAGCGAAGAACTCCGCTGGGTCTGGGCGGGACTCGCATGCGGCCCCCTCAGCGGCGGCTCAGGCCGGGACTGATTCCTTCGCAGCCCTCGCCCGCTGGGCGCGCTCCACGAAAATAACCCAGATCAGGTAGACGAGCACTGCCACGTTCACCGCCAGAACGCTCGCGCGTACCCAGGTGAGCCGCTTGATCATCTCGTGGATCTCAAGGGGAAGGAACGATGCCGTAATGATCAGCGTCAGAATCTCGGCCCAGGCCTTTTCGAGGTAGAGGCCGATCGCCTCCGCCACGCCCAATGCCGCGTAACAGAACGCGGCAAAACCGATCCGTTTGAGAATCGGGTCGTTGAGCAACTCGGCCTTCTCGAAGACGAAGTTGACCACGTGCGACTCGGGGTTCATGCGCAGCACGTCGATGAGGGCATGCCACACCACGTCGTCGATGTCCTTGTGCAGCAGCTTAAGCGCGCCGACGCCGATGGTGATGAACGAGAGCGCGCCAAGCAGCTTGTACAGCGCAATCAGGATGAGGCCTGCGCGGTGTGAGCGGCGGTTTGACGCGAGATGCGAGGGCGAACCCGTCATGATCGGGGCGGATAACGGCAATATGAAACCTAACCTTGAATCCATTCTACGTTAAGGGGCGAGCCGCAGTTCAGTGCGGCGGCCCCATGACTGGTTCGATGCGCGACAGCACATCCATCCAGGGGCATTCCCACCCAATCGCGCCGCGTTACTTTTGGAATTAAAGGCCATTCACAATCCGCCGATTTGGCAAGTATTCGGCGAAAGCCACCCGTCCGGGGCCGGGGACCGGTACACTCCCGCACCGCGGCTCCGGACGGCGCACGTCGGCTTTCACCGAACGGTCCGTCCTGTTCAGGGGCGGCGAAATCAGGGCCCGGGACGACCAAGGAGACGGATCATGCGCGTGGGGAACTGGAGCGGTCCAGTAGGATTCAGAGCGATTGCGCTGTGTGCGGTGCTGCTGTTCACTGCGGGCCAGATGTTTGCTGCCAATCGCAAAATATCGGGCGACCTCGAAAAGAACACTGCGGGAGGCCAGGTGGATGTCATCATCCAGTTCAACCGGCCAGTCAATTCCAGCCTTCACCAGAAGGTTATCAACGCAGGCGGCAAACTCAAGCAGGAGTTCACGCACGTAAAGGGCAGCGCGTACACGGTTCCTGCTTCAGCGCTGGGCACCCTGGCCGCAGATCCGAACGTCGTGTTCATTTCGCCGGACCGGCCTCTGCGCTCAACTGGTACGGTGGGGTTCCAGTCGGGTAACGATTTCCACACGGATTCAGTAAACGCGGCGGCCGCATGGAACTTGGGGCTGAGCGGCGCGGGCGTGGGTATTGCCGTGATCGACAGCGGGGTTTCCGTTGTATCTGATATCTCCTCCAAGACGGTCGTCTACAACCAGGACTTCACGCAGAGCGGCGGAAACGCGAACAACGACCAGTACGGCCACGGCACGCACGTGACGGGCATTATCGCGGGGAACGGGCAGCAGTCCATCGGCGGTGGGTCGACTTACACATTCCGCGGCATCGCGCAGGGCGCCAGCATCGTCAACCTGCGCGTGCTCGATGCGAACGGCAGCGGCTCCGACAGCCAGGTGATCGCGGCAATCGAACAGGCAATTGCGCTCAAGAGCAGATACAACATCCGCATCATCAACCTTTCGGTGGGCCGGCCGGTATACGAGAGCTACACTCTCGACCCGCTGTGCCAGGCGGCCGAAGCCGCGTGGAACGCGGGGATCGTCGTTGTGGCAGCGGCGGGCAATGACGGCCGTGACAACTCAAACGGAAACCAGGGATACGGAACCATCACCGCTCCGGGCAACGATCCCTTTGTGATCACCGTAGGCGCGATGAATACCCGTGGGACGCGCGACCGCTCGCAGGTGATTCCGGCCAGCTACAGTTCGAAGGGCCCGACGGCGTTCGATCACGTGGCCAAGCCGGACCTCGCGGCTCCCGGCAATCTGGTTGTTTCGCTCTACAACGGCGGGTCAACGCTGAACCAGGGCTTCCCGCAGAACGAACTCGCACGCAACGTGTATCAGAGTGCGAGCACCACGAACGGCTCCAATGCATACTATGTGCTCAGCGGCACGAGCATGGCGACGCCGATGGTGAGCGCGGCTGCTGCCCTTCTGCTACAGCAAAATCCCGCGCTCACGCCGGACCAGGTAAAGGCGCGGCTGATGCTGACGGCCGACAAGAACCTGATTCCATACAGCACGGTCACGGATCAGACCACAGGCCAGAGCTTCAACCTCTCGGCGGACATGTTCACGGTGGGCGCCGGGTACCTGGATATCGCAGCGGCGGTCGGAAGCGCGACAACGTCTGCGGCGAATGTGGGCAGCGCGGAGTCGCCGTTCGTTGTGACTGACAAAAACGGGCAGCTGTTCCTGGTCAATGGCCCCACCGCCGTGTGGGGCAACAGCGTCGTGTGGGGAACCAGTGTTGTGTGGGGTACGAGCGTGGTGTGGGGCACGAGCGTGGTCTGGGGTACCAGCGTGGTTTGGGGCACCAGCGTCGTGTGGGGGACGAGCGTCGTGTGGGGAACCAGCGTTGTCTGGGGCACAGGCTCGAACTCAAGCGACCAACCCTGGGCAGTGGACACCGCCGCCAGCAATGGCGCGGGCGCACTCTCCACAACGAGCGCTCAGGACGCCGCCGCGCTAGGCGATACATTGCGCTAGCCCAGTTTCCGGGTGGCTGTGTCCTGATTTGGGCTTAGTATCAGGGCACAGCTTCAGCCGGCCACAATTGCCCGATTCTAAAGATCCGGGACCTAAGTCCCTGCTTCGGATACACCCAACTCAGAACCCGCTCTGATACACGAAGGTCCTAGGCTGCCCCCGCTGTGGAAATCTCCGTCAAAAAACGCCTGTCAAGTAGGGAAGAAAAAGCGAACTTAAAGCAACCTGCTTTATATCAGAAGGTTATCCCCATGAAAAATTACCCGGGAAAGTGGCCGATCCACTTTTCAACCCTGCTAGACT
>DATFRB010000096.1:0-25847 GCA_035263625.1 Occallatibacter sp.
GATTTGAGGAGGGTTGTCCTTAGTACGAGAGGACCGGGATGAACGAACCTCTTGTGTTCCAGTTGTCCTGCCAAGGGCACGGCTGGGTAGCGAAGTTCGGTTGTGATAACCGCTGAATGCATATAAGCGGGAAGCACGCTCCAAGATGAGATCTCCCTGAAGGGCCCAGGAAGACGACCTGGTTGATAGGCTGGGTGTGGAAGCGCAGTGATGCGTGCAGCTTACCAGTACTAATCGCCCGTTCGGCTTGTCCATAGAATTAACTCCGCGCAGTAGTTATCCGCGGACATTCTTCAAGCCTTGTAATACCAATCAATTTCGTGTCACTCAGCTTTCAGGCTGAGCAGATTTTTTGGCGCCAGATTGCAGCCGCGTTCCTGACGAGGGCCCGGGAGAAACCATCCGGGACGACATCAGACGCCGCGGCTACTGCGGGAAAACCAACCCGCCAAGCGCCATCCAGAATCAAAGGCGAGTTGCAGATCCTTCGCGCGAAGCGCTCAGGATTTCGGCTCAAGGCTCCCGGCGCTTCGCGCCTCACGCCTTGAAGACGCCTCAATTTGCCGGTGACCATACCGCGAGGGATCACCCGTTCCCATCCCGAACACGGAAGTTAAGCCTCGCTGGGCCGATGGTACTGCACGGGCGACTGTGTGGGAGATTAGGTGATCGCCGGCAATATATTTGAAAAGCCCCGTCTTCGGACGGGGCTTTTGTTTTTTGTGTTTGTCGCGAGCCCGCTAGTCTTCGTTGGCTTTCGTCTCTTCCATCGGTTCAGCCGTCTCGTCGATGCCGGCGCCGCCCGGTGCGGCAAGCTTCGCCAGAAAATCGTCGGGATGAATCGGCTTGGGGAGAAAGTCGAACCCGTGCCGCACCGATTTGGCCACCAACGGGTCGTGAAACGAATGTGCCGACATCAGTATGATCCGGCGCCAGGGGCTGTGCTCCGCCAGCCAGATGGCGAGGTCGAAGCCGCTCATCGGCCCCATCACGATGTCCGAAACTACGATATGCGGGTCCTTCGCCTGGCACAGTTCCACGGCCGATTCTGCGCTGTAAGCCGCGGTGGCTTCATAACCGCTCATCTGCAGGATCATGGCCAGGCTGTCGGCGACGGACCTCTCGTCATCCACTACGAGCACGCGAATTGTCCCTGTTGCCTCGCCCACGACGGCCTCGAAAATCGACAACAGGATTGTAGTCACGTCTACTGCCCGGCGTGAACTTCTAATTCGCAGAAATTCCGGGCGAATGTCCACTTTGTCTCAACGGTTTATGATGGCGCGGTGCTCTTCCGCCGTCTTTTGCGCTTCGGCTTCGCGCTGGTCGCCATTGCAAGCTTGCCGCCGCAAGGTGGCTCGCAATCCACGGGCGGTGACGTGCTTGCCGGTCTCGCTTCCGACTTTGAGCGTCTGGCGCCACAGACCGTGCGGCCGGCGCAGGGGTTTATCCGCTATCCGTATCTGATTCCGGCGGGCTATTACAGCCAGATGTGGGACTGGGACGGGTTCTTCATCGGGGCGCATTGGGCGAACCAGGATGCGGCGGACGCGAAACTGCTGCGGGACTGGGTGCTGGGATTTGCTTCGTCGGCGGATCCGGAAGGGTATGTGGCCGGATGCATTACGCCGAGCGGGCCTCGGCCGCTGTTCGGGAAGTTCGCGATGAAGCCGTTCCTGGCGCAGGGGGCGGTGCTCGCGGCCGAACGGATGAAAGACTACGAGTGGATCAGGCCGGTGTGGCCGCAGATGCGGCTCATTCTCAAGTACCGGAAAAAGACGCAGTACGACGAGCGGTGGGGGCTATGGTTTTGGGACAACGCGATGCAGTCGGGCGCAGACAACAACCCCGCGCTGAGCAACGAGCCGAAGGACCGCAGCTCGATCCTTGCCGTCGACGCCTCGGTGTGGGCGATGCGCGAGTACCGCGCGATGGCGGTGATTGCGTCGCGGCTCGGTTTCGCCGACGAGGCCGCAGAGTATCGTGAGCAGGCCGGATTAACGGGGAAATCGATCCTCAAGAACCTGTGGTCAAAGGACGATGCGATCTTTTTCAACCGCTGGAGAGATGACGGCAAGTGGATCCGCGTGGTGAGTTGGTCGAGCTTTGTGCCACTGGCGGACGGGATGGTTCCGCAGAAGGATGCGGAAAGGATGATCCGGCAGCACCTGCTGAACCCGGCGGAGATGCGCTCGGAGCATGGGTTCCGGAGCCTGGCGAAGAGCGACCCGACATACAACAACAAGGCGATTATCAATCCGTATTCGAACTGGCAGGGACCGGTGTGGATCAATGCGAATTACCTGGACTGGGTGGCGCTGCGGCGGTACGGGTTCACTGCGGAGTCGAAATGGCTTGCGGAGACGCTGGCGGCGATGCTGCGGCGGGACATCGCGAAGTGGGGCTCGATGCACGAGGACTACGACGCCGAGACGGGAGAGGGCCTCGCGCCGACGCCGGCCGAGTCGCCGGGCGGGAAGTTTGCGGGGTTCGTGGGGTGGAATCTGCTGGCCGAGGACATGCTCCAATGCGAGGCGACGGGCGAGCACTGCATGATGATGGAGATTCCTGCGAAGTGAGTCGAGAATAAGTGAGGATCGAGCGGTGCGAGGCTAATATCCCGGGCCTAGGCCGGAGGCGCCTGTGCCTTCGATTCCGACGGGCAGTACGGGGATTGCGCCGCGGTCCTTCACTTCATCCACGATCGCGTCGAGATGATTGAGGACTTCTGCGACGGACATGGTGTAGAGCTCGCGCTGCGAGTCGTGGCCTTCTTCGATCAACTGCTTGAGGTAGCGGCCGGCGACCTGAGCGGCGAGCTGGTCGGTGATCACCTTGCCGGCGCGTCGTTTCTGCTCGACCCAGGCGGTGCAGGGAAGAGCAATCGAAATCGTGCGGCCACTTACATCGAAGCGGACGTCGACGGCGTCGGCGTGGCGGGTGGCGATAGCCACGATGTTGGCCTTCCAGCGGCAATGGAGGTCTTCGCCGGTCCAGCGGTCGGTTACGTGGAAGTCCTCGTACATGGGAATAGGCTAGACGGCTGGACTTCGAGTCAGCAAGTCAGCGGGACTGAAGTCAGCGAGCCGGGGTGATTGCCGCAATCGGAAGAGCAGAAAGCTGTGCCACGAGAGGATCGTCGAATCTCCAACATATGGATTGACTTTGGCCCTACAGACGGGTAGCCTTCCGGCAGTTTTATTGCTGGCACTCACAATCTCCCCGGATCCTTCCATCTAGCGAAAAAATCGGCCTCAGTTACGGTTTGCCCAGGATCGGCCCGCAATCCCTGACGACTGAGCGGAGCGGTTACTCCTGGCAGCGGCCGCGACGAGCCGCGACTTCCCTCAACGCGACGGGGCCGAGAGGCCCAGGAGGAAGGTTGTGATGAAGCGCATTTTTCTGTTTGCTGTGCTGTTGTTTTGCTTCTCCATGAGGGCAAAAGCAGAAGACCCTTGGTTCCCTTACATTCTTTCCGTGACAGAAAATGCTCAGGGAACGGCGATCACCATTTCCGGCAGCGGATTCGGTGAGAAGGCGCCAAAAGTGACCTTGGGCACGACGATACTCACGGTTGTCATTTCAAGCGATACCTCGGTGACCGCTAACCTGCCGCCAGGGATAGCTCCGGGAGCGTATCTGCTTACGGTAAGGAACCTGGACGATCACCGGGACTGGGATGATGAAGCGATCTTTGAAGCGACTATTGGGCAAGCGGGCCCGGTCGGTCCCCAAGGTCCTGCGGGCCCGCAGGGGCCGATTGGATTGACAGGACCGGCAGGCGCGGCTGGAGCGCAGGGGCAAACCGGCCCTCAGGGAACTCAGGGTCCGACTGGCGCAACCGGAGCAACCGGAGCTACGGGTGCTACAGGCGCTACCGGGGCGACCGGGGCAACTGGAGCGACTGGTGCAACCGGTGCAGTTGGCTCGCAGGGCCCCCCAGGGGCTACGGGGCCGCAGGGACCGGCCGGACCAGGGGGCGGGCAGGTGTGGGCCGCAAATCTAACTCTGCAGAACCCGCTTCAGGTTCTTATGGAGGCGCAGCCTTCCGGTGTCGGCACCGCCCTATCTGCGACGGCTCCGAACGTTGAGTCCAACATGCTGCCGGTCCCGCAGGCGTGCACCGTTTCGAACCTGAACGTGAGTGTCAAGGGCGCCAGCGGCACTTCGCTAATGCACGTGGCGATCATTACCGGGACATTTCAGGACGCTCAGACAGGTAACTATATCCTCGGGCCTGCCTGCACGATCGCGGCGGCGAATGGAAGCCTGGTTACATGCAGCGCGGGCTCGCAATCGCTGAGCGTAGACGCATCGGAGTTTCTTTACCTGTTTCTTTCTCCGGAGGGTTCTCAGGCCCAGACCGACTTCGAGAATGCTCGGGTTTACACGAGCTTCACGTGCCAGTGAGGCCGTAAGCCGGGAATCGAAGAGCCCTCCTCGCCTGATTGGGGAGGGCTCAGCTCTCATGGAGTCATTCTGGCTTGAACGCACGTGGCACGATAGGCTTCGAAGCGGGGACAGGCTGAAACTGAGCGGCTGGCTGGCCGCGGCAAGGTTGTGGACGCTCAAGTTCTCGCGCTGATAGACTTATAAGGTTGCAGATGTAGTGCCTCCCTCTGACGGACCTGCCTGCAAGTCAAATCCGAGAAGGAAAAAGAGAAAACCCAAGTGAAGACTGAAACCCGTCACGCGCTCAAACAGGACAAATTCGCACAGGCCGCCCAGGGCGGCGTCAGCTGGGTGACCGAGCATCGGTCCGGCGTGGTGCGCTGGCTGGTTACCGGCGGCATCGTGATTGTGGTTCTCATCGGGGCGCTGGTGTTCTGGAACATCAAGTCGTCGGCCGCGGAGAGTGCGCTTGGGGCGGCGCTGGACACGTATTCGGCGCAGCTGAGCGTGCCGGGAGCGCCGGCGGAGAAGGGCTCCTACGCCACGGCACAGGACCGGTCGAAGGCAGCGAACCAGCAATTTCTCGATGTGGCGAAGAAGTATGGCTGGCTTCCGGAAGGATCAAAGGCGCACTACTTTGCGGGCGTAACGTACCAGGAGCTGGGGCAGACTGCCTCGGCCGAGACCGAGTTGAAGTCGGCTGCGGGATCGTGGAACCACAACGTTTCGAACCTCGCCAAGCTGGCGCTGGCCGGCTTGTATCACCAGACGAGCCGGGATGCCCAGGCGATCGAGATTTACAACGAGCTTGCGGCGAAGCCGTCGGTGACCGTATCGACGGCCGTGGCCCAGCTTGATCTTGCGGATCTGTACGCGGCCCAGGGCAAGCAGGACCAGGCGCGGGCGCTTTGGGCAAAGATCAAGGACGCGGACAAGGACGGCATGGCCGGTTCAATCGCGGCGCAAAAGCTGACCGGCAAGCAGCAGTAATGCAGGGATCAGGGATTAGGAAGCTTCGAATGAGGAACCTAATGCCTGATCCCTTTTCGCTATTTCCTGCGGCATGTTTTTGAGCATTTTGCCCACGGTCTGCGTCTGGTGCATGTATGAGCGCCACCCTGACCCTACCCTGGATGGAGATCGCCAAGAGCGCTGTGCACGACGAAGCCCGCCAGCACGCGAAGGAACAAGCGCTCGCGGACCTGGTGGCGGAGTACGCAACGACGCTCTACCGGGTGGCTTTTTCCGTTCTGCGAAATGCGGCCGATGCTGAAGACGCCGTGCAGGAGGCGTTTCTCAGGGTCCTGCGACATCGTGACAGGCTTGAGGAAGTGCGCGATCACCGGGTGTGGCTCGTCCGGATCGTGTGGAACATCGTTCTGGACCGGAAGCGGCGGGCGAAGACGCGGCCCGAGACCGACGATGTCGCCGAGTTGGCGCGCGTTCTGCCGGCTACGGGGCTGAGCGCCGAGGAGCGCGCGGCGGCCGCGCAACATCATGCGAGGGTCCTGACCATGGTGGACACGCTGCCGGCGAAGGAGCGCGAGGTGCTGGTGCTCTCGGCGTTCGAAGAGCTGAGCAGCGTTGAAATCGCGGGCGTACTCGGAATCACCGAATCGAGCGTGCGGTCAAGATTATTCCGGGCCCGCAACCTGATGGCCGACTTGCTCGAGCGGCCGAGGAGTCTTAGATGAACTTCCCCCGGCAGAACGACAGGAACGAGCCGCTGCGGAATGCGGAAGAGACTCTGCGTCTGATTGCCGCGCTGCCCGCGCCCGACGGGCTGGCCGGCCGAGTGCAGGCGAAGCTTCGCACGGCGCCTCGCGCGTCTTCTTTGTGGCGGCCGTTTGCCCTGGCGCCGAACGGATGGATGTACAACCCGGTGCTGCGGGGCGCGGCTGCGGCTGCGATTGTGTGTCTTGTGGCCGGGGGCGGATGGCGGATCTACTCGCACATTCAGCAGGAGCCGATTGGGCCCGCGGCTATTGCCCCGGCGCGGATCGGAACGGGCGGCGGATTCTCGAGCGCGAACGCGATAAGCAAGCCGGATACGCTGAACGGGCCGGTGCTGACGCATGCGGTTGTGCCGAAGGCGCAGAGTCCGGCGCCGGCGGACGAAGCTGTGCCGCCCGTGGCGCATGCGAACAAAGGCGCGAAGGCGTCAGCGCATAAGAAGAAAACCGCCGGTCCGGCGCAGTAACCAGCTGAAATCTCTTACGAGGGTGTGCCTGCCGACAGCCGGTCCGGAGACCTGCGGTGCTGGTTACCGCGCGTCGCGGGCAATGGCCTTGAAGACCATGCCGAGCAGGGCCAGAACCACCGCGCCCCAGAATGCCGGTATCAATCCGGTCACATGAAAGCCGCGGACGAAGTTCGATGCCACGAGGATCATGATCGCGTTGATGACCAGCAGGAAGATCCCAAAGGTGAGAATGCTGATGGGGAAGGTGATGATCTTGAGCACCAGCCCCACGGTGGCGTTGAGAAGGCCGATAACGAGCGCGGCGACCAGAGCGGCCTTCATGTCGCGGACTTCAAATCCGGCGATGATGCGGGAGGTGAGGATCAGCGCGAGGGCGCTCAGGATCCAATGCAGCAGAAGCCTCAGCATGCGAACGTTCTCCTTGCGCCGGAGCGCGGGTTGCAGCGCGCCGGGTGGTGTCAGAATGCGATTGTACTTAAACTGAACGGGTAGACTGCACGGAAGACGACTTTTTCGGCTGCGCGGGGTCAAAGGCTGCAATGCGTGAAGGACACTTGAGCGGGCTGTGGGCGATTTGCGTGGGGGCCGGGTTGATATCGGGTGCGTCGTGCGGTGCGCAATCGGACGCGAACGCGCCCCTGCCGGAACCACGGCAGTTGATCCAGGACGTGATGGCGCACCAGGCGAAGGTTGAGAGCGTCCGCGAGAATTACACGTACAGCTCCGCGCAGACCGTAAACGACATTGACGCAAGCGGCAAAGTGACGAAGACGGAGACGAGCGAAAACGAAGACTTCTTTGTGAATGGGCACGTGATCGAGCGCACGGTGAAGAAAAACGGGCAGCCGCTGAACGATCACGATGAGAAGAAAGAGACGGAGCGCGTAACCAAGCTGGTGGAGAAGGCGGAGAAGACGCCATCGGGCCAGCCGCTCGAGGGGCAGACGGTCAGCGTCACTCGAATTCTCGGGATTATGGATGTGGGCCCGCCTCGGCGTGTGACTTATCGAGGGAGGCCGACGATCGTGTTCGATTTTGTTGGCCGCAGGGATGCGAAGACGCATGGGCTCGCGGAGGACGCTTCGAAGAAACTCAAGGGAACGATCTGGATCGACGAGGCCGACCGTGAGGTGGCGCACCTTGAGGCAATGTTCGACGACAACCTGCGCGTCGGCGGAGGTCTGCTGGCCAATGTGCAAAAGGGATCAAGTTTCCGATTCGACCAGGCCCCGGTAGATGGCGGCTTGTGGCTGCCGACGGGCGCTGAGGGCACCGTGCAGGCGAAGTTGCTGCTGGTTAAGACCATGCGCGAGCACTTTGTGGAGCGCGACTACGACTACAAGCGGTTCAAGGTGGATGCGCAGCAGACAAAGAGCGCGAGCGTGGTGACTAAGTAGGCCTTCTTTCCGACAATCAAGTATGGGGAATCAGGCGGACGTTGTGGCCGAATTCGTGACGCCGAGGAAGAGAGAGCGTTCGGCCTGGCGGCGGATGGTGAGGCCGGGCAGCACCTTGCCGCCCGCTTTATTCCACTTGGGGAATTCGTCGGCTGCTCCCTGGTAATTGCCCGCGTTGAGCAACTTGAGCAGAGTGGAGGACTTGAGGTTGCCCGCGCCCAGGTTGTACGTGAAGTCGACAAGGGCGTCGAACTGCCCCTGGGTGAGCGGGACAGTGACCAGGCTGCTCACGGCGTTTTCGGCGCTGCTTACGTCGGCACGGAGCAGGTCTGTGGCCTGCGCCTCGGTTACGCCATTGGGGAATGACTCGCCTTGTTTGAGCAGGTGGCCGTAGCCCACGGTGGGCAGGCCAACGGGGTCGAGGTAGACGGCGGAGCGAAAGCCTTCAGATTGCTTGACGAGTTGAAGGCCTTGATCGCTGATTTGCATGTAACTCTCCTTCAGCGGCTGCGCTGATGCCCATTTCTTGTTTGTACCAAATAACACAGAAGTTATGCGACCGGAGCCCGGTTTCGAGAACGCTTGCTGAAGTGTTCTCATTTATTCGAGCAGTTCGGAGTTGAAGCTGCGGTAAATTTCGGGCCAGCGGGAAGAGTCCCGTTCCGCCTGGAGCGCGGCAATGAGCGAACTCAGGCGCGGAGTGAGGATGATCAGGTAACGGGCGTCATGACTGGTGGTGTAAGTGTGGGCGACACCGGCGGGGACAAACACTGTGGTTCCAGGGCCGGACGTCTCGGTGCGGTCGGAGTAGCGGAATGTGAGTTCGCCCTCGAGCACGTGCCAGGCCTCGTCGTCGGAGTGGTGAACATGGAGCGCGGCAGGGCCGCTGCCTCGCCATTCATGAATGGCAAATGAGAGGCCGGAGGCGGAGAACCGCGGTGACGTCATGGAGGGATGGTAGCGCAATTCAATGTACCGGGATGGTGATTACAGGCTGATTCTTCTGAGAGCCGGTGTCGATCATGGAGAACAGCTCCATCAACTCCGAAAACGCCGCCTTCGAAACAAGGTCGTCGTCATCGATGCGGAACCAGGTGTTGCGGTAATGAATCGCGATAAAGGCATCGTCCGGTTTCTGCTTCGAACTGCGGATATGAATGACCGGGACGACGCCGGGCACGGGGTGTCCGGTTTCAAAGCCCGGGAATGCCCGGTGCTGGGCAATATCCTCCGAAGGGACTTCAACCTGCGCCGCCATGTTTTTCATCAATTCCATGATGGAGCGCGTCTGAACGGCGATCTCGCGATCGTTGGTCGGCAATGGGGCGGCTGTCAGCTGAAACTCCGTTGCATCCGCGTTCAAATGCAGCAGCTTCCGCAGTTCAGCGATGTCATCCCGTATCTCGGGCGGGATGTCCGTGGTGCGGAGCACAATGATCCTGGTCGGCTCCTTGTCGGCGTTCTCTTTGACGTAGAGCCGGACCGCACCCGAGACCTGGATCTCGCGCATCAGGGCCCTTACGCGATGGAAGGCCGGGTCCGCGGGCGTGATGCCCTCCAGGCTCACGCTCTGGTTTCGAAGGCCGTTGATCGAAATGAATGTGGTGAACAGGGCCGAATCGGCCGGCAGCCCGTTCTGCATGGCCCGGAACAGCAGCTCGGGCGACAGAGGGGTGACGAGCCCCTTGATGTAAGCATTTCCGGTCAACGGAGTGTAAGTAAGTGTGGGATTGTCGGCTATCTGCACCGAGGCGCCCAGGGTCGCATTGCTGCCCCCGCTCGGAGTGATTGTTCCTCCGACGGCGGCATTCTGCGTGAGGGTGTAATTCGTGACGATGTTACCCACGTCGACGAAAACTGGCGGATCGAGATAGCGCGCCTTGACGATGTTCAGGAGGGTTTCTTCCTTCCATGAATCGGCAATGGCGGTGCTGTATGCGCTGCGGTCGGGAGGAAGCGAGCGGGGACCGATGCGTGTGTGGAGGCATCCTGTCAGGCCGGTGGCGAGAACGAATGCGGCCAAAGCAATCGGGCTCGGCATCGGCGAAGGGACGTTCACCATCGGGTCAGTGGGCCTCAATTTGCGGATGCTGTCATCATGGTCCGCCGATGATCGGCGGCCTTGATCGAACTTCACTGCTCGTTCAATCCGTGGATTGATACCGTAGAGTGTAACCTCACCCGCAAATGCCGAAACTCCCAAATGTGGGAGAGCGTTGCGACATAGCTTTAAGCCGGGGGCCGTTTTGGGCGAACAGGGGACGAAGACACCACTGAATGCACTAAAGATATGACAGAGCGAGCCGATAGACTATAGCCGGGCTAAGTCGCAGGAACAAAGGACTTAGATGCTAAGATATGGATTTTGCGAGGTTTACGGCATAGAACTAGAGATTTAAAGGGGTCACTTTTCGGCTTGAAATTAGTAAAATGGTGGGATGGTAATTCGACGAAGTGCAGGTGTTCCTCGCCTGCTTACTCCGCTCCGAATTTGGCTGTTGGCCGGTTTTGCCTCCCTTGCACTAGCGGGCGTGATCATCACGCTGGCCACTCGAACCGTGCAAGCCGATGTAAGAGTTCCCCGCCCGGCAGCCACTGTGCCACCTTCGGTTCCGGCAGTTATTCAAGCTGCGCCGGACTCGGCGACTCAACAGGGTCATATCGCCAAACAGAAGAAGGGCCTTATCAAGGGCCTGGCTAGCTGGTATGGCGATGAATTCGATGGCCGCATGACGGCCAGCGGCGAACGGTTCGATATGTACGCGATGACAGCGTGTCATCCGACGCTTCCGTTCGGATCCCTGGTGAGGGTGGTGAATACACGAAACGGGCGATCGGTAATCGTCAAGATCACCGACCGCAGCGATCTGGTGAAGGGCCGGATCATCGACCTTTCATACGGCGCGGCGGAAAAGCTCGCGATGACCCAGGCGGGATTGGCTCCGGTGGCATTGGAAGTCCTCCAGCGTGGGGCCAAACCGAACGAAGGAACACACTGAACCAACTGAAGTGTCTTGGAGCGCGACGGCCGGCCCTGGTGGCCGGCCGTTCTGCATTAAGGGCAGTGGTTTGTGATTAGCGGCAGAAGTTGCGGGGGACCTTGGAGTAATCGGGGATCTGGAGGCGCTGGCCCTGGGCGGGGGTCGCTTTGATGTTGCCGGCGGCGATCTGGCACCAGTAATGAGCTAAATAGAACTCAAAGGGGTCGGCGGGGGTGGTGTCGATCATCGCGAGGTCTGCGTCGAACATCTCTTCGCGGCCGTACTCGATGTTGCCGCCGCGGAGGGCGATGTAGTTCTTCCAGCCATGCGGGGGAAGCCTGGGCGCTCCCTGGCCGAAGGAGAGGACAAGAGACTGGCCGGCGATGCTGACGCCGGTGATCTTTGCGCGGATCTGCGGCGGCGGGAAGGCGGTCTGGGGATCGATGAGGAGCGCGTCCTTGTCGACGGACATGCCGCGGAGGCCATTCTGGCTGATGAGGTCTTCGAGGCTGAGGCCGAGCGTGTCCATGAGGCCCTTGAGCGGGACGTGCGCGGTTTTGACCTGCTGGATGGTGAAGCGGATGCGGTTGTCGGCGGTGAGGCCGGGATCGGCGGTGGCTTCGAAGGGGATGTGGATGCCCTTCTTCATGGTTCCGTGAATGAGCAGGCGTTTGCCCTGGGCGGCAATCCGAACGTTTTTCAGCTGAGCTTTGGGAGAGCGCAGGAGCCAGGAGTTCATAAGAGCTTCGAGTTGCCCGGTGGTCATGCGCATCTCGGCCGCGTCGGCGCCGAGGACGAAGGACCCTGGGTCGTTGAAACTCGCGACAGTGTGGCCGGGCGTGGGGATGAGAGAGCCGCGGAGACGAACGATGAGGACAGTGAGCGAGGGGGAGTAGCGGAAGAGCACGTTGGCCATCTCGATATTGACCGGCTGCGAGGATTGGGCGAATGCGGAGAGAGCGGTCAGGAGGAGGAGGGCGGGGATTCTCGGTTTCGCAGCCATCGCACCTCGGCTACGGAGAGAGAGTGGAGGATATAGGGCGAAGGTTGTCTAAGCGTGTAGCTTCTACGCCTTCCAAAAGATGCAATGGAATTGTAAAATTCGGATCACTCTATGTAATCCCATAGATTCTCCTTTCGTCTATGCAGCGACATTTGTCTTGCAATGATTGAGTGAAGGCATTATTACAGTCCAGTAAATCAATTTACGAAACCCGGATTCCTTGAGATCCGGATTGGCAAGGCGATTGCAAGTTCATATCGGCAGAGATCCGCGATTCTCCCTTTTTGTACGGCTCCCCGCTCTGATTTTGCCGTACACGTTTTCGATCAGGCTTCATCGCAAATGTCATCCGCTCCTCCCGGGGGCCGGATATAGACAAACTCATCAACCGTGCTCGGAGATCCTATGATGAAACGGGTATTTCAAAGTTTCCTGTTGTTTTTGCTGGCATTGACCGCAATCCAAACGCACCTTCTTGCCCAGGCTACCGCGAGCGGATCGGTCCAGGGCACGGTGGTTGATTCCTCAAATGCCGCGGTTACCGGCGCGCAGGTCAGCATCACCAGCCTGGCAACCGACACCAAGCGCACCACCATCACCGACAATTCGGGCAACTATCGCTTCGACCTCCTTCCCGCCGGATCCTATAAGCTGTCGATTTCAGCCAAGGGGTTTTCGAACGTCGCGGAGACAGTGGACATCCTCGTCGGCCAGACAGTGTCGACGAATGCCACTCTCAAGCCCGGCGCTGCCTCGCAGACGATTGAAGTGAGCGCGGAGAATACCATCATCGACACTGAAAAGACGAGCGTGGGAGTCGAAATCACGCCCAGCGAAGTCCAGAACCTCCCCATGGTCGGACAGGACGCCGCGAACCTCGCCTACCTGGCCCCCGGAGTCAAGCAGACGGATTCCTATGACCCGACCAAGAACCGCTACGCGATCCTCTCCGTGAACGGTGACGGCGGCCGCAACGTGAACGTGACCGTGAACGGCGTGGACAACAAGGACAACACCGTCGGCGGACCCGTGATGCAGCTTCCCCTGGAAGCGGTCGAGGAGTTTCACATCAGCACCCAGCGCTTCTCGGCTGAAAACGGCCGGTCTGAAGGCGCGGCAATCAACATCATTACCAAGAGCGGCTCGAACCAGTTCCACGGCTCGCTGCTTGGCTTCTTCCGCGACACCAGTCTGAACACCGACCAGAAACAACCCAACGGCGACGGAAAGACGACCACCTCCTCGCATCCCGACTACACGCGCCAGCAGTTCGGCGGCTCCGTCGGCGGTCCGGTCAAGAAGGACCGGGCTTTTCTGTTCTTCGCCATCAACCGGGAGCGCGAACACCAGAATCTGGCTGAAGACCCCAGCTCGTATGCGCAGTTGGTGGCCGCCGCGCCCTTCTTCAATGCGGGTGGCGCGAAACTGGTTGACCCAGCCGCTGCCATTCCCAGGCCGTTCTATGAGACGCGTTACAATGGCCGCGCCGACCTGATCTTCAACCACAAGCACAACGCTTATATCAGCTACTCATCCCAGGCCAACAACAGCCTGAACGATCAGTCCGACGGCACGGGCGACCTGAACAACGGCAACTTCACCGTCAATCATCTTCAGATTGCCAACTTCACGGTCGACTCGGTCTTCAACGACACCACAGTCAACACCTTCACCTCGGGCTTCCAGTACTGGAACAACCTCATCGACAGCCATATCAGCTCGCCGCTGGTGACGTTCCCCAATCCCGCTTCGTTCGGCACCAACACCAACGTCCCCCAGCAGTCCTTCCAGCGCAAATGGCAGTTCAAGGATGACTACTCGAAGGTGGTCGGCAAGCACACCTTCAAGGGCGGCGTTGACTACATCTGGAACCCGGTGGAAGGCGGCTTCTTCGAATTCAGCTCCACTCTCGAGATTGACTTCTCGCAGAACCCCACCGACATCCTCGCCGCGTATCCCGATTCTTTCTCGCACCCCGGCCTGGTTTCGGGAATGACCATCGCCAATGGCGATCCGACTTTCATCGTCGCCACCAAGCAGCTCGGCTTCTACGGCCAGGATGACTGGAAGACAACGCGCCGCCTCACCCTGAGCCTCGGCCTTCGCTGGGACAAAGACTTCAACATGATCGGCGGGTCGAAGATTCAGACCAGCCGCACCTACCAGGACCTCAAGATCGTCAACAGCCCCATTTCGAATCCCTACGTTGACAGCGTTGCGAAGGACGACAACCTCGACTTTAGCCCGCGCGTTGGTTTCGCCTATGACTTAACCGGCAAGGGCAACCACGTGCTGCGCGGAGGCTACGGCCTCTACTACGGAAACGTGTTCCAGAACATTCCGCTGTTCATGGAGCAGATGTCCAACGCAACCGTCTTCCAGACCGTCCTCAGCCTCTCCAGCCCCACAGATGCGGTGCCCGGAACCGGCAAGACCCTTGGCCAGTGGCGCTACGGCATCGATCCCATGCCAACCATTCCCCCGCCGTCGAGCGAGCTCGCGTCGCGAAGCGTCGGCCGCCTGATGGATCCTCACTATCGCAACCCCGTCACCCAGGAATTCAACGTCGGATACACGTGGGCGTTGAATCCTCACACTGCTGTTGAAGCCGAGTACGTGCACGTCCTCGGGCTGCACGGCAACAAGACGATGAATATCGACCAGAAGATTCCCTCCGGCTCGGCCGCGGGAGATTGCTGCGTTCGCCCGCTGGACGCTGCGTATGCCGCCTCATCCATTCCGGACCGGGTACCCGCCAGCGTTCGCGTCGATACCGCGAACGGCCGCGAGCACTACGACGGCATCAACTTCACCTTCCGCGACCAGATGACCAACAAGTTCCAGGTCTCGGCCAACTACACTCTGGCATGGGCCAACGGTTACGGCAGCGGCGGCGGCTCCTTCCGCAACTATCCCAAGCTCGCTACCGCACCTTTTGCCAGCTGGGAGTGGGGTCCTTCGCCCAACGACGAGCGCAGCCATGTTACGGTGGCCGGCGTGATCAACCTGCCCTGGCGGATGGACTTTGCCCCGATTCTCCAGTTCGGCACGGCGCGCCCGTTCGATCTGACCAACTCCGCCAACACCCTCAACACCGGCGGCGGTACGGCTGTGGGCGTGGTCGTTCCCAAGTCCGACCCGAAGAACTACTTCAAATATGCGGGGAACGAGACCGAAGCCCAGAACTGCTTCTATGGACTGGGTGAGCCCGCGAGCTGCACCATCGTTTCCTACGATCCTCTCCGCGGTCAAGATTTCTTCCAGCTCGATACGCGTCTGGCTAAGAACATCCTCATCAAGGAGCGGTTCAATATCCAGCTTGTTGCACAGGCGTTCAACCTCACCAACCGCTCCAACTATGGCAACAACTACGGCCGCAGCATCGGCTCGCCAGACACTTTCAATCACCCGGTGGGTTTCATCGGGCCCTCGTCCACGATCATCCCGCGTTCCACCTGGGGCGAACTTGGAGCCCACTTCACCTTCTGACACAAACCCGCAACAACACAAAGGGCAGGCGCGCGTCGCCTGCCCTTTGTGTTTTGCGCATCCTCTCTCGAAGATGTGCGAAGCGGACTTGGAGGGGCGTGGTAGGATGGCTCGATTTCAATTCACCATTTGAGCCTTCCATGAAAAGTCGCTGGATTTGTGTCTCCGTATTCGTGCTTTCAATTGTCTGCGGATTTGCGCACGGCCAGCAGAGCAGCGCTACGGCCGGCGCGGCAGGTTCGGGCTGTTCGATACCGGAGCCGCCGTTTCGCTCGAACAAACCAAACATCTTCAGCGATCAGCAGGAGCAGTGGCTGGGCGAGGCGATGGCGGAGCAGCAGGAGCCTACGTACGATCTGCTGCCTGACAAGGATTCGGCTGAGCTGGAGCGCATCGGCCAGAAGCTGCTGGCGCAGCTGCCTCCGACGCCGATCCCGTATCACTTCCGCGTGTACGAGTCGATCGAGGCGAACGGGTTCTCGGTGGCCGGTGGGTACGTGTATATCAGCCGCAAGCTGATCACGGATGCGCGCAGCGAGGACGAAGTGGCGGGCGTAGTGTCGCACGAGATCGGGCACATCTACACGCACCAGATCGCGATTGCCCTGAGCCGCGAACTGAAGAAGCTGCTCAATGTCACGGAGGTCACGACGCCGGAGGATGTCGGGGACAAGCTGGAGCTGCTGGAGAACGCCCCGTGGAAGAACTCGGCCAGGCAGAGCGAGGACGAGCAGGAGAAGGACGAGATGCTCGCCGACCGCGTGGGCATTTACGCGCTGATCAAGGCCGGATACGCGCCCAGGGCGATGTCAGAGAACCTCGACCGCATAACGGCGAACAAGGGGAGGACCGGGAATTTCCTGACCGACGTGCTGGGCGGGACGGACGAGATCAGCTTGCGGGTGCGGACGACGCGTAAGCTGGCGGCTTCGCTGCCGGGGGAATGCGGCCAGCGGAAGCCGAGCGCATCGGACAGCTTCAAGGCGTTCCAGCAGTCGCTGCTGGATGCTCCTGTGCGTCCGCTGATTGAGGCGACGCCGAGCCTGAACGCGTTCAAGCTCCAGCCGCCGATTGGGGAGCACCTGCGGCAGGTGAAGTTCAGCCCGGACGGTAAATGGATCCTGGCGCAGACTCTCAGCGCGGTGCACGTGATGAGCCGCGGGCCGCTCACATACATGTTCACTGTGGAAGCTCGGGGCGCGGACATGGCGTTGTTTAGCCCGGATTCGCAGCACCTGGTGTTCCAGTACCCATCGATGCGCGTGGAGAAGTGGAACGTGGCGACGGGCAAGCGCGAGGACTTCCACGAGGTGATCGACTACGAGGGCTGCCAGCAGACGAGCCTGGCGCCGGACGGACGAACGATGGTCTGCCTGTCCCTTTTGGATGGAGGGGTGCGGCTGAAGCTGATCGATGTGGACACAAACAAGCCGTTCTCGGATACCAAGGGATTTTACGTGGGAGGCACTGCGGGTCAGCAGGGCATGATCGTGCGCCAGGGCGGCGGGGCGCGGGTGGGGTCAGTGGCCTACAGCCAGGACGAGAAGACGATGCTGATCGCGGCAGGTTCACGAGCGATCGCGTACGACCTTGCAAGCCGCAGCACGATTTCGCTAGACCAGGAGCTGTCAAAGCTGGTGGACGGGCGGCTGGCTTTCGTGAACTCGAAGAACCTCGTTTATGACTGCGACTTCGACTACAAGGCGGGGACGAGCCGGGACACGTTCAAGGTGTGCGAGAGCACCTTTCCGGCAGGGCTGCCCGTGAACACGTTTCGAATCGGATACCAGTGGATCGAGCCGGTGACCAACGGCGCCGGCGTGCTGATCGGGCCGACGAAGGCCGCGGCAGCGCTACTGGTGGATCCGGCGACGGGCAAGGCGAGCGCAGGTTTCAAGATGGATTCGGTGGACATGTACGGCACCGCGATCGCCAGCGAGAACGAGCGCGGCGGAGTGAGTGTAAACGAGCTGGCAGGCGGGCAGGGCGAGTCGGCGGAGCTCCCGGTCGGCGCGCTCTACGGCGTGGAGGCGGAGTTCTCGCCGGACGGCCACTTCCTGGCGTATTCGAGCAAGACGCGGAGCGCGATCTGGGACCTGACGACGCAGAAGCGGGTGTCGCTGATGCGGCCGTTCCGCGAGGCGTATTTCGACAGCGACGGCGTACTGCACGCGCAGTACCAGCCTGCGAATCAGCAGCCGGGCGCGAACTACCAGATCGACTTGAAGACAGGGAAGTCAACGGAGGCGGCGAAGTTTGCGATTGAACAGTTCCAGCACGAGGATGTGCTGGTGAATTACGAGGCGCTGGAGAAGTCGGGGTCAACGGCGAGCAACGTGAATGTTCACGTGGCGGACGCAGCTACTGGAAAGGAATTATGGTCGCGCCACTACAAGAACGAGGCGCCCGACGTGGAGCAGGTTCATGATGGCACGCTGTTGTGTTCGTTCGAGGTGAGCGGCGACTCCGGGCAGGACCTCATCCGGCACGCGGGCGACAAGCTTGTGAAGACGTCGGACTTCAGGTCGCAATGGGCGCCGCGGGGGTGGCTGGTGGAACTGGTGGACAGCAAGACGGGTGCGACGATGAAGGTTGTCGAGCTGCCTTACCTGTCCGGAGAAACGACGGACTCGCGGTGGGCGCGCGTGTACGGAAACACCCTGGTGGTGCACGGATCGGGGAACGTGAGCGGCATCTATCGCGTGTCGGACGGAGTTCGCGTGGGCGGATTCTTCGGGCGCGTGCTGACCGGGGACGCAAAGCTCGGACTGCTCGCGATCAGCAATCACGATCAGGAGATGACGATTCTGGATGCTGCGACCGGAAAACGGCTGAAGAGCGTGACCCTGGACCAGATTCCCGAGGCGGCGCGGTTCATCCCGGAGAAGAAAGAGCTGCTGGTGCTGACGGCGGGCCAGACGGTGACGACGCTGCCGGTTCCGGATGCCGGGGCGGAGGCCACCAAGTAGGTCCGGTCGAGCGACCAGTTATTGATCCGGAGGGCGCTGGTACGGCTTGGTCAGATAGAGGCGCGCTTCGTTGAGGGCGCCCTGCGTGTTGTCATTGGTCTGGACAGCGAGTCGGTACTCATTGACGGCCCGGTCGCGCTGGCCGGTGATGTCGAAGATCTTGCCCAGCTCGATGTGGCTCCAGACCTCTGTCCAGCGCGGCTCGCCGTCGCCGCGGAGGGCGTCGCGGTAGGAGTTGACCGCGGCCTGGTAGTTGCGCTGCGTCAAGAGGACCTCCGCGATGCGGTAACTGGCGAGCGAGGACGAGGGGTTGGCTTCGAGGGCCTTCTGATACTCGCCGAGCGCACCGACGAGATCGCCCTGCGCTACGAGTTGCTGGCCCTTGAGGATGGCAATGCGGACTTGTAAGTCGGACGAGGACTTGAGTACCCAGTCGCCGGGATCGATGCTGATGCGGCGCGGGCGGCCGAAGGTGTCGACGATGTATTGCGAGTCCTGGCCGACTACATCGACCTTTTGATCGACAGTCTTGCCGTCGGTCTCCACGCGCAGGTCGACGGGCATGCGGAACAGATCGAGGTCCTGGTTGATTTCACCAATGGTGCGGAAGCCCTTGCCGTTGCCGAGGCGGTAGACGGCGTACTTGTTGGTGAACTTGGGCGCGCCCGTGCCGTCGACCCAATTTGCGAAGAACGGCGTGAGCTGCTGCTGCGACTGGGCTTCGGCGACTTTTTCGAGGTCGGCGGTGCGGATGCCCTGATCGGTGTACTGGCTCAGCGCGCCCTTGAGCGTGGCGTAGAAGGCCTTGTCGCCGACTACTCCGCGCAGCATGTGGAAGATCATGGCGCCCTTTTCGAGGGTCTGCGACTGGAACTCAGGCGAGAAAGGATTCTCGCGGCCTGAGGAGGAGAGCGGCGTGACGTCGTAGGCTAGGGCGCCGGCGGACACGTCTTCAAGGGCGGCCTTCAGGGCGTTCGCACCGTTCTGGTCTTCGACGTACAGTAGCTCACCGTAGCGCGCCATGCCGTTGGTGATCCAGGCGTCGTTCAGTGTTTTGGGGCTGACTTCGGAGCCCCACCACTGGTGCGCGATCGTATTGGCGAGAAGGCGGATGCCGGATTTGTCGCCAACGCGCGAGCCCATGATGCCGGCGAGCTCGGGTCCCCAGACGGCGGGAAGAGTGTCGTCGGGGATTTCGACGACGTTGAGGTGGCTGGTTTCGGGCACTCCGAACTTGTCGGTGAAGAAGTCGTACTGGCCGGCGGCGGTCTGGGCGAGCTGGTTGGCAGCCGTCTGGCGGGAGACAGTGAGCCAGACCTTGACGCTGCCCGCGGTGACGGCGTCGACGTACCGGCCGGCGACGACTGTGCCGGGGAATCCGGGACGCGGCCAGACGAAGGTGTACTGATCGCCGGGCTTGCCATTTGCGAGCTTGACGGGCTGCGACGAGCCCTGCTGGCCGCTCGAAAAGACACGCATTCCCTGCGGCACGCGCATCTTCAGGTTCATCACGTAGCGATCGATCATGTAGTTGTTGGTGGGGAACCATCTGGCGGCGTAGAGCAGGTAGGTGATGGGCTCCTGAATGGCGGCAAGCTTGAGGCCTTCGACGGGACCGTCTTCGTTGCCGGTAATGACGCCCTCGTAGTTGAAGGTCCAGTGCACGGGCTGGCCGCGCACGATTGGCGAGGAAGGCGTGACGCGGATGGTGCCGTCTGCCGAGCGCTCGCCGGTGAGGGTTTTGCCGGCGTCGTCGGTAATGCTGGTGACCTTGAGCGCGGGATGGAAGCCGAAGCTGACGACCTCGGAGTTCTCGGGCGCGGTGAAGGTGACGATGGCCTTCGCCTGGAGATGATGAGTCTGGGTGTCGATTTCGGCGTCGATGTTGTAGGCCGTAATGTTGAGCTGTGGGCGCTCGCGCTGCGCGCGGGCGAGCGGCGCTGCCAGGACACAAGCGAGGGTCAGGCCGAGAATTGCAACCGAGGACCGACGGGACTCAGAGCGGCGTAAATCGGCCGCGTGCCAGCGAATGGAACGGAAGATATTCATGTTTTTCTCTCGTACTCGCGTTGACCTCATCTTAGAGCGATTCACCTTCAGGAAGGGACGGTTTGTGCGATCCCTGTCCGTGATGCGGTTTCGAGCAGGTCAAGGGCGACCTCGGCCACCCGGGCAATAGCGCCCGCGGAATCCTGGGATCCGGGTCGTGTCCGGGTCCGCAGCAGGCCGCGGAGCACCGCGAGTTCCTTCATCATGGACTGTCGACGGGGTCCGTCGGGTAGCAAGGGCTCGAGTTCCCTGACGATGTTGGATGCGGTGAAGTCATTCTGGATCAACTCTGGAATGACGCGTTTTTGGGCGATCAGGTTGACCATGGCGACATGAGGAACCGTAACAATGCGCCTGGCGATGGCATAAGTCAGGGGAGAAACGCGGTAGACGACGACGAACGGGTTGCCGATCAGGGCCGCTTCGACTGTGGCGGTGCCCGAGGCCACGATCGATGCGCGGGCGTGGAGGAGCGCCGCACGGGCGTCGGAGACGAGGCTGACGGCGAGATGAGGGGCGAGGGCGGCGACCTGCTGTTCGACCTCAGCGCGCCTGGCAGGAGTAAGCGTGGGAGCGAGAGGAAGCAGGAACTGCGGCTCGCGCGCTGCGGCCTCGCGGCAGAGTTTGCTGTAGAGGAGGTCGGCGGTGCGGAGCATCTCGGGGAGGTTGTCGCGGATCTCCTTGACTCGGCTGCCGGGGAGGAGACCGATCCAGGTTTTGGCGGAGTCGAGATGATTCTGGAGCGCGAAGTCGGAGCGCGAGACGGCGGGCAGCGGCAGCTCGGCGAGCGGGTGGCCGACGAACTCGGCGTTGACGTTGTGCTCGCGGTAGAAGGGCTCCTCGAATGGGAAGATGACGAGCATGCGATCGACGTAGCGCTGGACGAGCTTGATGCGGTGCTTCTTCCAGGCCCAGAGCTGCGGGCTGACGAAGAAGAGGACGGGGACGCCGAGGCGGTGGAGCTCCCGGGCGAGCTTGAAGTGGATGTCGGGGAAGTCGATGAGGATGGCGACGGAGGGCCGGCGGTCGCGGAGGGACTGGCGGAGCTTGCGGAACCCGGTGTAGATGGTGGGCAGGTGGCGGACCACTTCCGTGATGCCCATGACGGCCATGTCTTCCGCGCGGACGACGCGGTCGAGGCCGGCGGCGACCATGCGCGGGCCGCCCATGCCGAAGAAGACAGCTTCGCTGTGTTGCGCGGCGAGACGGCGCTTGAGTTCGTCGATGATCAGGGCCCCGTAGACTTCGCCGCTGGCTTCGCCTGCCGAGATAAAGATGGATGGGGGCATCGAGCTGGAGGCGCGTATCTGGCCGCGCTCAAGTTCAATGATAGTGGAGCGCGATGACGGGATAGGGAGCGGGCAGTAAGTGCGCAGACGCGAGCAGTTTAACCTCTCAGTCGCGATGGTACACTCGGGTCACTTCTCTCTGGGCTCAAAAAACACAACAACTGACTGACGACTAGGAGGTCGTTTACCTATGCAGGCTGAGCATTCGGCGGAAGCGCCGCCTACCCCGGGTCTTGTCTTCGAAATGCTGCAGGCGCACCAGCGCACTGCGGCTATGAAAGCCGCAATCGAACTCGACTTATTTCGCGCCGTGGGCGAAGGGCCGGGCGATGTTCCATCCATCGCGCAACAGTGCGCCGCTTCGGAGCGGGGAATTCGCATCCTGTGCGATTTTCTCGTGATCAACGGAGTGCTGGCCAAGCAGGACGGGCACTATAAGCACACGCCTACGAGCGCTGCGTTCCTCGATCCGCGCTCGCCGGCATCGCTTGCTTCGATTGCGCAGTTCCTGGGCAACCAGGGGATGATCGACACGTACAAGAACCTGGCGGACATTGTGCGCAGCGGAAGGACTTCGCTGCCGGGAGAGGGAACCGTCGAGCCGGAGAACCCGGTCTGGGTGCAGTTTGCGGAGACGATGGCGCCGATGATGAGGCCGATGGCACCGCCGCTGGCCGCGCTCGTGCTGGAGGGGCACTCGGGACCGCTGCGCGTGCTGGATATCGCGGCAGGGCACGGCCTCTTCGGAATTGAGATCGCGAAGCAGAGCCCGCAGGCGCGAGTTACGGGGCTCGACTGGGCGCCGGTGCTGAACGTGGCGCTGAGAAACGCGGCCCAGGCAGGCGTCGAGGACCGCTATGACATGCTGCCGGGCAGCGCGTTCGACGTGGATTTCGGCGGGCCGTACGACGCAGTGCTGCTGACGAACTTCCTGCATCACTTCGACAAGCCGACGTGCGTTGCGCTGCTCAAGAAGGTGCATGGGGCGCTGAAGCCGGGCGGGCGTGCGGCGGCTCTGGAGTTTGTGCCGAATGAAGATCGTGTGTCGCCGCAAATGCCCGCTGAGTTTGCGATGGTCATGCTGGCGTCGACGCCTTCGGGCGACGCGTACGTGCTGAGCGAGTTGAAAGCAATGTACGAGGAGGCTGGATTCAGGAATGTGAACGGGTATCCGATTCCCATGAGCCCGCATACGGTGGTGATGGGGTACGCGTAGGCTCGGCGTTGTTTGGTAATCGAGGCTGTTTCTTCCGGGACGGCGCCCGAGTTCTTTAATCGGCAGGGCGCCGCTGGTTCGTCAGCGGCCTGCACTCACTGGATGCGGCCGGCGGCATTTTCGAGCAGAACATCGGAGACTACGGCAGTATCGACCGTAGCGGGCAGGTGCGAGCAGAAACCGATGCCGACGTAAAACGGCTCGTCGAAGTGGAGCGTGGTGGGCGGCCCGAACTGGTGCATGGGTTCGCCTTTGAGGCTGATGAAGATGGCGAACTGGTCGCCGTGCTTCTCGATGCCGATCCGCCTGGCGTGCACGCCGTTAAGCCCGCCAGAGAAGCGGTACTGCATGTCCTGCACCTGCGCGCCGCGCTCGGGCCGCCAGGCGAGGTGGATCATGCCTGCGCCGTGCTCGCCGATCATGGCTTCTTTCGAATCGTCGTCGAGGCTCTGGCGGAAGACGAGGACGACCTTTCGGTCGCCGTAGCCGTTTGGGTCGGGGAACGATACGTCGGCGGCGAGCGAGACGTCGCCGGACATCTTCTTCCAGAGATAGCGAAACTCGTCGCGCTGATACCAGATGTTGTAGCCGGCAGAGCGGATGGTGTACTTCTTCGTTGACGAATCGTAGCTGGCGCTGCCGGCGACGAGCGGGCCGCCGATGTCGGACTGGTTCTCGAAGATGCCGATGGGCTGGTTGAAGGTGACGGTGGGGCGGTGGAAGTCGGCGGGCGGCGGAACCTGCTTGTGCGTGGCCGAGCCGGGGAGGGCCCAGTCGGGGACCTCGGGCGATTGTGTAGAGGACGAGGCGGGCGCTTGCGCGAATGCGAGTGCGGAGGCGAAGAGAAGGATGGCAAGATTCGCAACGCGGAAAGCTGAACTGTTCTTCATGGGTAAGAACTGTAGCAAATGGGGGGGAGGAGAGCATGTGGCGTGGGCGTTTGTGGTTTCCCACCCATCCGGCAAAAAACGCCAGATGGATGGGGCACCCTCGTGTTGCGGTTGAAATGAGTTCCCAAGAGCTTTGATGTTGGGCGGGTATACTGCTTGGCACCCGAGGTCAGCCCGATGACGCGATCAATCTTAGTAGCCGTGTGTGCTCTGGGGATAACAGTGTGCGCTTGCGCGCAGACGCTTGAGGTACAGCCCGGGCAGGTGCTCGACGACCAGGTCGCGGTGGTGCGGGCGACGGGGTTAACGCCGGGAGCGCACGTGATGATGCGCGCGGAGATGGCGGATGGAGACGGTCATCCGTGGGTGTCGGAGGCGGAGTTTGTCGCGGACGCGAACGGCGCGGTGGACACGAGCGCGCAGGCGCCGGTGAAAGGGGCGTATCGGATTGTGTCGGCGATGGGGCTGGTGTGGTCGATGACTCCGGCGGCAAAGGACGTGCACGTGTACCGGCCGCTGCACGACCTGGCCGCGCAGACGATTACGTTTCACCTGGTTGTGGATGGGAAGGAAGCGGCGACGGCGCAGTTGCAGCAGAGGGCCGTGGGCGAGGGCGTGCGGCAATTCAAGCTGGAAGGAGCGCTGCGCGGAGTGTATTTTGCGCCGACGGGCGATGGGAAGCATGCTGGCGTGCTTGTGCTGGGCGGATCGGAGGGCGGGGTACAGACGCGGCGCGCGGCGTGGCTCGCTTCGCATGGATACGCCGCGCTCGCCCTTTGCTACTTCCATTGCGAAGGGCGGCCGCAGGAGCTTGAAAGCATTCCGCTCGAGTATTTCGGACAGGCGCTGGCGTGGATGGCGGAGAGGCCGGAGGTGGATGGAGAGCGGCTCGGGGTGATGGGCGCTTCGCGCGGGGGCGAGCTGGCGCTGCAGCTGGGGTCGATGTATACGGTGCTGAAGGCGGTGGTGGCCTATGTCCCGGCGAACGTGCGTTACCCGGCGTGCTGCGGCTTCGCGCGAGCGCAACCCTCGTGGACGTGGAAGGGGCAGGCGCTGGCGTTTGCGCGGCCGCGGGTGCACGACGATCCGGCGGAGAAGATGCTTGCGGCGATTCACGTGGAGATGACGCACGGCGCGATCCTGATGATTGGAGGCGAGGACGACCACGTGTGGCCTTCGGCGGAGATGGTGTCGGCTGCAGAGGAACGGCTGCGAGGCGCGCACTTCGAGCACGCGGTTGTGGCGCTCAAGTATCCGCATGCTGGGCACCGCGCGGGGATGCCCGAAATCGAGCCGACGTGGAACCACGGGATGGTGCACCCGCTGACCGGGACCCCGATGGATCCGGGAGGGACGCCGGAGGGGAATGCTGAATCGACGCTCGATGCGATTCCGAAGGTGCTGGGGTTTCTGGGGGAGGCGCTGAAGTGAGGATCATTGGGTCAACTAATTTACTTGACTTTATCAACTAAATCGGACACACTCCGGTTCCATGATGGTCGCGGCGGACGGCACGGGTTCGATGGCGGCGGAGATCGCGCGGTTCCGGCGGTTCAACCGGGTTTATACCCGCTACCTGGGAACCCTGAGAGAGGGGATGCACTCGAGCGAGTTTCCTCTCGCGGAGGCGCGGGTGCTGTACGAGATGGCGACTCGGGAGGCGCCGCGAAGCGCCGAGATTGCCGTGGCGCTCGATATGGACGCCGGTTACCTGAGCAGGATTCTGAAGAAATTTGAAGAGAAGGGGCTGGTGCGGCGCAAGGCCTCGAAGAGAGACGCGCGCGTTGCCGAACTGGCGCTGACGGCGAAGGGCAGGGCGGCTTTCAGGAAGCTGGACGACGGTGCGGAGGAGCAGGCGCGGGCGACGCTGGGCGGGTTAGGCGCCGGGGCGCGGGTGGAGCTGCTGCACGCGATGCAACTGATTGAGCGGATCGTGGCGCCCGATCCGGAGCCGAAGGCGTATGTCCTG
>DATFRB010000097.1:0-2175 GCA_035263625.1 Occallatibacter sp.
GTCGATGTGCTCGAACAGGCGGGGCACGGAGAAAGCGTAAAAACCGGCGTTGATCTCACGAATTCTGGCTTGCGCCGCGGTCAGCGCCTTCTGTTCCACGATGGCGCGTACATCGTCACCTTTCGCGGCCCTGCGAATCACCCGGCCGTATCCTGCGGGGTTCTCCAGTTGCGCGGTAAGCAAGGTCATAGCGGCTTTTTTGGCCAGGTGAAAATCACGAAGCCGGAGGATCGTCCGCGAAGTGACCAGAGGGGCATCTCCCGATAGCACCAGAACCAGGTCGTAGCCTGCCAGCGCTTCGCGGGCCACCATCAGCGCGTGGCCGGTCCCGCGCTGCTCTTTCTGCAGCACGAAGCTAACCCCAGTCGGCGCAACGGCTTCACGCACCCGCCCGGCTTCGTGACCGATGATGGCGTAAACGTCCGCAGCCGGAACCACCCGGGTGGCCGCTGCGATCACGTGCGCCAAAACCGGCTTGCCCCCGACTTCATGCAGAACCTTGGGATGTTTGGACTTGAGGCGAGTGCCCTTGCCCGCCGCCATGATGGCGATGGCGACACGGGGAGGAGAGGTCGGCTTCAGGGTCTTTGGCATTCGACCCCAATATATCGCAGGCGGGAGCGCGCGTCTCGCAGAGAGCCGTGGCTAGCGGGAAGTTGCGGAAACCGGTCGCTTCGGAATGCTCTCGGCCTGGACGGCGATCTGCATGATGTCCTGGGCGACGCGGTCGGCTGCGTGGCGGACCACCAGTCCGGATTCGAGGTAGTCACCGAGCACGGCGCAGACGCCCAGTTCCTCGATGGCCTCAAGGTCGACCACAATCTGTGACGCGCCCTCCAGGGCATATTTCGCCTTCATCTCCGGTGGAGCAGCAGTGCGGTTGATCAGCGCATAATCGAATAATCGGTCTGCTTGCGCGTGACGGTTCAACGCCCGGATGTGATCGGCGGCGGTAAGCCCGAGGCTCTCGTTGGCCTGCGTCATGAGGTTGCACACGTAGACTTTCAGGGCGCTCGATTCGAGGACCGCTTTCACGATGCCTCTTACCAGGAGGTTGGGAATCAGGCTGGTGAACAGCGATCCTGGCCCAATAGTAATGACGTCGGCATCGGCGATGGCGCGCAATGTCTGCGGCAGCGGCTCGACGTCCGGTGGGACAAGGAACAGCTCCTTGATCCGGCCGTTGCTGGCAGTGATTCTGGTTTCGCCCAGCACCCGGCTGCCATCCTCCATCAAAGCCTCCAGTTCGATGTTCGCGGTGGTTGCGGGAAAGATATGGCCGCGCGTCAGCAGAATCTCGGAGGACAGCCGCACCGCTTCACTGAAATCGCCGGTGATCGAGGTGAGAGCCGCAAGAAACAGATTTCCAAAGCTATGGCCCTCGAGGCCGGAGCCTTTGACAAAACGGTGCTGAAACAGGCGGGAGAGCAGGGCTTCGTCCTGGGACAAGGCAACGATGCAATTGCGAATGTCCCCCGGCGGAAGCATATTGAGCTCTTTCCGCAGACGCCCGCTCGAGCCTCCGTCGTCGCTCACCGTAACCACGCCGCTGAGTTCCGTTATCGAGGGGAGATCCGGCTCGCAGGTCTGAACGTATGCCTTGAGACCTTTCAGCAGGGTGGAAAGCCCGGTGCCGCCGCCAATGGCGACAACCTTGAGCTTCTTCGCGCTCCCGAGCCCGTCCCGCGAGGGAGACTCGCCCTGCTCGTCGGCAGACATAAAGCGCTTACAGATTTCCTTCGGACTCGTCCGGCGAAACCATCAACTCGGCTCCAGGATCGGGGTACAGCAGTTCCGTGAAGCGTGGATCTTCCGCCAGGTTCTGGAAGTCGGAATCGTTGCGCGCTTGAAAACGCAAGCCCGGGTTCAGGTGAATCGCTTCGTCCAGATGCCGTAGAGAGTCCTCGACGTGTCCAGTCAGGCAATCGAGCGCCGCCAGGCCGTAGGCCACATAGTCAGCCTTGGGAGCCTGCTTCGACAATTTCTCCAGGTGCTCCCGGGCGCCTACATAGTCACCTATGTTCATCAATGAAACAGCGAAGTCGTAATGCTCCTCGTGGCTCTTGAACTGAACCGCCGGCCGCTCGTTATGCTGATTGCAGGTGTTGATGTGGACGGAGGCGCGGTCGGCCAGCTCCTTGCTGGGTCCGGAGAGCGCCTTCTGAAAGAAGCCCT
>DATFRB010000098.1:0-2716 GCA_035263625.1 Occallatibacter sp.
ATGCCCGTGCCGGAGGACGCCGCCTCCATCTGTTCGGACTGGTCTCCGACGGAGGCGTGCATTCCTACCAGACCCATCTTTATGCCTTGCTGAAGATGGCGAAGCAGAACGGAGTGGAGCGGGTGTTCGTGCACGCCTTCATGGACGGCCGCGACACGCTGCCGACCAGCGGCGCCGGATACCTCGAGCAGTTGCGGCAGAAGATGCGCGAGTACAACACGGGAAAGGTCGCGACGGTTAACGGACGCTACTACGCGATGGATCGTGACCGCCGCTGGGAGCGTATCGCCAAGGCGTTCAACGCCATGGTCTCCGGCAACGGCGAGGCCGCGAAATACGTCGATCCGGTCGAGGGCGTGAAGGATTCGTACAACAAGAATGTCACAGACGAGTTCATCGTCCCGTTTGTTTGCGTCGACAACCGCGGAGAAGCTCTGGCGACGATTCGCAACGACGATTCCTGCATCTGCTTCAACTTCCGCGCTGATCGCGTGCGCCAGATCACGCGGGCACTCACCCGCAACAGCGGCTTGAATCCAAAAGGCGGGGCCGACCTGCCGGGCGCCGCGGATCTCGACGCCGTGATCCCGCGCGACCGCGTGCCCAGCAGGCTGCATTATGTATGCATGACGCAGTATGACAAGAATTTCACGCTGCCGGTGGTCGTTCTCCCCGAGTCCATGAACAACATTCTGGCCAGCGTGATGGGGCAGACGCACCTGCGCAACCTGCGTGTGGCCGAGACAGAGAAATACGCCCACGTCACCTACTTCTTCAACGGCGGCGTGGAGCAGCCGTTCCCCGGGGAAGACCGTGTGCTGGTACCTTCTCCCAAGGTGGCAACTTACGATCTGAAACCGGAGATGAGCGCCGCGGGAATCGCCGATGCCGTGGTCAAGGCGGTGGAGGAAGGCACCTTCGATGTGATGATCGTGAACTTCGCCAACGCCGACATGGTGGGGCACTCCGGCAAGATCGAGCCTACGGTGAAGGCGGTAGAAACCGTCGACGCCTGCCTGGGACGGATCGAAAACGCGGTGCGCGCCAAGGGCGGAGCCATGTTGATCACCGCCGATCACGGCAACGCCGAGATGCTGATCGATCCCGAGACCGGCGGTCCCCACACGGCACACACCACCAACCCGGTGCCGTTCATCGTGGTGTCAGACAACAGCAAGCCATTCACCCTGCGGTCCGACGGCTCGCTGCAAGACATCTCGCCCACGATCCTTGGCATGCTGGAGTTGCCGGAGCCCAAAGAGATGACCGGGCGGGACATGCGCGTGCCCGTGACCCGGTAGTTGCCGCAAGATCCTCGACGCATGAAGCTGCTGATCGTCATCCGCCACTCCTTCGAACTATGGAATCCTCCTGACTGGTTCGCCGAGCGGCTGCGCCGCGACTTCCCGCAGCTGGAAGTCGTGCACCTGAAGGATTACACGGGAATCGATGAGCACATTCGCGATGCGGAGATCGCGATTGCCTGGTCGCTGCGGCCGGAGCAGGTCAAGGCGGCGGGCAATTTGCGCTGGGTGCACTCGACGGCAGCTGCGGTGCACCAGTTGATGTTTCCGGAACTGGTGGAGAGCGACATCGTTCTGACCAACGCGCGCGACGTCCACGGGCCGGTGGTGGCCGAACACGTGATGGCGTTGATCTTTGCTCTGGCCAAGCGAATTCCGCAGGCGGTCCGTCTGCAGGAGAAGCACATTTGGGGGCAGCAGGCGATGTGGGACACTCACCCTCGCCCCCGCGAGATCGCCGGTGCGACGCTCGGATTGGTGGGCATAGGAAGCATTGGCAAGACGGTCGCCGTGCGCGCCTCAGCCCTGGGGATGGTAGTGATTGCCCTGCGAGAACATCCGGAGTTGGCCAGGCCCGAAGGCGTCGATCATGTGTTTTCTCCGCAGCAGTTTGAGAGCTTTCTCTCGCAATCGGATTTCGTCGTGTTGGCGGCGCCCCTGACTCCGCAAACGCGGCGGTTCATCGATGCGGGACGCCTCGGGCAAATGCAGCGTGACGCTTATCTCATCAACGTGGGACGAGGGGCCCTGATCGACGAGGAGGCACTGGCGGAAGTGTTGCGCGATCGCAGGATCGGCGGCGCTGCTCTCGACGTATTCGAGAAAGAGCCACTGTCCCCGGGCTCGCCATTCTGGGACTTGGACAACATTCTCATCACGCCGCACTCGGCGGGATTGACCGAGAAGCTGTGGCAGCGGCATTACGATCTCTTACTGCGTAATCTCCGCCGGTATTTCGAAGGAGAGCCGCTGCTGGGTGTGGTCGACAAGCAGAAGGGCTACTAGCGGATGATGAGCGGTTACCCCGCGGCCAGCGGCGGTTGGTCGACGCGACCCAGACCGCGCAGCTAACAGGACCGCATTCGCTCAATTTCGGTGTTTCGGTCAGCATCAGCGGCAATGCGACTGTCGCGGAGGCATCCGCCACAGCGGTCGCGTTCAATCAGGCTCAGGGTGGGTGTTGGTTTATCTGAAGCCATCGGCGGGTTGTGAAGAACACGTGGCGATTTAATTCCGAGCTCAGCCCCTCTGACCGCGCCCCCAATGACTTTCTTGGGTACACAAGTTCGATCAGCAGCGGCACGATCCTGGCCGGGGCGCCGCAAGCGACGATCGGCTCAAATCAATTCCAAGGCGCCAAAGCGCTGACCGACTTCAAGGCGGACAAGATCTTCGACTTTGCCTGGTCGCGC
>DATFRB010000099.1:0-78911 GCA_035263625.1 Occallatibacter sp.
GGCCTATGGGGTTGTAGGCGGGGCCGGGGTCGAAGAACGGCGGGTAGGGAAGATGGCCGAGGAAGAAGTCCTGCGAGAAGGCGTCAAAGAAGACGCCGAACCCGCTGCGAACGACGGTTTTGCTGTTGCCGAGGACGTTCCAGGCGGCGCTGACGCGCGGCGCGAAGTTGTTGTAGTCGGGGTTGTAGAGCTTGTCGAGGCCGGGCTGGCCGACCTGGGTGAGCGTGAGGGTGGAGTTGGCGGGGTCGAAGGCGGTGATGGCGCTGAAGAGGTTGTTCTTTTCCGCGACGACGCCGAGGTAGTCCCAGCGCAGGCCGTAGTTGAGCGAGAGGCGCGGGGCGACGCGGTAACTGTCCTGTAAGTAGAGGCCGTAACTGTTCTCGTAAGTGTGGCGCGTGGAGTTACCGGAGTAGTTGAAGGACTTACCGAAGCCGGCGTTCACGTTGCCGGAAAGGAGGTCGGTGAGCGAGTCGAAGGTGAGCTTGCCGCGGAAGTCCTTGTCGAAGTACTGCACGATGCTGGTGCGGCGGAACTCGAATCCGAACTTGAGGTCGTGGCGGTTGTGCTTCCAGGAGAAGTCGTCGATGAGCTGGTTGTTGGAGTCGACGCGGTGGCGCGGGACGGAGGATGTGGCGCCGAGCTGGGAGAAGCTGCCGACGATGAAGATGGGCAGGCCCTGGTTGCCGGAGACGGCCCCGGTGCATCCCGCGACGGTGCTTGCGGCGCAGAGGCCAATGGAACTGGGCTGGAAGCTTTGATCCTGGGGGAAGAATCCTTCGGCGAAGCGGTTCCAGCCGATGCGGAGCTCGTTGACTTTTGTTGGCGAGAGCACGTGAACGTAAGAGAGTGCGACCAACTGGACGCGGGTGGGAGTGACGGTGTTGAAGCCGGGCAGCTGGCCTCCGCTTGATGTGAGTGCGAGCGGGAAGGCCTGGGTGCTGTCGCCGAAGAAGTAGCGACCGCTGAGGAGATCGTTCTGGCGGAAGGTGTGGTCGAGCTTTCCAATGAAGCTCGAAAGATTGTTATAGGAGGGCGAGATGACGGAGGCGTTGGGGCCGCTGGGGCAGCCAGAGTCTTCGCTGCCGACGAAGGGTGGGCCGAAGGTTCCGGCGATGTTGGGATGGGGCCAGGGATTCCGCGCGAGGAGAGCCTGGGTGACGGAGTTGACTCCGCCGGGGCCGAGGGAGGCGATGTCGGCGGCGATCTGCGCGGGGTCAGGGACGCAGGAGAGGGTGACGACGCCGACGGATTCGCGCTGGCCTTCGTAGTCGGCGAAGAAGAAGGTTTTGTTTTTGACGATGGGGCCGCCGAGAGCGCCACCGAACTGGTTGTTGTGAAAGGGCGCCTGGGGTTGGGGACGGAAGTTGAAGTAGTTGCGCGCGTCGAGGGCGTTGTTGCGGAAGTAGTCGAAGATGTCGGCGTAGATTGCGTTGGCGCCGCTGCGGGTGACGATGTTGATGACGGCTCCGGCGTTGCGGCCGTACTCGGGCATGTAGTTGGAGAGGACGTTGAGCTCCTGGATCGCGTCGACGGGCAGGATGGTGGCGGGGGTACCGAAGACGCCGGCTTCGTTGATGGCGGGGTCGTTGCGGTAGCCGTCGTTCATGTCGGTGCCGTCGAGGAGGAAGTTGTTGGCGCGGCCGCGGGCTCCGTTGACGGAGAAGACGCCATAGGAGCCGGGCGAGTCGGAGATCTGGTCGGGAGATCCGGCGACGCCGGGGGTGAGGTAGATCGCTTTCTGGTAGTCGCGGCCGTTGAGGGGGATCGACTGCATTTCTTTGGGCGACAGCACGCCGCCGAGGACGTCGGTTGTGGTGTCGACTTGCGCGATCTCGGAGGCGGAGACTTCGATGGTCTGGCTGACGGCGCCGGGCTTGAGGATTACGTCGACGCGGGACTGAGATGCAATGGAGACTTGAACGCCGCTGGTGACGGAGGTCTGAAACGCGGCGCGGGTGACGGTGACCTGGTAGGTCCCGATGGGAAGCTCGGGGACGAGATAGCTGCCGTCGGCGGTTGTGAGGGTGGTGCGCTCAAGGCCGGTGGCGATGTTTTTGACGGAGACCTGGGCGCCCGAGATGACCGCGCCGGACGCGTCGGTGACGGCGCCGAGGATAGAGCCGCGGAACGCCTGGGCGCGAAGCGGTGAGGGCGGCAGCGGAGAAATGAGGGCGAATGCGAGAACGACGGCTATTCCTCCCAACGTGCGACGCAGGTGAGACATGCGCTTCTCCTTTGTTACGCGGACGGGCAACGAGCAGGGGGATATGGGTTCGCTATGCGGGGAACAAAGGGATGCCGGTTGCCGTGATGCAAGACTGCCCGGATCATGGCTTCGCCTTCCGCCGGAAGCGGAGGAAGGTGAACATGACCGGATGTATACCGCTGATGATGGCACGGTTGGGCGAGGGGGTCCAATTGTTTCTGATGGACGCTTGCGCGGGGTCGGATTTGCGCTCGGAAACGCCAATCGCGTGTAGAGCAACCCATCATTCCGCATGATTTTGCGCGCGACCGGGCCGCGGTGAATGAGTCATCCGCGGGTGGTGGCCGGAGAGGCAGATTGGCGGGCAAGGAGGGGCCGCGGGGCTGCAGACGCCTCGGAAACTGATACCGGTATCGCATTCCCGGCGACTGGCCGGCCGGCGACCGGGCGCTGCCGTCATGGCATGGACGGGCTGCGCGGCGTTCTGGCGCCCGGCGGCGGGTGGACCGGGGCGGAGATAAACCGTCAAAGTTGCAGATTGTCGCATTCGAACATGACTCCAGCGCCTGCCATTGGGGGTGGCCGGACCCTCGGAGCGCGCCTATTGGGAACCCGGTCCCAATCTCAGAAACGATGAAAAGCAGGCAAAAAGTGGATACCGGTCCCATGCTGGATTTTTTCGGGGTTTTGCTCTTGACAACATGATGATGCGCATACAAGAATTGGCCCCCAGCGTTCCAAATTCATCGACAGTCATCACGTGCGAATGCGACCCCAGGGTGCAGTGGGCTGCGCCTGAGTGTCGCTGGAGGGATTGGAGCGCAGCCGACTGGGGGAAAACTATGATGGCGTTCTTTTCAAGGATCAGGCCGACAGCCTCGTTGCTGGTGTTCCTCGTCGCAGCTCTCCTGCTGCCTCAAAAGGCTCTGTATGGACAACAGGCGACCGGCAACGTGACCGGCGTCGTGTCTGACGCATCGGGCGCATTGATTCCGAAGGCGACTGTCTCCCTTACCGACGGCAACACGGGGATTGTGCACACGACGGTCAGCAATCGCGAGGGAGCCTTTGCGTTTGCGTCCGTGGTCCCCAGCACGAACTACAAGATCGAAGCGAGCATGTCTGGATTCCGCAACTGGGAGTCGCAGCCGTTTGCGGTGCGCGCCGGCGACCAGCTGAGCTTCACGGATATCCGCATGCAGGTGGGCGACACGACGGCATCGGTGACCGTGGAAGCGGCGGTGGACTCGCAGATTGCGACGCTCGACACGGGCGAGCGCAGCGACATCATCACGGCCAAGGAGCTGGACACGCTGACGGTGGTGGGACGCGACGCGACGGAGCTGGTGCGCATGCTGCCTGGTTATTCCATGTCGACGGGGGACCAGGGACTGTTCAACCGGCCGGGCTACAACACGGCGGTGGTGGGGCTGAGCGGACCGACGGGCGCATTTTCGGCCAACGGCGCGGGACCGACGGGGATTGCGATTGTGACCGACGGCGTGTCGCTGACTGATATCGCGAGCAACTCCGGATCAGTGCAGCAGATGAACGCGGAGATGGTGTCGGAAGTGAAGGCGATGAGCTCGTCGTTCGGGGCGGTGAGCGCCAAGGGGCCGGCGGTGATCACGTCTTCGAGCAAGACGGGCGGGCAGCACTTCCACGGCGAGGGTTACCTGATCGCGCGCGATTCGATCCTGAATTCGAACGACTGGTTCGACAACTACCTTCGCCAGTCACGTCCGGACGGCCGTTACCTGTATCCGGGCGTGCAGGTCGGCGGCCCGCTGCTTCTTCCGTGGACGAGCTTTAACCACAACCGCGACAAGCTGTTCTTCTTCGCCGGATTCGAGTATTACAACCAGCTGTTCGAGGCCAACCAGGCAGCGATTTCGGCATGGGTGCCGACAATGGCAGAACGGCAGGGGGACTTCAGCGCCGCCTCGCTGAACGCGGAGTTGTGCGGCGCGCGGCCGGATGGAAAGCAGAATCCGAACGCGATTCTGCCCATGTGCTACACGGACAACTACCTGCCCAACGGGACGCTGATCGCGGGCAACAACGCGAACCCCTACGCGAACCCCGCCGGAGTGGCGCTGGTGAACTGGTTTCCGAAGCCGAACGCGGATCCTTTCACGAATCCATTTGGGTACAACTACATCCAGCAGCTGATGCAGCAACAGAACGGGTCGCAGTTCAAGGCCACGCTGCAGTACAACATCAACGAAACGAACAATATCTTCCTGGTGTACGGACTGCAAAGGCAGATCGGTGAAGATCCGGTTGCACTGGGCTACTTCCCGACCGGCGCGGTGCCTTATCCGGGACACGTGACGACCGGAGATATATCGAACATTATCTCGGGCCGTTACACGCGGTTCTTCGGACCCACCGTGACCAACGAGTTCTCCGCGGCGCTCTCGTTCGTGAGCCTGCCGGGAAAGATGGGAACGCCGCTGGCGGCGCAGCGGTTCGACATGAACTCGTATAACGGGGGCAAGGGCAACTTCGACTACCTCGGAATGTACAAGAACGGCGGGGACTATTCGGTTCCGTCGGTGGCTTCGGGGGGCAGCAACGGCTATCCCAACGTGCTGATGCCGGGCGGATTCTACAACAACCAGATCCACACGAAGAAGGTCGATCCGATCCTTCAGGACAACGTGAGCTGGCAGCTGAAGAACCACTTCCTGCAGTTCGGTGCGTACTGGGAGACGGGCACCTACAACGGCATTGCCGATCCGGGGTCCTATCCGCAGGGGCAGTACTCGTTCAACCCGGCCAACGGGTACTTCGAGTACAACGCGCAGGTGAACCAGGCGCCTTACAACGGGTGCCAGAACCCGAATCCCAACGGCACGCTGCGCGTGGCGGGGGCGGCGTACCTGGGAAGCTGCTTCAATCCGACGGCGCTGATCTACGAGGGGTATGCGGACTCATTCAAGCAGACCAATTTCACGCCGCTTGTGGACATGCGCTATACGACGCTGGCGGGGTATATCAACGACCAGGTGAAGCTCCATCGCGTGACCCTGATCGTGGGCGCGCGCATCGAGCATCTTGGTCCGTGGACCGACCGGCATAACAACGGCATGGCCTCGTTTTCCGACAGCCTCTACAAGTCTGAGTGCAACGGCTACACGCGGACCTGCACGGGGCTGAGCATGCCGGGCATCACGTGGGCTTCGCAGAAGACCGGAGTGTCGAACTCGGTGAATACGCCGACCTCGGTGTACTTCACGCCGCGCATCGGCGCCGCGTGGGACATCTTCGGCAAGGGCAAGACCGTGGTAAGGGGCGGATGGGGCATGTACCGGAACCAGGAGCAGTTCAACCCCTACGCGCTCGCGGCCGCGACAGCCCAGGGATACAAGACGACCAGCATTGTGGGCGCGCTGACGTTCAATCAGATCGACAGCCAGTCGCCGATCAACCCGCCGGATTTCAACGCCTACACGCTTTCACCGCAGGACACCAGCCGCCCGATCTACAACGAGTACAACGGCAGCCTCGACCAGATGCTGCCGCTCATCAAGTGGCTGCGGCTCGGCCCGTCCATGCTGGACGTCGCGTATGTGGGCAGCCACAACATCAACCTCGGGTCGTACAACGGCAGCACCTACAACAGCGCGTCGGACGTGAACGTCATCTGCGGCATCATCAACGGCTGCGAAGGCGCGTTCCCGAACCAGAATCCGAATATGGCTGGAACGCACAACAACCTTTTCAACATTGACCCTTCGTATGTCGCGCTGTGTGATTTCAACAACGGGGAACTGTGCAACGCCAACGCTCCCACGGGCGGAATCGGCGGCTTCACCACGGCGGAATACGACTTTTACCGGCCGTACCCGTTCTACCAGCACGTGTATCAGCTCAAGCACAACTTCTATTCGAACTACAACAGCGTGCAGGTGCAGTGGAACAAGAACGGCGGGATGGTCAGCTACGGGGCCAACTATACGTTCGCCAAGAACCTGGCCACGGCCGCTTCGTGGAACAACAACATCGTGGACCCGGTGAACCTGCGCAATGACTACAACCCGGTGCCGTACGACCGGACGCATGTCTTCAATATCCACTACCTGGTCGATCTCGGCACGCGTTACAAGGGCGGCAACCGGGTGCTCGCGAAGACGCTGAACAACTGGCAGGTTTCGGGCGTGTCGCAGGCGATGAGCGGTTTCCCGCTGGCGTCAGAGAACGGCCAGAACTTCGGATTCGGCTACGGGTCGGTGCTGCCGGTTCAGGTGAGTCACGCGACCCAGGTGTACCAGCAAGCGGCGCAGGCCTGCAAGACGCAATACGGGATCACTCCGGACAAGAACGGCAACACCTTCTGCACGCAGCAGGTGAATCCGGTGGTCTGGCTGGGCACGCCCGACCTTCAGCTGATGCCGACGGTGCAGGGGAATTTGAAGAAGGGAACGCAGGACCACCAGTTCGTCAATCCGCTGGCATTCGGGATTCCGGTGCCGGAGACCAACGGAGTGTACAGGCTCCCGTACCTGCGCGGGCCGGCGTACATCGATCACGACGTTACGGTGCTAAAGAACTTCAGCGTTGGCGAAGGAAGGAACCTTCAATTCCGGCTGGCGGCGTTCAACGTGTTCAACCATCCGCTGGTTTCGTTCAACAACAACGACACGACAAATATGCAGCTTGGCTTCCAGAACGCGACGGCCGGCAAGCCGTTGACCCAGGATGTGCTGCTGCACCAGGACTTCGGAGTGGCAAACATCAAGGTCGGGAACCGCCTGGTGGAACTGGAAGGGAAGTTCTCGTTCTGACGGCGCCGGCGTCTTTGGCTACGCGGGAGAGCCGCCATGCCGGGGGACAGCCGAACCGGCGGGCGGGCAGATAAGCCGCTGGATCAAGAAGCGGGATTGAGGAAGTGGGATTGAGATCGTCTGGGAGGGGGAGTATGGCCATCGAGTCTGCTGTCATGTTGCGTAAGGTTGCACGGATCGCGTTCCTGATTCTTCTTGCCGGCTTCATGCTGAGCGACGCGGCCACAGGTCAGTTGCCGATCAAGTTCCAACCGGGGAACCCTCCCCCTGTGACGGTCGGCTCAGTCATTCCGTTCAGCCACGGCAGCACCGGCACGTGGAGCCAGGTGTACTCGATGAAGATCGACCCGGCGCATGGCAACGTGCTCTTCCTGGATTCGGCGTTGAGCGAGTTGTTTCAGCTTGCGCCCAATGCGTCCTCCCCGGTGCTGATCGCGGGGCCTGCTCCGCAGACGGGGAACTCCGACTGCTCGGATCTCGAGAAATCAGGATCGTACTGGAATGCGGCCATTGCGTTCGACAAATTCGACAACCTCTACGTGACGGATCGATACGGGTCGGCCGTGCAGTTCTGCAGGGTTCCCTACAACTCGAGCGCGGGTACGTGGAGCTTTACCACTGCGGCGAAATGGCAGGGCCCGACGTACAAGAACAGCAGCGGAAACCAGGTAGCGATACCGCCCCAGGACCTGCAAGTCGGCGACGATGGCGTAACGTTTTACGTTTCCACGTCGAGCACGGAGTCGATCTACAAGTACACGGTCGATTCAAGCGGGGCGGTATCAAACGTTACCGCGCTGGCCACGGGCCTGGAGGACATGGTTTCGAACCTCGCCGTGGATCATGCAGGGAATGTGTTCTTTCTTGAGAACGCTTATGACTCTCCGAGCTCGAAGGTAGCGGGCATCCGGGAAATCCCGGCGGGTTCGCCTGCGATCGTGGGCGCGGGCGATGGCAAGGCCGAATCAGCGCTGGCCCGCGTTGATCAGGGCGGGTTCAACGGCATCAAGGGCATGAGCTTCGATGCGCAGGGCAACCTGTACTTCACGAGCGAGAACAACACGTCGTACGGCGGCACGGTCGATGGCGTCTTCATGATTCCGAACGAAGGCACGCCGGGGGCGCCGAACCTGGTGTGGGCGGACACGATCGAAGTTTCGCCAGTGTCCTCGGGGTTCCCGCCGCTTGTGGACCCAAGAGGCCTGCTGTGGCTTGCGACGGGCGGAAGCGGGAACTGGACGCCTCCGGGAACGAACGGCCCGACCTGCGACTCGTCGACTACGCAGACTGCAGCGGCCACGTGTCTTGCTTCGTCAGTCGTTCTGTGGCAGCCGGGAGCGGCCAACCTGGCTTCAGTCGCGGTGGGAGGAGTTGTTCCCGTCAAAATCACGGCGTACTCGGCTACATCAGGCGGAACGCTCACGCTAACGGCGAATAACGAATTCGTCGAGAACGAGGTAGTGACGATTTCGGCGCCCACGGGCGATGCCCTCGCTGCGCTCAACGGCCAGGCATTTTATGTCGGCGGCACCGGCTTGAGCGGCACGCAGTTCCAGATTTCGACGAGCGCAATCACCGGAGGGGGATCCACGTCTGCGACGGCGACCGCGGACCAGGCCCAGACGCTCTTTTTCATGTTCAACGCGCCCGCCACTGTGGCAAGCTTTGCCCTCGCGAAGCCGAGCGGCAGCAATTTTTTGCGGGTGACTACCAACCCGATGGCGAATCCCACGGCAACCGCGCCGGTTCCGATCTGTACGGATGGCGGTTCGTACCCCGCATTCAGCGCCACGGAGACCACGACCTCGACCTACAGCTATTGCACCTATTACGCGCAGCTGAATTCGGCGGTGACGGGCAACGTGGAAGGGGAGGTGCAACTGCTTGACTCGAACGGCAACGTCTTCGAGGGAAGCAATGCGTACCTGAACGGAGTGGGAGAAGGCGCGGCCATTACAGCGGTTTCGTCGGCCACGATCCAGCCCATAGCCACGGGGTTGAACACTCCGCGGCAGGTGTCGTCCGATCCGGCGGGCAACACGTACGTCGCCGATTCTGCGTTGAAGGCGATCGAGATGTATCCGGCGGGAACGACGAGCCCGACCGCGGGCAAGGTAATTGGGACAGGGCTGTCGGCGCCGACGGGAGTGGCCATCGACGGAGTGGGAAATCTGTATGTCGGGGACTCCGGCAAGGTGATCATGATCCCGTACATCAACGGGGCGCTGGCGACCACTCAGCAGACGACGCTCGCAACTGGCTTCGGCACGGGCAACCTCGGCCTCGCGGTGGATGGAGCGGGCGACGTGTTCGTTGCCGATCAGCAGAAGAAGCAGGTCGTCGAGATCCCGAATCCGCAGGCTGCGTTGATGCTGGCCGGGTTGCCGCTCCCGGTGCTTGGAGCGACGGCGGGGTTCAAGTCGCCGTCGGCTGTCTCCGTGGACAGCGCGGGAAATGTCTGGGTTGCCGACGGATCAAACCTGTGGGAGATCGAAATGCCGTTCGGCGGGGCCAACGAGGTGATCGCCAACGGGTTGCAGGCTCCGGTGACGGGCCTGGCGGTGGATCCTTCGGGTTCGGTGTTCGCCGCGGGTGCGTCGGGGATTGTGTGGATCCCATTCAATGCGGCTACCGGCAGCCTGAATATCAACGGACAGGTCGTGGTGGCGACAGGTCTGGGCAGCACGCCGGCGCTGCCGACCGGGCTGGCTCTCGACGGGTCGCAGAACTTGTATGCGACGTTTGTTTCCGGCACGGCGGCGGGGCTCGCGCAACTCGGCATCAGCGGCACGATCAATTTCAACGACTACGGGGAACTCAATCCCAATGTGCCGTTCGAGGTGGATGCGCAATTACTGAACGTCGGGAACCTGGACCTGACGCTGGCGGACCTGTCGACAGACACTCCGGGAGGCGCCAATCCGGCGGATTACACGGTGGGACCGGCGACAGAAGAAGCCCCGGCGTGCGGACCGACGACCAATACTCCGCCGGGAGGTTCGTGCTACCTGGGGCTAGTGCTGCAGGCGCCGGCCGCGGGCGCGACATCGGCTTCGGTGGCGGTGCTGAGCAACGCGGCGAATGCAAAGAGCGGGTTGAACCTCTCGCTTTCAGGCAATGTGGTGCAGGATTTCCGTCCCGGGACGCAGATCACCATTGCGCCTATTCCGAATGTGGTGTACCCGGGCAGCGTAAGCGTGCAGGTGACTGTGGCCGCGACCGACCCGACGTACGGGACGCCGACCGGCACGGTCAGTCTTTCGGTGAGCGGCGAATCGAAGCAGACACAAACGCTCGATGCGAGCGGGAGCGCGACATTCAATTACAAGAACCTGGAGGGCGGCTCTTATAACGTCACCGCGAACTTCAACGGCGACGGGACAGCGGGCTCCACGCAGAATACGTGTACTCCCGCGGGTACGACCTGCTTTGCCGGGAGCGCGAGCAAGACGAAATTCACGGTGACGCAGGCACAGCCGACGTTCGTGGTCGGGCCGCCGGTCACCAACTCGTCGTGCCTGGACTGGACGACGGGGGCGGACGGGAATCCGTCATCGAACTGCCAGCCGAATCCGAAGTTCGTTACATCGTGGGCGGGCAACACCTATGTGCAGACCGCGAACCCGGTGTGGATCACTGCTTCGGTTACATCGAAGGTGGGGACGCCCACGGGTTCGGTCACGTTCATGCAGAACGGCAAGCCCGTCGATCCCACGCAGGGGGTGGGCGGCGCAATTGCGCTGAACGGCAATGGAATCGCGAGTTTCTCACTGCAAAACCTGCCCACCGGGGTGTACGACCTGACCGCGGCGTACAGCGGCGACGTGAACTACTCGATGCAGAACGTCACGGTGGGCGAGTTCCACGTGATCATTCCGAGCGTGCAGGTGACGCAGACGAACAGCGGAGCGGTAAGCGTTACGCCGGGGACGCCGGTGCAGGTGAGCCTTACGCTCATGCCGCTGGTCGGGTTCAGCGGAGACGTGAGCCTGGAATGCGACTCGTCCGATGCGCCGGTGGCGATCCCAGCGACGAACCCGTCGACGGCCTTGCCGCCTTTCTCGCAATGCACGTTTGCGTATGGGAATACGGTTTCGGGGACGTCCTCGGTGGGAAGCGGCGGTCCGACGGCGACCACGATCGTGGTGACGATATCGACGAACGTGCCCACCAATGGAGGCTCAACGAGCGCAGTGACGCGCGCAGCGCCGTGGTCGCTTGCGGGGCTGTTCGGCATTGGATTGCTGGGGCTGGCGGCAGGGCGCAAGAGGCTCAATCGCTACCTGGCTCTGATCTGCCTTGCCGCGATGATGTCGGGGGCGTTCATGGGAATCACGGCGTGCACCAACGCCGGATATTCGACTCCGCCGCCGGCGCCCAAGGTGACAACGCCGAAGGGGAATTACAACGTGCAGATCATCACGTACGATCCTCACGGGCTGAAGCAGAACTCGCTGACCAATCCGGCATTCACGTTACCGGTCAACGTTCAATAGGTTCCTGCGAGGAGAACCGAGACTCAGCGCTTTGCGGGGGCTGGAGGCAGCTCCCGGAGAGCGGAAGAAAAACGAAAGCCTCAACCCGCGGGCGGAAAACGGGCTGCCCCGGGGAGTTCGATACGAGTTCTTTTGGGGAGGAATGCTATGGCCACCACTTCGTTCACCACTGCGCGCCGGTTCGCCGGGATCGCAATTTCGTTGCTGATGAGCCTCTGGCTGTGCGGGAACGCCTCGGGCCAGAATGCTGCGCCGCTGGTGACCGCGAGTTCTGCGACGGGGTTGAGTCATCCGACCGGATGGGGAGCCATCCAGCAGACCGCGATAGACGCGGCCGGCGACTGGCTGGTGGTGGATTATGTCAATGGATCGGTATACGAATTCCCCGCTGGCGGAGGAGCGGCGATTCCGATTGGGGGCGTGAAAGCACTCGCGGGCGGCTACGAGAACCCCGGAATTGCCATTGATCCGGGGAACAATCTTTATCTAGAGGCCAACTGGAACAACTGCCTGCTGATGTTTCCGTGGGACCCGGTGGCAAAGACCTGGACCGGACTCGATACAATGACGCCGGACAATCCTTCCACCAGCCTCTGCACCAACTCAGGCAAGGGAAACAGCCCTTACGCGTGGGCGCAATACAGTGTTGGCGACACAACGGGGCTGCTGGCCGGCTCGTATTTTCAACCCTGGGGCATTACCGCAGGCAATAACAACAACCTGATCATCGGCATTCAAGGCGGCAGCGCCGGTATGGCAATATTGGGCTTGTCAGTAAACAGCGCCTGGTCAAACCCAACTGCAAACGCATGGAACTGGCTGCCCGTCTCGGGCCTGCAAAAGCGGCCCATCTCGGTTGCGCAGGATCAGAAGGGCAACGCCTTTTTCGTCGAGGATTCGGGCGGACGCGCAGGGGTTCTGGAAATCCCGGCGAATACGGCCAACGGGCAATACCAGTCAGTCACTTCGGGAGGAGTGACAACATTTGGCGATGCGAGTCTTCCTCGCGTCGATCCGAATCTGCCCAACGTAACGGGGGTCGTCACCGACTCGGCAGGAAACCTGTATATCAGCGATTCCACCGTCGGCGTGGTCATGGTCCCCAACACAACCGGAGTGCCCGACACTGCAAATGCAGTGGTGGCGACGTCGGTGCCGGGGCAGGGCGAAGTGGCATTCGACTGGACGCGGAACACGATGTATGTTCCGACGAACCAGAAGCAGACAAACGGACAGGCGGATGTGGCGAAGGTCAACTTCGGTTATGCGGAGTTCGGTTCGACTCCGGTGGGGACCGCGGCCACTGCCGGCCCCAACGTTGCATTCGGTTTCAATGGAAGCGCGACACCATCGCGCTTCATCATCGTGGAGGACGGAGTTTCGACTCCCGATTTCGCGATCACGGGAGGGACCTGCACGACCGGAACGGCGTATGCCTCCGGGAACGGCTGCCTGCAGAACGTTGCTTTTAATCCCACAACTGTGGGGAGCGTGTCCGCAAAGCTGCTGATGCAGAAAGCGGAAGCAGAGCCGAAGGGGTCTCCCGATGCGAGCGACTCGATTACGGCATTCTCGGCGTCAAGCGGGATCCTGACCCTGACAGCCGCGAACAAGCTGGTGCCTGGAGAACTGGTTCAATTCAGCGCTTCAGGATCGAACGATGCCTTGCAGGCACTCGATGGACAACAGTTCAATGTGATGGCCGCCGGTCTCGATTCGAACCACTTCGCCATACAGACTGGGGAAGTCACCGGAAGCGGACCGACCCAGGACGGTAAGAATACTACTTCGGCAACTGTGACGGGCTACGTTTACAGCACGCTGGCTTCGATTGTTCTGCACGGCACGGGATTGGGAGCGAACATTCAAGCGGTTCCGGCCCTTGAATCAGCTGTCGGTGCGAATCTCAAGACGCCCAGCCAGGTTGCAATCGATTACCAGGGCAATGTGTACGCCGCCGACGCCGGCCTTGGGAAGGTCGTAATGTTCCCGGCCGGCGCGGGCACATCGGCGCAGCCGGTTTCCGTTGGGTCTGGGCTGACGGCTCCGACGGGCGTAGCGGTTGACGGCGCGGGCGACATCTTCATCGCCGACAACAGCGGCGGAACAGGTACCGTATACGAGATTCCATCGCAGCCGACCGGGAGGGAGAGCGACGGTGGGCAGGTGCAGCTGGTGACTGGCCTTGGCGCCAACCTGAACCTCGCCATCGACAACGTGGGCAGTCTATACATCGCCGATCCTACCAACGGACGCGTTGTAAAACTGGCCAACGTTGGCGCCGCGACTTCGTCCAATCTCGGCCAAGCGCAATTGAATCTGACAACCGGATTTACCGCGCCATCCGCGGTCGCGGTGGATACGGCCGGCAATTTGTATGTGATTGACGGCTCCGACTTGTTCGAGCTTGCGGGAGGCACGGGTGCTCCGACGAGCCTGCTCAACAATTTGAGCGGCGCTACGGGGCTTGCGGTGGACCCGTCGGGAGCCGTTTATGTGACCTCGGCAAGCGGAACGATACGGATTCCATTTGAGAGCGGCGCGCTGGCGCCGGGCGATCAGATGCCGATCGCTCCAGACCTGACGAACTCATCGTCGGTGGCGCTCGACCGCTGGGGCAATGCGTACATTGTTTCGCCTGCCGGCGGCGCCGTGACACTGGTGAGCGTGAGCGGAACTCTTGCGCTGCCAACTCCGGCCAGCCTTACGTCTTCGACGACGGCTACGGCTGTGATCGTGAACAGCGGCAACGCGCCATTGACGGTGACCGGTTACACGAGCGCGAACGCAGTGGACTTTACTGGCGCCGATGGAACCTGCGTCGGTGACGGCGCGAGCGGCGTAGCGCCGGGGGCCACCTGCCAGGTGGTTGTGACCTTCAACCCGGGAGCCGGAGAAGAAGGCCCATTGACCGGCCAGGTTGGCATCACGAGCAACGCGGTGAATTCGCCCATCGTGATCAATGCGTTCGGGACGGGGCTGCCTCTTGCGCACACGGCGACGGCGGTAAAGGTGGCAGGGTCAGCCGAGGTTGTGAATTCGCCTCTGTCCGTAACAGTCTCTTCGAAGAGCGGAACGGGGCCGACTCCTACGGGAGAGGTCACGGTCAGCTTCCCGTCATGGACGGTTGTCCCCGGACCCAACGGTGCGGCTCCGATGATCAACCCGATCACCAGCACGGTAAAGGCGAACCTCGATTCCACTGGCGCGGCGACGTTCCAGTTGGCCCCGGTGCTGGCCGGAAGCCAGACCTTCACGGTGGCGTACAACGGCGACCGTGTGTATGGCAGGTCGACCGGCACGATGAACCAGGTGGTGGCGAAGTCCGCGGTCCAGGGCATCGCGCTGCCGGCGTTCCCGGACAAGTCCGACATCAACCTGCCGTTCGTGCCGGCGGGGACCGGCGGCGGCACGGTTCCGTACGACGGGACCCAGACTCCGTGGCAGTACAACTTCAAGATGGCGGTGAACACGGCTGTTGGAGTTCCAACCGGATCGATCACAATGATGGACGACTCGTCGACATGCCCGGCGGGGACCTCTGCCACGGGAATCGGCACGGCTACCTGCGTGCTAACCGGCTACAAGGGCGTTGCCTGCCCGCAGTCGTCAGGCAGCGCGGTGATGACAATCCAGAACGCCGGGACGCCGAGCGGCGCACAGGCCTCGTTCCCGACGACCTGCCTTTGGAATGTGCCGCAGGGAACCACGTACTCACCTGTGATCTACACGCACAGCATTACGCCTGTGTATAGCGGGGATGCGAACTTCCTTGCGTACAACGGCCCAACCTCCACTTTGTTGCAGTCGGTGCGCGGCCCGCAGGTGCAGATCACGCAGACGGGCAACGCCGCAAGTTCGACGGCCGCGCCGGCGCTGAGCGTGACGTCCGGTTCGTCCGCGAGCATTGACCTGACGCTCACTTCAATTCTGGGTTACGGTTTCGTGGGCAAGAACGGGCAGTTGAACGATTCCAACTTCCCGGTGGCGCTGAACTGCGACATCCCTCTTCCGCATGCGTCGTGCGCGGTGACATACGACAACAGCACCGTCGATCCGAACCAGGTGACGGCTTCGAACTCGGTGCAGATACCGTGCCCGGCCAGCGCCACACCGACGCAGATCGCCGATGGGACAGTGCAGTGCACGCCGGGGCACGCAACCGTGACGGTTTACACGAACGTTACGGCGGGGACTTCCGCGAGCCGGAATGCGGGAACGGCCTCGGTTGCGCTGGCCGGAATCTTCGGGTTGGGGATGATCGGGTTGTTCTTCCGGCGCAGGGCATTGCAGAAGTACGGAGTGCTCCTGATGGTCGTGCTAATGATCGTGGGCGCATCGCTTGCGATTTCGCTTACGGCCTGCGGCACAACCAACCTGAGCCCGCAAACGCATCTGAGCACTCCAGCGGGAAGCTACCAGATGACGATCACCGCGCAGTCGGTCGGCTCGCAGTGCGTTCCGCTGGTGGGGCCGGGGTCGAACTGCACAACTTCGAGCGGAGGATCGGGCGTAACGGTCTACGCGAGCAACAACCAGGTCTCGATTCCGTTCTACGTCAACGTGACGGTGAAGTAATCGGGGCAGATTCAATTCGCGGCGCGGGGAGTGATTCTCTCCGCGCCGCTTTGTTTTGAAGGCCGCAATTTTTCAGGCGAGGAATTGTTTCTCGAGCCGGTCGAGCAAGCCTTCCGATGCGTCACAGACTCCGGTATGCACCGGTGAGGGCTGGACGATCGTGCTGCGCGGCGACGTGAGCCAGTGGAACCGTTCCCGCTGCGACAGAGTCGCGATCGGTCCCGCGCTCTCGTCGCCGGCGCAGATGCGCTCGACTGCGGCGAGATGCTGCTCCACAAGCGCCGTATCGGCCTCGGGCCACAACGCATTCAGCCGGGCCGCATCCAGCCGTATGCGCGCCGCGAGGAAGCGCTTTTCCGGGCAGTAGACGACCACTCCGGCGTTGATGAATTCCTGCCGCTCGACGCGCGGGACAACGCGCATCAGGGCGTAGTCAAACGAGGCGGCCGCAGGCATTTCTCGCCTCCTCTTCGAAGATGTGCGCGGCGCCAAGGCGCCGGATGAAGAAATCGACGTAGGCCTTTCGCCGGTCGGGCGCGGACACTGCGCCAGACGTCGCGGCAGGCATGGCATCGAGCCACGCATCGGGGACCGCGTCCACGATTTGTGCAAGCGCTGCCGGCGTCAACTTCGCGCGCGCCTCGGCTCCGGCCTGCTCTATGTTTGCCGCCCAGGGCAGGAGGACATGATCCTTGATCTGCGGAAACGGAGACTCGATCTTCGAGTGCATTGTGCCCCAATCGTGGTGGAAGTAGAGCGCGGCTCCGTGGTCGATGGGATAGAGCTTCCTGTGCCATACGAGCAGGTTCGCGTTGCGCGGGGTGCGGTCCACGTTCTGCGTGAACGCGTCGAACCACACGAGCATCGAGGCTTCGTCCGCCGGCGTCGTGTCCTTCGCCGCGCGGTCGAACATCACCGAGCCCGGAAGATAGTCGAGCGCAAGGTTAAGCCCAGGGCTGGCCTTCAGCAATCGCCTGATCTCGTAGTCCGGCTCATTGCGCCCCAAAGCTGGATCGATCTGGGCGAAGACGATTTCAGGAACGCGCAGGCCAAGCGCGCGGCCGATCTCTCCGGCTATCAGCTCTGCGATCAGCGCGGGCACGCCCTGGCCCGCGCCGCGGAACTTCACGACGTACAGGCCGAGATCGTCGCCTTCGACAATCGCGGGCAGCGACCCGCCCTCGCGCAGAGGCACCACATATCGCGTGGCCTGGATTGTACGCAGCATGACTGTTCGCAGCATGGAAGAATCAGTTTAAGGGAACGCGGGTACTCCCGGAGGATCTGGCAAATGCGGATTGGTTTTCTCGGCACAGGAAAGATGGGGATCCCGATGGGTCTGCGGCTGATTGCCGCGGGCCACGAATTGTCGGTTTGGAACCGCTCGGAGGGCCGCACGGAACCTCTGCTGCGCGAGGGCGCGATCCAGGCGGGCACTCCGGCGGAGGCGGAACTCGGGGCAGACGCCGTGATTACCATGCTTTTCGATGATTATGCGCACGAGCAGGTGCTCTTTGGCCCCAATGGGTTGATGGACGCGCTCGCGCCGCCCACGCTTCACATTTCGTGCAGCACCATCAGCGTTGCGTTGTCCGAAAGGCTGACGCGCGAGCATGAGGAACGCGGAATTCCATTTATTGCGGCGCCGGTTTTTGGCCGCCCCAACGTCGCGGAGGCAGGGAAGCTCTGGACGGTTGCCGCGGGGCCGGATGAAGGCATTGCCCGCGCACGGCCTCTGCTCGAAGCTTTCTCGCGCGGGATCTCGGTTGTGGGCAACCGACCGCCGCAGGCACACGCGGTGAAGCTCGGCGGCAATTTTCTCATCAGCGCGATGATTCATTCGCTCGGCGAATCGTTTGTGTATGCGGCTGCGCAGGGCCTGGACCCTGAAGTTTTCCTCGAGACCGTCAACAGCGCGCTCTTTCAGTCGCCGTTCTATGCGAGTTATGCGAAGGTTATGCTCCACCCGCCGGAAGTTCCGGGAGCGACGATCGACCTGGGCGCGAAGGATCTTCGCTTGTTGCGCGAGTCTGCGGCTGCTGCGGGCGTGCGCCTGAGCCTGGCCGAGTCGCTGGCGGTTATCTTCGATGAAGCAAAGCGGGTTGGGCTCGGGAACGAGGACTGGGCAGTTGGCCAGTACAAGATGGCCCAGCGGCGCGGCAAGAGCAGCTAGAGCGGCAGCATGGTGGGGTATCTCGACGGGCTTGTTGCCGGGAGACGGCAACAAGCAGATTCCCTGCGGGAAGAAAGGCAAAGGGCGGGGATCGCGGCCCGGCCTTTTGAATTATGTGGCCTTGACCGCGGGGGCGGCTGCGGATTCGACGGGGGATTTGCGGCGGAGGATGGCAGCGGAGACCAGCGTAATGATCAGGGCGACGGGAAACGGCTCGATGAAGGTATAAGCCATGTTGACGAAGATGTTCTGATAGAGCTGCTGGGAGCGCTCGATGACCGCGATCCGGGCGGCAGTGGTGGCGGGGTCGAGGCCGGCGGCCTGGACCCTGGCGATCTGCGCGGCCCAGTAGCTATCCATGAAATGGGGAATGAAGTTGAAGTAGAGGATCTCCCACATAGCCACGTAACAGACGCAGGCGATGAGGGCGATCAGGATTCCGCAGGCGAAGGCGCGGCCGAAGGAGATTTTGCCGGCGAGGGTGTTGTCGCGGTAGCTGCGGATGCCGAAGTAGACCAGCAGGAACGACGCCACCATCATGGTGTAGCCGAGAGTCATGCTGTGACCGGCGCCCATCTTCTGGGCGAAGACCATCGACCCGCCCATGAGGACGGAGATCATAAGGCCCGAGATCAGGCCGAAGGTGAGAACGGTTTTCTTCATGTCTGGCTCCTGACGGAAGTGAGGATGGAGTCACGATGCGGTGGTTCGGGGCCGGATGTCGTCACCCTTTCGGGTGATTTTTGGAGAATGGGGCGAAAATCGTGCTTTCGGGTGACGCTTTTCCACCCCAGTAATAAAGATCCGTTGCCGGGGACCCGGGTGGCTACGGCAAAAGTCCCAATTCTTTGCCGCGCTGGACGGCTTGGGTGCGGCGTGCGGCTCCCAGCTTGTCAAAGACGCGGCCGCAGTGGGTCTTGACGGTATTCTCGGAGACGAAGAGTTGCGAGGCGATCTCGCGATTGCTGAAGCCGCGGGCGACCAGTGTGAGGATTTCGAGCTCGCGCGCGGTGATGCCGAGGGTCTGCTGGCGGGCCGTGTCGGGAGCGAAGGCGGCATGCCTTGCCTTGGGACCTGACCCCCAAAGCGGGTCCTTCGATTCCGCTCCGCTTCGCTCAGGAGCTTCAGCGGGGACAAACACTTCCTTTACCACGACCGTCTCGCGGATGGTTTCGCGGTTGCGGGTGATGCGGAGTCCGAGCCAGATTCCGAATGCAGAGAAGAGGATGGCGACGAGGGCGCCGTAGAGCTCGACCGAGTGCTCGATGACGACGAAGCGGTATTCGGTGTATTGGAGGATGGCGATGAGGATGCCGCCTGCGAGACCGAAGATGAGAACGTGGCGCTTCATGATCGGGTTTTGAAGAAGTATATTCCCGCGTAGCCCCGACTCTGTTCGCGCCTCAATGCCGGGCCGGCAAATTGTCGATGAAAAACGCCCGGACAGATCGGGTTCGTAACAGCCTCTAGAATGAAACCCATGGACTTTCGCGGAAAGACCGTCTTCGTTACCGGGGCCAGCGCGGGAATTGGCGCGGCTACCGCGCTCGCCTTTGCCACTGAAGGCGCGCGCCTGCTGCTCGCCGCGCGGCGAGCGGGCAAACTGGCTGAGGTTGCCTCGGAATGCCTCGAGCGCGGGGCGCCGTCGGTCCACTCGATCGACCTCGACGTGCGCGACCACCGCGCCGTGCAGAATGCCATTGACTCGCTTCCGCCCGAGTGGGCGGAGATCGACATCCTGGTCAACAACGCCGGGCTCAGCCGTGGACTCGACAAGCTCTACATGGGCCGGCTCGAGGACTGGGAGGAGATGATCGACACCAACGTGAAGGGCCTGCTCTACGTGACGCGCGCCGTCGTTCCCGGCATGGTGGTGCGCGGCCGCGGGCACGTAATCAACCTTGGTTCGACGGCGGGCGAGATCACCTACCCGAACGGGGCGGTCTACTGCGCCACCAAGGCAGCGGAGCGCTCGCTCAACGACGGCCTGCGCATGGACGTTCTAGGCACGCCGATCCGGGTCACGAGCGTCGATCCCGGGATGGTCGAAACCGACTTTTCGCTCGTCCGGTTCCGCGGGGACCAGGAGCGCGCCGCCAAGGTCTACAAGGGCGTGAAGCCGCTTGTCGCTGAGGATATCGCCGAAGTGATCGTCTGGGCCGCCAGCCGGCCCGCGCACGTGAACATTGCGCGCGTGGTCCTCACGCCAGTTCAGCAGGCGAACTCGCTGCTCTTTCATCGCGAGGGCTGACGCCAGCATCGCGAAGGGTGACGGTCCGTGGGCGATCCGCCCAGTCCGGTTCAGCCCGGCACGGTCAGTCCCGGCTCAGCTTAGCTCGGCGATCTGGGCCTCGATCTGCTGGAGGGCGGACTCGAGAGCCGCGCGGCGACCCGGGTTCGACGTCCGCTGCGAAAGGATGTTCTCTCTCTGCAGCTCCAGCGACTGCTTTTGCCGCTCGCGACGGCCCCGTTCCTGATCCGCGGATCTTCTGGCGTCGCCGGTTTCGAACGCCCCTCCTGCCTGCACGGGCTGCTCGACGCTCGCCATCTGCTCCTCCACCGATTTACTTTCCCAACCTCGGGCCATATCTTCATTTTACGAGGGTTTTGGCTTCTGCATCCCGCAGAATGGAGTAGCCTTCTAAAGAAAGCAAAAATCATCCTACGCATCCCCGTGAGGAGAGTGCATGCACGTCTGGCAGATAGCGTCCTTTGGTATCGATTCTCTTGAATTTGCGGAACGGCCCGACCCCGAAGCCGGGCCCGGCCAGGTCGTGGTGCGCGTCCATGCCATCTCGTTCAATTATCGGGACCTAATGATGGTCAAGGGCATCTATAACCCCAAGCTGAAGCTGCCCCGCATCCCCTGTTCGGACGGCGCGGGCGAAGTGGTCGCGGTGGGCCCGGGCGTGACTCTATGGAAGCGCGGCGACCGCGTTGCCGCCACCTTTATGCAGAACTGGGTCGACGGGCCGCCCTCGCCCGAAAAGGTGAGGGGCGCGCTCGGCGGCGACATCGACGGAATGCTCGCCGAGTACGTGGTTCTCAACGAAACCGGTCTTGTCGCGATTCCCGACCACCTGAGCTACCAGGAAGCCGCCACCCTTCCCTGTGCCGCGGTTACCGCGTGGAATGCGCTCTCGGCATGCGACCTCAAACCCGGCAACACGGTCCTGATCCAGGGCACGGGCGGCGTTTCCATCTTCGCCCTGCAGTTCGCGCGCCTCCGCGGCGCCAAGGTCCTCGGGATTTCGGGCAGCGACGAAAAGCTTCGCCGCGCCTACGACCTTGGCCTGGACGCCGGCGTGAACTACAACCAGACGCCCGAGTGGGATCGCTGGGCCCTCGAGCAGAGCGCCGAAGGCGTCGATCTCATCGTCGAAGTGGGCGGCCTCGGCACCATGCCGCGGTCGCTTCGGGCCCTGCGCATGGGCGGGACGATTGCCCAGGTTGGCGTGCTGACCGGGCCAGCGCCCGCCGAGGCGCTGCCGCTGCCGGCAATCCTGCACAAGCAGGCGCGCATCCGCGGCATCTACGTCGGCTCGCGGCAGGATTTTATCGACATGAACTCGGCCATCGCCCTCACGCAGCTGCGCCCGGTCGGGGAAGATTTTCCGTGGACCCACGCACGGCAGGTGCTCGGCCGGTTGGAGGAGGCCAGCCACTTCGGCAAGCTCGTGATGACCGTCGGCTGAAAGCGAAATGCCCCGGGGATCGCTCGAATCCCCGGGGCGCTTCCACCCTTCCAGTTTTATGTTTGACGTGCTCTTGCGCCCAGGCTCGCGCTTATTTCGCGCGGCCTAATATCCGGGCTGGGCCGTGGAGTGCTTGCTCGGGTTCACCTCGAGCTCGTTCACTACCTGCTGCACGTTCGGCACTTTCTTTGCCAGCGACTCAACTTCGCGCTTCTGCTGCTCGGTCTTCACGCTGCCCTTGATCTCGAGCGTCCCGTTCTTCGCAGACCCGTGGATGCTCTGGTCGTCAAGCGCCTTGCGTGCCTTGATCTCGGCTTTGAAGTTCTCCTCGATCCCCTTGTCCAGGTCCGACGCCACCGACGCGGTCTGGTCCGCCTGCGGAGGACGCACGCCGATCTCGTTGGCGATCTGGTAATCGGGCGCGGCCTGCTGCGCCAGCGTTCCCGCCTGCGTCTTCTGCGTATCGGTGGCCACGTCGCCCGACAGCGTCATCACGCCCTTGTCGCGGTCCTGCGAGACGCTCACTTCGCCGAGCGAGTTTGTCTTGAGCGAGTTGGTGACGGCGTCCTTTTCATCGGGATGGGATTTATTGCAGCCGGCTATGCAAAGCACGCCGGCCAGCACCGCGGCCGACGAAAAAAGCAGCCCGCGGCGAAATTGAGTTTGGCGCATGGTTCATTTCTCCTTGTCCGGTAAATCGTCCGGTAATCCGGGCCGGTCGTGCGATGACCCGAGTTGATCCACACCGGAACATGAGATGTTCAAGCGCGCTCAAATGGTTTGTTGGCGCTTTTCAATCTGGCGCGATCGCGGTCCGTTCCCGTCGATTCGCTGCCTGTTTGTCGCCTGGCTAACTGAATCCCAGCACCGGGTGGGGCGCATACGGCTCCTCTAGCGCCTTCATTTCGTCGGCGGTCAGCTTTACTGTGAGCGCCGCCGCCGCGTCGGCGAGGTGATGCGCCTTTGTGGCGCCTACAATCGGAGCCGTGACCGCCGGTTTTGCCAGCAGCCACGCCAGTGCTACAGCTGCCATCGGGACTTCGCGGTTGGCGGCAACCTCCTTCAGCCGTTCCACCACGCGCCGGTCGTCTTCTTCCGTCCGCGAGTACATGGTGTTGCCGAACCGGTCCGTCTCGAGGCGCTTCGTCGTCTCGCTCTGCCAAGGCCGCGCGAGCCGGCCGCGCGCCAGCGGGCTCCACGGCAGCATCCCGATGCCCTGGTCGGCGCAGAGCCCTGCCATCTCCCGCTCCTCTTCGCGATACAGCAGGTTGTAGTGGTTCTGCATGCTCACGAACCGCGTCCATCGGCGCAGGTCGGCCAGGTAGAGCGACTTTGCAAACTGCCACGCATACATGGAACTCGCCCCGATGTACCGCACCTTGCCTGCCTTTACCGCGTCGTGCAGGGCCTCGAGGGTTTCCTCGATCGGGGTCTCGTAGTCCCACCGGTGGACCTGGTAGAGATCGACGTAATCGGTTTTCAATCGCCGCAGGCTCTCGTCGAGTTCGTAGAGGATTGCCTTTCGCGACAGGCCGCGACCGTTCGGCTCGTCACGCATTACTCCGTGGACTTTAGTCGCGATGACCACTGCCTCGCGCCGCGTGTTGGCCTTGAGGAAATTGCCCAGCACGCGCTCGCTGTCGCCGCTCGAGTACACGTTGGCTGTGTCGAAGAAGTTGATGCCCAACTCGAGCGCCTGGCGGAAGAACGGTTCGCTCGCTTTCTCATCCAGCGCCCAGGCCTGGCGGCCAGGTTTCAGCTCGCCGGTCGCCGGCGAACCATATGTCATGCATCCGAGGCAGATGCGCGAAACCTTCATGCCTGTCTTGCCGAGATTTACGTAGTCCATTCGAATCTCCTCAATTCAGTACTGCTGTCATCATGAGCGTAGCGCAGCGGAGTCGAAGGAACTGCGGTTGTCCCTATGCGATTTGGCGTCGTTGTAACTCCGAATTGAGGAACTCCATGTAGGTCATCTGTTAAGAGAAAGCACAAGGCGAGATGGCGCGCCCCCGAGAGCGCGCCATCTGGCCAAAGCCGGTCAGGCCGTAATCGCAGAGCCCAGCAACTGCTTCAATGCCCGCACATATTCGGCAAGCGCCTGGCGGCCGCTTTCGGTGATGCGGTAAACACTCTGCGGCTTGCGCATCACGAACTTCTTCTCGACTGCGACATAACCGGCTTCCTCCAGCTTGAGCAGTTGCGCGCCGAGGTTCCCGTCCGACGAACCCGTCTTCGTGCGCAGCCAAGTAAATTCCGCCTGCTCCACGCCTGCGAGTAGTGAGAGCAATGCCAGCCGTAGCTTGCCGTGGATCACTGGGTTCAACTCGGGGAGCTTAGGCATGGACGATTTCGCGATGTTTGCCCGCCTCCCGGATCATGGCGTAAATACCAAAGACGATTTGACAGAGGAAAATTCCCGCGACGAGCGCAATTGTGCCAAGTTTGCCTGTCCCCGACACGCAGGCCGCGCACGTTGTCCACCACACGAGCGCGCAGGCAAATTGTGCCTTCCATTTGAGAATCAGGCTCGAAGCCGCATTTGCCGCGCCCAACATTGCCGACATGATTCCCATGAATATCTGCTGTTCGAGCAAGCCCTTCCAGCCGAGGGCTGAAAGAAGAACGAACATGGAGATTCCCACGGCTATCCACACCGACGAAACCGACCGGCCAAACGTGGTTGAAGGATAGTTGCGCTTCTTTCGGGTCGCCAGAAAGACTGTAATCGCGGAAGCTGCCGCCATCGTCACTGGCCATGAAAGCACACCTCCGCCCCCCCACGCAGCCCAGGCCATCGCAACGTAGAAGGCAGCGCCCGACAGCACAAAGCACCAGGCCCAGTTCGCAGTGTCCCGCCGGCCCTCGGCGATCATTCCCTCGATCAAGGCAAGGCGTTCATTCAGATCCTGTGGGCTCATCTGATCCGGCATCGCGATTGTCCCTCCTCGAGCCTAATTGGATTGGGAGCGCTTCGAATACTTTTCATCGCTGACGTGCGAGCAGCATCTCGACGCTGCGGCGTGGCGGATTGCTCCCGAATGTCAAGTCGGCCGTCTCTTGCCAGTCGCCATTCGAAGTGAGGTGCATGATGTTTTGCACCTTTGCCGTGCCCGCATTGTATCTCCACGAGAAACCGGCCGGCTCCAATGCCAGCTCGGTGTCGACATAGTGTCCGGCGTTATATGCGCGGAAGCGATAGCTGCCCGAAGCCTCGTCATAAGCAATGGTGGCAAGGGCCTGGAATTGGGCCTTGCCATCGGCACCCGCGCTTTGCCCTTGAATGAGAAGGACGAGTCCGTCCAGCTTGTACTCGACATTCTCCGTCTGGGTAAGGCGCAATGGCTCGCCCGGGCCGCGAGCGATGGTTACGGGGCCCGTCCAGTGACCGACGAGAAAGGCCAGCTTCTTCATGGCCTCGCGCTGGCCCTCAGTGCCTGTTGGGGATGACTGCTGAGCTGCCAGCGGAACCGTCAGAAGACCCGAGAGCACGACTTGAACAAAGAACCACATCCAATTGCGGTTATTCATGTCACCCCTCCTCCTCCGAACGAACTTTGCTGATTGTCGCGGCGAGTCCACGGCTCCTGATTGAAAATACTCTATAAAATAGAGTACTCTGCGTCAATAAGAATCTGCCGGCATGATGTTTTGCAGCGTCTCAGGTGGAGTGATTGACTAGGGGGCGAAGTCAAACCTGTTACCGAACGCCGAATCCATGACCATGGCGCCGTGTTTCCCGGGTGACCGCCTGCACGGAGGTGGCGGATTTCCGGGCTAAGGGCTTGGAGCTAAAAGCCCGTCATAAATCCACCGGAGTCTCCTCGCCGAAGCAGACGAACTGCATCTCCGTTAGCCCGCTCGCCTCCGCATGCTTCTTCACACGGGCGGCAATCAGGGCATTTTCATGCGCCCGGCTTCGATGGGTTACATCTGGCGAAGAGCCGCGGTTCCAAGGGCTTGAAATTCGGTGATTGCGCCCCAGACGGAGAGGCCGATGCCCGCGGCCATCTGGCTCAGTTCGACCATGTTGTGCGCGAGGAAGATCATCACCGATCCGTCGTTTGGATCGGCCTGCCACCATCCGCCGTAGGCGCCCGGCCAACCGACCGCGCCGGCGCCCCCACCGCATCGCATGGGGTCTGCTTTCTCGGGCTCTGTCACGACTGCGACTCCGAGGCCATACGCGTGGCCTGTGGCGAAGAGTGGACGCCCGAACATCTTTGCCGATGCCCGCTGGCCGGCTGTGAGCTGGTTTGAAGCCATCATCGACAGCGTGTGCGGCTGCAGCAGTTGCACGCCGCCGGATTTGCCTCCGCCTGCGAAGATGCGCGCGAAGGCCAGGTAGTCGTCCAGCGTGGACCAAAGGCCTTGACCGCCGGAGACAAAGGTCATCTCCGGCGGGCGCTCCGGCAATGCGTGACCGCCGGGGACGGTCTCGAGCGCGATGGGGCGTGCATCGGCGTCAAAGCCGCAGGGACCTGCGCGACGATTGCGTTTGCCTTTGGGGACTGAGAACCCCGTATCCTTCATCCCAAGCGGTGCGCAGATGCGGCATTCGAGGACATCGCCCAGCGGCGCGTCTTCGATCCGCTCTATGAGAAAGCCCAGCAGGTCTGTGGAATGGCCGTAGTGGAATCCATTTCCGGGCTGATCGATCAGGGGCAGCCGGGCAAGCCGTCCAATCCATTCATCGGGAGTGAGTTCATTGTCGATATCCTTCCCGAGCGCCTCGGCATACGCATTTCCGATTGGCCCGCGATGAAAATCGGAGTATGTAAACCCGGCGCGGTGGGTGAGCAGATCTTCGAATGTGATGGGCCTGTCCGCGGCGCGCGAATCCTCAAGCGGGCCTTCAGGCGAACCCAGTACCCGCATGCGCTCGAACTCCGGAGCGAACCTGGTAATGGGATCCTCAAGACGAAACCGGCCTTCGTCAAACAGAGTAAGCGCCAGGGCCGACGTAACCGGCTTGGTCATCGAGGCGATGCGGAAGATCGTGTCCCGTTCAATGGGGAGGCGGCTCTTGAGATCGCGCACGCCAGCGCAAACGACCTCGGTCGAGTCTCCACGGGAAATCAGCGCCGCTGCCCCGGCAAGTTCTCCGTTGTCGACCGGTTTCGAAAGCGCAGCGTGGATCGGCTCCGTTATGCTCATGGTGCCGAATATAACATAATTCGATTATAAAATAGCAATACTATAAAATCGAGCGATGAGCAAAAAGCCGGACTCTTCATCCTCGCCCCGCGGAAGGCCCAAGGGCGACAAGCGCGAACGAACGCGTGCAAAGCTGCTTGAGGCCGCGCGCCAACTCGTGCGCGAAAAGGGGTACGAACAGGCGACGCTTGAAGAAGTGGCGAAACGCGCAGGCATGACGACCGGAGCGATCTACGGGAATTTCAGGAATCGCGAAGAACTGTTTGTTGCCCTGGGACAGGCGTATTGGCCTGCAATCAAACCGCAGGTAAAGCCGGGCGCGAGCGTTGCGGAGATCATGCGTGCAATGGCCAAGGCAACCATCGCGGTAATGCCCGATCGAAAGGCCGCAGCCATAGGCCGGTTCACGGGAATTGCGTACACTCTGCAGCACGACGAACTTCTGCGGCAGGTTCATGAAGTAACAGCTCAGAGTTATGCATTGGGGGCCGAATGGCTGCGCGGCGTGGCGGACGAAGGTGAATTACCGATGCCCGCCGAACAGATGGTCAGAGTGATCCACGCTCTGAGCGAAGGGCTCATTCTGCATTCGCTTCTCACGCCCGACCTGTTCCCGAAGAGCCTCTGTTACGCGGCTTTCGATGCTTTGGCGATGGCTCCAAAACAGGCGAGAGGGAGAAAGCGGCCTGAATAGCGGGACTGTTCGATTTTCGAGCATCAATCGGAAAGCTGAGCCAGTCCTGAAATGACTTAATTGCCCGGCGCGAGCAGCGCGTCATAAATCCGGCGCGTCTCCTCGCCGAAGCAGACGAACTGGACCACCGCAACCCCGCTGGCCTCGGCGTGCTTTATCACGGTGTCGATTGCGATTCGCGCCGCGCGGTCGGAGGGGAAGCCGTAAATTCCTGTGCTGATCGCGGGGAAGGCGATCGACTTTGCGCCGTGCTCGCGCGCCAGCTCGAGGCACCGGCGGTAGCAGCCGGCGAGCAGGGCATCTTCGCCTTTCTCGCCGCCATTCCATACCGGGCCGACGGCGTGAAACACCCACCTTGCAGGGAGGCGGAAACCTGGTGTCGCCTTGGCGTCGCCGGTCTTGCAGCCATGCAGCTTGCGGCAGGCCTCGACGAGCTCCGGCCCCGCTGCGCGATGGATCGCCCCGTCCACGCCGCCGCCGCCGAGCAGGGAAGTGTTGGCCGCGTTCACAATTGCATCTACTTCGAGCTTCGTGATGTCTCCGGAGACGGCTATAAGCTTCGCCATGTTCCACTTCCTCGCTGTCCATCCTATTCTCAGCGCCCGAAGGTCGAGGCCAGGACGGCGTTCCGGGGCGGGAATCGATCCGGCACGCCCAATCGGTATCTGGCCCAATCGCCCGGAACGCGCGTACACTAGCAGTTGCCCGAAACCAAGGGCGGCGGGGGTGGTGTGCTGCCCCGCTTTACAACGAACCTCGTGCAGTTTCCTACTCCCAAGACGAAGATTCGCGGGAACTTGTGTCTCCCCCGCGCGTTCGCTCCCGTCCTATTGGCGCCGGTTGTAGCGGTGCTGATGGCGGGCGTGTCAGGGTGCGGCACCACCGCCGGCGCGGTCAACTCCGCAGCAGCCAATCTCTCCATCACGCCGGGAATCTCGACGCTCGATACCAACTGCACAGGCTGTAACGCAACCAATGGCCACGGAACGGCCGTCCAGCAGTTCGCCGCGCTTCTCGCAGGCGGGAACCCGGCCACGGTGAAGTGGTCGATCTCCGGGGGGGACCCCGTGGCAGGCCCGGGCACGATCGACGCATCGGGCCGCTACACGCCGCCCGGGTATCTGACCACGGACCGCGCCGACGTGCTGGTGACCGCGCGACTGGCCAATAGCCCCGCCATGGCTGCTTCGGCCCGCATCGCCATCACCGCCGGGTTCCTGCAACCGCTTACTCCGGAGAACGCGGCTCTCGGGCCTGCCGACGGCCTCACGGTCACGGCGAAGCTGGCCGAGGCAGGGGGGCAGGCGGGCATCCGCTTCGCGCTTGCCGACTCCGCGACGGGCGCTTCAGGCGGCCTTGGGACCCTGGGCCCCACCAGTTGCGACCACTCCGATCACGCGTTCACCTCCTGCACCGTCACCTACACGGCGCCAGCCACGATATCCGCGACAGGCGTTACGTACCTCGTGGCGCTTGCGGGCGCGACGGGCGCCGGAGCCTCGCGGACCCAGGCTGAACTTCTTCTCAACACAGCCGGCGTGTCGAGCAATCCGATCGGCCACCAGGGCCTGCTGCAGACGCTGATGCCCCTCGGCAGCTCGGGGGGCAACAACGCAGACTTCGATGCGCACGGAAATTCGATTGCCGACTGCTGCTCCGGTACCCTCGGCGCGCTTGTAGAGGACTCGGCCGGCCGCCAGTATTTGCTGAGCAACAACCATGTGCTCGCGCGCAGCGACCACGCCGCGATTGGGGATCCCATCGTGCAGCCGGGCCTGATCGACAATAACTGCACGCCGAACGGCGACGGTCCCGGCACGGTTCCAGTGGCCACGCTCTCCGCGTGGGTTCCGCTTAAATCCGCGCAGACCAACGTGGATGCGGCAATCGCGCAGGTTGCGAGCCGCACGGTCGACTCGTCGGGCAGCATTCTCGAGCTCGGCCCGCGCCAGCCCGACGGCACGCTCGCATCAGCCCCGCCGGGCACTTCTTCCTCAGGAGGACGCGGCGAGGCTCCAAGCCTGCAAATGCGCGTGGCCAAGAGCGGCAGAACTACCGGCCTGACGTGCGGCGGCATCTCCGCGGTCAACCTGGATGTCGCGGTGGATTATTTCTCGGATTGCGCCGAGACTCGTCCATATACCACAAGGATATTTACCAACCAGCTTGCCATCAGCGGAAACCGGTTCAGCGATGCGGGGGACTCGGGCGCGCTGGTGGTTGACGCTTCGACGGCGGAGCCGGTCGGCCTGTTTTTTGCCGGTGGAACCGATTCTGCCGGGGTTGGCCAGGGTGTGGCAAATCCTGCTTCGGATGTTTTGAATGAACTGGGAACCGCAGCCGGCAACGGCTCGACTTTCTCGTTTGTCGGGGGCGCGGACCATCCCGTGAGTTGCCTCAGCTACGGCAACAGCGCGGTGGGCGCCGCGCAGTCCGCGGCTTTATCGGACGCTGAAATCACCCGCGGCCAGCAGGCGCTTTTCACGGCGCGCAATCTCGTGAACCCCGCGATCGGCATCCTTGGCGTGAGTATGGGGAAGAGCAGCGATCATCCGGGGGAAGCAGCGGTGGTTGTATACGTTGACGACCCGGCACGGGAAAACGTGCCGTCAGCGATTGATGGCGTCCGCACGATGGTGATCCAGGCGACTCGGGAAGCCGTGGCCATGGGCACGGCACCGCTCGAAAACAGCGCGACCGGAGCGCAACCGCTCACCGGGATCGCATTGGGCCGCGCGCTGCATGTGAAGCAACAGACAGCGCGCAACCTCATGCGCCAGAACAGCGCGTTTTTTGGAGTCGGCGTTGGCCAGAGCCTCGACAACCCGCGCGAAGCGGCGATCGTTGTTTATGTCGACCGCAACCGGCTTCCGGCCCAGCTTCCGCAGGCGATTGAAGGCGTGCGCACCCGGTATATCGTCATGGACCGCCTGCACGTTACGCGGTCCTATGCAGCCGGGCCGGTTTCGGGGCTGCATTGCATCGGGCGTAAGTCCGGCGCTGGAGACTGAACTTCCGCTTCTCCGGGTTGGCGGCTTTTCTCTTTCTGCTTCCGTTTCGAAACTTCCACGAAACTTCTCGCGCCTTCCCTCATGCAATCCACATCATTTCCCTGAGGAGGACGAGTCATGCAGGTCAAGCCATATCTGAATTTCGGCGGCAATTGTGCCGAGGCGTTTCACGTTTATGAGCAGCTCCTTGGCGGCAAGATCCTCAACATCCTTACCCAGGGCCAGATGCCTCCGGGTGGACCGCCCGTCGCGCCTGAGATGAAGGACAAGGTGATGCATGCGCGCCTGTCTGTCGGAGACAGCGTCATTATGGGCAGCGATGTGTCTCCCGACCGCTACCAGCCCACGCGCAGCGCCTATCTCACTCTCAACGTGGACAGCGACGCGGAGGCTGAACGAATCTATGCTGCTCTCTCAGAAGGCGGCGAGGTCTTCATGCAGATGCAGGAAACGTTCTTTGCCACGCGGTTTGCGCAGCTGCGCGACCGATTCGGCGTGTTGTGGATGATTCTTCACGAGAAGGCGATGCGCTGAGATTACTTCCAGGTTCGCTCAGACCTCGGCCGGCCAGCGGGGCGAGATGCGGATGAGATCAAGGCCGCCCAGGTCCTCCACTGTGAACGAAGGCGCGGAGGCGGGGATGCACGCAACTCCACGCGCCGGCAAATCGAAGGGCTCGAATGCGGCGCTGGAGAGTCGAGCTGATCCGGCGGCGGCGAACAGGTACGCGAGCCCTGATGGTGGCTCATCGTTTGCCGGCAAAGTGACGCTCGCGCGCGAACCCGCAACTGGGATGCGCTCGACGCGGAAGTATTCAACGTCAATGAGAATCGTCCGGCCGTTCATCGCGCGTTCGATGACCTTCCCCGCGCGGGTGGCGAGGCGTGTTGCCTCCAATGATTTTTCTATATGCAACTCACGCGGGCGGCCGTAGTCGTACATGCGATAGGTGAGGTCGCAGTTCTGTTGCACCTCGAGCAGAATCGATCCCGGCCAGATTGCGTGGACGGTGCCGGCATCGACGAAGATCATGTCGCCCTTCTCGACCGGCAACATATTCAGGCTCGCTTCAAGCGTTCCATCGTGGATTCCGGCGCGCACCTCATCCATGGTTACGCCCGGCTTCAGTCCCACGGCGACTTCTGCGCCCGAATCTGCCGCAAGCGCGTACCAGCACTCTGACTTGCCGCGGGGATTGCCATATTTCTGCGCGAGACGGTCGTCGGGATGCACCTGAACGCTGAGCTTTTCGCGGGCAAAGATCACCTTGATGAGCAGCGGCGACTCCGCGCCGTGCGATGCTTCGCCGAGCATCGCCTTCGGGAACTCGCGAAAGAGCGTCGCCAGTGTTGTGCCGTCGCGCGGGCCGGTAGATACCTTGCAATCGTCGCCCGTGAGCCACACCTCGCCGATCGGCTCGCGGTCGGCGGTCCGGTCGTACCACGGCCGCAGGTCGTTGAAGCCCCAGACTCTGGCGACGAAACGGGGCTGGATCAGAAATGGAGAAAGGATTGGTGAGGACGACGGATCCTGAGATGACATGAATCAACGGCCTTCCGGCAAGAACATGCGCTCAAACCGCAAGATTGGATTTTGAATGGTAGGCGAGGCGGGAATCGAACCCACAACCCCCGGCTTAGAAGGCCGGTGCTCTATCCAGTTGAGCTACTCGCCCGCGCTTTCTCATTGTAGCGTTTGTGCGCGTTGCTCCGCAGGCTGGTCAGCCTGCCACTGCATCCGCGAGGGCGCAGAGAGCCGAGCTTAGGATCTTCCCGGCGCCGGCCGGGTCAGGTCCGCATGCTACTACGTACGCCGTAATCCCGAGTTCTGCCTGTTCCGCGCTGCCCGCGGACCGACGGATGACAAGATCAACGCGGCAGCCTCTCAGCGGGCGCTCTCGAAGCCGGGCGCAGAGGCTGCGGCACCAACCGGCAATGTTATGGAGTGTTGACCAGGCATCGGGTTCTGCCGGCAGCAGGTCGATGTAGATTGCGATCGCCCTCGTTGCCTTATCGTGGTCAGCATCCAGCTCGTCGGGGTCGAACTCCTCTGGCTCCCATGCGTCGCACTTCGACGTCCACACCGGCGAGGCAGGTGAGTTCAGCCGCTTGAGAGTTTCGGCGATTCCGGAGACCTGCGCTGCTTCCGGCAACTCCATGGCGCGCTGCGGTGAGTTGCGAAGATCGACGAAGCCAGCCCACGCCTGGTCGATGACTGGCGCGTCGGCGGCCACTTCAAACTCCCAGTCAGCTTCCATCGCCGGCGTGCTCGAGAAGGTAGCGGAGCGCCGTGGCCTCGGCCCAGTGAATTTCGTCGCCACGTTCCGTGCCAAGATACGCGCAGTGTCCGCCGTGCTTCGTCTCGACGAGCGCGATGTGCGGATTGGCAAGAATCTTTGACCGTGTCTCTGTGCTCAGCCGGATGAATGGATCGTCGAGTGCGCGAAGGATCAGCGTGGGCACGGCGATGCGATCAACTACCCGGGCGCTTGCGGACCGATAGTAATAGTCGTCGGCATCCCGAAATCCGCAGTAGCGCGCCACGATCTTGTCGTCAAACTCGCGCAGGGAGCGCACCGGGCCGATTCCGCGCTTTTGATAAATCGCCGGAAACAGGACGGCCTTCCGGCGGTAGCGGCGCATGAGCCCGCGCAGAAAGCGCCATTCGTAAATGCGGTTTGCGGGCTCGTGCAGCGCGTCGGAGCCGGCAGCGAGGTCGATTGCGGGACACACCGTGGCCACGGCGCATAGCGGCTTCCGTTGGCCCCATTCGCCGGCGAGCTTGAGCACCAGGTTGCCGCCCATCGAGTAGCCGACCAGGGCGACGCGGGTAAGGCCCTTGCGACGCGCGTAGTGTTCCACTACCGCGCCGACGTCTCCTGAAAACCCGGAGTGATAGAGCGTCGGGGTGAGGGCGTCAGAGTCGCCGCAGTTCCGCATGTTCATGCGCACGACGTTGCAACCGGCAGCCCATGCGCGAGCCGTGAGTCCCTTTATGTAACGGGATTCCGACGATCCCTCCAGCCCGTGCACCAGGACCAGCGTGAGCCGACGTCCGGCGTCGTTTCCCGGCTGCCAGTGACATCGGCATACCACCCGGCTGCCATCGGCAGGATCCACTTCGACTGCCTCGGTTACGAATTCCAGGCGAAAAGGCGGGCGGGGAAAGAAGTTTCCCACGACCGTCTGGAGATGGCCATTCATCAGGCCTCGCCGGGGCGCAAACGGGCTGAGCCACGAAGGCGACAGGGCGTGGGAAGGCGGCCGGGTGCGGCCCTCGTCATTGGCGTCTGGCGTCGAAACGGAATCGGGAGGCGTACTGAAGGTCACGAATACCTGTGCGGGGATCGGTCTCTTCCGGGCGGAATCCGCCGGAATCAGTTGGGCGGGCCGGACTGCCGGAGCGGTCCGCAGGCCGCTGAAGAAAGCCTACCACTCCGCGGTTTTCGGCACACCCCGATGGCGCCGGGCGGCCGCCGTTTCTCACGCGGATCGGCGCCGGTGACGGGCCCCTCCCGACAGTTGAGCGGGCTCAGAATCGACCGTTCAAATTGGCTTCGAAACCCCCCTTTATCTCTTGACAAGGCCAACTCCGCCGAGTACGGTGGATCGGTCCCAATTTCAAAGACGCGGTTGCAGTGTAAGTCCACGAGGCAGTCTTCTCAGCTTATGGCTGGAACGCTGGCAGAGTTGGCAGATTGTGGGTTACCGGGTTCCTTCGTCTGCCGAATTCCGCGGCGAACGTGAAATCGCGGTATCGGTATCAAAGTCGGGAATTTGGAGCGGTAATTGCGGTTGGTGGTGGATACGGGGGCGACGACGGCGAGACTCCAGTCTGGTGCAGCCGGCGTGAATCGATCGGAGGAAGAGTGATGCAAGCCATTTTGGGGAAATTCAGAAATCCATTTGGGTCACTGTTGGCTGGAACCTGGATCGGGCTGTTCGTAGTCTTGATCTTCGGTCTCGGTGTAATAACAGGCAGCGCGCAAAAGCCTGCGGTCGTTGTCAGCCAGGCTTCGCTCCTGTTCGATGTCCAGGGCGGTGGTTGTCCCGGTTCTTGCGGTTTCAACGCCCAACTGACCCCCAACGGCGGAGGATTCGGTGTAGACGGCTGGGGAGATGTCGCCATTTCCATGCCCTACGGCAATATCACCGACATCTACAACGGGACGACCGGCAAGGTGATTCAGATCACGTCTCTCTCCAACCAGTCGGGCGCCAGCTTCGATTCCCACCGCAACCTCTTCATCGGCCCGCTCTACAAGCACAAGCTGATCAAGGTTCCCTTCGTTGGTGGAACATGGGTTTCGGGCAACCCGGACACCGACCCCGCCTGCACCGGGAACGACACCGTCGAATGCGGTTTGCCCAACATCGGCACTGACTACAACTCCGACGTGGATTTCAAGAACACTGCCTTCGACTCCGCCGGCAACCTGTTCATGGTGACCGCCACCGACAACGTCCACGGCGGGAACTCCATCTACATGCTCCCGGCTGCGGGCCTCTACAACACGGCGCCGACCCTGGTTTTCACGGACGATGCGACCCACGCCATTGCTTCGATTGCCTTCGATCCCTGGGGCAACCTGTTCTTCACCGACGTTGTGTACTCGAGCGGCGGGCAAAGCAACCAGCATGCCACCAGCGCGTACGTGAACGAGCTGCCCTACTCGAGTTCGAGCGGATACGCCTCTTCCAAGACGGTCCTGGTGACGCACACCATCGCCAGCCCGAGCGACTATGACAACGCCCTCAGCGGCGTCGCAGTGGACAGAAGCGGCACCGTTTACTATTCCGACATCAATGGCACGTGGGCCATTCCCAACAACCCGTCCGTCACTCCTGCGGCTGCCAATGCCTACCTGGTCGCCGCCAGCGGCGGCAAGCAGTTGATGGTTGATGGCAACGGCAATCTCTACACTGTGGCGTACGACTCCGGCGCCCCGGCAGTCTTCCGCGTTCTAGTCAACAATCTGGTCGTTCCCGCGTCTGCGGTAGCCACCGAATCCACCGCCAGCATTGCAGCGGCGCTGAATGACGTCGATTGCTCAGGCTCGGCCACCTTCGCTCTTGCCGGCGGCAACGCCACGACCGCGTCAGGCGCAACCAGCGGCAGCTGCCAGACGGAGTCTCTCGCCGGCGTCAGCGGTGCGTACTTTTCAGGAACAGTAAACCTGACCCCCGCCGTTGCGGGGACCAACGTCGCCCTGATGACTGCGACGGATTCGGCCCATCACAACTCCGGATTCTCCATCACCGGCGGCGCGCTCGTGGGCCATCAAGCCGTGGTTGTAAGCGAGACCTCGTCGACCTTCGAGATTTCGGGCGGCGGATGCCCGAGTTGCGGCTTCAACGCGCAGATGACGCCCAACGGGGGCAGCTTCGGCGTAAGCAAGGATGACGATATTGCCGTCTCCCTGCCGTACGGTAACGTTCTGGATGTCTACGACGCAGCCACCTCCACGATGACACCGCTCACCGGATCACTGGCCAACGAATCGGGAGCCACATTCGACACGAACAAGAACATATTTGTCGGGCCGCTCTACAAGCACAAGCTGATCAAGGTCCCGTACGTGGCCGGGAGCTGGGTCATTGGCAATCCCGACAGCGACCCCGCCTGCACCGGAACCGACACCGTCGAGTGCGGCATGCCCAACATCGGCACCGACTACAACTCCGACGTCGATTTCAAGAACACCGCCTTTGACTCCGCCGGCAACCTGTTCATGGTGACCGCCACCGACAACGTCCATGGCGGGAACTCCATCTATATGCTCCCGGCTGCGAGTCTGTACACGACCACTCCAACTCTCGTTTACACAGACGACGCAACTCATGCCATCGCATCCATCGCCTTCGATCCCTGGGGCAACCTGTTCTTCACCGATGTCGTGTACTCGAGCGGCGGGCAAGGCAATCAGCATGCGACCGCCGGCTATCTCAACGTGCTTCCCTATTCTCCGGCTTCCGGCTATGCTGCCGCCAAGACCGTCCTGGTTACCGCCGCGGTCGCGAGTCCCAGCGACTACGACAACGCCCTGAGCGCCGTCGCCGTGGATGCGAACGGAGCTGTTTACTACTCCGATGGCAACGAGACGTTTGCCCTCGCCAACAACCCATTGACTCCCGCCGACATCGCGAACGCCTACCTGGTTTCCCAAACCGGTGGAAAGCAGTTAATGCCCGATGGACAGGGCGGCATCTATTCCATCTGGTACGACTCCGGCGGCAAACTGGCTGTCCTCCACTTCGGCGTCAATAACATCGTCGTTCCCGCGGTGACCATCGGCTTCCAGTCCACCATCACCGACGCCAGCGCGGCGCTGAACAGTGTCGATTGCACCGGATCCGCAACCTTCACCTTTGCCGGCGGCACAGCTTCCGGAGCATCGGCCTCAACAACCGGGAATTGCTCCACGATTACTTTTGCGGGGACCAGCGGCTCGATGTTTGGGGCATCGGTGAGCCTGACCCCGTTGGTGAATGGCGTGAACACCGCGACCCTCACGGCAACCGACTCGGCAAGCAACACCAGCACGGTCAATGTGTCCGGTTACGGCAACCCGATTGCCGGAGTCCCGCAGATCATTACCTTCACTGCTCCGGCATCGCCCGTGACCTACGCGCCTGGCATTCAGATCACGGTAAGCGCCACTGGAGGCGACTCCGGCAACCCCGTGGTCTTCTCGGTAGACTCGGCAAGCACGGCTGCGGCCACCGTCTCGGGCAGCGTGTTGACCGTTACACAGGCCGGAACCCTGATCATCGATGCCAATCAGGCTGGCGGAGATCTGAATGGCACCACGTATGCTGCCGCGGCCCAGGTTCAGAGAACAGTCGTCATCAGCAAAGCCACGCAAACACTCCAGTTTGCGCAGCCAGATTCGCCCGTCAACATGGCCCCCAGTTTGACCGTTGCGCTCAAGTCCACAGCAGGAGCTTCGAGCAGCCCGGTGGTGTTTTCGGTTGACGCGACCAGCACCGGATCGGGAACCGTCTCCGGAAGCACTCTGACCCCGACGGGCGTCGGAACGATCGTCATCGACGCGAATCAGGCCGCCGACGCCAATTACCTTGCTGCGCCTCAGGTTCAACAGAGCATTGTCGTCAACCAGGGAAGCCAGACCATCACCTTCGTCCCGCTGACGCAGCCGCTGCACTACATCATGGGCGGGCTGCAGGTTTCGATCAGCGCCAACGGCGGCGCGAGCAACAACCCCGTGGTGTTTACTGTCGATGCGAAGAGCCCGGTCCAGGGAACCTTTGCCAAGAGCACGGTGAACGGCTCAACCTCTGTCGCCGTTCTCTCCGTGCCCGACCAGGCCTCGCTCGCCAACATGCCGTCGATCGGCGTGCCCATCATGATCGACGCCACGCAGCCGGGCAACGCGAACTACAGTGACGCGACGCCGGGGTCGCAGATCATTGTTCTGCTGCCGCCGCTGCCAACCCAGACCATCACGTTTGCAAACCCGGGAACACAGGTGGCGGGAACTCCGCTGAAGCTCTCCGCGACATCCAGTTCCGGCTTCCCGGTGAACTTCAACGTCTCGCCCTCGAGCGCCTGCTCGGTGGCTACCACGGCCGGAGTTTCCACCGTGACGTTCTCCAACTCCGGAACGAGCGCGGTGGCGTGCAGTATTGTCGCTTCGCAGCCGGGCGACAACCTCTACTACGCCGCCGCGCCGCCGATCACGCAGACCGTGGCCGTCAACCCAACCGGCGTGATGCCGGGTATGACCATGACCCTGTCGCTTTCCGATCTCACCATTCAGCCGGGAACCGTGGGGCTCAGCCAGATCACTGTAAACTCGGTGAATAACTTCACCGGCTCGGTATCGTTCGCGTGCAGCGGAGCGCCGGCGGGTTATACTTGCAGCTTCAATCCAACTACGATCTCGACGTTCACCGCCGACCCCACGACCGGGCTTCCCGGCGGCACGTCGGCCAGCACACAATTCTCAATCAGCGGAGGCTCGGCGTCTGCCGCCGTTCACGGCGGTTCGCGGCCGCTGTTCCCCGTGGCAACGCTGGCTGTCGCGCTCTGCCTGTTCGGCTTCAGGAAGCGCAATCGCCTGTTCCTCATGATGCTGGCGGTTGCCGCCTTCGCCGGAATCAGTCTGTTCTCCGGATGCGGAGGCGCCTCATCCTCGCCCAAAACCGCAGCGCCCACAACGGCGCAGGTCACCATCACAGCTACCTCGGGCTCTACTTCGAAGACGGCGACTGTCAACGTCACGGTCAACTGAGGCGCAACGCAAACTCGATTCACTCATTGGGGCTTCTCCACGGTGCGGAGAGGCCCCGCTTCATTGTGGGAGCAAATTCATAGGTCGTGAGCCCGGCGGGGCTGAAGCCGGTGTCATTCTATTGAGCTGATCGGCACCGCTGAAAAGTCTGGTGAAAGAGTCCGATTGCCGGCCGTCGGTGAGGCATCAGCGAGGCAGCGGCTAAAGCCGGCGGCGTCAGGATCAGCGCGTATCGGCCCGGCTGAAGCCGTGCCCTTGTTACAAAGCCTCTCTGGGGAAATCTTCAGCAATAAAATAGGGGCGGAGGTGATTCCGCCCCTCAGGTTTTTGCAACGAGAGGATCATTGAGGGGTTACAAGTTGGTGGGCAATGGCAAACAAGGCAAGCTCGAGGCGGGTGGACACGCCGGTCTTATCGAAGATGTTGGACAGGTGACGCTTGACTGTTTCTTCGCTTAGGCCGAATTGTTTGGCGATATCGCGGTTGCTGCAGCCCTCGACGATGGAGCCGACGACCTCGAGCTCGCGGGGTGTGAGGCCGAAGGTCTTGCGCTGGGGCACCTGGGCCTGCTGCATGAGGTCGTGCAGGGCGGAGACGAGGTTGACGACGCGTTTGCCGCCGATCCAGTAGTCGCCGGCGGAGACAGTGCGGATGGCCTGCTGCAGGTGGCCGGCGAGCGCATCCTTGAGAACGATGCCGCGGGCGCCGATGTGCAGCGCTTCGATGATCTGCTGCGTGGTTATGGTCGAGGTGAGAAGGAGGATCTTTACGGTTGGCGTGCCGTTCATGATGGCGCGCATGGCTTCGAGCCCTGGCAGGCGCGGCATCAGGAGGTCGAGAAGGAGAATGTCGGGCTGAATTTCGAGGGTTTGGGTGATGGCCTCATCGCCGTCCGCAGCCTCTCCAACGACTTCAAACCCCACGTCTTCGGACAGCATGTTGCGCACGCCGATCCGGACTACGGGATGGTCGTCTGCCAGTACGATGCGAATCGGTCGATCCACGGGGCCCTCCACGCTCTCTTCAACGGCGGTGCCGCCCGGCTCGCCGGCGCAGGTTCGCTCTGTGTGCAACTGCAGGTCATTTCCCTGGGGTGAGAAACTCCGCATCCAGCATACGCTTGAGATTTGCGGTGGCAGCTTCTAAATGCGGGAGGAGCGACCCCGTGTACTCTAAATCGTCACCCCCGGTCTCGATCATCTGGCCGATGTGGGCCGCTTCCTGGGCGCCGGCCATCCCGCATCCGCCCTTGATGGAGTGGCCGATCCGGCGCACTTCAGCGATGTTGCGCTGCGCAAGGGCTGCTTCCAGTAATCCTCTTCGCTTTTCGAGGTCTGCGACCACGGCGGCATATACTTCGCGCACGGCTCTTTCGGGCATGATCCTGCGGAGCTCGGCGAGGGTCTGAGGATTGATGACGGGCACGCCGGCCGGCGGGTCGGGCCGGGCATCGGGCGAGTGCTGCCGCATGGCGCCCTGGAGAGCTTCCGGACCTATGGGCTTCATCAGGAATCCGTCCGCTCCTTCAATGACGTCTTCGGGAACATCGCTGGCGCTGATCGCATAGAGAGCTGCCAGTGAACGGGCGCGGAGCTCGCGAATGAGCGCGGCGCCGCTCAGACCAGGCATCTGGGTGTCCATGAGGATGACTTCCGGAACGAAGGACTGGGAGTCGAGGAGTTCGATCGCTTCGGCGCCGTTGTTGGCCGTGTGCACGGTGTAGCCGGTCATCGTGAGAACGGTGGCCATTACCTCGCGGCTGACCATGTCGTCATCGATGATGAGGACGTTGGGCAGCCTTCGACTTTTGCCGATGCCGAGCATGAATTCCTGTATGTAGGTCTCGCCTTTGAAGATACAGAAGCGGCGCGGAGTAGGGGCAGAGGTTGGGTCAATTTGTCGTCATGATGTCGCCTGAGTGACAACACGGGTGGGTCAGTTGCCCACAACGAGCACCTGGAAGCTGCCTTCGATGGGATCCAGTTTCAGCGTGCCGATGCCGTTGGCGGGCGGGTGGTCGAGCTTTACTCCGTGGAGGTCTGTGACGAGGTAGACGAGGCCGGAGGAGGGATCGATGGCCATGGTGCGGGCGCGCTCCATGGTGGGCAGGTTCTGGATGACGGCGTAGGAGTCGGTCTGGTGCTGGCGGATGACGGAGAGGCTGCCGTAGCCGCCGCCGTTGGCAGTGAAGATGAGGTTGCGGTCGGGGTCGTAGGCGACGGAATCCGAGCCAGGACCGACGGTGAGCGACGCCACCGTGCCGCCGCTCAGAGAGTTAAGTACCAGCACTTGCTGGTTGTCACAGGCGACGAAGAGCCGATGGCCGTGATTGTCGATCGCGAGGCCCCGGGGGCTGGAGCAGGAGTCTGGGAGGTATTTGAACGCGACGGACCGGCCAAATGTCTCGGATTGGTCATTCCATGCGAGAGTCGCGGGCGGCCCGGCGCCGACTTTGGATTGGGCGGCGGTCTGACGCTGCGAGGCCAGATCATCACGGGCTTCGGACGCAAAGCGGGCTGCCTCGAAACGGACGATTCGGTGAGCCGATGCCGTGATATAGACGTGGCCGTCGTCGTCCGCATCCGCGAAGCGAAGTTCGCCCGGAATCTCGACGATGCCGAGGAGCGACGGGTGATCGGTGTCAATCAGCGCAACTTGGGAGACTGTTTCCTGTGGATGCGGAATCCGGGTAGCGGGCCGGCGGCCGGCGGCTTGCCGGGCCGAGGATTGCCGGGAAAGTTCGATCGGAGATTGGGTAGGCGGAGCCGTCGTCCGGACGATTGGCGCGCAGACGGCGAACAGAAGCTTGTTGGCCGGTTCAAGGGCGATCGAATGTGGCGCGCAGGGGAGATTAATGGTGGCTTCGATCCGAAGGCTGCGGCGGTCGAAGACCTTGACCTGATCGGCGCGGCCGTCGCTGGTATAGCCGTACGGGCCGGAGGGGTCGAGGACGACGGCGTGGACGTCCTCGAAGCCGGAGATTTCTCCAGCGACGGCTCCGGACTCGATGTCTACGACCTGCACGGACGTTTGATGGGTGATGAAGAGCTGCCGGGCGACGGGGTCGAGGGCGAGGTAGCCCCAGTTTCCGATGCCGCCGATGACCCACTTTTTCTGAATGGCGTAGGGCCGGCCGGAGATTTCATCGGCAACGGGAATGGACACCTGTTGAGCTGCAGCAGGCGCGCAGATGAGCAGGATGACCAGCAGCCATCGCGTCACCGGGACCCTCTCCTGTCCGATAAGACGCAGGTTGCGCGCTAAACGTTTTGGAGACGGGAAGGAAAAATCTCCCCCCACACCTGGGAACGGAAGCGCAAGGTTGCGATGGCTGATGGTGATTACACCCGCGAGGGTGCCGTGAAGGGCGTTACTTGGCCCGCGTGCGCCGGCGCTGAACGAGCAACCCGAGAACCAGGACAGCGAGCACTCCGCAAATGATGCGGACCATCATAGTCGAACCCATTTTTCTTTCTCCCTCCGATGATTTCTTTGTGTCAGTCGTTTGTGTTTACTTCATGAAGCCAACCCGGCGCCTTAAGCAGTTCGCGCGGGCGCGAGCCATCCGCCGGGCCAACCAGTCCATCACGCTCCATCAAGTCGATCAAGTGCGCGGCGCGGCCGTAGCCGATGCGCAGACGCCGCTGGAGCAGCGACGTCGAAGCTTTTCCAAACTCGAAGACGAGGCGCACGGCGTCGTCGAACATGGGGTCGTTCTCATCCTCGTTGCCGCTGGCGCCCTCGACCGCGGCGCGCTCGTCTTTTGGCGACTCGAGGAAGCCTTCGGCGTAGTCAGCTTCGCCCTGGTTCTTCCAGAAGGCGACAACGGCGGCGGTCTCCTTTTCGCTGACATAGGGGGCATGGAGGCGCATGAGGCGGCTGGTTCCGGGAGGGAGGAACAGCATATCGCCGCGGCCGAGCAGAGCCTCGGCGCCGTTGGTGTCGATGATGGTGCGGGAGTCGACCTTGGTGGCGAGACGGAAGCTGATGCGCGTGGGGACGTTGGCCTTGATGAGGCCGGTGATGACATCGACCGACGGGCGCTGCGTGGCGAGGACCAGGTGAATGCCGACGGCGCGCGCCATTTGCGCGAGGCGCGTGATGGATTCCTCCACGTTGGCGCGGTCGAGCATCATCAGGTCGGCAAGCTCGTCGATGATGATGACGATGTAGGGCAGGGGCTCTTCGGGCTCGCCGTCGTCGAAGAGCGAGGGCATTGTGCCCTCGAAGAGCTTGTTGTACTGGTCGATGTTGCGGACGCTGCGGCCGGCGAGGAGCTTGAGGCGGCGCTCCATTTCGCGGACGGCGTTGCGGAGCGCGTTGGCGGCGAGCTTGGGCTCGGTGATGATGGGCGTGAACAGGTGAGGGATGCCCTCGTACATGCCCAGCTCGACGCGCTTTGGATCAACCAGGATGAGGCGGACCTGCTGGGGGGTGGTGCGGAAGAGCAGGCTCATAATCATGGCGTTGATGGCCACGGATTTGCCGGATCCGGTGGAGCCGGCGATGAGAACGTGCGGCATGGAGGCGAGGTCGGCGGTGACGATGCGGCCGTTGATGTCCTTGCCCATGGCGAGAGAAAGGCGCGATTTGGACTTGGCGAAGGTTTCCGATTCCAGCACGTCGCGCAGGTGGATGGTTTCTCGCTCGCGGTTGGGGACCTGGATACCGACTGTCGATTTGCCGGCCATGCGCTCGATGAGGATGGATTCGGCGCGCATGGCGAGGCAGAGGTCGTCGGCGAGCCCGGTGACGCGCGAGTACTTGACGCCGGCCTCGGGCTTGAACTCGTAGGTGGTGACCATGGGGCCAGGGTTGATCTGAACGACCTGGCCGCGGACGTCGAACTCGGCGCATTTTTCGACAAGGACGCGGGCCTCTTCGCGGAGTTCGTCTTCGCGAACGGCGCTGGGGCCTTCGCCGGCGGTGAGCAGAGTGCTGGGCGGCAGCTTGAAGCCGCTGACGTTTTTGGGAGCTACGGTGGCGTGTTTGATCTCCGCGTCGGCGCGCTCGTGAATGGCGATGCCGGCGGGAGACTGCGGCTCCGGAACCGGGGAGGGTTCGGCGCGCGGCGTGACGGGCTGGGGACGGGCTTCCACTGGAATGGGGCGCGGATTTGCGGGCTGCGGCGCGGGGGCCGGGAACGGAACGGCCTCGTTGCGGAAAGGTGCGGGCTCGAGCCCGCGTTCCCACGGGTTGGGGCGTCGCGCAGGCTCGGCGACGGGGAACTGCGCTTCGGCTGCCTGTTGCGCGGCCGCGCGCTGGAATGCCGGAATGTCTTCAATGGCGCCGGGAGCAGCGGCTTTGGGTCGGCGGCCGAAGAATGCGGCGAAGCGGCCGGGTTGGCGCTCGCCAGCGTTGTCGATGTCGCCGGTGAAGATGCTCTGCTGCGGGCCGGGGTGATTCTGCTCCTCGATCATGGCCTCGCGCTCGGCGCGCATCTCGGCGCGCTCTTCGCGCAGGTTACGCAAGCGGTCTCGCCAGGACTGGAAGCGGATCCAGAGATCCTGGAAAGTCTCGAGGATCGCGCTGAAGCTGACGGCCAGAGCGAAGTAAATGCCGGCCGCGGCGAGCACTGCGGCGACGAGCCACGCACCCTGGATGTTGAGCCAGGCGACGAGCAAACCGGCCACAAGCCGGCCTATCACGCCTTCGACGGGGATGGCGTGAAGCCAGTGCCAATGCCAGGGCAGGAGCCCGAAGACCGCCGGAACAAACGCCAGGGAGAGCATTGCCCCCACGGCGCGCAGCCAGGCAGAGCCCGACCACCGCGAGCGCATCCATCCCCACGCGACCACGGCCATCCAAACGGGTAGGAAGAAGGCGGTGAAGCCGAGGGTCTGGAGCGCGAGGTCACTCATGTAAGCGCCGAAGGGACCGATCCAGTTGGCGACCGCGGAGGAAGCCGAGAGATCAACTGAGGTGTTCAGAGAGGGGTCAGTGGAGTGATACGTAGCGAGCGCAATGAGAAACAGAAGCGAAGTGAGGGCAAGGACAATGCCTAGAAACACGTTCAGCGGGCGGCTCCGGGTCGGCGCCAGCGCGATCTGGATGGGCTTGATCATGAGGGATGCGGCCTCCGCTCGTTCTCACCCGCCGCAAGAGTCTGCGACCGGGTTTCCGGGGCGGTGCGAGAATCCCAGAGCAGCTTTCATTATCAGGGGGTTGGAGGGCGAGTTAGGGGAGGAACAGAAAGGGGGGAACCTTGCTGTGGACCCCCGGGGGAAAGGCAGGGAACAGGGATCGGGGATCTGGGATCAGAATAACGGGGACAAAGGGACCCTTCGACTTCGCTCAGGGCAAGCTTCGGGACGGAGGAACGAAGGAAGCTGCTGCGGCGGTCCCGGCGTTGCTGAGGCGTTAACCGGCGACGATGCGGCTGCCCCAGATCAGAAGAGCGATGCCGATGATGATGCGGTAGACGGCGAAGATGGTGAAGCCGTGACGGCGGACCCAGGCAAGGAACCACTCGACCACGCCGAACGCCACGATGAATGACACGACAAAGCCGATGGCCAGGACGATCCAGCGCTCGCTGTTCATGGAGACGCCGGTTGCCGCGATCCCTTCGGCTACTGCGGCCTTGCTGGGGTGAATGACTTCCTTCCAGAGGTCGTAGGCGGTGGCGGCGAGCATGGTGGGGATGGAGAGCAGGAAGCTGAACTCGAGAGCGGTGGGGCGGTCCATGCCGGCGAGCTGGCCGGCGGCGATGGTGGACATGGAGCGCGACGTGCCGGGGAAGATGGCCGAGAGCGACTGGCAGAGGCCGATCCAGAGGGCCTGGCCGAGACCGATCTCTTCGACGTGGATGGTGTGGGGTTCGTAGCGGCTGGCCCATGCGTCAACGATCCACATGATGATGCCGCCGATGATCAGTGCCAGCGCAATGACGACCAGGCTGCCCAGGTTGCGGTCGCTCCATTTCTTGAGCAGAAGAGCGGGGATCGATGTGCAGATGAAGGCGAGGATGGTGAGCGAGAGCGGGTGGGTGATGAAGTTGCGGTCGCGGCGCTCGCCCTGGGGGAAGGTGCGGAGGAATTCGAGGATGCGGCCGAGATAGAGAAGCAGAAGAGCAAGGATGGCGCCGGCCTGAATGACGATGGTGTACATCTTCCAGTACGCGACGGCGTGCAGGCAGTCGGAAGCGCCGACGGCGCAGGCACCTTCGCTCATGGGAAGCTTCAAAAGGGCCTCAGTAATGCGCAGATGCGCGGTGGAACTGACCGGCAGGAATTCGGTCAGACCTTCCACGATGCCCAAAATGATGGAGATGATATAGACGTTCAATGAGCCTCCGGGGCCACCGGCGATGGAAACGAGCCGCTGATTGGAAAACGGTCTACTTCGATGATATGCGATGGCATGGCGGAGGGCGGGTGATTGTCGGGCGGAGGAATTCGGCTTGTTACGCGGGGTGGATTGAGTCCAATTCGGGAAGCAGGACGACGCTTTCCTGCTCGTTGGGGTCAGTGCGCGCGATGACGGCCGTTACAGGCTCGGTGAGGCTGGGGTTGTAGGGCAGGTGGGGCATGTCGGCGGGGATGTAGAGGAAGTTGCCGGGCTCAAGGACGACATGGCGCTCGAGGCGCGGGCCGTACCACATGTGGGAGGTTCCGGTCAGGGCATAGATGGCAGTTTCGTGCGTGGCGTGCTTGTGCGCGCGGGCGCGGCCCCCGGGCGGAATGGTGACGAGCTGCATGTGGATGGCCTGCGCGCTGACTGTTTCGGCGGAGATGGCGACGTTGTATTGCAGACCCTGCTTGCCAATGAAGGATTCGCCGGATTTGAGAATGCGGCAGTCGGGAGCGGCAGTCTCCAGTTCAGTCGGGTTCATGGCGTGCGCCTCGCGTTCAGCGGGATATTCATCATTATTCCTGGTCGATGCCGTAGACGGGGATTCCCTGGTCGATCTTGAATACCAATGCGGTGGCACGGGCGGTGTAGTCGGATTGCGCGAACTTGTCGCGAAGACGGGCGGCGAGATCGTGTGCGCGGTTTCTTGCTTCGTCGGCTTTCTTGTCGTTCCGGTCGGCGTGGAACATGTCGACGAGGGCGCACTGGCGGTAGACGGCCTGGTAGAGCGCCTGGGCGGTGCGGGGGCCATCGGGGTGCTCGGAGGCGAATTTCTCGTAGATTTCGGATTCCTTCGCGGGGCATTTCTCCTGGCCGCCCCAGTCGCCGCAGAGCTTGTTGTCGATCAATGCGAAGGCGGCCATGTCGGCCTGGCGCGTGTTGGGATAGTACTTGATAACGCGCTTCATCTCGGTGTCGTCGATTTGCTCTCGCAGGGCGGGGTCGCGCTCTTTGGCGGAGGGGCGGGTGGAGATGTCGGCCTTCTGGATCTGCCACTGGATGTCGGCGGCGCGCCATGCGGCTTCCGCCGCGAGGGGCGAGTTGGGAAACATTTCGACGATGCGGCGGTAGAGAAGGCGCGCGCTTTGGGCTGCGTTGGCCGGGCCGCGCGGATCGCTTGCCGCCGCTTCCTGGTTGGCCGCCTCGCCCATCAGGATCTGATCGCCGTTGGGGGTGGTCTCTTCGACGATGCCGCGCGCTTCCATCCAACCGGAGATGGGCGGGGTGGTGTCGTCGCTGCCGATGACGGGCTCGTCCTGGTCGGAGTGGACCTCGCGGACGTCGGTGTTGGCGTAAACGCGCAGCCAATTGCCGCTCTTTTCCGCGACGACCATTTCGCGGCCAGTGGCGACGCGGCTGACTTTCTGGGCGCTCTTGTCGGGCGAGACATACAGCCAGGTGACGCGGAGGGCGGTGGCGCGGGGGCCGGCCATGGGCTTGACGATCTCGTCGCGCTTCGGCTTCTGCGCGAGGGCCGATGCGCTCAGGAGGAGGGCGGTGAACGCCAGGCAAATCGCGAGAAAGACGCGGCAAGGAATGCGGTGATTCATCAACGGAATCATAGTTCAAACGACTCCGGAATGCGCCGGAGGTAAGCAGGCTGGCGGGCGGCCGAGGGCGTTCGCTGGCGTTAGGATGGTGTGCACAGGAGACATTTCATGCTGACGCAGCTTGAAAGAATTGCCAGACCGCTGTTGTGTGTTGCCATGTGCGCTGCCGGAGCGACGATGCTGCCGGCGCAGAACACGGGGACCGATGTTCCGCCGGTGATCGATGTGCACGTTCATGCGATTAACGAGTCGTTTCCGGGCGGGCCGATGTGCCCGAACGAGGCGAAGTTCCTTGCTTCGGATCCGGATACGAAGGAAGCGGGATTCGGATGGTCGCAGGAGGAGTGCACGCCGAAGTTTTATCCGGCGGCGAAGGGCGAATACATCAAGGACGTGACCGCGGAGATGAAGCGGCTGAACGTGACGGCGGTGGTGTTCGGCGATCCCGAGAGCGTGAAGAAGTGGCAGGACGCGGCGCCGGGGCACGTGATTCCGGGAACGTCGTTTACCTCGGGAATGGGCGGCGGGCGCGTGCCACTGGATGATCTGCGCAAGGATTTCACGACCGGCGGATTCAAGGTGATGGGCGAGATCGGGCTGCAGTACGAGGGGCTGTCGCCGAGCGATCCTTCGGTGGACAAATTCTTCGCGCTGGCTGAGGAGCTGGATATTCCGGTGGCGATCCACATGGGAACGGGCGGTTCGGGGCGCGCGAATATTTCATCGCCGAAGTTTCGCGGGTCGATGGGGAACCCGCTGCTGTTGGAAGATCTGCTGGCGCGGCATCCGAAATTAAGGGTGCAGGTGATGCATGCGGGCTACCCGATGATCGACAACATGCTCACGCTGCTGCAGGCGAACTCGCACGTGTATGTGGATGTGGCGGGGCTGATCTGGAGCTATCCGCTGAAGGAAGTGAACCGGTATATCGAGCGGCTGGTGGATGCGGGGTTCGAGGACCGCGTGATGTTCGGGACGGACCAGCTGCAGTGGCCGGGACTGATGGCTTACTCGATCAGCATTATCCAGAATGCGGATTACCTGAGCCCGGAGCAGAAGCGGGACATTTTGTATAACAATGCTGAGCGGTTTTTGCGGCTGGACAAGCAGGGGAAGTGATGCGAAGAGCGGCTCTTAAATCGATCCTGCTTCTGACGTCACTCTGCATGGCCGGGTGGACCCAGTCCGCGCCAAAGGATATACGAGGGGTGGACTTCAAGAACTTCTCCTACCCCTGGGTTCCCCCGACCAGTTGGCCCGATCATTTGCAGTGGATGAGTCTCAGGCTGGAGCCGCACATCCAGCTGGTAGGCGGAAAATGGGACGAGCGGAAAGCGGATGATGATGACGAAACCAACGCGCCCTTCGAGGGGCTAACCCTTGAAGGGGTGGATTACGCAAGACTTTCAAGCGATCAAGTAGATGACGCAATCGTTGTTCTTCGTCACGATTCGGGCGGCACTCAATATCACTATTGGGTGTACATTTATGGCGGTGCGAACGGAACTGCGAAGCTTTTGGGTTTCTTTCATTCTGGCGATCGTGCCGCATATGGCTTGTATCGCGTATTTGTAAAGAACCGAATATTAACCGTGCAACTTTTTGATCCCAAATTTGGGGAGGGTGATTGTTGCTCGAGCGGATCTCTCACTTACGGGTTTCGGTGGAACGGAAAAGGCTTCGAAGCAATCGGGAATCCCATTCCGGGGCCGGTAGAGACTGAGTCACGGCGAGCCGTCTCAATATTCGGCTTGCCGATCGAGCAGCATTAGGCCTGTTGCGGGTGCTACGGCTGCGTCTGTCTGCGGCGTTATTCGGTAAGGACTCGGCGAGAAGCTTCAGGTCGACTTTGCCTCCGCTGACGATGGCGACGGCTTTGCGATTCGGCGGCAGCTTGTCCGAATGGAAGAGCAGCGCGGCGGTGGTGACCGCGTCCGAAGCTCGGGGGCGAGGCGCGCCGTGGCGATTAGGACGCACAAGGCTCGCGCGGTCTGACTCGGCCGCGCGAGCTCAACCGATCAGGCGTTGATTTCTCCATTGCAGCCGGGATGGCCGCATTCGCAGGCGATCTCTGCGGTGTCCTTGTGCTGTTCGCAATGGGAGCTGCAGTATTTCTGGTCGGTCATGCAGGAACAAGCGGGGTGGGCGCACTTTTTCATATCAGCCATGAAATTCGTATCTCCTCGTGGACTTGCCGTTGGGGCGAGCCTTTCCAGTTTTGGATGCAGGGTTCGCGGAGAACTTTGGCGGCAGGTCTAGATTTCGGGCTGAATCGCCGCGTGAGTAATGTGCTCGGGCTCTACGTGCCGCACCACGATTTCCGCGGGTTACGCGGTGAGGATTTCTGCCAGAAGCTTCGGATCGACGTTGCCGCCGCTGACGATCGCGACGGCTTTGCGGTACGGCGGCAGCTTGTCGGCATGGAAGAGCAGGGCGGCGGTGGTGACGGCGCCAGATGGCTCGGGGACGAGGCGCGCGGTGGCGACGATGGCGCGCGTTGCGGCGCGGACTTCGGCTTCGGTGACGGTGATGATTCCGTCGACGTATTTCTGAATGTGCGCGAAGTTGCGTGTGCCCACTGATTGCGTGCGCAGGCCGTCGCAGATTGTGCGCGTGGTGAGCTCGGCGGGCCACTCGACGATCTTTCCGGTGCGATAGCTTTCGGCGGTATCGGCGGCGAGTTCGGGTTCGATGCCGAAGACCTTTGCTGCGGGCCGGAGCAGCTTGACGGCGGTGGCGACGCCGCTGAGCAGGCCGCCGCCGGAGACGGGCGAGAGGACGAGGTCGACGTCGGGGAGCGATTCGACGATTTCGAGGCCGCAGGTGGCCTGACCGGCGATGATCTTTTCGTCGTCGTAGGGAGGGACGACGATGTAGCCGTGCTCGCGAACGAGCTCTTCGGATTTGGCGAGACGCTCGCTCGATGCGAGGCCGACGCCGACGATCTCCGCGCCGAGGGCGAGGGTTGAGGCTCGCTTGATGGCGGGAGCGTTCGACGGCATGACGATGACGGCCTTTGCGCCGACTTCGCGCGCGGCGTAGGCGACGCCCTGGGCGTGGTTGCCGCTCGAGTAGGTGATGACGCCGCGCTTGATCTCATCCGGCGAGAGTTGGAGGATCTTGTTGGTGGCGCCGCGCAGCTTGAAGCTGCCGATGGGCTGGAGGCTCTCGGCCTTGAGCCACACGCTGCCGCCGGCGCCTTCGAAGGGCGCGCGGACCAGCGGAGTCTTCACGGCTATGCCTGCGATGCGGTGAGCGGCGGCGCGAATCTCTTCAAGGGAAACGAGGGTGTGACCCATGTTTCCAGTATAGGTTTCTGCGGCCGCTGCTTTTTTGGATCAGGAGGACTGCACGTCGCCGGCGATTAGGTTCTGGTTGGTGGTCGACCACGTGTAGCTGGTGTTTCCGTTCTTGTCGGTGCTGAGGTCGAGGATCCAGACGAGGTAGAAGACGTTGGGGAACGGGTTGGTGATTTCGGAGTAGTTCGAGATGGGAACGTGATCGTTGATGTGGCCCATGATGTCGGGCATGATGTGATCGTGCTCCCAACAGATGAGGGCATTGCCGCTTTGCGCGAGCATGCTTTTCACCATGTCCTTTTCGCCGCCGCCGATGGAAAAGGAGACGTTGAACTGCGGCGATCCCTGCGCGAAGTTGAGCCAGGCAGCAAGGGGGGTGACGGTTTCGCACGGGCGCTGCGACTCGTTCACGGGGCTGGCGGCGTAGATGCAGTCGGGCGTGGCGATGGACTTATTTGCGGGTTTCGCGTTCCATGGCGCGAAGAATGCGTTGAGCGCGCCGGCACGCTGCCATCCGGGAACAATGAGCGATTTTCCATTGCCTGGCTGGCCATTCTCCTGCACGTCGAACGGAGGGCCGCCCTTTTTTGGGGGCTTCTCGCCATGTCGGATGATCATGATCTTGGTTGGCGGCGGTGCGGTTGTGGTCATGCGTTTCTCCTTAGGGTGCGGGGATGTGGACACAGCGCAAGTTTGGGGAAACATGGAAACGCTTTGGCGGCGAGGGCTCGTTAGCCGGCGCGTCGCCCTTGGCCTGCCTCAGATGAACGTCACGGGAGGTACTGGGCCGGTACCTTTTCAGTGGGCGTCTCGGCCTGCCACACGATTTGAATCACCTTCCACTGCTTGCCGTCGAAGACCGCCTGAATGCTGTTGATGCCGCGATCCACCATCTTGCCGTCGGAGCCGAGGGTCTCGTACGTGCTCCACAGGTGCGCCATGTGGCCGTAGGTTTCTGACTTCACCTTGATCTGCTTTTCCGTGAAGGAGTCGCTGCCGCGCTTGGCTACTGCGGCAATCCAGTCGTCGACGGAGAGGACGCGCGGCTGGTAGCTGCCGTCGGGCAGATGGCGCAGCGGGATGAGGCGCGTTTCGGGCAGGAAGAGCGCGCGGAAGCACGTGCGGTCCTGGTTGCCGGGGCCGCTGACCGCGGCGTCGATGGCTTTGATTAGGTCGTCGAGGGTGGCGGTGGTTGGACAGGCGCTTGGGGCAGGAGCCGGCTGCTGGGCGATGAGTGCGGCAGGGAGGAGCGCGACGGCTAACGTGAGAAATCTTGCAACTTGGATCATGGCTTGGATTCTAGCTTGTTCGGTGCACTGCCGGTTGAGACAGAAGCAGATTCCCTTCGGGAAAGACAGACAGAAAAGCAAAGGCAACAGCAACCGCAGATCCTTCGACTGCGCAGCGCGATACTGCCGCGCTGCTTCGCTCAGGAAAACAAGTCCAATTAAGTGATTAGGAAAGCAAGTTCATTGAACTGCCGCCGACGACTCCGGTTAGATTTCGAGGATGACCGGCATGATGAGCGGGCGGCGGCCGGTGGTTTTCTGGATGAGGCGCTTGAGATCGACGCGGACTTTTTCCTTGACCATGCCGTAGTCGGTCTTCTGCTCGCCGCTCAGGCCATCGAGCGTTTTGAGCATGGTTTCGCGGGCCTGGTCGGTGATGTCGGCGCCGCCGAAGCCGCGCATGACGACCTCGGGCGCGCGCTCTACGATGCCGGTGCGCTTGTTGATGGCCAGCACGGCGAGCACGATGCCGTCTTCGGAGAGGATGCGGCGGTCGCGGATGACGAGGTCTTCGACGACGTCGATGGATGAGCCGGAGTCGATGAGCACGCGGCCTGCGGTCACCTTGTCCTGCTTGCGCGCGTCGTCCTTGTCGAGTTCGAGCACATCGCCGTCTTCGATGACGATGGCGTGTTCGACGGAGCCTGTTTCCATGGCCACTTGCGCGTGGCGGCGCAGGTAACGGTAGTCGCCGTGGACGGGGATGAAGAACTTGGGCCGCACGAGATTGATGAGGAGACGCATCTCCTCCTGGCTGCCGTGTCCGCTGACGTGGATGAGGCCGTGCGAGCCGTCGTCGTAGATGACGTTGGCGTCGCGGCGGTAGAGGTGGTCGATGACGCGGAAGATGCCCTTCTCGTTGCCGGGGATGATGCGCGAACTGAGAACGACGGTGTCGCCTTTTTCCACGCGCGCGTGCTTGTGGTTGTCTACGGCGGCGCGGCTGAGTGCGCTCATGGGCTCGCCCTGAGTGCCGGAAATGAGGATCATGAGCTGGTCGACGGGAATGTCGCGCATCTGGCCGGGATTGATGACGAGGCCGGTGGGCACGTCGAGGTAGCCGAGGTCCTGCGCGATCTCAGTGCTTTCGACCATTGAGCGGCCGATGATGCAAACCTTGCGCTTATGCTCGCGGGCGAGTTCCATTGCGATGCGGATTCGGTAGATGGACGAAGAGAAGCAGGAGAAGAAGAGCTTCTTCCTGGCTCTGGAGAAGATTTCATCCAGGCGCGGGCGCACCGCGCGCTCGCTGGGCGTGTAGCCGTGGCGCTCCACATTGGTTGAGTCCTGCAGCAGCGCAAGGACGCCGCGCTTGCCGTATTCGGCGAAGGTGTGCAGGTCGAAGGCATGATCATCGAGCGGGGACAGATCGATCTTGAAATCGCCGGTGTGGATGACGACGCCGACGGGCGTTTCGATCGCCAGGGCGACGCAGTCTACGAGAGAGTGCGTGACGCGAATGGGCTCGACTGTGAACGGGCCGATGGTGAACTTCTGCTTGGGCGAGATCTCGATCAGCTCGGTTTCATCAAGGAGGTTGTGCTCTTCGAGCTTGCCTTCAACATAGGCGAGCGTGAATTCGGTCGCGTAGACCGGGACCTTGATCTCGCTGAGGATCCAGGGGAGGCCGCCAATGTGGTCTTCGTGCCCGTGCGTGAGGATGATCGCCCGCACATGCTGCTTGTTCTCAATCAGGTAGGTGATATCGGGCACGACGATATCGACGCCGAGCAGTTCGGTCTCGGGGAACATGAGGCCCGCGTCGATGACAATGATGTCGTCTTCCCAGCGAATGGCGAGGCAGTTCATGCCGAACTCGCCGAGCCCGCCCAAAGGTATGATTTTCAGCTTGTTAGTGTGCATCGCGTCCAACCTAAATGCTAACACTGCCCCGGTTACCGGCTACTGAAGCTTTCATCCAGAGCGCGGACGAAGGTAATATTTCGACACCTCCCTGAATCTGATCAGAAAGGAGATCGACATGGGGAATCTGCGAGGACTACCAGAAGGATTCGAGTATTGCGGCTGCGATGACTGCTGCCCGAAACGTGAAGAGGGTAAGGAACTGCCTCCCGCACCGAAGGGGAACGAACATTGCATGGACGGCAGGCCCAACTGCTATTGCGAGCTCTTCTATCATCACGCGGGAGGTTCATACAAACACCGGCGGTACCTGGCGCTGCCCGGAAAGAGCGGGAAAGTCGAGCCGAAAAAAGACGAGTTCTACGACTACTACTGTGTTCAACCGGCGTTCGATCACGCAACCGTGCCGGGCACATACAAGGCGGTCTGCGGCGAACCTTCGACGGCAAAGGACAAGTCAAACCCATCTTCGGATAACGTGGAGTTCTTCTGTCCAACGACAAAATCGTGCAGCGGCGGAACCTGCCAGCTTTTCTACCTGCCGGGTGGGGAAGAGGGCTATGAGAAGCGCTGGAAGCCCCTAAGCGAGGATGACAAGGAGCTCAAAGGAAAATTCAAAAGGCTGGACAATGGGCGGCTGGTGATCGACAAGGACGACCTCGCGGAACTGAAAACGAAGTTCCGCTTCCTATGTTTCTGCTTCTGACCCCGATCATCGATTCGCAAATCAGTGTGCACTGATCTCTGCCTTACGATGGGCCCGAACTATTGGGAGACAGGAATGCGGCAATTGTGTGCTTTGTCGGTGGTGGGGCTGGCGATTGGTTCGATCGCCTGGTCGCAGGCGAAGGCCCCGTGCACGACAGCGGGCGAGAACAATGCGTGGCTGGGGATCGAGACGATCCGGCTGTGGCCTGGGAGCGCGCCGCAGGCGAAGGGGACTGGATGCGAAGACGTTCCCACGTTAACCATCTTCGAGCCGCAGCGCGGGCATGGAAACGGATCGGCGGTGGTGGTGCTGCCGGGCGGCGCCTACATGCACCTGGCGGGGAATCTGGAAGGCCGGCAGGTGGCGGACTGGTTCACGTCGCGCGGATTCACTGCTTTCGTGCTGCAATACCGGCTGAGCTCGAATGGCTACCTGCTGCCCGTGCCGCTGCTCGATGCGCGGCGCGCAGTGCAGCTGGTGCGGACGCGCGCAGTGGACTACCACGTCGATCCGAACCGGATCGTCCTCATCGGCTTCTCGGCCGGCGGGCATCTCGCGGCTCTTGCAAGCGTGCAACCGGTTCCGGGCGATCCCAATGCCGAAGATCCCATCGATCGCGTCTCAAGCAGGCCGAACTACGTGGTGCTCGGCTACCCGTGGATCGGGGCGATTTCGTCAGATACTTCGCATCTGAGCTACTGCAAGGAACTCAACCTGATGGACCGCTGCGAAGCACTTCGAGCTGCATACTCCCCGGACCTGTTCGTGACCAAAGAGACGCCGCCGACGTTCTGGTATCACACCGAGGACGATCAGACTGTTCCGGTGGAACAGGGGTTGAGGTTTTACGATGCGCTTGTGAAAGCGGGCGTGCCGGCCGAGGCGCATATTTTCGAGCACGGCCGCCACGGGAGCGGGATGGGAATGGGTGATCTGTCGCTGGAGCAGTGGCCGAACCTGCTCGATACGTGGCTGCGAAAGCAGGGACTGATCCCGGAGACCCCGCAACAGCCGCGAAAGTAGGCGCGCGACGCCAACGAGTTACGCGGGAGCGGACGTCTCCGTGCGCGCGCAGAAACTCTGCTCGAGGGTGGAGAGAACCCACGCCCACCCTTCCTTGTGGCGCATGCCCTCCGCATCGTCCGGCACGCCGGCATGACGAAGGGTGACGAGCGTTTCAGCACCGCGCGATTCAAAGGTGACGATGACGGTGGTCTCCAACCCCTGCGTGGCCTCGGATACCCATGTGAATTCGAGGCATGCGGGCCGTTCGATGCGAAGGAACCGTCCGTAATGCGAACAGGCGCGGCCCTTGTGGTGTACGGACGAGTAGAAGAGCCCATCCACTTCCGGATTGAGAAGAACCTGCCGGGCGCCGAACCATGGCCCGCCGGCAGCGCGTGGATCAATCCATCTGTCAAACACCTGTTCCGCGGGTGCGGGAATCCTCCGGCTAACGGCGAGGTCGATCCGATTCAATGCTTACTCTCCCTTGGAGGTCGAAGACGGATTTGCGTTCGCTGACGCCTCGCAAGGAGATAACTCCGGTTCAAGGGGAATGCCGCAATTGCGGCTCAGGCGTTTGCGAACGTGGTTTCGTCCACTATTGGCCAGCGGGAGAGTGTTGTCAATCCAAAATATTCCGGATGGGGTTACGATCGCTACCGATGATTCAAACCAGACGAGCAAGAGCGAGTGAGTCCGGGAAGAAAAAAAAGAGCCAGGGCCACGTTCGTGCTGCGGCCCTGGGCTGGCATGAAACTTTGACGTATGCGTTACCCGCGGTTGTTGATCTATCGGCCGCCCGCCATCTCTGCGCCGGCCTTGCGATCGTGGTGCTTGCTCAGCTTGCTCGTGATCTGGTCACGGTACTGGACCGATTCGAGGACATGCTTGCCATTGGCCGACTCGATGAAGCGGAGCGTAATGTGCTGATCGCCGGGCGCGGGATCGCCGGGCCCCATGATCCACGTGAAGGATTCCGGTCCGCCTTCGCAGTGCACGGTCACCGAGTTCTTGTTGAGGTTCTCTTCGACGTCGTAAACGCCGGGGGGGAAGGAATGATCAAGTGCGGTAAAAGCGAAGGGGACAGTGACTCTTTCGGCCTGCGCAGGGTGGCTCAACAGCGCTGCTGCCGCAGCGAGAGCGGGCAGAAGGAAGAATTTCGGAAGCATGGACCGCATGACGAGTGACCTCCTGTTGCAGTCACACTAGCGGTCCCCAAGAAACAATGCGTCAAGTCCGCGTGGAGAAATTGTCAAGCTTTCCCGAACGTCCCGGAAAACCCGAATGGATTGGCGGCTCCCGGCTGGGAACTCTGCCTGTCACGGGCGTTCGCATCAATCGGCTGCTGCTCGAGGAGAGGAAGGAGCGCGCTGAGGCGGGCGATTCTGAGCTGCAGGTCGGCAGCTTCGCCAAACGCGCGTATTTCAAGCGCGCGCCCGGCCGCGACCCGCAACGCGCCGATGGCCGCTTCCCGGTCGCCTGCCGCTTCATAGTGCATCGCGATCTCCCGCGCCACGGATGCCTCGCGGCCGCGGAACATTGCGCGCAGGCGTTCCGCAATGCGCGCGTGCCGGATCGACCGGCGCGCGGACGCCTGCCGCTGGTAGAGCACTTCGCGATACACACCGTGCGCGAAGACATAGAATGCCGACCGGGCACCGTCGGGGAGCTCGTCTTCGCCCGCGCGCGTCATGAACGACAACCGGCGAGCGAGATCATTGCATTCTTCTTCAGCCTCGGCGGGCTCGAGGTCAAGAGCGGCGGCAACTGCCCACGCGGGAAATGCAACAGGGATGAGACTGCCGGCTTCAAGAAGCTGCTGCTCGCGTGGCGCGAGATGCTCCACTTCGAGCTCGATCATGCGCGCGAGCTCGTCCGGCACCGCGGCGTCGGATGGGTTGAGAGCGCCCTGCAATCCCCATACCATCTCTCCGTTTTCCGGGCCGCGAACGAGAACGCCTTCCGCGATCAGGTGGTCGAGGATTGTGAGGGCGAAGCGCGGATTGCCCTCCGAGTGCTGATGCACGAAGTCCTGCAGGCTCTGCGGCAGGTTTTCCTGCCGCAGACGCTGGCGAGTCAAGCGTGCTGTATGTTGTCTTGTCAGCCGCGGCAATTCAATCTCGCTGCACAACCGGCGCAGTCGCAGGTCGTGCAACATGCGCGCAAGTGAACGGCTGCTCGATCCGCACTGGGGAACGAACGTTGCCACGATCATCAGCCGGGCGCGACCGCGACGACGTGCCAGCGCCGATAAGAGGTCCAGCGTGGCCTCGTCGCCCCAGTGGAGGTCTTCAAGGATCAGAACCAGCGGCGATTCGACAGCAAGCTTCTCGATAGCTGTGCACAGGGATCCGGGGCTTAATGAAGGCGCCTCTGTCGAAACCTCCTCTCCGGATGCATCTCTCTCGGTCGAAAGGGTACCGGCGCGCTCGAGGATTTGCGAAGCTTCTTTCCTCTCCGCTGAGTTGGCGATCTGTCGGAGAGCATCGCACAGCGGATAGTAATCCTGCTTGACGGCGAAGCCTGAAATGCACTGGCCGATCGCGACGGCCGCTGTTTGCCCGTCGTCCACGTTCGAGAGGAATTGCTCTACGAGAGCTGTTTTGCCGATGCCCGCTTCGCCGCAGACGAATACTATCTGCCGTGTTCCCGCGGCGGCGCGCTGAAGGCACTGGTGCAAAAGTGCAAGCTCCCTTTCCCGGCCGGTAAGGAAATGCGCGTGTTCCGACGCCGCGCTGTTTGCATGAGCAGCCCGGTTCTCCGTCGCAAACTTTTCCTCCTCACCGGAACACTCCGACACTTCCGCCACGAAGCAATAGCCGCGCTTGGGAAGCGACTCGATGAAGCGCGGACTGCGCGCATCGTCGGCGAGGATTCTGCGCAGCTCAAGCATGTAGGTGCGCAGCACCTGGGGCTGGACGTAGGTCTCCGGCCACAGCGCATCCAGTAACTCGTCATGAGATACGAGCCGGCCCGCATGTTCCGCGAGGTACAGCAAGACTGCGTAAGGCTTGGGAGGCAGAATGATGCGCTCGCCGTGGCTCCACAGGCATTGGTTGGTCGTATCCAGACAAAATGCGCCAAACCGCTTCAAGCGAGCGTTGACCTCCGCTATTTCAGACTGCGAACTCCGACCGCATGTCACCTTTCAGGGCAGATTTTTCATGCGCGAACACGATTTACAGAAGATGGCTTAGGGTTGGAGAATCATCCCGGCACAAAAGTGTTCATTTGCGGACACACGCACCCCGATTTAACCAAGTAAATTCCGCATGCAATCCTTGTCATTGGTTTTGTATCGAAGCGGCAACCGCGGATCGTGACCGGGCTGTGCGTCTTTGGCGGAGGGTTTGACGTCGACAGAACATCGACGTAAATCATCCGATTGACCGGCAGGCGGCCGGCCTATTTATCGTTTTGATTCTCTGGAGGTCATCGGAACATGATACCTGTTCGGTTCGGGGTGTGCGGGGTTGCGTTGGCAGCCCTGATGGTGAGTAACGCCGTGGCGCAGCAGCCGCGCAGCCAGGAAAACCAGGAGCAGAGGAGCCAGAGCGTGCAGGAATCGAATTCGCGCACTCCTGACCAGGGACGGCAGAATGCGCGCGAACAGGGCGGCGGCGACCAGAAAGGCAATGAAAGTACGCCGATTCCGCCGGAGCGGTCCTCGGTAACGCATCATGACCTGACGCTCGGCGGCAAGGCGCTGCACTACACGGCGACGGCCGGCACGCTGCTGATCCGCGATGAAGACGACAAGCCTTACGGCAGCATGTTCTACGTGGCCTACACGCTCGATGGGGCGCCGTCGGGCTCGCGTCCGGTGAGTTTCCTGTATAACGGCGGCCCGGGTTCGGCAACTTTGTGGCTGCACATGGGCTCGTTTTCGCCGGTGCGGATCCAGACCGACAGCCCCAAGGCGACGGCAGGACCGCCGTTCCAGCTTGTACCCAACCAGGATTCGCTGCTCGACAAGACGGACCTGGTCTTCATCGATGCGCCGCTCACCGGCTACTCGCGCGCCGTGGGCAAGGCCCAGCCCAAGGACTTCACCGGAGTGGACCCGGACCTGCACGCATTCGACCGGTTCATCGTCCGCTACATCAGCGTGAACCAGCGGTGGAATTCGCCGAAGTTCCTCATCGGCGAGTCGTATGGAACGACGCGCTCGGCGGCGCTGGCCGACATGCTCGGCAACGACGGCGTACAGCTGAACGGCGTCGTGCTGATCTCGTCGATATTGAATTACGGCATCCGCTCCGGCGGCTACGACATGACGTACATCGGAAACTTGCCCAGCTATGCAGCCGCCGCGTGGTTCTACAACAAGGTGCAGAACAAGCCAGCGGACATTGCGACATGGGTGCAGCAGGCGCGCGAGTTCGCCTCCGGGGCGTATGCGCATGCGCTGTTCGAAGGCGACAGGCTTTCGGCGGAGGAACTGGATTCCGCCGCGAAGGAAGTGAGCCGCTTTACGGGCCTGAGCGTGGACTATGTGAAAGAAGCGAACCTGCGCGTGTCGCCGACGCGCTTCCGCAAGGAAGTGTTGCGCGATCAGCGTCTGACGCTGGGCCGCTATGACATGCGCTTCGAAGGCGTCGACACTGACGCGGCGGGCGAGAACCCGAGCTACGATGCGTCCGATACAGGAATCACCGGCGCGTTTGTCGCGGCGCTGCACAACTACCTCGAGACGGAGCTCAAATACGACTCGACCGACCAATACCGGCCAACCGCTTATGGCATCATCCAGTGGGACTTCAAGCACCGGCCGACGAGCGGCGGCGGAGGGCCGGGCGGTCCGGGAATGGAGCAGTCACAGCCTTATGTGGCGGCGGATCTCGCCAGCGCGATGCGCAAAAATCCGCACCTGAAGGTGTTCTCGGCAAACGGGTACTTCGATCTCGCGACGCCGTTCTTCCTCACGGAGTTCGACCTCGACCACATGGAGCTGCCGCAGGAACTGCGCGGCAACGTCGAGTTTGGATACTATCCGTCGGGGCACATGATCTACCTGAACGTCGAGGCGCTGCACAAGCTGCGGGGCGACCTGGAAAAGTTTATTGGGGAAGCGGTGAAGCAGTGATTAGTGGTTAGTGGCTAGTGGCTAGTGGTTAGTGGTTAGTGGCTAGTGGCTGGAAAATGCCCACCTTGCTCGATTGAGCAGGGTGGGCTTGTTGCAGATATGTCGAGGAGATGCAATTGCGGCCGAGCCTGGAACGGGTAGCGATCCTGGTGTTGGTTATTGCTTTCGCAGTGCCCCGCGCCTTTGCACAGAGCGACGTGCCGGCGTGGTGCAAGTCGCTCCCGCGGCCCGAATACAAGGCGCTCGAACGCGTCGCGGTGAACGATGCATGGTTCGAGGTCTACAGGGTTGCGCCGGGCGTGTTTGGCCTCTACGAGCCGCATCAATCCGAGGAGACAATCGGCTATCTCATCGCCGGCGGCAAGCGCGCGCTCATGTTCGATACGGGCATGGGGATCGGCGATCTCAAGGCGCTCACCGCGCAGCTCACGCATCTGCCTGTTATTGTGCTCAACTCGCACACGCACGATGATCACGTGGGCGACAACTGGCAGTTCGATACCGTCTACGGAATGGATACCGATTTCACGCGGCAGAATGCGCGCGGCTCGCGCGAAGATGCGCAGGCTGAGATTGCGCCTGGCGAAGTGTGCGGCAGGCTGCCGGCGGGATTTGACCGCAACTCGTACGCAACCAGGCCGTGGAAGATCACGAAGTATGTCCACGATGGGGAACGCATCGAACTGGGCGGACGCACGCTCGAGATCATTGCCACGCCGGGCCACACTCCCGACGCAATCGCTCTGTTTGACCGCGCGAACGGCCTGCTCTTCACGGGCGACACGTTCTATCCCGGCACGATCTGGATCTACCGCCCCGAGACGGATCTGGCGGCCTATGGTAACTCCGTGCACCGCCTTGCCGCGCTGGCGCCGCAGGTCAAGACCGTGCTCGGCGCGCACAACGTGCCGTTGGCGCCGCCGTCAGTTTTGCCGGAGCTTGCGGCTGCTTTCGACAAAGTACGCGCAGGCCAGGTGCCGGCTTCGCCGGCCGGCGAGGGCAAGGTGATTTACAGGGTTGGCAGATTCTCATTTCTCATGCGGAAGCCGTAATGCCTAAGCGGCACGAGTTCCCGGGCCGAAGAAAGCTCTCGAGTCCGAGCGGAACAGGAGCCATACGAACAGCAGCAGGAAGAGTACGTGCCCAACGAGCGGCAGTACAGGATGGCCGATGGTAATGGCCACGTGAAAGGCCATCCAGGCGATGGCGAGCCATCGCGCCCAGTTGTGTCCAAGAAGCATGAAGCCGCCGGCAACAATCGCGAGCAAGTGCACTGCCACGATCCACACCGTCTCGTAGTGATTGGCTGAGAGCGAGTTCAAGTGCGGGAAGTCGTTGATGAGCCCTCCGGCCCCGACAAGTATGAGCAGGATTGCTACTACCATGACTGCGATGGGGGGCTTCTTCATAATCCTCCGCGAAGCGCGTGACGATTACAGCGGCTTGGCGATCTCCCAGTGATGGCCGAAGGGATCGACGAGCCGGCCTACGCGCCATCCGTAGTCCTGGTCGGCGACTGGATGTACAACCATGGCTCCAGCACCGATGGCGCGCAGGAACGCTGCGTCGGGATCGGGGACGACGAGCACCATGCGCACCGTGCCCCCGCCGATAGTTTCGGGGCTGAAGTTCTTGTTCTCGGGTGATTCGTCGGCGACCCAGAAGCGCGATTGGCCCACGCCAAGTTCCGCGACCACGGCGCCGTCCGGCGCTTCAATCTTGAAGAGCACCTCCGCGCCGAATGCCGCGATGTAGAAGTCTACCGCTGCGCTACCGCGGCGGACGGAGAGCATCGGGGCGACCCGCGCGGGAGCAGCGATTGGCTGGGCAACGGATGCACCCCATTGCGTCGGGTCGATGTCGCGCGCGTGCCGTGAAAAAAGCCAGTGATGCCCGGCCAGGTCGAGCACCGCGTACTGGAACTCGCCGTATTCGGTTTCGTGCGGCTCCTCAACGATCTCGGCACCCGCGGCCTTTGCGCGCTCGTAGTGCTGTTCCACGTCATCGACGAAGATGGTGAGGCTCTGCGTCCCGTAGCCGAGCTGAGCCGGCAGCTTTTCTTCTCGCCTGGGCCGATCGACCATTAGGAATGCAGTTCCCGCGCGCATCATCGCTCCGCCCGCAGGATTGCCATAGTGGTAGTACTCCTGGAAACCGAACACGCGCGTCAACCACGCCATGGCTTCTTCGACGTCGCGATAGACGAGGTGCGGAAGGACTGTGTCAACTGGAACTGATCGATTGAAGTTCATAGCCGTCGGCCTGCCTTAAGGGGAATCGCGCTTCTTCAGAAAGGATAGGAAATTCCGAGCCGGCCTGTATTGTAAAAAAGCGTCAACGCGCGGAGATGGGGATGTGATTGTTGCGCTGAGGCGAGTGCGGCTTGTAGGCCGTCGGAGTGATGCCGGCCAATTCGCGGAAGTCGTGTGCGAGGTGCGACTGGTCGAAGTAGCCGTGCTGCGCGGCGAGCTCACTCCAGTCCGCCGGACCTGCGCTGCGCAGCGAGCGCATCACGCTCTGCATGCGCCGCACGCGCGCAAAACGCTTGGGAGAGATGCCAACCTTGCACGTGAAGCGGCGCGTGAATGTTCTCGGCAGCAGGCCCAGGCTTGAGGCTACCCGCGCGACGGTCACGCCGCGCTCAAGCGACGAGATTGCGCAGGCCATGGCCGGGTCGAAGGCCTTCTCCAATCGCTCGAGCAGCACCTCCTCAAACACGGCAAACTTCGCGTGCGGGGTTCTTGCTTCGAGCAGCCGCTCGCGAAGGCTGCATCCTTCCGGGCGCCACAGCTCATCGAGGCTCAACACCTGGTCGCACGCTTCGCTCAATGGCATCGTGACGAAATGCGCCGCGCCTCCGGCTCGGAATTGTACGGCGGCAAGCCAGCGGAACTCGCGCGTGTCGAGGACTGTTGATTGCGCGTGAGGTCCAGAGAGGACGGAACCCGAGTGCCTGTCCATGCGAACGGGCCGCCGGCGATCGTAGGTTCTGAATTCGTCTTCGGCGAGGTTGACCATCAGATGTGCCTGTCCATTTGGCACGATGCGCTCCAGCCCGTCGTCGAGATCTGACTCGTGGTAGCAGCGTGGAGCGTGGATGCGCCGTGACGGTCACCATGGGCCCCAGCTTAGCATTCGCTGTGGGCAATCCCAACTTGCGCCTTGCATCGTTTCGTAGAATGGGCGAGAACGCATCGGCTGTTTGGCCGCTGCCGCTCATTCGCGATGGAGGGGCTTCGTTCTTGCTGATTGACTCGCACGCGCATCTTGATAGTCCCCGTTACGACGGCGACCGGGCGGAAATGCTGCGCCGGTGCACAGAGGGTGGGGTCGGCGCGGTGCTGTCGATCGGCATCGGCGAGGGTCCCGCCGAGATGCACCAGGCTCTCGATATCTGCCGCCAATACAACGGACAGCCCGGCATGCCGAGGCTCTATGCCAGCGCCGGCATCTATCCGCATTCGACGCCCGAAGCCGATGACGCTGCGATCGCAAAGCTCGACGCACTGCTTGCCGAGCCGGAGGTCATTGCATGCGGCGAAATCGGCCTCGACTACTACCACCAGGGCGCGGCGCACGACGTACAGCGCGCGGGGCTTATCCGCCAGCTGGAAGTGGCGGCAGCGCGAAAGCGGCCGATCCTGATTCATTGCCGCGGGACGAATGAATCCACCGATGCATGGAATCATCTGTTCCTGGTGCTGGACACTTATTGGCGGCACACGGGGCTGGGCGGCGTGATGCACTGCTTCGGCGCGGGGTGGGAGGAGGCGAAGCGGTCGCTCGACATGGGATTTCTCGTTTCGTTTGCCGGGAACGTGACATACGCGAAGGCGCAGCCGTTGCGCGATGCGGCCGCCAGAGTGCCGCTCGACGGCATGCTCGTTGAAACCGACGCGCCGTGGCTCGCTCCCGAGCCATTGCGGGGCAAGCGCAACGAGCCGGCCATGGTCACACATACGGCCAGCCTGCTCGCAGGCATAAAGAACGTCTTGCCGGAAGAGCTTGCCGCCGCCACTACGGCCAACTTTGCGCGGCTGTTTCAGCTTGAACTGTCGCAGATTGCCTGACAGGACCCCGGTCAAACGTGGGAAACTAAAAGGGATTCGCACGGCAAGGCCCCTGATGCGGGAGCTTGCGCCGCGTCGGTTGAGGAGCATTTGAGGAGCGTATGGCGCAGGACAACTCGTTTGACATCGTGAACAAGGTCGAAATCCAGGAAGTGCGGAATGCGATCGACCAGGCGTTGAAGGAGATCCGCCAGCGCTTCGATCTCAAGGATTCGAAGTCCGAGATCAACCTCGCCGAAGGCGACAAGGAGATTCAACTGGCCTCGAAGGACGAGTACAAGCTCGAGGCGGTCAAGGAGATTCTCGGGCAGAAACTTGTGAAGCGGGGCGTGAGCCTCAAGAATCTGACCTATGGCAAGGTCGAGCCGGCTGCGGGCTCGAGCGTCCGCCAGAAAGTGAGCCTTCAGCAGGGCATCCCTACGGAGAAGGCGAAGGAGATTGTGCGCCTGGTCAAGGAGTCAAAAAAGAAGGTACAGGCCAGCATTCAAGGCGATACTGTGAGAGTGTCGGGCAAGGACCGCGACGACCTGCAGGCGATCATTGCCCTGTTGCGCGGACGGGACCTTGGCGTGGATTTGCAGTTTACGAATTACAGGACAAACTGATTCTCCGGGGCCAAATCGATAATGCGGGATTTGCCCTTGGCCAAATCCAGGATTAAAAAGACCAGGCAATGAACTTGAGCACGTTGGCAATAGCGACAGCCCGGGAAGTTTTTGACCTGCTGCGGGATGACCTCGTGGCGATCGAGCAGGAACTTGGCCGGGACGCCGCGTCGAGCGTCAGCACCATTACCGAGATTGCGGAATATCTCCGTGAGGGTGGCGGCAAGCGCATTCGCCCGTCGCTGTTGCTGTTGACAGCCCACATGTTGGGCTATTCGGGCTCGAGCGCAATCCGCCTCGGCGCCGTGGTCGAAATGCTGCACACGGCCACGCTTGTTCACGACGACATTATCGACGGCGCAGACACGCGCCGCGGCCGGCCCTCGGCGAACACCACATGGGGCAATGAGAAGTGCGTGCTGGCCGGCGACTGGCTCTACATGCAGGCCTTCAAGGTGGCGCTCGAGGAACGGAACCTGCGCGTGCTCGATCTGCTGATCGGCCTTACCCAGCAGATGGTTGAGGGCGAGCTGCTGCAGATCCAGAAGCTGGGCAAGGCGGTCTCCGAGGCCGAGTACTACGACCTGATCTTCCGCAAGACCGCGTGCCTGTTTTCCGTATCGATGCGTCTCGGCGCGGTGCTCGCGGGCGCCACCGAGACGCAGGAGGCTGGAGTCGCTGCGTATGGGCGCGCCGTTGGCCTGGCGTTCCAGATCGTCGACGACGTGCTCGATCTCACCGCGACCGAAGAGGTGCTCGGCAAGCCCGTGGCCAGCGACCTGCGCGAAGGCAAGGCCACGCTTGCCGTGATCCACTCGTTCGACCACGGCACGGCCGCCGACCGGCAGACCATCCAGCGCGTGCTTGACGACCGCAGCTTTGAGAACGTGAGCCGGCAGCAGATCAAGGACATCCTGGTGCGCAACGGCTCGGTGGCCTATGCGATGGGCGTTGCGGACCGCTACGCGGAACAGTCCCGGCAGGCGCTCAAATCGATGCCGGATTGCGATTTCAGGCGGGCGCTGTTGTGGGTTCCGGATTTTGTTGTGGCGCGTGAAAAGTAGTTCTTGATTCCTCGAGCTCACTTCCCCTGAAGTTTGAACCTGGAGATCCCATGCAGAAGATCTGGGCCGAAGTGGACCGCTACCTCGGCGACCTGCTCGCTCCGGCTGACGCCGGGCTCGCGAAGGCGCTCGAGGCGAATGAAAAGGCCGGGCTTCCTTCGATTGACGTGCCGCCTTTGCTGGGCAAGTTCCTTGACCTGATGGTCCGGATCTCCGGGGCGCGGCGCGTTCTTGAGATCGGCACGCTGGGCGGGTATTCGACGATCTGGATGGCGCGGGCTGTGCCTGACGGCGGGCGGGTGATCACGCTGGAACTGGAGCCGCGGCATGCCGAAGTCGCGCGAACCAACCTGGAGGCCGCCGGCGTGCTTGGACGGGTCGAGATCCTGGTCGGCGTTGCAAGCGAGAGCCTGCAGACGATGCACGAGGGCGGAGAGCAGCCCTTCGACTTGATTTTTATTGATGCAGACAAGGAGCGGATGCCCGAGTACCTGGAGTGGTCCATGAAGCTGGCGCGGCCGGGGACGGTGATCATCGCCGATAACGTGGTGCGCGATGGCGAGGTGGTGAATCCCGAGACCGAAGATCCCCAGGTGACCGGAGTGCGGCGATTCCTTGAGATGGTCGCGGCCGATCCGCGCTTGAGCGCGACGGCGATGCCGACGGTGGGCGCGCGCGGGTTCGATGGATTCGCGATCGCGGTGGTGTCCGGGATTTAGACCATCTTCGGAGTTGGTGTGTCCGAACAGGTCCTGAATGTCCTGCTTGTGGGCAGAAACGGTCCGGGCTTCAAGTCCGATCAAATAACTGCAAAATACCGGCCAAAAAGCCGCTTTTTGGGCACATTTTGAAATTGATATAAACCATTTAGTATCAGCTTATTACCGATTTTTGCCTGTTTTTCGGTGGTTGAATCTAAAGGAGTTGCAGAAATGGGGGGTGGGGGGTCTGCATTTTCTGGTCCCCGGAGAAGCGAAAATGCCGACCTCGGGGCCCCGAGGCATTGATGGGAATTTTCTCCCTCTATTCTTAAGACTAGCAGGTCCGAAGAGTGGATCGGCCACTCTCCAAGAGTTCTTTTTCTCTTGTATTTTATTGATATTAAATTGGTTTAATGTATTTCGCTTTTTCTTCCCCACTTGACAGGAGTTCTTGCCTAGCGATTTCCACAGGGATCCTTGAAGGGCACTTGATACTTAGAGGGCTAGTGGGCCGGATGCAGCTAACTTTGGTATCCATTAGGGTTTCGTGACCGGGGTAACTATTACTTTTGGTCAGATCCGTAATTTCGATCGAAATGCGAAGTATGATTGCGAAATCACCCTGACAATCCAGGGTCACGTAACGGGGTCAGTACCACTTTCTTCAATTGCGCCAAAGTTGCGGCCGGCATGAAAACACAATCGGCCAGATGGAGGGAAACGACGATGGCATTTATGTTGCGCTCACTGGTTTTCCATTTGAAGGCCCGCTTCTTAGACGAAGAGGGTCAGGACCTGGTCGAATATGCTCTGATCGTTGCGCTGCTGTCTTTCTGCGCTGTTGCCACCATGCAGAATGTCGCAACCAGCATCGCGGCCGCGTACAACAACCTGGCAGGCACGTTCAACGGCGAGGTCTAGGGCATTTGGAATTGGCGCGGCCCGGTAATTCTTTCCAGAACGGACACCGAGCGGCGCCCACTTCTAAACGGGCTTCCAGCGTCTGACTCCCCCCGGACGCTCGAAGCACCGGCTATTCCATCAGCTTGCGAAGGGCCACTGTGTATTGGTGCGGCAAGGGCTGCTTTTTCAGGTTCTCGTCGCAGACGACGTGCACGGTTTCGCCTTCGGCGAGGAGGGCCGTCTCCGCGCCGCCTGTGCCGTTGCGCAGGATTCGATAGGCGAACTTGACAACCGAACCGCGCACAAGGGCGGGACGGGTCTCGATGAGGATTTCGTCGTCGTAGCGCGCCGGGGCCCGGTAGCGGCATGTCGCTTCGATGACCGGCAGGATCAGCTTGTGATCCTTCTCCATCTGGCTGTAGGCCAGGCCTAGCTCGCGGAGCAGCTCGACGCGTCCGATCTCAAACCAGACAAGATAGTTGGCATAGTAGACGATGCCCATCTGGTCGGTTTCTGCGTAGCGGACGCGGAGTTTCGAAGTAACAGACATAGGTCAGTGGTCAGGGATCAGTGGCCAGTGGTCAGGTTCTGTGCACTGACCATTGATCCCTGATCGCTGTTTTCAGGGTCGCACGTGGGTGAACAGCGGCAACTTGGTGACGTCGTTAAAGATGATGAATGCGAAAAAGACGACCAGTACCACGAATGCCGCCTGGTAGATGCGTTCTTTTACGACAACGCTGATGTCGTGGCGCAGCACGCTCTCGATCAGCAGGAGCAGGATCAGGCCGCCATCGAGGATCGGAAATGGGAGGAGGTTCAGGATGCCGAGGTTCAGGCTGATCGCGGAGGCGAGGCCGAACTTGGGGAACCAGCCGTTCATCTCCGCTGCCTGGCCCGCCATGCGGGCGATGCCAACCGGGCCGGAAAGCTGAGACACGGCCACTTTGCGTGTAAACAGGCGCCCAAGCACTTCCACAATCAGGGTCGAATTGCTGTTGCAGAACGTGCCGGCCTGGCTGATTGCCCTGGGAAGCGACAACGGATTGTTGCGCACCGGGGTGGCTTCGGCCGCGAAGCCGAGCTTCCAGCTGGTGTCGAGCTTGCCGGGAGTAGCGGTAAGGGCCAGATGCTGCCCATTGCGCACCACGTCAAGGGTGATCTGCTTGCCGGGGTAGGCCTGCATATAAGCCAGCAGAGTGGAGACGGTGTGGAACTGGTGGCCGTCTACGGCGATGATCTGATCACCGGCGCGCAGGCCGGCCTTGTCGGCTGGAGTGCCGGACTGCACTTCGTGGACGCCGATGGGCCCGGGCACAAACTGCGGCAGAATGCCGGCATCGCTGAAGTCAACCTCATCTTCGCCGCGCGGAAGCGGCGGAACACGAAGCGAAAGCTGGACAAGCTTTCCGCCGCGGTCGACGGTGACGGGAACGGTCTGGTTGAGATTGAGCTGTGCGCGGTTGCCCACCGCCATCCAGTCGGGGTTCTGGACGCCGTCGAAGCTCTTGATCTCATCCCCTGCGTGGAGTCCGGCATTGTCAGCGGCAGAGCCGGGAACGACCCATTCGATGGTCGTGGAATGTACTTCGTACTTGGGAACCTCGTTGAACCAGTTGTAGTAGCAGATCATGAGCACAAAGGCCAGGACGAAGTTGGCCACGGGACCTGCCAGGCCGATGAGCATTCGCTGCCAGCGGGGATGGTTGGTGAACGAGCCGGGATCGTATTGCGCCGCCACGGCATTTTCGGCCGTGGAGGCCTCGTTTCCCTCGAAGATGTGCTGAGCGACGGGCTTGCCCGGCACCTGAAGGTTCTGCTCGGGCGATTCGCCCGTCATCTTCACGTATCCGCCGAGGGGGAGAAGGCAGACCTTGTAGTCGGTGTCGCCGCGCTTGATGCCGAACAGGCGAGGGCCAAAGCCGACAGAGAACGATTCGACGCGAACGCCGCAGAGCTTGGCGACGATGAAATGGCCGAACTCGTGGACGACAACCATTACGCCGATCAGAATGATGAAGGCGATGGCGGCAACCACAAATCCGTGAAGATCCTGCATGAACAAAGCTGTATGTACCTCGGGCCCGCTGGGTGGCATACCCGCGACTTAACCAATCAGGGCGGCGGCGGAATGACGCGCGTGCCGGTCGGTCGCGAGCACCTCTGCTATGGTTGCCGGATGCGTCTCCGGCGTGGAAGCGAGCACTTTTTCAATTGTATCCGGTATCCCAGTGAATGGGATGCGGCGGTCAAGGAAGGCTTCGACGGCAACCTCGTCGGCGGCGTTTAGCGCGATGCAATGGGCGCCACCCTTTTCCGCTGCCTCAAACGCAAGCCGCAGGCAGGGAAAGCGCTTGAGGTCGGGTTCTTCGAAGTCGAGGTGGCGCAGGGCGGCAAGGTCGAAGGTGAGGTTTGACGCGGGGCGCTCGGGGAAGGCAAGAGCGTAGAGGATGGGCAGGCGCATGTCGGTCACGGAGATCTGCGCAAGGATGGAGCCGTCCACGTACTCGACCATGGAGTGCACGGTGGACTGCGGATGAATGGTGACCCGGACCTTGGAGGGCGGAACGTCAAAGAGGCGGCAGGCTTCGATCACTTCGAGGCCCTTGTTGAGCATGGTGGCGGAGTCGATGGTGATGCGGCGGCCCATGACCCAAGTCGGATGCTTGAGGGCCTGTTCCGGAGTGATGCCGGGAAAGCGGTCGAGCGGCGTCTGACGGAACGGGCCACCGGATGCGGTGAGCCAGATTGCCTTGACCTCGCCTGGCCTGCCGACGCGCATGCACTGGTGGACGGCGTTGTGTTCGCTGTCGATGGGCAGGATCGGGACGTTGCGTTCGCGGGCGGCGGCGGTGAGGATCTCGCCGGCTGCGACCATGCACTCCTTGTTGGCGAGACCGACGGGCTTGCCGGCGAGGATTGCTGCGTGCGTGGCTTCGAGGCCGGCGACGCCGACGATGGCGGAGACGACGAAATCGGCATCTGGATGGGTGGAGCACGCGACCGTTCCGGCAGGGCCGTGGACGACTTCGACGCCGCCAACGGCCGCATCGCGAAGGCGGGCTACGAGTTGGCCGGCGAGCTCTTCCGTGGCGAGCGAAACGATTTTGGGGCGCCATCGGGCGGCCTGGGTGAAGGCTTCATCAATGTTGTGGCCGGCGGCGAGAGTGGCCACGGAGTAGCGATCGGGAAATTGTTCGACGATGGAAAGGGTGCTTTGGCCGATGGAGCCGGTGGAGCCGAGGATGGCGAGCCTTTTCAATTCTTTGTTCGTTTCCGATCGAATAGATGCTTCCTCCAATCATAAGGGTTAGACCGGAAGCCGCCTTCCATCGTGGCTCTTGTACCTCCGCTGAGGTACATTGATCGTCGGAGGACATCCTGCCACGTGGGCATTTTGCTCAAAGATGTGCGGCGCGCGCTCCGCGCGCTTGCGGCTGCACCCACGTTCACCGTGACGGCGGTGCTCTCGCTGGCCATCGGAATCGGCGCCAATACCGCGATCTTCAGCATCGTCGACGGGCTGCTGATTCGTCCTCTTCCGTATGCGGACGCCGATCGGCTGGTCATCCTGTGGAACCGGTCTCCGGGCCTGGGTATTACGGAAGACTGGTTCTCCACTGCGCAATACTTCGACATCAAGAACGGCCACAATGGATTTGAACAGGTGGCGATCGCCATCGGCGGCAACTACAACCTGACGGGATCGGGAGACCCGGAGCGCGTTGGAACAATCCGCGTCTCGTCGAATCTGTTGCCGATGCTTGGGCAGACGGCTGCTCTTGGCCGCTTGTTTGTTGCCGCCGAGGACCAGCCGGGAAGAACCGCCACTGCCGTGCTCAGCTACGGGACATGGGCGCGGCGCTTCGGTTCCGATCCCGGCGTGCTCGGACGCAAGATCAATCTGAATGGCGTGCCCTACGAAGTTGTGGGTGTGATGCCGCGTTCGTTCTCATTGCCCCGCGAGGTGATGCCGACGCTTGATGGCGCGGAGCAGGCGGAGATATTGCTGCCGCTTCCACTTCCGGCCAACGCCGCCCAGAATCGCGACCACGAGGACTACAACATTATTGGCAAGCTGAAGCCGGGGATTACGGTACAACAGGCCCAGGCCGAAATGGATACCATTACCGCGCGCCTTCGGCACGATTTTCCCGAGGTGTATCCACCCAACGGCGGCCTGACGTTCGGCATTGTGCCGCTGCTGGAACAGGTGGTGGGCAACGTCCGGAACACGCTCTACCTGCTGCTCGGAGCGGTTGGTTTTGTTCTGCTGATCGCGTGCACGAACCTGGCGAACCTGCAATTGTCGCGCGCCTTCGCGCGCCAGAAGGAGATCGCGGTATGCGCTGCGCTGGGCGCAAGCCGGGTGCGGATCGTTCGGCAGGTGCTGACTGAAAGTGTCCTGCTTGCCCTTGCCGGCGGCGGATTGGGAATTGCACTTGCGTTTGTTGCCCTTCGCGTGGTGCGTCTGCTCGGACCCCAGAGCGTTCCGCGGATGAACGATGTAGGCGTGGGGCTGGCAGCGCTCGCGTTCACTTTTGCAGTGTGCGTACTGTCGTCGATTCTGTTCGGGCTTGTGCCAGCGCTGCGCGTTTCCCGTGTTGACGTGCAGACGGCCCTGCAGGGCTCCAGCCGCACCTCATCCGGCGCCAGCGCGATCTGGGGACGAGGGAACCACCTTCGCCGATGGCTGGTGATCGCCGAGATTGCGCTGTGCGCGATGCTGTTGACGGGCGCCGGTCTGCTTATTCGCAGCTTTGTTCGTGTGCGCGACGTGAATCCAGGGTTCAATCCGCAGAATGTTCTGACTTTGGAATTGACGATGACGGGCCAGCGGTACGGCAACAAGGACGCGGTGCTCGCCGCCTATCGTGAGCTCTGGCAGCGGCTGGAAGGCCTGCCGGGAGTCACTTCGGCCGGAGCCGTGACATCGCTGCCGCTGAGCCAGATGTTCGCGTGGGGGCCGATTACTGTTGAAGGGCGAGTGCCCCCGCCAGGCGAGAAGTTCATCAATGCCGACATACGCGTGGCGAGCGGGCACTATTTCCAGGCAATGGAGATCCCGCTTCGCGAGGGCCGCTTGTTCAAGGATGAGGATGTTGCCGACAAGCCCCGCGTGGCGCTTATCGATGACTATATGGCGCAGCAGCTATGGCCGAAGCAGGACCCGGTCGGCAAGCGGCTGCATTTTGGGGGCATCGGCGAGACGAGCGCTCCGTGGATCACGGTCGTCGGCGTGGTGGGCCGGGTGAAGCAGTACACGCTGGATTCGGATTCGCGCATAGCATTGTACGTTCCGCAGACTCAGTACCCGACTCGCGCGATGAACGTGGTGATGCGGTCCGGCACCGATCCCGCAGCCCTGGCGGCCGCGGTCAAGCAACAGGTACACGCGGTCGATCCCGATCTTCCGCTCTACAACGTAAGCAAGATGCAGGAGCGCTTCGATCTGTCCCTGGCCCGCAGGCGCTTCACGATGCTGGTGCTGGGGACATTTGCGGCGATCTCGCTTGCGCTCGCGGTGATCGGGATTTATGGACTCATCGCCTACCTGACCGGCCAGGGCAGCCGCGAAGTGGGAATCCGGCTTGCGCTCGGCGCAACGCCCGAGAATATCGTGGCGCTGGTCGTTCGCGGCGGGATGATTCTGGCCCTTTGGGGAATTGCCATCGGCGCAGGGGGCGCGCTGATTGTGGGCCGTTTGATGCGCTCCCTGCTATTCGGCGTCGGAGTCAACGATGCCGTCACGTTTTTCGCCGTTCCCGCTCTTCTCGGGTGTATTGCTCTTCTCGCCAGCTATATTCCGGCGCGGCGAGCTTCCCGCATCGACCTCACGACATCTCTGCGGTGCGAATAGGAGAGCGCATCGGGTTCAGTTCTTTGTCGCTTGACTCGCTAACTCCGCTCAGAACGAGTGGTGAATCAGCTGTGCGTACCAAAGCGCCGGAGCTGCCAGAAGGAGCGCGTCGACGCGATCGAGGATGCCGCCATGGCCGGGAAGCAGGCTGCCGGAATCCTTCACGCCGGCGGATCGCTTGATGGCGGATTCGGCGAGATCGCCGACCTGGGCGGCGATGTTGAGAATCACCGCGAGCAGCACCCAGTACCACCACGGGTCTTCAGAGTAGGAGAGATAGACGGAACCGGAGCGGGCCACGAACCCGGCGAGTTCGAGGAGGCCAAAGGCGATGGCGACGCTGCCGAAGAGGGACGCGATCGTTCCTTCCCAGGTCTTGTTGGGGCTGATGCTGGGGGCGAGCTTGTGGCGTCCCCAGGCGCGGCCGATGTAGAGGGCGGCGATGTCTCCGGCCCAGACGACGAGAAGCAGAAACAGCACAAGAGACGGGCCGTTGGCCTGTTCGCGCAGGGCCGGCAGGGCGATGAGGGTGAATCCGGTGTAGAAGAGGCAGAAGATGGAGCTGGTTACGTCGGGAATGACGCGCACGATGGGGCTGAAGAACGTGCAGTAGATCAGAATGGCCAGGCCGAGAATTCCGAGCAGGGGGACGAACTTGTCTGTGTCCTGCCACTCGGCCCAGCCGGCGAAGAGGGCGAGAATGGCGACGGCGACCGCGATACGGGGTGGCTTTGCGCCCAGCTCCCTGGCGAGGCCCATGTATTCCCAACCAGCCAGGGCGGCGACGAGAGCGGCGACCGCGGTGAAGAGAGGCTGCCATTCGCGCGGCAGAAACACGAGAACAAGGACAACCGGAATAAGGATGGCAGCGGTGAGGACTCTCTTCATTCAGGGTTGAGGATACAGCAGTGAGGCAGGGATCAGGGACCAGGGATCAGGGATCAGAAAGACAGGGATCAGAAACGCAGGGATCAGAAACGCAGGGACATAGGGACTAAGGGACCTGGGGACATCGAGTTGATGATGCTGGCGGACGAAGTCACCGAAGGCCGCAGCGAACCTGGCGCGGGCCCTAGCTTACTGCGATGGGGGCGTGTTCGGCGCGCTCGTCGACTTCTCCTACGCTGTCGCTGAGGCCGCCGAAGCGGCGCTCGCGGCGCTGGAAGTCGGCGATGGCCTCGAGGAGATGGATGCCGCGGAAGTCGGGCCAGAGGCGGTCGGTGACGAAGATTTCGGTGTAGGCGATCTGCCAGAGGAGATAGTTGGAGATGCGCATCTCGCCGGAGGTGCGGATGAGCAGGTCGGGGTCAGGCATGTGCGCCGTGTAGAGATGGCGGTGGATGTCTTCTTCGCTGATGCGCTCGGGCGAAACGTGCTTGAGGCGGATTTCGGTGGCCAGGGCGCGGAAGGCGTCGACCATTTCGGTGCGGGCGCCGTAGTTGAGCGCGAGCGTGAGGGTGGTGCCCGTGTTGCGCGCGGTGGTTTCGGAGGCCCACTCCATCCTGTCCTGCACTTCGGATGGAAGCTCGTGGGTGCGGCCGATGTAGCGGATGCGGACGTTGTTGTCCATCATGCGCTGCACGTTGCCCTCAAGGTATGTCTTGAGGAGGCGCATAAGGAAGTTGACCTCGGCCTTGGGGCGGCGGAGGTTGTTCTCAAGCGAGAAGGCGTAGAGCGTGAGCCAGGGGAGGCCGATGCGCGAAGCGGTTTCGGTGACGAGCTGAACGCTTTTCGCGCCCTGCTGGTGGCCAAGGAAGCGCTTGAGGGATCGGTTGCCGGCCCAGCGGCCATTGCCGTCCATGATGATGGCTACGTGCTCGGGAAGCCGTTCGGGCTTGAGCGTTGCGTAGATCGCGCGCTCGTCGGGCGTCAACTCATGGATGCGCAGAATGGGTGATGGATACAAGTAAAGTAGCCTTTGAATCCGGTACGCCAGCGTACTCTGGCGAATGCCGCGTCAGGCGAGTCCTTCGACGCGCGCCCGTTCCAGTGTACCGTTCGGCACGCCCGGATGCGAACCTCGATGCGAACCCCGTCGCGAACCGGGTTGCTAGGGCGCGAAAGGCAGCGCCCGGCGGCAGCTTCGCGCGATGACGCGGCTGGGTGGCCGGGGCGAGCGCGGCGCCCCGGCCGATACGGTGAAGTACAGGATCTGCTACGCCGTGCGGCGCTGGCCGGTGGCCTTGTCGCGCAGCGAGCCGTAGAACAGCGTTCGCTGAAGCGAATTCAGGTGCGGCAGTAGCGACGCGATCTCGGCGAGGAACGGATCGGCGAGAATCGATGCGACTTCCTCTTCGCGGCGGCTGCGGGAGTCGCGCACGAGTTGGGACACATCGATCTCCAGAGCATCGGCCAGACGCTCGAGCGAACCGAGCGTTGGGATGGCCTTGCCGTTTTCGATCTTGGAGATGTAGGTGCGAGGCACCTGCATGCGCCCGGCGAGCTGCCGCTGGCTCAAATGGCGGGCCTTGCGGATGTCGCGGACCTGGGCCGCAACCTGAAGCCCGGCTTCGGCCGCGGACTGCTGGCGAAGGTCGGGCACGGGCACGGGGCCAAGTACCGGGAGCTCTTCAAAGTCGAGGGGTTTGTGGCAGCGGCGGCAGAGCGAGTTGCTGGTGCGGAACTGAACCAGCGCGCAATGTTCGCAGCGGACTACTTCGCGAGGGTCAAGGCTCACTACAGTGGTCGCCATCTGTTGTGTGCGGAGGGCCAGAGCTTGCTCTCCGGGGTGCATTTCTGCACCACGATATGTGCTACTGTCGGGGGAGTGAACCATAATTGTCAAGTAGAAACTTGGGGTCCAGCCCAAGTTTTCCCTATCATACCCTGAAAAACCCGAAAAAACGCGAACCAAGTTGTGCAACAGGAGCAGAGATGGTCGATGAAGGACGGTTCGGACGCGAGCAGGCGCTGAAGCTTCTGTACGAATGGACACAGAGCGAGAATCTGCGGAAACATGCGCTGGCGGTAGAGGCTTGCGTTGCGGCGTACGGCGAGGCGGAGGCGGACCGGCTCGGGTTGGCCGGAGCGGAGCGGGATTCGCTTGTGAATTTGTATTCGACGACCGCGCTGCTGCACGATTTTGATTACGAACGGCACCCGTCGCGGGAGGAGCACCCGTTTGTCGGGGTGAAGGAGCTGGAGCGGCAGGGGTGGCCGGCGGAGTTGCGGACGGCAATCCTGGGACATGCGGAGTATTCGGGGACTCCGCGGGTGACGCACCTTGATAAGGTGCTGTTTGCGTGCGACGAGCTGGCGGGGTTTCTTACCGCGTGCTCGCTGGTGAAGCCTTCGAAGAAGATCGCCGATGTGGAGGTAGCGAGCGTGCGCAAGAAGATGAAGGACAAGGCATTTGCGCGCGGGGTGAACCGCGAGGACGTGATCAACGGGGCGGCGGAGCTGGGAGTGGACCTGGACCAGCACATCGGGTTCTGCATCGAGGCGATGAAGAGGCGGGCAGAGGAGCTGGGGCTGTGAAAACAGTGGTTAGTGGTTAGTGGTTAGTGATCAGTCATCAGTGGTCAGCGAGCAAAAAACGTGCGATTTGGGTTAAAAAGGGGGCGATTCGGGTGAAAAAAGGCACGATTTCAAGGCCGTGCCTTTTTTGCGGTTTAGCGGGTATAAGGTATTTATATTCATCGGGTTACGTAGATGCCTGGACTCGCGGCGGACGAATTTCCTTGTTGATTCCATTGGGGTTGCAAAGGGGGGGGACGGGGGTATTTATTTTGTAGTTAACAGTTCAGGGGTTTCGGGGCCAGGGGTTTCGGGGCGGCTGCGGGGGGACTTCGCATGTGCGGGTTCGGCGGCGCCTCGAGGACGCCCCGGAAGTCGCGGCTTGCGCGGCAAGCCGTTGAGGGCGACCTGGGCTGCGTAGAGGAGCGAGCCGCTGTGGTTGGGGTAAACCGTGCCGATCAGGATGCCATGGCCGACGCAGGCGATGTAGTTCCGGATATTGGCGCGGCCAACGAGGAGGGGCATGGCAGAGCGGTATGCGGCCTCGGCGGCCAGCTCTGCGCGGACTCTGTCCTGGCGCTTTGCGAATTCGGCTTCGTAGGCGCACTTGTAGGCTTCAAGGCAGCGGCGGATGGCGGGATTGGAGTGTTCGGAACGGGCGGATGGCATCGGAGTTCTCCTTGAAAACACGAAGCCCCTCGGGGAGATCTCTCCTCGAAGGGCTTTTTTTCTGACCTTATTTCCAGTATGGCTGATTTGAAGAGTGAATCGGCCAACCGGGAGGGTGTTTTCAGAGGAATTTTTCCACAGGACAGATGATTGAAGGCACGGAAGTTGCGGAGATTTGCACATTTCCACAGGCGGGTTGGGGGACTTGACACGGTGTGAGGAAGGCAGGGAGCTGAAAGGCAGGGACGGAACGGCAGGGACAGAGGGACAAAGGGACAAAGGGGACCGGAGAGGCTGGGGACAGAGGGACCTGGGGGGTGAGCAGATTGAAGAACCATGGGCAAACGACGCGCTCGGCATTGCTTTTGGATGGGC
>DATFRB010000100.1:0-68383 GCA_035263625.1 Occallatibacter sp.
TCCGCAACCGGAATCGGGGGCTGGCGCGGCTGTTTCTCGGGAGGGTGTACCGGTCGCGGAAGGATGCGCGCGCGGATCACCGGATATTGGGGAGCCAGCCGGAAGGGGAGTACGCTTCGTCGGATTTTGAGGACTGCTCGATATGGCGGTGGACGACGAGTGGAGGCTTGTGAGTTGTGCCCGATGATGCGAGAAGCAGACTCCCCTTCGGGATTGACAGCGAGAAATGCAAATGCAGATGTGGATCAGTTAAGGTCGTCGTCTTTGCGGTACTTAGTGGACTTGACGGTGATCTCGGCGGCGAGGCCTTTGTCGGTCATCTGGTACATATAGACGCCGTCGGAGACGGATGCTGCGCCCTGCATGGAGCCGCCGTTGTCTGAGGTTTTGGCCGCGGCGGAGGCCTGGCTGCCGAACTGCCAGCCGGAGTTCACGAAGTTGTTGAAGGCGCCCGGAGTGGTGAACACGAACACAACGGTGAATTTCTTCACGCCGAAGCCGAGGCCGGCCTGAACCTCGAGCATCTTCATGAAAGTTTCTGATTTGGTCTGGTTGTTGACCGCGATGCCTTTGCCCTTGCCGGATCCCGCGAGGAGGATCTTGATGCCGGTATTGCTGAAGACGGCATATCCAACGGCGTTCTGGACGGCGGATTGGGCGCCGGGCTGCGCCTTATAGAGGCGCTGAAGACGGTCCTGGGCCATGGATCGAATGGATGCCTGCTCGTCTGCCTTGTTGTCGGCGGCTAATGATGCTGCCGCCAAGGTGAAGAGCAATGCCGTACCAAATACGTGGGTGAGTTTCATGGCATATCTCCTTTGTGGACTGGTGCGTTTAGACTCGGCCGGCTGGTTCGCCTATTTCGGTTGATGGTGCTGGTAGAGATTGGCGATGGAGTAGACGATTCCGAAGAAGACATGGCGGTGCGGGCCGCCGGAGGTGATTCCAGCCTCGTATCCGCTGTCGAGGACGAGGCGGGGAATGACGGTCCAGGTGAGCGCGCCGAGTGATGAAGCGAAGGCGGGAGTGTCGCCATTGAGTTTTGTGTCGCCCCAGGCCTCAAGCGAGATGCCGAGGGTGCGGTAGACGGGGTGAGAGCCGGCGAGTGCAAATTCCTGGTTGGTGTCGAAGCCGCCGCCGGGCTTGCCTGCGAAGGTGCGCGTGGCATTGAAGTCGAAGGTGAAGTCGTGGATGTCTTCGCTTGCGCCGAAGGTGTATTGGGTGTCCACGAGACCGCTGCCGATGCCGTCGTGCGTGGATGCGGTGGGGACCTTGATGCCCCAGGCAAAGGACATGCTGGGCACGACGTGGTCCTGTTTGTGAAAGCGGATCTGCGTACCGAATGCGTTGTCGCCTGGCGTGCGGAATGTGCCGGAGGAATCGACCTGGGAGATGAACGACGTGTTGACCCAGGCGAGTTCGATGTCGCAGAGCATTCCGAATTTGAGCATGCCGCCGGTGGATGTCTGGCGGAGGCCGTAGGAGGGCCATTGGCGGTCCCAACCGTACTCGACTTCGAGGACTCCGTATTGCGTGACGTGGGCGGTGTTGGAGACAGTGGGGCGGTTGGGCGTGGCTTCGATGTGGTCCGCGAGGCAGCCGGTTTGCTTGCCTATCCACTGCGCGGAGGCGGAAGGGACGAGATTTGCAGCGACGAGAAGAAGGACGAGCGCGCGCCGCCGGGAAGTTTGAGGAGCGGGTGCGGCGGGTTTGGATCGGCTGAGCATTGAATGAACGGAGAACTCTCCTGATCCGCGGTGGTTGCGGTCCACTGTATCCGGGGTTTGGGCGGGGAATAACTGGGAGAAGTACGAGACGACGCTGGCGCGGCGCTTTCCAGCCGTACTGGAAGAAGTCTCAGTTTCGAAAGCCTCAGTCCGGAGTTAGGCTAGGCGCGAATTCGGGGAACGCGAAGGGGTCAGCATGGCGACTGTGCGGGAGAGCCCCACTCAGGGTTCGGTGGGGCTGGAATCTCATTTTCAGGGTGGCGAGCACGACTTTTCGCTCGTGCTGGGCGGGCCGCTGTACCAACTCTTCAGGAAGGCGCATCTGAGCGGAGACGTGCTGCAGCTGGCGTATCGCCGGGTGCTCCTGATCCCGCTGATTGCGTGGCTGCCGCTTCTGCTGCTTTCGACGAAGGGAATGCTGCTGGGCCGGGCAGGGCGGGTGATGTTTTTCACGGACCTGGAAGTGCATGTGCGCTTTCTCATTGCGCTGCCGATCCTGATTCTTGCTGAGATGATCGTGCACGAGCGGACTACTCCGGTTGTGCGTAGGTTCGTGGAGCGGCGGATGATTTCGGACGAGGACATGCCGCTTTTCGATCGCGCAATCAAATCCGCAGTGCGGCTTCGGAATTCGATTTCGATGGAACTTCTACTGATCGCGCTGGTGTATGGGCTGGGGTTGTGGCTTTGGGGCGACCGAGTGGCGATCGGATCGGCCACATGGTATGCGTCGCCGGGAGGACGATGGCACCTGACGCCGGCCGGGTACTGGTATGTGTTCGTCTCGATCCCGATTATCCAGTTTGTGGTGCTGCGGTGGTATTGGCGGGTGTTCATCTGGTACCGGTTTTTGTGGCAGGTGTCGCGGATCAAGCTCCAACTGATAACGACCCACCCCGATCGAAGCGCCGGTCTCGGGTTTCTGGGGAAGAGCGTGTATGCTTTCGGGCCGCTGCTGTTTGCCCAGGGAACCCTGCTTGCGGGGGTGGTTGCCACGCGGGTTATTTACCTGGGTCAGAATCTCGCATCGTTCAAGCTGCAGATCATCGGGTTCATCGCACTATTCGAGTTTGCGATCCTCGTGCCGCTGGTGATGTTTACGCCGCAGATGGCGAAGGCGAAACGCAAGGGACTAGCGATGTACGGACAGTTCGCGCAGGACTACGTTGAAGGATTCGAGCGGAAGTGGATCCGTGGGGAACGGGACGCCGGCGAGGAGATGATGGGGACGGGGGACATTCAGTCGCTGGCCGACCTGGGCAACAGCTACGGCATGGTAAAGGAGATGACGGCGGTGCCGTTCTCGCTGGCAGATATATCGCGTCTGGCAATGGTGACGGCGGCGCCGTTTGTGCCGTTGCTGCTGACGGTGTTTTCGCTGGAAGAGCTGGTGATGCGGATAGTGAAGATGCTGTTTTGAAATTGCGGGCCCGGTTACGCGATTGGGCAATTACGTCCTGGGACGGTCTTATACATTAGTGCTGTGATCGTTAACCTTGCACGGCGAGCGCATGACCATAACTGGGAGTTGGATCCCATTGTGCGGTCGCTGCTCGATACCGATTTCTACAAGCTGCTGATGCTGCAGTTCATCTGGAAGCATTTTCCGCGGACGCGGGCGACGTTTGCGCTGCAGAACCGCACGACGCACGTGCGCCTGGGCGAAGTGCTGAATGTGGATGAGCTGCGCGAGCAACTGGAGGCGACGCAGAAGCTCAAGTTCCACAGGTCGGAGCTGGTGTGGCTGGCGGGGAATACGTTTTTCGGGCGCAGAGGGATGTTTCAGCCCGCGTTCATCGAGTGGCTGCAATACGACTTTAAGCTGTGCGATTTCGAGCTGGCTGTTGAGGACGGGCAGATTGCGCTGCGCTTCGACGGGCCGTGGACCGAGTCGATGATGTGGGAGATTTATGCGCTCTCGATCGTGGACGAGCTGAAGACGCGCGAGGCGCTGAAGGGGCTGAGCGAGTTCGAGCTCGACGTGCTGTATGCGCGCGCGAAGACGCGGCTGTGGGAGAAGATGGAGCGGCTGCGCGGCGTGCCGGGGCTAAGCCTGAGCGACTTCGGAACGCGGCGCAGGCACAGCTTTCTGTGGCAGGAATATGTGGTGCTGGCGATGCGCGAGACATTGGGCGAGATCTTTACCGGGACTTCAAATACTTATTTCGCCTACAAGCACGACCTGGAAGCGATGGGAACGAATGCGCACGAGCTGCCGATGGCAATGGCGGCGCTGGCCAACAGCGACGAAGATCTGAAGACGGCGCAGTACCGGCTGCTGGAGCTTTGGCAGCAGACGTACCAGGGCGAGCTGCTGATCCTGTTGCCGGACACGTTTGGGACGACACAGTTTTTGCGCGACGCGCCGGACTGGGTGGCGAACTGGACGGGACAGCGCATGGACAGCAAGGATCCGTTTGTTGCCGGGGACGAGTACATTGCGTGGCTCACGGCGCGGGGGCGCGACCCTCGGCGCAAGCGGCTGATCGCGTCGGATGCGCTGGATGCGGACCGGATTCTTGCGCTGCACGCTTACTTTGGCGGCACGCTCATGAATGGCGCGCGGCCGGAGGAGTTTCGCTGCGCGGCGGATTTTGCCGATCCGGATCGGTGGGTGCAGCAGCGGAGGATTCGGTTCAGCGCGGGGTGGGGAACGCTGCTGACGAACGATTTCCGCAATTGCAACCCGCGGGATGAAGAGAGTTTCAACCCGATCAGCCTGGTGTGCAAGCTGGCGGAGGTGGATGGGCGGCCGGCGGTGAAGCTATCGGATAACCACGCGAAGGCGATGGGGCCGGCGGAAGAGATCGAGCGGTATACGCGGGTGTTCGGGACGGAGGGGTTGGTGAATGTGCCGGTGGAGGCTTGAAAACAGGGACATAGGGACATAGGGAAGAGGGACAGAGAGACCCTTCGACTTCGCTCAGGGCAGGCTACGGGACAGAGGGACAGAGGAAGAATGAGAGAGGTTAGTTGCCGGCGGGCGGGGGAGCGGGCTTGTCCTTGGCGCGGAGGTAGGCTACGAGGCGGGCGATTTCTTCGTCGCTGAGCGCATCGCGAAAGGGCGGCATCTTCTTTCCGCCATTGAGAATCTGGTCGGTCATTTTTTCGGGCGGCCACGCCTTGTCGTCGCGAATGCCGGTGAGCGAGGGCCCCTTTGTGGTGCCGATGCCGGCTTCGCCGTGGCAGGTGGCGCAGCCCTTGTCGCGATAGAGAACGGCGCCGGCCTTAGCATCATCTTCGTCGCTATTCGAGGATGCGCGAGTGCCGACTGGAAGTGCAAGGCAGACCAGAAAAAGGCTGGGGAATAGATAGATTAACCGACGATTCACAAGGGTAATTTTCTCATGGCGGCGAGTGGAACGCCTCCAGCGAAAGATTGACCCTGACGCCCTGGATCGGACTGCAATCGATGCGGGTCAGAAGGTGACACGCAGGCCGAGTTGCGCGGCGAAGGGAGTGCCCACGGTGGTTCCGGGGCCGAAGAAGTCACCGAGCGCGCCGCCGGGAACGCGAAGCTGATCGGGGCTGGTGATGGGCGTGGCGGCGGAGCAGTCGGGATTGCTGCAGATTTGGGTGACGTTTCCGGATTGAACGTCGGCTGCAGGCACGGGGAGTGTTGCGATGTTGGTGACGTAGTTTGCGCCGGGGTTGTTGCGGTTGAAGAGGTTGAAGAACTCGGCGAAGGGAATGATGGACACGCGCTCGCGCAACGATATGGGACGGCTGACGCGCACGTCGGCCTGGATGTAGGGAGTTCCGCGGAACTGGTCGAGCGTGGTGGGAATGCCGTTGATGGCGATGCGGCCGCTGTTGTCCGCGGTGGTGATGGTGAACGGGCGTGCGGACTCGGCCTGCGTTAGCGTGCTCAGCTCGACGCCTCCGATGGTGTGCCACTGGCCGGCGAAGACGAAGCGGTGGCGGACGTCTTCGCCTGAGGGGCCGTAGTCTCCGGGGGCGAATGGGTCGAGCGGGTTGCAGACACCGTTAACGTAGTCGAATAACTCGCCGAGTACGCAGCCCCATGTTTGCGCTTTGGAGAAGGTGTAATTCGCAACGAGGTTCAGGCGCTTGCCGACATTGCCCTGCAGATGAACGAGGAGCGCGTTGTAGCTGGAGCGATTGTCTGAGTGGAAGACGTTGACGTCGGGTACATTGGCAGCCTGGCCGGGATCGTCCTGGGGCAGGAGAGGCGTTAAGAGGTTGGCGCCGCCGGTAAAGCTGTATGCGCGATAACCGTGATTGCCCTGCTGGTGGACGATGTCGGCAGAGAGAGACCAGCTTGCGCTGAAGGCGTGCTGAACTCCGGCTGAGGCGTGGATCGCGTAGGGCGTGCGATAGTGCGGGTCGATGAGATTGGCGACGCCGCCGGAATTGTGGCCAGGAATGCAGCCGGCATTCTCGGGGGCGGCGGGATTCGCGACCGGGTCGGCGCAGGAACCCGGCGGTGAGTTGACCGCTTGAAGAGCGGTGACCCAGCCGTTCTGGGCGAGGTCGTTGAAGTACAGTCCAAAACCGCCGCGAAGGACGGTGTTCGCGCTGGTTGTTGGCGTCCATGCGAAGCCGATGCGCGGGGCAAATTGGTTGCGGTCGTCGTGGGGCAGGTCTGTGACGAGCGGGATCTGCAGCGCGGCGAGGGTGATGAAGCCGGGGTTTTCTGCCTGCGTTCTGCCGGATCCGGTGAAGAGGCCCCAGGTGGTGGAGTAGCGCAGGCCGTAGTTGACGGTGATGCGGGGGCGGGTGCGCCAGGAATCCTGCGCGTAGAGACCGAGACGCTGAACGTTCTGCGAGAAGCCTCCGCCGAGGTTGGAGGTTGATGCTCCCGCTTGCATGTCGGCGGTGAATTGCGACGGATCGGCGAGGTAGTCGGTGGGGTTCTCTGGGAATCGATAGAGAGTTTCGGTGTTGCCGGGGAATGCGCCGTCGAGCGCGGGCTCATGGATGAAGTTGGCGCCGATCTTGATCCCGTGGCTGTGCAGCGCTTTGCTGACGTCGTAGCGGAGTTGGTACTTCTCCTGATTGCGCTCGGAGGGGAAGAAGGTGATCGGAGTTGCGAACTGGTTGTCGCCGAAGGTTTCGAAGCCGGAGACCGTGAGCGACGTGGAGCTAAAAGGGAACGCGAGCGCAAAGCCGAGGTTCGAGGAGCGCGCCTGCGTGAGATGCAGGCCGCCGGCGCTGAAGACGAAGTTGCCGACGAGCGTGCCGGAGTATTGGAACTGGTTTCCGAGGGCGAGGCTGAGGTAGTTGTTGTGCGTGAGCAGGCCGGTGGAGGGCAACGCGCCCTGCTGCACCATGTCGTTGTGCGTGGTGTAGGAATCGATGGAGCTGCGGAAGAACCAGGTCGAGCGTGAGGATTGCGACCAATCCAGGCGAAGCAAACCAAGCGTGTCGCGAAAGGGGATGGGGACGTTGGCGGGGACGCTGATGGAGGGGACGCCGGGGATGAATCCATTGGAGGCCAGCGTGGCGAGCGCGTCGAATTGCGTGGTGCTTGGTGGGGAGTACGCGATGCTGGCGTTCTCATGGACGTATTCTGCGGCGGCGAAGATATAGAGTCGGTGTTTGCGCAATGGACCGCCTAGGGAGGCGTCGTAGTTCTGGCGGGAGAACGGCTGTTTCGGATCGGGCGCGGGGTTCTCAATGGGGAAACGCGCGTTGAGCGCGGCGGCGCGTTCGTACATGGCTGCGCTGCCGTGCCAGGTGTTGGTTCCGCTCCGGGTCGTGATGATGATTGAGCCGGCCGTGGTACCGCCGGTGTCGGCGTTTTCCTGCGAGGTGCGGATGGCGAATTCGTCGATTGCGTCGGGCGAATAGTTCTGGAGGAATCCGCCGATGTAGTCGTCGGAGTTGTCGGCGCCGTCGACGGAGAGTTCGTTGTTGAGGCCGGAGCTGCCGCCGGTTGACACGGCGGTGATGCGGGCTTTTGTGGGGTCGGAGGGTTCGACGGGCTCCGTGCCCGGAGCGAGGTAGGCGATGTTTGCGAAGCTGCGCGCGGCGAGGGGAAGGGTTTCGAGATCGTGGCTCGTGATGACGCTTTGATGAACGGTATTCGCCGAATCGATCGGCTGCTCGGTGACGGAAGAAGCTCCGGCGCGGACATTCACTGACTGTTGCGTGGAGGCTGGATGGAGGATCACGGTGATGTCGCGGGTTGTGGCGAGAGAGATGTTGACCTGTGCGTCTGCGGTGGCAAAGTTGCGGGCAGTGATTGCGAGTTCCCACCGGCCTGGGCCGAGATCTTCGATCTGGAAGGTGCCTTCGGCGCTGGAGAGGGCGCGGCGCACGAGATGCCACGCGGACATGTGGGCCTCGATTTCGGCTCCGGGGATGCGGGCGCCTGAGGCGTCTTCGACGACGCCACGCAATCCGCCGCTGCTGATCTGGCCGCGAAGGCTGGGCGCGCACAGCGTGAGCAGGCAGACGAGATAGATTGTTGCGCGCGACAACGGGATTGTCCTTTCGAGGCTCGTGCTTAATTCAAGGATAGAATCAGCGGTCGATCTCTGCGGTCTTGCTGTGGAATGATGCGCTATTCATCGTCTCCGTGCTCGGGTAAGGCTTCCGTTGTATCGGGGATTCCTCGCGGGTCGGGGAGGATGGTGACGGGTTGCGTGAGCGCGTTTCCATCGACGGTGAGCCTGACGGTGTACTTGCCGGGCTCGAGGCCGCGGGCGTTGCGGCCGCGATTTGCGCCAGGCTCGGCGGGCGGGGGCAGTGCGGCATCTTTCGGATGGCACGCGTCAGCAGGCGGAGTTGCGGGAGAGCCACCGCCAAAGCCGAATCCGCGAGACGGTGCGACGTTGAGGGACACGCGGTGCATTCCCGGCGCGGCAGATGGAGGTGGCACGGGCTGCAGCCAGTAGGCTTGGACGTTGATGGCTTCGGTATCGACTGGTTTGACCGGGGTGTCGCTGGCCACGCAGGCGGCGACTTTTCCGCTTGCGTCTACCAAATCAAGCTTGATGGGAGAGGCGGGCGCGGACTTGAGCCAGTAATACGCGACGACTCCGGCGGGCGGGTTCTTTTCCTGCGGCTCTTCGTGCGGCAGGGGAGTGCCGTTCTGGCTGCCCTGGTGAATCGCCCAGGTTGTGCCGGGAGTGAAAAGCCACGCATTGGCGGATTCAATCTTGTTACCGCTCGCCGCGAGTTGACGAAGTGCCGTCATCTGGTCGAGCACCCAGAAGCCGCGGCCATGGGTCGCGACGGCGAGATCGTCGCCGTGAACGATGATGTCGCGCACGGAGGTGACGGGCATGTTGAGCTGAAGCGGCTGCCACTCGCCGCCGTCGTCGAACGAGACGTAGACGCGCAACTCGGTTGCGGCGTAGAGGAGGCCCTTCTGCCTGGTGTCTTCTTTGACGGAGTTGACGAACGCGCCTTCGGGGATTCCTTTGGCGATGAGAGTCCAGGTTTTGCCGCCATCGTGGGTGCGGTAGATGTAGGGGCGGTCGTCGGCGAGGCGGTGGCGATCGACTGAGGCGTAGGCTGTCTGCGCGTCGAAGTGGCCGGCTGAGATCTGCGAGACCTTGCTCCATGCGGTCATCTCGTGCGGGGTGACGTCGATCCAGTGGGCGCCATCGTCGCGGGTGACGTGAATGAGGCCGTCGTCGGTGCCGACCCACACCATCTTCGCGTCGAGCGGCGAGGGGCTGATGGTGTAGACGACGCCGAATCGATCGGTCATGGGCTCGTCGATGTCTTTTGCGGTGATCGGATCGAGGGTCTTCGGGACTTCAGGATTCAGGCGCGTGAGGTCGGGGCTGATCTTCGACCACGACTTGCCGCGGTCGCGCGAGCGGAAGACGAATTGATTGGAGTAGTAGAGCGCGTCGTCGGCCGGAGAGAAGACCTGTGGGAGGGTCCACGTTTTGCGGTTTGGATTGGCGGGATCGGGCGGGGGAAGCTTGCCGCCGGCGGGCGCAGGCACGTTGAGCGCCTGGTTGCAGCGCTCGTCTCCGCTGCCGTAGAGCATGTTGCCGTCTTTCGGGTCGGGTATGACGGTGTCGCTCTCACCGGCGAGGCAGATCGGCTCCCAACTGCGGAAATCGAGCGTAGCGAGGCGCGACCAGGTGCTTACGCCGACTGCTCCGGAGTCCTGCTGCGCGCCATAGAGCCAGTAGGGGAAGCGGTTGTCGGCGGCGACGTGATAGATCTGCGCGGTGGGCTGGTTGTACCACGTGCTCCATGTTTTCGCGCCGTCCACGGAGACAACCGTTCCCTGATCGCTCGAGAGGACCATGCGATTGCCGTCTTTTGGATTGATCCAGAGTTGGTGGTAGTCGTCGCCGCCGGGAGCGCCCTTGACGGGGACCCAGGTCTTGCCGGCGTCGAGCGTCATGTAGGTTGCGGTGTTGATGTCGTAGGCGCGGTCGGGGTTCGCGGGATCGACTGCGATCTGACCGAAGTACCATCCGCGGCCCCACAAACGGCGCTCGCTGTTGACGAGGCGCCATGTCGCGCCGGCATCGTCTGAGACGTAGATGCCGCCGACGGGCTTGGGCGCGGGCGTGTTTGGCGCTCGCGTTGCGCTGGCACGGAAAGATGGCGCGATGGGCGTGCCGAGATCGTCCACGACTGCGTAGACGCGATTCGAATCGCTGGGCGCGACGGCAACGCCGATCTTGCCGACAAAATCATCGGTGGGCAACCCGCCTGCGAGCTTGTGCCATGTGTCGCCGCCGTCGGTTGATTTGTAGAGACCGCCGCCGGGAAGGTTCGACGGCGCATACACGGCCCAGGGCGGGCGGCGCGTGCCCCATAACGATGCGTAGATGGTGCGCGGATTCTGCGGGTCGAGCGCGAGGTCAACGGCGCCGACGTCATCGGGACGGTCCGTATCGGAGAGAATCTTGCTCCAGTTCGCGCCGCCGTCTGTTGAGCGGTAGACACCGCGCTCCGGATTCGCTTTGTAGACATGGCCGAGCGCCGCGACGTAGACGCGATTGGGATCGGAGGGGTCGATGACGATTTTGCCGATCTGGCGTGTCTCCGCGAGTCCCACGTTGTGCCACGTTTTGCCGGCATCCGTGGATTTGAATACGCCGATTCCGTAGGAGTGCTGGCTGCGGATGTCGGGCTCGCCGGTTCCGACGTAGACGATGTCGGGATTGGACGGGGCGACGGCAATCGCTCCGATGGAGCCGATGGGGATTCCGGTTTGCGCATCGTCGGCGATGGGGAACCAGGTGCGGCCGGAGTTCTCGGTTTTCCAAACGCCTCCGCCGACGGAACCCATATAAAAGGTGTCGGGCTGGGCGGTGTTTCCCGCGACTGCATAGCTTCGGCCGCCGCGCATGGGGCCGACATCGCGCCACTCGAGGGCGGTGAGCATGTTTGCGGGGTATTGCTGCGCGATCGAGGGGAGGCAGGAAAGCACCGCAAACGATGCGGCACAAACGATGCGGGCTGCGCCCATGAGAATGCTCCGGTGGATTCAGAATTTGCGTGCGGCCGGGTAAGCCATTTCCGTGATTCAACGGATTGTAACGGATGATGTGGGACAAGGGGCCTGGACCGGGTCATGAAGCCATCAATGCGCACGACGGATCAAATTACTTTAGCGCGCGAGATGCAAGGATGCGTAATGCGAGCGCAGACAGGTTCCGCTGTTACCGAGAATTCACGTTCGCGTAAGCCTGCATTCACAATTGGCCGCTAATTTTAAACCTGCAGTCTCCCAAAAATACCAAATTGATTTCGTCCCTGATCTGCTCGGAGGCATCTGGATGAAGTTGCAGCTCTCCCGCAAGTGGCGCGTGGCCACTGCAGTCTTTGTGTGCCTGGTCTCTCTTGTCGCAGGCACGACCCGCTCGCATGGGCAAGCAAATGCAGGCGCGATTCATGGAGTTGTCGTAGACCCCCGGGGCCAGGTTGTTGTAGGCGCGTCGATTGCCGTTACCAGCACGACCGACGTGCAGCGCACCACCATCACCAATGCAGAAGGCAGGTTCGAGTTCACCGCGTTGCCGGCGGGAACTTATTCGATCAGCACCTCCGCTACCGGCTTTGCCACCGAGGTGCACCACGCGGTGGCCGTGACGGCCGGGGCCGCGACGAGCGTTTCGATCACGCTTTCGCTGGCATCGGTTTCAGAAGAAGTGACGGTGGAGGCGGAGGCGGATACTTCGATTGCCTCGCAGCTTTCTCCGGTGAAATCGGTGCTCGACGCGGGCTCGGCGCGCACGGAGATCACGAGCCAGTATGTAACGGAGTACACGTCGCCTGTGACGGACTTCAGCGATATTATCCAGGCTGCTCCGGGCACGGTGAGTTGGGCCAACAACGGTATCGGCAATGGCCAGTCCAAAATCTATTTTCGCGGCTTTGTGGACGACGATTACACGATGACGTGGGATGGGGTTCCGTTTGAGGATGCGAACGACCCGAGCCACCACTCGTGGGCCTACGTGCCAGCGCCGGCGATCGGGTATGTCGATTTCGACCGCAGCCCCGGCGCGGCGTCGGATATGGGCCCGGCCAACTTCGGCGGATCGATTCACATGTTCTCTCCGCGGCTGGGGGATGGAATGACGATGCAGGCGTCATCGTCTGTGGGCTCGTGGAACACGCAGCAGTACCTCGGCGAGTTCAACTCCGGCCTGTTCGGCGGCAAGAACCCGCACTACAACATGTGGTTCGAGGGGCATCACCAGACTTCGGACGGATACCTGACAAACAGCCCGCAGGTACGCACGGCAGCGAGCCTGAAGTTCACCAACAAGATTTCGGACCAGACCAACTTCGCCCTGGTAGGGACGGTCGTGATTGTTGACGCGAATACGCCGAACAACGACGCTACTCGCGGGCAGATCCAGAACCACGGGGACAACTACCTGCTTGATTCGAACCAGTTCAACGCCGACGGGTCGTACAACGCGCAGTACTATCGCTACTACACCTATCATGTGCCGACGAACTTCGAGATTGCCACGTTGACGTCGGACCTCGGGAAGGGGTGGAAGGCTGATTCGAAGACGTACACCTACTCCTACTCGAACCACCAGCACTACCAGAACGCGCAGGACAGCGATCCGCTGGCGAGTCCGCCGATCCAGGAGGCGGTTAACGCAACGAGCGGCATCGACAAGATGAACCAGTACAACCGCATCGGCGAGATTGGGACGCTGAGCTATGCCTCGCGGTATGGCGTGTTCCGTACGGGCGGCTGGTGGGAATACACGATGACCAACCGCTACCAGATCAAGAGCGACCCGTCGCAGGGCTTTGTGCACGCGCCGGGAATCAAGAACATCAAGTTCCACGAGAACTTCAACACCACGACGGTTCAGCCTTTCGCGGAGTTCCAGCTTGTGGCGATTCCGCGGTGGACGATCACAGCCGGAATCAAGGATGCGTACTACAACATGTGGCTAAAGCAGTTTGCCGACGGCAAGACGGTGGGCAACCTGAACGGCAACGCATACGTTATCCACGACCAGGGATACAACTCGTGGCTGCCATCGGTGGAAGCAAACTTCCGGATCAAGAACTCATGGTCGGTGTATGGGGACTACGGCAGGGGGAGCATCATTCCTTTCAGCGCGGTGTTCGATGTAACAGGCGCGCAGGTTGCGGTGACTCCGCCGCCCACGGTTGCCGCGACTTACCAGGGCGGAACGGTGTTCAAGATCAACCGCTTCAGCATGGACGCGGACGTGTTTCACATTCATTTCGTGAACCAGTACTCGAGCTTCACGCCGAGTTCGGGGCCGGATTCCGGATTCGCCTTCTACTACGCGACGCCGCCGTCGAATACGAATGGGTTTGAGGGAGAAGGGAACGTCTACTTCGGTGGGGGGATCAGCTTGTTTGCCAACGGCACGATCGGGTCGGCGAAGTACGAGGCCAGCAACGGCACGCCCGCCACGACGACCGCGCCTGCGGTTGCGGCCTCTCCCGAGGCGTGGGTTGCACTTGCGCCGCACGATACGGAGAGCGTCGGCCTGACGTATCAGAGGAAGGCGTTTGATGTGGGCTTTTTCGACAAGCGAGTCGGCGACCGGTGGAACGACGACGGCGCATACCACCAGGCCGTTCCGCTGAGCCCGTTCTCGATGAGCAATTTCTTCTTCAACTACACGATTCGCAACGGATCGCGGTGGGATCAGTCGAAGATCAAATTCAGCCTCAACAATGTGCTCGACAGCCACGACATCGTGACGATCGGGCCGGCGAATGCCGTGTCGAACTCGCTGGTGTTGTATACGCCTAGCGCGGCGGACACGATTCAGCAGTTGCCGGGGCGCAGCGTGATGGTGACGTTCCAGCTGGGATTCTCGCCGCGCGAACGCTGAGGATTTCTTGAATCCGCCGCTAACCGGCGGCGAACAACACGGCCTTCCGGCGGACCTTCGAAAGAGGTCTGCGGGAAGGCCGTTGCTTTTGTGCGCGATTTGTGAGCGTACGGTGGAGACGTTAGGCTCGAGTTGGGATGGCGATTGGATCGGGAACATATGCAAGCGAATTGCGGCGCGAACTGGCGGCGCGCAATCACGAGTGGGCGCGCGGGCGTGCGCATGTGGAGAGCATCGGCGGCGATCCGGTGATTGTGTACTCGCCCGAGGGCGGGTGCCACGGCAACTTCTTTGAGCCTGCGTTCAAGGCGATTGTCGCGCGGCCGGATTGGTCGAAGCGTTTGAACAAGGTGCATGCACAGGGCAGGGCATTGCCGCGGCCGGTGGATGATCCGAAGCGGAAATGGCGCGAACTGGACTCGTGCATGAGCTCGGATGCGCTGCTGATGAACGTGTTCTGCACGCCGGGAGTGGCGGAGTCGGCGGCGGTGCGGAGGATGCTGGGGATCGATGAGGGCGGGACGCCGGTGTTTGGATGGAAGGCTAAGGTGCCGCTCAAGTCGGGGCTGTTCGACCGGACGGAAGTGGATATGCGGTGGGGCGATCTACTGTTGGAGGCCAAGCTGACGGAGTCGGATTTTCAGATGCGGAAGGCGGAGATCGTGGAGGCGTATCGGGATTTCGACCTGGTGTTCGATCGTGAACTGCTGCCGCGGGTTGAGGTGATGATTGCGCGGCGCAGGGCGGCTGCGGAGATGCATGAGGACTTTACGCAGGAGTGGGAGGATACGTCAGGATTGACGGTCGATGAGACGGCGGCGGTGGCGGGAGAGTACCAGGCGGGGCTGGTGTCGGCGGCGGAAGAGAAGGCTCCGCGCGAGGTGCGGTACGTGGGATATCAGCTCATTCGCAATGTGCTGGCGGCATATGCTGCGGGAGTGAGCTTCTGCGTGATCCACGATGAGCGACGGCCGGATCTGCGTGAGGCATGGTTCGAGGTGATGCGGGCGGTGAGGTCAGCGGAGATGCGGACGCGACTGAAGGTGCTGACGTGGCAGGAGCTGGCCGGCGTGTTGCCGGGATGTCTGCGGCCGTTTCTGGAGATGAAGTATGGGATTGCTGCAGCGGGGAGGCAATCGTCTCCTGTGGGCTCATAGGGCCGGAGCGGTTTGCGGATGCGTCGGGACTTCAGTGATGCTTCTTCGATTTTGGCTGAGCGGGTTTGGCGGAGGGGTGCTCGCGCTTGTGGCGGGCTACGGCTTTTGCTACTGCTTCCGCGGAAAGCGGCTGGTGCGGCGAGGCCTGCAGAACGTCGCTCTTGATGGGAGATTGCGAGGGATTCGGGGGTGTGGGATTTGGCATAGGTCCTCCCTGATACGGAATGGGAGCCCGGCCGGCGACCTGATCGCGGCCGGCCCTCATGCGGGGTTAGTATAGCGCTGGATACACCGTCGGGCACATGGCTGTTGATTGGTTGACGGGATAAAATGATTGCAAGGCTGGTCCTGGGTGATGACGACGGTTCGGATTCAATTACCGGATGCGCTGGCGCTGGAGGCTGAACGCGCGGGCTTGCTTGCCCCAGAAGCGATAGAGAAGATCCTGCGCGAGCAATTGAAGAGCAAGCGAGTCGATCAGCTTTTTGTGGCTATAGACAAGATGGCCGCTGTACCTGAACCTGAGGAGATGCCCCCGGCGGACATCGCCGAGGAAATTCGGAAAATGCGGGCGGAAAGGCGCGCTCGACAAGCCGAATGATCCGGGCAGTAATTGACACGAATGTTGTATCCGCTTTTTTATGGGCAGGGGTACCGAGGGAGCTGCTTCAGCTGGCGAGAGAAGGCAAAGTTCAATTGTTTGCCAGCGCGCCCCTCATAGAAGAACTTGCAGAAGTCCTCGCTCGATCGAAATTCCATTCAAAAGTGGCTGCATCAGGATTGAGTGTCGATGAACTTGTCGACCACTAATCGGGAGATGGCGAGTCTCGTGGCTCCAGCTAGTGCTAGAGGAAGCGCGCCGGACACGGACGATGACATGGTAATCGGTACTGCGATCGCTGCGCATGCAGACCTCCTGGTCACGGGCGATCGCGCGTTGCTGGAACTCGGGGATCTTGCAAATTGCCGGATTGTTTCGGTATCCGGAGCGATCAGGCTGATCACTGAGGCGGAAGCTCTTTATCCGCCGGCGCCGGGGATGTAGGTGTATTGGATTTTCTGGGGGGCCTTGGGCTTGTCGCCGGTGAGGTCGTGGACATGCCAGGTGACGCTCTCGGCGGCCACTTCGGGGTGGTTGCCTAGAAACTGGAGGGCGTATTCGCTCGCGGTGGGGTCGTCCTTCTGGTCGGCGAACTTGGCGGATTCGATGGCGGCGCGCTGCTTGTCCCCGGTGCGGCGGTATAGGATCGCGAGTTGGTAGTGCGCGGCGAGGTCGTCGGGATCGATGGCCTGGAGCTTTTCGTATGCGTTGCGGGCGTCTGGGTAGTCGTGCTTCTGGTAGTAGCTGAAGCCGAGCTCGCGCCAGCCGTCTTTCGCGAGCGGATACTTAGCGAGCATAGCCTGAAGGTCGGTGATGGCTTCGTCCACCTGTCCGGCGTTGCGCTCGACGAGGGCGCGGTAGTAGAGGGCGCGGGGGTCTCCGGGCAGCAGCGTGAGGGCCCTGGCCAGGTTGGCCTTCGCGTCGTCGTAGCGCTCCCATGAGATTTCAACCACGGCCATGTTGGTGAAGGCATCGGCGTAGTCGGGGCGGAGGGAGGCCACGCGCTCAAATGCCTGCACGGAGGCGGCGTACTGCTGCGCGTCGAGAAGAGCGATGCCGTAGTTGTTCCAGCGCATCCACTCCTCCTGCGCGGAGGGCGAACGTGTCTGCGACGGTGCCCCCGGCGAGGATGGCGCCGCCGCGGTGTCAGGCGCGTTGTCACCAACCTTGAGGGAGCGCGTCTGGCTCGCGAATACCAACACCGGTTCGGGGTAATGCTTTCCGGCCGGCATGGAGGGGTCGCCCGTCATGGCGTAGTCGGCGAAGTGCTGGTTGAAGCGGCGGTACTTGACCGCAGCCGTGATGGTGAATGCGCCCTTTGCGTTCTTCGGAAGACGGAAGCGGTAGCGGACAAGTTGAGAACGGCCGGACTGGATGCTGTTGTTATAGGCGAGGACGCGGTTGTGCCAGATCTGGTGCACGTCATTCAGCTCGCCCTTTGTATTGATGAGGCGATTGGTGAACGAGTGCGCGGAAGGGTCGAGGTCGCCATCCGGCTTAATGAACCCGCTCTCGACGAGAATTTTGCCTGACGGGTCTTTCACGGTGAAGTCGACCCAGGATTCGTAGAAGTCGCGCTGCTCGGGGACGAGTGAGTGGCCTATGCCCTTGTTCTGGATGACCACGTCGGCAACGAGCGTTTCGCCGGGGGCGATGGCGAAATGCGTGAGGCCCAGTGGGGCGATGAGGACGTCGTCGGACGATGTTGCAGCGGCGCCTTCTTTCTCGAGGCCGAAGATGTCGACGTTGAGGACGCCTTTGCCGTCGGGGCCGTTGCGGAGGAAGTCGGCGAGCTTCGCGGCCTGCTCGTCGTAGTGGTAATAGGCAGGCATGAGGGAGTTGCCGCCTACCCAGCGGTGCGAGGCGAACTTGCCGTCTTTCGCGCCGGGATCGTCAGCGCCTTCATCGTTGCGCGGCATGTGGCAGGTCTGGCAGGTGGAGACGACGTCCTTGCGGTAGAAGGGAAGCGGACTCTGCTTGCCGAAGCTGGCGCCCTGCCACTCGTCATAGACAGAGAAGGCGCGGAGGAACTTGTAATCGTCGAGTTCCGTAGGGATGGCGGCCTTGTGGCAGGCGGCGCAGAATTCGGGCTTCTGAAGGAGCGGGCGCATTTCGGCCTTGGCGTGGCGGTCGAGGTGGGAGAGGATTTCAGCGTCTGTGACGGGGCGGGTGATGGGAGCGCCCTTGTCATCGACCAGGACGGCGGGGTAGCCCATGACGTAGCTGCCGGTTCCGGTTGCGTCAGTGGTCTGCATGGCGTGGCAGGTGGAACAGGTGACGCCTTCGTCCTCAAAGGGGCGCGTTTTGGGCATGCCCTGGGTGAGGTCGCCGGAGAGAAGCGCGACGGGGTTGTGGCAACCCTCGCAGTGGCGCGAGAACTGCACGCCCTTCTCGTCAATGAGCGCGTTGACGTTCTTGAGGTACCACGGGGCGCGGAAGGCGTTGGAGTGCACGGACTGGCGCCACTGGTGGTAGGCGGCCTTGTGGCAGTGGCCGCAGTATTCGGCAGTGGGGAAGATCTTGGGGCTGAGGAACTGGCCGTTGTACGACATGGCGTTCGAGGGCAGGAAGGGGGATTCCTTTCCAAACGCGTAGTTGTATTTTGAGGCGACGTAGTCGTGGAACGGCGTGGTGGGTCCGGTGATTTTGATGGCGGATGTGTAGGCTGCGCCGGCTGTGATGGGGGTGGCGGAACCGGACGGCGGAGTGTTGGCGGATGGCGCTGGCGGATCGGTGGCGGCGCGCACCGCCCATGTGACGGAGAGACACGCAAGCGCGGCGACGACGGTCAGCAGCGAGCGGCGCGGTGCGGGGCTCAACATGGTGCGGCGATCTCCGGGGACGGGCTTGGGTTCCCGCGGCCGGGTCAGTCGGAAAGCTGGCTGCGGGGACACTAAGAAAGTTATCAGGGACGGGTATGGAGCGTCTCCACCGAAGGGTGGAGCGGGAAGGACAGTCGGGAAAGTGTCCGGGTGGACGCCGCGGCGGAACGAGAGCGCGGATACGTTGCAGTCAGGAGGCCTGGAAAGGCGAATGAAGCGACTGATTGCGATGGGATTGTGCGTGCTGGTGCTTGCAGCGGTTGTGCCGGCGAATGCGGAGAACGGGGCGGACGTGACTTACGTGGCGGGGACTGCTCCGGGGATAAACGAAGGCGCGGCCGGGAAGCTGGATACGACTGCGGCGAAGGAGCTGAAATTCCAGTCGGGAACGACGGAACTGGAGGTTCCTTACGAGCAGATGACAAAGGTTGAGTACCGGGAGCAGAACCGGTTCAGGCTTGGAGTGGCGGGGACAATTGTGGTGGGTATCCTGAAGGCGCGGGAGAAGGTTCACACCGTGACGATTACCTGGAAGGATGACAAGGACACGCCGAACGTGGCGACTCTGGAGATGTCGAGGGAGAAGGCGACGGCCTTGCTGGATGTTTTGAAGGCGAAGACGCATGCGGTTCCCACGGTGTGTGAGGCGAAGTTCAACGAGACCTGTGCGCGGCCGAGAAAGGCTGGGTCGGGAGAAGGCTGGAGATGAGGGGTAACTTCGCACCGGCCATTTCCCGGCTACACTTTCTCCGTGACTCGAGAGCGCTGGGCGCAAATCGGAATTACGGTTCAATTCCTCATCGTCGTCAGGACGCTGGGTGAGATCTTCCGGCTCAGACACGTTGGTGGGGCGAATTTCGCGGTTGCGGCCGCGATGCCCTATGTTGGCGGCGCTCTGATCGCCGCCTGCTTCTGCTGGGCCGGCGTGGTGCTGTACTTCTTCCGGCGCTATGCGCTATCCGCATGGCTTGGCCTGGCGACCGTGGTCATTCTGCTGATCTACAAGATTTTTGTGATCGGACGGTGAGACAGGCCGCATCGACCGCGGAGCGAATCCTGCAGCGGAACGGAGTGGATGACCCAGGACAGAATGCGCTGGGACTTCCTGCAGCGAGCGGTTCACAGGGGTGGGAGTCGCGGCTTTTCTTTGCGAAGGTAACTCATCACGCAAAGGCGTTCATCGGCCCGGGCAATGATGAAACAAAGGAAGCAGAAAGCAAGCACTGAATGATCGAGGGAGGCTCCGAAGTATTGCCAGAATTGAGCTTCATGCCCGGGAAAATTGGACGCGAAAAGCAGAGACAGCATGTATGCCAGACCAAAGGCACTCGCGAGTCGCACACAGAGGCCCAGTAACAGGGCCACGCCAATGGCCAGCTCGCCGTAAGCAACGAGGAAGGCGATTGTGTGGGCGTGCGGGAGCACGAACTTTTCCAGGATCGGTGCAAAAAACGGATAGGCGGCGCCACTCTGCAGAAATTGATGGATCCATCCTTCAAATCCCCCGCGCAACGTGAACTGCGCGCCAAAGACTTTGTACTCGCCAAAGATGAGAAACAGCAATCCGACAAAGATCCGCAGTGCGGCCAGAGCCAGAGAAGTCCGGTCGGTTGATACTTGAGTTCGGCGCATGGCTGGCGACCATTCTACTTCCACGTGCTGGGGCCCTGAAGCGATGAGTCTGCGAGTCCTCCAGCCATGCCCGGACACCCGAGAGTGATGCAGCGCTGAATGCATCACGCTTGACTGCTACCTCGGGGTAACGGTTACGGTCACGCTGTTGTTCGCCGGGTTCGAGTCGTTTTGAGGAGAAACCGTGTGGACCGAGGCCGTGTTCACAATCTGCTGTGTGACGCCGGGCGCGGTGACTGTGAGCGTAATGGTGGCCTGACCGGTCAGACCGCCGTTCGTCATGTCATCGAGCGGGCACACTATCGTCTGACCCACAGCGCTGCATACATTGGGAATTGTTGCCTGCACCTCCTGGTCCGTGGTGCGATCCAGGACTCCTTCCACAACCGAAGAACTCACATACGTTAGGGACGGCGGGAGCGAATCAGCGAAGATGATGCCGCCGTATGTTCCCCATGGTCCCGCGTTCTTGACCTGGTAGGTGTATGTGAAGGTGGAATCGAGCGACGGAGAACCGGTGCTCGCGGACCCCGAAATCTGGATGTCGGTTGCGGCCGGCGCGACCATGCCGTGGTAATCGATCACCGGATCAAGCTGGGTGGTTCCGCTTCCGGAAAGGGGAGTGTGCCCTGAATAGACCGTGTAAAACGCTGGACCTCCCGTGCCTGGACGCAACGTGATCGATCCGCTGACGCTGGCGCCGGGCGGGAGTGTGACGCCCGTGCTGGGCGTGCACCAGATGCCCATTACGGCGATGTTCGTGGGGAACTCGTCGGGCGACTGGGCGCCGCACCCCGAGGCAAGAGAGATGAGCGTGGGGCCCGTAGGAGGAGCGATGGGGCAAGTGGTGGCGATTGTGGCGCTGGCCCCGACACAGTAGTCGCCCCAGTGGCTCCCGAGAATGACTCCGTTAAGCGTAACGACACTGGAATTGTTGGTCGCCGTCCAGGTGTAGGTGTTGTTCACATCGACTGCGTCGGCCGGGTTGCTGGACGATAAAACTACCGTCAGCAATCCATCGGTCGAGGTTTTTGTCACAAGGACGGTGGGCCCCGCTTGAGCGTTTGCCGGCGTAACGGCACAAACGACGAACAATGCGGCAGCCAAAACCGCGGAGCACTGGCCTGAAAGGAATCGCACGATCTTCATAAACTCCTCTTTCGGAGTTCTCGCACTTGTGACGAGAACAGGAATGCACTGGTGGCCCGAGTGGAAGAGGCGTTAGCAATCCAATGAGGGCCTGTTGTCACTCGGTCGTCACCTCTTTGTCAGCGACAAAGGGATGACATCCGGATGGTGCGCCTGCCGCGCAATTCGTCAAAAGCTCCCCGCTGACGCTCATACTCAAACATCTATGTGAGACATCTGAGTATGGCCAAAGCCGATGCTCTGCGAGTTTCGCTGCATTTGATGGCGCTGAAGATTTCGTCGCGGCGCCCTGGGCTGCATGACTACGCGATCACGCGATCCGGCATTGCACAGCGCCTACTCGTAGCCAACTGGTTGCTGACATCGGGTGGATGGCCAGGAAGAGCAGGGTCCGTTCCCTTCGTTTTGTCCGCCAGTCGGGTGGCGCTTTTGCAGCGAGCGGTTCATAGAGTGGGATGAATGGGGCGAAATGCCTCCCGGGTGGTGAGCTAAGTCACATCGTCTTAGCCAAATCGTGGCCCAAACTTGTATCTTGGAAGTGAGGGTGGCGGGTCCCCGAGATGGCTTCAAGTCCTTATTTTTCTCTGACTGTCCTGTTTTTGGCGGCGCTCGGGTTCGGGCTGGCTCCGCTGGGGCTGGCGTGGCTCTGGGCGCGGGTGTTTTCTCCCGCAAAGCCGAACAGGATCAAGAATGCCATCTATGAGTGCGGGCTCGAGTCGAAGGGCGATGCCTGGGTGCAGTTCCGGTCTGCCTATTACCTTTACGCCATCATTTTTCTGATTTTCGATGTAGAAGCCGTGTTCCTGCTACCGTTTGCGGTGGCATTTACGGGGCTGGGAATGGCCGCGTGCGTGGCGATGCTGGTGTTCGTGCTGCTGCTGATTGAGGGGCTGGCATGGGCATGGGCCAAGGGTGTGCTGACGTGGGCGTGAACGACAGTGGTCAGTGATTAGTGGCTAGTGGCTAGAGAAAGACGGCGATTTGGCTGCGACGAGATTGCGAAATTGCAGAGACGTGAAACTAATCACTAGTCACTAGTCACTTGAGCGAAGCGGATCGAGCGAAGCGAAATGGTTGAGCAGAATCTGAAGATCGAACTCGGCAAGCAGGGCGTGTTCGTCACGACCATCGAGGAGCTGTACAACTGGGGCCGGCGCAGCTCGGTGTGGCCCATGCAGTTCGGGCTTGCGTGCTGCGCGATCGAGATGATAGCGACGACGATGGCGCGGTACGACCTGGCGCGGTTCGGGGCGGAGGTGTTCCGGCCATCGCCGCGGCAGGCGGACCTGATGATTATTTCGGGTACGGTGACGAAGAAGATGGCTCCGCAGGTGGTGCGGCTCTATAACCAGATGGCCGAGCCGAAATATGTGATCGCGATGGGCGCATGCGCGATTTCAGGCGGGCCGTTCAAGCAGGGCTACAACGTTCTGAAGGGGATCGACCGCTACATTCCGGTGGATGTGCATATTCCGGGCTGCCCGCCGCGGCCGGAGGCGCTGATTCACGCATTCATGACGTTGCAGAAGAAGATTGATGCGCAGAGTTTGACCGGGGAGGGAAGACCGAGGCATCTGGACGAGGAAGCGCCGGGTGAGTTTCCAGTGCCGGAAGGCGGCGCGCATGACATTGAGCCTCCGGCGAATGCGAGCGTCTGGCATTTTCCGATTATTCGATAAAGACAGGGATCAGGGATCAGGGACCAGGGATCAGAACTGCCGGGAGCAGGGAACAGAAAATTGTGAAGAGCGTTGAAGAGATCAAGGCGGCAATTGAGGCGGCGGTTCCGGGCGCAGGGGTGACGATTGTCCCGAACAGCAGCCCGAGCGGCGAGAACTCACTGCTGATCGATGCGCAGCATGCGTTTGCCGCGGCGAAGTTCCTGCACGATGACGGGGAACTGGCGCTGGATTTTTTGTCGAACGTGACCGGCGTGGACTGGCTGGACAAGGAAACTACCGAGAAGGTGAAGGTCACGAAGCAGGTTCCGAAAGAGGTTGACGGCGTTCAGACGATGGTGGACGAGACTGTCGAAGAGACACGCAAGAGTGTCGAGCCCGGGTATCTTGAAGCCGTGTATCACCTGTTCTCGGTGGCGAAGAAGCACGGGCCTGTGATTTTCCGCGTGCGAACACAGAATCGGACGAACGGGGTTGAGCTGCCGTCGATGACGCCGATCTGGCGGGGGGCGGAGTTCCAGGAACGCGAGGTGTTTGATCTGTACGGGATCGTATTCGTGGGGCATCCCGACCTGCGGCGGATCCTGATGTGGGATGGGTTCAAGGATCACCCGATGCGCAAGGACTACGTGGAACCGGACGATTTCGAATACGAGCCGACGGCGCACGACAAGGTGCTGGAACGGCACAAGCAGCAGTTAGAGAAGGTGCAGGCGTAGGGCGAGGCATCAGGGATCAGGGATTAGGGCTGAGCATGAGTTTGGTGGACGAAAAGGTCGAGAGAGCGCCGGGTTGGAACCGGCCGCCGGTGATCGCGCCCGAGGGCGACGGTGAACTGCTCGAAGTTTCGATGGGACCGCATCATCCATCGACGCACGGCGTGTTCCGGATGGACGTGGTGCTGGACGGCGAGCGCGTGGTGAAGCTGAAGCCGGTGTTCGGCTACCTGCACCGCAATCACGAGCAGCTTGCGGAGAGCCAGTCGTACCTGGCCTCGATGCCGTATACGGACCGGCTGGACTACTTCTGCTCGATGACGAACAACTGGGCTTACGCGCTGGCGGTGGAGAAGCTGGTGGGCCAGGCCGTGCCGGAGCGCGCAGAGTATATCCGCGTGATTCTTGCGGAACTGACGCGCGTGCAAAATCATGCGTCGGCGATCGGATTCCTGATCCAGGAGATGGGAGCGAGCGGCACTCCGCTGATGTATGCGTTTCGCGAGCGGGAGAAGATTCTCGACCTCTTCGAGAGCCTCTCGGGTTCGCGCATGATGTGCAACTATATGCGGTTCGGCGGCTGCAGGGTGGACGTGTCGGCCGCGTGGCTCGACGGGGCGCGCAAGGTGGTTTCGGGGCTGCCGAAGTTTGTGGACGAGTTTGAGGAGTTGCTCACGGGCAACGAGATCCTGCTGGCGCGCACGCAGGGAGTGGGCGTACTGCGGCCAGAGCTTGCGGTGAACGCCTCCGTGACCGGGCCGATGCTTCGGGCTTCCGGCGTGAACTACGACATCCGCAAGGTGGACCGGTACGGGATATACGACCGCTTCAAGTTTCGCGTGCCGCTGGGGGATCACGGCGACATCTTCGACCGCTACATGGTGCGGGTGCTGGAGATGCGGGAGTCGATCGGGATTCTGGAGCAGGCGCTGAAGGACGTTCCGGGCGGCCCGGTGATGGATCCGAAGGCGAAGATTCGCGGGTTCAAGCCCAAGCCGGGCGAGGCGTATGGCCGCATCGAAGCGCCGAAGGGCGAGCTTGGTTTTTACCTGATCAGCACGGGGCAGCCGGAGCCATACCGGTATCGCGTGCGCCCGCCGAGCCTGATCAACCTGACGGTTCTCGAGGATATGTGTTTAGGGCATAACGTGGCGGACGTGGTGCTGATTTTTGGAAGCGTGGATATTGTGCTGGGAGAAGTGGATCGCTAGTGGCTAGTGGTTAGTGGATAGTGGTTAGAGCCCGGGCGACTACGAGTTTGCGACGAATGATGGGAGAGTTGAAAGTCGGATGGAAGGCAAGACAGGTGTTAAGTCGTATCGGGAACTTGTGGTCTGGAGGAAAGCAATTCAACTCGCTGCGATTGTGTACCGCATGACCCGGCAGTTCCCGCGCGAGGAAGTTTACGGGCTAAGCAGCCAGATCAGGCGCGCGGCAGTTTCGGTACCGAGCAATATCGCTGAGGGACAAGGAAGAATGAGCAGGGGTGAATTCAGGCACTTTCTTGGCATTGCGAGGGGATCGAATTTCGAGCTTCAATCGCAACTGGAAATTGCTCGAGTCCTGGAAATGGGAGAGCTGAAGCAGATTAACGAGGCGGATACTCTTTCGCAGGAAGTCGGCAAAATGATCAATGCCATTCTCGGGAAGCTGGATGCAAAGCCACTAACCACTAATCACTAGGTACTGATCACTAGGAGTTTCATGCTGGGTGAAGGCATTCTGAAGGGGCTGAAGGAAACGGCGAAGAACGCGCTGGGGAGTTTTGTCTCTGAAGAGCGGATGATCACGGTCGAGTATCCGGAGGAGCGGCATCCGCTGCCGGAGGCGTCGCGCAACTTTCCGTTTCTGGTGTACGACGGGGCGGACTGGGAGGCGGGATTGCGCTGCGTGGCCTGCCAGATCTGCGAAAAGGAATGCCCGCCGAAGTGCATCTACATCGAGAAGAGCAAGGACAAGAAGCCGGATCACGTGGGCAAGTTGCAGATCTATCCGGCGCGGTTCGACATCGATGTATCGGTGTGCATGAGCTGCCAGATCTGCGTCGAGGTTTGCCCGTTCGAAGCGATCAAGATGAACACGGAGTTCGAGCTGTCGACGGACAACCGGTTCGGAGGACTTCTCTTCGACCGGAAGGAGCTCGCGCGATCGAACGAGTATTACCACCAGATCCATCCCACGGAAGCAGCGGAAGTGGATGCACGGCTTGCGCAGGAAAAGGCCGCGGCGGAGGCCAAGGCCAAAGCTGCCGCGGCAGCGGCTGCTGCCAAGGCTGCCGCGCCAGCGCCGGCTGCGGCCAAGCCGGCTGCTGAAGCGAAACCCGCGCCGGACGCCGGTCCGAAAGCCGTGAAAGAAGGAGAAGCAAGCTAGATCATGGCAACTACGCTCGACCAGATCTTCGTTCTCCTCAAGCATTGGATCGTTTCCTTTTTGCCCGTTGTATTGCAGCCGATTGCCGGCGCTGTGCTGAGCGTTGCCGCGATTATTGTGGTCTTTGCCTCGCTGTTCGCACTCACCACGGTGCTTGAGCGCAAGGGGCTGGGGCGGATGCAGAACCGGCTTGGGCCGAATCGCGTGGGGCCGTTCGGGCTTCTGCAGCCTGTGGCGGATGGCATCAAAGCGCTGACCAAAGAGGACGTGGTTCCTTTTCACGCCGATGGGGTGGTTCATTTTCTGGCGCCGCTGATTTTTTTGTCTGCCGTCCTGATGGGATTCGCGGTATTGCCGGTCGGGCGCAACATGCAGTTGGTGGACATGGATGCCGGCCTGCTGTTCTTTTTCGCGATGGGCGCATCCACTGAGCTCAGTGTTTTCATGGCCGGATGGTCGAGCCGCAACAAGTATTCGTTGCTGGGAGCCATGCGCGCGGTAGCGCAGATGATCAGCTATGAAGTGCCGCTGCTGATGTCGAGCGTGGCCATCATTATGGTCTCGGGCACGCTGTCGTTGCCGCGCATCGTGGAGGCGCAGTCCGGTTATACCGGCGTCTTGCCGCACTGGTATGTCTTTACCCCGTGGGGTTTCGCGTCGTTCATACTGTTTGGCATTGCAGCCTTTGCGGAGACCAACCGCTCGCCATTCGATCTGCCGGAAGGTGAATCGGAACTGGTGGCCGGTTACTTCACGGAGTACTCCGGATTCAAATTCGCCGTCTTCTTCATCGCCGAGTACCTGGGCATGTTTTCGATCTCGGGGATCGCCACAACGCTGTTCCTGGGCGGATGGTCGGCACCGTTCTCGTTTCTGACGGTCGTGCCGTCGTGGCTCTGGTTCTTTGCCAAGGTGATGGTGTTCATCTGTGTGTTCATCTGGGTGCGGGGGACGCTGCCCCGGCTTCGGCAGGATCAGCTGATGAACTTTGCATGGAAGTTTGTGCTGCCCATGACGCTGTTGAATCTGTTTGTCGCCGGGCTGTGGCGGTTCATGGGCGAGGGATGGCTGCGCTGGGTTGTGTGTTCGGCGATTTTGGTTGCGGTGTACGTGATCGGGGGCCGGATTCAAATGCGCCGCAAGAGTTTTGGGCCGAGGACCTATCGTTATGCCGAATAGCTATGCGGTGTTTTCGGGAAGGAGCTGCGGATGAACGCGGTCTTCTGGATTCTCTCGATCATTACAGTTCTCGGCGGGCTGGCGGCGGTGACGCTGAAGAATACGGTGCATTGCGCGCTCGCGCTGACTGCGGCGTTTGCGGGGCTGGCGCTCCTGTTCCTGCAGCTTGACGCGCAGTTCGCGGGCTTTGCGCAGATCCTGGTTTATATAGGAGCCGTTGCAATCCTCGTAGTGTTCGCGATTCTGTTGACGCGTGGTTCCGAGACGCCGAGCGAGGGTGTATTCAGCCGCACATGGTTGACTGGCCTCGTAATCGCTGCCGCCGTTTTTGCAGTGATCGCGTGGGCTGTGCTGCGCAGCGGAGCGGCGCTTCCGGGAGAAAATGCGGCACCGGCGGTCTCTGTTCAGCAGATCGGCGCTGCGCTGATGGGCCGCTATGTGCTGCCGCTTGAGATTGTCGCGTTGCTTCTCACGGCTGCGATGATCGGGGCCGTGATCGTTGCCATGCACGACAAGGGAGGATCGAAGTGACGCCTCTCGCTGGTTATCTGCTCGTGGCCGCGCTGGTGTTTGCCATCGGTCTCGCAGGCGCACTGACCCGCCGCAATGCAATTCTTGTTCTCATCGGCATTGAGCTGATGTTGAATGCAGCCAACCTGAACCTGGTCGCCTTCTGGCGCTATTCACCGCATCCTGAAGCTTTGACCGGAATGATGTTTGCCGTGTTTTCAATCGCCGTGGCGGCTGCGGAGGCCGCCGTTGGATTGGGCCTTGTGATCTCGATCTACCGGCATGCGCGCACGACCGATCTCGACGAACTGAACAGGATGAAAGGGTAAGCCGCTGATGCAGGAAGCAATTCAGTTCACTCCCTACGCGGTGGCGTCGTGGATCGGGAAGATTCTGTGGCTGATTCCAGCGCTGCCGATTGTAGCGGCCGGCGTTATTGCGTTGCTCAAGCAACCGCGCCGCAGGCTTGCCTCGTCGCTTGCCATCGGATCGTTGGCGATTTCGTTTCTGCTCGCTCTGGCTGGATTCGGCGATGTGCTCGCGGGATGGGCCACGGGCCACGCTGTGCGCGAGACGGTGAATTTCACGTGGATTGAGATCGGCGGCGGCAACCTCGATCTTGGGTGGGTGCTCGACCCGCTCTCGGCCGTGATGCTGGTGATGGTCACGTTCGTCGGCCTGCTCATCTTCATCTACTCGGTCGGCTACATGGCGCACGACGAGAACTTCACGCGGTTCTTCTGCTTCCTGAGCCTGTTTGCAGGGGCCATGCTGGGAGTCGTGATCTCGAACAGCTTGCTGCTGCTGTTCATGTGCTGGGAGATCGTCGGACTCACGTCGTACCTGCTGATCGGCTTCTGGTATCAGAAACCCTCGGCCGCGGCCGCCGCGAAGAAGGCTTTTGTCACGACGCGCGTGGGCGATATTTTCTTTCTGCTTGGGATCGTGTGGCTCTTTGCGCAGACTGGGACGCTGCTGTTCTACAACAGCGGGTCGGGCAACCTGGAGCCGAACGCGCTCGGCGGATTGTTGGCGGCGCCGGCCGCGCTGGGACTGAGCGCCGCGACGGCGATCGGGTTGCTGATCTTTGCGGGAGCAGCAGGGAAGAGCGGTCAGTTGCCGCTGCACGTCTGGCTGCCGGATGCGATGGAAGGCCCTACGCCGGTGTCGGCACTGATTCACGCGGCGACGATGGTGGCTGCGGGTGTGTATTTGATTGCGCGTGTTTATCCGCTGATGGCGGCGGGCCTGCAGCCTGGCGGCACGACGGTCGCGCTGAGCGTCGTGACTTGGGTGGGCGCGACGACGGCGGTTTTTGCCGCGCTGATCGCCGTGGCGCAGAACGACATCAAGCGGATTCTCGCGTACTCGACGGTTTCGCAGCTTGGCTACATGATGGCGGGACTGGGACTCGGCGGCGTTGCGGTGGGCATGTTCCACCTGATCACGCATGCATTCTTCAAGGCGCTGCTTTTCATGGGCGCGGGCTCGGTCATCCACGGCTGCCACGATGAGCAGGACGTGCGCCGCATGGGCGGGCTGCGCAAATTCATGCCGGTCACGTTCGCAACATATGCGGTTGGCATGCTTGCCCTCACCGGCTTCCCGATTTTCTTCTCCGGGTTCTGGTCGAAGGACGCGATTCTCGAATCGGCACACGCCTGGAACGCGAGCCACGGGCCCTACTACCTGCTTGTTTTCGGCGCCGTGCTCACCGCGTTCTATATGACGCGACAGGTCAGCTACGTCTTCTTCGGCGAATACCGGGGCCACGGCCACGCGCACGAAAGCCCGCGCGTGATGACGATGCCGCTCGCTATTCTCGCATTCTTTGCAATTGCACTGGGCGTACTGGGCACGCCGGCGTGGCCGTGGTTCCGCAGCTTCCTCAACAACCAGGCGGCAGCGATCGAGTTCGGCAAGTTCGGAGAAGGTGAGTTTCTGGCGCTGCTTCTCACGTCGAGTGTGATTGTCGCGCTGGGCTACGGCATCGGCTGGTCGCTCTACGGCAACAAATCGCCGCGCGCCGACGAGCCCGATGCGCTGGAACGAGCGATGCCGCCGGTGTGGCGCGCGCTCAGCAACCGGTTATATGTCGACGAGTTTTACGGCGTGACCGTGATCGCGTTTTATCACTGGTGGGCGCGTGTGGCCGACTGGTTCGACAGGCGGGTTTGGGGCGGCATTGTCGCGGCCGTGACCTGGTTCTTCGGGTTGTGGGCGCGGTTCAATCGATTCCTCGACAATGAGTGGGTTAACGGCGGGTTCGATAAAGGCTGTGAGGAACTTGCCGCGGGCGGCGGCATTTTATCGCGCGTTGAATCGGGCCGCGTGCAGAGCTATCTGCGACTGCTGGCGCTTGGAGTGGTCGTGCTGGCCGCCATCCTGATCTGGAGCAGCGCACGATGAGCGAGATGGTGAACGGATTTCCAATACTGTCGCTCCTGACGGCGCTGCCCATCCTGGGGGCCATCATCGCGCTTGTTTCCGGCAAGCATGCGCGCGGTGTGGCGATGATTACGGCGCTTGCTTCGCTGGCGGTGTCGCTGGTTGTGTGGTATCGCGTTCCGGACAACGGATTCATCGGACTCGTTGAGCGCCACGCGTGGGCTCCGTCGCTGGGAATCGAATACCAGCTCGGCGTCGATGCGCTGGGGGCGCTGATGCTGGTGCTCTCGGCGATCGTGACACTGATGGCGATTGATGCTTCGCATCGCGTGCACCGGCAGCCGGGCTTGTATTTCGGGCTTGTGTTGTTTCTCGAAGCGGGATTGTTCGGAACGTTCACGGCGCTGAATTTTTATCACTGGTTCCTCTACTGGGAGCTCAGCCTGATTCCGGCGTTCTTCCTGATCAAACTGTGGGGCGGACCGAAGCGCGGTTCGGCGGCAACGTATTTCTTTGTCTATACGCTGGCCGGCTCCGTTGGGCTGCTGCTCGCGTTTCTCGCCGTGTTTCTCTCGACCGGCAGCATGGACTTCCATCACCTTTCGCTGCTTGCTTCGACCGGCGAACTGGAGCAGATGGTTACGGCGCATTTAGGACCGCACGTGATGATCTGGCTTGCGATCGGGGCGCTTGCGGGCTTTGCGGTGAAGGTGCCGCTGATGCCGTTCCACACATGGCTGCCGGCTGCGTATGCCGAAGCGCCTTCGCCGGTGACCATGCTGCTGACGGGCGCGATGTCGAAGATGGGCGTTTACGGGCTGCTGCGGATTGCGATGCCGCTCTTCAGTCATGAGATTGCAGAGATGCGCACGCCGCTGCTGGTGCTTGCTGTCATTACAGTGGTGATGGGCGCGTGGGCGTCGGCTGCGCAGAAGGACCTGAAGCGGCTCTTCGCATATTCCTCGGTGAATCACCTTGGTTATTGCCAGCTCGGCATCTTCGCGCTGGCGATTCCCGCAACGGGCGCGGCGATGCAGGCGAGCCAGGCCGCAGCGCTTAATGGCGTCATATTGCAGATGTTCAATCATGGCATCACCGCGGCGGCACTGTTCTGGTTCATCAGCATGCTGCAGCAGCGAAGCGACGGGCTGCGCGGGATCGACGACTTCGGCGGGTTGCGCAAGCCCGCTCCGGTGTTCGCCGGCCTGATGGGATTTGCGCTGTTCTCCTCGCTCGGGCTGCCGGGCCTGAATGGATTCGTCGGCGAGTTCCTGATCTTCCGCGGCGTGTTCCCGCTCTCGTGGGTTGCCGGAACGATTTCAGTGCTTGGCATTCTCATCACCGCGGTGGTGATCCTGACCGTGATTCAGAAGGTTTTTGCCGGGCCCGTGCCTGAGCGCTGGGCCGCATTTCACGACCTGCATGCGAGCGAGCGAATTTCCATGGCGCCCGTGATCGGACTCATGATTCTCATTGGCCTTGTGCCCGAACTCATTACAGACAGCGTGAACCCCACGGTGGTGAACCTGCTGGCGCACTGGAGATTTTAGATGCTTGCGTGGACGATCTATCTCTCGTTTGCCGGCGCGTTCGTTGAGGCGCTGCTGCCCAAGGGCAGGGCGGGGCTCGCGCGCGGATTCGCGCTCGTGATTGCGCTTGCGGGGCTGGCGCTCGCCATTGCGGGATTTGCCGGCGAAGCGGGCCAGGGGCGCGTGCTGATCACGGATGTCCTGTGGGTGCCGTCGATGGGCATTCACTACACGCTGGCTGCGGACGGTATCAGCCGTGTGCTTGTTGTGCTTACCGGGCTTGCGGCCGTGGCGGGCGTGCTCTTCAGCTGGAACATCGAGCTGCGCACGAACGAGTTCTTTGGGTTCTTTCTTGCGCTGATCGGCGGCGTGTACGGGGTATTTCTCAGCTTCGATCTGTTCCTTCTGTTCGTGTTCTATGAGATCGCGATCGTGCCGAAGTACTTTCTGATTGCGATCTGGGGTTCGACGCGGCGCGAATATGCGGCGATGAAGCTGGCGCTGTATTCATTCGTCGGCTCGGCGATGGTTCTGATTGTGCTGCTCGCGGCTTATGCGGCCTCGGGCAGCCACTCGACCGCGCTGATCGATCTTGCGCACGCGGGGTTGTCGCCTCATTTTCAGATGTGGGCGTTCCCCCTGACGTTTGTCGGATTTGGGATTTTGGCCGGCATGTGGCCTTTCCATACCTGGGCGCCCACTGGCCACGTGGCCGCTCCGACGGCCGCGTCGATGGTGCTGGCAGGCGTGATCATGAAGCTCGGCGCATACGGCTGCCTGCGGGTCGCGATGGGATTGTTCCCGCACGGCATGGACCCGTGGGGATTCACGGTGATTGGCATCGGATCGTGGCGCGATGTGTTCGCCATTCTCGCCCTTATCGGCATTCTCTATGGCGCGCTGGTTGCGCTGGTTCAGACCGATTTCAAGTTTGTCATCGGCTACTCGTCGGTCAGCCACATGGGGTTCGTGCTGCTGGGCCTGATGACGCTGAACCAGATCGGCATGACGGGCGCGGTGATGCAGATGTTTTCGCACGGCGTGCTTGCGGGCCTGCTGTTCGCCATCGTGGGCCGGGTGGTATACGATCGCACGCACACGCGGCAATTTGCTGATCTCGAAGGGATGCACTTGTCGAAGCGGTTGCCGTTCGCGGCGTGGGGATTTGTGATTGCCGGGATGGCCGCAATGGGCCTGCCGGGATTCTCGGGATTCATCTCCGAGCTGCAGGTTCTGGTGGGCTCGTGGAGATCGAGTCCGTGGTGGACCGCCGCGGCGGGCGTCGGCATTGTTGTGGGCGTGGCCTATACATGGCGCGCGCTGCAGAAGGCGTTCTTCAGCGACGCGCATGCCGCATCGCACGTTCATGAGCATGGTCACGAGTTGGCCGCGATCACATGGCCTGAGGTTGCCGGCTATGTTCTGCTTGCGGGTTCGAGCCTCGTCGTCGGGTTGTATCCAAGAATTTTGCTCGACCAGATTGAGCCGGCCGTCAGGGCGCTGCTCGCGGGAGGTGCGCAATGAACTACGCAGACCTCTTCCGCGTGACGCTGCCGGAGACGGCGCTCGAAGTGGCGGCCCTGCTGGTGCTGGTTGTCGATCTCGCTTTCCTGCGCAAGGCGGCTCTCGGAGTGCGCGCGGCGTTCGCTTCGGCGCTCGGCGTTGTCGGCTGTTTTGTGTCAATACTTTGTGTAGGCCGTTCGGCATCGTATCCAGAGATCAAGTCGCTGGATGGGGTACTTCATATTCCTGTCGGCTTCGACGGGATCGTGCTCCAAAGCGGCGGCTATACGTCCGTTGCGCAGATTGCAATTCTAGTGTTGACTGCGCTGACGCTGTTGCTGCTGCTCGATTCCGGCTTCACGCGGCACGTGGGCGAGTTCGTCGCAGTGACGCTGATGTCGGCGGCCGGCGGCCTGATTATCGCGGGGGCGCAGGACCTGCTCGTGATCTTTATCGGGCTTGAGTTGCTGAGCCTTGGACTGTATGTGTTGGCTGCGTTCGCCAAGGCTTCGGGCAAGAGCGCCGAGGCCGCGCTGAAGTATTACCTTTTTGGCGGCATGTCGGCTGCTTGTTTGCTCTTCGGCTTCAGCTATCTTTACGGACTCTCCGGCTCGACCAGCCTGAATCGCGTGATGCTGGGAATTCTTGTCTCCGTATCGCACGGCGGATCGCCTCTGCTGTATGTCGCGGTGGTTCTGGTGGCTGCGGGGCTCGGGTTCAAAGTGGCCGCGGTGCCGTTTCACTTCTGGGCGCCGGATGCTTACGAAGGCTCGCCGGCTCCGGCAGCGGCATTTATTGCGTCGGTCTCCAAGGTCGCAAGCTTCGCGCTGTTGATTTCGATCAGCGTGGCGAGCCTTCACTTCTGGGAGAGTTTCCACACTGTCGGCCACGTGAGCATCAGGTCCTTCGCGCCCGGAGAACAGCGGCCAGCCGAATTTTTGGGTTTCGACTACGCGTGGACGCTGGTGGTGGTGATACTTTCAGCAGCGTCGATGGCGTTCGGCAACCTGGCGGCGCTCGTGCAGATCAGCGTGCGGCGCCTTCTGGCCTATTCCGCCATTGCCCACGCCGGTTATGTTCTGCTCGGGCTAGCGTACTTCTCTCGAACACCGCGCAGCACGGAGGCGATCCTCTACTACATCGTGACCTACGGGCTGACGACCGTGGGAGCGTTCGGCGTCGTCGGCGTGGTAGAGCGGGCCACCGGCACTGACCGGATGGATGGGTTCCTGGGGCTGGGCAAGCGAAACCCCCTGCTTGCGGCGGTGCTGCTTGTGCTGCTGCTTTCTTTGGCGGGCATCCCTCCGCTGGTGGGTTTCTGGGCAAAGTTCAACCTGTTCGCTGCGGTACTGGGAGCCGGCGGTGGCGTGACGCCGCTCGTTCTGGTGGCGCTGGCGGTCGCGTTCAGCGCGGTGTCGCTCTATTACTACCTGCAGGTGCTCAAGCGGGCGTATGTTATGCCGGCGGTTGAGCAAACTCCTATCCGAACACATCCAATGACGTTGGCGGTGCTGCTGGCGATTGCGGCGGCGGTCGTGGTGCTCGGGTGCTTCCCGGGGCTGTTGCAGAACTGGATTGCCGGCTACTTTCCGCCCATGTAGAAGCGTCGCCTTGCGGCAGGAGATTCTCTCCTAGACTGAAACCTCTTTATCGACATTCTTTTCGCTCACGCCCCGGTGTGCTTGCGAATTGCCGCGCCAGAACGGCAGATAAAGCAGAACGAAGAGCGCGAGGCCGACAAACTCGCACGAGAGAATGTACCACGGCCAGGGACCGAGGAAGTCGAGCAGCGAGGCCTGGGCGGGCTTGGCGCGCAGGAACATATAGTCGGTGCGATAGAAGTAGTCGAACGTGCCGGCGATGACAGCCATGATGTTGACGCCGATCATGGCGCGCGCGATGGACCAACGGCGCGGGCGCGCCTGGCGGCTCCAGACGAGGTACAGGACTGCAGCGACGGTGAGGCCGTGACTCGCAAAAAACGCAAAGGCCTCGAAGTACGTGGGAGTGGCGAGGTTGGGAGTGAGCACGGCCATGGTGGCTCCGGCAAGAGCCCAGAAGTAAGCGATGTCGAACACAGCGGCCTTGCGCAGCAAAAGAGCCACGATCATGAGCCAGAGCGAGGCGTCGCAAAGCTCGAGCGGAAGGTGCGCGGGAAAAATTGCCTGTCCGGCAAGGATGAAGTTGGCGTAGTAGCTGGCGGTGACGGCGAACAGCAGTCCGGCGAGGACGAAGCGGGCGATGTTGCTTTCGCGGCCGAGCCGGCGCTGGATCCAGGTGAAGATCGCGGCGATGAGCGGAATCGCGGCGATGATGGCAAGGTGCGCGGGCGAGAAGAGGTGGAAGGTGAAGCGCATCGATCACCTCGGAATAGGGTAACAGCGGGAAAGAGGGGCAGGGTCGATATTGGAATTCTCTCCCTTGACCGGCCTTAGCGTCCAGAACCGAATTCCGGCCTCCGGGTATCCCGGCGAGTGATCTTGACTATCACATCTTGACAATCATAATGAAGAGCGTTACGCTCCACTCATGACAGAGCAGAACACGGACGTAATCCAGGGAACCCTCGACCTGCTGATCCTGAAGACGCTGAGCCTTGAGCCGATGCATGGCTTCGGCATTGCGCGCCGTGTCGAACAGGTTTCGCATGGCGTCTTCAAAGTCAACCCAGGATCTCTCCTTACGGCGCTGCAGCGCCTGGAGCGCGCCGGCTGGCTCGACTCCGGTTGGCGAAACACCGAAAACTCGCGCAGGGCGAAGTTCTACACCCTGACTCGCGCGGGCAGAAAACAGTTGGAGATCGAAACGGCTGACTGGACACGGCGTGTGTCGGCAATCGCGCGCCTGCTCGAGCAAGAGGCCTAGGTATGTCGATTTGGCGGCAGGCGACTCATGGTCTTCGTGGTTTCTTTCATCGCGGCGCGCGCGAGCGGGAGATCGAGGATGAAGTTCAGAATTACTTCGACGCGGCAACTGCTGAGTATCGAAGCGCAGGATTGTCCGACGACGAGGCTCGCCGGGCGGCACTGCGAGAGTGCGGGACCTTCCACGCAGCCAAGGAAGAGGCGCGCAGCTACGGCTGGGAGAACACGGTCAGGGCGTTTTTCGCGGACTTGCGATTCGCTTGGCGGCAGCTGCGCCGGAACCCGGGGTTTGCGACAGTAAGCATTGTCACGCTCGGACTAGGAATCGGCGCGAGCACTGCGATATTCAGCGCCGTCAATCCAATCCTTTTCAAGCCGCTTCCATATCCCAATTCCGGCCGCATTCTGATGGTCTGGAGCACCTGGCGCGGCGCTCGCTCTGAAGTGGCCTTCGGAACGTGGCGTGAGCTTTCAGCGCGCAACCGGTCCTTCGACTCGACTGCGATCTTTGAGCCGTGGCAGCCGACAATGACGGGGCGTGACGAACCGCAACGCCTTGAAGGCCAGAAGGTAAGCGCTGGATTCTTCCGGGTGCTGGGTGTGCCTCCGTTGCTGGGCCGCGACTTCAACGCCACCGACGAGGGGCCGAATAAGCCGAATGTCGTCATCATCAGCGACAGGCTTCGGCAGCAGATGTTTCATGGCGACACGGCAATTGTCGGCAAGACGTTGAAGCTCGATGGAGACAACTACACGGTGATCGGCGTGATGCCGCGCGGATTCCAGGATGTTCTTTCGCCCACAGCTGAACTCTGGACGCCCGATCGATATGATTCGACCCAGATCGCGCGGGAGTTCGATAGCTGGGAGTGGGGCAATCACCTTCGGATGATCGGGCGGCTGCGAGCGGGAGTCACGCGCGGCGAGGCAGTTCAGGAACTCGCGGGCATCGCAAAGACGCCGTGGCCACAGTTTCCGCGGCCGCGCTGGGCGTCGCTCGAGCGTGGCCTGGTCGTGGACACTCTGCAGGACGATATTGCCCGCACGGTCAGACCGGCTCTGCTTGCCGTGTTTGGGGCGGTAATCATTGTTCTGGTCATCGCGTGCGTGAACGTGATCAACCTGCTTTTGGCGCGCAGCTCCCAGCGCACGGGCGAATTCGCCGTTCGCGGAGCGCTGGGCGCATCGCGGGTGCGCATTCTTCGCCAACTCATCACGGAGAGCATGCTTCTGACCATGCTCGGCGGCGCGCTTGGAGTTGTGATGGCCATTGCTGGAGTGCGCTTGATTGTTGCGCTGAGCCCTCCGGAATTGCCGCGCCTCGACGCGATCCACTTCGATCCGACTGCGTTTTTGTTTGCGTCGATTCTAGTGGCATTGATCGGGCTGGCCGCAGGAACTGTGCCCGCTCTTCACATCTCCCGAAATGAATTGCAGTCCGGAGTTCAGAGAGCATCTCGCCGCATTGCCGGAACGCATCTCTGGACGAGGCGCTTTCTTGTGATGGGAGAAATTGCCCTGGCATTCGTGCTGCTCGTAAGCGCCGGACTGCTTGTGCGCAGCATGCAAAGGCTGGTTTCAGTCCCGTCGGGATTTAATCCTTCGCAGTTGCTCACCATGCAGGTTGTTACATCCGGCCATCAGTTCGACGATCTTAAATCGAACCCTGGCTCCGGCGATGATCGCCGCCGGCGCTTTTTCGGGCAGGCTCTCGATGCTGTCCGGCGCGTGCCCGGCGTCGACAGGGCTGCGTTCACAAGCCTGTTGCCGCTCAGTGATGATCTGCCCGTGGTGGGGCAGTATGGCGCACAGTTCGACGACCAGGACGCGAGCAGCGGATACACCGTGTTTCGATACGCCGTGAGCCCCGGTTATTGCCAGACGATGGGGATCCGGCTTGAGAGCGGACGGTTTCTGGACGAGCGCGATACTGACGGCGCGCCGCAGACTGCGCTAATCAGTGAATCGCTGGCGCGGCACCATTTCGGAGACCAGAACCCGATTGGCAGGCGGCTCCATGTCGGGCCGCGTAATCGCCCGTGGTACACGGTGGTTGGAGTCGTCGGCAATGTGAAGCAGACATCTCTTGCGATCGATCAGGATGACGCGGTGTACATACCCGCCCGGCAGACATGGTTTGCCGATGACACGTTGTCGTTCGTGATTCGCACGCGAGGAGCCCCGGCGGCGATCGTTCGCGCGGTAGAGCATGCCATCTGGTCTGTCGACAAGGATCAGCCGATTGTGCGCATTCTCGCGATGAACCGCCTGATGGAAATTACGGAAGCGCAACGGCGGTTCATTCTGATTCTGTTCGAGACATTCGGCGTGGTGGCATTGCTGCTTGCGGCGATCGGCTTGTACGGCGTTTTGTCCGGAAGTGTCGCGGAGCGGAACCACGAGATCGGGGTTCGCATGGCGCTCGGAGCCACGAGGGGCAACATACTGGCCATGGCTCTTCGCGACGGAATGCGCCTTACCGCATTTGGCATAGGGATCGGGCTCCTGGGAGCATTTGCCGCGAGCCGCGCAATTGCATCGCTGCTGTTTGGGACCTCGACGCTAGATCCGATGTCGTGGATTGGCATGCTGGGGCTTCTGGCAATCGTCGCGGCGCTGGCCTGTTGGGTTCCTGCATGGCGCGGCGCAAACCTGGATCCCGCGGCTACGCTGCGGTCGGAGTAAGTATCCCGGGGCGCCAGCTTTGACCGTCAATTAGGTGGAAAGAAGGTCGGCGTCATCCGTGTTTCTCCGCTGCATCTGCGAAGGATGCGAGCAGGCGGCCCCAGTCGCCTTCGGTGTCGAAGACACGACGCATCTCGTCACGGCGCTCGCCGTAGCGATCGAGGAGACGGTGTTCAAGCTCGACGCGGGTTGAGTTGTTCCCGCTGGCGATGAACCGGATTTCGATTTCTGTCTTGAGGGTAGGATCGGGCTGCCAGTCGGCGCTGATGTCCCATGAGAGCAGCAGCCGGGAAAAGGGTTCCCACGCGAGCACGGTTCCCCAATCGCACGTGCTGCCATCTTCTCCGCGCTCGTACCAGCGGCCGCCTGAAAACGGCTCGACGATTGCGTCGATGGCCTTCGCCTTGCCGATCTTGTAGTAGGCCAGGGGCCACCAGGTCCCCATGTCCTCGGTGAAGACGCGCCAGGCGGTCTGCTGAGCGGCATGAACGTCAATCGACTTTCGCACGCTGTTGGGATCGAACGAGCCGTGACCGGTCATCTCACCTCCCCGATTTTTGCTGTTCCCGCTCGGCTGCGAGCTTGAATGCCGAGAGTGTTTCGTCCCAGAACCCCTCGAGCCAGTTTCGCAGAGATTCGATGCCATTCGGATCGATGCCGTAGAGACGGCGCGCGCCATCGATGCGCACGAGGATGAGGCCAGCGGATTTGAGCACTTTGAGGTGCTGGGAGACAGCCGGCCGGCTCACGGCCATGCCGTCGGCAATCTCCCGCACAGATCGGTTTCCTTTGCGCAGCCGCTTGAAGACAGCCCTGCGAGTGGGATCTCCCAGCGCGTCCAGCGCCCGCTCGACTCTTAATGCCGTTGCCATTATTCAATCATGTACAAATATGGTGCCCAAGACAATTGGGGCGGGGTTTGCGGATCAGCCAGCACGGCCGTCAGCCTGCGAGACCGGGGTAGCCGAGCCCCTTTCGAACGTAGGCTAACTGACCAACGTGATAGGCGTCATGCAAGGCGAAGAATGCCAGCTCATCGGTCAGTGTCTTCAAGCCGGGAATGGGAAGGGAAGCGGGCCTGTTGAGTTGCTCGTCCTGCAAGGCCGCGAGGGCCGCATGCAGGCGCGGGCTGATTTCGCCCATCACCCGCGCGACCTCGGAGCCGGACGGATAATCTGTGGGATCGCCGAGCTTTGCGCCCCGGTCGAACAATGGGCCCCAGCCGGAGTCGGCTTTCTCGCCGAGCATCTGTAGAACCGTGGCCCTGGTTTGCACGATGTGGCCGGCCACCCAGAGAAGCGGATTGTTAGAGGGCGTGAGCGGGCGCCACAACTCCTCGTGCGTCAGGCCCTCGAGCGCCTGAAGAACGAAGTTGTCGCTGAAGCCGAAGATCATCGCGATGGGCGCGGCTGCTGAGTTCGCGGTTGTCGATGACATAGATCCTCCCTTGAAGAGTAAGTACAAGCTTACGGTAAGTGTATACTTACCTTACAGGGGATTTGTCAAGTGGAGACGAGCGGCGGCAAATGCGGCCTGTCTTTATCGAGGCTGGAGGGTCTGGTAGCGGGCGATTATGTATCCTGTGGCGCCGCCGAGGAAGACATCGGAGGGGAAGTGCGCCAGAGTGGTGACGCGCGAGACACTGACAGCGGTGGCAAGCCCGTAGACTGCCCACGGGACCCACTTGTGGTTCCGGTAGCGCGTAGCAACAACGGCGGCGACGGAGAAGGCTCCGGTTGCGTGGCCGGAGGGAAAACTGCTGCCCTTGAGCGCGGACTTGTTGGGATTGAAGAACGTGTTGGTAAAGGGCTGGGGGTATGGGATATCGGCTGGGCGCTCGCGGCGCGTGATGGCCTTAATGGCGAGGTTGGGGATGATGCTGTCGGCGTAGGCTTCGCCGGAGAGAAGAGCTGTACTGACGGCGTACTCATCGTGGCGGATGTAGCCGCTGGCCATGATCGACGCAGGCACGGCGATGATCATGGCGGTCGAAATGTTGGGGTCGAAGACATCATTGGTGTCGTCGAGGTTGCCCTGATGGGAGCGGAAGTAGGGCATGATGTGCGGGTCGGCCACGATGAGGCCGGCGGTGACTCCCGCAACGGCGAGGGTGGGTATCCAGTAATGGCCTCGGGCGAGATGACCCGGATAGGCGATCCAAATGCCCTTCTGGTCGTGGAAAAAGTCGGGCACAAAACTCCGCCAGGTTGCATCGCGCGTATCGGTTGGCCTGTCTGAGCGGACGGATACGGACGACGCTGGGTCGGGATTGTCGGGGAGGCTGGGATCGCTTGGCTGCGCGGTTGCCTGATAAACAAATCCGATTGCGAAGCTGGCCAATACTAAGTTTCTAAAGGTCCCTATATATCTCATCATCGGAGTTCGATGCGAAATCAGGCACTTGCGGCGGTTGCGACGAGGAGTTTGGGCCGTGTGAACTTAGGCAGCGGCCTGTTGGCAACAAAACCAAGGATTATCGCTTTTTCTTCGCCTCTTAACAGGGAAATCGTTTATGCTGAGTCGGCAACACGGAGGTTGCACGAATGGACATCCAAAAAGAACTCGTTTCTGAATATGACCGCGAGATAGAAAACACGCGGAAGATGCTGAAGGCCCTCCCCGAAGGCGCGGATTTTGGCTGGAAGCCTCACGAGAAGTCGATGGCGCTGGGGAAACTGGCGGGGCACTTGGCCGATACGGGCGGCGACTGGGCGCTGCACACCCTGACAACTCACCGGCTGGACTGGGCGCCGGAGATGAATCCTCCTCCGCCAGGGAGCAAAGCGGAAATCCTCGACAAATTTGAACAGCGTGTGGCAGACGTGATTCCGGCGTTGACGGCCATGACGCCGGAGCAGTGGGACTCCAACTGGAAGTTTGTCGCCGGAGACCAGACGTGGATCGACGACTCGAAGTACAACGTGTGGCGCACTTGGGTGATCAACCACATGGTGCACCACCGTGCGCAACTCGGGGTGTTTTTGCGGCTGCTGGGGGCGAAGATCCCGGGGAGTTATGGGCCGTCTGCGGACGAGATGTGACAGGGCAGGGAACAGGGACCAGGCATCAGGGACCAGAAGGCGGCCGCACACTCCTGGCGGAGTATGCGGCCCGTCTTTTACGCTTGAACACATGATGCCGTTCCCGAAGATTTATCCCATACTTGATTCTTCCTTTCTTCCGGCGGCGGGGCGCGACGGGTTTCTGAGACGGCTGGGTAGGGAACTGGCTGATGCGGGCGTGACGTTGCTCGAATACCGGAACAAGGCCGGGAGCGATGCCGAGATCCGCGCCGATTCTGCAGCGCTGCGCGATGCGATGCCTGCGGGGCTGGTGCGGCTCATTCTGGATGATCGCGCGGAACTTGTCGTGGAGTTGGGGTTTGATGGCGTGCACGTGGACTCGGGCGACGTTTCGCCTGCAGAGGCGCGGAAGCTGGTGGGGCCGGACCAGATTGTAGGGACATTTGGCGGGTGCGATGCGCTGTTGCCGGGAATTCTGAAGGAACCGGCGGATTATTTTGCCGTCGGGCCGGTGTTCGCGACCACAACGAAGCACACGGAAAAGCGTCCTATCGGGGTGGAGGGCGTGCGGCGTCTGCGCGCCGAGGCCGGCCCGGATGTGGTTTTGACTGCGGCTGCGGGCATTACGCTCGAGACGGCGCCGCTGGTGATTGAGGCTGGCGCGACGACGGTTGCGGTGGCTGCGGCGTTGTTTCAAACGGCCGATCCGGCGGGGGAGTACGTCCGATGGGCTGCGAAACTTGCCGCCGTGAAAAACTAGAGACAAAACACACTGGAAGCGAGTAATTTCAAACGCAGTGACGACCCCTCATACAATCCCACGCTCCGATGCCGCCTCCAATAAAAACTCCGCACCCAAGATGGTGCAGAGTCTCGGCCTGTTCTCTTCGACCGCGCTTGTGATCGGATCGATGATCGGCTCGGGCATCTTCATTGTGGACTCGGAGATTGCACGGGACACGAACTCGCCGGCGCTTTACCTGGGCGCCTGGGTGGTGACGGCGGTGCTGACACTGATTGGCGCGCTCAGCTACGGCGAACTGGCGGCGATTATGCCGAAGGCCGGCGGCCAGTACGTCTACCTGCGCGAATCGCTGGGGCCGGTGTGGGGATTCCTGTATGGATGGACGCTTTTCCTGGTGATCCAGACGGGGACGATCGCGGCTGTGTGCGTGGCATTCGGGAAATTCCTCGGGGTTTTCTTTCCGACGATTTCGACGACGCACTGGCTGTGGCATATTGCGCATGTGCCGCCGATCCGCATTGGCGCGATGGTCCTGGGGAACATGGAGATCGGCGTGAACACGGCCAACCTGGTGGCGATTGGGATCGTGTTTCTGCTGGCCTTCGTGAACATTTTCGGGTTGAAGCTCGGGGCGATCATCCAGAACATCTTTACCTCGGCGAAGGCGCTGTCGCTTGCGGGGCTGGTTGTGATCGGGCTTGTGATCGGCAGCAATGCGACGGCGTGGGCGGCGAACTTCGGACCGGGTTGGACGAACTTTTGGCAGAACGCAGGATGGCACTCGCTGCACCCGGTGGAGGTGGGCGTCGGCGGGCCGATCGTGATGGTGAATGTGCTGGTGATTCTCGCCGCGGTGCAGGTGGGGTCGCTTTTCTCGTCCGACGCGTGGAACAACATTACGTTTACGGCGGGCGAGGTGAAGAATCCGAAGAGGAACATTCCGCTGTCGCTGGTGCTGGGTACTGGATTTGTGCTGACGGTGTACTTCCTTGCGTCGCTGGTGTACATCCTTGTGCTGCCGATGCACGGCGACCCGCATGGCGCGACGGTGATGGCGCGAGGCGTGCAGTATGCGACGGAGGATCGCGTGGCCACGGCGACTCTGGGCCAGATCTTCCACTCGAGAGGCGCGGAGCTGATGGCGGCGGCGATTCTGATATCGACGTTCGGATGCGCGAATGGGCTGACGCTGGCGGGGCCGCGCGTTTACTACGCCATGAGCCGCGATAACCTCTTTTTCAAGACTGTGGGGAAGCTGCACCCGAAATACAATACGCCCGTGGCGGGGCTTATTCTGCAGGCCCTTTGGACGGCGGTGCTGTGTGTTTCGGGCTCCTACAGCCAGTTGCTCGAATACATCATTTTTGCGGAGCTGGTGTTTTACATCCTGACGATCCTCGGCTTGTTCGTTCTGCGCTACAAGTGGCCGGCGGCGCCACGGCCATACCGCGCGGTGGGTTACCCTGTGCTGCCGGCGCTCTATATCGTGATGGCGGGATGGATTTGCTACGTTCTGTTTCGCTACAAGCCGCAGTACACGTGGCCTGGCCTGGCGCTCGTCATTCTGGGAATTCCTGTATATTTCCTGTGGTCGTGGCGAAAGGCAGAAACGGCGAGCACCTGAGCGCAGAGGTTAGACTTTCCTGAAGGGATCCATCGTCAATGTTTGAACTGTGTTGCCAAGAGAGCGTTCCGGCCCTACTGTTAGGTGAGCGTCTCGATTACAAGGCGGAGGATATGCATGCCTAAGGGGCTGTTCGCCACTAAGTCGATTAAAACGATCATGGCCGAAGCCGAGGGCGGCGGGGAACATTCGCTCAAGCGCGCTCTGGGCCCGATCAACCTGGTCACACTCGGGATCGGCGCGATCATCGGAGCAGGAATCTTTGTGCTCACTGGGACCGCGGCCGCACAGTTCGCGGGGCCGGCGATCGTCATCTCCTACATCATTGCCGGCATCGGGTGCGTGTTTGCCGGACTATGCTACGCCGAGTTTGCCTCGATGCTGCCGATTGCAGGCTCTGCCTACACGTATGGCTACGCCACGATGGGCGAGCTTGTGGCGTGGATCATCGGCTGGGCGCTGGTGCTCGAGTACGCATTCGGCGCGGCCACTGTTGCGGTGGGGTGGAGCGGATTCGTCAGCAACCTTCTGAACTTCTTCGGCGTTGCGCTGCCATTCGACGCAACGCCGAAGCTCAGCCTGTCTCTGTTCGGGCACCCGTTTTCGGCTCAGGTGGATGTGTTTGCGCTCTCGGCCCTCGTGGTTCTCACGGTCATTCTTGTCGTCGGAGTGAAGGAATCGGCAAACTTCAACAGTGCGGCCGTGATGATCAAGGTCTCGGTGGTGCTCATCTTCATCGGCCTTGCGGCCATATTCGCGTTCGGCCACTGGCCGCATATGCAGGCGAACTGGCACCCGTTCATTCCACAGAATGCCGGGCGCTTCGGGCAGTTCGGCTGGTCTGGGATTATGCGCGGCGCGGGCGTGGTGTTCTTCGCGTATATCGGCTTCGACGCCGTGTCGACGGCGGCGCAGGAGGCGCGAAATCCGCAGAAGGACATGCCGTTCGGCATTCTCGGGTCGCTGGTGATCTGCACCGGGTTGTACATCCTGGTGGCGGGGCTGCTGACGGGCGTAGTCAACTTTTCAAAGCTCAATGTGGCGGCGCCGGTGGCCGACGCGGCCAATGCGATTGGCGTGGGCTGGGCCGTGGTGCTGATCGATCTCGGCGCCATCGCGGGGCTCGCCTCCGTGATGCTCGTGATGATGCTGGGCCAGTCGCGGGTGCTCTACACGATGTCGCATGACGGGCTGCTGTGGAAATGGGTAGGCCAGCTGCATCCACGTTTCTGCACGCCTTACAAGACTTCGATCGTGGTGGGCATCTTTGCCGCAACGCTCGCGGCATTCTTTCCAATCACCCTGCTCGGCGAGTTGGTGAGCCTGGGGACCCTGCTGGCGTTCACGATCGTCAGCCTGGGTGTGTGGGTGATGCGGGTGCGGCATCCCGAGATGCCGCGGCCGTTCCGCACGCCGTGGGTTCCGGTGGTCCCGGTCTGCGGGATGATCGTCTCGGTTGCGCTCATGGTATCGCTGGACCGGCAGGCGTGGATCGGGTTCGGATCGTGGCTCATCTTCGGCCTGTTCATTTATTTCCTGTACAGCCGGAAGCACAGCCACGTGCAGAAGGCGCTGGCGGAGAAGGTTGCGGCGGCGGATTGAAACAAGGCGCACGGGCGCAATGCAAACGGCCTCCCTCGGGAGGCCGTTGCTGCGTGTGATCGGACGCCGTGTTACGCGGTGGTCTTTGCGCAGAACTCGTCGAAGGCGCGGATGAGCTCGCCGGCGATCTGCTGGGCGGTGGCCTGTTCGATGACGTACCGCTGCATCAGGTATGCGAGCTTTCCGTCGCGCAGAATGGCAATGGCGGGTGAGGAGGGTGGGTTGTCCTCGAAGTAGCTCCGGACGCGCTCCGTGGCTTCGCGGTCCTGGCCGGCGAACACGGTGATCTTGTAGTCGGGGTGGGTGGCGGCGTTGGCGAGCGCCAGGCGGACGCCGGGGCGCATCTTGCCCGCGGCGCAGCCGCAGATGGAATTGACCACAACGAGCGTGGTTCCGGGTTGCGATACCACCGCATCCACCTCTTCGGCGGTGCGGGTCTCCTTGATCCCGGCGCGCACGAGCTCTTCGCGCATGGGGATCACCATCAGTTCTGGGTACATGAAACGGTCCTCCGGCAGGATTGCCTGTTCCCATTTTACCGGGAAATCTGGTGATGTAGCCTTTAGGGGATGCTCATGGAAGAGAATAAGCCGCTGGCGCCGCTGACCACGTTTGGCATTGGCGGGCGGGCGCGGTGGTTTGTGGAGGCGCAGACCGAGGCCGACGTCGTGGAGGCGGCGGAGTGGGCGCAGAACCGGGGCGTGCCGCTGTTCGTGCTGGGTGGCGGCAGCAATGTGCTGATTGCGGATTCGGGCTTCGACGGGCTTGTGCTGCACGTTGCGCTGCGGGGTATCGAGGAGTCGGACTCCGGCGACCACATGGTGGTATTTCGGGTGGAGGCCGGAGAGAATTGGGATGCCTTCGTCGAGCGGGCGGTGAAGGAGAACTGCGCCGGGATCGAGTGTCTTGCGGGAATTCCGGGCACGGTTGGCGGGACGCCGGTGCAGAATGTCGGCGCGTATGGGCAGGAGGTTGCGGCGGTGATCGGGTGCGTGCGGGCATTCGATACGCGCGAGCACCGGATGGTGGAGTTCGGGGCGGGCGAGTGCGGATTTGGTTATCGCAGGAGCCGCTTCAACCGCGAGGACAAAGGGCGGTTCATCGTTACGCGCGTTTGCTACCAGCTTGCGCGCGCGGGCGAACCGCTGATTCAGTACCCGGATTTGCAACGCATGTTTCCGGATGGCGGGCGGCCGGCGCTTGCGGAGGTGGCCGCGGCGGTGCGCGAGGTGCGGCACGGAAAGGGAATGCTGCTTGTTGCGGGCGAGCCTGATTGCCGCAGCGCAGGGAGCTTCTTCAGGAACCCGATCGTTACTGAGGACCAGGTGGACCGGATCGGGTTTGCCGCGGGAAGAAAGCCGCCGCAGTTCCCGGCCGGCGTTGACGGTCGCGTGAAGATTCCCGCGGCGTGGCTGATTGAGCAGGCAGGATTTGCGAAGGGACATGCGATGGGCGCGGCGGGGATCTCGTCGCGGCACACGCTGGCATTGGTGAACCGCGGAGGCGCGACGGCGAGCGAGGTCCTTGCGCTGGCGGCGCAGATCCGCGAGAGAGTCGAAAAGCGGTTCGGGATTGCGCTGCAGCCAGAGCCGGAACTGATCGGGTTCTAAAGCGGCTTCCTGGTTCGCGCGTCCGGCGATGTGCTTCAAATCCAGCCCGGCAGAAAGACCTGCAAAATGGGTGAAAAAAGTGGCGATTTGGGGCAAAAAAGTGGTGTTTTAGGGCACATTTGAAAACTCAGTCAAGTTATTTATTATCAATTGATTAACCGTTTTACATCCTTTTTGCCCCTCACATTCCGAAGGGGTTGCAGGAGGGGGGGGTAGGGGGTATTTATTTTCTGGTTAACATGCCCGGAGCGCGGTGATCGTCTGGCATCGTCCGCAGGGGAGGGGGAGCAGCACTTTTCCCGGTCGAAAATTTCGAGTTTTCGGCTTGATCGTGCGGAGGCCGGAGCTGTCGCCGACCAGCCTTTGTAGTAAGTTTCGTACACATGTGCAGTAAATGTCGTACACATTTGTAGTAAGTTTCCTACACATATGTAGTAAAGATATCCCCTCTTCCGGCCGATGCGGCGGCGGAGACTGGGGCTTGGGTCCAGAGTTACCGTGCGAAAGATCAGGCGGTGTGCCTCGGCCCTGAAAAGCGAAATGCCCGCGCATGCGCGGGCATTTGGGTGAGAGTTTCTACCCTATTTATTAAGTTTATCAGGGTCGAAAAGTGGATCGGCCACTTTCCAGGATAATTTGTCATGGGATAACCTCGTGATATTAAGCGAGTTGTTTCCATTTCGCTTTTCCTTCCCTACTTGACAGGTAATTTTTCACACAGATTTCCACAGGGATTGCGCGGGGCCTCGTTTGAAGGCTTCTGTGCCGGACGCAGCTCCACAAGAGGCGGCCTGATACAAGGATCGAGGGTTCCGTGCGGAGGATCAGGCCTTCATCCTGTCCGCACCCGCGACGGGTTGAACACCTCGCAAATTGCTGCCGGCACGGCGCTCCCCGAGCCGACCACACGGCGCAGGCTCAGGCTCGCGCGCCTCAAGCTCGCCGATCTGCTGGACCTCCGACACCTACTCTATGCCGAATACTGCGCAGGATTTCGTCTGTGCGAGAAATGCACTCTTGAGTCCGGATGATGCGCTCCATGGTGCTTGCCAAAACCCCACGGCCGTCGATCACTTCGGAGCGGGTGATGGCTACGCATTCAGCCGAACGCCTGAGAATGGTGCGGCTCTGCTCAAGGACCTCTTCGTGGATGAACCTATTCATCGCACCCACCTCAACACCGGCAGGTGAATCGGGTTCAGCAGCCATGACAGTCCTTGTGAAGGTCGAGACATTGCTTCAGCACCCGGAATCTTTCGCTGAGAGTGACGTGACTCTCCTGAAGACCCGCGAAGCGCTTTGGCGCCCCCCCCCCCCGCCAAAACCGACGCATCTCTCGCGACGTGTGAGAGCTCGACCACGACGGCCTGTAACTCACGTTCCAACCGGTCTCGCTCATTGCAGCGGATCATATGCGCGATGCTCGACGTTTCAGGCGCTTGCGGCCAGCCGCACAACGGACGACGAGAGTTTAAAGCCAGCGCAAACCTCTCACGTCACCGCGAGTATACGCCCGAAGCGCTGCAGGAGACGCCGCAAAACACAGCCCACCCACCCGAAAATTCCGGCCTGCAACCCGCCCAGTTTTGGCGCGCATCGCAATCGTCGGAGGAAAGAATCCGGAGCCGCGGCAAGCGCAGGTGCAGCCATGCAGTTATCACCGACAACACAACGCGCCCTGCACGAAGCAATGGACACCCTCTCGACGTCAGCGGACCTCGACGAGGCCGGGCGTCTGCGGGCCAAGGAAGTCGCCGTCCGCATCCTCGTCGAATTGGAAGTGATCAAAGAGGAGGGGAATAGTCTCATCCCGGAAAGGCGCGCCGCCTGATGTTCAGTGCCGGCCTGCGCACCGTCTCACCGCTTCCTTCATCGGAACGAGCGATACCGAAGTGCCCGGAGTACGACCGACTCACCGCCTGCGTACAAGTCATCCTGGGCCACCTTGTGCACCTGACCACCCGCCACCTCGAAGTGTTCCAATCCGGCGACTACGGGGCATGCAGGAGGCTCGACAAGCAACTAGAACGCGTCATGAGCGAGCAAGAACGCTCGCTCGGAGCCCTCCGCAAGCACCTGAAGGAACACCACTGCCAGGGCAGAAAAATTTCGGGCTGAGCCGCGCTGCGCCGCCCTCTCAACGGGGATGCAACTTTCCGGACTATGTCGTGCATCGTACATAAGAATTCCAAAAGGGCCCGACAGGCGTGTGATGACCTCCCCCATCCAACAGGCCCTGTACGCAGCCTTTCTCTCCCTCGACGCGTGCCCTGACGTCGACGAGGCCGAAAGACTGTGGATCCGCGGATTCGCCCTTCGCCTCATCGCAGAACTCGCCGTGCTTCGGTCAGATGCGAACGCCGCGCCTCAGCCTGAGGAAGCCACTGTCGCAGAAGTGGCCGCGGCCTAAATTTCACCGCGCGGCAAGACGTCGTACCCAGGCCACTTTTTGCCTTATGTCGCGCATCAAACAAAACACCGCGTAAGGACTCATACTTCGCACCACTACCGAACAGACACACCCGCTGGGCCCTTTCCTCTCCGGAGGTTTAGCCTTGGCACCTGCACCCACAACCCATTTCACGCACCGTTTCAACCCGGATGGAACCGTCGATTCCATCTGCTGTGACTGCTTCGCCACTGTAGAAACCGCGAACCGCGAGGAAGAACTAAAGGAGTCCGAGCAAGGCCATGTCTGCGACCCCTGGCTGCGCAGTTACTACGAAGTCATTGTGGCGCGAAAAGTAGGCTGAGCGCGACCGCCGCGCGGCAAACCAACAAAGGCGCCACAGCACACTACAGATTTCCATGAAACCTTCGCCGGTTTTGGAATACAATTCCCTCCATAGCCTGACATACATTGGAGTCTTGCCTTGGAGTCCTCATCGACCCACCCATTTGCGCACCGCTGCAACCGGAACGGAACGTTCGATTCCATCTGCATGAAATGCTTCGACACCGTGGCCACCGTGAACCGCGAGGCAGAGCTAGAGAAGCCTGAACAAAGGCACGTTTGCAAACCGTGGTCGCGTCTGCGCTTCACGACCCTCCAACACGGTAAAGAAAGCTAGACACTCACCCGGCCCGGCGCGAGTCTGCTCAGTGTCCGCGCGTGTGCCCGCGCATCTTCCATGCCGCCCAAACGGGCACACTCCACCGCTCGAGGCACGCAAGACAGCGGACGGGGTAGTGCAGCGCGATCAGGGTCCACAGGTCCGAAATGCGAAATCGGGAAACACGAACGTTCTCGCTGCCACAACCTTGACAATTCATGCGCCGCACCTCGGGGGAAGAGTGCAAGCATTGGCCTATCGAGAGACAAGCCTAGCACGCGCACGTGAATGCTCCATGTGACAAGCTCCTGCACCTGCGCCGCCCATGGCACACTCGCCCGGAACGAGCATCCATACATTCAACTCATGCATCCAACGTCCGAATGGAAAGGCCGTGCTACATCGTTGTGGACCGGGATTTTCCGGGTAGTATTTCGTCGCGAAAGCTGGTGATTGAAACCGCTAAGTTCAACGTGATTACCGCCTACGATGGAGCCGAAGCCATTGCCTGCCTGAAGCGTTTCCCCAATGTGGACGGAGTGGTCGTCAACGCGGACCTGGAAGGCGACGGGCAGACTGAGAAGCTAATCTCAGATTTACGAGCGATCGTGCCGAGACTCGATGCCATCGTCGTTTCCGCAGGTGGGCACGTACGGCATGACCGCGAGCACACTGTAGACAGCTTCAATCCCAAGGAACTGCTCGACTGTTTGCAGTCGCTAAGAAAAGAAGCGACTGCTGAAATCCTTGCTCGCGAGTCGAAGCTCAATCACAGTGACCAATAGAACAGCCACGCCGCGGAATCAGCCGACTCCCTGCCTGAGCGACGCATCAACGCGCACATGATGGCGAGCCTAGGGAACTCCCTTGTTGCAATCGGAAACTCGCCCCTGCTACGCTTGAACCTCTGCGGTGTCCAAACTCAGACATTCCCCACCTCGCGCACTGCAGTCGCCCAGGTCCAATTCAGCCCTTTCCGGAGACTGGCCATGGATCGCACGCCCGTCAAATTCACCCACCGCGACAACGGTGACGGAACGTTCGATTCAATCTGCTGGGAGTGCTTCACCACCATCGCCACCGCAAATTGCGAAGGGGACCTGGAGAAGCCGGAACAGAGCCACGCCTGCGAACCATCGACGCGCGACCACTACGCGCAGATAGGGCCAAGAGTGCCGGACTGAGACTCCGCCGACCGCCTCAGGACAGCCGCCTGCGCATCAACACGGTCGGGCCAACCTGGAAATTCGCCGTGCAGCGATCATGAACTCCACCACGACAGCAAGCCGTGGACACGTCACGGTTCGAGATCGCAAGCCGCACCAAGCCAACACAATGCCCTCGTCGCGCATCCACGTGTCCATGCTGCCCACGCCCGACACCTTGGAGAACCACCATCTTGAAGCTCAACCCTCCGAGCGCGTCCGAAGGGTACTGTATCGAGCCATTCTGAGCGCATCGGCTTCGCCGGAGCTCGACGACGACGACAGGCTTTGGATCGTCGATCATGCTCTCGACCTGGTCGGAGATTTCGCAGCTATAAAAGACCATAGATAAACCAAGACCTATACCCGGAAGCGCGCGGGCTCCGTGTCGGCCGAACCTCCACCCAAATAAGACTTTAGTAACATAAAATAGTCATCACTAAAGTTCTATTAATCCTCTCCGAATGTTACGATCGATCACCCTCAATAGAGAGCTGTCGGTGGGCGCTACTGGGTTCGCGCCTTGCCAGAACATGCCGGGACTGCGTCTTTGCTAGGGCCTTGGAAAGATCCCCTACCGAGTTCCTCCCCGGACAGACTTATTGACGGGACATCGAACGGCCCGAGCGCTGTCGGGAAGGAGGACGTAACGCGATGAAGGAAGGTACATTAACACATCCCCGAGCAATGGATCCAGAATTCACTGTTCCCAAAGTCCTGTCGGTTGCGTTAATCGGCCCGGGAGAGGAACTTCGCCAAGCCATGGCCAAAGCTCTTGCGGAGAGCCGCCGGGCCAGAGTTGTCGAGTATGATTGCTACCCGCCCGATCCACGCAACCTTGAGAATCTGCTGCGGCGGGATTTCGACGTCGTCTTCATCGACGTAGACGATAAGCCGGACTTCTCATTGGAACTGGTGAGGTTCATCAGCAGCTACAGCGCAACGGCGGTCATGGCCTATTCACGGATGACCGATCAATACAATGTGCTTCGCTGCATGACGGCAGGCGCCCGCGAATATCTCTCTGTGCCCCTCAAGGCCGGGGCTGTCGTCGAAGCTCTCGACCGGGCTATCGCCCTACGCAGTTCGGCAAGCCGCCCCCCCATGACAGGAAGGCTGCTCGTATTTCTGGGCGCCAAGGGTGGCTCCGGCGTCACGACGCTGGTCTGCAATCTTGCGATCGCCCTGGCCCAGGATGCGGATCAACGCACGCTGATCATCGATTTTGCCCGCCCGATGGGAGATGCCGCACTCAACCTGGGAATCGCCGCGAATCACTCGACGGAAGATGCCCTGCGAAATATCGACCAACTGGATGCGAATTCTCTTCAATCTCTCGTAGCGAAGCATCGGTCAGGAATATCCGTGCTCGCGGCTCCGAGCAACGTTCCCGAGGTGGAGGCCCCCAAAACGGCCATCGACAAGTTGCTGGTCCTCGCGCGCCAGGTATTCGACAACGTAATTGTCGATGTGGGATCGAGGACCGATTTGATGGGGACGGCTCTCTTCAGCGAGGCCTCCTGTATTTACTTGGTGACCCAGGCGGGGATCTCCGAGCTGCGCAATTCAAATCGCCTCATTTCACAGTTCTTCAAGGAAGGTGGTCCAAAACTCGAGATTGTCCTTAACCGGTATGAGTCTCACCCCCTGGGAGCAGTGAATGACGAAGTAATCACCAAAGCCCTCGGGAAGCCCTTCCGGTGGAAGATTCCGGACGATCAGGGCGCCACGCGCATGTTGCAGAACGCCGATGCCGGCCAGTCCCTTGTAGAATCCTCCATTTCGCGGATCAGCCTGGAGATGGCGGGGTCGATTACAGGCACCCCCGCACCCGGAGAAGCGCAGAATGGTCCCGTCTCGCGGGGTTACGGAAAGAGTCATATTGAGAGCGGTTCAAACACGAATGAGTCGCCGAATATTGCGACTGCGGCTCCGATCTTCCAGCGGCCGACTCCGACTATCGCCTGGTCAACGCCCGATCCAATTACCTATGGCCAACCTCTCAGCGCTGTCCAGCTGAATGCTACGACGTCCGTCCCTGGGACCTTTGTCTACACTCCCGGGGCAGGCTACGTGTTGCCGGTTGGAAGTCACTCCCTTTGGGTCACATTCAATTCGGCAGACTCTCAGGACTTGCCGGTGCAGGGCGCAGTTATTATCCAAGTTTTAAGGGCAACGCCAGCGATCTCCTGGCCGGCACCCCCCGTCATTGCATTCGGAACGGCCATCGGCGCTACTGAGCTGAATGCCATAGCCATCGTGCCCGGAACATTCGAGTACACGCCTGCGGCCGGCGAAGTACTTGCGCCGGGAACGCATACGCTCTCCGTCACCTTTACCCCGGCGAACACCGCAGACTACACAACAGCTCATGCATCTGTTGAGGCGACGGTCGGCAAGGCGATTCCAGCAATCGAATGGGCAGTGCCCGATCCGATTCCCTACGGCACGGCGTTAAGCGCCGCTCACCTGAATGCCACGGCGTCGATCCCGGGGACATTCAACTACTCTCCTGGCGCGGGCGAAGTGCTCTCCGCGGGCACGCACACGGCAACAGTCATCTTCAACCCAGCCGACAGCACGAACTATGCGCCAGCGCGAGCCACCGTACCAGTGATTGTGATCAAGGCGAAACCGGTCGTCGCGTGGCCGACGCCCGATCCGATTACCTACGGCACTGCGCTCGGCGCCGAGCATCTCAACGCTAAAGCATCGGTACCGGGAGCGTTCGAATACATTCCCGGACCAGGAGCGGTGCTTGCCGCAGGGGAACATTCCCCCTCGGTCATTTTTCATCCAACAGATGATTCGAACTACGCGAGTGCGAAGACCGCGGTATCCCTTGTAGTCCGCAAGTCAACGCCGGTTGTAACGTGGCCAACGCCGAATCCGATGGTCTGTGGCACCGCGCTGAGCTCGACGCAACTGAATGCCACAGCCACGGTCCCTGGATTGTTCGAGTACACGCCTGCCGCCGGCGAAGTTCCTGGACCGGGAGAACACAGGCTCTCGGCAACCTTCACTCCGACGGACAGGTTGAATCACTCAACGGTGCAGGTCGCCGTGCAACTTCTTGTCAGCGAAATCCCGCCCGCCGTGATCACCTGGGAAACGCCGTCCCCCGTTTCCTATGGAGTCCCCCTGAACGCTGCTCAGTTGAATGCCACTTCTTCGAATGAGGGCACGTTCCTATACGCACCTCCCGCAGGGGTCGTGCTCGCACCGGGCAGGCACACCCTCTCGGTTTCGTTTGTCCCATCGAACCCTGCCAACTGCACCGCGGCACAAGCCACAGTGGAGTTCGAAGTCACCGCAAATCGCGCTGCCCCTGCGAAATCCGACGAGGCGACCGGGGGGTCCAGCCCAAGCCAAGAGAAACGTTACAAAACGCGCACGTACAAGGGCGCTGTTTACGTTCAAGGAGACGATGGCCAATGGCATCTCCAGCAGAAATAGGTCAGGGACTACCCGAGACGCTTCCTGAAGACTTCAGCGATTGGGATAACCAATCATCTTCCGCGACTGTACCGGCTAATTCGGGCGACTTCGAGGCTACCCGCGGTTTGGAAGGCTTTCCAAAACCAGCTGCTTCAGCGCCGGGACCGGAAAGGGTTGCGGCGCCAGTGACCAGACCCGACAAGTCCAGCGGCCCTGGGGCTCCCCGCGCTTTAGGAGACTCTTCAAGACCACTTGCGTCAACACCGCGAACGGAAGTTACTCCGGCGCCGGTGCCATACGGGTTGCGTCCTGGGGCGTGGCCCTCGCCTGCAAGGGTCAGCCAGGACGACACAGCCCTTCTCAGGCGATCACGATCGAGTAGCGGTCTTGCGGCCGGGGCGCCCATTTCCAATTCGCGCGCAGAAGAAGTTGTCCACGTGCCTCAAGAGGTGTCGCTTTCGCCGCAGCCGCGGAAGGTATCTGCGCCAGATGGCCTGACCAATGGATCGAAGACCCCGGCCCAGGGAGAATTCAGCATTGAAGAGCTTCGCAAGTCGCTTCGGCCTCAGACCGCCGTCAAGAATGCCGCGGACAACCCGATAGCAAAAAGAAAGTGGGTGAAGGTTACGGCCATTGGCGCCGGTCCAATTCTGATTCTGTCGGTCCTGGCGATATGGCTGTTCAGGCCGGGAACGCCATCGAAAATGAATGCATCAGTTGAGCCAGGGCTTACAGCGACCCAGGGAACGCGGGCGGACAGCAACACGCAAAAGCCCTCGCCTTCCACCTCATCTATCCCGAATGTATCTACGACTCCAGTCCAAACGGGACAGACACAGGTCAGCCCGTCGACAGAGGCAGCGAACGGGGAGACCTCACCGACGGTGCAGCCGACGAGGGTGCAATCGAAGATGATGGACGAACAGCTGGCTGCACCCATACGGATTTCGCGGGACATTCATAAGCCAGGCGTTGAAAATGAGCCTCCTCCTTCGGCAGGGCTTGGCACGACTGAAGCTCTCGGTGGCGGCAACACGATTGGGAGCGTATTCACCGGGTCACGACCCGTTGTTCGCATTGCACCTGCTGCCGCCACCACTGTTTCAGCGGGGGTCGCGGTTGGATTGTTGATTCAGAAGACGGCGCCCGTCTATCCGTCGATAGCGAGAGATGCCCATGTATCCGGCACTGTACAAATAGAGGCCACGATTTCCAAGGCCGGAAGTGTCAAGGACATACGCGTTGTGAGTGGACCGCCTATGCTTCGGCAGGCGGCGGTCGACGCGGTGCAGACGTGGCGCTACAAGCCTTACAAGCTCAACAACGAGCCAACGGAAGTCCAAACAACGATCAACGTGGTTTTCTCGCTCCACAATTGACCACGTGAGAGTTCCCACCAGCCCAAGCCGGCGCTGGAGGATCACATCCGTGCAGCAGCCGTAAAGGCCGGGATTGACAACGTATCGGTTGAGCCTCGGGGTGAGCCGGCCGTCCGGCAGATCCCCCCCAATCCCTCCCACAGAGGAGAGGGCAGTGATGCGTGCATCTCATCACCATGTAAACCCAATGGCCTTTCTCATGGCATCTTCGAATGCCTGATCGTCGAGGCTTCTTCGCAAGCCCAAAATGATCTCGGCGTCCTGGCCGACCGGTACACGGAAAGGTGTCGCGGGGTCTTCGATTGCACTGGCGATGGCCAGTGCGACAGCTTCGGGTCCAATTGGACCCGATGGGCCCGTCATTTTGGTATGGGCTCCGGTCCACTGCTCCCAGAGTCCTGCGTAGTCGGCTGGTCCCATGTGAGGCTCGATCGCTTTGCTGCCGGTAGCGATTTTTCCGGGCTCGATCAACACGCAGCGAATTCCAAAGTGTCGGACTTCGATGTGCAGTGATTCCGTGAAGGCTTCGAGCGCGAACTTGGAGGCGCTGTACGCTGCTTCGAGCGGCGTGGAGACCCGGCCGCTCACACTCGACACATTCACGATGACGCCGGAACCACGCTCTCGCCAGGCGGGCAAGACGGCCTGGATGATGCGCAACGCGCCGAGCGTGTTTGTCTCGAAGATGTGCCGGATACGATCAAGCGGATAGCCTTCGACCGGCCCCCAGCCACCTATACCTGCGTTGTTGACGATTGCATCGAGCGGACCAACCTCTTCAAGGCACCGCGCCACGGATTCGTCGCTGGTGACATCGAGCACATGCGCCTGGATGCCTTCCGATCCACTCAACGGGGATACGTCGGTGGCGACGACAGAATGCCCCCGGCTGGCAAGTAACTGCGCCGTTGCCGTTCCAATGCCGCGTGCCGCGCCCGTAACCAAAACTCTTAGTGTCGTTGACATTCGGAAGCCCTTTCGCGTGCCGTAGTTGTGCTGGAAACATGGAGGGATGCGCCCACGAAAGCCAGACTACGCTTCTGCCTGTTCCCGCACAAAGTCCTACAATCGTCCGCTAGGGCCGCGGTCCCTCAAGCGCCTCCTTGCAGCTCTTGCGGAAGTCATCGGCGGCTTGAGATGTCCCCGTAGCGGGCGTCCCGGGAGGCCGCATCGCAATGCGATCAGGCTGCGCAGGCCGGCTGATGGTTACAAATTCATCCCTGGTTCACCTCGCATTTACATTCGCTCCCTTACGATGCCTTGGCGGAAGTCGAGTTCTTCCGGAGACCGCAACAACAACTCATTCGCACGAAGCCCGCTAACGTCCATCCCCCAACCTTAGGAGTGAATCGTGCCGAGTCAAATCCTCTCCACCGTGACGAAGATCACTTCGTCACTGCTTATGCTGACGCTCGCTGTTGGCCCTGTGCTTACGCCAGCGATTGCAGAAAACCCCGATGAGCATCACCATCACGATCACGGACCCAGGACCGCAAGTCCGATCAAGCACGTTATCGTGATCGTCGGTGAGAACCGCTCATTCGATCACCTGTTTGCCACCTACATTCCCCGGCATGGCGAGAAGGTAAACAACCTGCTCTCAGAGGGAATTGTGAACAACGACGGCACGCCCGGCCCGAACTACGCTCGAGCGCTGCAATACTCCGCCGACGTGACCGGCAGCGCGACGTATCAACTGAGCCCAAGCACCGCCAAGGCGCCCTACGCAACCCTGCCCGCGCCTCTGAACGGCGGCCCCACAAACGTCTGCGCGGATAATGGAATGTGCACACCGAGCGACGCCGAGTCCACCGAAGACGGGCTGCCCGGACCGCCGTCGCAGTACTATGATTCGCTCCTCGAAGGCGGCACCGGGCTCACCGGAAAGGTGCCCGATTCGCGAATTTCCGGCGTGAGCAACACCGCGCCCTATTCCACGCTCCCGGCTGGTCCGTTCCAACTCACGAACTCGAGCGAGTTTCCCTACATCTCCTATGCAAACAGTCCCGTGCACCGCTTCTACCAGATGTGGCAGCAGGAAGACTGCAGTGCGGCGCACGCAACCGGAGCAAACCCCAGCGGCTGCCTCGCTGACTTCTTCACCTGGACCGAAGTGACCGTTGGGTCCAACGTGAATGGAAAGACGCAGCCCACGCCGTTCTGCACCGACTACGCGCCCGGCTGCGCCACCACGGGTGAGGGCGCAACCGCGATGGGCTTCTACAACATGCAGCAGGGCGATGCTCCGTATACCAAGCACCTGGCCGATCACTATGCAATGAGCGACAACTACCACCAGCCGGCCATGGGCGGCACCGGCCTCGACAGCATCATGCTGTTCTTTGGCGATGCCCTCTGGTTCAAAGACCAGAACGGCAACCTGACTCCGCCGCACAACCAGACGACGTGGGCCGGAGGCCCGGTGGATGAAGTCGAGAACCCGAACCCGGTTGCGGGATCCAATAACTGGTGGACGCAGGATGGATACGGCGGCTTCGGCAACAACGGCGCATCGACCGGCGTGTATGGCGGCGGAAGCTACAGCAACTGCTCCGATGCATCGCAGCCCGGCGTAGGCCCGATCCTCGCGTATCTCGCCTCGCTGAAGCGTCCGGTAAATCCGAACTGCGACCCCGGCCACTACTACCTGCTCAACAACTACAACCCCGGCTACTTTGGCGACGGCTCCAACGCATACGAGGACACAAATTCCAATAACACGCCGTTCACCATTCCGCCGACCTCGCAGCGCAGCATCGCCGATGTGCTGCTGGAGCACAATGTCTCCTGGAAGAGCTACAACGACCAGTGGGACAACTACGTTCCCGACAAGTACCAGCAGCTCTTCGGCGCTATCGGCGCACAGAGCGATTCGTATTGCAACATCTGCAATGGGTTCCAGTACCAGACGCAGATCATGGCCGATCCGGGCGTACGGACGACGCACATCTTCGACACCAAACAGCTCTACGAAGACATCCACACGGGCAAGCTGCCGGCTGTGTCGTTCGTCAAGCCCAGCGGATGGGTCGACGGCCACCCGGCATCATCCAAGTGGGACCTGTTCGAGGGCTTCGTCAGGAAGATCGTTGACGAGGTTCAAAAGAACAGGGAACTGTGGGAGAGCACCGCGATCTTCGTGACCGTGGATGAAGGCGGAGGCTACTACGACTCCGGATATGTGCAGCCGCTCGATTTCTTCGGCGACGGCACGCGCATTCCCCTCATCGTGGTGTCTCCGTGGACGAAGCCCGGACACATTTCGCACGATTACGCAGATCACGTCTCGGTGCTGAAGTTCATCGAGCACAACTGGAACCTGCCCACCATCTCGAGCCGGAGCCGGGACAACCTGCCCAACCCGACTTACAACCCGTCGGTGAGCAAGTACGCCCCCACCAACAGCCCAGCTTTGAGTGACCTGTTCGATCTGTTCGACTTCCACGACGCCGATCACGACGGCGATTAGGACATCGCGCAAGTGGTGATGAACGCGGCAGCACGCTCAGCGGGGAGCGTACTGCCGCGCTGATAAACCACGAGCTACGCCGCGACGGGCGCTCTCACTCTTTCTTGTCCGGGTCGTCGAGATCCGCCCACGGGGACGGAAGCTCACGAATAAGTGACGCTGTCCTGTGACGTTGCCGAACAGTCCCCACCCTAGCCGCTTCGGATTCCGCGCGCAGACGCTCCGACTGCGCCCGCAGTTCCTTGCTCTGCATGACCACGACAGCGGTGTCGAAGAGCCAGTGCGGGGGCCGGGCGACCGAGGGAAAGACCCGGTCAAATCCACTGTCATCGAGCGTGACGTCCGGGCGGCGAAACAGGATCAGGGCCGCTCCGCTGTGCTCGCGCACAAGCTCAGCCGCTTGCTCTGCGCAGCGCGGCTCCACCTCCGACACAATCACTGCGTCTACATGTTTCCTGGATACGAGGTGCAGACGGAGGCGATCGAGCGAATTGAACTCATCGACTTCATATCCCGCGCCGCGCAACACCTCGACGCGGTGGCAGTCATCGTCCCCGAAGTGAATCACGGTTGCGGCGGCCATTCGCCCACCTCTTCTGAAAATTGAAGGGCAAGCGTGCGGGCCTGATAAATCGATTAATACGGGCTTGCCCATCCAGATGCGTACTAGCAACATTACCAGTTGCAAGAGACCTAGAGATTGTCGCGGCGCGGGGCGGGGGAATCGGGCTCGAGCCATGAGAGGAGCCTGGCACGCTCGGCGACGAGGACGTCGGCGGCTGATCCTTGGGCCGCGATCTTTCCTTCGTGGAGCAGCATTACCTCTGCGTCCGTGATGAAGGCGTCGGTGGCGTCGTGCGTGGCCTGGATGGTTTGAATGCCGCGCGCGCGGGCCCAGCCGTGCAAGCGGGCGAGGAGGGTGTCGGCGGATGCGCCATCGAGGGCGGAGAAGGGCTCGTCAAGCAGCAGAAGCTCAGGGCCTGGGGCGAGAGCCCGGGCGAGGGCGATGCGCTGAGATTCTCCTCCGGAAAGGCTCGACGTTGGACGATTGATAAGATCCATTGCTCCCACGAGTTGCAGCATTTCGTTCATGCGTTGGTTTCGGGTTTCGCGGTCGAGATGTGCCAGGCCATAGGCGACGTTCGAATGCACGCTGAGGTGAGGGAAGAGCGTGGGCTGCTGTGCGACAAGGGCCGTTTGACGCCGGCCGGGGGGCAGCCAGAGATTCGAGGCGGTGTCGGTGAGGACACGACCCTGATGAACGACGCGGGCCGAGCCGGTGTGGAGGCGGTCGAGCCCGGCAAGCAGTCGGAGGAATGTGCTCTTGCCGGCGCCGGAGTGGCCGAAGATCACGGTCCACGGCGCGGCGAAGGTGGAGTCAAGCTGAAGGTGAAAGCTGCCGCGGCGGGCATCGAGGGAGAACTCAAGCACGGCGGGCGCTCCGCGCACTGGTGGTGGAGTAGAAGACGACGAGGGCCAGGAGGCTGAGGCCAAGGAGCAGGGCGGCGGTGCGATTGGCGGCGGCGTAGTCGAAGCTCTCGACCTGGTCATAGAGCACGATGGAAAGGGTGCGCGTGGCGCCGGGGATGTCTCCGCCGAGCATGAGGACGACGCCGAACTCGCCGACGGTGTGGAGGAAGGTGAGAACCGCGGCGGCGACGACGGAGCGGCGGGCGAGCGGGGCGAGGAGCGTGAGCACCACGCGCGGCGAGTTGGCGCCGAGAAGGCGTGCGGCATCTACGAGGCGCGTGTCGACGGCGGCGAACCCGGCGACGATGGGCTGGACGGCGAAGGGCAGGCTGTAGATGACGGAGCCGACGACGAGACCGGAGAAAGAGAACGCGAGCGGATGGCCGGTGAGGGCGATGATGCCGCGTCCGAATGCGGTGCGGGGGCCGAGGAGGACGAGAAGGAAGAATCCGAGAACGGTGGGAGGAAGAACGAGCGGAAGAGCGGCGAGGGCTTCGAGGCCAGCGAGCCAGCGGCCGCGGCCGAGGACGATTAGAGCCGAGAGCGGGATGGCGATGACCAGCAGAATGGCGGTGGTAAGGCCAGCCAGACGCAGCGTGAGGAAAAGAGCCTGCCAATCCATACGATTCTTCAACAATATACTGCGCGAAGCCGTTCGCTCCGGCTAGATTCGGCGAGGCGAATGCCGGGAGGGCGATCATTTCGAATCAGATCATTTCGAATCACGTCTGATTCAGTCAGTTCACATGTAATCAGGTCACAGCAGATCAGGGGACGGGGCGGCCGGGGGTGAGGCCGTACTTGCGGAGTTCCTGCTGGACCGGGGCGGACATGAGGAAGACGAGGAATTTTTTGGCGTCGACGCGCTGCGAGGATTTCGCAACGAGGACGGCACCCTGTTCGATGGGCGGGTAGAGGTCGCGCGGGATGACGAAGTACCGGCCCGACGAAGAGAGCTGCGGTGTCATTGCCGACGTGAGCGAGATGAGGCCGGCATCGGCGTTGCCTGACTGGGCGAACTCGGCGGCCTGTGAGATGTTTTCCGCGGTGACGATGCGCGGCTTGAGCGCGGCGTAGAGGCCGAGCTTTTCGAGCGCGGCGATTGCAGCCTTGCCGTAGGGGGCGCGCTCGGGGTTGGCGATGGCGAGGCGCTCGAGCAGAGGATTGCGCAGGAGGTCGAGCGAGGGCGGCGGGAGATGCGGGTCGTTCCGCTCCCAGAGGACGAGCGTGCCTTCGGCGTAGGTGATCGGCGTTCCGGATGCGCCTTCTCCCAGGCCCTGGGCGAGGCCGGCGGCGATGAGGCGCTGGGGATAGCCGAGGTCGGCGGAGAGGAATATGTCGAATGGAGCGCCGTTCTGGATCTGCGTGGCGAGCGTGGCGGAGGCCTGGTAGGTGGCCTGCGCTTCGATTCCGGTTGTGTGCCTGAACTCGTCGAGGATTGGGGGAAGAACGGGCGCGAGGTCGGCCGCGGCGGCGATGCGGATGGGACCCTGAGCACGCAAAACCGGGAACGCAATGACCAGAAGGCAAAACGCGCACGCGATGCGATTCAACTTCGCCTCCGCTACGGCAGATGGCCGCATACGCTGCTAGGCTATCAGGAGAGAGATGAAAGACAATCTGCACGAATTGCGCTGTTTCGGCTGCGGGGCGCGGATTACCGGCGCGGACGCCCAGCCGGATTTCCGCTGCGTGGAATGCGGCGATCTTTTTGAAGTGGTGTATCCGGGCTGGGAGCGGCGGCAGAGTCATGACCGGCCGAACCCGGGGGCGCTGAAATGGCTGTGGCGGGAGCGCCGGTGCTCGTCTGAGGCGCTGGACTACTCGGGCGTGTGGCGGTTTCGCGAGCTGCTGCCGATCCTCGACAACTTTGGGAATGCGGTGACGCTGCGGGAGGGGAACACAGCGCTCTACACGCTGCCTCGCGCGGCGAAGGCGCTGGGCATGGATCAGCTCTACGCGAAGCACCAGGGGATGAATCCAACCGGCTCGTTCAAGGACACGGGGATGACGGCAGCGCTGAGCGTGGCTGCGGAGCGCGGATTCGAGTGGGTGGCTTGCGCTTCAACGGGCAACACTTCGGCGGCGATGGCCGCTTACGCGGCGCGGGCGGGGATGCGGAGCCTGGTGCTGATTCCGGAAGGGAAGATCGCGTGGGGCAAGCTGTCGCAGGCGATGGACTACGGCGCGGTGACGTGCCAGGTGAAGGCCGATTTCGACGGCTGCGCGCGGGTGCTGATGCAGGTGGTGCGCGAGGCTCCGATTTATCTGCTGAACTCGGTGAATCCTTACCGGCTGGAAGGGCAGAAGACGCCGGCGTTCGAGATTGCCGAAGCGTTCGACTGGAATGTGCCGGATCACCTGATCGTGCCCGGAGGAAATCTGGCGAACAGCTCGGCGCTGGGCAAGGGGTTCCGCGAGCTGCGCGAACTTGGACTGGTGTCGCGGCTGCCGCGGATCTCGGTGATCCAGGCGGCGGGCGCGAATCCGCTGGCGCGCAGTTTTGAATCGAGTGGTGGAACGAAGCTTGAGCCGGTGGAGGCGCACACGCGCGCATCTGCGATACGGATCGGGAATCCGGCGTCGTGGCGCAAGGCGGCGCGCGTGGTGCAGGAGACCGGCGGCTGGTGCCTGGACGTGACGGAGGCCGAGATCGCGATTGCGAAGGCCGAGCTTGGTGCGGAGGGATTGGGGTGCGAGCCGGCTTCCGCAGTGACGCTGGCGGGGCTCAAGAAGCTGCGCGCGCAGGGAAAGATTGCGGCGGAAGAGTCGGTGGTGCTGGTGCTGACGGGGCACACACTGAAGGATGCCGATTACACGATCGATTTTCACCGTGGGACGCTGCTGAGGGCCGAGGAGACTGCCGGCAATGAGGCGCGGGTGGAGAGCCTGCGGCGCGATGCGCGGAATGTGGACGCGACGCCGGCGGCGGTGCTGGCCGCGATGAAGGAAGCGGCGCAATGAGCGGGGCTTCGACGGGGGTGGGCGGAAGGCTCCGCCTGCGGCTTCCTGCTACGTCTGCGAATCTTGGGCCGGGCTTCGATACGGCGGCGGTGGCGCTTGATTTGTTTCTCGACATCGAGGCCGAGGCGGCCGACGAGTTCTCGATCGAGGCCACGGGGCGGGATGCGGATCAATGCGGACGGACCGACGGCAACCTGGTGCTGGAGCTTTATCGCAAGGTGCTGCGCGAGAGCGGCCGGGAGGTTGTTCCGCTGCGGATCCTGATGGACAACCGGATTCCGCTGGGGATGGGTTGCGGATCGTCGGCGGCTGGGCGGCTTGCGGCTATCTCACTTGCGGTGCACTTCGGCGGACTGGGGTGGACGGGAGAGCGGATTCTTGCGGAGGCTTCGGCGCTCGAGGGTCATCCGGACAATGCTGCCGCCTGCTGGCTGGGAGGATTTGTTGCGGCCGGGGGGGAGGGTGATGCGCTGAGCGTTGCGCGCGTCGAGCCTCCGGCGGGGTGGCGCGCTATGGTCGTGCTGCCCACCGAGCCGCTGGCCACCAGCAAGGCGCGCGCTGTGCTGCCGGAGCGTTACAGCAGGGAAGACGTGGTAGCGAACCTGCAGGCCGTTGCGCTGCTGACGCTGGCATTCGCGCAGGGCAGGGGAGAGCTGCTCCGGACGGCGATGGCGGACTGCATTCACCAGCCGTACCGGTCGGCGATCTGCCCCCTGCTGCCGCTGGTGCTGCCGCTCGCCGGGAAGCACGGGATCCTCGGCGTTGCGCTGAGCGGCGCGGGACCCGGGGTACTGGTGATCGTGGAGGGAGAGGCGGCCGTTCAAGCCGCGTCGGAGGCGATCGAGGCCGCGGTTGGCCGGATCCATAGTCCGGAAATAGTGGTGTGCCGGTTTGCGGCGCAGGGCGCGCAAGCCTTCACTGGTTCGGGTACCGGGTCGGGCGGCTTTTAACGGGCATGATTTGTTAAAGAGGCTTCAAAATCGATTTTCCGGCAGGTATGGTAACCAGTAGTAACCATGAAAGTCGGCAAAATTCAGATTTTTTCTGGCAAAAATATGCCGCTAAAGTGATCATTTTTGATGTTACCTAAGATTACTTGATCTTAGATTCGATTAGCCCTACATTCGCAGCGTGGGCAGTTCTGGGGGAGGGCTGCTCTAGCGCCCGTGATTCCGTTAGGAGTCCGGGCGCTTTCTAATTTCCGGAACAGAGCGCGGCCGGCAAATCGCGGCGTTTTCCCGTACTGAGGCGGGTGCGACTTTCCCACATCCTTCGGCATCTCATGAATGTGCTCTCACAGGTAAACTGAAGTGGAGGAGTGATTCAAGGAGGATCATGGCTGTCGCGAGTGTTCTGGAAGTAACGGATGCGAACTTCGATCAGGAAGTTCTTAAGAGCGAGCAGGTAGTGCTGGTGGATTTCTGGGCAGGCTGGTGCGGCCCGTGCAAGCTGATTGCCCCGGCGGTGGATGCGGTGGCCGAGGCGTACGCGGGCAGGCTCAAGGTGACGAAGGTCAATGTCGACCAGAATGGCGCTACCCCATCGCGCTACGGCATACGCGGCATTCCGGCGCTGCTGTTCTTCAAGAACGGCAAAGTGGCCGACCAGATTGTGGGCTACGTTGCGCGGGAAGTGATCGAAGAGAAGGTGCAGCGGCTGATCGGCAGCTCAGCGGCGGATCGTGCGAGCGCGTGAAGCGAGCGAAATGAGAAAAGCCCGGCCTGGCTGCCGGGCTTTTTTTGTGCCTGTGCGAGAAGACTTGCTGCCGTCAGCTTGCGGCGCCTGCGCCGGCGCTTGCGGCGATCAATGACTGCGCCCATTCGGTGGAGACGCGCTCGAGATGCGCGCGCAGTTCTTCGACGGTGTCGTAGGCAAAGGCGCGCACACCCTGCATCTCCAGAAGCTCCTTGCGAAAGGCGAGGATTTCGGGATTCGATTCGTGCGGAGCGTTTTTTACGCAGACGACGACGTCGCGCATCGGCATTTCGGGATTGTCGCGACATTCGAGGGCGAGGAGGAAGAGCTTGCGGAAGAGATCGCGCGGTCCCCAGTCATCCTGGAAGAGCTGGATGAAATAGCTGCTCCAGCGAACGTTGTCCGAGACGATTGCGCGGTTGCCGTCGATCTGGCCGTTCTCGCGCAGCCCCACGGTGACGAGCAGGATATTGGCAGGCATCGCCACGGCTTCATTGACGCGGGCGAGGATGTCGTGCACAGCAGCGCGGTCCGGATCGAGGTCTCCGGGGGCAGAGAGAAAGACGCGATAGTCATCGAATCCATGTGCCATAGGGAGAGTTCAGCATACCCGATGCGGATGCGGCTCACAAACTGCGCGGCGCGGCGCAGGAGTGCGGAGCGAAGACCTTGGGATAGGCACAGCGAAGGCGGCTTAGTGGTATTTGCGCAGCACGCCCAGCACGCGCCCCTGGATGGCCACATTCGCGGCGGGAACCAGGATGGGTTCCATTTCAAGATTGGAGGGCTGCAGGCGCACGGTGCTGCCTTCGGAGTAGAAGCGCTTGAGCGTGGTCTCCGATCCGTGGACGAGGGCGACGACGATTTCACCCTGGCGCGCGGTGCGGGTGCGCTCGACGAGAACGTAGTCGCCGCTGATGATGTGCTCGTCGCGCATGGAGTCGCCGCGCACTTCGAGAGCGAATACATCGCGGTTGCCGACAACGTCGTGCAGGGAGATGGTCTCGGGCGTTTCGCTGGTCTCGACGGGCAGGCCGGCGGCGATGCGCCCGGCGAGCGGAAGACGGTCCGTGGCGCGGGTGCGCGCTCCGGGTGGCAGCACCTCGATGGAGCGGCTGCGGTTGTGCACGCGGTCGAGCACGCCCTTCTGCTCAAGGTTGCTGATGTGCTTGTGCACCGTCGCGAGACTCTTGAGGCCCATTCCGCGGGCGATCTCCTCGAAGGAAGGGGAGTAGCCGTTGCGGTTGACAAACGTCTCGAGGAAGTCGATCACTTCTTTTTGTCGCCGAGTGACAGCCATGGGCGAATTATAGCGAACAAAAAGCGAACCGCAACAAGTATTTCACAGGCGGTTGGAACCTCACTCGTTACTCACAGCCCGGTGATTCGGCGCCCGGTGGGTATCGATGGGAAGGGAACTGGCCTTTCTGATCGACGGGGGCGGAGGACCGGAGCGGGGTGAAGCACAGGGAAGGCGGGTGTGGATCCGCAGCGCCGATGGGAGCTCCCGAGGCCGCGGTTTCGTCCTCTGCAGGCATCTCCTCTGTATACAGGCGGTCACACCTGGGGGCGGTGAATTGATTTACCAAATCTCTATCTTGTTGGAAACAATACAGCCCGCACATTGGCATGGGGATTGCAGTTCTCAAAGCGCCCGGTAACCGCCGAGCCAACTCAAAAACAAATTCTTTACGGGGAGAAGGAAACACATGAAGGACACCATGCTGAAGCTGTACATCAAGATGCAGAACCTGAAGGATCGGTTCACGCAAGAAGAGGGCCAGGACCTGGTTGAGTATGCGCTGGTTGTCGCTCTGATCGCCCTCGCAGCCACCGCCGGAATGAAGACGCTCGCCAGTGACATCAGCAGCGCGTTCACCACCATCGGCACGACTCTCAACGCGGACATCTAGGTTCTCCTTTTTTATTCGCGCCCAGGAGTTAACCATGTTCCCCGTTGTTTTGTGGGGGCGATTGGCGCAGTTGGATGTCTGTTGCAATGCCGCTCGCCCCACCTTTACACGGACAACCATTGAAGTACTTTCAGGTCTCACGCTGCTCCCCCTGTTTCTGCTGACCTTTCACGACCGATGACCGGGGCGTTCGAACGTTGGCGCCGTTGTATCAGCTACCCGGCACAAACAACCTCATGCACAACCTGATGTAATTTGCGGCAGACGCGAGGCTCGCGTTTGCGGCGTGTTGTTTTGTGTGCTGCCTGAGTTGTTATGTGCCGACAGAAGGCCGCGGAAAAAGCCGGAAGCACCGTGGCTGGGACAATGGAAACTTCGGGGGCTGAAGC
>DATFRB010000101.1:0-2494 GCA_035263625.1 Occallatibacter sp.
CAGCGCCGCCTGAAATTCTCGCTTACGGTGCGTAGATTTTTCGGCACGTGTGGCTGGTGCTGCCAGTTTCGACGCTCTCGTTTCAGCTTTCCAAATCTTGTGGTCTATGCTGGTTCGAAGCCCTTCGCCCGGCGTCTCTGCTTCCAAATCTGCAATTACGTCGTCGATCAACGCCTGCCATCGCCCCATTGGAGCATCCCCTCAACCGCCGCGAGCCTACAGCAATTCATATCATCCTAGTTGGCTTGATAGGACAGCAGCACCATGTTTTCGGGGGTGAAATTCCCAGGGCCTGGCTGGTGGCTTCATCCGCGCTCTCGCCAGTCCAAATAGGTGCTCATTCCGGGCCGCAACTCCGGGATCTTGTCGACCGGGTAGGCGCGTATCGAGAACGTTCTCAGGTCAAAGTCTCCGGTGGCGCGGATGGCCTGCCAGCTTGCATATTCGCCCTTCGTCGCGATCTGCTTGATCTCTACGAGGATGCGCCGATCGCTGAGCGCTGGAATGCGAACGCTGAAGCGATCGCCGACCTTGAGCGTCCTGGCCAGATCTTCGCGCAGATCGAAGTGTATCCACATGTCGTTCAGATCGACCAATGTCACCAGTGCCACGCCAGGCGAAACGTATTCACCCGGCTCTACGTTGCGTTTGTGGACCTGGGAAGCCACCGGCGCGTAGATCACCATCTGATCGATAATTGATTGCACGGCCTTGACGTCGGCGATCGCTTTCCCAACGTTCGCCACGGCGATCTCATGCTCCTCGCGCGTGTAACCATTGACCGCTTGCTCGTAGGCCGATTGGGCCTGATCCCTGGCGCGTTGGGCCTGGTGCAGGGAGTCGGTCGCTTGGTCGAGCTGCGCCTGCGGAGCATCGCCGCGCTGGACCAATTGACTCTTACGGTCATAGGTCATTTGGGTCAGGATCACGCTTGCCACCGCCCGCTCTAGCGCTGCCTTGCGGGCAGCAATCACCTCCGCTCGCGTGCCGGCGTTGATGTTTGCAAGCTGCGCCTCGGCAACGATCTTGGCAGCCAGCCCCTGCTCGTTTTTCGCGATCGTCTCCGGGTTGTCGATGCGCACCAGCACCGCGCCAGCGGCGACATCCTGGCCCTCGTTCACAGGAATCTCTGCGACACGGCCGTCGACCCGCGCCGCAATGTCGAGCTGTGTCGCGTCTACCACGCCCTGGACCAACAGCGGCGCTGGCCATATCAGATACCAGATCGACAGGGCGGAAATGGCGACAGCCACAACACCAACGATGATGGATAGAACACGGTTGGGCCGCGATGCTCTATTCTTTGATACCTCCGGCGGCAGTGTGCGCTTGGCTTCTGTCTGCATGGCAGGTTTCGGCGCGTCCGCTCCAGCCGAGGTGAGAACACTCTATCCTTACGTCTTTGACAGCCGAAAATTTCTCATCTCGGCATCAAACAGGCGCGCTCCGACTTCGTCAGTGCACGAATGGATTACAGCAGGGATTTGCGGCTAGCGGAATGGGGCTTCAGGGGTCAGTTTCGCCGGCGCCGGCGCCCGCGCTGGTCCTGCACGTGTCCCTGCACTACCATTCGCCACCTGCTACGATTTTGAGGCTGGTCCATGACGGCAGTAATCGTTGACGCGTCCGGGGTCCGGCCCGCGTCGGATGCGCTAGAAGTCGACAAGCAAGTCACCGCCGGCAGATTCTTTTGGCTCGACATTTCCGGCGGAGACCCGTCCGTGCGCCACACTTTTCTCACCAGGGCCGGGTTGAATGCTGCCGACGTGGAGTGGGCGCTCAGATTCGGCCAAGCGGGCCGGATGCATATCGGCGGGGGAGGGCTGCGCACGGTGACTTGGATCGCCGACCGCGCTGGCAACATCATCGAACTCCATCTCATCGGCCGGAATAAATGCATTGCCACAATTTGGAGCGGCGATCCTGCTGCCCTCGACGATATCCGCTGGCAGTTTGCGGAGCGCTTGGAGGGCTTCGAGAACAATCTCTACGAGGCGGCCGGCATTCTGTTGCAACTTCTGCTCGGAACACTGGGCTCCGCCTTCGAAGCCATCGACATGAAGCTTGACGGCCTCAGGCTCGCTCTGGGCAGGCCGACCGGCGCGCCCGATTCTGCCGCGTTGGCGCAACGCCTAGAGGGGCTGCAGTCTATAGCGGCGAGCTTCAATCGCTATCTCGGTTCGGTTCGCGCGGCGACGACCGGGATCGAGTCGGTGGGGGGCGCGGGAGTCCGTGGGGCCGCGGAGCTCAACGACTACGCCGACCAGGTGGAAGACGTCGAGCAGCAGCTTTTCGAGCGCCGGCAGTGGATGTCGAACATCATCCATGATTTCTCCGCCGAGATCGCCCGCAAACAGGGCGAGCAGATCAATCGCCTGACGCTCGTGTCCCTGATCTTCCTGCCTGTCACGGCGCTCACCGGCTTTTTCGGGATGAACTTCGACTGGCTCATTGCGTCGATCGCGAGCGGCAAAGCCTTCATCATCCTCGGTGT
>DATFRB010000102.1:0-104735 GCA_035263625.1 Occallatibacter sp.
AAACGCGGGTGCGGGTAGGAACCCGCTCACCGGAGTCGAGTTCCAGCCGGTTCTCGGCTCCAGGCGCGCACTGATCGACGCAAGCCGTGGCAACCGGTTCTTCTGCAGGCCGATGATCTGAAAGCCGTCGAGATAAGCACGTGAAGCATGCTTTTCGAGTTCCGGGAGCACGCGGCCAACCAGTTCCGCCCAGATTGCGTGCTGCTCATCGGTATAGGCCGCGTAGTTCTGTTCGATCAGGTAAAGAGCAGCAACGGAAAGAGTCTCGGTCTTCATGAATATTCCTCTGCGGTTCTATAGGTTGCCGCGCGCTTGTTGCTCGCGCTCGATGGCCTCAAACAGCGCCTTGAAGTTGCCCTTGCCGAAGCTGCGGCTTCCCTTGCGCTGGATGATCTCGAAAAACAGCGTCGGCCGGTCCTCGACGGGCTTCGTAAAGATCTGCAGCATATAGCCCTCGTCGTCGCGGTCCACAAGAATGCCGAGTTTCTCCAACTCCTCGATCGGTTCATCGATCTTGCCCACCCTGCTCTGGAGCTCGGTGTAATAGGTGTGCGGGACGCGCAGGAATTCCACTCCCTGCTCGTTCAGCCTCGTCACCGTATGCAGAATGTCGTTGGTCGCCAGAGCGATGTGCTGCACGCCGGGGCCTGGATAGAACTCCAGGTACTCCTCGACCTGCGACTTCTTCTTGCCTTCCGCCGGCTCGTTGATCGGGAACTTCACGTAGCCGTTGCCATTCGCCATGACCTTCGACATCAGCGCCGAGTATTCGGTCGAGATGTCGCGGTCGTCAAAGTGCTGGTAGAGGGAGAATCCCATTACTCGTGCGTAGAACTCGACCCACTTGTCCATCTCGTGCCAGCCCACGTTGCCGACCATGTGGTCGATGTGGAGCAACCCGGCCGGCCGCGCGACTGCATCGTGCTCGACTGCGCGATACCCCGGCATGAACGGCCCTTGATAATCGCCGCGTTCCACGAACGTGTGAATCGTATCGCCATATCCGGCGATGCTCGCCAGCACCACCCGCCCATGCTCATCCGATTTCACATATGGCTCGGCTACGCTCACCGCGCCGCGGCTCGTCGTCTCGCGCCAGGCACGCCGCGCATCGTCCACCCACAGCCCAATCACCTTCACGCCGTCGCCATGGCGATGGACATGCTCGGCAACGGGATCGCTCGAGCGCAGTGGCGTCGTCAGCACAAACCGCACCTTGCCCTGCTGCACCACATAAGAAGCGCGGTCGCGCTGCCCGGTCTCCGGCCCCGCATAAGCAACCAGCGACATGCCGAAAGCAGCGCGATAAAAATATGCAGCCTGGCGCGCATTGCCCACGTAGAACTCCACGTGGTCGGTTCCCTTCAGCGGGAGAAAATCGCGATCGGTTGTCAGGGACTCGGCAGCGGCGTGCGATGCAATCTGGGCGGATGCAGTTGCACTCATAACAGACCTCTTAGCCGGAAAGTTGCAGGTTGGAAGGTCAACGGGGAAGCAAGCAATCCGGCTGAGCCCAGAATAGGACTCCCGAATATTGCATTAAATGGCGCTTTGAAGAAAATCCGCCGTCGGGGCCTAACATTATTAGGCATAATCGTTGTGTTGGTTAAGGATTGACTGCCGATGCCCCACAAGCGCATTCCCAGTCTCATTGAACTCGATGCCATCGCCTGGAAGATTCTCGAGTCGCTGCAGCGCAACGCGCGTCTCACTTTTGCCGAGTTGGGCAGAAAGGTCGGACTTTCGACGCCCGCGGTCGCCGAGCGCGTGCACCGGCTCGAAGAGGCCGGCATCATCACCGGTTATCACGCTGCCGTCAACGCCGCAAAGATTGGGGCTCCAATCCGCATTCTCATGCGCCTCACGATCCCCGGCGGCGACCTCCAGATCAGCCGCACCGTCGCCGTGATCCGCGAGCTTCCCGAAATCCGCCGCTGCCATCGCGTCACAGGCTCCGAGTCGTTCGTCATGGAAGCGGATGTCGTTTCCATCCGTCACATGGAAGCCCTCATCGACAGGCTCTCGGCCCTCGGCGCCACGTCGACTTCGACCGTCCTCAGTTCCCCGGTCGAGCGCCGCGAATACACCGCCAAGCAGATCGAAAGCTTCGGCAAGTATCGCTGAATCGCCTCGTATCCGGGTCCGCCATCGGCCGCCGATTGCATCACCGTTTTTGATAAAATCAGAGGCAGGATCGGTAGATGCATCTTCCAGTCGGAACAACAGCAGTGGTGTCAATCGTGGGCCTTGCCGGCGTGATCGCCTGGCGTGTGCGCGAGGGACGAACCGCTGTGACGGTCCGCAAAATCATCATTCCGCCGCTCGGCATGGCCACTGGGTTCTCCATGTTTTTTGTACCGGCGTTCCGCGTGCCTCTGCTGTGGGCAGCCATCGCATTTCTGATCGGAGCGATTCTTCTCGCCTGGCCTCTTCTGGTCACTTCGCGCCTGGTGCGCGACGGAAACGCCATCATGATGCATCGCTCCGGCGCGTTCTTTCTTGTTGTCGTGGCACTGGCCGCAATCCGTTATTTTGCGCGCGGCTACTTCGACGCCGTCATGACCCTTCAGCAGACCGCGGGACTATTCTTCGTTCTCGCCTTCGGCATGATCGTGCGCTGGCGCCTGCGCATGCTGCAGGAGTACCGCACGCTCACCGCTTCGCTCTGACCAAGGCGTCTTGTCACAGATCGGCCGCAATTCGGGCCCTCGAACAAATCGGGCCAGGATCTGCCGGATCCTGGCCCGCCCATGCGTCAATCTCCTTCTGTGCAAATCCGCGGATGCCGTTCGCGAGTCTGGATGCTCGCTCAAATTACCCCGCCGTTATCGCACAGCGTGGAACCGTTAGGGGAGATCGTGATCGAGGTATACCAGGGCACCGGAAATAAGGCCGGTGCCCTGGATGGTCACCTTGATGGTTCCTACCGTGAGTGGATTCGGAGTCACGGCCGTCAGAACCGGGGGTGGGGTTCCGCTTGCCCACAGGCGGGGAGACGTGGGCGACAAAACCATGCATGTGACCAACACAAACCAGCAAACAGCGCCGCGCCCGATTTCGGCAATCCGCCCAACGCGTACTTTCGAGCGCATCGAGAAGTGTCCTTTCCACGTGTTGCCAGCCATCCTGGCCTCCTCCTCGCGCCTCCTGGAAGGGCAAACTGACTCGGCACTTGGAATCAGGAACGGTCTCGCATCAAGAGTGGTCGCGGCGACACTTTTGTGACAGCGGAGGAGAGTGATTTTTCGCGCGAGGCGCCGTGTCTACGGCTCCCGCACCGGGTCCTGCCGCGCGCGACCGTCCCCCGAAACTTCCGCCTGCCGAGCAGCCTCCTTATATGAATCCGCGTTATCCATCTCAATCCAAACGAACAAAAGGCGTTCGGAATCGCCTCGAAATGTGAGAAAATGACGCCACGCACCCCCGCTCTGAAGCGACGAAACAATGAACAGCCAGCCAAGCGAGCAGACCGGGTTACTCAAGCCGGATGCCGCTCCATCCGGCCCCAGTGAGAGTGTGCGCCTCGTGCGCGCCATCGCCGAGGGCAGCCATGATGCGGAGAAAACCTTCGCCGAGCGTTATGCCCGCCCCGTGCTGGCCATGCTGGTTGCGCGCTTGCGGAATCTCGACGTCGCTTCCGACCTCAAGCAGGACGTGCTGATCGAGGCCCTGTGCGCCCTGCGCCGCGGGCAGGTCAAGGACCCCGAAAAGCTGAACCAGTTCGTTATCGGAATCGCCCGTAATTGCCTCAACAATTACTTCCGCGCCAGCAGCCGCATCACGCCGGTCGAGCTGCCGGAAGACCTGCCCGATCTCTCCCCGCCACCGGATCAGCGCGACCTGTTCGATCGCGAAGACCGCGCCCTCCGCGCCATACGGAGTCTCGACCGGATCGACCGAAGCATCCTCCAGATGACGCTTGTGGACGGCCTCAAGCCCGGGGTCATCGCCAGCGAACTGGGCTTGAACCCCGACGTGGTCCGCCAGCGCAAGGTGCGCGCCACCCGCCGGGTGGTGGAATTTATTCACAGGGAGTCACAAAAGTCCGCGACAGACCACACTTACCCAGGGAGAGTCAAATGACCGACTGCATGAAAGCCCGGGCGAATGAGTGGCTTGAGCGGTACGTGGACGGAACTCTACCGGACGAAGAAGCCGGCAAATTTGAGGAGCATTACTTTTCATGCCCAGTCTGCCTTTCAGAAGTCGAGGCCCTTCAGTCCGTACGAGAACAGTTGAATCGGAATCCGATTCCCATCCGTCCTGTGCGCCGCCTCTTCGCATGGCCGGTGCTTACAGTAAGCTTCGGCGCGGTGGCGGCTGCTTTGGTCGCGGGTGTCATCACCCTGCACATGATCGAGCACCCTTCCGGACCAGTTCAGCAAAACGCGGTGCAGGCGCCTAACGCTGCCGTTAAGCCGGCCGCGCCAACGCCTCCTCCGCAGATTGCGGAGAGTCACGTACCCGCCGATCTCGCTCATCTGGCGGATCTGCGCATGCCGGAGTACCACGTGTCCACTTTGCGCGGCGCTGACGAAGCCTCTGCCTTTGACGGCGCCATGAAGATCTACGCCGCCGGTAATTGCGCTGACGCAGTCAGCCAGCTTGCCCGCGTCGACCAGCAGAGCCCCGATTTTCTCGCAGCCCGGTTCTATCTGGGCACGTGCCAGATGCACGACGGCCACCTCGACGCTGCATCCAGAACTTTGCGCCAGGTCGCCGCCGCCGGGGATTCCCCGCAGCAGGAAGCCGCTTTGTACTACCTGGCGCAAATCGCGCTCAAGCAGTCAGATGCAGCCGGCGCCCGCAAGAACCTCAACAAGGTCATATCGCTTCACGGCGATCTTGAACATCGCGCACGCGCAGAGCTGGCGCAGGTCCCCACGGGTCCAACCGGCAGGTAGCAATCTTCTCCCCCGGAGGTTTGGTTTCGCGCCGGGATGCCCAGGCATCCCGGCGCACTCAACAAAAGGATTTTCAGGATTGTGACAAGGCACCATTTTGCGTATTTGCTTTCCCCATGCCTGATTGCTCTCTGTTGCGCAGCCCAGCAGCCGTCGCCACCAGCCGCCGCTGCGTCCTCAGCCCCCTCGCAGGCCCAAACCTCACCTGCGCCTGCCGCGATCCCCGCCAACAAGGAAATCACCGACGCTCGCGCAAAACTCAAGGCAGTTGAATCCGCCGGCAAGGGCAACACAACTGAGCTCGCCGGCGCCATCAACAACCTGATCTCGGCGCAACTCGACGCCAACGCGGTCTCTGCCGAAACCCTGGAACTCGCCACGCGCGAGCTTGCGGTTGCTGAAGCCGCCGCCGGCGAGCGCAGCAGGGCTTACGTCAACGCCCTCGGCGACAACTCCGAAGTGCGCGTCAAGCTGGATCGCGTCGCCGAGGCTCGCCCGTGGGCCGAGCAGGCATTGGAGATCGCGCAAAGGGAGTTCCCAGAAACCGAGGAGGGCATCAACGCTGCCGATGAGCTCGCGTTCGTATGCAATGCCCTCGGCGACATTCCCTGCACCAGGCGCGCCGACGAGCTGGCCATCTCCATCGAGCGCAAAACCGCCGCCTCTGCCGGTCCCGATCGCGAGTGGGACCTCGCCTACACGCTGAACAACTACGCCGACCTTCTCCGCCAGCTTCCGGGGCAGGAGGACGCCGCCGGAGCCGCCGAACTCGAGGCCTACACCATCGCCCGCCGCGTCCGCCCCGACGATATCCACGTCGGACTTTTCGAACAAAACCTCGCCACTCACTACATGCGCATCCAGGATTTCCCCAGAGCGATCGAACATTTCAATTCCACCATCGTCCTGCTCACAAAATCCTTCGGTCCCGACAGTCCGTGGATCATGAGCACGATGGGCAACCTCGCCAGTGTCTACAGCCGTTCGGGCCAGTTCGACCTGGCATGGAAATCCTACGAGCGCGCGCTCGATAACCCCGGAGAGACCTGGGACGTGCAAGCCCATCAGCATGCGGATTTCGCGCGCTCACTCGCCTCGGGAGGCAAGCTCCAGCGCGCCATCGAAGAAGGCCTCCTTGCCAATCGCATGGGGCGCGAGAGTTTCTCGCTTCAGGCCCGACTGCTGCCGGAAAGGCAAGCTCTTGCGTACGACCAGCGCCGTGCGCACGCGGTCGATACCGCGCTTTCCGTGCTCGCCCGGCATCCCGACTTGCCCTCCGCGACGACCTACGAAGAGGTAATCCGCTCACGAGCGCTGGTTGCCGACGAAATGGCGCGCCGCCAGCGCAACCTGAATGCGCTCGACGACCCCGAAGTTGCACGCCTGCTCGATGAGCTGAACCGCGCCCGCGCCGATCTGCTCGCGCTCGAAAAACAGCCTCGCAGAAAGAACGGGTCAAACGAGCCGAATGACCAGGCCACCGACCGCATGGAAAAGATCGAACGCCAGCTCGCTGAACGCAGCGCGGCCGTGCGCGAAGATCGCACGGCACTCGCCGCAACCATGGAGAGCCTGCGCAAGGCCCTCCCGCCTCATTCCGCGCTCGTCTCCTATGTCTCATTCGGGCGCCGAGCCGTAGAAAAGGTCGATCCCGCGCGCACAGAAACGCCCTCCTACATGGCCTTCGTGCTGCTCTCCGACTCGTCCCATGCGAAGATCTTCGATCTGGGCGAAGCCAAACCCATCGAGGACGCGATCGCTCGCATGCGAGCATCCGCCGACGCCGAAGCTCACGGAACCGGCCTCGGATCTACGCGCAACGAGCGCGCATTTCGCGAAGCAGGCCTTCAGCTTCGGCGCCTTGCCTGGGATCCATTGCAACCCGCCATCGCCCACGTGCAATCGGTCATCATTGTTCCCGACGGCTTGCTGCACCTCGTCCCGTTTGCAGCTCTTCCCGTCGCGAACGGATACCTGGTCGAACGCCCGCAAGTCATCCGCATGATCTCGAGCGAGCGCGACCTGCTCGTCGCCACAGCGCCCTCCACGCGCACCGGCCTGCTCGCCATTGGCAGCCCTCAGTTCGACGTCGCCGACAGCTCCACCCCGCCGGCGCGCCTGCGCGACACGCCCGTGAGCTGCGAAGCATTCCAGAATGCCACCTTTGCGCCGCTAGCGAGTGCCGCCACCGAAGTGCGCGACATCGGTTCCACGTGGCAGCGCTTCAATCCCGGCGAAAACGAGCAGCTCTTCACGGGCGACCAGGCCACGCGCGCCCGCTTTCTGGATGAAGCGCCGCGAAGCCGGGTTCTGCACCTCGCAACGCACGCGTTTCTGCTCGACCGCAGTTGCGGCGACGGCAATCCGCTGCTGCACTCCGGCCTCGTCTTCGCCGGCGCCAACCGCAACCGACAGGCGTCCATCCTCACCGCGCAGCAAATTGCGTCGCTCGATCTTCGCGGCGTCGACTGGGCCGTTCTCTCCGCATGCAACACCGGCGGAGGCGAGCTCAGCGACGGCGAAGGAGTGCTTGGCCTCGAGCGTGCCTTCCGCATCGCCGGAGCGCGCAGCGTCGTCATGACCCTCTGGCCCGTGGACGATCACATGACCGCCACGTTCATGCACGAGTTTTATACCGAGCGCCTTGTGCGCCGTGCATCCACTGCCGAGGCCGCGTGGGGCGCGTCCAGCACGCTGCTGCGCGAACGCCGCTCCGCCGGCCAGAGCACGCACCCCTGGTACTGGGCCGGCTATGTCGCCTCCGGCCTGGACTAGCGCATTTCTATCGATGCAGCCTTGGGGGGGTGCCCCACGCTCGCCGCGTATTTGTTTTTGCGGCTAGTGTGGGATCCGATCCCTCACAATAAGTGCATGACACCGAAGACCCTCCCCGCGATCTTCCTGCTCCTCGCGTGCGCTCTCACGGCACCCGCGCAGGACTCCACCGGCGACATTCGCCCCGCTCCCTATCAAACCGCATGGCAGGACCTCGAATTCGGCGTCATCCTTCACTTCTCCACCAATACCTTTCTCAATCGTGAATGGGGCGACGGCACAGCCACTCCGTCGATCTTCAACCCCACGCAATTCGACCCCGACCAGTGGATGCAGGCCATCCGCGATGCCGGTGCAAAGTACGTAGTCCTCGTTGCCAAGCACCACGACGGCTTTTGCCTCTGGCCCACCGAGCAAACCGACTACAGCGTCAAGAACAGCCCGTGGCGCGATGGCAAAGGGGACGTTGTGGGCGACGTCGCGCGCGCAGCCCGCAAGTACGGATTGAAATTCGGCGTTTATCTCTCGCCATGGGACCGCCACGACGTGCGCTACAAGGACGCCGCCGCCTATGACCGCTACTACAACGATGAGCTTGTTGAACTCGCCTCCAACTACGGCGATCTCGTCGAATTCTGGCTTGACGGAGCCGGCAGCGGAGGCCACGTCTACGACTTCATAAAGATCATCGAAACGCTCCGCACCTATCAGCCCAACACCATCGTCTTTGCCGACACAGGACTCTTCGAGTACGGCGACGCTCGATGGGTCGGGAACGAAGCCGGCATCGTCGACTACGAGAACTGGAACGTGATCGACCGCCATGGATACCGCCGCTGGCGTCCCGTTGAAGCCGACACGCCACTGCGCAAACAGCACTGGTTCTGGCATCCCAAAGACGAATCGTCGCTCAAGAGCCTCGACGAACTCCTCGCCACATACGACCAGACGGTTGGCCGCGGCGCGCAGCTCATGCTCGGCGTCGCGCCCGACAACCGCGGCCTTCTGCCCGATTCCGACGTCGCGCGCCTCAAGGAATTCGGCGCGGCCCTCCGTCGTCGCGCGGAGAACAACCTTGCCCAGCAGCACGTGCCCGTTTCGCCGAACATCACAGCCGCGCTCGACAATAATCCCGACACGTTCTGGTCCGCCGCCGCCGGTTCCCATCACGCCACGCTCGAAGTCAACTTCCCGCAGCCCGTCACCTTCGATCACGCAGTCACCATGGAATGGCTCAACGACGGCCAGCACGTCCAGAAATACTCCATCGAAACCTGGAACGAAAAAGACTCGAATTGGACCGCGATCGCCGGCGGCCAGGCCATTGGCCACAAAAAGATCGACGCGTTTCCAGCTGTTACCGCAAGCCGCGTCCGGCTCAACATTCTTTCGAGCACCACAGAAGCCCACATCCGCGAATTCCAGCTCTTCCGGTGGTCTGCGCCAAATTAGAGCGGCCGCCGCGTCATCCTCTTGAACGGGAATCTCCCTAAACCTCAGGCTTTTTTAAGGTTCCGTGGCGTATCCTCAATCTGCATGATTGAGCACTTCAGGAAATCAGTGCGCCCGTGCAGCCCCTTCCCCTTCGCTTGCGGCTTCGTGTTGCTCGCCGCCGCAATGCTTCCCCCCGCGCGCAGCCAGGCGCCTGCCGCCCCGCAGGCACCCGTCGAGATCACGCTCGACGAAGCCATCAAGCGCGCTCAGCAGAACGAGGCCAATTACGCAGCGGCCCAGTCCGCGAGCCGAAGCGCGGCCCTCGATCGCTCCATCGCCCGCGCAGGCCTGCTGCCCACGGCGCGCCTTTACAACCAGGACATCTACACGCAACCGAATGGGACCTTTGCCGAGAGTGACGAAGGCTTGACGACGCCCAATCCCAAATTCGTCGCCAACGATTCGAGACCCCACGAGTACATGGCACAGGGGATCGCAGAAGAATCGCTCAGCCTGGCGGAAGTGGCGGCCGCGCGGCGGGCCAACGCCGCAGCGGCCATGGCGCGTGCGCAACTCGAGATCGCGCGGCGCGGCCTGGTGGCAACAGTGAGCGGGCTGTACTACGGGCTGCTTGCGGCAGACCACAAGGTGGAGATTGCGCAGCGCGCCAACCAGGAAGCGGAAGCCTTTACCAAAATCACCACCGATCGCGAGCAGCAGCGCGAGGCAGCCCACGCCGACGTGCTCAAGGCACAGCTCACCCAGCAACAGCAGGGCCGGCAGCTCCAGGACGCGCAGCTTGCCGCGCAAACTGCGCGGCTTGACCTGGGCGTGCTATTGTTTCCCGATCCGCGTACGCCGTACACACTTGCACCGCCGCTGGCTGCGCCGCCGCTGGCGTCTTTTGCCGACATAGAGGCTGCCGCCGGCAACCAAAGTCCGGCCTTAAAGAGCGCTCTTGCGAACTTCGATGCAGCAAATGCCGACGTGCTCGCCGCGCGCGGCGCGTACTTGCCCACGCTGGGTGCAAACGTGATCTACGGCATCGACGCCAACGAATTTGCAGTCAATGGTCGCACGACTCCCAGTGGTATACAGGCACGCAACCTGGGCTATTCGACGGCCCTCACCATTAACCTCCCGGTCTGGGATTGGCTTTCCACTGAGCACAAGGTGAAGCAGAGCGAGATACGCCGCGATGCAACGCGCGTCGCATTGACAGCGGCGCAGCGGCAGATGATTGCGGATCTTCAGTCCAACTACGCGGCTGCGCAGACGGCCCAGTCAGAGCTGGCTTCGCTCGACGACAGCGTAAGAACTGCAGCCGAAAGCCTGCGCCTCACCAAATTACGCTACACCGATGGAGAAGCCACGGTGCTCGAGGTCGTGGATGCGCAGAACACATACGTGACCGCGCAGAACGCCCGCGAAGATGGCTACGTTCGTTATCAGGCGGCCCGGGCCGCATTGCAAACCCTCACCGGGACGATGTGAGCCGATGGAGACAATCAACATGATCGCCCGACACTTCCTGCACGCGCGCACGATACAAGTCGTCGCTCTATCGCTTGCGCTGCCGCTCGTCCCGCTCAGCGGCTGCAAGAAAGAAGCCGCTCCGGAAACCGAGGTCACCGTCCAGGCCGAGCATCCCGAGCAGGGCGCCATGGCCGAGCACATCTCCGCCGACGCCGTGCTCGCACCGCAGGCCCAGGCGGCCATCGCGCCCAAGATCACCGCGCCCGTCAAAAAGTTCTACGTGCAGCGCGGCGACCACGTGAAATCCGGCGAACTCCTCGCCGAACTCGAGGACAAAGATCTCGCCGGCGCCGCCCTCGATAGCAGGGGCACCTACCTCGCAGCACAGGCCGCATACGACACTGCCACCAAGGCGCAGGTTCCCGAGGACGCGCAGAAAGCCGAACTCGACCTCGCCCAGGCCAAAGCGAATCTCGCGCTGAACCAGAGCATTGTGGATGCCCGCAAGCAGCTTCTTGCCGAAGGCGCCATCCCGGGCCGCGATCTCGACACCGCGCAGGCCGCGTTGGTGCAGGCACAGGCCGCCTACGACGCGGCCGCGAAGCACGCTGACTCCATGAAACAGGTCACGCGCGAAGCCGCCATGAAGACCGCGCAAGGCGATCTCACCTCCGCCGAAGGCAAGTACCAGAACGCATCCGCAATGGCCGGCTACGCAGAGATCCGCAGCCCGATCGACGGCGTCGTTACCGACCGGCCGCTCTACGCCGGCGAAATGCCCGCCTCCGGGGCGCCGCTCATCACCGTAATGGACACTTCTGTGCTACTCGCGAAGACCCATGTCGCGCAGGCCCTTGCGCAACGGCTCAAAGTCGGCGATGAAGCTTCCATAACTGCCCCCGGAATCGATCAACCCATACCCGCAAAGATTTCGCTCGTGAGCCCCGCGCTCGATCCAGGCTCCACCACGGTCGAAGTCTGGATCAAGGTCGACAACAAGCACGGCGACCTGAAAGTCGGCACGCCGGTCAAGCTCTCCATTACCGGCCGCGCCGTCGCGCAGGCCTGGAAGATCCCCGTGAAGTCGGTCCTGACCGCACAGGATGGCTCGAAGTCCGTCATGGTCGTCGGCTCAGACAACGCTGCGCACAAAAAAGCCGTCACCCTCGGCATCCAGGATGGCGACGACATCCAGGTGCTCAGCGGCCTCGCGCAATCTGACAACGTCATCACCGGCGGCGCCTACGCCCTCGATGAAGGCACAAAGGTCAAAGTCGGTCCCGCCGAGGACGAAGACAAGCCAGGCGCCGGTGACGACGACAAGAAGCCCGCAGCTGGAGACAAGGACTAATGAGTCAGCTCACCACCGTCCGGCCAGCCGCAGAGGAGCACAGCTTCTGGCTCGCGCGCTCCACGCGCACCATCTTCTTCTTCGCCGTCGTCCTCACCGTCGCTGGCATCTACATGGCGCTGCGCGTGCCGATCTCCGTGTTTCCTGAGACCAGCTTCCCGCGCGTCGTCATCGGCGTCGACAACGGCGTCATGCCCGTCGAGCAGATGCAGGTCACCGTCACCAAGCCAATCGAGGACGCGGTCAACTCCGTCCCCGGACTGCTCACCGTGCGCTCTACCACCAGCCGCGGCTCGGCTGAGGTCAGCCTCTTTTTCGACTGGAACCAGAACATGGTCACCACGCTGCAGCTCGTCGATGCGGCGCTCAGCAAAGTCGAAAAGGACCTTCCTTCTACTGCCAAGATCACCACCAACCGCCTTACTTTCGCCACATTTCCGATCCTCGGCTTCAGCCTGACTTCGGACACCATCTCGCAAACTCAGCTCTGGGAACTCGCCACCTACGACCTCAAGCCACCGCTCAATCGCGTTGAAGGCGTCAGCACAGTCACCGTGCAGGGCGGCCAGGTCCCTGAGTTTCACGTCGTCCCCAACCTTGCGCAGCTTCAGGCCGCCGGCGTCACCATCACAGATCTCGTCAACGCCATCCAGGCCTCCAACATTGTCGACTCGCCCGGCCTCTATGAAGCCAACCATCAGCTCATCCTTGGCCTCGTCGGCGCACAGGTGCACGACATCGACGGCCTCCGCCAACTCGTCGTCAAAACAACGTCCGCCGGGGCGCCCGTTCGCCTGGCTGACGTCGCAGCAGTCGATACTGCCACCGAGCCCGTCTACACGCGCGTCACCGCAAACGGCAGAAATGCCGTCCTGCTCAACGTCGCGCGCCAGCCCTCTTCGAACACCGTTGCAGTAGTCGACGCCGTCACCGCAGAGATGAACTCCCTCAAGACCAAGCTCCCGCCCGGGGTCAAAGTCGACGTGTTCTACGACCAGTCGCAGCTCGTGCGCGACTCCATCTCGAGCGTGCGCGACGCCATCCTCATCGGCCTCGTCCTAGCCTGCATCGTGCTCTTCTTCTTCCTCCGCGATTGGTCGTCGTCGCTCATCGCCGGCCTCGTCATTCCCGTCACCGTCTCCATCACGATTCTTGTGCTCGCGCTCATCGGCGAGAGCTTCAACCTCATGACACTAGGCGGCCTGGCCGCCGCCATCGGCCTCGTCATCGACGACGCCATCGTCGTCGTCGAAAACATCGTCATGCACCGCGACCATGGCGAATCGCGCACTGAAGCTGTCCGCAAGGCCTTCGCCGAGATCACCTCTCCCCTCATCGGCTCCACCATTACGCCCGTCGTCGTCTTTCTACCTCTTATCGTCGTCAGCGGCGTAACGGGCAGCTTCTTCCGAGCGCTCGCCGTCACGATGACCGTCGCGCTTATCACGTCGCTCCTGCTCGCACTCACTTGGACACCCGGACTCAGCATAGTCCTGCTCCGCGACCGCCGCGACGGCGAAAACCACGACGAGCATCGCGCCGGCCGCTTCCTCAAGCGCGTCCTCGACATCCATCGCAAGCTTCTCGCATGGGCTCTCGACAAGCCACTCTGGGTCGGCCTTGCCGCGCTGGCTCTCGTTATCGGCACCTACGCCGGCTACAAATTCCTCGGCTCCGACATGCTGCCCGCAATGGATGAGGGCGGCTTCATCCTCGACTACATCATGCCCGCCGGCAGCTCGCTTGATGAGACGAGCCGAGTTCTCGACCACGTCGAGCGCATCCTCCACGAGACGCCTGAGGTCGAATCCACGTCGCGCCGCACCGGCATGCAGCTCGGCCTCGCCGCAGTCACCGAGGCCAACTCCGGCGACATCAGCGTCAAGCTCAAAAAGAAACGCAGCCGCGCCATCGACGAAGTAATGGACGATGTCCGCCAGCAGATCAAGGCCACCGAGCCCGAGCTTGACGTCGAGTTCACCCAGGTCCTTCAGGACATGATCGGCGACCTCTCGAACTCCCCCGAGCCCATTCAGATCAAGGTCTTCGCCGACGACCCGGTGCTGCTTAATCACCTCGGCGAGCGCATCGCCGACGCCATTGGCAAAATCCCCGGCGTCGTAGACATTCAGGACGGCGTCGAGAATACGCTCAGCGGTCCTGCCACCAACTTCCAGGTCAACCCCGTCGTCGCCGCGCGCCTTGGCTTCACGCCTGAAGAGGTCTCCCAGGATGCAACCTCGATCCTCGACGGTATCGAAACCAACGATCCTCTCATCGCCAACGGCCGCCCCTACACCATCCGCGTGCGCCTCGGCGACGACCATCGCGCCTCGCTCGACAACATCGAGAACACGGTCTTCAACAACGCTTCTGGCCGCACTGCCACGCTCGGCTCAGTGGCCGACATCGAGCAATTGCCGCCGCAGAACGAGATCCTCCGCGAAAACCTCCAGCGGCTCGTTGTCGTCACTGGCCGCCTCGAAGGCTCCGACCTCGGCGGCGCAATGGCAAAGGTCCAGAGCGCCGTCCGCGCCATGCACCTCCCGCCATCGGTCCGCGTAGAGTACGGTGGCACCTACCAGGAGCAACAGAAATCCTTCCGCGACCTGCTCATGGTCCTGCTGCTCGCCCTCGCGCTCGTCTTCGGCGTCCTCCTCACGGAGTTCCGCAACTTCCCCGCGCCGGTCGCTATCCTTACCTCGTCGGTGCTCTCGATCTCCGGCGTCATCCTGGCCCTTCTCGTCACGGGAACCACCTTCAACGTCGCGTCCTTCATGGGCCTCATCATGGTCATCGGCATCGTCGCGAAAAACGGCATCCTGCTCCTCGACGCCGATGAAAAGTACCGCGCCGAAGGGGCCTCTGCCGCCGACGCCATGCTCCACGCCGCCCAGCGCCGCCTTCGCCCCATCATGATGACCGCCATTGCCGCCATCTGCGGCATGTTGCCTTTAGCCTTCGCACTCGGCGCCGGCTCGCAGATGCTTCAGCCCCTCGCCATTGCCGTCATCGGAGGCCTCGCCATCTCCATGGCTCTCAGCCTTATCGTCACGCCGCTCGTCTACTACTGGCTCACACGCGGCCGCCATGCCGAACCCGCGTAAGACCCGCACTATCGGTCTTGCGCAGGCCGGTCCGTCCACCAAACGGGGATCTCTCGCGAGGTCGTGAATCTAGTCGTTCAACCCCTTGCCATCGAGGATGCGCTGCACGCAGTTTTCCACCCGCGACTCCCGCGTCCTGGCTTGTTTCGGCGCGAAGATGTGAAACATGTAGGCTCTTTGTCGCCCGGGAGTCAAGGCCTCAAAGGCCGCCTTGAGTCGAGGCAGAGCATCAAGCTTCCGCTGGAGTTCTTCGGGGATCGCGTACTCGGAGTGCTCTTTCAGCTTTACCGTTGAGCCGCCCTTCTCCACTTCGATGGCGTTGGCGATATAAGCCTTCAAAATGGGTTCCATCGCAACAACCTCGCGAAGGCCGGTGAACCGGATCTGCCGCTTTGCCTGAGATTTGCCCGGCGCCACCAGGATGCCCTTGGGATCGGCCATCAAAGCGCCTTTGAAAAACAACAACGTGCAGTACTCCTTGAAGCCGCCGATCAGGACAACGTTCTTACCCTGAAACGTGTAGCACGGCTCGCCCCACTTCAATTCTTCGCTCAGCGGGAAACCTAGAAGGATCGTTCTCAATTTCTGCGATTCTGCCCGCCACTTCTCTGCCTTCTGCAGGAATTTATCAACCTCTCGGTTCATTCCCAATCTCCCTCATCACCCCGGCCTCAGTAGTGCGGCCAAGCTTCCTCGCAACAGATCGGCCTGATAGGAATATGCGCTGGTGCACCCACAGTGGCTGGCCGCCGGAACCCATTGCGTCTAGAAAAGAACCAAGCAGACATTAAGCCCGCAGCCGGCTGCTCACATACTGTACGCCCTTCATTACCGACTCAAGCGCATCCAGCAACTCCCCCGCATCCGACTTCAGCACATACCCGAGCGCTCCCATGAGAAGCGCACCCCGCATGATGTCAGGCGACGACTCCTGGCTCAGCACCACGATCTTTGAATTCGGCGAAACCCGGCGAATGCGCCGACCCGCCTCCATTCCATTCAGCTTTGGCAGCGACAGATCCAGCAGGACCAGGTCCGGCTGCAGTTCTTCAGCCCTCTGGACGGCTTGCAAACCGTCTGCAGCCTCACACACAATTGCGTATTGAGTCCCGTCCAGCAGCATGCTTCGCAGCTGTTGGCGGAACTCCTCGTAATCTTCAGCAATGAGAGTCGTGATTGCCGGCATCTTGTGTGTATGAATTCCAATCATCTCCCCGGAAGCGATGAAAGAGCAAGCTCAGATTCTGCGACTGCCGCCGGAGTCACCGGCCCGTTTGCTCGTCCTTGAGAATAAGGTGTTCATGCTGCCTTAATGAGGCCGAAACATCTCCACCTAAGGGTGGAGGGAATGATCCATCATCGGACGGTATGATAGGCCCCAATTCACCACACCGGCTTGGCGGCCAGGCGCGTTCGCTGCTCGAAATGGGGTAGCCCTTTATTTGAGGCTTTTCAGGTTTCTTATGGGAAACAAGCGAAACGCGGCGTCTCACCGTCCCATCGGTGTGTTTGACCGGCGCGGTCTGTCCGTGCCTTCGCGGCTCGCCGTCATCCTGTCTGCCCTGTGCGCTCTTGCAACCGTCCGCCCCGCCGCGTCCCAGCAACCGAGGAAGAACGTGCTTGTCCTGTCCAGCACCGTTAAGTATAGCGATGAATTTTTGAACGCCGTTGAACCGGCCATCCGAAGCCGCGTTCCGGGGCAGGTGACCTTCTATGAGGCCTACCTCGACGACCTTCGCGTCAACGACGAATCTTACCGCGAAAGCGAGGCTGAAACCTTTCGCCGCCGCTACTCCGGCCTGAAGATCGACCTCGTAATCGCCATCAATCCTCCGGCGCTTTACTTCGCCGATGACTTCCGCGACAAAATATTTCCCGGGGCGCCGATCGTCTGCGAAGGGCTCTCGAAGAGAGACCTCGACAGGCAGACGAGTTGGCCGGGCGTAACGGGCGTAACGACGCCAATGGGATTTCGCGAGACTGTCGACCTCGCGCTTCGTCTCGAGCCGGATACGAAGAACGTCGCTGTCGTTGCGGGTGTAACTCCCTGGGATTCCGACTTTGTTGGGACCCTCCATTCCGCACTGATTCCATACCAGGGCGAGGTAAAGGAGATCGACCTCGTCGAAGCACCCAGCCCTGACGCGCTCCAAAGGGTCGCAGCGCTCCCCCCTCACACGATTGTCTTCTTCCAGGAACTCCCGCAATTCTCCAATCAGCCGGGATTCGGCACCTGGGATCTCCTCCGAGAGGTCGGGCAGCGCCGCCCCATGTATTCGGTTTTTACAAGGCTCTGCATCGATGGATGCATCGGTGGAGTATTCGAAGATACCAACCAACTCGATGTATCTACTGCGGCGGTAGCGTCTCGGGTCCTGCTGGGCGAGCGACCCGAGAACATTCCCATAGTCGATGGTTCTCCTCTTCATATCCAGGTTGATTGGCGCGCGCTGCGCCGCTGGCACATCCCCGAATCCGCATTGCCCCCGGGCAGCATCGTCCTGTTTCGCCAGCCCACCCTGTGGGAGCAGGGCCGGAAATACTTCATCGCCGGAATTGCGGTCATTGTCCTTCAAGCGCTGTTGATCTTCGGGCTCTTGTGGCAGCGAGCCTGGCGAAAGAAGACCCAGGCCGAGCTCAGAAGGTCCGAGGAGAAATTCTCGAAGTCATTCCGGCACAGCCCACTGGCCATCACCATCGTCCGCGCGAATGATGGCCGCTACGTCGATGTCAATGAGACGTTCGAAGAGCGCACCGGCTGGCGCCGCGACGAGGTCATCGGCCGTACACCCCTGGAAGTCGGCCTCTGGTCCGACCCGAATCAAAGATCAAAATTCCTTAAAGAGGTCTTCACCGAAGGCAGCGTGCGAAACCTCGAGGTCCCGTATCGCAGAAAGGACGGCGAACTTCGAGTCAGCCTCGGCTCGGCCGAGCTGATTGAGGTCGGGGGTGTGTCATGCATTCTCTCCGTCATTGCAGACATCACCGAGCGCAAGGCGGCCAATGAAGCCCTTGCGAGCCTCAGCGGCCGCTTGATTGAAGCGCAGGAGGCTGAGCGCACGCGAATTGCCAGGGAGTTGCACGACGACATCAGTCAGCGTCTCGCCCTGGTCGCGATGACCCTCAAGAACCTGAAACACCAGGTTCCGCCATCGGACGTGGATGCGAGCGGCTATATCGATGATGCGAGCAAAAGGATCTCCGACCTCGAGGATGACGTACAGGCACTGTCTCACCGCCTGCACTCGTCAAAGCTTGAATATCTCGGGCTCGAAGCAGCCGCCGGGAGTTTCTGCTCGGAAATCTCAGAGCGGCACGATGTCAAGATCGACCTCCGCTGCGATGGCGTCCCTGGAGAGCTTTCCGATGACATCTCGCTTTGCCTGTTCCGCGTCCTGCAGGAAGCGGTTCATAACGCCGTAAAATACAGCGGCGCCGGCAAGTTCGAGGTATCCCTGGCAGCCGTACCGGGTGACATCAAGCTGAGAGTTCACGATGCGGGAGCCGGGTTCGACACTTCCACTATCGATGGGCACGGACTGGGCCTCACCAGCATGAGGGAGCGGCTGAAGCTGGTGAATGGGGAGCTTTTCATTGACTCAAAACCCGGGCATGGAACGACCATCCTCGCCCGTGTTCCCCTCGATTCTAGTCCCGGCAGCTCCGGAGCAGCCACGTAGGCATCGACGAGGACCCGGCTACGACCTTCCAATCTTCTCGATCTCTCGCTTGAGTGCCGGCCCTTCCATCGCCGCCAGGGACAGCGAGAGAAACAACCCGATCCTCCGCTCGAGCACCACGAAAGCATCGCGGAACGCGCGGACAATCTCCTCCTCAGTGCCCCTTACTGCCGCTGGGTCGGGAATGCCCCAATGCGCCGTCATCGGATGGCCCGGCCAATAGGGGCACTCTTCCCTGGCCGCGTTATCGCAGACGGTGAAAACGAAATCGAGCTTCGGTGCGCCCGGTCCTGCGAACTCATCCCACGACTTGCTTCGAAGGCCGTCAGTAGCTATCCCGGCAGACTCGATCTGTCTCAGCGCCTCCGGCCGTGGCCGTCCGGTTGGATGGCTTCCCGCGCTGTAGGCAGTGAGTTTCCCGTGGCCCTTGTGGTTGAGAATGGCCTCCGCCATGATGGAGCGCGCGGAATTGCCGGTGCAGAGAAACAGCACGTTGTAGTGATGAGCCAATCAAGCCTCCATTTCTTTCGCCATAACGCGTGAAGAACCCACCAGCCAGCGGCAAAGGATAGTTGCGGCAATCGCTCCCCCTATCTGGGCGGCGAGAAATCCCGGTACATCAGACGGCCGGATGCCCGCAAATGTGTCGGTGGCGGCGCGCGCCAGCGTAACGGCAGGATTTGCAAATGAGGTGGAGGCTGTAAACCAATAGGCCGAAGTGATGTAGGCTCCCACCGCATACGGCACGGCGGTCGCGCGCGATTTCGAACACGTCCAGATCACTAGAAGAAGTCCGAACGTGGCGACGAATTCGCTGAGCAACTGCGACGATCCTGACCGCGCACGCCCCGAAGCAATGAACAAAACATGACCGAACATTGCGTGAGCAACCGCGACCCCGGCGAACGCGCCGGCAATCTGTGGCACTACATACGCCGGCACGTCTCGCCAAGGCATATCTCCATTCAGAGCCAGCCCAAAACTGACGGCCGGATTCAGGTGCGCGCCGGAAACTGGACCGAAGGCCAATATCAACGCAACGAGTGCCGCGCCAGTGGCAATGGTATTGGCGAGCAATGCGAGCGCGACGTTGCCGCCTGCCAGGCGCTCGGCCATAATGCCCGAGCCGACCACGGCAGCGAGCAGAAACGCCGTCCCCAGGAATTCAGCCGCAGCACGCCGGACCACAGCAGGCCCTCCTTTGCGGCTTCCGCGCGCGGATGAAGGCGCTCAGAAATCTCCCATTCACCTGCGGCGCAATAGCGTCCACGTCCACGCCGGCCTCGGAGAGAAATTGACGCGCATCCTCTACGTTGTACACGCGCGTGGGTTCAATCGATGTATCTTCAAACCCAGCCGCGCCCAGCTTCGCAAGGTAGTCGTTCTCTTCGAGAGCACCCGCCACGCAGCCGACCCACAACACCATGTCTTTGCGAACCTCGTCAGGCACATCGCCGCGGACCACGACATCGGAGACTGCAAATCGCCCGCCCGGCTTGAGCACGCGAAAGGCTTCGCGCAGAACCCGATCCTTGTCGGCCGAGAGATTGATCACGCAGTTTGAAATGATCACGTCCACGGAATCATCCGCCAGAGGAATGCTTTCAATCTCTCCCTTGAGAAATTCCACGTTCGACACGCCGGCCTGTCTCTGGTTTTCGCGCGCCAGCGCCAGCATCTCGTCGGTCATGTCCAGGCCATAGGCTTTGCCCGTTGGCCCCACACGCTTCGCAGAGAGCAACACATCAATGCCGCCCCCCGACCCCAGGTCGAGAACAATCTCTCCGGGCCTGAGATCGATCAGCGCCGTCGGATTGCCGCAACCCAGAGACGCCCTTACCGCCTTCTCCGGAACAATTCCTTTTTCGTCGGCGCTATAAAGGTTCGCCGTAATCGGATCGCAGCACCGGAGGCCAGGATCGCAGCATCCCTGCCTGCTGCCCGATTCAGCCACCGCCCGTGCGGCGCTCCCGTATTTTTCCTTCACCCGGTCCCGGATTGTCGTTGTCGATCCCATATCCACCTCGCATCGCATACGTTAAGGCGAATATATTCCCGTCACTCATATCTGTCAATACGTATATAATTCTAGCCGTGAGCCGCTCCACCCGTACTTCCGACCTGGCGCTCCTTTTCGCGTCTCTCTCCGACCGCACCCGGCTTCGCTTGCTCAACCTCATGGATGGCCGCGAAGTCTGCGTCTGCTATTTCGTCGAGATCCTCGGGCAGAGCCAGCCCAAGATCTCCCGCCACCTCGCTTATCTCAGGCGTGCGGGCCTTGTCGCATCCAGGCGCGACGGCAAATGGGCGCACTACAGAATCGTTACTCCCCTCAGCGCCGGCGCAGCCAGAATCCTGCGCGAAACCCTCCGCACGCTGCGGGAAGATAAGGCAATGCAGTCAGACATGGCCCGGCTCGAAAGGTCGTGCTGCACGCCGCGAAAAGCCGCCTCCCTCGAAGGCGCGCCACTACCAATCGAAGTCGAGCAAGTCGCCTGCTCTTCCTGCTGAATTAACAAGCGTCCGGCAAAGCTTTCCTGTGGCTCAACCACAGGAAACTGTGCGATACTGATGTGGTCATCGCACAGGAGCGCATCTTGACAGGCTCGAAATTGGATCTGCTGCAAGGAACACTCGACCTTATGGTGCTGCAAACGCTCGCGGCCATGGGCTCGCTCCATGGGTACGGCATCGCCCGCCGCATCGAGCAGGTGAGCTCCAACCAGGTTTTGCTGAACCAAGGCACGATCTACGCCTCCCTCGTGCGCCTTGAGCAGCGCGGGTGGATCGCCTCACAGTGGGGTGTCTCGGACAACAACCGAAAAGCCAGGTTCTACTCGATCACTCGGCCCGGCCGCAAGCGCCTTGCCGAGGATGCCCATCACTGGCAGCGGCTCACAGGCGTCATGGACCGCATGTTTCGAATGGACCCGGCTGCGGACGAGGAGCCCGGCAAGGCATGAGCGGTCTTAAGCAACTCCGCCGCCGCGTCTGGGCGTTCTTCGCAAAGAAGGCGCTAGACGCCGAGCTCGAAACGGAGCTCGAGGCCCACTTGCAGCTCGCAATCGATGAGTACATCGAGCGCGGCGTCGCCCCCGCAGAGGCGCGGCGGCTGGCTCTCGTTCAATTCGGCGGTATACAACAGGCACGCGAAAAACAAAGAGAGGCGCGGGGACTTATGCAGATCGACATTCTTGTTAGGGACCTCAAGTACACAGGCCGCAAGCTCATGCGCGACCCCGGGTTCACCATTGTCGCCGTGCTCATTCTCGCGCTCGGCATCGGCGCAAACATCGCCGTATTCAGCGTGGTCAATACGCTCATGCTCCGCCCGCTTCCCTTCCCCAACGCGCAGGAACTTGTCTGGATCGCGCCGCCGCCCGACAAATGCGGCCTCTCGTGCGCTACATATTCCACCGACGCCTACGACGAGTTCCGCGTCGGCAGCCGCTCCTACCAGGACGTGACCGGATACTTCGCATTCTCGACTCCTGGCAATCTCAAGCTCAGCGTCGGCAACGACGCGCCCATTCCCGCCACCGGCATTGACGTCATCCATAACTTCTTCAATGTGCTCGGGGTGCAGCCCCAGATGGGCCGCCTCTTCCGCGAAGAGGATGCGCGCAACGGCGCAGCTCCCGTCATTGTTCTCACCGACCCCTGGTGGCGCCGCCAGTTCAATGCCGATCCCAACATCATCGGCAAAGCATTCGACGTCAACGGCAAGCAGACCACTGTCATCGGTGTGCTTCCGCGGACCTTCGACTTCGGAGCCGTCTTCGCTCCCGGCACCAAGGTCGACGCAATTACTCCCCTCAACCTCTATGGCCCGCCGCGCAACTGGGGCAACATAATCACCTTGATCGGCCGCATGAAGCCCGGTGTCACCCTCGCGCAGGCCGTGCACGAGGCCGCGGTCGTCGCGCCCACCATGTGCTGGAACAACCGCTACGCGAATTCGTGCGGCCAATATAAGGGCGCCGTCATTCCCGTCCCTCTTAAGAACTACGTCACCGGCCGCCTCCGCCAGTCCCTGGTCGTGCTCTGGTCGGCCGTCGGCATGATCCTGCTCATCGCCTGCGTCAATCTCTCGAACCTGCTGCTTGCGCGCGCCGCGGCGCGCTCCAAGGAGTTCGCCATGCGGGGCGCCCTCGGCGCGGGCCGCGGCCGCATCGTGCGGCAGTTGCTTACCGAAAGCCTCGTGCTCTCGGGCGCGGGTGCCGTCTTCGGCCTCATGCTCGCCGCCATTGTCATCGCGTGGCTTCGCACGCAGGGCGCCATCGCGCTGCCGCTGCTAAGCCAGTTGCAAATCGACGGCGAGGCGCTCGGCTGGACTCTGATCATCGCCATCGTTTCGGCCACTCTCTTTGGCCTGGCGCCCGGACTGCGCATGGCCGCGGGCAATCTGCATGAAGCGCTAAAGGACTCCGGCCCGGGTTCCGGCCAGAGCCGGAAGCACGAGCGCCTCCGCTCCGCGCTCGTCGTCAGCGAAGTCGCTCTCGCTTGCATGCTGCTGGTCGGCGCCGGCCTTCTGCTGCGCAGCTTTCTCCATGTTCTCGACGTCGAACTCGGATTTCAGCCCGCTCGCGCCGCGGCCGTCACCGTAGACTTCAATGACGATCCGAAGCTCGGCGACGGAAGCTCCCACGACTCCGCGAAAGCTATTCTCGACGCTCGCGCCGCGCACTTTCAGCCTCTTCTTGAGCGGATCGACGCGCTCCCCGGTGTTCAGGCCGCCGGCATTACGGACTTTCTTCCGCTATCCGGAAATCGGTCGTGGGGACTGCCGTATCCCAAGGGCGTCACATTGCCCAAGAATCTGCACATCTCCGGCCCGCTCGTCTATGTCATTTCGCCCGGATATCTGCGCGCGATGGGCACGCGAATTCGCGGCCGCGACTTTAACTGGAGCGACAACACCTCCACGCGCGGCGTCATCATGATCAACGAGTCGTATGCGAAATGGCTCGCCTCCTACGCGCACTGGCCCAACAACGATCCCGTGGGCCAGGTCCTCGTCAACGACGACAAAGATCCAGGCATGCTCGTCGTTGGAGTTACGGATGATGTGCACACCGAGAGCGTCGAAGGCGAAAACGGCTGGCAGATCTACTATCCGTGGCCGCAGAACTTCGGCGGCACGCCGCAACTCGTCGTGCGATCCACGCTGCCGCCGGCGCAACTCGCCACCAGTGTCATGGCCGTCTTGCGCGAGGCGAACACGAAGCAGACGGCCGCCGAGTTCAAACCGATCGAGAACCTCGTCGACCATGCCAACTCTCCGCGCCGCTTCTTCATGATGCTCGTAGGCATGTTCGCCGCGCTGGGGCTGCTTCTCGCTGCGCTCGGCATCTACGGCGTCATCTCGTACTCGGTCACGAGGCAAACGCAGGAGATCGGTATCCGGATGGCCCTCGGCGCAAGCGCATCTCATGTGCGCAAGCGCGTGCTCGTCAGCACGTTGCGGCTCGCGACCATCGGAGTCGTGCTCGGCGCGGCCGCGTCCATCCTCACAGCGCGGTTCATCTCGTCGCTGCTCTATGACACATCGCCATGGGATGCCGTAACCTACGCCGGCATGGCCGTTTCACTGCTGGCAATTGCCGCGTTAGCCGGATATATCCCGGCTCTGCGCGCATCACGCATCGACCCGCTGGTGGCGCTGAGAGCCGAATAACCGTTAGCCAATCACCAAACGAGCGTGCCCCGTCCATTTAGCTCCTGAGCGAAGTCGAGGGATCCCGCGAAATGGATGGGAAACCACAATTGCCCACTCTACAGTTTTTTCAGGAAACCGCCGAAGCCCGCTCCCGAGCCGCCGCCTCTCGCTCGCCCGCCACCGCCGGCAGCCAAACCACCGCCGTCGCGCCGTGATCAGCGTTGTTCTCGAGACTCACTTCTCCGCCCGCGCGCTCAACGATGGCCTTCGAAATTGCGAGGCCAAGCCCGGCGCCCCCCGTCGATCGCGCCCGCGACGGATCACCCCGGAAGAACCGGTCGAACACGTGCGGAAGCGCCGCCGCATCGACTCCCTCGCCCCGGTCCCGCACCGACACGCTCACGCCGCCTTCATCCGTTTCCGCAATCACGTCGACTACGGCCCCGTTCGAGCTGTGCTGCACTGCATTCAGCACCAGGTTCGATAGAAGAATGAAGCAATCCTCGCCGCTCATCGCAACTGAAATTCCGCGCGCCGCCCCCTCGGAGAAATTCAGTCGGACGCCGCGCAACTCCGCCAATGGCCCCAGGTGCAACACAACCTCATCAAGGCGCGATGCGATCTCGCAGCTCGCCGGAGCCGCCGCCGCGCCCTCCGCGCTTTCAACGCGCGCCAGCGTCAGCATCGCGCCCACCAGCCCTTCGAGCCGTTCCGCATCCGTAAGGCAGCGCTCGAGCCCGTCCTCATACTCGGCATTCGACCGCGGCCGGAGCGTAAGCACTTGCAACGACGATTTGATCACCGCCACCGCGGTCTTCAATTCATGGGCCGCATCCGACACAAACACCCGCTGCTGCCTGAACGCCTTCTCGAGGCGCGCCAGCACGTTTTCCATCGCCAGCGTGAGCGGCGCGAGCTCCGGCGTGGTTCGCGCGCTCTCCGGTGGAGAAAACTGCCAGGAGTTCGCCGACACTTGCGCGGCCAAATTCGCCAACTCCCGCACTGGCGACAGCCCGCGATGCAGCAGCCACGCGATCAGCGGCCCCGTAATCGCCAGCAGCAACAAACTTCCAGCCGCATAGAACTCCACTCCGCCGCGGATCGCATGCCACACACGATCGGTTGGCGCGCCATAGAACACGGTTACCTGATGCAGCTTGCCTCCATCCGGCGCATCCGGATCGACAAATCGCGTCCCATGCATTTCGAGCACCGCATAGTGGCGGCCATTGATTTCGACGCTAAGGGTTCCGTCGCGGCTCTTCGCCCGCGAATCGCTCTCCGGCGCAACCCAGTTTGCCGAGCGGCCGAGCACGGTCCCGTCCTGGTCGAGCGCTTGCCAGATGTCCTCGCCCGGAAGCCGCAAATCCGACTTGCTGATGATCAGCGTGTCCTCTTTGTCCTCCGAATCCTGGATCGCGCCCATGATCGTGTCGGCGCGCCCATGCAGCATCACGCCAAACGCCGTGAAATGCGTATGCCGCTCGTACCCAAACGACAACACCACGAGTAGAACGGCAAACAGCGCCTCAACCGCAAGTACGGCGGCGATCAGCCTGAACGCGATCGAACGGCGATAGAAGAACCACTTCATGCGCCTCTCTCCGCTACCGGCCTTGCAGCATCCGCCAGCCGGTAACCGCGCCCGCGCATCGTTTCGATCACCGGCTGGCCGCCCGGAACCGCTGCCTGAAGCCGCTTGCGCAAGTTCGAGACGTGCGCCTCGATCACGTTCGAATGGTGCTCCCAGTTGTAGTCGTACAGGTGCTCCAGCAGTTCGCGTTGGCTCACCACCTTACGCGGATGGTGGATCATGTACTCGAGAATGCGGTATTCGGTCGGCGAAAGCTCCACTGCCGCGCCGCAGCGTTGGACCGTCTGCTCCAGCGTGTTGAGCTCAATGTCCAGCGCATGAAGAACCGGATGCGCCGAGCCCTTGCCGCGCCGGATCAGCGCCTTGGCCCGCGCAATCAATTCGCCCAGATCGAAGGGCTTTGGAAGATAGTCGTCCGCACCGGCATTCAGTAACTCGATGACGGAAGCCTTGCCATCCATCGCCGTAAGGATCAATACCGGGGTCGCATCTTTGCGCGCGCGCAGGCGCCTCAACACCGTCAGCCCATCCACTTTGGGCAGCATCAGGTCGAGAACCACCAGGTCATAGCAGCCGCTGCGCGCCAGCTCGTCGCCCATTTGCCCGTCAGGCGCCAGGTCCACTGCGAAACCGGGCCCCTCGCGCAACGCCGCGCAGAGGTTCTCCGCCAGCCGAACTTCGTCTTCCACCAGCAGCACCCGCATCGCCGTTCACATCCTTCTCCATTATCATCCGAAAAACGTTAAGCCTGGCTGAAGGTGTGAAAACCCGCGCGTGGATGACAGAGTCGAAAATCAGTCCGTTTCGGGAACGCCATCATCGGGACCAGCCCCTCCCTCCGCTCATCACATTCCTGCGAAAGGCGCTCAAAGTAATGGGCCGAACATTCGATTCGCCGAAGATGCTCACCGAAATAACGCGTTGCGATAGAATTGCGATTCAGATTGTCGAGTTCCATCATTCGTACGAGCAAACAAGGGGAATCCACGTTGAATCCTGCTCGTCGCCAATTCATCTTGTCAGCGATTTCCGGGGCGGCAGCCGCGGCTCTGCCGCGTGCGGCATTCGGCCAGTTTCTCAATGCGCCACGTCATGGCTTACCTGGCACTCTGCAGGATCGTTACGCAAAGCTGGATGCCATTCTTCAGAAGCCAATATTCAAACGCACGCTTTTCCCTGACCCGGTCATAATCGAGTCCGTCGAGCTTCTTACGCGCGACAAGCAATATATTTGCCGCGTGCGCTCCAAAGACGGCCACGAGGGCATCAGCGTTTCCAACGCCCAGCAAATGGAGGTTCTCTATCCAATTTTTGTGAAGAGAATCTCTCCTTTCTTCGTCGGGAAGGATGCCCGCGACATCGAGACTCTCATCTCTGCCGTGCTGGTCTACGAAAACAATTACAAGGCACAGAGCCTGGCGATCTGGGTGCCGATCGCGACACTGGAACTCGCCATTCTGGACATGTTTGGCAAAATGGCCAACGTGCCCATGAGCCTCCTGATCAGTAACAAAATCTATAACAAGGAGATATCCGTCTATCAGGCCAATGGCGAGCGCGACAATCCCGCCGAAGAGGTGATTGAACACTTGAAGAGGGACTTAGCCATCTCTCACGCGAAGGCGATCAAGTTCAAGCTCGGCGGCCGCATGGATCACGCGGAGTATCCGCCGCACCGCAGCGAAAAGCTGATTCCCATGGTGCGTCAGTCCTTCGGCGATCGGATGATCATCTCCGCTGACGCCAACGGGTCCTACACAGTGGACAAAGCCATTCGCATCGGCAAGATCATGCAGGAATACAAGTATGCGTTCTTTGAAGAGCCAGTGCAGTTTGATTGGTATGAAGAGACAAGGAAGGTTGCGGACGCTCTCGAAATTCCAATCGCGGGTGGTGAGCAGGAGCCCAGCATACACAACTTCCGCTGGCTTATCGGAAATGGCGGCCTTTCAATCGTCCAGCCCGACATATTCTATTTCGGCGGCATGATCCGCTGCATGCGCGTGGCGCTCATGGCAGATGCATTTGGCAAGCAGTGCATTCCGCATATCTCCTCAACCGGCCTCGGATACGTATACATGATGCATTTTGTCTCCTGCATTCCTAACTCAGGTCCTTACCACGAATTCAAGGAATTCAATAACGTGCTTCCTTACCAGTGCGCCACCTCCACGCTGCGCAGCGACTCAAATGGAACGGTTGTATTGCCGTCGGGTCCGGGCTTTGGCGTCGAGATCGATCCCGACTTCTTGAAGAAGTGCGAAGTACTGAAGGGCTAGTGCGTCACCCGAAGAGCGGGCGTTACTTTGCCGAACGTACTGTCTGCCATGATGGCGTCGACCGAACCTCCTCAGCTGGCGCCGATGATCCCCTGGCGCAAGGCCACCGTGGCAGCCTCGGTTCGGTCGGCGACCTGAAGTTTCGCTGTAATGTGATTGATATGATTCCGGACCGTGTAGTGACTGATCTGAAAGACCTCTGCAATCTCCTTGTTTGTAAGTCCTCTCGAGACCATCTCAAGGATTTCAATCTCGCGGGCGCTCAGGCCCGATCGAGCTTCCCGTTCCTCAATGCTTCGCAAAATGCGTGCAGGAAAATAAGTGCCTCCTGCGGCTACTGCTTCGATTGCGGCAACGATCTCTTCGCGCGAGGCGTTCTTTGAAAGATAGCCGCGCGCGCCGGCTTTGACAGCCTGATAGATTTCCTCTTCGAGCTCGTAGCTCGAGAGAATGATGGCCCGGGGCTGATTTGGCTGCGTTCTCAGCAGATTCATCACATCGATTCCATTTACCGCAGGCATGCGCAAATCCAGCAGCATTACGTCCACCGACGACCGCTTGATCACTTCCAGCGCTTCTTCACCGGAGTGCGCGGCTCCGGCCACCCTTACTCCGATCTGCCTGCGAAGCAGCGACGCCAATCCTGCGCGAACAACCGGATGGTCGTCAACGATGAGAATTCGAACGGCTGCCTTAGGCTCTGACGTGTTGCTCATAGATCTTCCTCGTTTGAATCAGCCATCGGTGCGAGAGCGCCCTGAGAAACGACCGGGGCAATGGAGCCAGTACGCGGACAGAGGTCCCAGTGCCAGGCGCGCTGTCGATTTTGAAATGAGCCGAGATGTTGTCGGCGCGCTTATGCATCCCTCGAACGCCAAAGCCCGCCGAGTCACTTGATACGACAAACCCAACGCCGTCGTCCGCAATGATCATCTCCACGTTGGACTTTCCATATAGGAGGGAGATCGACAGCCGGGAACATTGAGCATGCCGAATCGCGTTGGCGATTGCCTCGTAGCCAATGCGGAGCAATGTGTCGGAGACGCGCAACGGAATATTTTGCACGTTCCCTTCGCTTCTGGTCCCGATTTCAATGGAGACGCTTTGGGATATCATGCGCCGGGCACATCCCTCCAGCGCAGACAACAACCCAACGGATTCGAGATGCTCGGGACGCAATGCCAAAATGCTGCGTCGCGCCTCCTCGTGGCTGTTTTGAACCATGCTCTGCGCGAGTGCGAGTTGCGGCGTGATGTCGATTCCGTCCTTGACGTCTTCGCAAATGGCCTGAAGCTGAAAGCCCAGGCCCGCAAAGCTCTGGGCGAGGGTGTCGTGCATCTCATGAGCAAGACGCTGCCGCTCATCCAGCACGGCCTTCATGCGCCAGCGCTGCACGAAGAAGAGCCCGGTCATTCCGGCAAGGGAAAGAAAAACCGCGCCGGCAGCGAGCTCAAGAATGTGCGGCGTGCTCCACCATGGCGGACCTTCCAGAACCTCGATGTCGCCAGACGATGGAAGAATCAGCGCAAATGCGGTCAAATCGCCGGTGTATCGGGAATCGCTAACGCAGATTCCACGCAGCCGCAATTTGCTCATCTCCTTCAGCGTGTTGGGATGAGGCGAGCGGCCAAGCCCGGGAACAACTGCAACGAATGACTCGCTCCCGTCCTCCATATTCAGGATTTCAGTTCCGTTGCCGTCCTCATGTTTCCCGTCGAGCTTTCCCTGTACTTCAACATACTGGGCGTCAAAAGCTCCGGTGGATGCCTGCGACGCCGAAACCGCAACCGGGGAAACCGGGGTATGAGACCACAGCAGATGGATGTCCGCATTGCGTATTTCCGAGCTGAAGTCGTGCAGGAATGCGTCACCCCGCACTTCGATTTCATCGCCGATCTGCAAAGGGGCATGAGGACGGCTGCTGGAAATCGCGACTCCCCCCGTCGAGTCCTGTATGTACAGCATCGGAGAGGTAAGCGTAACCACCCCCTGCACGGTCACGTCGCTCGCCACCTCTGGGGACAAGAGGCGCAGGTTCTTGATTGCCTGCGCATCGACCACAGAGCGATGAGCCTGCAGATCGCGCTCAATGGGCTCGAGGTATCGTTCGTGCGGAGCCGGTTCCGATCCGGTTGGGAGATCCCTCGGCACAGCTGGTTGCGGTTGCAGGTCTCCAACCATCGACGCCAGGTCTTGCTGCGATGCGGGCCGAACCTGCAGATTCCTCCACTGCGCGCCGGTGTTATATGACTTGAGGCCGAATCGCCCGGACCTGATGCAGGCAGGATCCTGGATGGCAATCGTGGTTGTTTCCCCGCTTTGAGAGGTTGCGCTGACCGCAAAGTCACATTCGAACGCCAGAAACTTGATGTGATACCACTGCTGAGCAAACACGCGCGGCGATACGGCCTTCGCGGCATATTCTCTCCAACCATAGTCTGCCCGGCCCATCATCAATGTGTTATCGAGGTCGCGCAATCCGGCCATGTACCCGTGGTAAGCATCGACGCCGTTTTCTTCGTCGCTGGCGCGGATGATCAACCCGGCGTCTCCATACTGGCCGAGCAGAAGCACGTCGGCTTCAACGGAGTAGTTGGTCCAAAATCCGGGGCCCGTCATCAGCTTGGCGCCGCGCTCGTCGGAGTTATTGGTCATTACCCCGTCGGAGTACTGCCAGGTTCCGCCGAACGGCTGCCAGTCATCCTGCTTTTCAAGCGAAAAGACATTGTGCTTCGTCGGCCCCGTGCGCAGGATCACGCGATACGCGATTGCCCAGATCACCGGCAGGACTGCGGCTGCAGCGAGCACCGCCAGGATGATCTTGCGCTTTGCTCCAGTACGGCTCATTGAGGCGGCCACCACGACAGGTTGAGAATGCTTCGAATCTCGGCCGAGTCCACATTTGCGCGCGTCATCAAGACAGGTTGGACGTTGACTTCGGTGGCCCCCGCTGCACCTTGAATCTCGCGATTCATAAGCTCCATTGCAAGCCGGCCCATCTCGAAGGTGTTCTGCACAACGACAGAGTCAATGCCTCCGTCGCGAATCGGGGGGATCAGGTCCTGATCAAAGCCTACAAGTTTGATCCTGCCGGCCTTGGCGGATTCGGCGAGTGCATAATAGGTCCCTCGAGTTGAGGCAAGCGAAAGCGCCACGATTGCGTCAAGCGACTCGTTACCTGCAAGCAGTTCTTCGGCGTTGTGCTGTTCCTGCGGCACGCTTGAGAGACCAAGCCTGCGCGCGACAACGTGAATTCCCGCGAATTCGCGGCCAAGCACGGTCTCAAAGCTCCGCTCCCGCACGGTGTTGCTCTTGAGTTCCGGCTCAATTCCCACAATGGCGATATTCCCTTTGCCATGCAGGATCTCGCCGATCCTGCGAGCCGCGATTTGACCCCCAGCCTGCTCGTCATTCAATACGTAGCTGAGCCTCGGGCCTGATGGAATGCCCAGTTCAGTGTCGATCACGACCACCGGAATGCCTCGCGCGAGAACTCGGCGAATCGGTGTCCGCATGGGGAGCGTCTGAATCGGCGAAACGATGATTCCAGCCATTCCCCGGTCGACGGATTTCTCGATCAGGGAAATCTGGGTCAATGTATCGTCGTCTCGCATCGGCGCATTCCAGTAGAGATTCAGCCCGGTGGAACGCGCAACAGCAGCCGCGCCGGCGTGCTCCGGTTCCCAAAGCGCTGTCCCGCACGTGCGAGGAATTACGGCCACGGTAGGCGGTGTTCGCTTGCAGCCGGCACACGAAATCGCAAGAAGAATGCAGGCGCCTGCAAGCAACCCATGCGGGAAAACACGAGCCTTCATGTGACGAATCCAGCGCATATCACTTCGTTTCATCATCACGTGACTTCCTCGCGTCGCGTGCGTCTCTGTCCCAGCCAGGCCTGTTGGACTGATTCCGCAATGGTCGTTCCCCGAATGGCATGGTTCATATGACCCATGCGACGAAGCAACGGGCCCGTGATCTTCGCGGACTTTTGGGCAATTATAAGGCGCATTTGGCATACGGAGGCCAGGCGGGAAAGAGAAAGACATTCGGGCAAGCGGAACTCGTTCGCCATGCCGAGTTCGCGGTTGCACTGGAGCGGTAGACTAATCTGCAAACACGGAGCGGTAGAGGCCAACGGGGAGAAGTGCGCCACGCGATGCGGCTCAATTTCATTTCATCGATTTATTTGCTTTCGCTCCTCCTTTGCCTGCAACCGGCAATATCAGGGCAATCTGCAAACGGGCAAGCGCAATCGATTGCATCCGCTCTCCGCAATCGTGAGTTTGACAAGGCATTGCAGTTGCTACAGCCTGCCCTTCAGAGTTCTCCCGACAGCCCTCAACTCTGGATGTTGCAAGGCCTGGCATATTCGGGCAAAGGCGACTCAACAACCGCGCTCGACTCGTATCATCATGCACTCAAGATTTCGCCGGATTATCTGCCTGCCCTGGAAGGAGCGGCCCAGATCGAATACGAGGCCGGGAGTCCCGACGCTGCTCCTCTCCTTGAGCATGTTCTGAAGATTCGCCCGAACGATGTTACGTCTCACTTGATGTTGGCGATTCTCGCAGAAAAGAGTGGCGACTGCGAGACCGCGGTAAATCACTTCTCGCAGATCGGGCCAATACTCGATTCTCATCCCGAGGCGCTCCAGAGCTACGGCGTCTGCATGCTCAAGATGAAGCGAAACGATGACGCCATTCGAGTCTTCCAGAAGCTCATGTCGTCACACCCCGATGATGCTCGTTGCAGGCGGGCGCTGGCGGCGGTTCAGCTCGCGTCCGAAAAGCCGCAGGACGCGCTCGCGACGTTGCGGCCTCTGCTGGATTCAAACCCGGATGTAGACACAATGCGATTGGGATCGGCGGTCTACGAGGCGAACAAAGACACGCCGGATGCAGTAAGGATTCTGAGGGACGCAATCGTAAAGGATCCCATGCAGACTGGGTTGTATGTAGATTTCGCCCAGCTGGCCATGGATCACCAGTCATTTCAGGCAGGCGTTGAGATGGTCAATGCCGGGCTGAACCGTCAACCAGGAGCCGCTGAACTCTACATGGCTCGCGGCGTGTTATATGTGCAACTCGCAGAATACGAAAAAGCGGAGAGCGATTTTAAGAGAGCCGAACAGCTGAATCCATCACAGGGGATGACCGAGGAAGCGCAGGGAATGCTGGCGGAGGAGCAGAACCAGAGTGATCCGGATCAGGCGCTGAGCTCAGTGCGTGCCAAGCTGGCGGATAAACCCGGCGACGCCTTTCTCTGGTATCTGCAGGCCGCCATCCTTTCGAAAAAGTCCGCGGAGCCAGGCTCGCCGGAGTTTCAGCAGGGCCTTGAGTCGGCGAAGCGAGCGATCAGTCTACAGCCATCGCTCACGGCAGCGCACAATGTTTTGGCAAAGTATTACCTCGACGCCGGCGAAAATGCACTGGCGGCGAGGGAGTGCCGGCTGGTTCTGGATCAGAATCCTTCCGACCAGAGCGCCTTGTATCATCTCATCCTCGCACTCCGCAAAACCGGCGATCAGAAGGAGATTCCTGAACTTCTAAAGCGCCTGGCGAAGGCGCGCCAGGATGCGACCAGGGAAGAGGGTGAGCGTAACCGATACAAGCTGGTCGTTGCTCCGTGAGACCAGTTCAGCGATTTCGCGCCCGATCACTGCGGCCAAGTCTTTACGCACGGTCATTCTGACTGCCATAATGAGGGCGCTTCGGCCAGCAACTGCCAAATGACACTCAGCCGCCGTTCCTTCGCCCTTCTCTCTCTGTGCACCTTCGCTCAGCGTCTTCTCGGGCAGCAGCAAGGCATCGCCACGCGCGATGTCGCGGCGCAGCCCAAGCCGGCGCCGTCCAACAGGCCATTCAACGCGCGCTTCACCGACGTCGCAAAAGAAGCAGGACTGCGCGCCCCAGTCATCTATGGAGGCGTTGATTCAAAGAAGTACATCGTCGAGGCAAATGGTTGCGGCTGTGCCTTCATCGACTATGACAATGACGGGTGGATGGATATCTTTCTGCTCTCAGGCACACGGCTAGAAGGCGATCCGCCCGGAGCAACCAATCGCCTCTACAAGAACAATCGCGACGGCACGTTTACCGACGTAACAGAAAAGGCGGGATTGAAGCATGCCGGCTGGGCAAATGGCGTCTGTGTTGGCGACTACAACAACGATGGCTTCGACGACATTTTCTGCACGTACTTCGGACAGAATCGCCTCTACAGGAATAACGGCAATGGAACCTTCACGGATGTGACGAAGGAAGCAGGTCTATGGCAGTCAGGTCCAGCGCGCTGGGGAGCGGGCTGTGCTTTTGTGGACTATAACCTCGACGGGCACCTCGATCTTTTCGTCTCGAATTACATTCGCTTTTCATTCGAGCACGCTCCTGTGCCGGGGGAAAACTCGACCTGCAATTGGAAGGGAGTTCCGGTGAACTGCGGGCCGAGAGGACTGCCGACCGGGCGCCACACTCTGTTCCGCAACAACGGCAACGGCACCTTCACCGAGGTCACAAAGCAGGCAGGAATAGACGCGGCCACCGAGAGCTATGGAATGACTGTGGTTACGGCCGACTTTGATGAAGACGGGTGGCCCGACATCTTTGTGGCTTGCGATTCAACGCCGAGCCTGTTGTTCATGAACAATCACGACGGAACGTTCCGTGAAGAAGGCGTCACGCGTGGAGTCGCATTGAGCGACGATGGAATGGAACAGGCCGGGATGGGAGTAGGGATCGGCGACTACAACCTCGACGGGCACCTGGACCTGTTCAAAACGCATTTCACCGGCGATACAAGCGGCTTTTATCGCAATGATGGCAAGGGCAACTTCGATGAGGTGACTCGTGCCGCAAAGATTGGAGTGGAGACGCGATTTACGAGCTGGGGCGCCGGGATCGTTGACCTCGACAACGACGGTTATCCAGACGTGTTTTTTGTGACCGGCAGCGTGTACCCGGAAGTTGAGAAACGGCTGCCGCAATACCCGTACAAGACTCCCCGCGTCCTGTTTCGAAATCTGGGAGACGGCACCTTTGAGGAGCTTCAATTCCAGGCAGGCGATGGAGTATCTGCGGCGCACAGCAGCCGCGGTTGTGCATTTGGAGACTTTGACAACGACGGCGACATCGACATCCTGATTGTGAACATGAATGAACCGCCCTCTCTATTGAGAAACGACCTCCAGGCCGGCCAGAACTGGCTGAAGGTAAAGTTAGAGGGCGTGAAATCAAATCGCAGTGCGATAGGAGCCCGCGTGATCGCCCGCTACGGGAACAAGGTCCAGGCGCAGGCGCTCATAAGCCAATCCAGCTACTACTCCTGCAATGATCCCCGGCTCCACTTCGGCCTGGGCCCTTCAGCGGAAGCGTCTCTCGACATTCATTGGCCGAGCGGTCTGCGCGAGCAATACGAACGAGTGTCCGCCAATCAGCTCGTAACCATCCGGGAAGGCAAAGGTATCGTCCCCAACAAAGGTTGGAAGCGATAACCTCCTTTGACGTGGGTGTTTACGGCAAATAGGACAAAGAACCCATTGACACTGCGTAAACAGGTCCTCTAGAAGCATAGCTGACTTCGGGGAAACGTTTTCTAAATCCAATCAATCAGCATGCCCCGGATTCCGCTGATTCAGGAGGTATCCATGCCACGACGCAGGATGTCCCGTCTTGCCGCCTTGACGGTCTTGTCGTTCGCCCTCTGGGCCATACCGGCCATTGCACAATTCACAGCGAGTATCCAGGGAGTGGTCCAGGACCAGAGCGGAGCAGGTGTCGCCAAGGCAACGCTCACTCTTGAAAATACTGGCACCGGCGTCGTGTCGACCGCAACGACCGACTCGTCGGGCAATTACCGATTCGTAAGCCTTGCCCCCGGGGACTACGACATTTCGGTTACTGCACCCGGATTCGCAAAATCCGAAGTCAAGGTCACGCTGCTCACCGAGCAGAATCTCAATCAACCGATCGCAGTGAAAGTCGGTTCGGTAACTGAGCAGGTAACTGTCGAAGCCGCGGCTCCCGTCGTCGACACCGCCGACAGTCGAAACGAGATGACTCTGGGGAACGAGGGTGTCGCCGAATTGCCAGTAGCCGGGCGCAATCTCGTCACGCTCACAACCATGGCGGAAGGCGTTTCGGGCCTCGGAACTATGGGCGGGGGCCAGCCCGGCAAGGGCGGAACGCCGGGTTCGGGAGTAGACAACTACTCCACCGAAACCCAGGTCGACGCAAGCGCGAACGGTCAGGGACAGATGTCGAACATGTATGTGATCGACGGTCTCGATGTGACGAGCGGTATTCGCCAGGGCGTGCTCAACCTGACGCCGAATCCTGAGTCGATCCAGGAAGCCACGATTCAGGTCAACACTTACTCCAGCGAGTACACCCGCGCCAGCGGCATCCAGGAAGTGCTGACCAGCAAATCGGGCTCCGAGGCGTTTCATGGCTCCGCGGCAGATTGGTATTACTACCAGACCATGTTTGCTGCGACGCACTTCTCGGGCCCCAAGTACCTGCCATTCCATGGCAACAACATGTCATTCAGCATTGGCGGGCCGATTGTTCCTCACAAGGAGTTTTATTTCTACGTCGCGATTGAACCGCTTCGCTCATCTCTGGCCACGAACTCCTCCATCACCTTTGCGGATCCTCAATTCATCCAGTGGGCAAAGACGAATTATCCCAATACCGTCGGAACGAAGGTGATGAGCACATATCCTCCCGAAAACGTCTCGGGAGTCAGCGTGGCTTCCACGGCCTCGACGATCCCCGGGTGCGGAACCGCCAGCACCAATTTCCTGCCCTGCAGCCTGCCTTTGATTGATGTTGGAAACTTCAGCGCTCCCCAGGTTCGAAACGGCACGCAATACTTCGTGCGCGTGGATAAGAGCCTCAAGAAAGACCGTATCTACGGGAGCTACTATCGCACCCTGCTCACCTACGGGGCGGCATCGGCAATTCCCGCATTCTCCGCCCTCAATAACAACTGGCAATGGGCCATGCAGGTGAATGAAACGCACACGTTCTCCCCCAGAACGCTGAATGAGGTGATCTTTGGCGTCAACCGAATCGAGGGAGTCCTCGGGAGCGGCGCCAAAGATTACTCCGTCCCTTCGATCGGTGTCACCGGGATCAGCACGGAAGCGGGGCAGGCGTTCGGCGTGGGATTCGCCCAGGGCGATTTCATCCAGCACAACTATCACTGGCGCGACGTGCTGACGCACGTTCGCGGTGTGCACACTTTGAAATTCGGCTATGAGGGATGGTACGGCGATGACGTTGAACCATTCCAGGGCCCGTGGTCTCAGCCGACCTTTAGCTTCGATAACCTTCTGGCGCTGGCTCAGGATGCTCCCCACACCGAGAATCACGTGATGTACGATCCGATCGCCGGGAAGCCAGTGTTATGGTCCTGGGATGCCGCATCGAGAACCTGGGGACTGTTCGCCGAAGATACCTGGAAGACCAGCAAGAATCTCACTTTGACCCTCGGTTTGCGCTGGGATGACAGCGGCAATCCGTGGTCCAAGAGCCCGACCACGGTATTCGGAAACTTCTACTATGGACCGGGCCAGACCCGCGATGAACAGATCGCGAACGGATTTGCCAAGGCCACACACAACGCGCTGAACCACTCGGTTTCAGACCTGCTCAGTCCGCGCGTAGGCGTTGCCTGGGACATTACCGGCAAGGGCAACTCAGTGCTGCGAGGCGGTTTCGGGATCTATAACAACTGGCTGACACAGGCAAACGTGCAGGAGGAATTTCGAGGCAGCCCTCCTGGGCCAATTACGCCAAACTTCACAGCCGGTACGGCGACGCCTCCTCTGTTTGTACTGGGCTCAGGCGGCAAACCGCCGTTCGGATTTTCCTATCCGGCGCTGGCGGGGTCGCCTATCTGTCCCACGCTTGGTTCGTCCGGATGCCTGGATTCGAAAGGCGGGATTGTCGGCGCCAATGCGGGTATCGGGGCTATCAATCCGAACCTCGCATCGCCGAAAGCAAACATCTGGTCGGCAACGTTTGAGCAGAAAATCGCAAAAGATTTTGCCGCATCGGTCGGCTATGCGGGATCCCATTCTTACAACGTTGTGGGAGGCGGAAACCAGGCCGGCGTGGTGAGTTACGGTCAGGATATCAACGCGTTTGCAGGAGACTTGCTCACGCGTGCCGCGCCGCAAAGATTGAACTCCAGTTTCGGTTCGATCGCCTACACCGACAACGATCGATACGGCAACTACGAGAGCATATTCGCGGCATTCAAGGGAAGATTCTCGCGTGGAGGATTCGTCGAAGCCTCCTACACGCACTCCGTATCCAAAGACGACGCGGCAGTATATCCGGCCGAGATTTCGCCAAGCCAGTATTACGGCCCGTCACCCTGGGATGTGCCGAACCGATTCTCGCTCACTTTCAACTACGAGATTCCGGGATTGAGCAGCGCGAGCGGCGCGGTCAAACGATTGACTGGGGGCTGGGGCTTGAGCGGCACGAGCATTTACCAGACCGGGTACCCGGCTATGGTGTTCTCGAGCGCGCCGTTCCTGGGCGTGTGCGCATCTGGTTCCCTGAGCCCGTGTTCAGCCGCGAATCCGGCTGTTTCGTATCAGGCAGGCAGTGGAGATTACAACGCAGACGGAGACAACAACGACTATCCCGATGCTCACAATTACCATCAAGGGAACTCCAAGACCGCATTTCTCAACGGTGTCTTTACGCCGGGGCAATTCAGCGTTCCGGCGACGTTCGGTACGGAGGGAAATGAATCAGCCAATCAGTTCCGGCAGCCAAACTTCATTGAGACCGATCTGAATGCTTACAAGGTAACCCCGATCACCGAAAGAGTTGACTTCCAATTCAGGTTCGAGTTCTTCAACGTCTTCAACCGCGTTAACCTCACCGGATTTGACAGCAATCTGGCAGACCTCACGAGCAATTTTGGCAAAGCGACTGCACAGCAACTTCCACGCAACTGGCAAATTGGGGGCCGTCTGACCTTTTGATTCCAGGCATGGATCCTGACAGCCCCGCCGCCCTCCATTTCGCGGCGGGGCTCTACGCTTGATGACCTCATTTTCACAACACCCTCTCTTACCGGAGCGTGTTGACGCCCGCTTGGCGTGGCATCAGAATTGGGTGGTCTTCTCTTGCACGGCGGGCGGGTCAGCATGCACCAACTCCGAAAAGCGCGAGCCTTCCTTATTGCGAGCCTGATTGCGTGGAACGCCGTGGCCCAGGCTCCCGGCCGATTCGACGCGATCAGCGCGGCCCTTGCCGACCGGTCATTTCCAAAAGCGCTGGAACTGCTTCAGCCTGCACTCAAGGCTTCTCCTTCCGATCCGAGATTGTGGGCCATGCAAGGCGCGGCACACGCCGGGATGGGAGATAACAAAGAAGCTCTCGCTTCATTTCAGCGTTCGCTGAAGATTGCCCCCGGCTACCTTCCGGCGCTGAGAGGAGCGGCGCAGATTGAATTCGGCGCGGGAAGCGACGCTGCGATCCCGCTGCTGGAAAGGATTCTCCGGGCGGCGCCCACAGACCTGACTGCACACGGCATGCTCGCGGTGCTTGAGTACCAGCTTGGAGACTGCGCCGCAGCCTTGCCACACTTTGAGCAGGCAGCCTCGCTTTTCGCGTCGAAACCCGCCGCACTGCACGCGTACGCTGCCTGCCTGGTGAAGCAGAGGCGACTTGATGAAGCCGCGGAGGTGCTGCGCCGAAGCGTGGCCTCAAACCCCGAGGACGCACGGGAGCGCCAGGTGCTGGCTTCGATACAACTGATGGCTCAACATCCTCAGGGGGCGCTGGTTACTCTGAGCCCGCTTCTCACAGGAAATTCCGACGTTCGCACGCTCGAACTCGCCTCGCAGTCGTATGAACAAGCGCACGACACCCAGCGTGCAGTGGATACACTTCGGCAGGCGATCCTGCTTGATCCGGCAGATGTCAACCTCTACGTGGATTTCGCGGCAATCTCTGCCAGGCACCAGTCGATGGAGGTGGGCATCCAGGTGGTCAACGATGGAATCAATCTCCAGCCGCGTGCGGCTCCCCTCTACTTTGCGCGAGGAATGCTTTACGTTCAACTCTCTGAGTACGAGAAGGCCCAGGAAGATTTCGATGCTGCGTACAAACTCGACCCGATGCAATCGCTGACGGCGGCCGCGCAGGGTTTGACCGCGGTGCAGCAGAATGATCTCGAGCGAGCACTTGCTGGGGTACGAGATAAATTAGCGGCAAGGCCGAACGATCCGATCCTCCTTTATCTCCAGGCAGACGTCCTGTCGCAACAGGATCCCGATCCCGGCACAGCTGAATTTGAATCGGCATTGAACTCGGCAAAGAGAGCTGCGGCTCTCAACCCGTCTCTAGGCCCTGCACATACTGTGTTGGCGAAGCTCTATATGGTTGCGGAACAATATCAGGACGCAGCCGCCGAATGCCGCAAAGCCCTTGTGATTGACCCAACGGATCAGACGGCTCTCTATTATCTGATCCGCGCATCGCGAAAAACCGACCAGAGTGGGCAGATCCCGAACCTTCTGAAGCAATACGCTCTCCTGCGTCAGCAGGCCGCCAATAAGAAGCGTGAAGACAACCGGTTCAAATTGGCCGAGGATGATTCGGAATCGAAATGAAAGTGCGCCGCCCCGGCTCGCTGCTCAGGACTTAAGTCGCACGTAGGTGCTGTAACTCTCTGCGTCGATCGACATGAACGGCCGCATCGTGACCTGGCTGCCGTCGCTCGAGTTTGCCGCCCAGTCTCCATTGGCATTGCCCACCGGTTTTGCACGGAGCAGTGACTGTCGATCGAAGGTCGGTTGCGATTCTGCCACTGCCATCAGCACGAGCGGCCCCTGTACCAGCGCGACTACGTTGGGGTGATTCGCGTCTACCTGTTCCAGTCGCAACGGCATCGGGAACTCGATTTGAACACGATCGCCGTCCTTCCAGGTATTGCGGATGGGGGCGAAGGTGCCCGGTTCGACTTGAACGCTGACCCGTTTGCCATTCAACATCAGCACTGGATCCGGTTGCGCCCAGGCTGGAATCCGGACGTAGATCGTTTGCTCGCGCGCCTGTGAAGCCGATACCTGTAACTCGACCTTGTTCTCGAACGGATATCTTGTAACCTGCGTCAGCGCAAACTGTGTTCCGCCATCGCTCCAGCGCAGAGTCGAAGGAGTAAACAGGTTCACGTAGACTCCGTCCTGCGAACGCAGATACGTGCTGATGTGATAATCGCCGGCAAGCTGAGGAAAAGTTCCGGAGCAGCATGGCCACTTGTCCTTGTACCAGACTTTATTGCCGGTATCGGCGTAGTCCGAATAGTAGAAAGAGGTCCCATCGGCCTGGATGGGCCGCGCTCCAAGAATCGTGTTGTAGAGCACGCGTTCCATGCTGTCGCCGTAGTGCGCGTCCCTTGTAACGCGCAGCAGATAGCGAGTGATTTTGAAGTGGCCGTATGCGCCGCAGGGTGTTTCGAAGCTCGCATGCGTCTCACTCAGGCTGTTGCCGAGCTGGCCCACTCCGGGTTCTCCGAATGCCTCATTCGGCCCCCATCCGCCTGTTGCGAAGCTTTGCGTCTTCTCGAGCATCTCAAATCCATTCCTCGCCGCGCGCAGGTGCTTCTCGGTGCCCAGGGTAATGTAGGCCTGCATCGCAGAACTGAACGCGTTCACATGGCTGTATGCATGCTCGAATGGAAGCACATTGAGTCCGTCGGCAAGAGGATTGAAGTACGTGTCATCCTCAAGGAACTTCTTCGCTAACTCGACATACAGAGAGTTTCCGCTGCGTTGATAGGCGAGGAATAGGTTCTCAGGCAGCGTGTAAGTCTCGTCCCAGGTAAAGGACGTATCCTTGTGCGGTCGAGCCCGCTGCTCTGCGCGCGATAGAGCTTTTTCGGGCAGGTAAGCGACGATCGCGCGAGTCAGTTTCTCATGTATCTCCATCGCGATCGGATCGTGAGCGAATTCGTGCGCGTCGATCAGCCCGCAGGAGAGCTTGTCGTATGTGTATGCGGGCAGACGATAGCCGGCAAAGAACGATGCTTTTGCATCGAGGGTCTCGCCGTATCCCTTGACGAGACGGTTAATCTTCGCGCGCGTGTCTTCCGATCCGGTTACGGCGTACGCGCGCGCCAGCGCCGACACGTATTGCCCAAAAGAGTGCCCGGCGATAAAGCCATGAAAGTCGTTTCGTTCCAGGCTGAACCCGGTCAAGTCATACCAACCGCCCATGTCCTCGCCAGGTGCGGGCATTCCGGCGACCTGCCGAAACACTTTCAGCAGGCGGTCATCCTCAAGGTTGAGAAATCGGGCGTGATTCTCATCGAATTGCCTCTTCATCGGCCCTTCGTGCAGTTGCACGTCGCTATATGAGAAGAGACTGAGGGGAGTGGAGATCGCGACTAACGGCTTGCCGGCGTCCGCCAGCGCTGGAAATGAGCGAACCGCACACAGTCCAGCCGCACTGGAACTCGCCGCTTTCAGGAAATCCCTTCGGTCGATCCTATGTGTCATTGTGAAGCCGCCTCGACTTTAAAAAATCGATTTCCCATGCAAGCCTAGGTTTGGGGTAGTGCAGTGTCAATGGGTCATTGAGTCTATAAACAGGCATGCTCCCGTTCGCGGCCGCGAGAAGCGCACGCGCAATGCGGCAACGCCTACCAGCACGTCAGGCGCAGCACGTGCGGCGGGCCTGACTTGGTGTCGATAATCTGAGTCTCGATAACGGCCTCGAAGTTTCGTTTGCCCTTGCAGGAGGGCTCATTCGCCAATGCCGTTGCGGTTGCGCCCGAAGTGATGAATTCGCTTGCGGCAATTGTCCCATCGTTGCCTAACCCTGCTTCGATCAGGGCTGGAACGCCCGTCGTCGAATCGTCCATTCGAGCCACTATGGCGTAGTCGTTCTTCCACGCCGCGTAGGGCACTGAAAAGTCTGTAACCCATGAAGAGTTTTCAGGGTGTTGAGAATCAACGATCGAGCCGATCGGCTCATTTTGCGCTCTCGATCCTGGAGGGTTCGCCACTTCAATGCGGTAACGAAGCGGCCGGGTCAGCAATAGTGTCCACTTGTTTTCGATAGCCCCGATAAGAATAACGGGCTGCCGTCGAAGGTCCGACAGTGAACTCTGCTCAGCCCCGACGACGCGAAACGGGATGTGCCTCTTTCCGAGTTCGCCCGCCATGGTTGAGACAATGGCGGCGTCATCGAGCGAAATAATCTGGCGGCGCAGCACAAGGTCCACAAACGACTCCCCATTTGCTGACTGTTGCGGCACCAAAGGCTGCAGGTCGTGCGTATCGATGCAAATGAGGACTGGAACATTCGAGTGCATCAGGGCATCCCAGAGATCGGGAACCCCTTGCGTGCGCCCTGCCCTCCAGGCGGCAAAAACGGCAACTCCGGCAGCAAGAATAATCACCACGGCGGAAACGAGCACGCGATGGCGAACCTTGTGCCGGGCCGGCGTGCCCAGGCCGGCGCGTTGATTGCCGTGCTCATCTGCGTCGATATGGATTGGCAGCGCCGAGGAGAGTGACTCCGCTATCGAACGCTCAGGCGGGGCATGCTGAGCCCCCGCTCCATCCGGAGGCGCGACGTCAACCTGTTTGCCTGTCCGCCGCGGAGGCTGGATTCTGAATTCAGGGACGTACGAACCGCGCGGAAGGTCGATCTGGATGAGGCGTGTCGCGGCCGACTCTTGATGAAACTGGCTGATTCGCTTCCGGACCTCGTTCGCCGTGACGCGCACGATGGAGTCGTCGCCGGTATCGTAGTCGTTCGCGCGTTCAAAAACTCCAATCCCGATCGTCCGCTCCTTCAGGTGGCCGGCATTGCCGGAGAGCGTCTGCTCGACTATGAAGCTGAGAAACCTCTTGCAGCGGCTGCTCTGCACGAAGATGGGAGCCCGCAGCATCGTTTCAAGCTCTGAGCGGACGGCGGCCTGGAATTCGGCGCTGAAGGGCCCGCCTTCCGCAGCTTCGTTTCGTTCCGCCATGCCCGCAGCGCGCATCATTCCTGACCCCCGGCATTCCGCAATTTCCAGAGCGGAGGAATATTCCGCTGGAAAGAATTCCAGCGCGAAGGGAATATTAACAAAGTCCCGGCTTGGTTGGCTCCATCTGATTTTGCGGGTGAGTTTTTGATCGAGATTTCGTCTCACTAACGCTTTACCGACGTTAACATAATCCGATATATCTCCTTATACATGAATATGTTAAGATGTATTTGTCTCTTAACTTTAGTCCCTAACCGTTCGTAACCTTGCTCATCGTCTAAATTTGCGCCTATTGTGATCGTCGCTTGAATAGAAATTTTTTCCCCATTGGAACAAACCCAAGAAGAGTGAGCAGGAAAGCGGCCCTGCACAGTGAGTCCCCCAACTCGTCAAGCGGAAGAACGACACATTCAGGAGGCGGGAACATGCGATCCAATCGGTTCATCCTCTGCGCAGCGATGCTCTTGGGCATCGGCGGCACAGTATTCGCCCAATCCGGTGCCACCGGAACGATTCTCGGCACAGTGAACGATGCAACCGGAGCGGTGGTGCCCAATGCCAAAATCACGGTGACCAACACGGCGACCAAGGTCGCGTTTGAGACCGTGAGCAACAGCGCGGGGGACTACAACGCTCCAGCCCTTAACCCCGGTGTCTACTCGGTGACGGCCGAGGCGCGCGGCTTTGACAAGGCCGTAGTGGATTCGATCACCCTGACCGTGAACCAGCACGCGCGCGTGGATATTTCGCTGAAGCCGGGCGCGGTAACCGAGACAATTGAAGCCACCGCGCAAGCGGTGTCTCTCGATACCGACACGGCGGAGCTGTCCAACCTGGTGAGCCAGCAACAGGTGGAAAACCTGCCGTTGAACGGCCGCAACTTCATGCAGCTGCTGCTCGTTGGGGCGGGCGCGGTGACAGTTGGCGGCGAGCAGGCCACGATGCGACAAGGGGAAGGCGCCGCGATCAGCGTGAACGGCGGCCGGCCGGAAGGCAACAACTATACGCTCGATGGACTGGTCAACACCGATGCTGCGCTGGTGACACCTGCGGTCGTGCTGTCGCAGGACGCGATCCAGGAGTTCAAGGTTTCGAGCGGCACGTACTCCGCGGACCAGGGATTCAGCGCGACACAGATCAACATCGTAAGCAAAGGCGGCACAAACAGCCTGCACGGGTCGGCTTTTTGGTTCGACCGCAATGATGCGTTCGATGCCAAGCCATTTCCAACCGCCAACGACTACATCGCGAAACAGCCGACGGTGAATCCCGTGCTGCGCCAGAACCAGTTTGGCTTTGTGGCTGGCGGCCCGATCTACATTCCGAAGACATACGACGGCCGGAACAAGAGCTTCTTCATGGCGAACTACGAGGGCTGGCGTCTCACAAATGGGGCAAGGCAGGTTACGCAGGTGCCGAATCCCGCCATCCTTTCCGGCGACTTCTCCGCGGAGTCGTACGAGGCTCCAACTGGGTCCGGCCTGCCCGGGGGCCTCTTGCCGGCTTACGGGACTGCGGACTGCACGAAGCTGCTCTCCCTGGGCGGCAACTGTATGCCCGTGAATCCCGCCACCGGCCAGCCTTTCCCCGGCAACGTAATTCCAGGTTCGGCACAGACCGGGAACGTGGGGCTCGTCGCGGTGAAGAATGCGTTCTGGAAGACGCCGACTATTCCCAACCAGCCTGAAGGCGTCGTCAACTACATCAAGAGCGTCGGGTTCCCGCTGCACCAGAACCAGCAGTCGTACCGCGGAGATCAAATCCTTGGGAAGTATGGGTCGGCTTTCTTCCGGTATACGGACGCGAACTACAACAACCAGGGATTCTATAACTCGCAGGACCTGGTGCACGGCTACGAGATCTACCTGCAGAACCAGACCAGCTGGACAGTCTCGCACGCCATCAATTTTGGTTCCACGATGGTCAATAACTTCCGTTTCGGCCATCTCACAGCCAACGCGCCGCAAGGCGGTCCGCAGATCACGCCGGACGCGGTTTCGCAATTGGCCCTCACCGGCACCTTCAAGAAGTTCACGGCTCTCCAGGAGACCTGGCCGAATGTGAGCTTAAACACGGGCGGGTTCGGTAGCGGCGGCGGTTCAGTAAACGCCTACACCGGATCTGACGGCCCCACCTGGGAGTACGCAGACTCGTTCTCGATTGCCCACGGCCACCACAGCATTGGCGCCGGCGCCGACTACCGGCACTGGCATCTGATCCGCAACCTCGACGACGACTTTTACGGCGACTGGACCTTCAGCGGCGCAACCGTCCAGACAAACGGAACCGGCTGCAACACCGCGAGCGGCCTGTGCGGAACCGGCAACTCCGTCGCGGACATGCTGCTGGGTTACTACAACAACGTGGGCGGATTCGTTCCTGGCCCGCTGAGCCCGACCAACACCGCGGGCAACCCGCAGGACCACGTCTTCAATTACTTCGCCCCCTACGTGATGGATGACTGGAAGGCCACGCAGAAGCTCACTCTGAGCCTGGGTCTGCGCTGGGATTACCGCGCCGCCGCGTACGAGGCGTCGAACCACTTCTTCTGGCTCGATGACACGAACAATCAGGGCGGCCTCTGCTTTGCGGACAAGCAGCTTTCCACAAATGGCGTTGCGCCGGGCGCAGGATACAACGGCGGGCCAATTCTGCGCTATTGTGGTTCAGTGCCGCACCCGGGGCCTAAGACTCCATTCGCTCCGCGGTTCGGCATGAACTATCGCATTACGCCGAAGACAGTCTTCCGCGGCGGATACGGAATCTTCTTCGACTCCGCTGAGGGCCGCGAGATCGATGACTCGGCCGACATTTACCCCTACAGCATTCGCAACGCGCTCAATCCCACCACGAATGCAGGGGCGCCAAAGCTCAGCAACAACATGTTCCCCGCCTTCTCGAATCTTGGGCCGTTCCCGGTCTCGACCCTCACCTTCATCGCGGTCATTGAATCCGACAACCCGCTGAACCCCTACGTCCAGTCCTGGACTGCCGGCGTCCAGCGCGAAGTGGCGAGAAATACCACGCTAGAGGTGAACTACATCGGGACCCATGCGATTCACCTTCTTGACCGGCGCCAGATCGCTCAGCCGAACGCCATTCCCGCCGATAGCCTGGCTTTCTGCCAGCAGCAGACAAACGGAGTCTACGTCAACCTGAAGGCAGCGCCGTGCAGCAACGCCAGCCGGTTGCCTTATCCCAACTTCGTAAACATCTACATCAACAGCGACTGGCACGGCTACTCCCACTACAACGGCATGAACGTGAAGTTCGAACACCGCGAGCGCGATCTTGCCGCCACCGCTGTTTTCACATGGGCGCAGAGCAAAGACGACAAGTCCGCCGCGGCGGGCGTCGGCGCCACCGGGGCGGGTTTTCAGGGCTTCATGGACAATCACCATCCGGAGCTGGACTACGGGCTTTCGGACTTCGATGTCGACCAGCGGTTCGTGGCGAGCTACGTTTATCAGCTTCCTTTCGGCCGCGGAAAGAAGTTCGCATCGACCGTCAACCGTGCCGCAGATCTCGCGATCGGAGGCTGGGAGACGACCGGTATCGCAACCTTCCAGGACGGCTTCCCCTACAGCATCACGGCGAACGATGTGGGCGGCGTGCTGGGCACTTTCTTCCAGCGTGCGAATTTGGTCTCGGGCTGCAACATCCATCAGAACCTGACCGAGGTGCTGCAGCGGGTCAACTTCAACTGCTTCAACCAGCCGGCCCTCGGCGTGTACGGCAACACCGCCCGCAACTACCTTCGTCAGCCGGGACTCAATAACTGGGATATGGGAGTCGGCAAAAGCTTCCACATCGCCGAATCTGTCACCTTCCGGCTTACTGGCGACTTCTTCAACGCGTTCAATCACCACCAGTACGCAATCTCCCCGGGAGCCTTGATCGGAAGCGGATCCGGCGGCGGTTCGTCGATCAGCAACGGTATAGGATCGACCACCGCAGGACAGATCACTTCAGCCTCGCCCTCGCGCGTAATTCAAATCAGCGGAAAACTCATCTTTTGACGGGTAGTCTCTCCGGCCGCCGCCACGTCAACACACTGTGGCGGCGGGCCTTGTCCTGATCGGCGACGCGCTCGACTGATCAAAAACCGCCTGACTGAGAAGGACCGGCCCATCGGTATTCCGAGTGCGGTGAGGCATTGCAATCAACTCTGCAATTTTACGTATTGGAATTGTTGCTCAATTGCATTAACCTGAATCCGCAATGGAAGGGGCCATTCGCGTGATTGAGAAGAAGATTCTAGAAGCGTACGCCTGCGCGCGCGATCGATTTGCCGAGATTGGAACGGACACCGACCAGGTGATTCGCGAACTGGACCAGGTGCCGATCTCGATCCAGTGCTGGCAGGGCGACGATGTGCTCGGCTTTGAAAGCGCAAACGGGAGCCTTACGGGCGGCATCCAGACCACGGGCAACTATCCGGGGCGCGCGCGGAATGTCGCGGAATTGCGCTCCGATATTGAGATGGCCCTGGCGCTCATTCCCGGCGCGAAGCGGATCAACCTGCATGCGATCTATCTTGAAACCGAAAAGCCGGTCGGGCGCGACAAAATCGAGCCACGGCATTTTCAGGGATGGCTTGACTGGGCCAGGCAGCATGGCCTGGGCCTCGACTTCAACCCGACCTGTTTCTCTCACCCGAAGAGCGCTCAGAACCTCACGCTGAGCCATCCGGACCTAGGCATTCGCAGCTTCTGGACGGACCATTGCATCGCGAGCCGCATCATCAGCGAGTTCCTCGGCGAGCAATTGAACAGCCCGGTCGTGATGGATATCTGGATTCCCGACGGCTATAAAGACACGCCGGCGGACCGGCTGGGTCCTCGAAAGCGCCTGCTCAACTCGCTCGACGCGATCATTGACGCCATGGATGCAAAGCATCACAAGGTGGCCGTCGAAGGAAAGCTGTTCGGGATCGGCGCGGAAAGCTGCACCGTTGGTTCGAACGAGTTCTACATGGCCTATGCAGCAACCCGTAAAACGCTGCTGTGCCTCGACGCAGGTCATTTTCATCCGACCGAGCACGTGGCCGACAAGATCTCTACGAGCCTCTGTTTTCTCGATGAAATTCTGCTGCACGTCTCGCGGCCCGTCCGCTGGGACAGCGACCATGTCGTGCTCTTCGACGACACGACGATCGCTATCGCACAGGAGATTGTGCGTTCCAACGGGCTGGACCGCGTGAACATCGGGCTGGATTATTTTGACGCCAGCATCAATCGCGTCGCCGCATGGGTGATTGGGACGCGCAACTTCCGCAAGGCCCTGTTGTTTGCAATGCTCGAGCCGCGCGACGAGTTCAAGAGAGCCGAATGCCGGTTCGACTACACTGCGCGCCTCGCGCTGATGGAGGAAGCTAAGTCTTTGCCTTGGCCGGCGGTATGGGACTACTACTGTCTTGCGAAGAATGTGCCGTGCGGCGCCGACTGGCTGAATGTGGTTCGAAAGTACGAGTCCGAAGTTCTGAGCCGGCGAGATTGAAGCGCCGGCCCGGCAGGGGCGAAGAAAGTTCTTGTCGAGTCTCGTTTTTGAGGCCTGCTGCCCGCAGCTCGGAAATCCGGAACCGGATTAGATCGTCTATTGGTTAACTATTCAAAACGCCTGCATGGCGATTGGCGAAATGCAAAATACCGGGTATCCCGCCGGATGGTTTTTATTGAGCTGGCTAACTTATTTCAGTGCCGAAAATGTATGCTGTTGTTTCAGCAATTTCGCTATTGGAATACTGGCTTCGGGAGGCAGAGTTGCCGAAAGCGAAGATCAAGCGCCTGTACCTGATCCCCATTCTTTCCAAGGGACTTGACGTCCTGGAACTGCTCGAGCAGGTGCACGGCCCCGTCAGTCTTGAAGACGTCTACAAGCAGACGAACATCTCCAAAACGAGCGTCTACCGCATTCTCAAGACGCTCCTTCACCGGGGTTATGTCGCCCAGACGCAGAACGGGCAATACCGGCTCGTGGCCAGGCCTCGGCGCCTGCGTTTCGGGTTTGCGGTTCAAAGCGCCGACCTTCCGTTTTCGCAGGCCGTGTCGCGCAGCGTTACGGCCGCCGCAGCTTCGGCAGGCATTGAACTGTTAATCCTCGACAACCGCTTTGACACCGAGACTGCCGTGCGCAACGCGGAGGAGTTCGCGGAGAAGCGTGTGGATCTCGTGCTCGAATTCCAGGCCGAGGAGTCGGTCGGTCCGCGCATTGCCAATATTTTGAAGAAGGCCGACATCCCCGTGATTGCAATCGACGTTCCTCATCCGAATTCCACGTACTTTGGAGTGGATAATTTCGAGTGCGGCTTTGAAGCCGGGACCCTGCTCGCATTTCACGCCCAGCGGAAGTGGAAGGGGCATGTCGATTGGGTGCTTGGCGTGGGGTTCAACGAGGCCGGCAGCTTTGTCCAGAGCCGCATCACAGGAGCTTTTGAAGCCGTGAAGCAGCGGCTGCGCAATCTGCCGCCCGAGCGATTCGTGCAGATCGACGGACGCGGTTCGCGTAATCCAAGCCGGCTCTCAGTAGGTGAGTTTCTGGTCAGGAATCCAGGAAGCCAGCGCATTCTGGTGGCCGCCGCCACGGATTCAAGCGCGCTCGGCGTACTGGATGCGGCGAGGCAGCACAGCCGCGAGCACGACATCGCCGTGGTGGGGCAGGACTGTATTCCGGACGCGCTCGAAGAGATGCGATCGGGCCAAAGCGCGCTCGTCGGCAGCGTTTCGCACGAAGCCGACACGTACGGCCCGCGCCTGATCCAACTGGGAGTATCCATGCTTCGCGGGCACGCGGTTCCTCCGTACAACTACGTGCGCCACAAAGTTGTTACTCCGGAGACGCTCAACGGCGGAGACGCTGCAGGCAGCTAAACTCGCAGCGCCCGTCTATGGCAGGTAGAAGACCTCTTCGAGCATTGCGAATCGCTCGCCGGCGCGAAGGCCTTGAACCGGCTGAAAGTACGGAGCCATAGCAGCCTGCCAGCGCAAGTTAATTGGATCGTTGTCGATTTTGAGCCAACTCGCTTCAAAATCTTCTGTGCGCAAGGCGAGGATCAGAATTTCGTCGCGACGGTAAATTGAATATTCGCTGATGCCGGCGCTCTTGAGCAGGGCCAGCATCTCCGGCCACACTGCGCGATGGGCCGCCTCATATTCCTCGGCGGCTCCCGGTCGAAGCTGCAGCATGAACGCAAAACGCCTGGGATTGCCCGCAGCAGGTTGGGATTCCGGTATTCCGGTCATCGCATTCTCCTCGCCCCAAAGATAAAAGGCCGCGCGCATCGGTTTGCGATATGCCGATGCGCCAGGCGATTGAATTCTTGACCGCTATTTCGTAACCGAATAGATCGTGACAGGCCCGAGCATTCCGGAGGCAAGCAAAGGCGAGTTTGCCCGATACGGTTTTACATCGGCAAACGTGTACTTGGTAGCGCCGGGCTGTTGATCGCCGATGAGCCGGTTGACCCAGGCATTTGTCACCTTCACGACGAGCTCATTCGCTCCGGGCTTGAGAGCGGAAGTGATGTTCACCCGGTACGGAGCGTGCCACACGATGCCGAGCGATTTCCCGTTTACCACCACCTCGGCCAGGTTCTTCACGTCGCCAAGATCGATCCAGACCTGCGCCCGTTTGGCCAGCCAGTCTGCGGAGACGTCGATGGACTTGGTATAGGAACCCGTGCCGGAGAAGTATTTAACGCCGGCGTCGGAGCTGTCGCTCCATGACGCAAGCGAATCCACGGCAATCGAGTCCGGCGCTCCGCGCCCCGGTTGAAAGCTGATCTTCCATGAACCGTCGAGTGTAGCCAGGTCTTTCCTCTCCCCTGCGGGCACGGTGCGGCTGGTAATTGTCGTGGATTTGCGAAAGACCACAAACACGCTGCCCCATGGCTCGAGATCGAGAGGAACGGTGGTGCGTCCTGCCGCGATCTTGAAGCTTGCGGGTTCCACTCTGCCGGTTTCGGGATGCCAGAGCTCGGCCTCCTTCCCTGCAACGCGGAAGGTTGCGTCGATCCTGGCGCCACTGTCTCCCCGGTTATCGATAAAGTACAAATCGCCGTTGGCCAGCCTGCGGTGGACAAACTCAAGCCGCGAGCCACCGGCTGGGTTCGTGGTTTCGAAATCCGGCGCCACGTTCATGGCGCGCAAAGCATCTGCCGGGCTCGCGCCCGCATAGACTGTTCCTTTGCCGGCCTTGTGCATGCCAGTTCCATCGCCAAAGAGTTCGTCGTTCAACTTCTTGAATTCAGCCTGGTCGTCGGCGAGGCTAGGATCGTCTTTTGGCTTCTGCCCGGCAACCACGGCTCCGTCTTCTACGAGCTTGTGAATCGCGCGCAACACCGGCAGCGACATGTGCTCGCTGTAGGGATCGAGTCCGAGCAGGCGGTAGCTCATTCCGCTCTTCGTCTCGATCCTTCCATTGGCCGCCTGGAACTCGTGAATCAGCGCATCCGCATTCACATAATCGAAGCCGTATCCGGCGGGCACATTGGGAGAAGTCTTGTTGAAGATCGCCGTGAGATTGGAATCCTCGCCGTAGAAGTACAACAGGTCCGCGCCGAACCTGCCCTGCTGCAGCAGGTAGCTGGTGCGCGCAAGATAGTCGACCCACGCGCCCGCCTCCTCGGCCCACGTTTCATTGCGATTGAACCACTGCCCGAATGGTCCCAGCGTCATGCCGGGCGCTTTGCCCACGAGGGGCTGGTGAGCCGATTCATGAATGACGAAGCGGTTGATCCCGTTCAGAAATTCCTGGTCGGCCGTCGGTTTCAAAGTCGCCGGCGACCAGGCCCACGGCGCGGCTGCGGCGGTCATCGATTCCGCCGCGGCGAGGTTCTGCCCGTAAATATGGGACACGGATGCGGACTCGCGGTCATCCGCGTTGTAGCCATACTGCTCATGGTTCACGCCGGGCGTCTGCGTCCACATGGCGCTCATTGGGACTTCGTTGAATTTCTTCACCTCCATGCCGTCAGCCACGAAGGCGCGGCCCGATTCGTGCGATTCGCCGTAGTGGCCCATGTGCCACTCGTGGAGAGTCGCTTCAAGCTGGCCGTAGTGCTCGTCGGCGATCAGGTCGGCAATGGTCTTGCGGAAATCCCACAGAAATCGGTCGCTCGCCTCCGCGCTCTCCACCACCTGGCCTGTCAGGACCGGCAGCCAGGGAGTGGGATCGTAACCGCGCCGCTTCTTGAACTGCGCGATCATGTCGTCGGTCCAGTTTTGCGAGCCTGCCTCCCAGCTGTCGTTGATCACGTAGCGGATGCCCTTGCTGCCCATCAACTCGGGCCCCACCGTTTCCTTGTAGCTGTCGAGGTATTTCTCGAAGTAGTTCTTCACGAACGTGTGGTTGAGCTTGTCCACTTCGAGGCCCGTTGCTTCCGGCGTTGCCGGATGATTGGTGATGCCGAGCAGCGAGTATCCGAGCCGCACCACAACCCAATTGCCAGGCGGCGGAGTCCAGTCGAGCTTGCCATCGGGAGTCATCTTTCCCGTTAGATCGATAACGTCGGATTTCTGGATGGCGTCGCCGGGGTCAACGGCCGGAGTCGCAAAGTGATAAAGGTCGAGCTCGGGAACGAATGCCGCTTTCTCCACGAAGTGATTGACTCGCGCTCCCGGATGAAGGACCAACTCAGCAATCTCGTAGTTCTTGGGCGGAGGAGGCAGACGGAACCCGAACGAGGACGGATCGAGACCCGCTGCCCATTCAGGTACAGGCGGCGGAGGCGTGCGCTTGAACGAAACGCGGAAGAACCTGGCCGTGATGGGCGCGAACGAAACTGTATGAGCGGGGGCGCTGCTAGTCTCGAGTTTGGCAACCTGCCGGAATTCCTGCCCGTCATCGCTTGCCTCAAGATTCATCTCCGGAGCGGAAGTCCCGGCGAGCATTTGCTCGATGAAATTCGGGCTCTTCATCACAAACGTGATGGCGCGGATGGTCTGCGCCTGCGGGAACTCATATTTGATCCATGAAACCTGGCCCGCAGCAGGGATGGGCACAGAGGTGGTCTTCTCGAGGTCCCCATCCGTGAGCAGCGCAGCGTCGAAGGAATCGCCGTTCGACGTAACCTTCGCGCTCAACGATTCGACAGAGACATCCGTCGCCGGCCGTTTGTAAGCGAATACCGCGGCATCCGCGTAGAACTCGGGAATCTTGGCCTGACTATTCGAGCCGAGAGCGTCGCGAATGCCGATATCCTGAAAAGCGCCCGTTCGGCTCGGCGGATGCGTAAGCACGCCGGAAAATGGCTTGCCGCCCTCGACCGCCGTTTCACTCCACACGTACTTCTTCATCCCCTCGGACGCCGGAACCCACGGGCCGCCGCTCTCGCTCCAACCGGGCGAGCCGGCAATCGCCATTTCCATGCCGTCCTGCTGGCCCAGCGTGATCGCGTATTTGAACGCATCTTTCCACTCCGGCGTCATGTACGCCAGCCGGTGGTCGACCACCTGCGGCGTCTGCAATGCGGCGTCGAAGTTCTGGAACCCCGCCAGGCCGACCCGGTGCATCCAATCCAGATCGAGCTTGATGCCTTCCTTCGTGATGTTTCCATTCATCCAGTGCCACCACACGCGCGGCCGGGCGCTCTGCGGTGGATTCTCGAACCCGTTTTTCAGGGGATCGGACGCCGTCTTCTCCTGCGCGCCGGCGATACATGCGGCCAAGATGACGAACGAAGTTGCCAATTTGAGTATCTGGCGGATCATCCTTCTCCTTTCGCATCGGAAGCAGTACTTCCGATCCGGAACGTGGCGAGTCGAATTCGGCACGAAATTAGCGAGTTGAACAGCGCGTTTTGCACTCTAGCAGAGAACTGCCTAAATTCGGAAGAGAAAAATATTCTCATTTGAATTTATGGGAGCGTGTCATAGACTCATGCCATGATCACCGGCTCGATCAGGGGGCTGCTCTGTCTCACTTCCCACGCTGCGATCTGCTGCCTGCTGGCCCTGCCTGCCAAGGCGCAATCGAGCGACCAGGCCGCCGCGGCCCTTGCAGCCGAGGGACAGCAGGCCATGGCACAAGGCCGGATGGCCGACGCCAGGGCGAGCTTTGAAAAACTCGCGCACATTGACCCATCCATCGCCGAGGTCCACGCGACCCTTGCGGCCATCGACTTCAAACTTCGCGATTACGATGCGGCAATCGGCGAAATTCGAACGGCGCAAAAGCTGAAACCATCACTGCCGCGGCTCGACAGCCTGCTGGGACTCTCCCTCGCGGAGCTCGGACACTTCGACGAAGCCTTGCCGAAACTCGAACACGGATTCAGGCAATCTGCCGATCCCATGACGCGCAGATTGTGCGGCCTGCAATTGCTTCGTGCTTATACGGGGCTGGGCCGGGATTCGGATGCGGTTGAGACAGCGTTGGCGCTGAACAAGCTTTATCCCGACGACCCCGAGGTGCTCTACCATACCGGCCGAATCTACGGAAACTACGCCTACATCACCATGGAAAAGCTGCAGAGCGCGGCGCCCGACTCCATCTGGATGCTTCAGGCTCGCGGCGAGGCCAACGAGAGTCAGAAGAACTACACCGCGGCCATTGATGCATTCAATCACGTTTTAAGCCTCGACCCGCGCCGCCCCGGCATCCACTATCGCCTCGGCAGGGTCTATCTTGCGCGGTTCACTGAGAACCAGGATCCGAGAGATCGCGATGCGGCGATGCGGGAGTTCAGCGCGGAGCTCGAGACCGATCCGCGCAACGGGAACGCGGCTTACGAGCTGGCCAACATTGCGGCGCAGTCAGGCGACCTGGAACACGCGCGCCAGGGATTCGAGGCTGTGCTCCAGAAGTTTCCAGACTTTGAAGAGGCGCTGGTGGGATTGGGCGGAGTCTTGCTCGACGGCCAGACCCCGAAGGATGCAGTGGAGCCTCTCGAGCGGGCAGCGAAAATCCGCCCCGATGATGAAGTCGCCTGGTATCGGCTCTCCCAGGCAGAGCGCGCCGCAGGTAACAGGGAAGGACAGGAGAGCGCACTTGTCACCTTCCGCAAGTTACACAGTTCCACCCCGGTTGGACTCAGAAAGCCCGGCGAAACAGGGGACGTCACGCCGCAACAACTCGGTGCCGTCCCCGAGCCATAGGCTCGCATCGCCGGGTTGTAATTCGATCCGGATCCGAGAAGCCCTCCCAATTCCCACAAAGATTGTTGTTGCAATCCATGGAGCCGACAGCGCCTGAATCACAATGCATGCCCACGCAAAAGGCCCCGCAAGGACTTAAGCCTTACGGGGCCTCTAACTCACGTATGGGTTCTCAACTTCAGCCTTGTGGCTCATAGCGTCAGGCTTTTGCCTAGGCGGCCCTCAGGCTCCGGCAAAAGTACCTAGCTGCATCCACTCGTACTGCCGCAGCTCATGCACCGGTAGCAGCTTCCGTTCCGCACCATGATTGCGCCGCAAACTCCGCAGCTTGGCGCGTCGCCCATGTCGTACATAGCCCGCATCGCATCCGCCGCGTGATAAACGCCACGATCTTTCAGGTCCGGCATCTGGGCAGACACTGAACTCGCCCCACTGCCCGATGCCTGGATCTCCGGCGCAATCCCGCCCGCCGGAGCGCCCGTCGCGCCCATTCCCGGCAGCGTCGGCTGCCCCCCGACCTGGTTCAGCTTCCGAGCCACCTCCTCGGCAAGCCGCGACAACTGATCCTGCGGAATCGCAGCCTCTTCCTCCGGCTCAGGTTCGTTCAGAATCGTCGGTGACGCCGGCAGTTGCGGCGCCTGCGGAGCAAGCCCTGCGAACAGCGTCAACTGCTCGCCCGACAGGAACCGCAGATGCAGCCACCGGAAGATGTAATCCATCAGGCTCTTCGCGTAGCCAATCTGCTCGTTGCCCGTCCAGCCGCTCGGCTCGAACCGTGTGTGCGCGAACTTCTCGCACAGCACGCGCAGTGAGACGCCGTGCTGCAGGGCCAACGACACAGCCGTAGCAAAGGAGTCCATGAGGCCCGAGACCGTCGACCCCTCCTTGGCCATCCGGATGAAGATTTCACCCGGCTGTCCGCTCGGATACAGGCCGACCGTGATGTAGCCCTCGTGCCCGGCGATCGAGAACTTGTGCGTGACGGATGCCCGCTCCTCCGGCAACCGGTGACGCACCGAGCGCGGCGGCGCATTCAGGTCCTGCTCGGCCTGCGTGGGCGCTACCGGAGTTGCCTTGATCACCGGCACCGCGGCCGCCTTGGCGATCTCGTCCATCGCCTTCTGGAACGCCGTCGCCGCCGCGACCACCTGCTTCGCCGTCACCTGCAGCTTCTCGCTGATCTTGGCTTCCAGTGCCTTCACGTCGGCATCGGCCGCCGCCTGGCCAGCCGACAGGCTGCTCAGCACGCGCCCTGCAACGGCGTCCATCGCCGAGGGTTCCTTCTTCTCATCCAGGCTCGTGTTCAGCGGCTGCACGCCCTTCGACCCATCGCGGTAGATCGCCACCGCCTTGATCCCACGCCGCCAGCTCTCCGCGTACGCCTCGGCCACATCGTCCACCGTAGCCTCGTTGGGCAGGTTCACCGTCTTCGAGATCGCTCCGGAAAGGAATGGTTGCGTCGCCGACATCATCTTGATGTGCCCCATGTAGTGGATCGACCGCGTCCCCTTCGCCGGCTTGAAGCTGCAGTCGAACACCGCCAGATGCTCCGGCTTGATCCCGGGCGCGCCTTCAATCGTGCCGGTCGCGTCGATATAGCTCACGATCGCGTTCACCTGGTCGTTGTCGTACCCCAGCTTGAACAGCGCCGCCGGAACCGTGTTGTTCACGATCTTGATCATCCCGCCGCCAACCAGCTTCTTGTACTTCACCAGCGCCAGGTCCGGTTCGATGCCCGTCGTGTCGCAATCCATCATGAAGCCGATCGTTCCCGTCGGCGCCAGCACCGTTACCTGCGAGTTGCGATAACCGTGGCGCTCGCCGTAGAGCAGCGCCATGTCCCAGCACTCGCGGCTCGCGTCAATCAGCGCATCCAGCTGCGGCACGGCAAACGGCTCGCCGCTCGTCTTCGACTTGCCGATGTTGTTCACTTCGGCGCGGTGCATCCTGATCACGTCCAGGAACGGCTCGCGGTTCACATAGAACCCGGGGCATGCGCCGCCCTGCCGCTCCACGCTCGCCGTCAGCGGAGTTGCCGAGTCCAGCGGCCGGCACGATCCCGCAACAATCGCGGACTGCAGATACGCCTGACCGCACATGATCGCCGTCAGCGACGCCGCTAGGTCGCGCCCCGCCTCCGAGTCATACGGCAGCCCGAACGCCATCAGCAGCGCGCCCAGGTTCGCATAACCCAGGCCAAGCGGCCGGTAGTCGTGCGAGTTCCGCGCAATCGACTCCGTCGGATATCCCGAGTTGTCCACCAGGATCTCCATCGCCGTGATCACCACTGAAACCGCGTGCCGGTACGCCGCAATGTCAAACTGTCCCCCCGCGTTCACAAACTTCAGCAGATTGAAGCTCGCAAGGTTGCACGCCGAGTTGTCCAGGAACATGTACTCCGAGCATGGGTTCGAAGCATTGATCCGCGCTGTGTTCTTGCTCGTGTGCCACTTGTTGATCGTCGTGTCGAACTGCATTCCCGGATCACCGCAATGCCACGTCGCATCGGCGATCTTGTGCATTATCTCCCGCGCCTTATGCTTCGCCACCGGCCGCTTGTCCTTCACCGCCCGCGTCCAGAAGTCGCCGTCGTCCTCATAGGCATGCATGAACTCATCGCTCACGCGCACCGAGTTGTTCGCGTTCTGGAAGAAGATCGACGAGTACGCCTCCGAATCCGGACCGGACCCGTCGTAGCCCTCGCGAATCAGCGCGAATGCCTTGGCCTCTTCCTTTGCCTTGCACTCGATGAAGTCCACGATGTCCGGGTGATCCACGTTGAGGATCACCATCTTCGCCGCGCGCCGCGTTTTGCCGCCGCTCTTGATCACACCCGCGAACGCGTCAAAGCCGCGCATGAAGCTCAGCGGCCCCGAGGCTTCCCCGCCCCCCGAAAGCAGTTCCTTCGATCCGCGGATCGGCGACAGGTTCGTGCCCGTGCCCGATCCCCACTTGAACAGCATGCCCTCGGTCTTGGCCAGCGTCAGGATCGAGTCCAGCGAGTCGTCGACGGCATTGATGAAGCACGCCGAGCACTGCGGATTCCTGTATCCCGTCGCCTCGAACTTCACGCACCCCGTCGCCGGGTCCCAGTGCCAGTTCGTCCCATCCGAATTCGGCTCCAGCCGGTCGCACCCCACGTTGAACCACACCGGCGAGTTGAACGCCACCTTCTGCGTCAGCAGCATCTGCGCAAGCTCGTCGTAAAAAACCGCCGCGTCCTCCCCCGTCGCAAAGTATCCGCCCGCCAGGCCCCAGTCCCGGATCGTCTCCGCCACGCGCCCCACAAGCTGCCGCACCCCGGTCTCGCGCTCCGCCGTCCCCATCTGCCCATGCAGGTACTTCGAGGCCACAATATTGGTGGCCGTCATCGACCAGTCAACCGGCACTTCCACGTCCTTCTGCTCGAAGATCGTGTTGCCCTTGCTGTCGGTAATCGACGCGGTTCGCCGCTCCCACTGCACTTCGTCGTAAGGTGAAATACCCTGCCTTGAAAACCAGCGGGTAAAGCGCAATCCGCCCTGGATGGCCGGTGTTGTGAATGCGTGAGTGGACGTCTGAGTGTGGGTTTCGTTCATGGGGGGTCTCCTTCGGGCTTAACGGATAAAATGCCAGCCCAACCGCGCAGATTTGCCCGGACGGTTGGATAAAAAATTGCCAAACAGCGATCGAAACAGGATTGGTGACGTGCCCCGGATTCGTCTTGATCGGCGGCAGGCCGGCGGTCACGTCGCGCCGCGCCCTGGTAACAGTCCTTTCACAGCCGCAGATGAAAAAATACCGCTGTCTATGGTGGCTGTCAACAGCAAACCACAACATCTAGTATTTAGATTGCATTCCTCGGTACCCCGTCGCAATTCCGGCCATTTGCCCTGTGGAAACCGGAAATCCCCGCGCCGGCTGCGGTCTTCGGCCCTCGAAATGCCCTTGCACCGGGTGCCGATGCCCCATGCCAGGGCAAACCCGCTCCCAGCGCTGTCGGCATGCACCAAGCCTATGCCCCGCGCAGTCCGCGGGCAAGCCCGCAACCCGGTGCAAAAGCGGCTGGAAATGTGCAAGTTGTGGAGATTCAGGACGCCGGGTTTCCCGATCCGGCGCCAGTCCCGAAATGGGGCCGGTAGAGATGCTCTGAACTCGCGCAGCTTCTAACTACTCGGGCCGGGGTCAGGGAAGAGTCTGCGGTGATTCGCCCAGAACACCGCGAGCGAGTGCTTTGGCAATATGACCAGACTCCATCCGGTCGAGTTTCTGCTAACTTCTCGGGACAGGAGAATGACAATGGACAACGTTGAGTACGATAAAGCTGCCGCCCTGAAAGCAGCGAAGAAGCTTTTCGGAGAGAACGCCATCGTGTGGGAAGACGGCGACCTTAAGTGTGTTGGAGCCGACGCCAACATTTACGACCGGAAGACCCTGAAAACGACCAGTTGGAAGAAATTCACTTTCAACGGGAAGGTTCGCTGGGGTTCTGCGCTCACATGGGAAGGCGCGGTCAAGTCCGCAAACAGAACCAGGGCCCTCAAAGCCCACGATGGCGCGACCAAGCGGATGGGCGGTTGAGAGCTGGGCACGAGGTATTGCGATGAACAAGACTATCAAGTCGCCGGGGGGGATTATTGTCCGGCTCATCGAAGCGTTGGACGGCTTCAAGACCAAGTATGGGCATTGGCCAACAACACTTGAGGCCGAGGCTGAGACGATTGCTCTCCTCGCAACGACAAGTTTGACCCCGTTAGGTTTTTTTCTGCTTCAATCCAAAGTCAATTTGGTAACGGGTGCCGAGGGAAAAATTCTGGCCAAGGGTGAACACGAAGAGGTGTTCGACTACAGTGAAGAAGGTTGGCAAAGTCCTGATGGACACAAGCACGACGCTCGCCAATGGTTAGGATTGAATGAGGGTTGACCGCTGGAGGTCGCCAAACCGTACTTTACCGACCGATAAGGAAGAGCAGGCGGTGATACGTCCGTAGTGCTGAGTCGAGTTCATTGGCGGCAAGTCCCAAGTTGCCGTCGTGCAGCTATTTCGCAGCAACCTTATGCTGCGAGGAATCGACCGAGTGCTAGACTGGGCGCTTGGCGCGAGCGTCCTGATGAATGATTGGCCCATGATCGTGAAAGTCTGGCTCGGCATCGTCTGCGCAGGGTTCCTCGTTGTTTCCTATCATGCGGACAAGGGCAAGAAATGGGGATATTGGAGTCAGCGTTTACGACTTGCACCAATTGCTTTTCTGGCCGCTTTGCTCTTTGCGGTGGGGCTGCTGGTCCTTCATGCGTTTCACTGGTGACCTTCAGCGGGAATTGACCGTCCGCGCTGGAATTCCAAGTCCCTGTCGGATTGTCGCGGACTCGTCCCTATGCCGTCCGTTCCCCTCCCCATCCCGTGAGGGCACGCTCCGGTCGAGACCGCCTTAATAGATACGCTCCATCCCTGCGATCGCCAGCATCCGCTTTCTGATCCCTGGTCCCTGATCCCTGGATTCCCCGTGCCCGTCGCCTCATCGTTCATGCCACACAAGCACCCCCGGAGCATACTTGCTCTCCGCCGTCTCCTGCCACACAACATATGCCTTGTCATTCGGCGCTTCGACCACGTGCAGATTGGCCGGTTGCGGCCCGAAGTCTCCGCCGGCCGCCTTGCCCAGCCCGCACGTTGTCCACGCACTTCCGCTCGCCGAGCGCGACACCGTGGGCGCCCCGCAGTTCGCCGGCCCCGTGCCGCTGTTCGCGCCGAACGCCGCCGTCAACGCGCCCTTTGAGCTCGCCGCAATGCTCAGCGGCGGATTGGTGCTGCGAGGCCCGTCAATCGGCAGCTTCACCGGCTTTGACCACGATCCGCCATCCCGCGACTGGCTGACATAGACCGTGTGATCCGTGTCCTTGTCGTCAACAATCGCCGCAAAAATGGAAGTAAATTCGCCGCCTGCAAACGTCAGCTCGATATCGGGCGAATCTACAGTAGCGCTTCCGATGAGTACGGTCGGCTCTGCGGAACCCGGCCGCCAGAAGACGTACCGGTGGCCGTCACCCTCTTCCTGGTCCTCATGGAATGCCAGCGCCACCTTCCCGCCCGCATCCGCAACCATCCCGATATTGGTGTTATTCCGCAGCTTCCAGCCGCCCCCTGCAGGGATCGCCTGCGGCTTCCACGAACCCGAATCGGCGAGCGGTCCCGTGACATAAGTCGCGCCCGACTCCGCATTGACCGCCGCATAAATCTGCCCCGCCGCAGCCAGAATCGCCACCGCATGCGGCCCGCCGTTGCTGCCGGGCATGGATGTCGTCTTCCACGTCGCGCCGTGGTCCGCCGACGTTGCATACAGCAGGTTCTCGCCCACCGCCGCGAGCATCGCCAGTGTTCCCGTCGAGCCGTCGCACCCGAGCGCAATCGGGTTCGCACCCTGGTCCTGAAGCGGGCCTGTCGTCGCAACCCGCACAGAAGCCGCCCACTTGTACGCAGCGCGGTCCCAGCGCGCAAACCGGATCTCTGTATCCGACTTCTCCCCGTCCCCGTTCGGATCGATCCATTCGAATGCCACCGCCGGATCCCCGTTCTCATCCAGCGCCACCGCAGTCGCCGCGCCATAATTCGGAGGATCGGTCCCCTTCGGAGCCGCGGCCGCATTCGAAACGCCCGCTGGCGGCGGACCCACGGTGACGACGTTCGAGAATTTCCCAGCCGTGTTGATCCGATACTTATAGGTCCCGAACGAGTCGATGCCCGTGTCCTGGTAGTGCCCCGCATCGGCCGCGCCGACCTTCTGAAAAGCCTGTCCGGACGCCCGCTCCAGCACGGCCGCACCAGCCGCCCCTGTCCACTCCAGTTCGACTGCCTTCGCCGTCGCCGATTTCACTTTCAGTTCCTGCGACTGAAGCGCCGCGAGGTTCACAACCGCAACACACACTGCTGCGACAAGGCACCACTTGCGCACATGGCCTCCTGGGATCGTGCGAAAAACTTCCCCGATTCTGCCATATGGCGCAACTGCCGCGCCAGATTTCCTAATTTGAATAGCTACCGTATCTCGCTCGAAGTTCCCCCCGCCGCCGGAACGTAGCACTGCTCCGTATAGTCCATCACCATGCGGTCTGCGTTGAACCGCCAGCCCAGCGTGCGAATCGTCCGCTTCATGCGCTGGATCCATCCGCGCGGCAGCCCATCCCTGTCACGCTGGTAATACAGCGGAATCACCTCTTCATGGAGCGTTCGGTACAGGTCCTCGCCGTCGCGCTTGTCGTGCACGTCCATCTTCGTGTGCGTCCGGCCCGTCCCGATGCCGAATCCGTTCATCCCGTCGTATGCCTCCGCCCACCACCCGTCCAGCACCGACAGGTTCAGCCCGCCGTTGAGCACCACCTTCTGTCCGCTCGTTCCCGAGGCCTCCAGCGGCCGCCGCGGATTGTTCAGCCACACGTCCACGCCCTGGACAAGGTGCCGCCCCACGTTGATGTCGTAGTCCTCGATGAAGACGAACTTCTCGCCCACCTCGGAGTTGCGCATCATCTGCGCAATCTGCTGCAACACCTGTTTGCCCGGCTCATCGTGCGGATGCGCCTTGCCCGCGAACACGAACTGCACCGGCCGCTTTGGATCGTTCACCATCCCCGCAAGCCGCTCGATGTCCGCCAGGATCAGGTTCGCGCGCTTATACGTCGCGAACCGCCGCGCGAACCCGATCGTCAGCGCATCCTGCGACAGCACCCTTCCCAGCCGCGCAATCGCCTCCGCCGGGTCGTCGCGGAACGCCGCCTGCTCCTTCGCCCGCCTCCGCGCAAACTCGATCAGCTGCGCCTTCAGCGCCAGGTGCGTCTCCCACAACTCGCCATCGTCCACCTGCTCGATCTCGGCCCAGGTCTTCTTGTCGCCGCTGCGCAATTGCCACCCAACGCCGAGGTGCCGGTCATACAGCCGCCGCATCTGCGGCGCGAGCCACGAGGGCACGTGCACGCCGTTGGTGATATGCCCGATCGGCACTGCATCCTGCGGGCCCCCCGGAAACAGGTTCCACCACATCTCCCGCGAAACTTCCCCATGCAGCGACGAAACCGCATTCGCGCGCCGCGACAACTTCAGCCCCAGCACGGTCATGCAGAACGTCTCGTTGTAATCGTTCGAATAGACCCTGCCGAAGCCCATCAGGTCTTCCTGCGACATGCCCATCTCGTCGCGCAGAGGCCCCAGGTGCTCCTCGATCAGGTCCGCCGGGAACCGGTCGTGCCCCGCGGGCACCGGCGTGTGCGTGGTAAACACCACTTCGCGCGACACCTGCCTTGCCGCGGCCCTGCAGTCGATCCCCTCCTCCTCCATCCGGCTGCGGATCGCTTCCAGCACCGCAAACCCGCTGTGGCCTTCGTTCAGGTGCAGCACGCCCGGCGTGATTCCCATGGCCCTCAGCGCGCGGTAGCCGCCCACTCCGAGCAGCAGTTCCTGCCGGATGCGCGTCCGCCCGTCGCCTCCATAGAGCCGCGAAGTAAGCTCGCGGTCCTCGGGAGCATTGCCCTCCACGTCCGAGTCCAGCAGCAGCAGGTCCCTCCGCCCCACCTTCACCTGCCACACCTTGGCCCGAATCGACCCTTTGCGCGTAGCGATCTCCACCACCACCGGCTCGCCGTTCTCCCCAATCGCAATCTGCATCGGCAGGTGGTTCACGTCCGTCGCAATGTAGTCCTCGTGCTGCCATCCTTCGGCGTCCAGCCTCTGCAGAAAATATCCCTGCCCGTAGAAGAGCCCCACTCCCACCAGCGGAATGTCGAGATCCGACGCGCTCTTGATGTGATCGCCCGCCAGCACCCCAAGGCCGCCCGAATAAATTGGCAGCGACTCGTGCAGCCCGAACTCCGCCGAGAAATACGCCACCGGGCGCGGCCGCAGCACGCCCGCATTCGCGGTGCCCCACGTGCGGTCCGCGGCAAGATATTCCTGCTGCCGCCTGTAGCAGTAATTGATGCGGCTGTGCAGCCCAAGCTCGGACGCCCTGCGCTCGAGTTCCCGCAGCGGAATCTCCGAGAGCAGCGCAATCGGGTTCTGGTTGAGCTGCCGCCATCGCGCCGGGTTCAGATCCGAAAACAGGCTGATGGTTTCCGGATCCCAGCACCACCAGATGTTCTGCGCCAGCGCCCACAGCCGCGCCTGCGCCGGAGCGATAAATCGGTCGAGCGTGCGCGCCTCGCTCACCACCGGCGCCACTTCGCCCGCCGCATCCACGAGCAGGTCGATATCGTCCTCCCCGAACGTGCGCGGCTCCTTTGTCTGCACCACCAGCACGCCCTGAAGAACGCCGCGATCGATCAGCGGAACCCCGAGGAACGAGCGGTACTCCTCCTCGCCCGAGTCCTTGAAGAACTTGAACCGCGGATGCGCGCCCGCGTCGGCAACAGCCACCGGCGTAACCTGCTCGGCCACCAGCCCCGTCAGGCCCTCGCTCAACGGCATCCGCAGGCAGCCAATGCAGCTTGGGTGCAGTCCCACCGTCGCCGCTAGCACCAGGTTCGAGCGGTCCGGCTCGAGCAGGTATACGGAGCACACCTCGGTCTTGAAGCGCGAGGCGATCAGCGCCACCACGTTCAGCAGAGTGTCCGCGGGCCGGCCTTCTTCAATCAGCGTCGCGATTTCGTCAACGCTTAATAAATGCAGGGCTTCCCCGGCGTCGTCCGGACGCACCAGGTCATAAGGATGAGGCATACAGGAATCCTCCAGTCGCGATGGGAGTCCAACCGAAGGGACACGAAGACCGCGCTCCGCCAGCGGGAGCCCGGAAAAAGATCATTACCCAATTCTTAATCTTGCCCGGATCTCACAATGATTGCGATTGCATTAAGATGCAACGTCCGTCCGGGACCTGATTGAGCACGATCATATCACCACTTCTGCCCGGCTGAACCGCATGCCCGAGTCTGTTGCACGGACTGCGATTTGAATGGGCACAGCTTCACAGCTTCCTACGAAAGTCGGGATTGAATGTAATAACGGGTCAGGGCGGTACTTCAGTGCCGCCGAGAGATACGTAAATAAATGACCCGGGCCCTAGCCCCTGGGCGTCTCAAGACCTCTCGCAGCCAGTTCTATTGCCCCGCCGCCCTCGCCCCCGCCGTCAGCACCACCTGCTGCTGATCGTTCGTCGCGATCTTCTGGTAGTAGTCGTGCAGCGCCGGGTATTCCTTCGCATCAAGCAGCGCGAACGCCCGCGCAAACGTGTGCCGCACATCCAGCGTGTTCTTCGCGGGGTCCGCCGTCACCTTCACCACCAGGGCCGCATGATCCGGCCACGGCAACTGCGCCGCCTGGGGCGCGCTCTCCACCTGGTAGCCCGCCGGCAGATGATACACAACGTCGTCGATCACCTGCTCGGCATAATGCAGGTCCACGGGCCACTCGCGCTTGTCCTCGCTCACAAAGGTCTTTTCCGCGTCGCCGCTCGAAAATAGAAACGCAGGCATCAGCACGCGCTTACCAGTCACCGTACCCACCGCGCCAGAAACCTTCGCGGTTGCCTGCACAAATCCGTCGGCGGTCTCCAGGCCTTTGATCGCCGCGATCTCGGCATTCATGCCGGCAGGCAGAAGGCGATGCAGCCGCTCGGTCAACTGCTTCTTCACCTCGTCCGAGTCCGCCATCAGGTTCAACTGCCGCCAGTGCAGCGCCGCCGGGCCATTCATCACCAGTTGCACCGTCCCCGACACGCTCCCCGTCGCATCCACGGCCAGGTCCGCCGCATGCGCAGTGATCGCATCCTTGGTGAGATTTGCCGGAGTATAGGTGGGCGTCGGCAAATTCTCTTGCAGGCCGCCCGCCATCGTGTGCGCCCAGCCAAGCTGCCCGAACGGGCACAGCTTTTCGCCGGGATCGACGTACACGTCCTTGCCGTTCAGGTGTAGCACCACGAGCAGCGTGTCGAGCTGGCGCAGCGAAAGGTAGTTCATGTCGAACAGCCGCTCATTCCGGCTGGCGATCTTCAGGCCGTCGGCTTGCAGTCCGGCCGCGCGCGCCAGGGCAAGAAATAAAGCCGCGAGGTCGTTGGCCGAGCCGCTCTTCTCGCGCAACACATCATCTGCCCGCTTCGCTTGTGCCTTCAGGTGCTCCTGGCGCCGTTCGGATTCGGACTTGGTTCGCGAGAATTCCGTGTTGTCGAGCGCCTGGACAGCATCGTAGAGCTTGCGCGCCTTGGCTTCGTCGGTCGCTGCGCCTGCCGTCATCTGAGCGGCGGCCTCGCGGATGGCCTGGGTCTGCTCGGCATATTGATCAAGGCCGCGCGACCACCTCTTGATCTCGTTCTCCCAGTAGTCCTTGGGCGTCGTATAAGGGGTGTAGTAGAAATGCACGCGGTACCTGAGCGAATCCTCAGGCGGCGCGTTCGCAACTTGCTTGAACGCCGGGATGTCCTGGACGTCCAGCGTGTAGTCCTGTTTGGGGCTCTCCGTCACCTTGTCGCCGGCCGGCAGCCGCTGCGTAAAAAGGCGATAGCTCGCGCGCTCGCCATCCACAAAATATGTGATCGGGTTCCCAATTACGTTGGCCTCGAGATCGGTGACCGGGTTGAAATAGAAGTGCTCCTTGTGCACATAGAGATCCTGCTGCACTTCCCATTCCGGAACCGACGAGGCTAGTGCAGATGCATAGTAGTTCTCCTCGCCTTCTCCGCCCGCGGCAAAGTTGACCCTTCCCCCGCCCAAAGGAATCGTCCACTTGTACTCGAGAATGCTGCCCACCTCAACGCTGGGCATGTTGAAGACCGCGACCTTGACGTGGGCCCTATTCGTCTTGAATGCGAGAAGGTCCTCTCCCTTGCCCTGCAGCGGAATCACCGTGCCGTCCGGATGGATGGTCCGCGCCTCGATGATCGGCGGATTCGAATAGCCCGGCACATAGGGCACCTCCACGGTCGCCCACTCCTTGCCCTTCTCTGTAAGTACCTTGATGCGCGCATAGCGGCCGATGTAATGGCTGCGATTGTCGGTTGTGTCCTCGCGATAGAGATACACTGCCGGCGCATCCGGCGCCTTCGGATCCGACGTCATCTGCAGCTCTTCCTTCGTCGGCTCCTGAAACTTCTGCGCTGCAGCCACCTGCGAGAGCAGCACAGCCCCCGCAAGCACAATGCCTGCCATCCACACCTGTGTTTTCATCCACCCCATCCCGGCTCGCGCACAGCAGAACACGCCTGGCCCTGATCCAGCAGTCGCGAGAAACAAGTTTTTCGATTGCGCGAGCGATGATACCACCGCGGTTCGGGGGCTGTCACAACGGAACGATCCGCAACCACTCCCCAAACACTGCGGGCCATGTCCCGTAAAAGGGGCATGGCCCGCGCTCTCTTGCCAACCTGGTCAGCTTCTCCCAGTGGTGTCGATCTTCATCCCGTAAAACGACTTCCAGACGAAGAACACAGACACCAGGAAGAACACGATCGCCAGCGCGCGCGCGAGGCCCAGGTGGTCTCCGCTCAGTGTCACAGCAAGCTCCACTGCAAGCAATCCGAACAGCGTCGTGAACTTGATGATCGGGTTCATCGCCACCGACGAGGTGTCCTTGAACGGATCGCCCACCGTATCGCCGACCACGGTCGCATCGTGCAGCGGCGTCCCCTTCTGTTTCAGGTCCACCTCTACCACCTTCTTCGCGTTGTCCCATGCGCCGCCCGCATTCGCCATGAAGATCGCCTGGTACAGCCCGAAGATCGCAATCGAGATCAGGTAGCCGATAAAGAAGTACGGCTCAACGAACGCGAATGCCAGCGTAGCGAAGAAGACGGCGAGAAAGATGTTGAACATCCCCTTCTGCGCGTACACCGTGCAGATCTCAACCACCTTCTTCGAGTCCGTGACCGACGCTTTCTCCACGCCCTCCAGCTTGATGTTCGCCTTGATGAACTCCACTGCGCGATAAGCGCCGGTCGACACTGCCTGCGTCGAAGCCCCGGTAAACCAGTAGATCATCGCGCCGCCGGTAATCAGGCCCAGCATGAAGGGAGCATGCAGCAGGGAGAGATTGCCAACCAGATCCGACCTCAACCCGTGCGTGAGAGTCATGATGATCGAGAAGATCATCGTGGTTGCGCCCACCACGGCCGTACCGATGAGCACCGGTTTCGCCGTCGCCTTGAACGTGTTGCCCGCGCCGTCGTTGGCCTCCAGCCAGTGCTTGGCCGCCTCGAAGTTCGCCGCGAAGCCGAAGTCCTTCTTCAGTTCGGCTTCAATATTCGGCACATTCTCAATCAGCGAAAGCTCATACACCGACTGCGCGTTGTCCGTCACCGGCCCGTAAGAGTCGACCGCGATCGTCACCGGGCCCATACCCAGGAAGCCGAACGCCACCAGTCCGAACGCGAACACCGCCGGGGCCAGCATCAATCCCGTCGGCCCCGAAGGAATGCCGAGCGAAAAGTAGTAGCCCGCTCCCATCAGCGCAACCATGCACAAGCCCAGCCAGTAGCCGGAGAAGTTGCCGGCCACAAATCCCGACAGGATTCCCAGCGAAGCTCCGCCTTCCTGCGCCGACGTAACCACTTCCTTCACGTGGGCCGATTTGGTCGATGTAAACACCTTGACGAATTCCGGAATCAACGCGCCCGCCAGCGTTCCGCACGAGATGATCGAAGCCAGCTTCCACCAGATCGATCCGTCGCCCATGTCGCGGATCAGCTCGTACGACACGACGTAGGTCAGCACGATGGACACAACCGAAGTGATCCAAACCAGCGACGTCAGCGGCCCTTCGAAATCCATCTCGTCGGCATTCGCATACTTCGCCTTCGCAATCGCGCCGTTCAGGAAGTACGCGCCTGCGCTCGACAGCAGCATGGCCACGCGCATCACGAAGATCCACACCAGCAGCTGCACCTGCGTCCGGGGATCGTGAACCGCCAGCAGGATGAACGTGATCAGCGCAACGCCGGTAACGCCGTAGGTCTCAAAGCCGTCGGCCGAAGGCCCAACCGAGTCGCCCGCGTTGTCGCCCGTGCAGTCCGCAATCACGCCGGGGTTGCGCGCATCGTCTTCCTTGATCTTGAAGACGATCTTCATCAGGTCCGATCCGATGTCGGCAATCTTGGTGAAGATGCCGCCAGCGATACGCAGCGCCGCCGCGCCCAGCGATTCGCCGATGGCGAAGCCAATGAAACACGGTCCCGCGTAATTGCCGGGAACAAACAACAGGATGAAGAGCATGATCAGCAGCTCAACCGAGATCAGCGCCATGCCGATGCTCATGCCGGCCTTCAGCGGAATCGCATAGCACGGGTATGGTTTGCCGCGCAGTCCCGCAAATGCCGTCCGCGAGTTGGCAAACGTGTTCACGCGAATTCCGAACCACGCCACGCCGTAGCTGCCCGCAATGCCGACCAGGCTGAACAGAAGAATGATGGGAAGCGTCACGCCAACATTCCCTACCGGAGCCAGAACCCCGAAGTACAAAGCGATAATGACGGCGATGAATGCCCACAACAAAAGGATGAACTTGCCCTGCGTGAACAAATAGGTCTTGCAGGTCTCATAAATCAGTTCGGAGATGTCGCGCATGCTGCGATGAACCGGCAGGTTCTTAAGCTGCATGTAGATCGCGAGGCCGAAAAGCAGGCCGCCCACGCAGAACAGCAGCCCGATCATCAGGAGCGAGTGTCCGTTCATTCCCCAAAACGGCACTGATTTCAAATCGGGCAGGGTAAGGCTGGCCTCTCCTCCGCCCCCGTGTTCGGGCTGGCCGTATGCGGCTGCCGGAATCACCAGGGCAAGCAGCGCCGCCGCGGTCTTCGAGTGCCGCTTCACAAACGCCTCAGTCCCCTTCTTGATGGCCGCGGCCATGCTCAGCATGTCCGGCGCGCCCCGATCGGCTCCAATCACCTGGCGCGCGAACAGACGTACCAAAATCAGTGACAAAACGCTCACGCCCAACAAAACGTACACCCAACCCGTTGCAGTCACATTTCCTCCTGATAAGGTTTAAAGCCGTAGAACAGCACAAACTTGAAATCCGGGTCTGCCACCTTTGATGCAAAGGAATTCACGTCGGTACGGCCACCAGGACGCAACGACCCTGTGCGATTGAAAAGAGGAGCTGTATCCCTCTGGCCTTGCCGCAAAATTAGTGCCTTTCTGCCCGGCGGAAAAAGCCACGGGAAATGTAACATCCGTATCTGCCCCTGTCGAGTGAGCGCAGTCACGGTGGGGTGTGAGCACGGCGTCGCCCCGTAGAAATCGGTTTACTAATTGCAGCCATTTTTTACCGTCCACTAGTCGCGCATGGGGTGTGAAGGTGTAAAGTACCCCTTTTAGGACTCCCAAACATATGAATGCTCCCACCTTGCTTACACCGCGGCAGGCCGCGTTGCGGCTTGGCATCAGCTACCCGGCCCTCAAGCACTGGATCCTCGCCGGGCGCATCCGCACCATCAAGACACCCGGCGGTCATCACCGCATTCCCGTCGACGCCCTCGACGAATTCCTTCCCCAGGCCGCTGCCCAACCCGGCACGGCGCGCATCAGCGGCCGCAATCAACTCGCCGGCACCATCTTGGAGGTCACCGTTGAAGGCCTCCTCGCCAAGATAGTCCTTGCCGTCGGGCAGCAGCGTCTCACCGCCATCATCACCGCCGACGCCGTGCGCGAGCTGTCCCTCCAGCCGGGCGACCAGGCGCTCGCGCTCATCAAATCCACCGAAGTCATGATCGGCAAGCCGTAAAAGGCAGGGAAATAGAGACAAAGGGAACAAGGGACAAAGGAACCAGGACATGATGCATTCATGGCCGAAGGTATCGGAATCGGAAAGATTCGTTCCCTCGAGCCCTTAGCCCCCCTGTCCCGTCGCCTGTCATGAGCGAAGCGGAGGGGTCCCTCGGTCCCTTTGTCCCTCTGTCCCTGCCTTATTCCACGTCGATATAGATCTTGTCGCCCGGCATCACGTCGCGCAGCTCAGGTCTCAGTTCCCTCATCTGCCCCCCGGGCAAAGGATGCAGCTTGAATAACACCAGCGCATCCCGCTCCGAGTGGTCGAACGCCCGAAACGTCGCCACCTGCTCCAGCGAGTAATAAATGTGCAGGTCTTCGAGCGTCCCCGGATCGATATCATTCCACGTCGCCCACCACCCCGGCCGGTACTTCGCGAGCTTCGGAGGCAGGTCGATTGTCCCGAAGTCGTCGCACAGGCTGGGCACGTGGGCAATCAGGTCGATCTCGTCCCCGCTGATCGAAACCAGCATACGGTTCCCGTTCGGGTGCTCATCGATGTAGCGCACCACGTTCTGCGCGGCCGTCACCCACGTGTACTCGGGGTGCGCAACGTATTCCATCATTCGGATCCCGTTAAAGAAGGTCGCAACAATGCACGCGCTCAACGCAGCCAGTCCCGCCGCCCGGCGCCACTCGCCGCCCGCACGGACAAGCCCTTCCACAGCCACCGCCAGCACAAAAAACGCAAACAGCGCCACCACCGTGTAGTACCGCGGCTGCGGATGGTACTGGTACGTCATGAACAGGATGTAACCCGCCACCGCCAGCACCGACGCGCCCAGAACCGGATCGCGCCATTCGCCGCGGCGCCAGAGCGCGCGCCCCGCGAAGGCGAAAACAACCGCCGCAATCCCGGCCGCCGGAATCAGCACGCGGTCCACCCACAGCCCTCCATGAAACGCCCACCACAGGCTGATCAACGGCCAATAAAAATGCTTCGGCTTCAGATAGTGGTTCACGAAGAACAGGTAGTTGTAATCCCGCAGAACACCCTGTTGCACCACGAACGCCATCCACGCTCCGAACGTCACCACAAACCCGAGCGCCGCAGCACCCGCGCACCGATGGGCTTTACCGCGGTCGGGCCACAGCGAGGTTAGAATCGCCCACGCAATCGCCGGCAGCAGGAACACGCCCGTCGTCTTCGTCAGCAGCATCAGCGTGAACAGCACCCCGATCGCAGCAGACGCCGCAATGGGCCGCCGAAACCGCGGCAGCCGCACCGCCAGGTTCAGTGCCGCCAGCAAAAAGAAGATCAGCATCGGCTCGAGGATCGCCAGCCGGCTGAACGCATACAGAAATGGGCTCGTGACGGCCATCGTCACGGCCAGCAGCGCCGCCCATCGCGGCACGCGCACGCGCAGCAGCGTATAGCCCAGCAGCAGGTCGAGGCAAAAGAACGAAACAGCGAGCGCCCTCGCCGCCTCGATCTTCACTCCCGTCGCGAAAAACAGCAGCCACTCGAGCAGCGGCCACACCGGCACCGCCGGCGCGGGATTGAAATCCCCCGGCACGCGCCAGTGCCCGAACAAGTGCGCGCGCACCGCCGCGTTCCCGTACCAGCCCTCGTCCGTGTACTTCGCCCAGTCTTCAATCCACGGCGAGTGATTGGGAAAATCCGCGCGCAGGTGCGCAAAATGCGCCGCCGCAAATCCTGCGACGAGCACCAGCCACAAAATCAAGGCCCCGCGCTTCAAGGATGTCGTCAAGAAACAGCATCTCCCGCAGAATCGAGAAAATGTTGATTGGGAATTGGGCCTGATTGTAACTGCGTCAGTATATCGGTCCCGTCAGCATTGCCATGCCGCATCAAGTGAACCGCGCAATCAGGAGTCTTTCTGATCCCTGATCCCTGGTCCCTGATCCCTGTTTTATTCGTACGCCAGCGCGTCAATCGGGTCTTTCCGCGCCGCCATCCAGGCCGGGTAAAGCGCTCCGGCAATCGCGCCCACGAATGCAATCAACGCCGCCCGTCCCATCCAGTCCGCTGTGATCTCAAAATGCAGCGTCGGGAAGAAATGCGCCATCAGCATCCGCACGCCAAAGGTCCCCACGATTCCCACGATGATCCCCGCAACCGCCAGCACCGCCGACTCGCGCAGCACGACGCCCACAATCGTCGCCTTCGAAGCGCCCATCGACTTCAGAATCCCGATCTCCCGCGTCCGCTCCAGCACCGCCGTGTACATCGACTGGAAGATCACCAGGAACCCGATGATCACCGCGATGCCCGTAATCACCCGCAGCGCGATGTTGAACCCCGGCAGCTTGTCCGGCGTCATGGTCGCCAGCCATTCGTCGATCGTTTGCACCGGATAATCCTGCAATCCCGCCGTCGCATGGATCTCGTTTACCACCGCCTCGCGATTGGCCGGATCGTCCACCTTGATATAGAAGACCGAGGCCTTCCCCGCCGAACCCGTCAAGTCTCCCATCGTGTCGATCGGGATCAGCTTGCGGCCTCCCTTGCCGTGCAGCACGATCCCGCACACCCTGAACGAATGTTTCAGGATCTTGATCGTGTCGCCCACATGGAGCGGCGGAGTCGAGTTCGCCTGGATGTCGTCCACAATCACGTCGTACGGCTGCTCGAACGGGCCGCCGGCAATGAATTGAAACGGCTTCAGCGCATCGAAGCTCTTGAAGTCGATCCCATAAACAATCTCGATCTTGCCCTGTGTCGTCAGGTTGGTAATCGCTGGCGATACCGCCTGTACGTGCGGCAGTTTCCGCAGAAAGTCCGCCAGCTTCACCGGCATCGGCGCCCCGCTTATGCCGTTCATGTAGCTCGAATTCGACGGCCACAGCAGCAGGTCCGCGCCGATCCCATTCGTGCGGGTCTTCTGGTCGTTGAGCATCCCCATGAAGATCGCCACGATCGACAGGATCATGATCACTTCAATTGCCACCGCGAACACGCTGATGATCGAGCGCATCGGCCGATGCAGAAGGTTGGCAAAGACAAGCTTGTTCATCCGAAAGAATGGGCTCCGCGGCGCGCGAAACATCGCACCATCTTCAGGTTATCAGCCGCCCGCGTCCCCGCATCTGTACCGCCGGTCTCCCGACCGGCTCTAGCGGGGGTCTCCTGGCCCCCGCAAGCCTCACGGCCGCGAACACACCCGCCAGGTGAACGGAATCAAGCCGTCCCATATCGGGAGGTATCGGGAAAGACATTAGTTTTCGGCCAAAAGTAACCAAAACCCTCTGCTTTGCCTTTGACCGTGGCTGGACTTCCGTTTATCGTTGGAGGGAAAATCCACAGTAGGGTTGACACCCTGTTCGGGTTGCCAATGGGCAGTTTTGGAGAAGACCTGCGCATGGAGCGGTTATCCCGCGGCGTTGCGCTGGAAGACATCACGGCCGTCACGAAGATCAGCCAGCATCACCTGCTGGCGCTCGAGCAGGAACATTTTCGCCAACTGCCCGGCGGAATCCTCAGCAAAGGCATCGTCCGCGGCTACGCCACCGCAATCGGCCTGGAACCCCAGGACTGGACCGACCGCTTTCTCAAGGCCTACCAGGCGTCCGGCCAGGTCTTCGACGACGACCGCAACTGGACGGCCTTCGCCTCCAACGTCGGCAAGGCCCGCCTTCAGCAGCACGAGGCCGCCGAGTTCCGCCTCCGCTGGGCCGGGGCAATCCTGCTTATGCTCGCCGTCGCGTTCCTCGGATTCCTCGCCGTCCGGTTCTATGGCGTCCGTGCAGGCTGGTGGCACACCCTACTGCCCTTCGACCTCACCGCCTTCTTCGCGATGAAGCTCCAAACGTTATACGGCTCCGCCCGCACCTGGGCCAACCACCTCATCTCCTGACCCCAGCCCTGTCTTTCTAATCACTAGCCACTAATCACTAACCACTATCTTCACTGCTTATTCACCTCCACATAATAGTGATCCAAATCCACCTGGAACTCATCCTTCGACAGCGGCGACTGCATCTCCTGCCACTTCGTCGTCGGATGAATCGTCTGCCAGTGCCCCGGCGTACCCACCTTCACCGGCATTGCAAAGTCCTCCTCGTCCGCGTCCCACTTGTACATCACCATCCCCGGCGCCTCGCTGAACAGCACCTCCAGCCTTGGAATCGCCGCATGACGCAAATACTGATCGAAAATCGGCGTCAGATTCATCCCCGTGTTCTGGTTGAAGTACGCCACGATGTCCTCGGTCAGGATGTTCTGATACTTGAAATGCTGATACAGGTCGTGAATCAGCGCGAACCACTTCGCGTCGTCGTTTACCACGCTCCTCAGCGTATTCAGCATCAGCGCGCCCTTGAAGTACTGGTCCTCCGTCGGATCGGCATTCACCCCCCGCTCCGCCACGATCGGCCGCAAATTCACCACCTTCGGCCGGTACCCGCTCAGGTACTTCATCGCGTCGTCCTTGCCCCAGCGATATTCGACATACAGGCTCTCGAGATACGTCGTCCACCCCTCGTGGATCCACATGTCCGAGCTGTCCTTCGCCGTAATGCTGTTCCCGAACCACTCGTGCCCGCTCTCGTGAATGATGATGAAGTCGAACCGTGGGCTGATCCCCACCCCCGTCCAGTCGCGCCCGAGATACCCGTTCTTGAACAGGTTCCCGTACGTCACCGCGCTCTGGTGTTCCATCCCTGAATAAGGCGCTTCGATCAGCTTGTACCCGTCGCGAGCAAACGGATACGGCCCGAAGTAGTGCTGGTACGCCTCGATCATCCCCTTCGCCTGCGCGAACTGCGGCTTCGACTTTTCGAGATCCTCCGGCAGCACATAGAAATCGAGCGACAGGTCGCCCAGCTTGTCCGAGTAGTGCGCGTAATCGCCGATATTCAGCGACACATCGTAGTTGTTGATCGGGTAGCTCACGTGCCAGTCGCACCGCGTGTAGCCGTCGCCCAGGTCCGTCTTGCCCACAAACTTTCCGTTCGATACATCCGTCAGCCCGTTGGGAACCGCGACGCTGATGTCCATCGATTCCACTTCGTCGCGCCACTGGTCCTTGTCCGGCCACCACATGCTCGCGCCTATCCCCTCGCACGCCGTGTTGATCCACGTGCGCCCGGCCGCGTCTTTCTTGAACGTGAACACGCCGAACCGCCCCGTCTCCGTCGGGTGGCCCGAATAATAGAAATCGATCGTCACCACCTGCCCCGCCTTCAGCGTCCGCGGAAAATCGACAAATACCGCCCCCGTATCGCGCTCGTACTTCAGCGTCTCATCGCCCCAAACGATCTTGTCGATATTCAGCGCCTCGTTCAGATCGAGCTGGATCCGCGTCCCGTCCTTCAGCATGCGAAACCGGATCGTGTTCTTGCCCGCGATCGTCTTCTGCTCCGGATCGACGCGGATATCGAGGTGGTAGTAGAGCAAATCGTTGTTCGCCCTGAACGGCCCATAAGCCCCGCGCAGAAAATCGAACCGCGTAGGCAGCGCCGCCCCCGCATCGTTCGGCCGCACCCTCGGCCGCGGCTTCTCCGCCGGAGCAGCCGCAGGCTTGGCTTGAGCTGGATTAGTCTGGGCTGGATTGGCTTGAGTCGGATTGGCCTGACCGCCAGCGCCCGATTGTGATTGCTGCCCCGCCATTCCGGCAGGAAGAAGAAACAAACAAAAACCGCAGAGTGAAAGAAACAGCACCCGAAATCGCATGCCGCCATACTACCCCGCCGCAACAACCAGCGGTAATCTACACGCGGCCCTACCCCCTCAACAGACGCTGTCATCCCCCACAGACGTCCTGAGCGACGACCCTGAGCGAACTGAAGGGGAGGAGTCGAAGGATCTGCGGTTGCCTTTCGGAGCATCGCGCGCCAATCCCAAGTTCCGTATTACCGACAAACCGGAACAAATGAGGAGCACGGTTCAGTAAACTGAGCGGACTAGGTGCCGCCACAAATGTTTGAGCGATTTCACGATGGTTTCTACAACGGTCTCGTAATCAGTGATCAATCCGTCGATGTGTTTGTCGCCACGGGTGACAGAGAACGATTCGTGGTGTCAGCAACGGGAGTGGTCGCGTTGTTTTCCGGGGAGTTGCGTTCTGGAAACATTATCTTTGACGTGGAATTGCGCACCGCTGACGAAATCGGCCTCTCTGAGATTCGCGAGGTCTACGCCGTCGCTTCCGACCACCAACACGACCCCTGGGTTGAATCAGCCTTAGCGAAATCGAGGAGTCAGCAGTTGTCATTGCTGGAAATCAATCCTTCATACGGAGGCAATTGCCTCGTATTGGCCAAATCATTCCACGTTCATACTGAGACTGAGTGGACCACAAGATTCTCAGAGCGCAGAACCAACGCGTGATCACTTTATTGCCGGTTGACCGCGAACCGGAAGTTACGCCACTGCCCCCCGTTCACACCCCGAACTGCCGCAGATGATGATCGAGGTGCTTGTACATAAGAATCGCCCACTGCTCCGGCTTGAGCCGCCCGAAGAAGGGATGCGGATACTTTGAACAGCATGGTGCTCCCCCGGTCGCAAAGCTGTCTACCGCCGCGATGAGCTCATGCCGTTCTCGCTCGAAGTCGCCCTGCGTGACCCCCGAAGTGAAGAGCTCCGGCGCGGAAGGTGAGTTCCGGCGAATCGGCTTGTCGTCGCCGAAGACAAGCGGCTTGATAAGCCGTCCGAGAAAGTTCGCCGGAAAGGGTGCGCGTTTCGGATTGACCGTGCCCATTGCCATCCGCATGGCAGCAGTACAGTGCGCAAGCGTCTGGGCCAGGGTCATGCTGCCCCACTCCCGCACGCTCCCAGGTTCGAGGCGCAGGATGCGCTGCTTGATTTCACTTGCCAGCACGGGATCAAAAAGATTCTTCATGTCCAATGCTCACCAACTTGATTGGATTGTCGCGGCCACGTCCCAACAGATTTCTATCATGTCGGCGACGCGCCGTTCCTGCCAGCCCAGCTATCGCCTCGCGTGGATCACGTGAAACCCAGCCCGCCCCGGCGCGAGCCCTTGAACGGTGCCGCCAAACCTCGACCTGATCTCCTCGAAATCGATATCTTCGACCTCCGCAAATACATGCGAGCGAAGAATCGCCGCAATCCCCGCCGGCTCGAAGCGGCAGACCGAACGCTCACCTATCTTTTCAAGCTGCTCGGCCCGCTTCGCTACCATTCCCCTCATCTCCTCCGAGAACGCCTCCGGCGGCTCCATGTAATCGAACACCACCTCCGAGTTCGGGATCGACGCAATGTACTCCAGAGTCCTGTCGACAGCGTCCTCCGTCAGATAAGGCACAACACCCAGCCAGGTGAAGAACGCAGGCAAGTTCCGCTCGAATCCCGCCCCCGCGAGCGCCTCCCCCAGATCCTCCCGCTCAAAATCCACCGGCACGAAAACCACCCACGCCGGAGTCTTTATTTGAGCTTCAGCCAGGCGCTCAAGTTTCCACGCCTGCGTCGCGGGATGGTCCACCTCATAAATACTGACCTGCCGCCCGCCATGCGGATTCCGTAGAGAGAACGTGTCGAGCCCCGCACCAAGAATCACAATCTGCCAAACCCCTCTTCCGACAGCTCCGGCCAAAGCATCTTCCGCAATCCGGCTCCGCGCGGCGGTGAACAGGCGTCCGATCCTCATCAACGGGTGCGCGTTGGCAAATTGCAGCACGTCTCGTTCGTCTTCGCCGAGGATCTTCATGGCAAATGGGTCAAAGAGGATCTCGCCATGATCGAGAACCTGGTGAGCAGCCCGTTGCCGGGCGATCATCAAGGCCGTGCGGCTGGGCTCTGTTGGCTTCATGATCGAGGCCCTCCATTCTCCTGCATCGCGCCATACTCTTCCTGGCGCCGTAAACGATTTGTATTACCTGTCCCTTCCACCATTGTTCCCCCGCGCGCGGCACTTTTCACCGGCCACCTCACATAGCTGGCTGCTTTTTTTGAATAACGGGGTTGTCGTCGCGACGGCGCAAAAATCGTCAAACCTCCCGGAATTCCCCGGAGGCATCTGCGTAGTGCTCAAATCAGCTGAAACCCTGCTCAGAATCGGGTTGGCGCTCTCTCTCAGCCTGGCGATGTTTGGATGTAGTCTCAGTCCCGCTGGAGGATATTCATCACAAAACTCCAACGGCTCCGAGGCGCAGCAAAGCGACATTGTGATCTCCGGAAGCACACCCGGGGTCACTCCTTTCATTGCCTCGGTTCAACTCACCGGCCAAAGCGCTCGGAATGTTGGTTCGGTGGCATTCACGATCGCGCCCAAGCCGAATACTGTGTCCAGCCCCGTCAACGTCACCTGGACTCGAGCTGCCCTTGCCGCCGGTGGCCACATACAGACCAACTCGATCAACCTGCCAGTCTTTGGCCTGTACGACGGGTATCAGAATGAGGTCACTCTCCGATTGAAATTCCCTGACGGATCTGTGCAGCGGTTGCAGGATCCGATCACGACCGAACCCTACTCGGATCCGACCGGTGTTTATTCAAATCCGACCATTCTCAAGGCCAGGGCGCCAGGATATCGCCTGGGGTTCAGCTTCTTTATCTTGAAGTCGCAGCTTGGTTCACCGGTAATCGTCGACACGGACGGGGAACTTCGCTGGGTTGTGCCTGCCATTCCAACGTTTGCGGTCCATTTTTCAAACGGGCAGTTCTTGAGCGGAAGCGGCGATTCGCCAATACTCTCGCAACTCTCGCTTGACGGCACAGGATCGGCGCTTCCCACCGCCCTTCCGCAACCGCTTATGCAGGCGTTCACGCACAACATTGATCCCGGATCCAGTCCCGCGAGCGTGCTCGCCGAATTCACTGGGATCGACGATTTTGGCTCGAGCATCGGCGATATTGTCGCCGAAATCTCGCCCACAGCAAATCCAGCCGTGATTCAGACGTTCGACCTCGCGAACATACTTACGTCCTACATGCAGAAAAACGGCGATGATCCCAGCGCCTTTGTGCGTCCCGGGACCGATTGGTTTCACATCAACGCCAGCGTGTATGATCCCGGCGATAACAGCGTCATCGTCTCCAGCCGCGAAAACTTCCTCATTAAGATCGACTATCAAACCAAAGATGTTATTTGGATATTCGGCGACCCGACCAAGTACTGGTATACCTTTCCATCCCTGCGGGCCAAGGCGCTCGCTCTCGACGCTGGCGGCGACTATCCGGTTGGCCAGCACGCTGTCTCGATCACTTCCCAGGGATACGTCATGGTGTTTAACGACGGCCTTGGAAGCGAGAATCAGCCCTCCGGAGAGCCCGCCGGCATTACGCGAACCTACAGTGAGGTGAATGCTTACGCGGTGAACAGCGCGGCAATGACGGCCCATCAGGTATGGAGCTTCGACTATGGGCAGAGCATCTATTCACCAATATGTGGAAGCATCTACGAAGCCCCTCGAAAAACGTACTTGATTGATTTCGCAACGGCAGCCAACTTTGAGCAGGCTCGGCTGGTTGGCCTGGATTCAAACCATAACGTCGTATTCGATTTTCAATACCAGTCGCCTGAGCCTTGCAGCGCCGCCTGGAATGCAATTGAGATCAATCTCGATAACATGGAGATCAATTGACCCACAACGCCGGCTTTGGGTAACTCATTGGCCGCGACTCCCGCATGTCATAACCCCGTGTTGTAATCGACCATCCAAAAATTGCACCGCCGGCCATGCAACTTTCGGAGTGGCGCTCGTCCGCCCGAAATGCATTCTTGAATCATGCTGTCTATGAATGTGAATCAATTTCGCCGGCGCAGGGTGTGTTTGGGGAGTCCCGCTGCCGGAATGATTTCGAACGGCCCACGACATCGCGGATGAAGGATTATTGGCTGCCATGCCAGATGTTCGACTGCATGATCTGATAGGGAGAATCCAATGAGCTGTGGGTGCAAGCTGTCGGTCAGAAATCAGGTTCTCGGTCTCCCGGATGGCCTCAGGCCGCGCTTTTTGTCGGGATTGACGAGCGCCGAACTTGCCTCGGTCTTGACGCGTGCCAGGCATCGGCGATTCCACGCCGCCTCCGCGATCATCAGTCAGGACGACACCGCCGACCGGCTATTCCTGCTCACCAGCGGTCATGGCAGGCACTTCGTGATTACGCGCGATGGCCACAGGATTCTCCTGCAGTGGCTGACTGCCGGACAGATCTTCGGCGGCGCCGCAATCCTCTCCACCCCGTCTCAATACCTGGCGTCCACTGAAGTGCTCTCGGAGAGTTGTGCGCTTGAGTGGGAGCGGCCGACCATCCGGACTTTGGTATCCGCTCATCCGGCGCTTCTTGACAATGCATTTTCCATTGCGGTCACGGAGAACATCGCCTGGTCCACCGCGGCCCACGTCTCGTTGAGTATCGATGACGCAAGTGGTCGCGTAGCCCACTTGCTGCTCAGCCTTGCGAGCGCAATCGGTGAATCCACACCCGATGGCGTCGTTATGAGAGTGGGGCACGTGGACCTGGCCGAGGGTGCGGGTGTGGCGCGGGAAACCGTCACCCGCTGCCTGCAAAAATGGCAGGGGGCCGGCATATTGGCAAAACTCAGAAGCAAGATCGTGCTCAAAAAGCCCGAGCTTCTTCTGGCCGCCAGGCGGGACTAACCCCGTCCACTGCACCACCAACGTATCTCGTTGGGTCGAGCCGTAATCTTCCTGGCGCCGATTCTGCTACCTGTTCTCTTCAGGCGCGGGACTGTTCTCTGCGGGGATCGGAAATTTCTTCAGGAGTCCCGCCGTTCCGCCGTCGTGAAAGTAGGCTGCGTTCACTTCACTTCGGCTGCGAGTGTTTTCGTCGTCCGAAAACCCGTTCAGAGTTCCCCAAGTAAGCGCATACATAGTGAGGGTGTAGTTCGCATCATTGCGGCTCTCGACGATCAAGTGTCCCGTGATTTCCCGCAGTCGGTCGAGCTGTTCCTTGTTCATCCGCGAGAGATCGTGGGCCGCATTTTCATGCATCGCCAACGGACCGGTGTTCGGGTCGACGGCTGCCGCATCGAGCACCTCTGCGCGCTCATAGAGCAATTCGTTAATGTGCTCGAGCTGCCCGGTTGCCACATGAGCATCGTAGTAGTCGTGCGCATAGCGTTCCGCCTCGGACCGTGGCAAAAGGCCAAGCATGTTGCTAGTCTGGGCTACGGTCCACACCGCATCCGAAGGGCGGCTGAATGGTAATGTGTGCTTGGGCGGCGACTGGATATAAACCGGCGTTCGGCCTTGCGCGGCGGCGTGGTCCAGTTCCCGGGCCTGCTCCGACTGCCAGCGCGCCATCCAGTCGCAATAGTCCAGCGTGGTAATCGCGATGTGCAGATTGCGTATGCCTTCGGCGCGCAGATCGGCTTCGAGTTGGTGGCGTTGATGATGGTGGTGCAGCGCTTCAACGCTCTGCTCAAGGCCTATGGCGATGAGCAGGCCAACGACGATGGTTGCGATGTGAATCAAGAAGTCGCGCCAAGTGTGGGCAGCATGGTGCGGCGGGTGAACGTCGAGCATAGGGACAGTTGGATCCTCTGGGGAGTCAGTTGCAGATGAAGGCGCAGGCGCATCCGTGGCAGGTGCATGCGGCGGCTCTTGTATTTGAACGGGCAGAAGTTCGGACAATGCGGGTCTCGGGCAAACGTGGTTCTTAGAGTATGAAGCTAGCTTAGCAGAATATTCGCATGCCCCATGCGACCGCAGCACCAGCCGCTAACCAGAGCCCCTTGTCTTCCTGAGCGACGACCCTGACCCAGAGCAGAGCGAAGGGGAAGGGGAGGAGTCGAAGGATCTGCGGTTGCTCTTAACGATGTCTGACCTGCAACAAAGGCTAAGATTGGGAACTTTCGATTATGCTATCATCCGGACCACGAGAGTGAGATCGGAATGAAATCGAATGCAATTCGGCCAAGCACGAGGAAAGTTAGACTTTTGCAGCTCGGGCTAGGGCTCCTGCTGGTTTTTCTCCCGATCAGGGCTTGGCTAATATCCGATCGGGCAGTTCCTGTTGCATTGCAGTATTCGAATGAAACACAAAGAATTGCCGGCACCTTTGCCCAGATTCTGATTCTCCTCCTAGGCGTTGGGCTGATTCTCCTTTCGCTTAGATCCATTTGGCTGAAACCAAAACAATAGTGTGCCTCGCCTGTCGGTGAAATGGTTTTTCGCATGTTACACTGCGTTCCGGACGTATCGCCGCCAAACCCGAAGTTACGCCGCAGCACTATCCACTAACCACTAACCACTAATCACTAATCACTGCCATTCAGCGTCACCGTCCCCATCCGCCGCGAGTTCTCATCGATCACGACCAGCCGCATCGACATCCCCTCCGGCACCTTCGGCAGGCTCTGCTCCACCGGGATCCCATCCTTCATCGCCTGCTGATACGTCGCCGGCTTCAGCGCCAGCCCCAGCCGCTTGCCGGCAACCGCCGCGTGCAGCGCGGAGTCGTCCCGCACCACCAGGAACACATCCACCTTGTCCGTATAGCGGTCGCCCTGCTGCGCCATCTCGAGATCCGTCGCCGCAATGCTCAGCTTCACTGCCGGCCCCTTCGGCCCGCGCGCCGGCAGCGCGACGAGCCCAATCTCGTTCGTCTCCTGCGGCTGCCACACCGCTTCGCGCAGGCGGTCCTTCATCGTCGCCGGCTCTTCCGAGTAGAAGTATCCCGTCCGGTACCGCAGCGTCACTCCCGGCCGCGAAGTCTTCACCGTGATCGCGTGGTACTTCCCGTCTGCCTGCGAGTCCGGCGTAAATCCCAGCAGATACGCCGCCCGCCCGTCCGCCACGATCGAATCAAGCTCCGCCGCAATATCGCCTGCCCGCCGCAGCGCACGTCCTCCGGTAGCCGCCGCCAGGTCGCGGAACACCCCCTGGATAGGGTGCGTGTCCTGGTGCATCGTTGCCATGTCGCGACCATTCTCTTTCACTTTCTCGGGTGGCGGCGGCTCGCCCGGCAACGCGGGATCGAGTGCCTGAACGTTGCGGTTGCCGAGGTCCGCGCTGATTCCGCCCGCTTCGAGTTGCGAAACATCCAGCGGATAAATGCTCACCAGCGCCTCGTTCAGCGTCTCCCGCGCGCGCATTGCCGCCGAGTCGAGAAACCGGTTCCCATTGTCTTCCTTCCCAACCGCCGAAGACGACCAGTCCGCGAGCACATTGTCGCTTGCAATCCACACCAGCGTCTTGTGCCCCGGAATCGCCGCCAGGTGCCGTCCGACGCCCAACAGCAGGTGCAGGGCGAAGTCTTCAGGGCGATCGCCCAGCGGGCGCAGCTCAGCATCGGGAGGATTCGCTAATGCCTTACCCACACCGGTGCCTGATGCCCACATCTCCGGGTCGTTGCCGCCCTCGCCATTTCCATTCACGTAGGCCAGGTCGGATGCGCGATGCACCCAGTCAAAATGCTGCCTGTTGCGCTGCTCCTCGTCGTTCGCATGCGCAAGGTCCTGCGCGCTCGGCATCCACTTCGCCAGCGTCGCGGCAATCAATGCATGATCCGCAACCGGCTCCTGGAGCACCTGGAACCCGTAGCTCTTCATGATGTAAAGCCCCACGCGCTCGTCCGCCGGAACCGTCTTCAGGAACCGCTGCATCTCGCCGCGCGCATAGCTCAAATCGGCCCAGGACACGTGCGACGCGTCAATCATCAGCACAACCGTGTTGCCCGGGTTCGCCTGCTGCGCCGCGCCCGCCGCCGAAGTCTCCGCGATCGGCCGGTTTGTCACCGCATCCTCTGTGCCTGCCGGCTGCGGCGCGCTCGAAGCCGCCGTCACCACGCCCTCGCCTGCCTGGTTGAAGAACTTCACCTGCTGTGGCCGGCCGTTGTCAAAAATCTGAATATCGCCCGCCTTCAGATCCGTGATGGGTCGCCCCTTCTTGTCGAACGCCGCCACCGCCACATCCACAAGCCGCGAAGTCGTTCGCAAAGTGAACCCCGTATTTGCTGGCCCCTGCGGCGAATTCTCCAGATCCGGCAAATCCGACGGCGCCGACGTCACAATCTCAGGCGTCGGAGGCGGCTCCGGCCTGGGCGCTTCAGCCGACGCCGCAACAGCAGGCGTAGCCGCCGCATTGGTCCCAGCCGGAGCAGAAGTCGCAGCCGATGGCTGAGCCGCTACTGCAGTGCCCGCAGGTGAATCCGCCGCAGGCGGCGAAGCCGCAGCAGGCTGCCCTCCCACCGGCGGCAAATTCCCATCCGCCGCAGTCAGAATCTTCGACTCCGACCGGAACACCTGGTACTTCTGAAACACCGCGTCAGTCACCAGGTTCATCAGCGGCTGTATCTGGTTCGCCAGCGCAAAGTGATAGTACGGGTCCACCTGCACCTTCTGCGCCAGCACGTATGAAACGCTGTGCACCGGGCAGTTGTACGTCTTGCCGCCGATCTCCACGGCAGCATAATCCACCAAAATCCCAGCCTTCGACACCGGGTCGTCGCTCTTCAGTTCGGCCTGCAACACCAGCCGCCGCGCCTCGCCAGTCGCCGGATCAACCGCGATCTCGCCGTGGTAGCCCACAATCTTCCTGAACGGAAACTCATTGCCCGCAACCGAGCCCGCCTGCTCCACCACGCAGCAGTAGTCCACGTCGTAGTGCGACTTCTCCTTCGGCACGTCGAAGCGGAACACCGCCAGCACGCCATGTTGTCCCTGCTCCCACCGTCCCCAGCCAAGCTGACTATGCGCCGCATCCATCAGTACCACGCCCAGGATCGGCCCAAACACACCCCGCGTCGACAGCCCCTTGGCAGCGGCCTTCGCGCTCACCTTCGACTCGCTCTGCACCGTCTCGCGGCCATCCTGGTAATGCACGCCTACCTTATTTGTCTCCAGGTAATGCACCGGCTCGTAAGGAATAAATCCGCCCTGCGGCGACTGGACCAGCGGCGTGTCCTCAAAATGCGCCGTCACGCGCTCCGCAAGAAAATTCGGCAGTTGCGGAATCGTCTTGCTCACGTACGCCACGAACAGTCCCAGGATGCGCTTTTGCTCCGTCACATCCGGCGCGGGCTGCGAGGGAATCTCCCCCGCGGACGGAGGCATAAACCCCGAAAGGGCCGCGATCGCCACCAGCGCCGCCCTGCTCTGCCCGCCCTGCAACCCTTTTTGCAGCTCCGCGACCTGCGCCGCGCCCAACCGCTCTGTCAGCCGCATGTCCCCGATCGCATACGCCGCATCCTTGTCCGGCTTTGCCTTCAATGCGACAAGTTCCTGCGTCAGTTGGCTCACCGAGACCGACCGCGTAGCAAAGGCAGGAGACACAACGCAAAGCAGCGCCAAACCCAGCACCGGCGTACGCATGGACCCTCCAGTCAACTGGTACGAAAAATACACCTTAGCAGAGATTGGACCCCCATCGTAAGTCTCCGGTTATGTGCGTTTTCCCCGCGTCCTGTTTGCCGGCGGTTCGAACCCGGCCATCGCCGCTCGATCCTCCGCACTCCCCGCTCGCCGCCGCAATATCGCAACTGGCTGAGAGTCCTTGGCTTTCATCCGCCGGGCAATTACCATGAAGAAATGCACCCGTAGGCACAATGCCTTCCGGCATATGGCTCCCATTCCCCGAGGGATGGCCGACGCCGACCTACCGAATATCCCTTGATTGGGGAGGAGTGGAATTGAGCGACCGTTTCTTATTTACTTCCGAATCCGTCACTGAAGGTCATCCCGACAAAATTGCCGATCAGGTTTCAGACGCGATTCTCGACGCCTGCCTCGCCGAAGACCCCTACAGCCGGGTCGCAGCTGAAACCCTCACAGCCACCGGCCTCGTCGTCATCGCCGGCGAAATCACCACCAAGACCTACGTCGACTTCCAGAAGCTCGTCCGCGGCGTCGTCCAGTCCATCGGTTACGACAACGCCACCTATGGCTTCGACTCCAACACCTGCGCCGTCATCTCCTCGATCAACAAGCAGTCCGGCGACATCTCACAGGGCGTTGACACCGGCGGCGCCGGCGACCAGGGCATGATGTTCGGCTACGCCTGCAACGAGACCCCCGAGCTCATGCCGGCCGCCATCTCGCTCGCTCACAAGCTCACTCGCCGCCTCACTGAGGTCCGCAAGTCCGGCAAGCTGCCCTACCTCCGCCCCGACGGCAAATCCCAGGTCACCATCGAGTACGACGAGAACCGCAAGCCCGTCCGCGTCGACGCCGTCGTCATCAGCACCCAGCACGCCGAAACAGTCAGCAACGACGAGCTCCACGCCGACATCCTCCGCGAAGTCATCCAGCACGAGATTCCCTCCGAGTGGCTCGACGAGAACACCAAGTACCACATCAACCCCACCGGCCGCTTCGTCATCGGCGGGCCCATGGGAGACACCGGCCTCACCGGCCGCAAGATCATCGTCGACACCTACGGCGGCGCGGGCCGTCACGGCGGCGGCGCCTTCTCCGGCAAGGATCCGACAAAGGTCGATCGCTCCGCGGCCTACATGGCGCGCCACATCGCCAAGAACATCGTGGCCGCCGGCCTCGCCGAACGCTGCGAAGTGCAGCTTGCTTACGCCATCGGCGTTGCCGAGCCGGTTTCTGTTCTCGTTGAGACATTCGGCACCGGCAAGCTGAGCCCGGTCGAACTCACCGCGCTCGTCCGCAAGAACTTCTCGCTCACGCCCAAGGGCATCATCGAGTACCTCAACCTGCGCCGCCCCATCTACCAGAAGACCGCGGCCTACGGCCATTTCGGCCGCACCGAGCCCGAGTTCACCTGGGAAAAGACCGACAAGGCCGCCAAGCTCGCCGAGCAGGCCAGCGCGGTCGCTGTCGCAAAGTAATCCACATAATTCAATCCCACCAAAGGGACCCCATTCGCGGGTCCCTTCTCTTTTTATTAACACCGTGCCAGTATTTTTTTGACTCCGCGCAGCGCCGCGCCGCCGAATACAATCAGTCGCAACGGCACCCTGCACCCCTCAAGGAGACCCGTATGCGGATCCCTGCACTCGTCGCCATCCTCTCTGCCACACTCGTCGCCGCCCTCGGCACCGCCTCAGCCCAGCACGAAGGCCCCCACTGGAGCTACGAAGGCAAGACCGGCCCGGTCAACTGGGGCAAGCTCAATCCCGATTACCACGCCTGCGCCGACGGCAAGACCCAGTCACCCATCGACATCCGCAACGCGCACCTTGACAAGGCCCTCCAGCCCATCGAGTTCCACTACATCGGCACGCCGGTCACCATCGTCAACAACGGCCACACTATCCAGGTCACTCCAAATCCCGGCAGCTACATCGTGGCCGATGGCGTCCGCTACGACCTTCAGCAGTTCCACTTCCACCACCCCTCTGAAGAAGCGGTGCACGGCAAGCTCAGCGACATGGTCGTCCATCTCGTCCACAAGAGCGCCGATGGCAAGCTGGCCGTCGTCGCTGTCCGCCTCAACGTGGACAACGCCGGCGATCCCAATGCAACTCTCGCCACGCTCTGGGAGCACCTTCCTACACAGCACGACCAGACCGAGAAAATCTCCGACATGATCAATCCCGGCGGCCTCTTGCCCGGCGACCGCGGATACTGGGCCTTCTTGGGCTCGCTCACCACCCCGCCCTGCACCGAGGGAGTGCACTGGTTCGTGCTCGAGCAGCAAATGAGCATCAGCCGCTCGCAGCTCCAGGCCTTCGCATCTCTCTACCGAGTCAACTCGCGCCCGCTTCAGGACACCCACGGCCGCAAAATCGAAGCCAACGAGTAGAGCGGAGAGCAGTGGCTGGACCGGAATCTGAGTTGATGCATCCGAAGCAGAGTTTTGTAACAGGGCACGACTTTAGTCGTGCCGGACGAAACGTTCTAAAGATTTGGGCTTTAGCCCCTGCGGAGCGAAAACAATCAACGCGATTATCGAGAAGGCACAGATCGAATATTGCCGACGCTTTGGAGCCGATTACGTTCCTGCGCCAACAGAATTGAAGCTTGGCGCGGCGCTGGCGACCAAGGGCCGCCTGCCCGCCAACGGCTTGCGGCATCCTCCGACAGCCGAGACATGCGGTTGGTACATCTGGTGGGGAGAAGACTTCTCGACTGCCGATGACTTCTTCGCTCCACTTTGCGCAAAGCACGTCTATGAGGATTTTCCGGAGATAGCGCCACTTCTCGGTTTGCCGCCGGGATATCGGTTCCTGCTCGCGGGCAATTACGTTGACGTCTGGTTCGACGCGAGCCTCTTGGTCGAATAGCGCGCGTCATCGCCCCAGCGCCACAAACCCAAGCTCGATAGAATCCCCCCGCCGCTCCACCACAACCCCGCCAAGATCCCGCACAATGTAATCCGCCCGATGCAAATCCTCCGCCTCGTGCGAAAACGTAGTCGCGATCACCACACACCCCGCGCGATGCCCCGACTCCACACCCGACGCCGAGTCCTCGAACACCACGCACTCCTCCGGCTGAAGTCCCAGCAGCTTCGCTCCCGCAAGATACGGCGCCGGGCTCGGCTTTCCCTCGTGCACCGCCTCCGCAGTCACCAGCCGTTTCGGAACCGGCACATTCCCCGCCGCCATCCGAACGCGCGCCAGCCGCTCCGTAGCGCTCGTCACCACAGTCCAACGGTCCTCGGGCAGCGCATCAATCAGCTCGCGCACGCCCGGCAGCACCACCAACCCCTCGACGTCTTCCACCTCAAAATCCTCGAGGATCCGCAGCTCCGCCTCGCCATCCAGATCAGGCCGCAGCATGCGCAGGCTGTCGATCGCCCGCCGCCCGTGGATCACGCCGATCGCGTACTCCGCATCCACGCCGCGCATCTGCGCCCACTTCGTCCAGCTCCGCTCCACCGAGCCCAATGACGAGATGAGAATCCCATCCATGTCGAAGAGAACTCCCCTGCACGCAACCGTGACAGGCAATGAACTTCCCCCTGACTCCATTTCTCGATTTTAGGGTTTCAGGTTCTGAGCGTTCCCCGGCTCCAGCTCCACTTGGGCCGGCGTCCCGAACGTCAGTGTCCCCTGCACCGCCAACTTTCGCCCGCCGCGCTGCACCTCATTCTCCCCCAGCGTCATCGCGCCGTTCCCCACCGCCGCGTCCCCGCTCCACCGGTCGAACCGCACCAGGGCCGCCGGAACATCATCGCCGGCCATCGCCCCGCGCCGCCAATCGAAGTGCATCTTCCCCTTCGCCGAAGTCCCGAGATCCTCATCCGTGTATCCCGCCATCTCCACATGCCCGCCGCCGGAGATCGGCCCTCCGCTCCACGTCGTGCCCGTAAGCGGCCCCGCCTGCGCCGCATTCACTCCGCTGAAATCCCCATCGAATGTGTACCCCGGCTGCCCGCTCATCGCCAGGCTGCCCTTTCCGTGCACCGTTCCGCCCAGCACGCCCGCATTGAAGCTCGTGATCTCCGCGCCCGTCGCGCCGATCTTCACCTCCGCCGTCGCGTTGCTGAACGTAAACTGCCCCGCAACAAGCGAATCCGCCTGCGCCGTGCCTTCCATCTGCGGCCACGGAGTCGCCGAGCTCAGCTTCAGCCGCGACAGCAGCGTCGAAAGCAGCGTTCCCTTCTCCCGCGCGCCCAGCAGCGCCGACTGCGCCGCCGCCGCGTCCAGCGCGCCGAACTTCACCGCGAACTTCGGCGCGCACGTCATCGCCGCATCGCACGCCGTTGGAACGTCCATCGTCGCCGCGCCCTTCACCGGCCCGAATGAAAACGCGATCGGGTCCCAGCGCAGCGCTCCATCCTCAATGTGCAGCGTCGCCGCGCTCAGCATCACCGCGTTGGCCAGGAAGTCCGCCTTCCAGTTCGCCTCGTGCAGAGCGATCGTCCCGCTCACGTGCACCGAGCTGCCCGGCGCCGCAGCCGTTGCAATCCCTGCGGGCGCAAGCAGCACCTCCACCGGAGGAACCCACGGCCCGTTCACCGTCACGTCCACCGTGGCCGGCTCGCCCGCAAGCCCGCTCAGCAATGACTCCGCCGGCGATCCCGCCGCGTGCGCAAACTCGCGCAGCCGCGCCAGCGCCGCCGTTCCGCGCACTGTCACTTCAAAACCCTGCAGCGCAAGCCGCGCCGTCACCGCGAGCGGCGAAGGCCCGCCCGCCGGAATCTCCAACGTGGCCCTCAGCGCGGCAGAATCGCCCGCAGATTCAGGCGCAGGCTCCAAAGTCATCTTCGCCATCTGGATCGGCCGGCTCAGCGCATCGCCCGAGACTCTCAACCCCTCCACCGCGAAGCTGCCCGTCAGCGCCCCCCGCGCTGGTTCGGCATGTTTCAGCGCAACCTTCGACGCCGCCTGCCTTCCCTTCTTCGCAGGCGCCTCCGTCACAACCGCCGCGGCTGCGGGATCGTACGTCATGTGCCCGCTCACCGCGCCCGCCGCCTCAATGCTCGGATCGATCCGCCTGCGCATCGTCCTCAAAAGGTCGAGCGCCGCCTGCGCCGGAATGCGGTCAAGCTCCACCGTGAGCCGCGGCGGCTGCGCGCCCGGCAAATCGCCCTTGATCCGCGCGCGCCCATTGCCCAACGGCGAATCGCACTCGAGGCCCTGCACGCTCCGCTGCGAATACCGATACGTAAACGCGCACGTCGCATCGAAATCCAGCGCCGCCGCCGGCGCAAACTCCGCGCGATGCACCCCCGCCGCGCTCAGCCGCGCAGTCACCTTCGCCGATGCAGCCGTCCCATCCAGGTGCACTTCGCCTGTCAGCGCGCCACGCCAGCCTTCGTCCGATCCAATCACCAGCCGCGTCAGCTGCCCCAATTGCGCCTCGCGCCAGTCCGCGTCCACGTGCACCTGCGACCTGTTCAGCTGCTCCGCCGGATGCAGCGTCGCCTCCATCCGCACAATCCCCGTATCCGCCAGATCGAGCGTCACGTCCGTCCGCGCCGGCCGCCCGCGCAGCCGCACTCTCCACTCCCCGTCCGACTCCTGCCACATCGACGCATCCGCCTCCACCAGCGAATACGGCAGCTTCACCACGCCATTCTTGATGTTGATCCGCGAGTTCGTCGCTTCGAGATACGGGCGCTCCTGCGCATGTCCCGCACTCGTCCCAGGTTTCGGCGTGGCATTCCGGAACAGCGAGTCCAGGTTCCACCGCCCGTCTGGCGCGCGCACCAGGTTCAGGCTCGCATCGTCCACGCTGATGCGGCTGATCTGCAGCCTCCCGCGCCACAGCGACTCCAGCCGCACCGCCGCCATCACCGTCGTAGCGTGCAGCACAGGCTCCGCGCCAAACGCGGGATCCTCCTGCACCGTCAGGTCGCTGAGCACAAACCCCGGCCGCGGCAGCAGCCGCAACTCCACCCCCGACAGCCGCACCGGCCGCCCCACCGCGGCAGAAACCAGCTGCGTAATCCGGCTCTTGTAGCGATTGATACTGACGAGCGGCGGCACCACCAGGAGCACCACCACCAGACCCACCAGCCCCAGGACAATCCAGAGTTTTGTGCGTGGCTTGTGCTGGACTTCGAGGTCTTCGCTCATCCCTTTAATCGTAATTGGTCCCGTACCGCCGTCCCGCACCGTACCGCCGGTCTCCTGACCGGCTGTAGCGTGGGTCTCCCGACCCGCGCATGGAAGCAACGCGGCCGAGCCTCATCAATCCCGATAAATCCAGCGCTACTGCCCCGTCGCATGCCCAATAAACCTATCCGCCCACTGGATGAAGTACTTCATATTCGGCGCATCCGTGTGCCCGCCGTCATGCTGCCTCCACGCCAGCTCCCCATCCAGCAGCCCATGATTCACCGGCGGCATCGGCAGCGTCCTGTAATCGCCCTCCGCGCCCACGAGTCCTTTCGCGCCCAGCAGCTTCCAAACCTGGCTCGCATCCACCGTCGCCATCCAGCTTCCTTCATGGTCGAGCCAGTGCGCGTCGCCCTTCTCCGGCACGCCATAGCTGATGAACGTCAGGCGCGGCGCGCACAGCGCGATCAGCTCATTCGAGTCCACCGGAATCTGCCCCGGGTTTCCGCTCCCGAATGTCGCCTCGCTCGCGCCGTACTTCATAAAGTTCCCCGCCATCCAGTAGTACTCGCCGCCCGTCAGGCTCTCGACGGCCTCGCCATAATTCCGCCGCAGCAGCGTCGCGCCGCCCTTGCCCGACGACCCCACCAGCACCATCGCAAACCGCTGGTCGAACGCCATCGTCACCAGCGCCGCCTTTCCATAACGCGACACGCCCTCGATCCCCACGTGCTTCGCGTCCACCGCCGGGTCAGTCTCGAGATAATCGAGCCCGCGTCCCGCGCCCCACGCCCACGCCCGCAGCGAACCCCAGTCCTCGGGCTTCCTCGGCTGCCCGTGGTTGCACAGCCCGATGATCCCCCGCGTCAGCCCCGCGCCGTTGTCCGCCTGCACGCTCGCAGGGTCGAACAGCACCACTCCCCATCCCGCAGCAACCAGCTGCCACAAATTCGGCGGGTCGCCATCCTCGTTCATCTCCGGCCGCTGGAAGAACGGAGTCTCCTTCAGCGGCTGCCACGCCGGATGCCGCTCGAACACGTCCTTCAGCTTCGGGTCCTGCTGAATCAGCAGCGCCTTCAGCGCCGAATTCACTTCATCGCGCTCCGGCCCCCTCGGCTCATTCGGATTCGGAAACGCCGCCGGCCCGAACATCATCAGCACCGGAACCGGCCCCCGCGCATTCGCCGGCAGCACCTCCAGCATGTGGATCTTCACGCTGATCGCCGGGTACGCCGAGTTGTCCACCTCGCCTTCGATCTCCTTCGCCGTCACCGGAGTGAACCCGATGAACTCGCGATCCACGATGTTCACCTTCCAGTTCACCTTCGGAGTATCCTTCGGCACGCGCCCGTAGACGTACTTCTCTTCTCCCTCCACGATCTGCGGCCGCCGCTCGTCCCACCACTGCTTCGCCGTCGTCACCTTCTGTCCGTTGTCGAGCGTCAGCGGGTCCGGCACATTCGTATACGGGTTCGCCTTCGACTCGTCGTAGTTCGCGTGGTTCGGCGCCTTCTCATTGCCGCTCGGCCCCGGCCTAAGCGCCTTGATGCCGAGCTGATCCATCATGTTCTGCTGGTCCTGCTGCGCCGTCATCTGCGGCGGACCGGACGAGTTCTCCTGCGCCCTCACATCAACCAGGCCGGCGCAGAAAAAAGCTAAGCAGACGAGTAGCGAAGAAGCGCAAAAGCGGCAGGACACGCGAACCCTCCGTGATATGCTTTGGACGATTTTGAAAACCGATTTACTTCGGGGCTCATAGTAAATCCTCACCCATGAGAACTGCACGTAAAAAACTCGCGCTCGCGTTCGTCCTTGCTCTAACTGCAGCCTGCGCCGCCATCGCCCCCGCGCAATCCGCGCCTCAGCCCGCCCCAACGCATCTTGCCGGCGGGCAACGTCCTTTCAACGAGCAAAACTGGATCTCCTCCTGGGGCGCATCCCAGCAGATCCCCGAGCCCCAGAACGCCCTCGCACCCGACTACCTCCGCGACGCCACCGTACGACAGGTCTTCCATCTCTCCGTAGGCGGCCCTCAGCTCCGCGTCCATCTCTCCAACGCCTTCGGCATCGAATCCCTCCGCTTCACCTCCGTCCACATCGCGCGCCCGGTCTCGTCCGGCTCCCCGGCCATCGACCCCGCCACTGACAAGCCACTCACATTCGCCGGCAAACCCGACGTCACCATCCCCCCCGGAGCCGAATTCATCTCCGACCCCCTCGATTTCCCCGTCGCCGCGCTCTCCGACGTCGCCATCACCTTCCACCTCGACGACCCGCCCGCCTGGCAGTCCAGCCACCCCGGCTCTCGCGCCACCACCTGGTTCCTCCACGGCGACTCCGTCTCCGCCCGCGACCTTCCCCAAGCCCAGCACGTCGAGCACTGGTACCAGATCTCCGAAATCGACGTCCCCGCTTGGACCGGCTCCGGCGTCGTCGTCGCCCTCGGCGACTCGATCACCGACGGCCACGGCGCCACCACCAACGGCAACGACCGCTGGACCGACGTCCTGGCCGCCCGCCTCCAGGCCTCGCCCTCCACGCGCTCGATCGGGGTCTCCAACCAGGGAATCGGCGGCAACCACCTCCTCACCGACGGCCTCGGCCCCAATGTCCTCGCCCGCTTCGACCGCGACATCCTCGCCCCCGCCGGCGTCCGCTGGGTCATCGTATTCGAAGGCGTAAACGACCTCGGCGGCCTCTCGCGCCTCGGCGACGTCCCCGCCACCGCCCACCAGGCCCTCGTCGACCGCATCACCGCCGCCTACCAGCAGGTCATCGACCGCGCCCACGCCCACGGCCTCCGCGTCTACGGCGCCACCATCACGCCCTATGTCGGCTCCGGCTACTACCACCCCGCCCCGGTCAACGAGCAGGACCGCCTCGCCGTCAACGCCTGGATCCGCGCCGCCGGCCACTTCGACGCCGTCATCGACTTCGACGCCTCCGTCCGCGACCCCCAGCACCCCGACCGCATTCTCCCCGCCTATGACTGCGGCGATCACCTTCATCCCGGCCCGGCCGGCTATAAAGCCATGGGAGACTCCATTCCTCTGACTTTGTTTGCCCGCTAACTCCTTTGAAAACTCCACCCACTGCAAACTATTAAGTCCCGCACTAACATTTGTTCGCCTATCCCGCCGCCAGTGGCACTGGTAGTTTTTTCCCGATTGGAATCTTGTCGGTAAAGGACTTCCCCCCATGGCCGACACCAGGCCATACCAAGCGATGGTTGACACCGGCCGCGTAGCCGAGATGATGGGCGTCACGCGTCCGCAGGTCTATGAACTGGTCCGCCGCGGTCAGCTCAAGGCCGTAACCTTCCCCGGTTCCGGCAACAGCCTCATCTACCGCTTCCGCATCGGCGACGTCCAGCGCGCAATGCATCGCAAAGGTAACGGCGTCCGCATCCGCAAAATGGTTCCCAGCGCCGGATGGGACTTCCCCGAAGAGGCCACCCGCCGCGGCCGCCCCCGCATCGCCATTGACGTCGCACGCGCCGAGACTCTGCGCAACTCCGGCCTGTCCTACGTCGAGATCGCCCGCGAGCTCGGCGTCTCCGCCCCCACCGTCGCCAAATCTCTCCACCGCGCCCGCCCCCGTCCCGTCTTCGACGCGGACAAGGCCGTCTCCATGCGCCGCGGCGGGGCACGCGTCTCCGACATCGCCATCGAGCTCGGCGTCACCACCGACATCGTCTATAAAGTCCTGCGCGAGCAGGCGCCCGTCCTGCTCCGCCCTCCGCGCTTCCGCAGCAACGACATGATCGACCGCATGATCGCCATGCGCCGCAGCGGCTCCACCTACAAGGAGATCGGCGCCGAATTCGGCATGCCCGGCCAGACCGTCGGCAAGGCCTTCAAAACCATGGGCATCTCCGTCCTGCCCACCCGCCTCGGCGCCCCGCGCAAGCAGTTCGACATCGCCCGCGCCCTCGACATGCGCAGCGAAGGCAAAACCTATGGCGAAATCGGCCGCGAACTCGGCCTGTCCAGCACCACCGTCGCGCGCGCCATCCGCGAGAACTCCGGGCTCAAGGGCTCCATGTTCAACTTCGACATCAAGCGCGCCGTCAAAATGCGCCGCGAGGGCTATGGATTCGCCGCCATCTCCAAGGCCGTCGGCGTCTCGCGTCCCACCGTCACCAACGCCATCAAGCTCAAGCTCCTCTCCAGCCAGATCCGCCGCCCTCGCTTCGACCTCGCCCGCGCCATCCAGATGCGCCGCGAGCCCAAATCCTACCGCGCCATCGCCAAGGCCCTCGGAGTCTCCATCGGCACCATCGCCAAGCACCTCCACGCGCGTGTCAAGGAAGTCGACCTCAGCCGCGGCCCGCGCTCTGAAGAAAAGCGCGCCCAGCGGGCCGCCGAAAATTCGGTCTGGGTCGAAAGCATCTCCACCGAACCCGCCCGGCCATCCCGGCTAACTCCGGACGGCGCAGCCTCCATGCCCCCCTTGATCCCTTCAGCTCAGCTTGGCCGCCCTCCAAAGCACACCACCCCCGTGGCAAGCCACCGGGCCGAAGCCTCCCGCCCCCACCTCTCGCACCACGCCCACCACGCCAAAAACCCCTAGCCCATAATGAGGTCGAGTCTTACTGCATCACCAGAACCCTCGCCTCATTTGTTTTGCGCAGGCATGCCGATCCAAGCCGGTCTGCCAGCGCCTGCCCGAGCTTCACCCCCGGATCTTCCACGTACTTTTTGGTGAATCCCGCGATCAGGATGGTCACTCCGGCAATCGAAGGGTAGAGCACCATTTGAGCGACCACAGAAGGAAGACCGCACTTCTTCACGAGTGGGTACAACGCGTCGATGACGGCGAAATGCACCAGGTAAACGCTGAAGCTGATTCGGCCAATGTATGCGAGGACCTTGCTTTGAAATAGCCGCGCTGTGGCCGGGTTCCCGCCCAGCACGAGGCACGCGAATGAAGCCCCGATCAGGAGCGGGGTGGCCAGTACCGCCCACCCGGTAAAGCGGCTGAGTGTTGCGCCCGACACAAACAATGTTGCAAAGGCGATCAGCAGGCCGGGGTGCAACCGTGACGTTGCGTTCCGCTTTACACCGAGAAAATAGAGGCAAAGCCCAACGGCAAACACCGGGAACTGGGATGGGAACCAGTAGTAGAGATAGGAGTTGTTGATCAATTCGCCCGCGTGAGCAAGAGAGAGGAGACACACCGGTGTCAGCAGAAGCAAAACTAACACGCGCGTTCGATCGCGGCGGAAGATGAACAGCAGCGGCACAGTGAGGTAAAAGAACATCTCCGCTCCGATCGACCATCCACCCGGCACCACCGAGTTGTTCGCAGACGGGACCCAGGTGTGGATAAAGAGAAGATTGGCCAGCAACTCCTCCAGTTGCCCCCTTCCATCCGGGATCCATCTTCCTGCGTGGTTCAGCCAGGCAACACCAACGTAGAAAATCGCGGCGAGGTAATAGAGGGGGGCAATACGGAAAAATCGCTTCGTGAACCAGCCGGCATTCGAGAAAAGGCTGTTCCCGAATCTCCGGATATGCGACTCGTACGTCAGTCCGATCGTGATGGCGCTGACAATGAAGAAGAGCTGAACGCCGAATTGGCCGGACTCGGTAAGAATCCTGAGTGGTTTTGGAGTCCGTCGCGCAAGTTGTCCTGTGTGAACGAGAACAACTCCCAGGACTGCGACCCCGCGAAGTGAGTCAAGCCAAACCAGCCGCGCAGATGGCGGTCGATGGCTGTGAGGGATTGCCATAAGGGCAGCCATTTGCCTTCGATAAGTTAGGAACGAAATCTTGTGAATGACTGTATCACTTGCAGGCTGTAAGATTTCCGGTTTCCGGGATCACCAACGTCACAGTACGAACGGAGGCCGAGTCATCCCGGAACCAAACCCGTATCATTTTCATACAAGAGAAATTCCCCGTGCACAAAGCGCCCGTCATTTTCCTTCTCTCCTGTCTCCTCGCGCTCGCCTCGCCGAACGCAACTCCCCAATCCGTCGAACTGCCAACATTTGAAGCAGCCACGATCAAGCCCGGCGCAGCCCGCCAATCCGGCTTCTACGGTGAGCCCGGCGGGCGCATCTTCTTCGGCGGAACCCTGAAAATGCTCCTCTACTATGCCTTCAATCTCCCGGACAACCAGTTCGCGGGAAACCCGAACGATTCGAAATGGTTCGAAATAAACGCCGTTCCGCCCGAAACCTCCCCTTCGCGCCAGATCAAAGTTGCCAACGCGGAGCCCACCCCTGAGCAGCGGCTCATGCTCCAGGGCCTGCTTCGCGACCGCCTCAGCCTCAAGTACCACTTTGCAACGAAAGAAGGAGAAGTCTACATCCTCACCCGCGGCAGCAAGCCTCTTGAGCTCAAGCCGCCAAAAGACCCGTCATCCGATCCTCGGGTGATTGTGAGGGGGACTGATGGAGAGGCTTTGGGCTATAACACCACAACGGATTATCTCGCCGAGCGACTCAGCTACTATCTTGGACCTCCGGTTCTGAACGAGACCGGAATGGCCGGCTCCTACGATTTCTATCTGCCGCCCGACGATCCCGGCAATCAGGATTTCGATATCGCAGTCCTGAGAGCAGTGGACCGCCTCGGCCTGAAGATCAAGCGTGGCCGCCGCCCTGTAAAAACCCTCATCATCGACCACATCCAGCAACCGTCTGTGAACTAGCGGTTGAACAGGATCTCAACGCCGGCCCGTACCCCCGCACCACGAAATTCCGACCCAACCCTGAACGCAGAGAAGGGGAAGCCGAGGGACCCGCGGTTGCTTCTCGGTACTCCGCGCCTGGATTACTTCCGAATTGCCGACAACTCAGGAATAATGGCCCGTTGCGTCCACGCTGTACGGCTCAGTGCTCTAATTCGCCGATTGTCTTTGCGTGGATACCTGACGGAGAGCACGCAGCTTCAGCCCGCCGCGCACGCGCCAGCACGCATAGATCTGCTTGCCGCTTACTAACAGTTGGGCACCGATTGGGAAGTCCGCGCTCCATTCAACGTCTTTCGTCTCGCCCCAATACTCCAACCTATCGGAAGTCCGATACTTCAGATGTTCCATCCGGTCATTTTCCCGGTAGTGCGCCATGTTGACGACTACAAGGAAGCCACGGCCATAAGCGGTCACGCGGGTGAAAACGGCATCGCCTACCGTGGATGCCCTCCATTTTTCTTTCCCGGTTGCGGCATCCAGCCGAACGAAGAGTAGATCGTAGCCCACGATTCCGATTTCGTTCGTTTCCGCGTTATAGGCGGGCTCGGAGGTCAGCGATTCGTTTTCGCTGTCGGTTTCGTACTTCCAGAGCTGTTTTCCCGTCGCATCGAGCATGAACACCGTGCCGAAGCGGCTTAGCAAGAGCCTGCCATCAGGCAGGGCTACTGGGCCTATTCGTTCGTCCGGCCAGTCATCACTCCCCTCGGTGTTGAAAGGTAGCGCGGGGCCAAAATGCCTCTCAGGTGTACTTTGCAAAGACTGGGCTTGGGCAAAAGCGGACGAGGAGAAGAGAGCAATAGTCAAGAAGAGCGTTCTCGTAGAGTTCATGAAGATGCCAGTGGCTGCGAGGGAATAGTAGCGCATCTCTCGACGGGCATCCAATTTGCATTCCGGCAAATTGAGTGATGGCTAGCACGTCTTCAAAGGACAATATCCGGTTGCGGGAGTATCACCGCCGACTCGGAAGTAACGCGGTAGCCCGGTAGGCGAAGAACCGTCAAAGGGAAGTATCGCCGACAATACACCCAGAACCCGTGTGACTCCATTTGCGTGACTCCGTATAGCCGTGCAATCATTCGCCCAAACCCATAATTCCGGAGAACCTGATTGCCCACGCGGCTTTTTTCTTTCCTTCTTGTCCTGGTCGTGTTTCCATTGCCCGGCTTCGCGCAGGTCTTCGACATGCAGAAGGACCGCGTGCCGATGACGGTGCTCGACGGGCCAGTACGCTTTCACACCGGAGACGATGCGGACGGCAGGCTGGGCTGGGCGAGCCCAGGCCTTGACGACTCGTCGTGGCCGCTGATCAGTTCAGGCAAGGGCTGGAGCGCGCAGGGCTACAAGGGTTATGGCGGGTTTGCATGGTATCGCTTTCACGTCGTGCTGCCGGAAAAGCACCGGCAACTGGCGCTGTACATTCCGTTGATCGAAACCAGCTACCAGGTCTTCGCCGACGGCCGGTTGATCGGGCAGGCGGGTGGCTTGCCCCCGCACCAGTCCGTCCACTGGCGACCGACGGGGGTATTCCTTCTCCCCGCGGAGACAACAGGTTCGGTTGTGATTGCCATTCGCGTGTGGCACTGGCCCCAATGGGCCATGTATGTCCCCGGGGGGTTCCGCATCGCGCCGCGTATCGGGGACGCCGATCTCATTGCGGACTGGCATGCGCGCGACGTCAAGCTCGTGTTCTGGCGCACTTCGGCGACCAGCTACGCCACCCTGCTCTATATCCTTGCAGGCATCGGCGGCGTTGTCCTTTACCTGCTGCGCAGAAAGGATCGCGAGTATCTCTGGTTCGGCGCGTATGAGCTTTTCTCGGGAGCTGCCGGACTGGTGCTGCTTTACCGGAATTTTTACGACACCCAGCTGGATCTCTACGAAGCGCTCCAGGAACTTCTCAGTTACGCTGCCCTGCTTTGTTTTGTCGCCTTTCTCTTCCTGGTGCTGCGCAGCCGCCGAAGCCGATGGTATTGGGTTGCAGTGACCTCGGTCGTGTTGGTGCTGCTGACAATGATTCCCGGTTACGCAAAGTGGATTTCCGTTTCCGTCTGGAATGGCTTGAGCACGGGTGCGCAGTTGCCCTTCTTCGTCGCGATCCTTCTCCTGTTGACCCGGAGCGCGCGGCGCCGCGATCCCGACGCCCTGCTGCTGCTCATTCCCGTGGGCCTTGCGTACGCGGTCGACCTCACCGGGAATATCGCCATGGTGGCTAACACCGCAGGGTATGGTGCGGCGAGGGAGTTCCTCAATTGGTGGAATAGCGTCGCGCAATGGCCGTTTCCAATGGGAATGCCCGACATTGCGGACACGCTGATGCAGCTTTCGGTCTTCGGCATCCTGCTGCTGCGGTTTGCGCGCTCGCGGCGCGATGAGGAGCGGCTGAAGAACGAACTCGAGGCCGCGCGGGCCGTCCAGCAGGTGCTGGTGCCGGAGGAGATTCCAACCATTCCGGGATTTGCCATCGAGGCCGTTTACCACCCTGCCGGAGAAGTGGGCGGCGACTTCTTCCAGATCATTCCCGCGGCTTCCGGTGGCGTGCTCGTGGTCGTTGGCGACGTGAGCGGCAAGGGAATGCCGGCAGCCATGACCGTCTCGCTGCTGGTGGGCGCTTTCCGCACGCTGGCCGAATCCACGGCGGACCCTGCCGCGATCCTCTGCTCACTGAACCGGCGCACGGTCGACCGTAGCAACGGTGGCTTTACGACCGCGCTCGTTCTGCGTCTCGACCCCGACGGCACCCTCACAGCCGCCAACGCCGGCCACCTCTCCCCTTACGCCAATGGAAAAGAGCTGGAAATCGAAAACGGCCTGCCGCTTGGCATTACCGCCTCCGTCGCGTACAGCAATTCAACCCTCCATCTGGCCCACGGCACCACGCTCACTCTGCTCTCTGACGGGGTGGTGGAAGCGCAGAACAGCGAGGGCGAGCTCTTCGGCTTTGACCGCACGGCTGCCGCATCCACCGAATCCGTTGAAACAGTGGCGATGGCGGCGCGAGCATTCGGGCAGCAGGACGACATTACCGTGCTCTCATTGGCTCTGGTTGCGGCCGGTTAACCGCCGACTCGGAAGTAACGCGGTAGCCCGGTAGGCGAAGAACCGTCAAAGGGAAGTATCGCCGACAAACCGCCCGGAACCTCGCAAAAGCCGCTAGGCACAAAGGTTTGTGGCAGACTGGACATATCGTGCTAATTGAAGTCTGGGAGCATCTGCGCGGCTACGGCAACTGGACGCCCACAAAGGCGACTGTCGAGTCGTCAACACCTTCGGGAATTGAATTTGGGACAAACACTGACAAACAATCAGTCGCATGGCAGTCCGTATGCAAGATCGCTTGGCTGGATCAGAATCGGCTTCCGCATACAGCGGAGTTTGAGGCTTTTGAGGAGTCACCACTCTATCAACTCTCTGATGGTGACACTGTTGATATACGATTCAACCCAACGAAGCCGGATCAGTTTTACTTGCCCGGTCTGATCCAATCAAGACTAGCAAAGGCTTGGAAGCTCACGATTTTCGCGTTGCTATTGATCTTGGTTCTGATCGGCTTTGTTGTCGCGTGGTTTGGACCTAATATTCTCAACGCTGTTTCGCATTGAGTCCCAGAGGACCCAGCAAACGCATTGCGGTCGAGTGACCGCCTACTCTTCCCTAACACCGGTTCCGGGGAGTCGGGAGGTGGGCGAACAGACGGCATAGGGACAAGTTGGCGACAAACCAGACAGAACCTCTATTGTCGGCGGACTGGATGTTCAGCTGTACGGCTGGACCGTATTCGATCATCAGAAGATCGCCGCTCTTGTGCGACGTAAAGTCGCCCGACACCACCCAGTATTGAAGCCCGAACGCATCCGTGTAGGTAACACAAGCGACGTTGATCTCGGAAACGCTGCCATAGCTGACCGTGAAAGCCTTCGGGAACTTCACGTGGCGCAAGGAAACGCGATGCTTCGGCGTGATCTCTATGGTGTCCAGAGGGTCATTTCCAGGCCCATGGGAGCAGGTAAGGAAATCCTCCTTACATGAATAGAGAGGAACCACTTTCCAGTCCTTCAATTCCTTCCCCTGCTTCGATCCTAGAACCTGCTCGACCTCCATTTGGTTTGACTGAAGCGGTCGCAGTGGAGAAAGGTATCGCGCATAGAACTTCAGTCCCTTCAGTTCGTTCGGGTATGGATTTGGCGTTGCCGCGAGAAGATCAGTTGCAATGAGGAATCCCGCCAGCAGGACAACGATGGGCTTCAACACAAACTGTCTCCAGACAGCGATTGTAACGCCGCATCCTTTAGGTCCCGAGTCACCGCCGACTCGGAAGTTACCGGGTGGTCGCCCGTGCATCGCTCTGGGGAATTCAAACTCAGCGATGGACGGTCGCGCCTCGATTCGGGCCCGGTCCGCAAAATCTTCTCCGGATATTCGCCATTTTTCAAACTACATTTGTAGTCATTTCTCACCACAAGCGCAGTAAAAACCATCTCACATGATGGGAAACCGGCCGGTTTGTCTCCAATCACCGGTCCCGAAGCCCATCCAAAAGCAATGCCGAGCGCGTCGTTTGCCCATGGTTCTTCAATCTGCTCACCCCCCAGGTCCCTCTGTCCCCAGCCTCTCCGGTCCCCTTTGTCCCTTTGTCCCTCTGTCCCTGCCGTT
>DATFRB010000103.1:0-128908 GCA_035263625.1 Occallatibacter sp.
TCAAAACAAAAGAATTATCGAAATCGCTGTTGGCAAGCCTTCGAGTTGGGTAATTTCACGCCGTTGAGGCTTGATAAATGCGTCCACATTCAGCCACGCCCGGACTGAAAGCTGAAAACTGCCAGCCGATAGCTGCCGTAGACTCAATCTGTGAGCTTCCGCGAATTCCTCGGCAACGCAGCCACCGTCACCCGTCTCCGCGAATCCGTTCGCACCGGCCGCGTTCCTCAGGCAATGATCCTCGCCGGACCCCGCGGTGCAGGGAAGTACACCCTCGCGCTCATGCTCGCCCAGGCCGTCAACTGCCTCCGCCCCACTGAATCCGATGGCCTGCCCGACTTCTGCGGCCGCTGCGACAACTGCCTCCGCATCGCCGAAGCGCGCAACCTCGAGGAGCGTGTCGCCGAAGCGGTCGCCGCCCGCGAAGAGCTCCGCGAGACCGACAAGAAAGACACCCGCATCCTCATCCAGACCCACCCCGACATCCTGGTCATTCCGCCCGACCCGCCGCAGCTACTCATCAAGCTCGGCCAGGTCCGGCAGGTCATCCACAACGCATATTTCCGGCCCCCGGTCGAAGCCCGCCGCTCGTTCTCCATCTTCACCACCTCGGCCTTCATGAAAGAGGCCGCCAACAGCCTCCTCAAGGTCCTCGAAGAGCCGCCCGAACACACATCCCTGGTCCTGCTCGCCGAAAACCCCCAGGAACTCCTGCCCACCATCCGCTCGCGCGCCATCCTTCACCGCATCGGCGCCCTGCCCGCCGCAGAAATCGAAACGCTGCTCGCAGCCCGCCGCCCCGACCTCAAGCCGCAGGATCGCCAGCTAGTCGCCCGCCTCGCCGAAGGCGCCATCGGCCGCGCGCTCAACCTCGACCTGCCCGCCTGGCTCGCCAGCCGCCAGGACGCGCTCATCATCCTCCGCACCGCGCTCAAGGAACCCGACTACTCCACCCTCTTCCGCGCCACCGAAACCTACCGCGCCGGCGCCGAGGGCCAGGAAAAAACCGCAAGCCTGCTCCGCGCCCTCGGCAGCCTGCTCGAAGACCTGCTTCTCGTCCTCGCCGGGACACCCAACCTCGTCCGCAACCTCGATCTGTCCCCGGAACTCGACCGCCTCGCCGCGGGCCTCTCCATCGACTGGATCGACGGCGCCGCCCGCGCCCTCGCCGATGTCCAGTCCGGAATGCGCCGCAACCTGCTCCGCTCGCTTTCGCTCGACGCCATGGCCGTCGCTCTCGAGTCGCGCTAGATAAGCGTTGCCCGGCAGGCCCGTCCTTCATGCCGCCTTAACGCCATCTGTGCGAAGATTTTCTTCAGGAACAGTGCAACTTCAGCCCACCCCGGGGCATCTTTGCGAGTACGAGTAACCACAAGACTCGCCCGGTGCGGAGATCGTGCGCCCCTTCAGGGCAGCCCGGCGCGCATCCGGTTGTCCGATTTCCTGGGCCTCCATTTTTTTGAGCGATCCTTCGTTCGTCCCCAGGCAATGGTTCGGCCTTTAACGGTCTCATCGCCCGCGCGAGAGACCTTCACGAGATGTTCAGGAAGGAAGAAAGAACATGAGTCCGCTTTCGAGTGCCATCGCAGACCCCGGTATCGAAACACATCCCCGCCCCGATTTCCGCCGGACCCGTCCCTTCGTTCCCCACTCTCCGTATCGATTTCCAGCTTTGAGCGCACTTGAAGAGGATCCCTCGGCGCACCGCCAGGCGGAGCTCTTTTATCTCCAGAAGCAGATCCAGTCACAGACTCCCATGGTGATTGTGCTCGAAGACGGCGAGCACATCGAGGGATGCATCGAGTGGTACGACCGCTTTTCGCTCAAGGTGCGCGGACGCTCGCGGATGCTCGTCTTCAAGTCGGCGATCAAGTACATGTACAAGCAGGGTGAGAACGGCAACTAGCGCGTCTCACTCCCGTTGCTTCCAGGCCGCCTTGCGCAGGCGGTCTCGAATCGCCGCGCAAATCCCGCCGCCAGCCGGCACCGGGCACACGATAACTTCGCACCCCGCGGCATCCAGCGCGCGCAACCCCGCGTAGAGGCGCGCCGCCAGTTCTTCCGGCGCGTCCCACCGGCCCCAGTCAAAAACCTCCGTGTGCGTTCCGCCGGCCCACCCGGCGGGAAGCATCACCCCTGCGCGCATTCCCGCAACCTCTGCCGCCGCGGCCTCCAGCCTTCTCTTGAGTTCATCTTCAGGCCCCTCAACGAGCACTACGCGCGCCCGCGGAGCATAGTGGCGAATCCCAACACCCGGCGAAGGCAGCCCGGCCCTGAGTTTCTCGTTCTCGGCGCGTTGCCCCTCGTCAATCGCACTCTGGAACTGCACAACGTCCCCCGCGACCCGCCGAATCTCCTCCGCAGTCACAGCCCCCGGCCGGTAAATCACCATCGGATCCTGGTTCGGGTCGAGCACGGTCGACTCCACGCCATGCCGCGACGGCCCCGCGTCCACAATCGCGTCGATCCTCCCGTCAAGGTCTTCGAGCACATGCTCGGCCGTCGTGGGACTCGTATGGCTGAAAAGGTTTGCGCTGGGCGCCGCCACCGGAACGCCTGCTCTCCGGATCAGCTCGAACGCCACCGGGTGCGCCGGCATCCGCACTCCCACCAGCGGCCTGCCCGCCGTCACCGCATCCGGCACAGCGTCCGAACGTGGCAGCAGCAGCGTCAGAGGCCCCGGCCAGAACGCCTCCATCAGCTTCCTCGCCGGCCCCGGCACGTCTGCAACCAGCGCATCCAGCATCGCATTGCGCTGCACCACCCCGGCCACGTGCACGATTACCGGGTCCCACGATGGCCGCTGCTTCGCCGCAAAAATCCGCCCCACCGCGGCCGCATCGAGCGCGTTCGCTCCCAGTCCGTACACCGTCTCGGTAGGCAGCGCCACCAGCCCGCCGCCGCGCACGATCGCCGCCGCGCGCTCCATCGCCGCGCGCGACTCGTCAGAATCCATGCGCGCCGGATCCACCGTCAGCCGTAGCGTCTTCACTCCCTCATTCTCGCCTGCGCAAGCCGCTTGCCGTCACATAAGCAACCGCAGCGCATCCCGTATACTCTCAGGTTATGGTCACGGTGGAAACCGAAATCAAATTCCGCGTGCACGACCTTGCCGGCCTTTCTGAGCGTCTCGAATCCGCCGGGTTCCATCTCGATACCCCCCGCGCTTTCGAATCCAACATCCTCTACGACACCCCCGATCGTCACATGCGCGCGCGCACTGAAATCCTGCGCATCCGCACCTACGCCGGCCGGTGCACTCTCACGCACAAGCGCCTTCCCGATAACGGCTGCGGCGAAGACCGCCACAAGCATCGCGTCGAAACCGAAACCGAAGTCTCGGACGGCGATGCGCTCGCCGAGGTCTTCCGATCTCTCGGTCTCTCAGCCGCCTTCCGCTATGAGAAATGGCGCACCGAGTGGAGTGACGGGGAAGGGCACTGCGTAGTCGACGAGACTCCCATCGGAAACTACGCCGAACTGGAAGGCCCGGCTGACTGGATCGACCGGACCGCCGCGCGCCTCAGCATCTCGCACTCCGACTACCTGACCCTCAGCTACGGCCGCCTGTTCGAGCAATGGCGCGAAGAGCATCGCTCGTCTGCAGAAAACCTCACATTTGCAGACGTTCAAGGCTGAAGTCCTGGTCCTCCAGCCTCTTCGCCGCATTCATGCAGATTCACCCGAATCAATCTCTTAGACTTCCTAATGTTTTCCTCGCGCACGCCGATGAACGGGTTATGCGCCGCCAGCGCGCGAGGTTTCCCATTATGAAGAAGACTGAATTCCGCACATTGTCCGTAACGCGCATGATCCCGGCTTGCCTGCAGGCCATTGCACTCGTTGCGCTGCTTGCGGGTGTCCACTCCGCCGGCGCCGAAGACCGCGTCGTCAAAATGCGCGTCCCGCCCACGTATCCGGAACTCGCGAAACGCATGAAGATCAGCGGTCCGGTGAAGTTGGAGGCCACCGTTGATCCCGACGGCAAGGTGAAGGATGTAAAAACCATCAGCGGCAATCGCGCGCTCTCGGTGGCCGCGGAGGACGCACTGCGCAAGTGGAAGTTCGAACCCGGCTCCGGCGATGCCACCGTGCCGATCACCATCAACTTCGACCTCGGCGGCAATTGATCCCGTCGTTGATACCAATTCTGGGTGCCGGCACCTTCAGGACTTCTTCGCCGGCACCTTCTTGCCTTTCCGCCGCGCTTCAGACAGGCCAATGGCAATCGCCTGCTTCCGGCTCGTCACCTTCTTACCGCTGCGGCCGGACTTCAGCTTGCCCCGCTTCATCTCGTGCATCTCGCGCTTGACGTCGCTGCCCGCCGACTTTGAATACTTCCGCCCTGAAGATTTTTTCTTCGAAGATTTTTTCGCGCTCGATTTCTTTGCCGCCTTTTTGGTTGCCATCCCCATCCTCCCTCGAACTCAGATGTTTCAGGCAACCTCGCCGTTGTCTTCCGGTGGCCATCGCTCCGTGCAAGACCGCATTGACTGAGCAAAAAAATGGCCGCGCGAGCTTTGCCTCGCACGGCCGATTCATAACTTGAATGCAGGTTATGCAGTCGCGAGTTGCGCCTCGTGATGTCCGAGCTTTACGCTCACAATCTTCGAAACGCCCGGCTCCTGCATCGTCACGCCGTAGATCATATCGGCCGCGTGCATCATGCGCTTCGAGTGAGTCACCAGCAGGAATTGCGTGTCGCGGCTCAGAGACTTCAAGAGGTCCGCGAGCCGGCCCACATTGGTCTCGTCCAGCGCCGCATCCACTTCGTCCAACACGCAGAAGGGGCTCGGCTGGAACTGGAAGATTCCCACCAGCAGCGAAATCGCAGTCAGCGCCTTCTCGCCGCCCGAGAGCAGCAGCACATTCTGCAGCTTCTTGCCCGGCGGCGACGCCACGATATCCAACCCGCTCTCCGCCTGGTTCTCCGCATCTGTGAGCCGTAGAAATGCCTGCCCTCCGTGGAACAGCCGCGTGAACACCTGCGCGAAGTTCTCGTTGATGCGCGCGAACGCCTCGTCGAATTTCTGCCGCGAAATCTGGTCGATCTCCTTGATCGTCTCCTGCGTGTTCTCGATCGACTCGATCAGATCGGTCCGCTGCGTCTCAAGGAAGCTGTGCCGCTCCGCTGTTTCCTTGTACTCATCCAGCGCCATCATGTTCACCGGGCCCATCTGCTCGATCTTCTGCTTCAGCGCGCGGCACGTCTCTTCCTCCGCCGCAAGCGCCTCGCCTTCGATCCGCGCCAGCTCCGCATCTTCGCGCAGCACCACCGCCTCGACGTTCACCTCCGCCAGGCAGCTCGCCTCCAGATGCTCGAGATCCGACTGCAGCTTCGCCAGCGCGCTCGATCTGTTCGAACGGTCTTCGCGCAACTGGTCGAGCGCAGCGCGATTTGTCTTGAGCTGTATCTCAAGGTTCGCAAGTTGCTGCCGCAGACCGTGCGCCTCATTCGCAAGGTTCTGCGCCTCCGCCATGGCCGCGGCGCGCTGTGCGTTCAGCTCCTGTTGCCGCTCCGCCAGGCTTGCGCTCTCCTGGATCCGCTGCTCCTTCTCCGCTTCCGCCGCGGCGCGCTGCTGCTCCACCGCCAGCACACGCCGCTCCAGGTCCGCATGAAGCCGATCGATGCGCTGGAACGCAGCCTCCGCCCCGCGCCGGCGCTCTTCGAGCCCCGCCAACTCCGCCGTGAGCTGCGCGGCCTCCTGCTGCAGTCCCTCGCGCTTCTGCCGCATCTCCGCAAGCGCCGATTGCTGCGTCTCGAGCGTCGACTCCGCCTGCGCATGTTCCCCTTCGAGGCGCACAGCTTCTTCCCGCTTTTGCCCGATCGTCGCATGCTTGGCCTCGCGCGCATCCTTATTGCGCGCGGCTTGCAAGGTCCATTCCTGCAGCCTGCGGTCGATCCGCTGTACCTCGGCCTCCATCTGCTTCAGTGCCGCGCCCTGGTTCGCAGTATCGCGCTCCGCCTGCCTGCGTTCCTCGCTCAGCGACTCCAGACGCTGGTTCATCTCCTCGATGGTCCGCGTGAGCGCCGCCGCCTCGGCCTCTGCTTCGCCCAGCGCAGCCTCCACCACGTCGAGCTTCTTCTCCGTCTCTCGCAGGTCGCGCTTCAGCGCGAGCGGTCCCTCGCTCGCCGGCTTGCCGCCCGTCACCGTCGTGTTGTGAAAGCACTCGCCGCCCGGCGTCAGGAAGAACGCGCGCGTGTACTGCTCTGAAAGCTGTTGCGCCCGCGCCGTGTCTTCCACGATGTAGCCGTTCTTCAGTTTCGGAAGAATCATCTCGAGCGATCGCCCAAATCCATTCAGCACCCGGATCGTGTCCTTCAGCGGAATCAGCCCATGCGCGTTGATCTCTTCCGCCGCCTCATCGCGCGACATCACCGCCGCCGCATTCTCCGGATGCACAAGGAACGTCGCTCGCCCATCCACGCCCGACTTCAGCAGGTTCACGCCCTGCTCCGCCGCCGTCCAGCTGTGCACGACAAGGTAGTTCAATTCGTCGCGCAGGAATTCGTCCACCACTCCTTCGTGCTCGCCGCTTACTTCAAGAAAATCGGCCAGCGTGCCCACCGGAGCCATACCCGGCCCCAGCGCGCCCGGCTTCAGCAATTGCCGCACGGAGTTGGTCGAGTAACTGTGGTTCCGGATCAGCGACTCGAGCGAAGTCTTGCGCCCGCCCAGCGAAGCATGCTCGCTGCGCAACCCGTTCGCCTTCGCGCGCAGCGCATCCTCTTCCCCGCGCCGCGTCTGCAGCGCCTCGCGCAGTGCCGCAATCTCGCCTTCCAACTCTTTCAGCCGCCCCGTAGACGTCTCAAAATTCAGCCGCGCCTGGCCGCTCTGCACGCCCAGGTTTTCGAGCTCGTTGCGCGACTGCGCCATCTCCGCTTCCAGGCGCTCCGCCTCGCGCTCGAGCGCCGCCAAGCTCTCCTCGGCCTGCGCCGTCGAGTTGCGCGCATTTCCGGCCAGCGTCAGCAGGTGCATCGCATGACGCCGGTTCGCTTCGAGGTCGCGCTCAGCGCGGAAAACTTCATCCGCTGCGGCGCGCGCCTCCTGCTGCCGTGCCGACACTTTCTGATGGAACGCCCGCGCCTCTCCCGCGGCCGTCTCCAGGAACGCGTGCTGCTGCGCGCGCTCTTCAACAATTCCCGCGAGCTGCGTCCGCGTCTGCTCGGCCTCTGCCGCAGCCGCCGCCATCCGCGCATCCAGTTCGCTCACGCGCTCCGTGTTGCCGCGCTCTCGCGCAGCCGCGCGTTCCAGCTCCACAGCTGCCTCGCTGGCCCGCGACTGCGCATCCTGTGCGCTGCTCTCGATCTCGTATCCGCGCTCCGTCAGCGTGTGCTGGCTTGCTTCCATCTCCCCGATTTCGCCCGCCCCGCCGTTGATCTGCTCGCTAAGCGCCGCAATCTCCGCCCCGAGTTGCGCCTGTTCCGCATCCATTTGCGCCATGCGGCTTGCCAGCACAACGCGCAGCCGGCCGCGCAGCTCATCGCGCACCGCCGCAAACCGCTCCGCCTTCGCCGCCTGCCGCTTCAGGCTGTTCATCTGCCGCGTCACTTCTTCGAAAATGTCGTCCACGCGTGCAAGGTTCTGCTTCGCGCTCTCAAGACGCAGCTCAGCCAGCCGCTTCTTCGTCTTGAACCGCGTAATCCCCGCGGCCTCTTCGATAATTGCGCGCCTGTCGTGCGGCTTCGAGCTCAGCAGCTGCCCAATCCGCTCCTGACCGATGATCGCGTAGCTCTCCGGTCCCAGCCCGGTCCCCATGAAGATGTCCTGGATATCGCGCAGCCGGCACAGCTTCCCGTTCAGCAGGTATTCGCTCTCCCCGGTCCGGAACAGCCGCCGCGTAATGACGATCTCGCCCTTCGCAAACGTCCGCTGAAACTTCCTCCGCCGGATCTTCAGCACCACCGGCTGCGGTCCGCCGGCCGCGCTCGCCTCTGGCTCCGGCGTCGCGGCCGCTTCGCCCTCATCCTCCAGAACCTGTCCCGGCTGCTCCGCGGCCACCATCTCCTCGGCCTCGGCGGCCTTCTTTCTCCGCAGTTCGACTTCGTCCCAGTCCGCCGGGCCCTCCAGGTCCACCTGCACCTCGGGCTCAACCGGAATCGGCCCCTCGTACGCCTCGGGGTCCACCATCGTCAGCGTGACCTCGGCCATGCCCAGCGCCTTGCGTTCACGCGTGCCCGCAAAGATCACATCCTGCATGCTGCCGCCGCGCAGCGACTTCGCGCTCTGCTCGCCGAGTACCCAGCTCACGCCGTCAAGAATGTTCGACTTGCCGCACCCGTTCGGACCCACCACCACGGCAATGCCCGTCCCCGCGACCGCCAACTCCGTCCGGTCGCAAAAGCTCTTGAAGCCGAGGATGTGGATTTTTTTCAGTTTCAGCATGTACGCTCCCTGCGGTTGGGTTCCGTTTCCGCCATTTGCACAGGCTCCAAGGCACTTTCAGCGCGCCGCGAATTCCCGTGAACTTGGTCCGTTGATTGAGACTCTACGAAGCGCGGAACGCACGGTCAACGGGGCGGCCGGCAGTTTTTGTGGATAAGATAGGCCGGAATTCATCTTCGGTAACTTTCCCGCCGGCTTCGGGTTCTTTCCGGTATTTATCCCTCTTTTATAGCGTACTTTTCAACAGGCGGTTTTCCCAGACCGTACCTTTCTGGTTAATCCCCCCTGAACCGCCTCCCGACTCCTCTATTCGATCACCCGCGGCGTCGCCTGCGGAAACCCAGGCCGGCTTACCGAGCCTCTCCCCCAAATACCGGACCGCACAACCGATTCGGCCCCTCACGTTGCCCTGTAAACAAATTCCTCAATCGCAACCGCTTTCTTTGCTATCATTCTGCAACTTCCCAATAACCCCATAGGAGCGTGTATGAAAGACAAACGTGTTCCACGGGGCCCCGCCAGTTTGCTATGCGTGTCGCTGCTTCTCTCCAGCCTTCCCGCCCAGGCGCATGTTCACACCCGGGCACAAAACACCAGCCTGCAAACCCAGGCCAATGAGATCGGAGCCGGCATCATCGGCGTCGCAGCCGCCCTCGGCATCGGCCTCGGTGTCGGCATCTACTTCGCCCTCCACCCGACGATCAAAGGTTGCGTGTCATCGGATCCCAACGGCCTGTCGCTCAAGAACGAAAAGGACCAGGTGACCTACGCGCTCACCGGCGCAACCACGACCCTCAAGGCCGGAGAAGTCGTAAAAGTCAGGGGAAGAAAGAAGTCGGCCAGCGGAACTTCCGCGTCCGCAACGTTCCGCGTGGACGGCGTGAAGAAGACCTACGGCGCCTGCAGCGTAACCCCCGCTCCGTAGCGCAAAGCAAAGGCCGGAACCTCGCGTTCCGGCCTTCCTGATTCAGTCACCTTCGACTCGTTGGGAGCACCCCTGAGCCTGCCCGCCAATTCTGCGCGCAGTCCTCTCGCCACCGCGTCTCCCCATTCTCAGAATACCAATCCTTCAACCGCAAAAACAGACTGTTTTTTCCTCTCGAACCCGCGTACGTTCATCCGGGTGCGCCACTGCGCCTTTGGAGGACGAATGTCCGCGTCACTCAACGCGATCAATCCGTACACCATCGAAGAAATGGCCACAAACGTCGGCCCGGCACATATCGACATCTGCTACCAGCGCCTCGGCGACTCGAGTGCGCCTCCCGTAGTCCTCATCATGGGAGGCGCCGCGCAGATGATCCACTGGCCCGACCCGTTCTGCCGCGCGCTCGTCGATCGCGGCCTCCAGGTTATCCGCTTCGACAACCGCGACTCCGGCCGCTCCACGCAAATCACCAACGCCCCGCCGCCCGACCTCCCCGCCGTCCTCGCCGGTGACAACTCATCAGCCTCCTACACGCTCTCCGACATGGCCGCCGACACCGTCGGACTGCTCGATTTCCTCGGCATCGAAAGCGCGCACATTGCCGGCGCATCCATGGGCGGCCAGATCGCTCAGACAATCGCCCTCGAGCACCCCACTCGCGTCCGCTCTCTCATTTCGATGATGTCCTCCACGGGCAGCATGTCCATCGGCCAGCCCACTCCCGAAGCCATGCGCCAGCTGTTCGGCGGTCCTCCCGCCGTCACCCGCGAAGACGTAATCAAGCATCGCGTCATGGCCATGAAAGCCGTCGGTTCCCCCGATTACCCCAGCAACGAGGAAGAGCTCGCCGCAACAGCCGGCCGCGCCTGGGACCGCTCCTTCGATCTCACAGCCATCGCGCGCCAGGCCATCGCCACCGTTGCCTCCGGCGACCGCGCCGAGCGCCTGCGCAATCTCAAAGTTCCCACGCTCGTCATCCACGGCCTCGCTGACCGCATGTGCGACGTCAGCGGCGGACGCGCCGTTGCCGAGGCGATCCCCGGCTCCGAACTCATCCTCATCGAAGGCATGGGCCACAGCCTCGCTCCCGGCCTTCGCCCCATCCTCGCCAATCACATCGCCGATTTCGTCGGGCGCGTGGAGCGCCGCGGATCTGCCTGATTCCGTATCCCGCCCTCCGCGGAATAACCTGTGAAGCTGTTTCCCGGCGCCATCCCCGCATCCAAGTGCGGGAAAGGAAGCAACTCCTCATGGGGTCATCACACTTCACGCGCCGGCAGGTGCTCAAATTGGGAGCAGCGGCCGGCGCGGGATCCGTCCTAGCCGGCTGCGGCGTCGGCAACAAGATTGCAAACGCGGTCAGCGGCTGCGCAAAAATCACCGACATCGATCACGTCGTCATCCTCATCCAGGAGAACCGCTCCTTCGACCACTACTTTGGCAGCTACAAGGGCGTGAAGGGTTTCAGCGACAAGAGCGCAGCATTTCAACAACCCTATCCCGGCAACACCAGCAATCCGCCCGCAGGCGCGCTGCTCCCGTTCCACCTCGACGTCACCAAGACCGACGCCGCGTGCACCCACGACATCAGCCACGACTGGGTGCCCCAGCATCAGAGTTGGAACAACGGCGCGATGGACGGCTTCATCACTTCGCGCCTATCCATCAACACCACCGACGCGGTGATGACAATGGGTTATTACACCCGCGCCGATCTGCCTTATTACTACGCCGCCGCCGATGCCTTCACGCTCTGTGACAATTACTTCTGCCCGGTCATCGGTCCCAGCGATCCGAACCGCCTCTACACGATGGCCGCCTCCCTCGACCCTGACGGGACCCACGGCGGTCCACTGCTGGAAACGCTTGTCTTTCAAAACCGCCAGCCATTCTTCGGCAAGCTCACCCTGACCACAATGCCGGAGCAACTCACGGCCAAAGGCATTTCCTGGAAGGTCTACGGCTCGCCCGATCAGAACATCCTCAGTGGCGCTTTCTCTGACAACATCCTGTCCTACTTCAAGAACTTCCAGGATTCATCGACGGACCTCTTCCACAACGCCTTCGTTCCGCAGTTCCCCGTCGATTTTGTTTCGGATGCGGCCACCGGCAATCTCCCGCAGGTCTCATGGATTCTTGCTTCCCTTATCGATTCCGATCATCCGCCCGCGCCCGCTACGCTCGGCGAAAGCACGCTATCCCTCATCGTCCAGTCACTGACGGCCAATCCGACGGTCTGGGCAAAGACGGCACTCTTTGTCACCTACGACGAAAACGGCGGATTCTTCGATCATGTTCCGCCGGTTACCGCGCCTCCCGGCACCGCGGGCGAGTACGTAACCGCGCCCAGCGTCCCCGACGCCTCAGCGCAAGGCGGCATCAGCGGCCCAATCGGGCTCGGATTTCGCGTCCCCGCCATGATCATCTCGCCATTCAGCCGCGGCGGGTTCGTCTCCTCGGACCTGTTCGACCACACTTCGGTCCTGCGCTTCCTCGAAACCCGCTTCGGCGCGGAGGTGCCAAACCTGAGCGCCTGGCGCCGCCAGACCGTCGGCGACATGACCAGTGCGTTCAACTTCACCCAGCCCGACTACTCGATTCCAAATCTGCCCTCGACCAGCGCGGCGCTGCAGAACGAACTCACCGAGTGCGCGAACAACCTGCTCGGGTTCGAGCCCTACACCCTGCCATCGCCGCAGCAAATGCCGACCCAGGAAGCCGGCTCGCCTTCGCGTCCAAGCGGAAGTTGTTGAAGCGATCGGGAGTCGGCGGGCAAGGACGAACCGCGAGGTCGCCTCAGGCACGGCTATCTCTTCAGCGCGTCGCCAAACGGCGAATGCAATTCATCATTTGAGGATCTTGCATCCTCCCCGTCCAGCAGCCGCGACTGCGCTTCCTGCTTTTGCCGGGCGGTCATCACGCCTTTCAATTCCTTCAGCAGCCGCACTGCCAGAGAATCGCCCGTGGCCGCCGCCCTTGTGTACCACACGTAAGCGCTCACGTAGTCGAGCGGTACGCCTCTGCCCGTGTAGTAGAGCGTGGCCAGGTTGAGCTCGCCGCGCTCCGAGCCGTGCAGGGCCGCAGACTGGTACAAAGCTGCCGCCTGTACATAATCCTTTGGAACCCCGGCGCCATCCTCGTACATCACGCCCAGGTTGCTCTCCGCCTCGGCAAGCCCGTGCTCGGCCGCCTTGCGATACCACTTGAGCGCTTCGGCAAAGTCCTGCTTCACGCCCATGCCGTGGTGATACATCGCCCCCAGGTTGTTCTCCGCCGGTGCGAAGCCCTTGTCCGCAGCCGTTCGGTACCATTTCGCAGCCTCTGCATCGTCATGTGGAACACCGCGGCCCTCGTGATACCCGTTGCCCACCTTGCATTGCGCTTCGGGTTTCCCGCGATCCGCCGCCATGCGATACCACCTGATAGCCTCGCTTGGGTCTGCGGAAACTCCCCACCCCTTCTCGTAAAAGAGCCCCATCTTCTCTTCAGCGGAGACGAATCCGCGCTCCGCGGCGGACCGGAAGTTGACGATCGCCTTCCCGTAGTCCCGCGGAACACCGTAGCCAAATTGGTAAAGAACGCCCAGGTTGAACTCCGCCGGCACAAATCCCGAAGCGGCGGCCCGGCCGAGCCATTTCAAGGCCTCTTCTTTGTCGGGCGCAATTCCCCGGCCGAACACATAAGCGTATGCCAGGTTGTTCTCGGCAAGCGGATCGCCCTTTTCTGCGGCGCTGCGCAGTACCGCAACATCTTCCGCAGGAGCGCTGCTGTCTCGGCCCTCGGATTGAATCAGTGCGACCTGGTGGCCGGGCTCTAACCTGGTTTGATCTCGCTGTCCTGAGACTTCCGGCGCTGCCTGAAAAAGAAAAACGATTGCGGCTGAAACAATAATCGTCTTCATTGCCCCTGCGACCCTCTTATGAATGCCAAATCCTACCGCAGGGGTCTGTATATTTACAATTCTTTAATAAAGACAGGTTGACTTTTTCATACTTCTTTTTGCTGCTGCTGAAATGTGAACCGTTTTGGGTCTTCGCCATCAGATTGCGTCCGGCTCACTCACCGCTCTATCCGTAGTACTGAAACCCCTTCCAGAACTCCGGCCAGCCTTTCACCGGCGGCCCGCACACATACACCGCGGTAAACCCGCCGATCGTTTGATTCGCCACCCCGTGCGGCTTGCCGAGATCCGCCGCCCTCCTGCACGATGAGAAATTAGGCAGCAAAAATTCAGGATCCATGCCCACCGCGATCACCGTCTCCGGCGCTGGATCGCCGTATCCGCGAAGCCAGTTTGAATTCATCCCGCTGATCGCCCGCGGCAACCCGTAGGCCGCGCCATAAAGATTCACTGCTCCCGCCTCACCCTCATCCCCCGCAAGCACCCCCAGCCTCGCGCGCTGCTCTGCTGGCAACGATGCGGCAACATCCGCCACCGTCCGCGCCAGCTCAGGCCATCCGATCTGCATGTTGAAGTCCTGGCCGCTCACCGAGTCCGCAATGCGCCACCATGTCGAGTTCACCGGCGCCACAGGCAGGATGATCGACGCCATCGCCAGCCCGCCGATCGTCAGCGCCCGCCACGCTGCGCCCCGGATTTTCTTCTGCTTGCCTTCTGGCTTGGCCGCGAGCCATATCTCGCCGCACACCGCGCCGGCGGCCATCAACATGGGATACAGCGGTGCCGCGTAGTACTCGCGCCCGCGCACGGCCCCCAGCGCAAGCAGCGTCAGCACAAACATCCACCCGATCATCCGCCACGGCTTACCCTCTGGCCGCTTGAACAGAAACCACAGCCCGCCCAGCCAGATCGGCAGCGTAACCACGTTCGCGACCTTCCAAATCTGGTTCAGAAAGAAGTAATCCGTGCGCCCCCAGCGCATATCGCGCGCGTGGATGCTCTTCATCCAGTCGATTCCCACAAAGTGATGCTGATACTGCCACCAGAGGTTCGGCGCAAATATCAGCAGCGCCACCGCCACGCCGCACCAGAACCACAGGCTGCGCAGGTATTTTCGATTCGAGGTCAGCAGCATCCCGCCCACGATCCCGAAGACAAAAAACGCCATCGTGTACTTCGTCATCAGCCCCAGGCCGATCCCCGCTCCCGCGCCGATCCACCAGCGCCCGTCGTCCGACTGAAGCAGCCGCGTCACGCACCACGCCGTCAACACCCACCACAGCAGGTCGAACGACATGTACGACATGAATGACCCGGTGAAGAAGGTGCTCCCGCCAATGCTCGCCGCGAACGCCGACACCAGCATCGCCCGGCGTCCCCCGCCCATCGCGCGCGCCATCAGCCCGGTCAGCACGGTCGTCATCCCGCACGCCACCGCTGCCAAGAACCGGAACCCGACCAGCGACGTACCGAAAACCGCCAGCTCAACGCGCGCCAGCCACGCCGTCACCGGCGGATACACCACGTAGCCCCACTCCAGGTCGCGCGCATTCGAGTACGTCAGCAACTCGTCGCGATGGAATCCATATCGCGCGCCGGCGAGTACGTGCACCACTGTGAAGGCCAGCCCAAGCAGCCACAGCGCAGATGTGTCGCTCATGCGCACGCTTGTACTCGGTTCGCTCATATCGTCCTCGGTTGGGGAGGATTGAGATTGTGGCCTCATCATAGCGCTCCCATCAGGATGCACACAGTGATACGCAGAATGCCGGCAGTAGTTCAGTTCGGCCCGCATCCTCCTCTACACTTGAACAGGATTCATCCCTCGCATTCATGCCGTCCCAGACTCAATCCGCAGATCTCTTAGAAATCCTCCGGCAGTCCTTCGGCTTTTCCGCTTTTCGCGCAAATCAGGAGGACGTCTGTCGCGCCGCCGTCTCCGGCCGCGACCTTCTGCTCGTCATGCCCACCGGCTCCGGCAAGTCTCTCTGCTACCAGCTTCCCGCGCTCGCCCGCTGCGGCACCGCGCTCGTCATCTCGCCGCTCATCGCACTCATGGAAGACCAGGTCGCCAAGCTCGCTGCGCTTGGCCTGAGGGTTGCTCGCATCCACTCCGGCCTCGACCGCTCCATGTCGCGACAGGCCTGCGCCGACTACCTCAACGGAAGCCTCCAGTTTCTCTTCATCGCCCCCGAGCGCCTTCGCGTACCCGGTTTTCCCGAGATGCTCGCCAAGCGCCGCCTCGCCCTCATCGCCATCGACGAAGCGCATTGCATCTCGCAATGGGGCCACGACTTCCGCCCTGACTACCGGATGATCGGCCAGTACCTGCCAAACCTCCGCGGCAGTGAGGACCCACCTCCGGTCCTCGCCCTCACTGCCACAGCCACGCCAACCGTGCAGGCCGACATCGTCGCGCAGCTCGGCATGATCCGCCCCGCCAGATTCATCCACGGCTTCCGCCGCGACAACCTCGCCATCGAAATCGTCGAAGTCCCGATGCCCATGCGCGCCGGCATCGTCTGCGGCTTGCTTCGCGATCCCGCGCGCCGCCCCGCCATCGTCTACGCCACTTCGCGCAAGCAATCCGAAGCCATCGCAGCGGAGTTGTCGCTCCAGGTCCGCGCCGCCGCCTACCACGCAGGCCTCGACTCCGAAACCCGCGATCGCGTGCAAACCGCCTTTCAGTCCGGCCAACTCGAAGTCGTCGTCGCCACCATTGCATTCGGCATGGGCATCGACAAGCCCGACGTCCGCACCATCCTTCACGCCGGCCTGTCCGCCACGCTCGAGGGCTACTACCAGGAGATCGGCCGCGCCGGGCGCGATGGCCTCTCGAGCCGCACCATCCTCATGCACAGCTACGCCGACCAGCGCACGCAGGACTTTTTCTTCAACCGCGATTACCCTCCCGCCGAAAACCTCCGGGCCGTCTTCGCGATGCTCTCCGACGACCCGCAGTCCGTCGACGAACTGCGCTCGCAATCAACCCTCGACGAGGAGTCCTTCGACAAGGCCATCGAGAAGCTCCAGATCCACGGGGGCGCGCGCGTCGATTTCTCCGGCAACGCCACCCGCGGCGGAAAGGACTGGAACAAGACCTACTCCGTCCAATCGCAATACCGCAGGGAGCAATTCGAAAAAGTCATCCGCTTCACCGATTCGAACGGCTGCCGCATGTGCGCTCTAGTCCGCCACTTTGGCGACGAAGAGGACTCGGTCCGCCCCTGCGGCCACTGCGACGTCTGCGATCCCGCCGGAGCTCTGTTGCGCCAGTTCCGCCGCGCCACCTCGCGCGAGCGCAATCATGTTCAGTCCGTAATAGACGCGCTTCGTAATGTAAACTACAAAACTCCCAAGGGCCTCCGCACGGAGCTCCCGTGGGCCGAGTCGCTCGAGCGCCGCGAATTCGACGCCCTCCTCGCCGCCATGCAGCGCGCACACCTCATCGAAGTCGAAGAGGCCGAATTCGAGAAGGACGGCAAAGTCATCCCGTTTCGCAAGATCAGCCTCACCACGGCCGCCCTCGACATCCGCCCCAATACCCCGCTCGATCTGCTATTCAACGACGGCTTCGTAGACGATCTGGCATCGCCTCCGCCTTCGCGCGGCAAGAAAGGCAAGCCGCCCGCACCCTCGTCGCCGTCCCCGGCGCAGCAGTCTCACAGCCCATCTGCTAAAACTGCCGCGCCCCGTGCTCCAGTCGAGCTATCCGCGCAATCCGCCGCACTAGCCGAGCGCCTCAAACAATGGCGCACCGCCGAAGCCAAACGCCTCGGCGTATCGGCCTTCGTCGTCCTCAATGACCGTACCCTGAACGCCATTGCCGCCGCTCGCCCCTCGAATCCTCACGAGCTGCTTGCCATCGAAGGCATGGGCCCGTCCAAAGTCGGCCGCTTCGGCGAAGCCATCCTCGCCCTCTGCAGCGAGTGACCACTAGTCACTAACCACTAACCACTAACCACTGACCACTAACCGCTGACCCCTGTAATCTATTGAAGGTTCCAAACCATTTCCCGAGGCCGTGAATGCTGTTTCGGCACTTCGCCCTGCTTGCGATCGCGTGTACGCCCGTTGCTGTCCTTGCCCAGGACGCGCCTCCCCGCCATCAGCTCTACGGCGGCTACAGTTTCCTCTCCAACTCCTTCAACGGAGTCCCCGGCGCGCGCCATCCCCTTAACGGCTGGGACGCCGGCTTCGCCTTTCCGTCCTGGCACAATCTGCGTTTCCGCGTCGACATCTCCGGCTACCACGGCAACAACACCGGAGCGGAGCAGCATGCGATCGTCTTTCTCGGGGGCGCCCAGTACGACTGGCATTTCCGCCACGAGACGCTCTTCGCCGAAGGCCTCGCCGGAGACGCCGCGCTGAACCGTTATTGGGGTCCCAACGCGCTGCCGGGAGTCCAGGCTTCGTTCGCCTCGGTGCTCGGTGGCGGCCTCGATACTCGCATCAACCGCCGGTTCGCCTGGCGCATCGAGGGCGGATATCAATACTCCAACTTCGCTCTTGTGAACTCCGTCCCAGGCCTCGTCCCAATCCCATACTCGGGCCTGCCGCGAAACTTCGCCCGCCTCTCCACAGGCCTCGTCTGGAACTTCTAGGAAGGCATCACGGCCCGCTCGGGCACGCGCACTTCGCGAACCCGCTCGCGGAGTCCTGCGCCATGGTGCACACGTACTCCGGCCATTGCGATGCGATGTACGGAGTCTTCTTCCCCGCCTCGTAGTGTTGGATATAGTTCTGGCTGGCCTTTGAACTCGCCGAGGAATCCTTGGCAAAATCCGCGATGAGCTGGGCCACTGACGCCGCTGAAAATGACGGCTGCCCGTAGCTGCTACGGTAGTCGTATTCCCTCGCCCACGTGCCGGCCGGCGTAGCGTCCGATGCCGCATACACCCGATAGTCCACAATCTCCGCCGTCGCAGGGTCGATCTCCGCCAGCGTAAACGTCGGATTATTGCCGTTCACAGGAGAGATCGACGGCAGCACCTTCACCGCAACTGCATTCAAGCCCTCATTGCCCGCCGCCCTGCGCGACGCTCCACCGCTGCTCGACGTCGCGTTCTGCGCCGTCAGCACCTTGATCTCATCCATGTGCGTGTGCGCAAAAAGCACAACCCGCACCACGTCGCTCGCGCCTGTCAGTGCATCGGCCAGTTCTTCCGATCCTTGAAACATCGTCGGATTCCCGCACGTCCCATGCAGCGTCCCATATGGGTCAACGCCAGTCGGGACATGGGCCATCACCCAGACATGCTCCCTCTTCGCCCGCGCTTCGTTAAGTTGATCCCCGAGCCACTTCAGCTCATCCGCCGCGCCCGCAGGATCGCTTGTCCCCGCGCAGTTCGTGTACCCATCGGCCATGAAAATGTCGTCGAGAACGAGAAGCCGCGTGCGCTGCACAGGCGAGGGAAGAGGAACGCTGTAATATCCGCCCTTTGAAAACGAAGCCAGCGCGTCCTTCCGCAACGCAGCCGGAACCGCATCCGTGATCCCCTTGCCGATCGCGGCAAAATACGGGCTGCTTTCATCCAGCTGGTAATCGCCGCATCCCGAGTCGTTGTTGCCCAGCGCGATAAACACTGGCGCTTTGGGATGGATGCTCTCCAGCTCCGACACGACAAAGCTCGTCGTCTTCTCCACAAACGCCGTGTAATCGCTCTTCGCGTAGTTGGGAAAAACGTACCCGTACTTGCAGTCGAAGTAGTGCGCAATCAGGTCTCCGCTCACCGTCGCGAAACCGATACCGCCGGAATGAGCGCGAATTGCCTTCAGGCTCGAAGCCAGCAGCGGGTAAGGCGTGTCTTCGCCCCGCGCGTGGCACTTCTGCTGCATGTCCGCGAACTTCTGCGCCTGATCCGCCGAGGCCGCAGAGGAGAGAATGTTCTTCCACTCGCTCACCGGCGCGGAGTTCAGTTGCGGCACCTTGTCCGGATCCCAGAACGGCTCAAAGTGCACATCGCTGATCAGCAGCGCAGACACTGTCTTCCGCGAAGTCTGCGCGTCCATCAACGCCGGAGCGGCAGCCGACGCCATGCAATAAAACAGCGCGGCGCAAACGGCCGCGCTGCTCCATCGAACGCAGTGATTCATGGGCTCTCCTTGCAAGCTCGCCCATCATATCACCGCACTTGCCGGCCAACTCTCGGCGCTGCCGCCGACAGCTGGTGTGAGAAAAACTACCCCACCCGCTCGATCGTCAGCGACTCGAGCACCACGGGCTTATGCGGTTTGTCCTGCGCACCGCGCGCCACCTTTGAAATCTTGTTGGCCACGTCCTGCCCTTCCACCACCTCGCCAAAGATCGTGTGATTTCCCGTAAGCCACGGCGTCGGCGCCACGGTGATAAAGATCTGGCAGCCGTTCGTATTCGGCCCGCTGTTCGCCATCGCCAGTTTCCCCGGCTTGTCGAACTTGTGCGGCGAGCCCTTCGTCTCGTCCTGGAACCGGTATCCCGGTCCGCCCATCCCCGTTCCCGTCGGATCGCCGCCCTGGATCATGAAGTCCGGAATCACGCGGTGAAACACCGTTCCGTCATACAGCTTGTCCTTCGACTTGGCCTTCGTCGTCGGATGCGTCCACTCCTTCGAACCTTCTGCCAGCTCGATGAAGTTCTTCACCGTGATGGGCGCGTCCGCCTCGAACAGCCGAACAGTTATGTCGCCCTCACTCGTATGGAAATGCGCGTAGGTGCCTGGTGCATGTGCCATGAATCCTCCGTATACCAGCTTCTGAAAACATCGCTGTTCAATGAAATCTGTGTCCGCCCATAACTGAATTCGTGTCAGGGCATGACTTCAGTCATGCCGAATACATCCAGTTCAAAATGCGGCGGGCTTTAGCCCTGAGGGTCTTCGCCCGCTGCGTGAATCCCATTCATTGGGAAGCACTCTGAGGAAGCGAGGGAAGCAGTCTTACTGTTGAGGCTGTGCGGGCGGCAGCGAGCTCGCTGCCGGAGCTGGCGCCGGAGGAATCGGCTGTCCCTCCGGAACAATCGTCACCTTCTTCAAAATCACGGGAACCAGCGGCTTGTCCTGGCTGTTCGTCTGCACCCGCGCAATTGTTTTCACCACGTTTACGCTCGGCTCGTCGCACTGCCCGAAGAGCGTGTAATGCTGGTTCAGCGACGGTTGAGCAACTTCGGTAACGAAAAACTGGCTCCCGTTCGTATTCGGCCCCGAGTTCGCCATCGCCAGCCGCCCCGGCACATCGAAGTTCAGGTTCGGGTCGAATTCGTCGTTGAAGCTGTAACCCGGATCGCCCGTCCCGGTCCCCGTCGGATCGCCGCCCTGGATCATGAACTCCGGAATCACGCGGTGAAACGTCGTGTTGTCGAAGTACGGCTTCCCGTGCATCTTCTTGCCGGTCGCCGGATCCGTCCAGTCCTTCTTCCCCGTCGCCAGCCCGATGAAATTCGCCACCGCGTTCGGCGCCTGCTTCTGGAAGAACTGGCAGGTGATCCGCCCCATCGACGTGTCCATCACCACCGTCGGCCCATTCGGCTGCGGAGGCGCAACCTGCCCCGGCGTCGGCGTATCGGGCAAATCCGCCGGCTTCGTCGTTGTAGGAGTTTGCTGAGCAATGGCAGCCACCGAAATCGCCGCCGCAAAGACTGAGGGAACGAGAGTTCTCGAGAGTCTCATGTCGTCCCTCAGGTTAAATGATCCCGCTTCCACGCTGCCACCCCGGGGTTCCATTGATGCAGAGTCGACCCAGGCGCGCCGTAGGCGCAATGTTCGTTAGCCCCGCGCTTCAGCGTGGGGAGCGGAGCCCAAAAATTCCCTCGGAGTCCCGTAGGGACGGTGCTAGGTCTTTCCAACAAATGGGCTCCGCGGGATCTTCCTCTAACTGAAACATCTCCTCCCGCCCTCCCATCTCGCCCTTGTATCGTAATCACCATGCAAAACTCAACCCTCGCCTTGGCCTCCCGCCGTTCCTCGCTCCTCGCGTGTACGCTCTTCCTCGCCGCCGTTCCCTTCGCCTTGTCCCAGGCCGCTTCCACACCCGACAACAAGCCCGCCGACAAATCAGCGGAAAAATCCCCCGAAAAGCCCGCCCCCGAAAGGAACGCCCTCCCGCCGCTTCCCCCGCCCGCCCACGTCCAGCAGCAGATCACCCTCGACGGCAAGCCGCTCAAGTACACCGTCACCATCGGCACCATCTCCGTGCGCGACGCCGACGGCAAGGAAGCCGGCCAGGTCGTCACCACCGCCTACACCGTCGACGGCTCCAACCGCCCCGTCACCTTCGCATTCAACGGAGGCCCCGGCGCCGCCAGCGTCTACCTCAACTTCGGCGCGCTCGGCCCGCGCCACATGAACGCCGGCAACGAAGGCGACAGCCCCTCCGACCCCGTCACCCTCATCGACAACCAGGGCACGTGGCTCGACTTCACCGACCTCGTCTTCATCGACCCCATCGGCACCGGCTTCTCCCGCGCCCTCGTCCCCGAAGACCAGCAGAAGAAGCTCTTCTTCTCCACGCAGGCCGACATCCAGTACCTCTCGCGCGTCGTCTACGACTGGCTCGTCCTCAACGACCGCCTCGCCTCGCGCAAATACCTCGTCGGCGAAAGCTACGGAGGCTTCCGCGGCCCGCGCATCACCCACTACCTCCAGTCTCAGCTCGGCGTCGCCATGAACGGCGTCGTCCTCGTCTCGCCCTACCTCAACCCCGAGCAGGATTCGAACGGCGACCTCTCTCCGCTCCCATGGATGATGACCCTTCCCTCCATCACCGCCGCCAACCTCGAGCGCCACCAAAAGCTCACCCCCGAGGCCATGCAGGACGTCATCAACTACACCCACGGCGACTACGCCACCGCACTCCTCAAAGGCCGCGCCGACGAAGCCGGGCAGCAGAAGATGATCGCGCGCGTCACCGAGATGACCGGCCTCGATCCCGCCTTCGTCAAGTACTCCGGCGGCCGCATCGAAACCGGCGCATACCTCCGCGAAGTCCATCGCGAAGAAGGCAAGCTCGGCTCCGTCTACGACTCGAATGTCACCTCGTTCGATCCATTCCCGTTCTCGCCCGACCAGCGCGCCTCCGATCCCATCCTCGCCAGCATCATCGCGCCGCTCACCACTGCCATGGTCGACTTCGTCACCCGCACCGTCGGCTGGAAAGTCGACGCCCGCTACAACGCGCTCTCCTACGAGGTCGGCCGCCTCTGGAGCCGCGACGACGAGCTCCGCAAAGGCTCCGTCCCCGACCTGCGCCAGGCCGTAGCCGCCGACCCCAAGCTCCGCGTCTTGATCGTCCACGGATGGAACGACCTCTCCTGCCCCTTCATGGGCTCCGTCCTCACCGTGGACCAGATGCCCGTCATGGGCGACCCCGCAAGAGTCTCCGTCAAAGAGTTCCCCGGCGGCCACATGTTCTACACAAGAGAATCCAGCCGCCTCGCCCTCCGCAAAGAAGTCATGGACATGTTCGCTAAACACTGAAGGGCAGTGAGATCGGCAAGATCAGCTTGCACAACACCTGTTCAGTTGCATACGTCCAGTGCAAGAATGAATCCGATCTGCACGATCGGGAAATACTTCCGCGGACTCCTCGCATCACGCCACGATGATGTTCGACCTGATCCCCGCGCAGTCATCCCGGTAGGGCAAGGAGACGACCGTGAAAGAGCCAAATCTGATCCTGGGAATTGGCGAGCTGTTATGGGATGTCCTGCCCGATGGGCCGCGGCTGGGCGGTGCGCCCGCCAACTTCACGGTCATGGCCGGCCGTCTTGGCAATCACGCCATCATCCTGAGCCGCATCGGCGCGGACGACCTCGGGCGCGAAGCCGTCCGCCGGCTCGGCTCACTTCCGGCTGACACCGCGTATCTGCAGACCGATCCATCGCACGAAACAGGCCGTGTTACGGTCTCATTCATCAATGGCCAACCAGAGTACACAATCCATCATCCGGCGGCATGGGACTCGATGGAGCTTTCTGACGAGTGGCTTAGTCTGGCCGAACGTGCCGGCGCCATCTGCTTCGGGACGCTCGCGCAGCGCAGCCTCGAATCCCGCAAGACCATCCAGGCCCTGGCCCGCCGGACTTCTTCGCGCTGTCATCGTATCTTCGACGTGAACCTTCGCGCGCCCTTCTATTCCGCCGATACCATCCGGGAGTCTCTCGCTCTTGCTACCGTCGTCAAAATGAACGACGTCGAGATGCCGCTCGTGCTTTCCATGCTGGGTTTGCCCGCACAGGGAGACAACTCGGCCGGCGCCCTCAGTCTCGCCGCTGCAAAGCTCCTCTCCGAGTTCCCATCGCTCCATCTCGTTGCAATAACGCGCGGTGGTCACGGCAGCTTGCTTATTGGCCGCGAAGACAGGCATGAGCATCCCGGATATCCCATCAAAGTTGCCGACACCATCGGCGCCGGCGATGCCTTCACCGCGGCCATGACTCACTACCTCTTGCGCGGCGCCGGACTCGCCACTCTCAATGAAGCCGGGAACCGCTGGGGCGGATGGGTCGCTTCGCAATCCGGCGCCATGCCGTCTTTGCCTGACAGTGTGCGCACTGAGATCAGCACGGCAATCGAACGGACCGAGTAGTCGAACCGGCCGGAGCGGCTTCGCTGTTAGTTCTGCTAATTGCATCCCTCCCAACTGCTCTCTAGTATCGATTTTTTGGTGCTGCGAGAGAGGCGTCGGTGCGCTCGCGCGCATTGAATTCCGGCAGCGGATCAGTCGGCATTTGCAGCGGGCGCAGCCCCGCAACAGATCGAATTTCCCTCCCCGGCCGCTCGCAAGTCCCGCTTCGCTGAGCAGCAGATCATTACCGAGGTCGTATCGATGACCGAACCCATTTCTCTCGGAATCTCATCGCTGTCTCTGCTTCGATCCGGGATCGAACGGCCCGCATACGACCGGAGCAAGACCACTTCGCGCCTCGTTCACATCGGGGTCGGTGCTTTCAACAGGTCGCACCTGGCCGTATATCTCGATGACCTGCTTTCACTCGGCGAATCCGGACGCTGGGGCGAGTTCGGCATCGGCCTGCTCGAAGGCGATCGGGCTCTGAACTCCGCCTTGACCGAACAGGATTATCTCTACGGCCTGCTCTTGATGGATAACAACGACGTGAGGTACCGCGTGATCGGATCGCTCACGGGGCATCTGTTCGCGCCGGCGGCAAAGGAAGCCGTCATTGCGAGGCTTGCATCGCCTGACTGCGCCATTGTGTCTCTCACCGTGACGGAGGGCGGCTACTTCATCGACGACGCCACCCGCAGATTTCTCGAGAACCACCCCGACGTCCGGCACGATCTGGAAAATCCGAATGAGCCCAAAACGTGGGTGGGATTTGTTGCCGCAGCCTGTGAGCGCCGTATGGCCGCACGGAGCGCGCCGTTTACGCTGCTCTCCTGCGACAACGTGCACGGAAACGGCGGCGTCGCCCGCACCGCCCTGCTTTCGTTCGCGGAGCTGCGAGACCCGGCCTTGACGCAGTGGATCGAGCGCAACGTGGCCTTCCCGAACAGCATGGTCGACCGCATCACTCCGCGGACTACCGATGAGAACCGCGCCGCCATCGCGGAGAAGTTCGGCGTGCGCGATCTGGCGCCGGTAGTCTCGGAGCCATTCCGTCAGTGGGTTCTCGAGGACAACTTCATCGCCGGAAGGCCGGCATTTGAACGCGTCGGCGTGCAGATGACCTCTGACGTGGCTCCTTACGAAATGATGAAGATGCGCTTGCTGAACGGCGGTCACTCGACCCTCGGCTACTCCGGCGATCTTCTTGGTTACAGCTATATTGCCGAGGCGGCCGGCGATCCGCTCCTGCGCGACCTGCTTACGCGCTTCATGGCGGAAGTCCGCCCAACGCTGCGCCCCGTGCCGGGCATCAACCTGGACGAATACACGGCCAGCGTCGTGAACCGGTTCTCCAACATCGCCATTCGCGACCAGGTGGCGCGCATCTGCTCCGACGGCTGCGCAAAGGTGGCCAAGTTCCTGGTTCCATCGCTCAGGGACCTGCTGGCCGCGGGGCAGGACCCGCAGGTTCTCCCGTTCGTGATCGCGAGCTGGCTGCACTACCTGCGCGGTTTTGACGAAAACGGGCGCCCCATGACGATCTCGGACCCCGGGCTCGCTGCAATGGACCCGTTCAGGGATGCGGGAGGCGGGGACGCTCGATTGGCGCTCGAAGCGCGCTCTGTATTTGGCGACATTGCAACCGCTTACCCGCGGGTGGTCGAGGCCGTTCAGGCCATTCTCGACGACATGCGCAGGCATGGCGTGAGGGAAGCAATCGCAAGGGCTCTCGAAGTTGCGAGGACAGCATGAGCACAACGCAGAACTTGCAGGCGGGAGGCACTGAAGCCGTCTCGGTGTGGGAACGCATCGGCATGCACCCGGAGCTGGTCGTCGGCTACTTCGGGCTGCTGATCTTCATGATCGGCGACGGCGTGGAAGCGGGATTCCTCTCGCCCATGCTCACGGAACTGCACTTCGACGCTGGACGGGTTGCGCTTGTCTTCACCGCTTACGGCATCACCGCGGCGCTGGCGTCATGGTTCAGCGGCGCGCTCAGCGACATCTTCGGGCCGAAGAAGGTGATGTGGGTCGGTCTGCTGATCTGGGTTGTATTTGAGATACCGTTTCTGACCCTGGGCATGGCGGAAGCTAACTACACCGTCATCCTCATCACCTACGGCATTCGCGGCTTCGGCTACCCTCTGTTCGCCTACGGGTTCCTGGTCTGGGTCACCGCCGTCACCCCGCAGCGATATCTGGGCACGGCCGTCGGCTGGTTCTGGTCGGCGCGCACCGGCGGCCTTCCCACGCTCGGCGCGCTGCTCGCGAGCGCCACTGTCCCCGTGATGGGTACGTACAAAACTCTCTGGCTGTCGCTGGTGATTGTCGCATTCGGTGGATTGATGGCTCTCATCTTCGTGAGGGAGAGCCACGGCAACACCCCGCTCTCCACCACCGGCGAAAGCCCGCTGAAGGTTCTGGTCACCGGCATCTCGGTCATTTGGAAACACCCCAAGGTCGGCCTCGGCGGAATCGTCGCCACCATCACCACCACGTCCGAGTTCGGATTCCTCGTCTTCCTGCCCATCTTCTACACGCAGACCGTCGGCTTCTCGCTGCAGCAGTGGTTGCAGATCCTCAGCGCGATGTTCGCCACAAATGTAGTAGCAAACCTGTTCTGGGGATGGATGGGCGACAAGATCGGTTGGCGCCGCACCATCACGTTTGCCGGTTCCTGCGGCTGCGCGGTCACGACCCTCGCCCTCTATTACGTGCCTGAACTTCTTGGGAGGCATTTCCTCCTCGTAATGGCGGTCGGCATGGCATATGGCATCACTCTTGCAGGATTCGTTCCCATTGCAGCCATCATGTCCATCCTCGCTCCCGAGTCGAAGGGCGCGGCAATGTCGATCATGAACCTGGGTTCGGGCATGAGTACATGGGTCGGCCCGGCGATCGCCGGAATCTTCGTTCCCCTTGTCGGCGTCTCCGGCGTGATGTGGATCTTCGCGTTCACCTACGTGATCTCAGCCATCATCAGCTTCCGCCTGAAACTGCCCGGGGTGTATCCGCTGCGATAGCCCAGCACCGGCTTTGAAAGGGCACGAATTTATCCGTACCGAAGCTGGCAAAAAAACTGACACGGGTTTTAGCCCCGGAGGGATGGACCAGGCAACATGACCCACTAACCGTCCTCCTCAATCCCTTGACGCCCTATCCCTAGATAATCTATACATAGAACCCATGGGGAAACCAGACCTTCTGCCCGGCACCCTCGACATGCTCATCCTCAAAACCCTCGCCCGTGCGCCCCTGCACGGCTACGCCATCGCCCAATCCATCAAGCGCATGAGCGACGACGTGCTCACAGTCGAGGAAGGCTCGCTTTACCCGGCGCTCCAGCGCCTGCTCATCCACGGCTGGGTCACGGCCGAATGGAAGATGACCGACACCCGCCGCCGCGCCCGCTTCTACAAGCTCACCGCCGCCGGCCGCAAGCAGCTCGGCGTCGAAGTCTCCGAATTTAATCAGATGATCGCCGCCATCACCCGCGTCCTGGCCGAACAGCCATGAGCCCTGACCGAGGGTCTGTGAACCACTAATCACTAACCACTAGCCGCTGGATCTTCCATGAACGCCATCTTCAGAAAACTCGCATTCCTCTTCCGCCGCAACCGCTTCCGCAGCGACCTCGATGAGGAGATGGCCTTTCATCGCGAGCAAACCGAGCGCGACCTGGTTGCCTCCGGCGCTTCCCACGAGGCTGCGCACACCGCTGCCGCCCGGACGCTTGGCAATCCGACCCTGCTGAAAGAGAAGAGTCACGAAGTCGTCGCATTCCGCGCGGAAACCATTTTTCAGGATCTCCGCTTTGCTCTCCGCCAGCTGCGCAAGAATCCCGGCTTTGCCCTCATCGCCGTCTTCATCCTCGCGCTCGGCATTGCCTCCAGCGTCGCCATCTTTGCCTTTGTTGATGCCGCGCTCATCAAGCCGCTGCCGTACAAAGAACCTAACCGGCTTGTGCAACTCTTTGAGAGCATCCCCCTCGGTCCGCGCTTCCACCTGTCCTATCCCGACTACCTCGACTGGAAGCGCATGAACAAGTCCTTCAGCTCGCTCGATGTCTTCGCCCCGAACGGCTTCATGATGAAGACTCCCGACGGCCTTCGCCAGACCGACGGCGCGCGCGTCAGTGCGGGATTCTTCCGGACCCTCGGCGTTACTCCTATCCTCGGCCGCGATTTCTACGAGGGAGAAGATGCCGCTGCTCCGGCGCGCACTGCTCTCATCAGCTACTCCGCGTGGCAAAAACGCTACGGCGGCAATCCCTCGGTCGTCGGCCAGCGCGTCGACTTCGATGGAGACGTCTACACCATCATCGGAGTCCTTCCCCGCGACTTCCACTTCGCGCCCGCCGAGCCCGCCGACTTCTGGGCCATTGAAAAACCCACCGGCGGCTGCGAGAAGAATCGCGGCTGCCACAATCTCTTTGGCGTTGCGCGGCTCAAGCCCGGCGTCACCTTCGCCGCGGCGTACGACGACGTCAAGTCCATCGCGCTCCAGTTGCAGCGCCAGTATCCCAACGAAAACCGCGACCAGTACGCCTACATGCTCCCGCTCACAGATGTCATCGTGGGAGACATTCGTCCCATCCTTCTCACCACGCTCTGCGGGTCAGGCCTGCTGCTGCTCATTGCCGCGGTCAACGTCGCAAGCCTGCTGCTGGTGCGCGCCGAAAGCCGCCGCCGCGAAATCTCCATCCGCGGCGCTCTGGGCGCTTCGCCGCGCCGCCTTGTCCGCCAGTTCGTCACGGAAGGCCTTCTGCTTGCCTCCATCGGCTGCATCCTGGCCGTAATCGGCGCCCGCGAGGCAATGCGTCTCCTTGCCGCCCTCATCCCCAGGGACATGATGGCCGCGATGCCCTACCTGCACGATCTCGGACTCAACTCGCGCGTCATCGCATTCGCATGCGGGCTCTCCATTGCCGCCGGGGTCCTTTTCTCTCTCATGCCGCTGGCTCGCCTGCGCCTCGGGCGGATCCGCGAAGGCCTTGCCGACGGCGCACGTGGTTCAGCAGGGGTGGCCTGGCGCCGCTTCGGCGCAAACCTCGTCATCATCGAGCTCGCCACAGCCATGGTGCTTCTCGCCGGCGCCGGTCTCCTTGGCAAGAGCTTCTACCGCCTCCTGCATGTGGACATCGGTATTCAGCCCGATCACATCGCCATGGTGCGCGTGGAAGCCCCGCCGGAGAAATACTCCAACGACACGAAGCAAATTGCGCTGGCTCGTGAGGTCGTCGCCGCAGCCTCGGCGTTGCCCGCCGTCGCTTCCGCTGGCATCACGACCAAACTTCCGATCGAGGATGCCGACTGGACGACCAGTTTCAAAATCCCCGGCCGTCCTGATACTGGCGAGCACAAAGAGGTCGCCATTCGCATGGTCACGCCCGGCTATATGACCACGCTTCGCACCACTCTCGCAGCCGGCCGCTATTTCACGGCAAACGATGACGCATCGCACCAGAAGGTCGTCATCGTCAATCAGGCCATGGCTCGCAAGTACTTCCCTGGGGAAGATCCGGTCGGCAAGCAGATCAGCTTCGACCTCCACAAAGCGCCGCCCATGCTGATCGTCGGCGTTATCGGCAATATCCAGGAGGGCCAGCTCGATGCCGCCCCTCGCGGCGCAATGTATCTCCCCTTCGACCAGGATCCTAACTCCGGCTTTGTGATCCTCGCGCGCACGCGCCAGGATGAGCAGACATTGTTGCCCGCGCTCCAATCCGTGCTCCACTCCATCGACCCTGGCATGGCCATTTATGAACCCATGACCATGGACAAAAAGATCCACGATGCTCCATCGACTTATCTGCACCGCTCGTCCGCATGGCTAGTGGGAGGCTTCGCCATTACGGCCCTGCTGCTCGGCGTAGTCGGCCTCTACGGCGTGATTGCCTACTCGGTCTCGCAGAGGACGCGCGAGATCGGCGTGCGTATGGCCCTCGGAGCGCGGCGTGGCAGCGTCTACTCCATGGTGTTGCGCGAGGCCGCGGTCCTCACCTCGCTCGGCGTCGTTACCGGCGCGGTCTGTTCCATTGCCGCGGCGCTGGCCATGCGCCAGCTGCTCTTCAGCGTCGCCGCCTGGGATGTGCCGACTCTCTGCGCCGTCGCTTTCATACTCGCTTCAGCGGCGCTTGTCGCGAGTTTCCTACCCGCTCGACGCGCCGCATCCGTCAACCCCACTGAGGCCCTCCGCACGGAGTAACGAGGAATACCATCGCATGAATTTCATCGCATCCCTGGCACGCAAAGTCTCCCTCATCTTCCGCCGCAACCGCTTCCGCAGCGACCTCGACGAGGAGATGGCTTTTCATCGCGCCCAGGCCGAGCGCGATCTTATTGCATCCGGCACAACCCCCGAAGCCGCTCGCACCGCCGCCGCCCGCCAGTTCGGCAATTCCACGCGCATCCGCGAGGAGAGCCACGAAGTGGTCGCCCTCAGCGCCGAGACTGCGCTGCACGATCTTCGCTACGCCCTCCGCCAGCTGCGCAAAAATCCCGGCTTCGGCGTCCTTGCCATTCTCATCCTCGCCCTCGGCATCGGAGTCAGCCTCGCCATCTTCTCCTTCGTCGACGCAGTCCTGATCCAGCCGCTCCCTTACGCGCAACCCAACCGCCTCGTCTTCGTCACCGAGACCGCGAAGGGCTTCGTCCGCGCCAACCTCTCGCGCCCCGACTTCGACGACTGGAAGCGCATGAACACCACCCTCAGTTCATTCGACGTCATCGGGGGCACCGGCTACCTTCTCCGCTTGGGAAGCATCACCGAACCCGCCCGCGGAGCCCGCGTCAGCAGCACCTTCTTCCACACGCTCGGCGTACAGATGCTTCTCGGCCGCGACTTCCTCCCCGGCGAAGACCAGCCCGGCCGCGCCAAGATCGTCATCCTTCCCTGGGACACGTGGCAGAAGCGCTTCAGCGGCAACCCCAATGTCGTCGGCCAGTCCGTCAGCCTCGACGGCGCCTCCTACACCATCGTTGGCGTCCTCCCGCGCGACTTCGCTTACATTCCCCGTCCCGGCGTCTCATTCTGGGTACCGCTCCTCGACCGCAACCCCTGCGAGACCCGCCGCAGCTGCCACAATCTCGACGGCATTGCCCGCCTCCGCGATGGAGTCACCGTCGAGGCCGCCCGCAAAGAGATGCAGCGCATCGCCTCCGATCTCGAGCGCCAGTACCCCGACAGCAACCGCGGCCAGGGCGCATACGTCGAGCCGCTCAAAGACGTTGCCGTCGGCGACGTTCGCCCCATCCTGCTCACTCTTCTCGCCGGCGCGGCGCTCCTGCTTCTCATCGCCTGCGTCAACGTTGCAAGTCTTTTGCTCGTCCGCTCCGAAAGCCGGCGCCGAGAAATCGCCGTCCGCGGAGCGCTCGGCGCAACTCCCGCGCGGGTCCTCGCGCAGTTTGTAACCGAAGCACTGCTGCTCACCATCGCCGGATGTGCCGCCGGAATGCTCTTCTCCTCGTGGCTCACCACCGTCATCATCAAGCTCATACCCAAGCCGATGGTCGAAAGCCTCCCATTCTTCGACAAGCTGGGCCTTCATGCGCACACGCTTTCGCTTGCCGCCATCATTGCTTTCTTCGCAGTGATTTTGCTCGCCGCCGTTCCCGCGCTGCTTCTCTCGCGCCTCAACGTTCACGACGCCCTCGCCGAAGGCGGACGCACCGCCGCAGGCCGTTTCTGGCATCGTCTCGGCGCCAATCTAGTCGTCGTCGAGCTCACCATCGCCGTCGTTCTGCTCGCCGGTGCCGGTCTGCTGGGCAGGAGCTTCTACAACCTCGTTCATGTCTCGCTGAACTTTGACCCATCCCACCTCGCCACCGCCAACGTCATGATTCCCGATGGCATTCTCACCAAAAACGATCAGGCCGTGAACCTCTATCGCGACGTCAACCGCCGCGTCTCCGCTCTTCCCGGCGTGCAATCGGTCGGCTTCACCACCGATTTGCCCGTTCAGTGCAACTGCGACACTGACTGGATTCGCGTCGTCGGCAAGCCCTACAACGGCGAGCACAACGAAGTGAACCAGCGTGATATCAGCCCCGCCTATTTCGCCACGCTCAAGGCGCGCCTCGTCAGCGGCCGGCTCTTCACTGAAGACGAAATCGCTTCTAAACCCAATGTGATCGTCATCAATCAGGCCTTCGCCCGCAAATACTTCCCCGGTGAAGACCCCATCGGCAAAAAGATCGGCGACACCCAGCTCACGCCCAAATCCCTGCGCGAGATCGTCGGCGTCATTGCCGATGTGCGCGAAGGCGGCCTCGATCAGGACATCTGGCCCGCCGAATACGCGCCCATCTACCAGAGCACCGACAACTACTTCACTGTCGCCGTCCGCACAACCAACGATCCAAAATCACTCCTGCCGTCGCTCGTCAGCACCATCCGCTCCATCGCACCTAACATGGGCGTATACGGCGAAATCACCATGGACGACCAGGTCGACACCACGCAGGCCGCGTTCCTGCACCGCTTCGCCACGTGGATCATCGCCGGATTCGCAGCCATCGCGCTCATCCTCGGCGTCGTCGGGCTCTACGGTGTCATCGCCTACTCGGTCTCGCAGCGCACCCGCGAAATCGGCGTGCGTATGGCACTCGGCGCGCAGCGCGCGACTGTTTATCGAATGATTCTGCGCCAGGCTGCATGGCTCACGGTGATCGGCGTCGTCCTCGGCCTCGCCTGCTCCATCGCCGCCTCGCTCGCCATGCGCAAGCTTCTCTTCGGCGTGGCCGCCTGGGACGCGACCACCCTCGCCGCCGTTGCAATCGTCCTCGCCGCGGCCTCGCTCGCCGCCAGCATCATTCCTGCAGCCCGCGCCGCCTCGGTCAACCCCACCGAAGCTCTTCGCGCAGAATAGAGTCTTTGCGAAGCCGGTTCTCCAGCGACACGAGGGTGCCCCATCCATCGCGCAGTCGTATCGCGCGATGGGTGGGAAACCACCAAAGCTCGCACCACAGGCATTTGGGAAGCAGCTTGCTCGGCTTCATCGAGCGAGCTGAGTCGAAGGACCTGCATTTGTTTCCCCTGCTACGACAACATAAATGGGAGCATCTCGGTATGTTTCATGCATAATGTGGAGCAGGATTCTGAGGGCGACCGGCATGAACCGGGACTGGAACATTGACTGGCATTCGATATTCAACTGGCGTTCGAAACTAGGATTCGGCGTCGGCATCTGCGTTCTGGTGGCACTTCTCACTCTTAGTCCGGAGTCGGTTTCGCTAAAGTTAATGCTCCCGGGAGCCCTAATTTGCGAAGCATTCGGCTGGGGTCGTGACGATCCGTACGGCGTTCTCACTTATATCTTTGGAAATGCATTGCTATATGGCTTGGCATTCGCTGTTTTGTTCCTGTTTGCAATTCGTCGACGCCGGAAATCGTAATTGGATGGCGCACCACTGCCATTCAGGCGAAATCCCCGGCAATCATGATCTACCAGAAATTCGACAGCTCCGCTAAACCAGCCTCAGAAACCCACTCTGCTGCAACTTCGCGCCCGGAAAAACGACATCCAAATTCTCCGCCCCCAGCGTCTTCGTCACCACCTCGCCCAGCACCGCGCGATAATCCGTCGTCAGCGCCAGGTCGCGCCCCTCATTCAGTTGCTCGTTCGCGAGCCCCGGCCAGCGCCCGTGCACCTTGCCGCCCTTCACATCCGCGCCTAGCACAAACATCGCATTCGCATGCCCGTGATCCGTTCCGCCCGTCCCGTTTTCGCGCGCCGTGCGCCCGAACTCGCTCATCGTCACCAGCGTGATGTTCTCCGCCTCGTCGCCCATATCGCGCCAAAACGCCGCAATCGAATCCGAGAAATCGCGCAGCCTGTTCGACAGTTGCCCGTTCACTCCGCCCTGGTTCTGATGCGTGTCCCACCCGGACACGTCGGTGAACGCCGCCTCCACTCCCAGGTCCGCCTTCAGCAGCTGCGCAATCTGCTTCATCGCGTTCCCGAACTCCGACCCCGGATACTCAGCCCGTGGCTGGTACTGCGCCGGGTTCGCCGCCTTCAGCATCTTCACCGCGTCAAACGTCTCTTCCCCCGTCGCATGAAAGATCTGGTCCCCCGTGCTTCCGTACATTGCCTCAAACGCGCTCGCCGCGGGAGTCGGCGTTGGCCCGCGCCCGCCCACGCTGAAGCTGTTCACGTTGCTCAGCGCAATCGCCGGAACGCGCCCCGCCAGCGTCAGCGGGACCTCCGCTCCCAAAGCCAGCGCGCGAAACGCCGTGTGCTCGCATCGATGCTGGTCGCACCTGCCCCGCACATCCTCCGCCTGCAGTGCGCGATTGAGCCACCCATCCTGCGTGCTCTTCATCCCCGGCGTGCCCGACTCCATGTAGTCCTGCGCATCAAAGTGCGACCGAGTCATGTCCGGCGACCCCGCCGCATGAACAATCGCCAGGTGACCCGCGTCATAGAGCGGCTTGAACGATCCCAGCGACGGATGCAGTCCGAAGAACCCGTCCAGATCGATCACATCTTTCTGCGGAATCGCAATCGACGGCCGCATCGCGTAGTAATTCTTCTCCCGCCACGGCACCACGATGTTGAGCCCATCCGCCGCTCCCCGCTGAAACACCACCACCAGCCGCCGCTTCGGCGAAGTATTCTCTTGCGCCATCACCGTCCGCACCAAAAACTGCGGAATCGCCGTAGTCCCCGCCAGCGCCAGCGCGCCCCGATGCAAAAAGAACCGCCGATTCATCGACCGCACCTCATTATGGTTCTTGTCTTATCTCTTGCCCTTGTTCTTGCCTTTCTTTCTGTCATTCCCGGAGGGAATCTGCTGTAACCTCGAATACAACGCGCGACAGCTTCATCCCGCGTGCAACCTTATCGTCTCTGAAACTCCGGACTCCCAAGCAGCAACCCCGCCAGCACCTGGTCCTGCCGTTCCACGGGCGGCGCCGCCGCCGGCCCACGTTTCGCGTTGCCCATCGCCACCGGGACCGCCCCGTTCTCCGCCTGCGCCTTCTGCTGCTCAAACTGCTCCAGCACCGCCGATCGTGTCGTCGTGCTCACGCCGCTCGCCACAAGCCGCGTCTCGAGCCGCGCCTCTTCACTCTCCGGAGTCGTCGCCGTTCCATCCGCGGACCACGCCGTCGTAATTCCCGGCAGCCGGTTAGCGGCAAGCGCCAGCGCGAAATTCATCCGGTTCACCAGCGCGCCCGTCGACACCCAGTCGGCCTCCTCCCACTTGTAGCCCGTCGGAGGAATGCACCCATAAAGCGGCATGCCCATCTCGCGCAACGCCGCAATCAACGGCTGCATATTCGAAATCTCCGCATCGCTCGCCCGAGCCGCGCTCACAATGTACTCGAGCGGCGTCTTCACCTTCGCGCGATACACATCTCCGCTCCAGAACTCCGGCGACCGGTACATCGTCCGCATTACCATCGCGATATCGCCGCCGCTCTTCATGTACGCCTGTGCCATCCGCTCCACCAGCGCCTGCGGAGGATCGTCGCTCACGAACCGCACCGCCAGCTTACGCGAAATGAACCGCGCCGTTGCCGGCCGCGTCGCAAGAAAGTGCAGCAGTTCCTCGCCCTCGCGCTCACCCTTCTCCTTGAACTTCTGCCCCATCACCTTCTTCGTGCCCGGCTCGTGTCGGTTCTCATCGAACTTGAAACCTCCGCCACGTTGCGGTTGTTCGACTGTCCAGCCCGTCAAAATCCTCGCCGCCTGGATCACGTCCGCCTGCGTGTACCCTCCGTTCACGCCCAGCGTGTGCAACTCCATCAGCTCGCGCGCGTAGTTCTCGTTCAATCCCTCCGGAGCCTTCCGGTTCTTCGCAAATCCTCGCTCCGCTGCCACCTTCGCGCGCTCCGCCGCAACTGAATCCGGCCCGATGCTCTGCATGTTGTCCAGGTAAATCAGCATCGCCGGCGAGTGCGCTACCGCCTCGAGCAAATTCTCGAACTTGCCCATCGCACGCGGCCTGATCACGTCCCGCTCATAACTCACCAGGTAATAAGGCGTCGCCTCATTCTTTCGCAGAAACACATTGAAGTGATTGAGCCAGAAATCGGTCATCACTTCCTGGAACTGTGCATTTGAGTAAATGTCCCGCGTCAGCCGCTCGGCCATCAACTCTTCCGTCACCGCACGCTCCGGACCCTCGAGCGCCTGCACAATCAGCTTCTGCTCCTGCGTCATGCCGGCCGCCAGGTCCTCGCGCTGCGGTCTCTTCAGTCCGCGCAAAAACGCATCCAGATCCGCCGGCTGCATCGCCACAAGCCGCCGCACCCGCTCCACCGGCGCCAGCCCCGTAAGCGTAGCCAGCACTCCCACAACATCGACTTCCCGCGCGGCCTGCGACCCATCAGTCATCGCATTCCCATCCGGCGCACCATCGCCCGCACGAACGGACTCCATCTGAGCCGGACCCGATCCCTGCCTTTCTGGTCCCTGGTCCCTGGTCCCTGCTGCCTGTTTTTCCTGCTTCTTCGCCGACACCCGCGCAATCTGATCCTGATACACCGCCCGCAGCACCGCGTTCTGCGGCATCGGCGTCTTTCCATCCATCACCTGCCGTATCACCGCATTCGACGGCAGCCGGTACAGCAGGTCCTCGGCGCTCCACTGCATCGCCGGAAACTGCGCCAGCCTCGCCTGCAGCGCCGCATTCTCAATCTTTTCGGGATGAAGCTGCTCTTCGAACCACGCGTCCAGGCCAATCGCCTTCACCGCGTCGACATCGCCCGGCCTAGGCCCGAAAGTGAACCGGTCCAGCGCATGAAGAATGCGATCATCTCCCTGGATCTGTCCGTGATACGCCGGCCGCGTCACGCGGTCCGCGCCATTCGCCGCCGCGCCCGCTTCCGCCAGTCCGGGCATCGCGGACGCAACCAGGTTCACCGACAACACGGCAACCAGGGGACCCTGAAGCACGCGCATATTTCATTTCTCCGCTTGAGGGGGATGGCCGGGGGAACCGCCGCGGCGAAGTCTTGCCACTTGCGTGGACGCGCTTTCCCGGCATAAGTTGCGGAAATTCACGGTCGAAGTCTCCGTCGGATCGCCCGCCGCGCCCAGATAGCCGGAATGTTAAAACCTGCCGCACCGGGAACCACGCGCCGCTCGACCGCATCTAAGTACCCGTCGTTTCAACCGAAAGGGGATTCTCTGTGCCCGATAAAAAGCCGGACAGGAAGCAGGATGACCAGCGCAAACAGCAAATCAAGGAGCTCATCGACGCTCTCAACGAAGATCTCGCCCGCGAATATCAAGCCATCATCGCCTACACCATTTACAGCAACGTACTAAAAGGCGCCCAGTGGATGTCCATCGCCGCGGAGCTCCAGAAGCACGCCGCCCAGGAGCTCCAGCACGCCATGACCATCGCCGACCAGATCGACTACCTCGGCGGCATGCCCACCAACACCCCCAAGCCCGTCAAGCTCTCCGACAAGCCCGAGCAGATGATCCGTTTCGATCTCGACAACGAAACCGAAACCATCAAGAACTACCGTCAGCGTGTCAAGCAGGCCGAAGCCGTCGGCCACTACGCCCTCGCCGAGTCGCTCCGCACCATCATCTCCCAGGAGCAGGAGCATCAGCACGATCTCGCCACCGCATTAGGCATCGATGTCCCCGACGTCTTCTTCGAAGGCGCATAATCCTCTCCCATCAACGCGCCTCCGCGAATCGGCGCCCAATTGCAAGCTCGAAAGAATCTGGATCGTCCCGTGATGCTCCGGGACGATCCGCATTTCGGCCTACTGAGCCACCCGCCCATTCACTCGACCCTCCCGAGCAGCAGTTACACTGACTTATCGCGACTAACTTTAACCGCGATGGGAGAGCAGACCAATGGGCGGAATGATCGGAGCCATGCGCTCCCTGGGCCAGGATGCATCGGTGCTCAAGCAGAAGGTCAAGCCCGGCACCGCCAGGCGAACTCTGCTCTTTGCAGCGCCCTACGCCGGCTGGCTGGCCGTATTCCTGCTCGTCGTCATCGTCGACGCGTCCATCGGCATCGTGAACCCGCTCATCTTTCGCGAGATCATTAACGACGGAATCCTCAAGGGAAATTCATCGCTGATCATCCGTCTCGCCGCCATCGTCGCCGCGCTCGGCCTCTCCGACGGCGCCCTCGGAATGGCGCAGACTTACCTCTCGTCGAAGATCGGCGCCGGCATCGTTCTCTCCCTTCGCACGAGGTTGTTTGAGCACATACAGCGCATGCCGCTGGCCTTCTTCACGCGCACCCAGACCGGCGCACTCGTCAGCCGCCTCAACACCGACGTAGGCGGCGCGCGCACAGCATTTACTGACATCCTCTCGAACGTCGTCGGCAACCTCATCACCGTTGCCCTCATCCTCGGCGCGATGTTCGTGCTCTCGTGGCGCATCACCATCGGAGCCCTCGTGCTCCTCCCGTTGTTCGTGCTGCCCGCGCGCTTCTGGGGGCGCAAACTGCAGGCCATCACGCGCGAGAGCTACGACCTCACCGCGACAATGAGCAATCTCATGGTCGAGCGGTTCAATGTAGCCGGGGCGCTCCTGGCAAAGCTCTTCGGGCAGCGCGAAAACGAGGCCAAATCATTCGGCGAGAAAGCCGAGCGGGTCTCGGAGATCGGAGTCAAACAGGCCATGTACGGCCGCCTCTTCTTCACCGCTCTCATGGTGATGGCAACGTTTGCCAGCGCGCTTGCCTATGGCTGGGGTGGAGTGCTCTCCGTTCGGCACATGCTCGACGTGGGCACTGTCGTCGCGCTGGCCTCCTACCTCACGCGCCTCTACGGCCCGCTGCTCGGCCTGTCCAACGTTCAGGTCAGCATCATGACCGCGCTGGTCTCCTTCGAGCGCGTCTTTGAAGTGCTTGACCTCCCGCCCATGATCCGCGAGAATCCCAACGCAGTCCCAATCCCTCCTGGCCCCCCAAGCATCTCCTTCGATCACGTCTCGTTCCGCTATCCCTCCGCGGCGGACGTCTCGTTAGCCTCGCTCGAATCCATCGCTGTCGTCGACAAGCGCACGCACGACACGGTCCTCCGCGACATCACTTTCGAAGTCCCGCCTGGCCACCTCGTCGCTCTCGTCGGCCCGTCCGGCGCGGGAAAAACCACCATCACCCACCTCGTCCCTCGCCTTTACGACGTCGAAACCGGCGTCGTCCGCGTCAACGGCATCGACGTCCGCGACGCGCAACTCGATTCCCTCAACGACCGCATCGGCGTCGTCACGCAGGACGCGCACCTCTTCCACGACACCATCCGCGCCAACCTGCTCTACGCCCGCCCCGCCGCCACCGACGACGAAATCCGCAACGCCCTCCGCGACGCTCAAATACTCAATCTCGTCGAATCCCTGCCCGACAAACTAGAAACCCTCGTCGGCGAGCGCGGCTATCGCTTCTCCGGCGGCGAAAAGCAGCGCATCGCCATCGCGCGCCTGCTTCTCAAGGCCCCCGACATCGTCATCCTCGACGAGGCCACCGCGCATCTCGATTCCGAATCCGAAGCCGCCATTCAGCGCGCACTCGAAACCGCCCTCGCCGGCCGCACCTCGATCGTCATCGCGCACCGCCTCTCCACGGTTCTCAAGGCCGACGAAATCCTCGTCGTGCAAAGCGGAGCCATCGTGCAGCGCGGCACGCACGCGAGCCTCGTCGCCGAACCGGGAATTTACGCCGAGCTCTACCAGCGCCAGTTCTCAGAGCGTTCCGCCCTCGCGCAATGACCCAAAGCCCGCACCACGGCTCTTCGGAACGCCGGCCCAACCACTACGGGAGGGTGCCCCATCCGTTTGGCAGGTTTATCGCGAAATGGGTGGGAAACCACCCAGGCCCGCGCAACGGGTCTTCACTGAAAGCTGACAACTCTGCAGCGATCCTGCGCTTTCTGTACGCTTAAAGCTGGTCCGAAAAATGATCCCAGCAAAGCTCCCGCGCGCGCTGCTCGCGTTTCTCGTCGCTCTCACCCCGCTCGCCGCCTTCTCGCAGGCGCCGCCCCAAGCCCCGCTCCCCGACGCCCAATCGATAGACGCCCTCGGCCAGGATCTCTTCCTCCAGTCCGGCTCAACAGGCATGGTCCTCGTCGTCCTCCGCGACAACCAGGTCTACTTCCACGGATACGGCGAGACCGCGCCCAACTCCCATCAACTCCCCACAGAGGACTCGTTCGTTCGCCTCTGCTCGCTCACCAAGATCTTCACCGACGACGTGCTCGCCAAACTCGTCGCCGGCAAGACCGTCCGCCTCGACGATCCACTCCAGCGCTACGCACCGCCGCACGTCGTCGTGCCGAAGCGCGAGCGCCCCATCACGCTCGCCGATCTCGCCACGCACACCTCCGGCCTCCCGCGCGAGCTCGGCAGCGCTCCGCGTGAAGCCCCGCATTTCACATTCCCCGATTACCGCACCCGCTGGCGCTGGCTGCCCAATCAGCACCTTCGCTCCGTCCCCGGAGCAGCTGCCCTCTACTCCAACGTCGCCTACGACTTCCTCAGCGACGCCCTCGCCTCCGCCGCGCACAAACAATACGCAGCCCTGCTTGCTGAGCGAACCCTCAACCCGCTCCACATGACGCAGACAACATATTTTCCGAATGCCGTGCAGTGCAGCCGCCTGCTCGTCAGCGCCGACGACCAGCGCCCCTGCACCGTCACCGAAGCCACCGCCGGAAGCTCCGGCCTCTACTCCACCGCGCGCGATATGACCGCCTGGCTCCAGTATCTGCTCGGCGCCGATGCTCCCTCCATTCCTGCACAGGACCCATCCGCCCAGGCCGTCTACATTCTTCCCGCCAGTCTCCTCAACCAGCGCGGCCTCGACCACGCCGGCGAGCCAACCGGCGTCGGCCTCGGCTGGATCCACATCCTCCCCATCGACTCCCCATCGCACATCATCCAGAAGACCGGCGGCGGCGCGGGCTTTCAGACATACATCGCCATCAACCACGCCCGCCGCACCGCCATCTTTCTCGCCGCCACCGACGGTCCAATTGATTCGCACCTGAATCTCTTTAACGCCGCGAACAAACTTCTGCTCGCTGTTGCCGGCCTGCCGCCGCTCCCGCCGCCCGAGCCCAAACCCGCAACCAGGCGCGCCCACCAGCTTAGGCACACACGCGCTCACCGCTCGCGCCCACCCCAGGCTGGCTCGCAATAATTCTCAGAACTTCGGTAAGGAATCTGGTTTCGCGCCCCGCCTCGTCTCCCACGCCTGCAGCCACTGCGGCTGCGGACCTTTGCGCGACTGCAACACGGAAAGCACGCGGTCCGCCCGCCCCAGGTCGTGCCACTCCGCTCCCTCAAGCGCCATGGCCAGCAGCCTGAACGCATTCGGCGCCAGCACCTCGCGTGAAAAGTCAACCGTCGGAATCGTTGAGTACAGCGCCCTCGGAACGTGCAGATCGCCAGCCTCATCGCGCGAAATCGCGGCATCTCCAAGTTGGGCCACCAGGTCCGGCGCGCTCCCGAGCGACATCCAAAGAAAAGTGATCGCTCGCCCCGCCATCACGAACGTGTTCCACAGCGCGCCATTCTTGAACAATTCCTCAGCCGCGCCGCGCGTCGGCTTCTCTTCAAATCCGCGCACCCGAAATAGATTCTTCTCGCTCGCCGGCCCGAGCTGTATCCAGCCGAATTCCACTTCCGGCTCCTGCGGGCGCGCTCCCAGCATAATCACCGAGTCGGGATGCCGCTGCGCCGCGTGGAACGCCGACTCGAGCGAAGCCGTGAATGCCGCCTCATTGGAGTAGTAGTGGTCCGACGGCAGCACCGCTACCACCGCGTCCGGGTCCTGCTCCACGATATGAAAAAGGCTCAGGATAATTGCCGGCGCGGTGCCACGGTTAAATGGCTGAAGAAGCCTCCGCGAAGGATCGCGGTGGTGATCGAAATAAGTCTCATGCGCGGACGTTAAAGCCACCACCGTTTGCCCCGCGGAAATGCTCCGCGCCGCGCGCGCCTTTGCCTGCTCGAGCAGCGTATCCGGCCCAAACATGCGGCAGAACTGCTTCGGCCGGTCATCTCCGCTGATCAACCGCGTCAGGGTGCGGAGCCGCTCCCCGTCGCCTCCCGCCAGAATGATTCCCCACCTCTTTGATTGCGGAGCAGCTTTTTTGAGAGGCAACGTCTCGGGGAGCGCGCAGTCACGTTCGACGGCGACCATAGAATTTAAACTCCTCCGCTGTTCAGTCGGACCCGGAATCGCAGCCCGAAGATGGCGACGGCGCGTTCTCGCCCTTCAATCGGGTCCGGATGCGCGCCGTGGAACCTGGGATAAGTCCTTCCATCACAGCGAGGTGGGGTCGTGGGAACATGATACGGATGAAGGGGTAATAGTCCACCTCGCTGTGAGCACCTCGATCATTCCACCAACGGCGCTTCACCGCATCTGGCACGATTACCAGTTCTGTTTTGAAAGGGCACGAGTTCACTCGTGCCGCAAAGTGCCCTGAAATGACACCGGCTTCAGCCGCTGAGGGAAGCTTCCTCAATCGCACCGGTCGCAGCAAAACAGACGCCTGGTACCACCCGAAAAATGCCCCGGGAATCCGGCCGCCTACTTGAACTGGCGAACCACGTCCATCACGTAATAGCCAACTACGAAGATCGTCATGGCTCCGAACAAGGCAAGAATCGCGTTCCCGACCGGCTTGGTCCGCTCAAGCCGCGCCATCAGCGCCGCCTGCTCCGCGCGCACATGCTCGAATGAGTCCTGCAGGATGATCTGGTCATCCTCATTGCGGCTCATCCTCGAGATATAAAGTTTGAAAGCGACAAATACGAGAAACAACGCTCCCCACGCCACCCACATCCAGGAAACAACCGGCATCATTCACCTCGAAGAAAACATCTCGGCCCTCGAGCGCGTTCAGCGTGAACCACCGCACTGTATGCACCCCGGCCGTCGTCAAATCATAAGAACGCCCGCGCCGCCGCAGACGTGATGCCAGTCACGTCAAGCTCAAACCTCCGTAATCTCGCAACCGGTTATGGGAATTGAATGCCGGAAATGGGAAACTCAATCCTGCGACGAAATCATTGAGCAAGCTTGTGAAGGAGGTCCGATGGCGCCATTCATCGTGCTGGTGGTTTCAATTGCGGTCTTCTGGCTCGCGGGCCGGGCCGGCGTGCCCATCTTTCAGGACGCCAGCTTCGTTCTGCGCGCCGCGCTGGCCGTGATGTTCTTTCTCACTGCGTCCGCCCACTGGGGCAAGCGCCGCGCCGACCTCGCCCGGATGGTCCCCCCCGCATTTCCGCGCCCCGGTCTGCTCGTCACCATCACCGGAGTCCTCGAGATCCTCGGCGCCATAGGCCTGCTCGTGCCCGTCACCGCTCGGCCGGCGGCCATCTGTCTCGCCGTGCTTCTGGTGGCCATGTTCCCGGCCAACATCCGGGCAGCGCGCGAACAATTGACCATCGCCGGCCGCCGCGTTCCAAACCTGCCCGTCCGGACCATCCTCCAGCTCGTCTTCATCGCAACCCTGATCGCCGCCGCCTGCCTGCGATAATTCGCGCCAGGCCTACATTCGGAGCAATATCAGGCAGGTCATATCGGGAAGCCGAATGCCACGAATCGCAGCCCGGAACTCACGTCGCACGAAGCAGGCTGAACACCAGGACCGCCAGCACGATCAGGCTAACGATCGCATACATCCTGTCGCGTTCGAGATAGAAGCCGACGACAGCCATAATCACCCGTGCCACCGGAGTCGCGATCAACAGCAGGAGCCCGAACTGGATCAGTCCGCGGCTGTCGAAGTGGGCCGCCGAGCGCACGATGCCCTGCACGCTGCGCAGGCTAGCCTGCTCGTCCACGAACGCGTGATAACTGGCCTGGGCAGAAGCGTTCTGCGCAAGGTACATCACCCCGCCGGCGAGCACGATGACGGCGGAAATGAGCACGCCGGCGCGCAGCAGGTTGCCGATAATGCTCTCGAGCCGTTGATCGTTCATTGCGACCTACACCTTTCCCGTAACGCCGTTCACGATCATTTCGATGGCGAGCAGCACGATGACGGCAGCGAAGACGATGCGCAGAGTGCGAACGCGCGCGTTCACCAGGGCCTTGGTTCCGAGAAATGCGCCGCCGAGAACCCCGAGCATCACCGGCATGGCCACGCGCGGATCGACATACCCCCGGCTCAGGTAGACTCCGGCGCTGGCCGCGGCAGTCACGCCGATCATGAAGTTGCTGGTCGTAGTGGACACTTTGAACGGAATCTTCATCGCCCGGTCCATGGCAATCACCTTCACCGCGCCGGAGCCAATGCCGAGCAGGCCGGAAAGCGTGCCTGCGCCGAACATGAGGCTGAAGCCGGTGCGCACGTTGCGCACGCCGTATTCCTGGCGGCGGCCATCCACCGGGAAATCGCCGCCGAGGCGTAGACGTTTCCCCCAAGCGTCGGACTCGATCGGCGGGCTGTTCTCCGGCGTCGCGTTGAACACCGACTGCCACGCTGCCTGCATCAGCACCAGCCCGAAGATAATGGCGATGATGTGGGTACTCGTGTACGCCGCGAGAAATGCTCCGACGACCGCGCCGATTGTCGTGGCGATCTCGAGGAAAAGGCCGATGCGGATGTTGGAGTACCCCTCGCGGACGTAAGCCGCGGCAGCTCCGGACGATGTAGCGATGACGGAAACCAGCGACGCCCCAATGGCGTACTTGATGTCGACACCGAGCGCCAGCGACAGCACAGGGATGATAATCACGCCGCCGCCGAGACCGGTCAGCGAGCCCAGGAATCCTGCCAGCGTCGAGACGGCCCAGACCACGAGCGTAAAGACCAAAACTGTCATCGAATCGATCGCTTGAGACAAGTCATAACAGACATGTTTCTCCCCAAGGTGCCGGGCCTCGGCGCAGACATCATTCTACTGTCTTGCAGCTTCCGATCCGGAGGCGCTGAATTGGGGTGAGACGCGGTTAATAAACTCCTGCCGAAGCACGGTGCGCAAGTCCGTGCGCGGATCGGGCTCGGTGTTCGAAACTGCGTGAGTGGCATCGGAAGCCGGAGCGCCCGTGTCCGTGGTGTTCACGGCCAGAATCAATGCGGCGCCGCGATCCGGCGCGATAAAAAGCTCGGAGGAGAATCCTCCCTGGTCGCCATCGTGATAGATGGATCGATGACCGTCGCCTTTCGCAACAAAGAAGCCGAGGCCCATCATCGGCGGCGCGCCATTGGGGCCGGCGGTGTACGCCGTGGGAACCTGCCCCGGTTCAGTGGCTGGCAACACTCCCGTCCATGCCTCTTCAAGCGAACTACGCTTGAGCACCACTTCGTACACCGGATTGCCCGCATCGCCAATCAAGAAACGCGCATACTTCTCCATGTCGGTAATTGGCGCTTTCAGGCCGCTGTTGGAGGTCGTAATGCCGGTATCGAAGTCGAAGGGCTGCGGCTTGAGCGTCGTTCCCGAGCGCAAATAACTGCCCGACACATGGCTCTCGAGAAAGTAGGGCGCACGGTCGAAATAGCTCTCCGTCATTCCGAGCGGCTTCAGAATGTTCTTGTCAATGTAGACCTCGAAATCATCGCCGCTGATGCGCTCGATAATCTGCCCGAGAAAAACGTAGCCGAGGTTGGAGTAGCTCCATTGCGTGCCCGGCTTGAATGCAACGTGCGTGTAAGGAAGCATGGCCGCGACCTGCGCCCAGCGCGTCGGCTCAAAGGGCTGCCAGTCGCAGTCCTTCGCGTCGTCGCAGTCCCAGGGCCAGGTCGGATTCCGGAACCCCGCGCTGTGCGTCAGCAGGTGGCGGATCGTGATGTCGTCGACGGACCCGTAGGCATCGTGCACCTGGCGCAGCTCCGGAATATAGCGGGCCGCGGGGTCATCGAGGGATAGCCTGCCGCGGTCGCGCAGCTGCAGGATGGCGATCGCGGTCATGGTCTTCGTGATGGATGCCCAGTTGTATGCTGTGCCCGAATCGACGGCTTGATGCGTATCCCGCCGCGCTTCTCCATAAAAGAACTCGGTAGCCGGAACGTGAACCTGGACAATCGCCGACGCGCCGCCTGCGATCCCGTGGACTTTCATTTCCGCCTCGAAGCGCTGATGAAACCCGGCAAACGCGGATGGCTGAGCATGCTGAGCCGAACTCGCGGATACGAAGCAGGAAAGCGCCGTGATAAGTGCGAAAGTAAATGCGCGGCGAGGCAACATGGAACCCATCATACGACGCGCTTTAGAGCGCGTTGGGCCTTGAACCAATCCGGCCGCGCCATTGATGCCTATTCGGGCTGTCCGGTAGCATCGAGACTGGGATGCTTGCATTTCGCATCGGTGCGGCGAGGAGGCGGCGCTCAATGAAACTTCGCATCAAGGGAGACTCGCTTCGTCTCCGCGTTTCGCCTTCAGAAGTGGTTCGGCTCCTCGAGGCCGGGCAGATCGAAGAGACAATTCACTTCGGCGCGGCCGCGGACGCAAAACTCACCTACGCCCTCGAGCATGAAGCGAATGCCGACGGAATATCGATTCGCTACCAAACCGGCAAAGTTACCGTTGTCGTTGGCACGCGGGCGGCACGCACCTGGTCGGACGGCGCCGAAGTGGGAATGTATGGCACGGCGCGGGACGGATCGGCATGCCTGGAACTGGCCGTCGAAAAGGACTTCGCGTGCCTCGAAAAAAGAGATGCCGACAACGTCGACACGTTCCCGAATCCCAGCCAGGGAGCGCACTGCTGAAGCCCGCCCGCTTCGCAATTCGCTGAACAACTGGCGAATCATTCCGAGGCAACAGAAATCACGGCACGAAGTGTGTGCTCTTCGCCGGCAGCAAGCGAAACCGACGAGGACAGCACGTTGCTCGCCTCAACGCAGGTCATCTGCTGCCACTCGTCACTGCCAAAGTCGGAGAGCCCGGCCGCGCCATCCCGCCACGGATTCCAGACCACGGTAGTAGAAGAGTTCTGTTTCTCGGTTCGAAGTCGTCGCTTGAGCGTGGCGTCAATTACATCAACCGGCGCATGCGTCTCAATGTACGCGTTGTCGGTCTGTTTTTCGATCGACAGATCGCCGCGTTGTACCTTCTGGAGATTCCCGTCTGTGTTGTCGAGAAATATGGCGCCATCAAGACCGCGAATGCGCGCTTCCTGCACTCCGCCGACGCGGAAATAGGTGTGCAGGGCCTCTTCAAAGCGCAAGGCTGTCCCTCCCTTGTTCATGACGCTCAGTTCGAGCCGCAGGGTCTTTCCAACCGTAACGCGGTACACGAGCAGAAATTCATGCGGCCACCAGACCCGCGTGGCCTCGTCGCTACCGGTCACGCATACGAGCGTCACTGCCCCGTCCTCCAGTGCGCGAATCGAATCGAGGCGCCACTCGCGCGTCCGCACAAAGCCATGCTTGGGAGCAGCGGGATTATCAGCCTTATCGCGAAACCAGGGGAAGCAGATCGGAATACCGCCTCGAATGGCCTTGCCTTCCTCCCAATGCGAACGCTCGCTGACGAACAGCACCTCGCCGGCGCCGGCCGGCCGCCAGCTCAACACCTGCGCTCCATAGAGCGAGATCTCGGCAATCGACGCCTCGCTCGCGATGCGAATCCTTGGAAGGCCGCCGTTACCCGCAACCACCTGAGCTATTCCGCTAATGCCGAAGTGGCGATTCAGTCCTTCAATGTGCGCACCCGCATCCATGTGCCGGATTGTACTTGACTGCGCGCACGCGCCTGGATCTGCGGCCGCACTGATCTCGGACGCGAGTCTGCAATAATCGTCAGCACGCGGACATCGCGAAGAGTGCGCTACGCATGCAGGACGACACGCTACCCACAGACGCCAATCCTTCATCGCGAAGACAGCTCCGCGTGGCCATCGATACCGGCGGCACATTCACCGATTGCGTGACGCTCCTCAGCGGAAAACTGATCGCGTTGAAAGTGTTTTCCACGCCTCATGATCCGGGTCAGGCAGTGCTCGAAGGGCTGCGGCAAATGGGGGCGCCCGCAGAGGTCGTTGTAAGGCACGGCACAACGGTTGGCACGAATGCGATGCTCGAGCGCAAAGGCGCGCGCATTGCATTCGTTACCACCAAGGGTTTTGAGGACACAATTGCAATTGGCCGCCAGGCGCGCGCCCGACTCTACGACTGGTTTCAGCCGGCGCCTGCATGCCTCGTTCCCGCCGAATGCCGGTTCGGCGTGGACGAGCGCACCACCGCCGAAGGCGAACGATTGCGAGTGCCCCAAGCGCCCGGTCTCGACCAGCTTGTCGAAGCGATTCGAAGAACTGGAGTCGAAGCGATCGCGGTTTCGCTGTTGTTCTCATTCGCGAACCCGCAGAACGAGCGCGAAGTGGCTGCGGCGCTCGAAAAACTCGGTCTGCCGCTTTCGGTCTCTCACAGGATCCTCCCCGAGTTCCGCGAGTACGAGCGAGCGTCTACAGTAGTCGCAAATGCCTATCTCGCGCCGAAGCTGGGGAGTTATCTGGCCAGCCTCGCCGACAGCATCGAGAAGCAGTCACCAGGCGCGCGGCTTGAAGTGATGCAGTCTTCGGGCGGAATCCTCTCCGCGCGGGTGGCGGCAGCCGAGCCGGTGCGCACAGTTCTGTCAGGCCCCGCGGGAGGCGTGGTCGGCGCATACAAGCTCGCATCGGCCGCCGGCTTCGACCGCATCATAGGCTTCGACATGGGCGGCACATCCACCGACGTATGTCTCGTCGACGCCGCGGCGGGCGGGCTGCGCATCAGCAATGAATCGTCCGTCGCAGGCATTCCTCTCAGCGTGCCCATGCTCGACATCCACACCGCGGGTGCCGGTGGCGGATCCATTGCCCGCTTTGACGCAGCAGGCATGTTGCGCGTCGGGCCGGAGTCGGCGGGAGCGGTGCCCGGCCCAATCTGCTTCGGCCGCGGCGAGCTGCCCACCGTCACTGACGCGAACCTCATCCTCGGCCGGCTCGAAACCGAAAGCTTCCTCGGCGGCTCGGTCACGCTGGACGTCGAGCGCACGCGGCACTTTATGGAGCAGGCCAAAGGTCCTCTGGCAACTGTAGAAGAGTTCGCGGCGGGCATCCTTCGCGTGATCGAAACTTCAATGGCCAGGGCGATCCGCGTCATCTCCATCGAGCGCGGATTTGATCCACGCGATTTCACCCTGGTCGCATTCGGCGGCGGAGGTCCGGTGCATGCGTGCAACCTGGCCCATGCGCTGAGCGTGCCGCGCGTGCTCATTCCCTCACTTCCCGGCGCGCTTTCGGCAGTCGGCATCCTTCTTGCCGAAACGATGCGCGAATATTCCCGCACCGTGATGCTGCCAATCGATGCATCGGTCGAAGATGCGTTTGCCGAAATGGAGGCAACAGCAACAGAGGGCTTCCAGCGCGAGAACCTTGAAGGCATCTGCCATCGGTCTGTTGACCTGCGTTACAAAGGCCAGGGCTACGAATTGAACATCCCGTTCGGCCAGGCAATGGCCGCGGAATTTCACGCACTGCACCACCGTCGCTACGGCTTCGAGAACGAGGCTCGGCCTATCGAGATCGTGAATGTCCGCGTGCGCATAGTGGCTCCGGCTGAACCCTTCGAGCAGGCCCGCGAGCCGTTGCACGAGGGCGACGGCAGTCACGCCCTGATCGCGACGCGCTCCGCGTACTTCGACGGAACGCCACAGACAACGCGTGTGTACAGCCGGGATCGGCTCGTCCCCGGCGACACCTTCGCCGGGCCGGCCATCATAAGCGAATACAGCTCCGCAACGGTCCTTCCTCCCGGCGATGTTCTTCGCGTGGACGAGCTGCGCAATCTCGTCATCGCAATCTCGTAATCTAGGTGCATTGATGAACGCTGCCCCGGCCAACCCGATCGAACTCGCCGTCTTTCAGAGCAGCATGCACTCCATCGCCGAAGAGATGGGCGCCGCATTGCGCCGCACCGCCATCTCTCCCAACATCAAGGAGCGTCGCGACTACTCCTGCGCGCTGTTCGACGCTGCCCAGCGAGTGGTCGCGATGGGCGACCACATGCCGGTCCATCTCGGCGCAATGCCGATGTCCGTTCGGGCCGCGGTGGAACGGTTGCAGATGGAGGAAGGCGACATCGCCATCCTCAACGATCCATATGCGGGTGGCACCCACCTGCCGGACATCACGCTGGTCCTGCCCATATTTGTCGCCGGCAGCCCGCGCCCCGCGTTCTATGCCGCCTCCCGCGCGCATCACGCGGATGTCGGAGGCATGTACGCAGGTTCCATGGGCCCCGCGCACGAGATTTACCAGGAGGGCATTCGAATTCCACCCGTGCTGCTGATGCGTCGCGGCGTGATGGACCCCGGAATCCTCTCGTTGCTGTTGGCAAACGTACGCACACCCGAAGAGCGCGAAGGCGACCTCGCCGCACAGATTGGCGCCTGCCGCGTGGGAGAGCGGCGCGTCCTCGAGATGGTTGCAAAGTACGGGCTCGAGAAGATGAAGCATCTCATCGGGGAACTGATCGCCTACTCCGAGCGCCTGATGCGGGCCGAATTGCGCACCATGCCTGCGGGCACATTTCGCGCCGAAGATTTCCTCGACGATGACGGCGTTTCCGATGACCCAATCCGTATCGCCGTCGCGATTACGATCGATCCCGACAATGGCTCAGCAGTGATCGACTTCGAGGGCTCGTCTCCGCGGGTTCGCGGCAGCATCAATGCCGTCTATCCCATCACCTGCTCGGCGTGCTTCTACGTGATGCGCTGTCTGCTGGCTGAAGATGCGCCCGCGACCGCCGGGCTGATGAATCCAATCCGGATCGCGGCCCCTCCCGGAACGATCGTCAACGCAGTGCCGCCCGCTGCCGTCGCAGGCGGAAACGTGGAGTGCAGCCAGCGCATCACGGATGTCCTGCTGCGCGCGCTCGCCCAGGCCGCCCCACATCGCATTCCTGCTGCGAGCTACGGAACCATGAACAATCTGACCATCGGAGGCATTGACCCGCGAACCGGCGCTCCGTTCGCCTATTACGAGACCATCGCCGGTGGCATGGGCGCGCGGCCCGGAAGCGATGGCATCGACGGCGTGCATTGCCACATGACAAATTCACTCAACACGCCCATTGAAGCGCTGGAGTACGCCTACCCATTCCGCGTTCGGCGATATGCGTATCGCAAACACTCCGGCGGTCAGGGAGAATTCCGCGGCGGCGACGGCCTGGTCCGCGAGATCGAGTTGCTCGTTCCGTCGCAGGTCACGCTGCTTTCTGACCGGCGGAAGTTCGCGCCCTACGGCCTGTCCGGCGGAGAGGCTGGCGCGACAGGCCGCGCAGAACTCAATCAGTCCGCCGGCCAAACGACCGAGCTGCGAGGCAAGTGCACGCTCTACGCCGACGCAGGCGACGTCATCCGCATTGAGACTCCTGGCGGCGGCGGCTGGGGCGGGTCGGGGAACCGATCGAGAGCAGGGAACTGATCTCTGGAAGCCGTCGAACAGCCACGCTATTCTTCATTCACATGTCAGAGCGCCGCTTTTGGCTCACCCAACTCGATGCGCGCGAGAGCGCAACGCTCGTCGCCACATTTTCAGGCTGGATGCTGGACGGCATGGACGTTATGGTCTACTCGTTCGTGCTGCCCGCGCTCATCTCGCTGTGGCACATCACCACGGCGCAGGCGGGCTGGCTCGGAACCTCGGCTCTGCTGCTCTCATCTCTTGGCGGCTGGATCGCCGGCCTCGCTGCCGACCGCTGGGGCCGCGTGCGCATTCTGCAATGGACAATCGTCTGGTTCGCCGTCTTCACATTCCTGAGCGGATTCACGCAAAGCTTCTCGCAGCTGCTCATAGTCCGCGGGCTCCAGGGCCTCGGCTTCGGCGGCGAGTGGGCCGTGGGCTCAGTGCTCATCGGCGAGCGTATCCGCCGCGAATTCCGCGGCCGCGCCGTCGGCACCACGCAGGCAGGATGGGCCATCGGATGGGGCATCGCAGCAGTCTTCTACACACTCTTCTTCAAGCTTCTGCCCGAGCAATACGCGTGGCGGGCCATGTTTCTTGTCGGCATTCTTCCCGCGGTCCTCGCCGTCTGGATCCAACGGCACGTGCCCGAGTCCGAAGTATTCGAACGCAGGCGCATCGAGCCTCCAGCCAACTTCATGCGCATCTTTTCCCGCGGCCTGCTGCGCACAACGTTGCTGGCATCGCTGGTCGCGCTCGGAGCGCAGGGTGGTTACTACGCCGTGAACACATTCCTGCCGCTCTACCTGAATGCTCATGGCCTCTCCGTCATCTCCACAGGCGCGTATCTGCTCGTCGTCATTGCCGGTTCATTCGCGGGCTACATCACCAGTGCGCACCTGACTGATCGCATCGGCCGCAAGGGCACACTGATTGTGTTTGCAGCAGGGTCGTTCGTCGCCATCACGCTCTACACCGTTATGCCTCTCGGCAATGCAGCCACCCTGATCCTCGGGTTCCCTCTTGGATTCTTTCCTTCAGGCTCGTTCAGCCCCATGGGCAGCTTCTTCACCGAGTTGTTCCCGACGGCCCTGCGCGGGTCCGGACAGGGCTTCAGCTACAACTTCGGCCGGGCCATCGGAGCGCTCTTCCCCACGCTGGTCGGTTACTTCAGCGTCCGCATGAAACTCGGCCCGGCAATCGCGCTTTTTTCCGGCGCTGCCTACGCCATCATGGTGCTGAGTGTGCTCCTCTTGCCGGAAACACGAGCCCGGTCTCTGGAAGAAGTCGATGGCCGGGGATGAGTGTCCGAAATCGGACGCAAAAACTCAGATATGACGGCCCGGGCTAGCGCGGAGCGCGCGGTTTGCATCCAATCCATTGACGGACTAGCGATCCATCCTTATGCTTCTGCGAATTTTTGGCATTCCCCGCTCTCTTCGTCCGGCTGCCCTGGCCGCCCCACCTGTCGTGGCCGCCATGATCCTCCTCGTTGCCGGCACGTGCCCGCTGTTTTCACAAAGGCCGGTGGCTGTGCAACCCCAGCCCAACCCGCCCCAGGAGTTGAACAACCCCACGCGCCCCGAGATTCAGCCGTCGCTCGACACCGATCGCGATCCGATCCCGACGCCCGACGTTGTCGTGGACGAGAAACCCCCCACAGCTGCCAGCAATCAACCCGGACCCAGCGGCAAGATCGAAAAGCGCTCTGACGGCGTGTACACGCTGCACGAAGACGTGGACGAAGTGCTGATGCCGTGCACCGTAGTGGACGACAAAGGCAAACCGGTGATGGACCTGACCCGCGCCTCGTTCCGCGTGTGGGAGGACGGAGCTCCGCAGACCACAAGCTCGTTCCTGCATCAGGATGCTCCGGTATCGATGGGCATCCTGATCGACAGCTCCGGCTCCATGCTCGACAAGCGCAGCGCCGTGGACGCGGCCGCCATGAAGCTGCTCGATGAATCGAACTCCCGCGACTCGGCCTTCGTGGTGAATTTCAACGAAAAGGCCTATCTCGACCAGGGGTTCACGATGGACCGCGTAGCCCTCCAGCGCGGCATCGGTCACTTTGACGCGCGCGGTGCGACGGCGATGTACGACGCAGTGGCGGCCTCGGCAGACGAGCTGAATCACCACGCCAAACAGCCCCGCCAGGTGCTGCTCATCATCACCGACGGCGCCGACAACGCCTCGCGCCTCGGCCTCCAGGACGCGATCCGCCGCGTGCAGAGCCTCGGCGGCCCGGTCGTGTATACCATCGGTCTCCTTTATGACACCGACCAGCGCGAGTACCAGAAGGCGCATGACGATCTGGAGACTCTCTCGGCTCAGACCGGCGGAATCGCCTATTTCCCGCGGTCGCTCGATGAAGTGGACAAGATCGCCGACGAGGTTGCGCGCGATATACGGAACCAGTACATCATCGGCTACCATTCCACGCGCTCCGCAAGCCTGGGCGGATATCGAACGGTCCACGTTGAGGCGGTCGCCGGCCGCGCCAAGCTGATCGTCAGAACCCGCCGCGGGTACTACGCCAAATCCGGCCAGCGCAACAGCATGACGGCCGAGCGAACCAACCCATAGCTGCCGGGTTCTCTTTTCGCGATTCCTCCACGATATCCAGCAAGGCGTCCGCCTGCTATCCGCGCTTCCGGCGGTTCAACCGAGCGCTCCAACAGGAAATCGCCTCGTCAATGAGCGGTTTGCCCTGAAATAGACAGTTGAGCTCCAGACATCGGGCCCTTCGGCAGGGCCGTTCGCAACCTCGCCTGGCGCGGCGAACCGCGCCAGGCGAGGATTGGGTCACTTGACCGTCAGGCTTACGTTGGCCGAATGCACGATTCCATCGAGCGTGCCGGTGAACGTGAGGGTGAAAGTGCCGTGGTTCACATCCATCGGCGGCAGCAGAGTCAGGGCGGCGGTGGCCGCACCGTTCACATCTGCCGCGCCCGGGTTGATGGAGCAGGTGGAGTTTGGCGGTCCGCCGGAGCAGGAGAGCGCAACGCTCCCGGCCAGGCCTCGCAGCGATGCGAGGCTGATGATGTATTCCGCCTGATGTCCCGAGGGAATAATCTGCGACGGCGGCGTGGCCGTTATCGTGAAGTCCTGCACCGTGAGCGTGGCGGCGGTTGTTGTTGCCGAGCCCGCCAAGTTGGTGAAGACTGCCCGGTACTGGTTGCCGGTCAGGCCGTCGTTGGCGTTAAAGCTGAGCGTGGTGAATGACCCACCCGGCACGTTGGTGAACGGTCCGCCGTTCGTACTCACCTGCCACTGCACCGTCGGCGTGGGAATGCCGTTTGCAGCAGCGGTGAACATCGCCGTCTGCCCGGCTGGGACAGTCACGTTCGACGGGTTCCCAGTTGCTGTGATCGAGGGCGGAGACTGCACGGTGAGCGTTGCCGCGGTGGTGGCGGCCGAGCCGACACTATTGGTAAACACGGCCTGATACTGGTTGCCGTTCATTGCGGAAGTCGCCGTAAAGCTGAGCGTGTTGGATGACCCACCCGGCACGTTAGTGAACGGTCCGCCGCCGGCGCTCACCTGCCACTGCACCGTCGGCGTGGGAATGCCGGATGCGGCCGCCGTGAACATCGCCGTCTGCCCGGCATTCACGGTAAGGCTGGCCGGGTTCCCCGTCCCTGTGATCGACGGCGCAGACTGCACGGTGAGCGTAGCCGCGCTGGTCGTGGCCGAGCCGACAGCATTGGTAAACACGGCCTGGTACTGATTGCCGTTCATTGCGGCGGTCGTCGTAAAGCTGAGCGTGTTGGATGACCCACCCGGCACGTTGGTGAATGGTCCACCGCCGGTGCTCACCTGCCACTGCACCGTCGGCGTGGGAACGCCGGATGCGGCCGCCGTGAACATCGCCGTCTGCCCGGCATTCACGGTAAGGCTGGCCGGGTTCCCCGTCCCTCTGATCGACGGCGCAGACTGCACGGTGAGCGTAGCCGCGCTGGTCGTGGCCGAGCCGGCACTATTGGTAAACACGGCCTGATACTGATTCCCGTTCATTGCTGCAGTCGCTGTAAAGCTGAGTGTGGTGGAACCTGCACCCGGCACATTGGTGAACGGTCCGCCGCCGGTGCTCACCTGCCACTGCACCGTCGGCGTGGGATTGCCGGTTGCGGTCGCCGTGAACGTCGCCAGCTGCCCGGCATTCAAGGTCTGGTTCAACGGGTTTCCCCCCGCTGAGATTGAAGGCGCAACCCCGCTGCCGGTGCCGCTCAAACTGATCGTTTGTTGCGCGTCGCTTGCATTGTCATTGAGCGTGAGGGTGCCGGAGTTGAGGTCGAGCACGGTCGGGGTGAAGTCAATTCCAAAGCCGCAAACGCCGCCGGGTGGCACCGGCCCCGTCGCCGGACTGGAGGGACTGAGCGAGTAGCAGTTGGTCGACCCGTCATCGAGCGCAAAGGCCGCTCCCGAGAGTGCGGGTGCGGAGAACACCAGGTCAGCATTGCCGGTATTGTTCACCACGACCGCCCTCGGGCTCTCATTGCTTTGCGTGCCGATGGCCGACGGGTCGAACACCAGCGGAGGCGGGGTGGCGAGATTCACCGCGATGATGATGTCGGAGTCGCAGAAATAGACGTTTCCGCGGCTATCCAGCGTTATGCTTGTGGGATTTTTCCCCTCATCGAATATGAACCATTCATAATTGCCGCCGACAAGCTGCCCCTCGAATATCAGGCCGATACTATCGGCGACGTAGATATCCCCGTGGACACCCAGGGCCACGCCCATGGGGGAAGCGAAGGGGCCGGGTCCGCTTGTAATTTGGCTCTGGGTGTAGCCGCCGTTGCTGCCAAGGGTTTCCTTGTACAAGCTGGCGGATCCGTTATCGGTGACAAAGACGTTTCCGCTGCCATCCACCGCAATGCCTCGCAGCGAACTGAATCCGCTGGCGATGGTGGTGCTCATGTTGCTGGTCGTCCCCTTCTCCACGGCATGGTCCAGGGCGACATAGACATTGCCGCTGCCATCCACCGCTACACCCCACACTGGGCCGCCGAGACTTGTGACGCTCTGGACCCAGGCGCCGCCGCTCAGCGTCTCCGTCACTAATGCGTTGCCGCCGGTCCCTTCGGCGATGTACACATTCCCGGCGCCATCCACCGCCACGCCCGTGGGATTGGTCAAGCCGCTTGCGATCAGAACCGACCCACTGTAGCCGTTGCCCACTGCGTACATCACGCCCGCTACGCCATTGACGTTGTCGGTGAAATACACGTCGCCGGCGGCATCCAAAGCCACCGCGTTGAGATGGCCATCGGAAACGTGGATGGCATTGCCCCCCAGCGGGATGAACCCGATCTGCGGACCGACACCGGTGCCCAGAAGGTAGGCGGTGGCAATCGGATTCCCGGTGGTGGCGTCGCTCAAAACCACCGCGCCAGAGCGGATGCCGGGCTGCGCTGGCTTGAACGTCACGTCCACGGTACACGTGTCGCCGGCGCTGTAGGGGTTGGCACCGGGGTCGCAGGAACTGATCGTCGGCTCGGTGAAGTCGAGGCCGGCCGCGCCCTGGGTGAGGACGGCAGGAGGGTTGATGCTCGAAGTGGAAGTGAAGGTGACGGTGAAGGAGACCGTTGCGGAAGCTGTCCCCACCGGCAGAGCGCCGAAGTCGGTTGCGCCCGGGTACAGCTCTACCACACGGTTGTTGCCCGTATCGGCGATGTACAGTTTGCCGCTTGGATCCATTGCCACGCCGGAGGGGCTCAGCAGGGAGATGGGGAGGACGTTCTTCGTGTACGTGCCGCCGCTGAGCGTCTCCTTCGTCGCATGGTTGGCTCCTTCAGCGGCGATATAAACGTTTCCGAGGCCATCCACTGCCAGGCCTTCGGGATGAATCACGACCGTGATGATTGTGTTCATCGTAAAGTTGGACGCGCTGATGGCCGATTCCTTCCACACGGAGTTGTGCGCTATGTCCGACACGTAGATGTTGCCGCTGGCGTCCAGGGTTACGCCAAAGGGATTACCGCCGTTCGGGTGAGGGAGTGCGGATTGCTGGTAGCCGCCGCCGCTGGCAGGGACTTCCAACAACACGTTCTCGGATGTGCTATCGGCGACATAGACGTTGCCGCTGTTGTCCACGGCCACGCCCAAAGGGCTCATGCCGGTGCTGCTCGCCACCACGCTCTGCGTGTAACCGCCGCCGCCTGGAGTCTCCTTCAGCACTCTGTGGTTCTGGTTGTCGCTGAGGTATACGTTGCCGCTGCCGTCCACTGCCACGCCGAATCCGCCGGAGTAACCGCTGCTGGCATCGACGATTGTGCTTTGCGTGTAGCTTCCGCCGCTGAGTGTTTCCTTCAGCACTCGAGAATTGCCTGCATCGACGATGTAGACGTTCCCGCTGCCATCCACCGCGACGGCCTGCGGGGAACTCATGCCGCTGCCGATCGTGCTTGGGGTGTTGATGATAGAGAGAGGCGCCTGGCCCATCAGCTCCGGCGCAAGGCAAGCGGCGCAGACGAGCAACAGGCAGAGCGGTTGGAGGCGAGAGAACCGAAGGCAGAAACTTGCTGATTCACGCATTTTTTCTCCAGGGCAACGCATCGGCCTTTCGGCTCGATAGCTGAAATTCAAAGCTGCCCTCCGGCAACATCCGCGGGGGCGCCAACCCGCATCAGACCTCTTCAAGACCTGCGGGTCTGCGGGGAAACTTCGTTCGATAGTCCCTAATGGGGGCCGGGATACTTCATCCCCGAGAATGAAACGTACAGACCAGGGCAAAAAGGGGAAGATGCGAAGCCAGTCTAGGCAGACGTTCGCCGGAGTGTCAAGAACTGTCTGGCTTGAGGCGACTTACCCCGGTACCCGAGTACCCAGGTTCCGCGTGGTCCCAAACTGGACACTTCCAACTATTCTCAGGAATCTCAATGAGCGCGTCATCGCCGAGTCGCTCATCGAATAATCGGCGTTTCCGGGAGTGTCGCCGCCGGCCCGGATTATTCAGCGATTTCACCCGGATTTCGCCATGGCCGCCGCCTTCCCGTTCATTCGCATCCAACCGTAACGACGGTCCCTCCGTCCGGATGAGCCATGAGACGTTTCCGTCCTTCGATCCTGCGCTTGGTCGCACCCCTTCTTGTTCTGCTTTCCATACCAGCGTTGCCAATCACCGCCGCATTTGCCCAGGCCCCGGCATCGGCGCTGACGGGTTCGCCCGAAGTGAAGAATCTCTTCTGGCAGCCAAACCAGATCCAGCAGGGATCGCCCGCCTTCTTCACGCTTGAGCTCAGCGGTCCGGCCGCGCGCGTCACCGCAACCTGGATCGGGAAGCAGGTCACCTTCTTCAAATCCGACAAGCCGCACGTGTGGTATGCCCTGGCCGGCGCAGACCTTGAGACGCAGGCCGGCGACCATGAACTGCGCATCACGGCCGTCATGGCAGGCGGGCACACGGCGCATGCGGCGGAGAGCATCGCCGTCGGCGCTGCGAACTTCGGCACCGGAACCGCCAACGTCGCCGAGCAATACGTGCAGCCGAACGCCGAAGAGCAAAAGGTGATCGAGCGCGATGAGGTGCTGAAGAAGCATGCCTACGCGCAGGATGTCCGCCGGCCGCTCTGGTCGGGGAACTTCATCAAGCCCGTGGCAGCAGAGAGCACGCCAAGCTTTGGCGAAACCCGCCTGCTCAATGAGGAGAAGACCAGCCGCCACACCGGCACCGACTTTCCCGTGAAGGAAGGGAGCCCGGTGCACGTTTCGAACTCGGGCGTCGTGCTGCTCGCGCGCGATCTCTACTACGAGGGCAACTGCGTGATCGTCGACCACGGCGACAGGCTGTTCACGGTCTACATGCACCTTTCAAAGATGAACGTTCATCCCGGAGAGCATCTGCGCAAGGGCGGGCTCATCGGCCTCTCAGGTGCCACGGGCCGCGTAACCGGGCCGCATTTTCACATGGGTGTGCGATGGAACGGGGCATGGCTCGATCCGGTGCAATTACTGGGGCTCACATTGCCGGACCGGACCAGGGCAGGGAAGAAGTAGCCTTATCGCCCGCCTCCCCGGAACCAATCCAGGCAGTTCCGCGGATAATTCAACGGCTTCCAGAATTGCGGAGGGACTCTGCTTCAGCCGCCGAAGGTCATTCATCTGAGGCATTTGATCCGGCGCACCTGCTCTTCCGTATCCAGGCCGCCTCTCGTGGAGCCGTGTCCGGCGCAGAAGCCTTGAAACAATGGCCCCCTGCGCAACTCCCTGTGGAAATCTCCGTCGAAAAAAGCCTGTCAAGTAGGGAAGAAAAGGCGAACCAGGAGCAACTGGCTTTATGTCATAAGGTTATCCGATGAAAAATTTCCCTGGAGAGTGGCCGATCCACTTTTCGGCCCTGATAAACTTAAAAAAGGGTAGAAAAATTCACCCTGATGCCCGCCACACGCGGGCATTCGCTTTTCAGGGGCGAGGCGTACACAACGCCTGATTTTTTGCACAGTAACTCTGGACCCCGGGCCTCCCCCAGGCTCCGCTTCCGCAAACGGCCGGAAGAGGGGATGAGCTTACTACATATGTGTATGAAAATTACTACAAATGTGTACGAAACTTACTACAAAAGCTGGTCAGGGCAGCTCCGGACTGCCGCATAATCAAGCCGGAAGACTCGACACTTTCGACCGGGAGAAGGTCTACCCCCCACCCCCTCCCCCCACCTATTCTGTAACCCCTTTAGAATGTGAGAGACAAAAAGGCGCAAACGGTTAATCAACTGATAATAAATAACTTGTCTCAATTTCCGAGTGTGCGCTAAGCGCCACTAATCTTCCCCAAATCCCCACTCTTCACCAATCTTGCAGGTCTTTTTAGCGGATCAAAAAGAAGAGGAGCCGCGAACGGCTCCTCAGATGAGAGAGTACCAAGGCTCAGTGCAGATGGAAGGCCACGTCGATGATGATCTGAACCGCGACCGGATGGCCCTGGAACATGGCGGGCCTGAATTTGTACTGACGGACGGCCGCGATCGCCTTCTCATCCATTCCCATGCCGGCGTGGCGAGTGATGTGAATGCCCTGCGGATTTCCCTGCTGATCGACAATGAGCTGGATGGCAACGCTGCCCTCGAAGTTAGCCTGGCGAGCCTCTTCGGTGAACTCCGGCTGAACCGAGTGGACCACGACCGGCGCGCTCACCCCGCCGCCGACGCTCATCACGCCGCCGCCGTACCCGCCGCCGCTACCCGGCCCCGCGCCCACGCCGCGACCCATGCCGAGACCACCCCCGAGACCGGATCCAAACCCGCTGCCGCTGCCGCTCCCCTGCGAAGCCAGTGCGACCTGCGGTGAATTCGAAACACCCAGGTTGGGAAGATTCGGATTGTCCGGCATCTTCACAATCTCAGTCGGCTCTGCTGCCAGCTTCGGATGATCGATCTTCAGAATCTGCGGTGCCGTCACCACCATTTTCGGAACCACGACCTTGGGCGGATTGCCGCGAGTCGGCTCGATGATCTGGTGTGCGCCTCCGCCTCCGCCCCCGCCCATTTTGGGTGCGACGGGAAGGACCTTTGGCGGCGGGGGCGGCGCGTAAAGCGTGATGCTCACAGGAGTCACAACCTGCTCCGCAACCACTGCATTGTGTGCCTTGAACCCGAGCCAGAGGATCGCCGCGATTGCAACGACGTGAATCACGCCTGAGAGCGCCTTCGCCGCAGGATCCTTGCGCTGCGTCGCCCTGTCGAGCGCCATGAACGTGGGCACCCCGGCAAATGCCGCCGCGTGGCCCGCCGGCATGGGCACCAGCCGCGGCAACGGCTTGAGTTCCTCAACGAACGAGGAGTCCAGTTCCACCGCCAGGCTGGACCGGTTATAAGCAACGGGTACGTGCGGCTGCCTGTTCAGACTCTCGATCGTCAGTCGGCCGCGTTCAACAGGCTTGGGATTTACTAATGCACGATTGCTCATAGTCTTGTTTGCGAGCTCCCCCGCTTCCCCCTCTCGTTAAGAAAACTCTGACTCTGAGTGACCATAAATCTCACGTATCTTCAGATTGCGGCATGCATGTTTCGAAGAAGTTCTACTTACCATATCCCCTTGTCGCTTCCTGTAATCTTCTGGCCGACGGCCGCGGCGGTTGCGAGCCAGGGCAGAAGGCTGAGCCGTGCCCCGGCATGCAACTCCCGCTTCTTGAGCACACCGGCAAGTTGCGTACCGTAAAGCCTTGCGGACTGCGGCATGATGGGTACCCGGAGGAATCCGCGGCCGTAGTAGACCGACTCTCCTCCGAACCTGGCCGTCGCTGTCACGAGGCTGGGTAACTCGACGCCGTATCCGCGGTATTTCATCACGTAATCCGAAACAATCACCAGGTAAGTGGAAACTCCTTCCCATATCTCCGCCTGGCGCGATGCTGCATGCAGGTCGTTCCAGTCCAGCCCGTCATTTTCAACCATCCCGGCGCTGTCCACGATGTCGCACAGGCGGAAATAGAAGTGGCGGTACATGCGCTGCAACGTCGAAAGCAGCAGTCGGTCCGTTTTTGAGGTCACGCGAAACATGTGACCCCCCACCTCTAACAGACGCGTGCGGCGCAAAAGCGACGAAGCGATCGAAACCTGCTCGCCGGTCTGGCCGAGCCGCCCAACGTGCACCTCCACAGACTCAGGAAGGCCGGGAATCTTGAAGTTCCACTTGCACGCCAGCCTGTCGCCCCAACTCCGCGCCTCGGTTTGGGCGCCAAAACGCCTCGTCATTACGTGGATGACGTCTTCCGGAGCGGCGTTGGTATAGAGATCAAGATCGCTGCCCAGGTCGGGCCAGTGGTCCAGAGACTTGATCACCGTGACACCAAATCCCTCCTGCTCGAAGACGCGGCAAATCTGGTCCAGGTACGTGAGAGCGTTATGGATGCGCGCCTGCTCGGCCGCCAGGGCGTTCAGGACCCACGCGGCTCGCTCTGTATCACGCGTTTCGCGGGACATTCCGAGCAGCACATTCATGGCGCGCATGACAACGTGGTTGAGATTGGCCAGCGCGGCCAGGTCGTCGAAATCGCCGCGCGACAGCCTTGCCACATCGCTATTCAGCGCTTCCATGACTAACGAGGTTCTCTCTTCCACTCTGGGCAGAAGAAGGAGGCGCGAAAGAAGCGTCATCGACTTACAAGTGGGGATCTGCGCTGCGCTGCTCATTTCGAAATATCCCTTTATGTTCTATTGGGGCCGTTGATCGTCCTGGGTTTGCTGACTATTGGGTGAAGGATTCTGATCCTGCTGTGTCGCGCCCGGCCCGCGCGGAACGAGCTCGACCGGAGCGCTTGGCTGGCGGCGCTCGCGGCTGTAGGCTTCGAGCGCGTTGTCGACCTTATCGTTGCTGTCGTTCGCCACAGCGCCTAACGCCTGTCCGTGCGCGTAGAGCCGCGTGGCCATCCCGACCCTGGCGCTGGCATCGTCGGCGCGGCGCGCCTTTCCATAGAAGAACTCTGCGGTCTCGAGATCGCCCTCACGCTCCGCAATAAAGCCGCGATTGTTCAGCGTGAATGCGCTGGTCGAGTCGAGCGCGTACGCGTGAACGAAGTCCTCGCGGGCGGCGTTCCAATCGTTCTGGTTCTCCGCCCACACTCCGCGAAGTGTGTACATGATCGCCTTGGCCTCGGCCGGGTCGCTCGACTCCATCCTCTTTTGCAGGCGGCGTGCGCTCGCCTCGGCCATCTTGCTCACTGACTTTCCGCGCCACGCGCGATCCTGCGTGATTACGGCGGGCTCGTTTGAGCCTGTCTCTGCCGCCTGCTCGTAGTACCTCAGGGCGCTGTCCAGGTCTGACACCTTCTCGTTCGCTACGCCGAGATTATTGAGCGTGAATGCATTGCGCGGATCGAGTTGCAGGGCTTGGCGAAGCAGCGCGATCGCCTCGAAGTCGCGGTCCTGGCTGAGCAGGCGCATCGCATCGAGGTTCATGCGGTTCACGCGCATCGTCGCATCCTGCAATTCCACCAGCGCGGCCTTCATCGGCTGCCCCTGAAGGTGCTTCGCATTGCTCACATCGATGTTGGCGTCGCTACCCTGTTCCGCGGCAAGATCGTAGAACTTCTTTGCGTCGTCCAGCCGGCCATTGAGTTCCGATACATAGCCGAGGTTGTTCAGCGTAAAGGGATCGGCGGGGTCGTACAGATACGCCTTGTAGAAGAGGTGCTCCGCCTTGTCATACTCGCGCTTCTTGATTGCTTCAACGCCCTCGCGATTGAGTTTCTGCACGGGGCTCAGGTGCGACCGCCGCGGAATGAGGATCCGCTCGCCGTCGCGAGACCAGCCATATTGGCAGGCGCACGCGATCAGAAGTACGGCAATCGCGCCCAGTGTATAGGAAGCCTTTGGCATAGTCCTCTAAGTCCTTTTCACTCCGAAGCCCAGAAGGAAGTCAGGATAGGTGGGCACGATAAGTTAGATGCGCCCTCCCCGTGGGTGTTGCTCCTCCACCCGGATCCAAAACCTTCGCAGGCCACCGCCTTCTGCCGCCGATCATCCAACTAAATGTCTAACGATTCCCTCAGGATCAAGGTGCATTTCTGACATGGAAAGACTACTTGCAATGGCGATGCTTGGCGGTTTCGCGCTGACCCAAGGTGTGATTGCGCGCGCGCAATTCGGAGCGGTGGTCGATCCGCCGTCCTCGATCAAGTCCGATGCCGGGGCGGCAAAATCTCAGGATGTGCCGCCGCTGCCACGAGGGAAGAGCACCATCCTCGGCGGAGGCATTCGGAGCGTTGATCCCGTGCGCGACCAGCTCACGCTTGACATCTATGGTGAGAAGCCGCTGAAGATCCTGTTCGACGAGCGGACGCAGGTGTTTCGTGATGGCAAGCGCATTCCATTGCGCGACCTCGCGGCGTCGGCGCACGCGTCGGTGCAGACCACGCTCGATGGTCCGGACGTCTTCGCTCTCAGCGTGCACATTCTCACAAGCCAGCCGCAGGGCGATTACCAGGGCAGGGTGGTCAACTACGACGCGGGCAACAGCGTGCTCGTTCTTGCTCCGGCGCCTGGCGGCCAGCCCTTCCGCGTGCGCGTGTCGGCCAACACATCGTTCAAGCGTGTCGGGCAATCGGCCTTTTCGTCGACGCAGTCCGGCACGTCTGATCTCGTCCCCGGATCGCTGGTGGCGGTCAAGTTCGATTCCGATAACAAGGGCCGGGGAGTCGCGACCGAGGTCACCGTGATGGCGGCTCCGGGCGCATCCTTTATCTTCAGTGGAGTTCTGTCTTCGCTCGACACTGCTTCTGGCGCGATGACGGTCGTCGATCCGCGCGACGACAAGAGCTATCAGATCCACTTCGATCCGACGGCGCAGATCACGCGCCAATTGCACCCGGGCCAGCATCTGCGGATCTCCGCAGACTACGACGGCGTTCGCTATGTCGCCACCGACATTTCCGTCGAATAGCCATGAGCTATCGCGATCCCTTATTCGCTGGATCCCGAAGCGATCGCACCATTGACGCCCGCTGCGCGAATCCAAAGCAGAATGCTGTATGTCGAGTCTTAGATCAAGGCCGCAAGTTAGGGTGCCTGCGTGTCAAGCCCCCGATGCGCCGCAAATCTCGGGCATGTTAACCAGAAATTAAATACCCCCTCCCCCCCTAAAAATATTTTTGCGGTCATCGTTGAACGTCAACTAATTTTAAGCAAATAGCTTAACTGAATTTCCATTTGACAAGAACGTCCTCCTCAACGACACCGCCAGATGAGATTCGCTCGCTTTGTTACCTTCTGGTTAACGGATCCGAAAGCCGGCGCGGGCTGTTACACCTGATCGCGCTATTCTCCCGAATCAAAAATCGAAGTCGCCTGAAAACGCAACGAGGGCGCAGCCTTTGGCTGCGCCCTCGGCGTTCAGACTGCCTCTTATTCAGGCCGCCCGCGTGATCTCCGTCGGGAAGCTGTCCTCTGCGATTGCATAGGCTTCTGGCTGCGTGCCATAGCCGCCGGGCATCGCGATCATGCCAAGTTGGGTCGGGATCGCGATCGCCGTGCGGTGCACCTGGCTGATAAGCGACAGCGGCCGGTTCCGCACTTCGTCATAGATCCGCCCGAGGTACTCGCCCAGGATGCCGATCGAAAGCAGCAGCAATCCGCCCATGAAGAAGACCGAAGCCGCAACTCCAAACGCCGCCGTAATAATGGGCGCAGTGGGAAGCACCATGCACAGCGCCAGCATCGTCGCGATGCACGTGGAGAATCCCATCAGTCCGAAGCTCAGGCGCAGCGGCTTGTAGCTGAAGCTCGTGATCGCGTCCATCGCGTACTTGATGCGGCTCACGAATGAGAGCTTTCCCTCGCCGCCGAGGCGGTCGTTGCGGTCGTAGTAGACGATGGAATTCTTGTAGCCTACCCAGGCCCTCAGCCCAGGCAGATAGCGGTTCTTCTCGCGCAGGGCTAGCACGGAGTCGAGCGCCTTGCGGTCCAGCAGTCCGAAGATGCCCGCATTCAGCGGAATCGGGTAGTCCGACAGCGCGCCCAGCACGCGGTAGAACAGCGGAAAGAGAAAAGCGAGCAGCTTGCGGCTCTCCTGCCGGCTGCGGCGCACGCCCACGACGACTTCGGCGCCGTCGCGCCATGCGTCGATCAGTTGCGGAATGACTTCAGGAGGATCCTGGAAGTCACCATCCATTAGGATGATGGCGCGTCCGCGCGCAGTCTGAAGGCCGGCCGAGATCGCGCCCATGTGGCCCCAGTTACGGGAGAGTTCCACGACAACGACGTGCGAGTCAATGGCCTGCAGCCCTTTCAGGAGTTCAAGAGAAGAATCGGTAGAACCGTCGTTGACAAACACGATCTCCCAATCGTCGACGATGCCCTTGAGTGCGCCCGCGACCGCCTCGTGAAAACGGACGACAATTTCCTCTTCGTTGTAGATGGGGACAACTACTGAAACCATATGAGGGACTCCTGAATTCTTAATTTTGAGCTCGCGCTCTTTCTCGTCGTTATCTTTCTCTTGCGGACTTACATGGCTGGAGCAACTGCCTTAATCAATCAGGCGGGGAACTACCGGGCCGCCGCCTGCATTACCCGCACCCGCCACCGAACCTCGGTGGGAGTGAGGACCACAATGTATCTTTCATGCACCGGCTGCGTGGCCAGGACTTTGTCTTTATCGTGTACCTGAATTTCATATTCCACGTCGTCGGTGAGTTCAATCGATAATCCTTCGGGTGAATAGAAAACAATTTGAATATCGTGCGATCGATCCTTGTAACTGGCCGTAAGCCCCAGCTTCGCCTGCTGATCGATTGTGGCCGCCAACTTGTCCCGCGCGGCCCCAACAAAGTCCCGGTCGAGCAGCCCTGGGCGATTCTGTTCCATCGCCTCATTGAGGCTCTTCCATGATTCGATGTAGTTTTCGACCACCGCGGTTGCGGTTTGGTCCGCAAGAATCCGCGGGCCCTCGAGGTGAGCCGGCTCCACGCGCACGTCAGGCTGCGCCGCGGCGATGGCGGCGATGCCCGCGAATGCGCACAAAACCAATGTCTTGTTGAACATGCTCACTTACTTCCCCCAATGAATCTGGTTGCCGAGTACAACCCCGCTGGCCACCGAAATGCTAGCGCCGGGATGAGCGGGCATTTCGACCTTGGCGATTCCACGCTTAAGCGGCACGTCCACCGTGGATTGGCCGCCGTTGTAATTTTCCGTGAACGTGACGATTGTCCCATCGGGCACGGGATTGCCGCTGCAGTCGCGAACGGGCTGAGTCTCGAGGTCAAGATTCTTCCCGTCCGGCTTGGCGCTCATCTGCAGGCTGCAAGGATCACCAGGAACCTGGCCGATAATGCGCGTCGAGCTTACGTCGCCTGCCCGCGCGACGAAGTGTGCCGCGCCTTCCTTCGGAGACGAATCCATGGCGATCCAGGCGGCACCGTCGCGCGTTGTCACGGTGCGGTTCTGGTTCGAGGCGCCGGGTGTGGTCAGTTCGAACGAGACCGGTGAAGGCGCAGTGACGAGATTCCCGTAGGTGTCGAACACGTAGACTGCGCCGGTAATGCCGTCGTGAAGCTTGACGGGAAGGCGCGATGGGCGCGCGAGGAAACCGAGCTCTGCGGGACTTGCCGGAACTACATCGAATTCAGCAGGTTGTGCCGATCCGGAGCCAGGCTTTGCAGCTACGTAGAGAAACGCAATGTAATGGCCGGCGTTATAGATCGTGGCGGCTGGAATCGAGATCGATTGCCCAAGTTGCACGTCGCGTTTGATCACCTGGCCGAGGCCGACGATGTAGAGCGCGGATTGCCCGCTGCCGCTGGTCTCAATCGAAAATGCAGATCCGGCGTCAACGGTTTTAGGCGCCGTAACACTACCGTCCTGCGCGAAAGCAGCGGTTGCCGCGGCCAACGCGAGGCACAATGAAGCAAGACTCCACCTCACGCTCCACCTCCCATGCTGTAGGTGGAAACGATGGTGCGCTGGCTCGAAATCTTCCGGGCCAGGTCTTCGGGGATATGAATGTTGAAAGGCACCGGAACCTGCGGAAGCAGGGCGCGATCCACATATTGGTCAGCCACCCATACCACGTTGCCGGACTGGTCGTAGAACGTGCCCAGCACGTGGGCAACGTTGGCGATCTGGCCGCTCTGGTTCACCACTTCGCCGGTGAGCGAAGCATCGGGTGCAGGATTCAGTTTCTCGTTCTGAATCTCAATCACGGGGTCGGCTGAGGCCGGAATGAGCGTGGAAAAAGGCATCATCCGCACGCTGCCGACATTCGACAGGTTCACGTCAGGAAACTTGATGAGAAATGGCGTAACGGCCTTGGGCAGCAGCAGATGAGAGATCTTGTCGAAGCTGCCTTCGCTCGCGATCGCTTTCTGACTCTTGTCAAGAATTGTCGCGTTGACCGACACGTAGGCGGGTACCACGTCTTCATTGAGCAACTCGCCCATGATCACCAGGCCTTCAGCCCGCTGAACTGGATGCATGTCGATGATTCGTACATGCGGAGCTTCAACATCCTGCGCTCCCCAGTCATCGCCCGCTCCGCGATAGATCACATCCCAGCGCAGGTAGTTGACCGGAATCACCTGTGCCGGCAAAGCCGGCTCCTTGGCGATGGGCCAATCCACCTGCCACTGGCTTCCACTCCTGACCAGGTGAACGTCGCGCGCGGTGACGGAATCGCCCACCACCGTCGCCCAGTGAAGCTTGATGCGGTACATCGCGTCGTTGTCGGTCGAGTGAAGCGGTTGCGTCTCCAGGTTGGAAAGCGCCGAATACGAGCGCAAGTTCGGATAAGCACCGGTTAGGTCGTGCATGAACTCCGACTCGGTGAACTGCGCTTTGTTCGCAAGGCTGTCGTATGCCGCATGCCAGTCGCGAGTACGTATTTCGTCGCCCAGGTTTTGCAGTGCGACTTCAGGCGTGGATGCGTAACGAATAAAATGCTCGCCGCCCGCGTAATGAACGGCGGCTCTAACTGGCCACTCCGTGCCGATAAAGATCAGCGCCACGGTGACAAGGATCAGAACCAATCCAAGAAAACGTCCGCTCTTCACGATGCAAGCCTCCCGGGAACCAGGGTTTCTTCGGGATAGGGTTCCGCGGCAATCAACTCTTCACGACGGCGCTCGGGAATAAGTACGACGAGGATCGCCAGAAGGCTACTGCCGAATGGAAGGATGCCCCACATCAGACCCTGCCAGTGCGGAGGCATCTGCGGCGCATTGACCGGCTGCGCCGGCGGCACTCCGTCCTTCCCCCACACGGCGATGGTTTTGTCTTCGAGCGTGTCGACCGGACGCCAACCGGCGAAGGCGAGCAGCGGATCGTAATAGTGATCACGAACCAGCACCCATTTCAGGCCGTAGTGGTCTGCGTTATTCAGGATCGCGCGCAGCGCATCGAGGCCCGCGGGGAAGTACTTTGAGCTCGTAAGCGCGCCCGCGCCGTACTTCGTCAGCTCAGGAAGCATGCGTCCCGAGTACCACTCGCCGTCTTCGCTGGGAGCATCGGTCTCCATGGCCAGGCGCGATAACTTGTTGCCGAATCCGAGCGTGATGTAGCTGTACTTATCGTGCCCGTCGCGGTTGAGCCATGCGGCGGCCGAGTCGACTTTGAAGTCCTCCGCGTCGGCCGGACGATAAGTGGACCAACCGACCGCCAGCGCGCAGGAAAATGTTGCGAGGATGGCAAGGCTCACAACAGCGCGTGTCCTGAATCGATCGATGAGCTCCGAGGCAAGGAGCCCCACGAAGGGCAGGGCCAGCAGCGTCGCCCAGTAAGTGAACCGTTCCATGGTCAGGACTTCAAATGCGCGGCCAAGAAGGACGCGGGCCACGGGGGTCGTGCCGCCGAGGCCGATGAGGAAGCATACCCAGAATCCGAATAGCAACGGCCGCAGGCGCCTAACCGCAGCCCCGCGGAAGAATATGAAGGGCAGCGCCAGCACCAATGCTCCATACGGAACCAGGAAGTAGTTGAAACCCCACTCCGGGCTGAGAAGATAGTTGGCGCGGCTGGGATGCGGAATCGGCGTCTGCGTGACTGGATAGTGAATGAGCGCGATCCAGAAGGGCAGCAACACCACGGCAATGGCTGCGGAAACAACGACGACGATTCCAATGGTGCGTGCCAATATCCCGCTGGCGCTTGCCGTTTCGCCCTCATCGCGATCGAGGAAGGCCAGCGCTACCACAGGGAGCGCAAAGAAGAATGAACCGAAGAGCAGCGTGGCGTGGTGCGCCGCCGCCGCCGCGGCGAACAAGACTGTGGCCTTGAGGAACGCGCGCCAGCGTGAATAGCGGATCCACTCATAGAGAAAAGGCAGCGCGTTCAGATAGATGGGAGCGGCGGAGGTCGTGCCCAACTGACCCGCCGAATAGACCAGGAAACTCTCGGCGCCCAGAAAAACGCTGGCCAGTGCCGCAAAAGAAGCCGCGCGTGGGCTGACCCACAACTTGGAGAAGCGATAGACGCCTACTGCAAGCAGCAGGATCGCGATCAGCTGGACGGCCATGTAAGCCAGATCGAGGCCGAAGATATGCGAGAACATCGCGATCCACTGCTGCGGCAGCGGCGGATACGTGGTCTGCGAAAATCCGGCGAACCACCTGGTGTTCCAGGGATCGAACCAGTGGTGCAGATAATGAGACGCAAAGAAGATGTGGAGGTTGGTGTCGTAGGACTTCAGCGGCAGCTTCATAAGAAGAAGCGGCAGATGAACAGCTACGACTGCCATCAGAATGAGGCTCATTGGTATCGGCCGCTTAGTAGCCGTGACGGTATTGGTGTTCTTCACAATAGCAGCCTCGCGATTGAGCACGTGACGGTTTATCCCCCGGCTGATGCCTTTGCTGTTCGCGTCGCCCCACGCCAGATCACCCCGAATGTGCACAGCAAATGGTTTTAGGGAGAAGTGAGTACTCGGACGCGCATGTTCTTCGATTCTGAAGGTGCGTGCTCTGGTTGCTTTGGCGACAAATGGCGGATTCGAAGCCAACACAGCGACCCGATTCCGAATCCAAATAGCTATCGCGAGTCCGCAACTGCTGCCCGGGGTATTTCAAAACGACAAGATGAAAGCACGATACGCATTTTTAAGGACTGCCTCTGTATGGGCACTGGCTGGGATGGCATCCGCGGTGTGCGCGCAGACCTACCAGATCAACCCGAATGCGCCGCAAAATCCCCAAGCTCAGAATCCCCAGGCCCAGAAAGGCCGGGCACCGGACCAGCAACTGGGATGGGGATCAAACATCCAGAATGCCCGCATTGCCCGCGCTGCTGAACTTGCCCTGCAGCATGGTGAGAAGGCGCAGGCGCTTGATTATGCGCGCCGCGCGGTGCACTCGGCGCCGAATGACCCGCAACTCTGGTTCCTGCTTGGCTATGCGGCGCGGCTCAACAGCAGGTTTACCGAATCGGAAGACGCATACCGGCATGGGCTCTCATTAAAGCCTGGCTCGCTCGAGGGAACATCGGGCCTCGCGCAGGACTACAGTGCAACAGGCCGCGTGGCCGATGCTGAGAAGATGCTGGCGCAGGTTCTCGCGGCGGATCCAAACCGGCGGGACGACACCCTGCTGATGGGCGAGATGCACATGCGCGCTAAGGACTACGAAGGCGCGATTCCGTGGCTGACCAAGGGCGAGCGCATGCATCCCGAGGCGCGCTCCGAGGTCCTGCTTGCGATCTCGTTCGAGCAAATGAAAAAGCTCGACATGGCCAACCACTATTTGGAACTGGCAAAAGGGCGCGATCCAGGTAATCCCGATGTGGAGCGCTCGCTGGCTGGCTATTTCCGCGAAGTGGGTAAGTATGACGATGCGGTCAAAGCGCTCGAATCCATTCACAATCCGCGGCCGGACGTGATGGCCGAGCTGGGATACACCTACCAGCTCGATGGAAAGCCTCAGGACTCCGCCCGCCAGTACACGCGGGCAGCGAACGCCGTTCCAAAGGATCTGAACCTTCAGCTTTCGGCTGCTCAAGCTCACGTGGCTGCTGGATCTCTGGACCAGGCGGACAGTTTCTTGCAGCGCGCGGCGGCACTGGATGCCGGCAACTACCGGCTGCACGCAGTTCGCGGCGAAATTGACCGTATGCAGGATCACTCGGAGGAAGCAGTCAAGGAGTACAACGAAGCGATCGCGCATCTTCCCGCTGCTCCAGTGGAAGGTCCGCTCTACGGCATCCAGCTCCACGTAGACCTGATGCAGCTATACCAGTCGCTGAACGACGCAAGCGCGGCGCACCAGCAGCTTGCAACAGCGCAGACTGCGATCAACGCAGTGGAGCAGGGAGGCACAGAACGCGGGCCTTACCTGCGACTGCGGGCAGTGATCAAGCTCGCCGGTGGCGATCTCGACGGCGCGCTCGCGGATGTGCACGAAGCGCTTGCCCTCAACGACCATGACCGCGACGACCTGCAGCTTAATGGCGACATCCTGATGAAGTTGGGCCGCACCGACGAAGCGATCGCAACGTACAAGCGGGTGCTTGACATCGATCCGAAGAATCGCTTTGCACTGACCTCGATGGGGTATGCCTCCCGGGCGGCGGGCCGCAACCAGGATGCGGAGAAGTACTTCAAGAAGCTGGCGGATGTGGACCCGAACTCCTATGTCCCATATCTAGCCCTTGGGGATCTGTACACCTCTGAGCGCAAGTTCACGCCGGCGCAGGCCTCGTATACAAAGGCGTACGCGCTGTTCTCGAAGAACGCCATGGTGGTCGCGGGCGGAATGAATGCCGCTATCGAGGCGCACAACCTGGTGCTGGCGGCCGAATGGCTGAATCGCGTGACCGATGCAATGGACGACAACCCCTATGTAATGCGCGAAAAGGAACGCTATCTCAGCTTCAAGGGCGACTACGCACAGTCTGAGGCGATCGGTGAGAAAGCGATCCAGAAGCTGCCCAACGACCGTGACGTGGTGGTGTATCTCGGTTACGACTTGCTGCATCAGGAGAAGTGGGCAGACCTGCTCACGCTGGCCAACGCCAATGCGGCAAAGTTCCCGAAGGAACCGGACCTGCCCCTGTTTGCCGGCTATGTGCACAAGCACGAGGGGATGTCTGAGGCAGCGCGCGAGGACTTCACCGAAGCGCTCAATCGCGATCCTGAAGTTGTCACCGCGTACGTGAACCGCGGCTACATGCTGAACGATCTTCACCAGCCAAAAGCGGCTTCGGATGACTTCGAAGCCGCACTGAAGCGCGACCCGCACGATGGCGAAGCGCATCTCGGGCTTGCTTATGCGGATCTGGACCTTCACAAGCCTTCGGCAGCGCTGAAGCAGGCGGACCTCGCTGAAGACGCGATGGGCGATTTGCGCGACGTTCACGTCATTCGTGCAACGGCGTACGGCCGCGAAGACATGCTGAACAAGGCTGCTACCGAGTATCGCGCCGCGCTCAAATTCACACCTAACGATGGTGGGCTTCACCTCGGGCTCGGGAACGTGCTGTTCTCGGAGCGCCGCTATCACGAAGCCATCGACGAGCTCGAGATCGCGGCGAAAAACTCACCGGACGATGCGACGATCTATGCGCTCATGGCACGGGCCCATGCAAACCTTGGCGACCACGACGCGACGTACCAGAACGTGCAGATGGCGGAAAAGCTGGCGAAGAACGCTCCGCTCCCCGACAGCGAATTCATCGAACCGCTTCAAAGCTCAATCTACGTTTCAACCGGCGAAGCGTTGAGCACGCTCGGCGACCAGAAAGCCGCGCTGGAGCGTTTCCGGATGGCGCTCGAGACTCCGCGCAGCAATCGGGTGGCAGTGCGGCTGGCTATCGCCCAGATGATGGCGGGACAGGGCCGCGATGACGACGCCGAGCGGCAGGTCGCTCTTGGCTTGATGGAAGCCGGTGTAGGCGACACCGCGCCGCCTTCGGGCGGCCAGTTCGTCGAGGCGGCGGACGTGTTTCGCGGCATGCACGACTACCGCCTCTCGCAAAACTATCTCGAGCGCGCAAAACTGGCCGGCGCTCCAGACTCAGAAGTGCGGGTCGGAATGGCGGACAATTACCTGGCCGTGGGCGATACGACGCGCGCGAAAGCTGAGCTGGCAGCGGTGAAAACCTCGTCGGATGGAACTCCCGATTACCAGTTCCTGCTGGCCCAGGCTAACGTTTTCAGGCAGGAGCACAATGGGCCACAGTCGCTGACTTCGTTCGCGCAGGCCTCGAATGCCGAAGGAGAAGACCAGACCGCGCAGCAGCAGTTGCTGCAGGCGGGGGGGCAGGAAGGGTGGGGCATTACTCCAACCGTGAGCGTGCTGAGCGACCTGAGCGTCGCGCCAGTCTTTGAAGACAGCACTGTATACGTGCTGGATGCGAAGCTCGATGCCGGTTTCCCGGTGACGCCTGATAACCCCAGCCTGCTTCCGCCGCCGCGCTCGTCCACACAGACGGAATGGACCGCTGCGTATCACCTTCACTTCAACCATCTTCCGCCGGCGAGCGGCTTTTACCAGCTGCGCAATGCGCGCGGACAGATTTCAGTGCCTGCGACGAACACGATCGTGAACCGCGACACGACGGATTCAACGCTGAGCATCGGGCTGAATCCCACCATCCGTGCCGGAACCAACGTGATCACATTCAACGGCGGAATTCAGGGAACATTCCGGCGCGATTCGCAATCGCCGGCGGAAATGAACCAGAACCTGTTCCGCGCTTTCACTTACATGACTACCAGTTCCTTGTTTAACGCGCTGGCAATCAGCGGGTACGTCATTCACGAGTCTGGGCCGTTCACCGAGAGCAATCTCAGTTCGAAGCAGTTCACCGCCGCGGTTGACTTTCGCGTGGGCTCGCCTTGGGGACGCACCGCGATGGTGACAGGGTGGGGCGAGAGCAAGCAAACGTTTTCACCGACCAACTACCAGAACTATTTCACGTCGTCCTACATCGGGCTCGAGCACAGATTTGGCGAGCGCCTGAACGTCCGCGCCATGGTCGAGGATCTACGCGCGTGGCGCGTGTTCAATGCCAACTCGGGCATCGCGCAAAACCTGCGGCCGGCCGGCTGGCTCGGCTACACATTCAAGCGTAACTGGGACTTCCAGGTTTCGAGTGCGTACTCGAGCGTGCGCAGCTTTCACGCCTACGACGCAACCCAAAACGGATTTTCGATCTCCTACGCGTTACCGGTGCGGCGCAGGATGACCGGCGAGGGGACACCGTTGACGCTCGCCTATCCGATCCGTATCTCCGGCGGAGTGCAGTCGGAGAACTTTTTCAATTTCACCAGCGGCCATAACCAGCAGCTCAGGCCGTATATCGGCATCACAATATTCTAGGCGGTTGAGACCCATGAGAATTTGCCTGGTCGGAACGTTCCCCCCCAGCGGACGTCAGTTGAATGAATATGCATTTCATATTGCACGCGAACTGCGCCGGCACGAGGACATCGAGCTCACGATCCTCTCTGACGAACTGACCGACTGCGCATTCGCAACCGACGAGCACGGAACTCCGCTCAACATTCACGAGCAATTGGAGCTGCCGGGCTTCAACGTCGTTCGCTGCTGGAAATTCGGCGGCCTCTCCAACCCATGGCGTCTGCTCAAGTCCATTCGCAAAATCGATCCCGACGTCGTGTGGTTCAACCTGGTGTTCTCGAGCTTCGCTACGCCAGACCTTCCCGTCGCGGCGTTCGCGGGACTCTCCACCCCAGCGCTGGTGCGGGCAGCGGGCTATTTTACGCACATCACGCTTCACCACATCTTGGAGCACGTAGACTTTGCTGCGGCGGGAGTGAAGCGAGAGAAGCTCTTTCGCATTGGGACGGAACTGGCGACGCGTGCATTGCTCAAGGCGAATTCCGTTTCGGTGCTGCTTCCCGGTTACCATCACACGCTGATGTCCAAGTACGGCGCGCGGAATGTGCTGCTTGGCACGCACGGAACGTTTGCAAGCGTGGCCACGCCGCCCGACTTCAGAAAGCGCGGCAATCCTCACAAGCGCATTCTGGCCATTGGCCACTGGGGCACTTACAAGCGGCTCGAAACTCTCATGGATGCGTTCCCAAAAGTGCTGGAGCGGATTCCGGAAGCTCGGCTGATCGTGGCCGGCGCCAATCACCACACGCGCGCCGGTTACTGGGAGTCGATTCGAGAGGCACAGCCAGAGCATCTGCCGATCGAGTTTCGCGGGTACGTACCCGAAGACGATATTCCGGAGTTGTTCGAAAGCACGTCGGTGTTGGTGCTGCCTTACGATTCTGCAACGGGGTCCAGCGGTCCCGCGCACCAGGCGTGCGAATACGGCGTGCCGATCGTGAGCGCGGACCTACCCGATTTCCGCGGCATGGCTGCGGACGAAGACATGGCAATTCGCTTCTATGAGCGGGGCAATGCGGATGACCTTGCCGACCAGCTCATTGCGATCCTGGAGTCGCCAGAGTTGGAACGCCGGATGGCCGAGCACAATTCTTCAGCCGGCGTCGAAATGACAATGACCAACGTGGTCAACAACTATTTGCGCTGGTTCCGATTGAACACATGCAAGCGGAAGATTCGCCGCGCGGCTATGATTCCCTCGCAGGTGCGCCAGGAGCTTCAGTCTCCTCCCGCACTGTCCGCTCAGTGGGGACTGGAGCCGGCGCTGATCGCGGAGAGCAACGATGCGCTCGACGTGGTGCAAGGGCTGGAGCCCGCACGCAACTACACCGAATTGACCGATTACAGCAACCGCTTCAGCGCGCGAACCTCCACCAACCCTAAAATACGCAGATAACTCGCCCGCACGGGCGAGACGCACGGTGCCACGTCTGTAGATGCGATTGCAAGCGGCTCCCTGTCATTTGGAAGAGCCGCGCCCATGCGGATCGGAGCGGCGCGGAAGGCTTATCGATTGGCGCCCGATGTGCCCGTGGCGGCACTCGTCCCCGTCGTCTCCGCAGAGAGCATCGGGTTTTGTGCCGGCTTTCCGCAGTTCGGGATACCCCCTTCGATTGCGGTTCCTTCTTCGTGATCGTTCCAGGTCTCGACGAGGATGAACGGGGGCGGATCACTTGGCGGAAAGACCTTGCGCCAATAATTGAACGTGTCGGTGAGCGTTTGTCCGCATCGCGCGGCAATGTGCCGGTTCAGGCCCCAGGATGCCTTGCTGTCGTCGAACTGCGACCAGGCCCCACCCACGACGATCTTGTCTGCGTACTTAGTTCCCATCGTCGTGTAAAAGTCCTTGAGATACTGTTCGCCCCAGTTGCTTCCATCAGCCGTCCAGCCGTGCTCGCCGGGACTTACCCACGCATAGAATCCGTCGAAAGCGTTCGCGTCCTTGCCCGGCAGGTTCTCCTGGATCAGCAGCGGTTCAGGATTCCACGAGCTCACCGCCGCGCGCACTTTTGCCCAGTCCGTATGACCGCCCTTGGGAAAGATGAAGATGACCGGCCTGCCCTGATAGGTGAGGTAAGCTTGGTGGCCCGCGGACTTCGCCGACAGATACGTGTCGCGGAACATCGTAAAATCCGCAATCGCCTCGTCGGTGGCGCCGTCTTCGGCCTGTGTTTCGTCGTACATCATCGCCACTTTAAAGTGGTTCTTCTCGGCCTGCTTCTGCAGCAGCCCGTAGCTCTCGTCGATGAAGGGCTCGCGGTCGCCGTACCAATCCACCACGAACGCCGAGATCCCCATCGCCTTGGCTTCTTTCATCTGCCGTGCGACGACGTTGGTGTCGTGCGACGAGTAGCCGACGTTGATGTGGCGCGGGTGCCCGAACCACGCTTCATACACGGCGAGGACTTCAGGCGAAGTGCCCATCGCCTTGTACTTCAGCGGCATAACCTGGCTCGCCCCCGGTGTTGAGCATCCGTGGGGAAAGAGAGAAATAAACAGAAGGGCAGTGCATGCTCGTTGCAGCATCGATATTCAGTTAGAAGCATGCGAGGATCGCGCGGGTTGCCGTATTCCGTCAATCAATCCCCGCCGCAACCCCTGCGGAACCGGACCTCGGAGCAGCCACGCCGGTCAAATTTGCATCGGAATACTTGTTGCCGAAGAACTTATCTCAACTTAGTTGCCGCTGATCCCATCTTGCCCGTACCGGAGTTTAATCCCTGGTGGATACCGTCACTCATCCGACGAAATCGCTTCCGGCCCGTATCGTATCCGGAAGCATGGTGCTGCTCTCCGGCTCCGGCCTCACGATGGCGATCAACCTGGTCTACAACATTGCTGTTGCGCGCTTTCTCGGAGCAAAGGGCTTTGGCCACGCGACGGTCGTCTACACCATTCTCACGCTTCTCTCCGCGCTCACTTTGTCATTCCAGATTGTCGCTGCCAAGGTTGTTGCGCAGCAGCCCACCGCGGAAGGCAAGACTGCCGTTTACCGCTTCTTTCATCGCGCTGCGTGGGCATGCGGCGTGTTGGTTGCGCTTGGGCTCGCCGTCTTCCAGGGGCCGATCGCCGATTACCTGAATCTTCCAGGTTCATCGCTCGTTGCGCTGATCTCAATCGGCGCAGGATTCTACGTGCCTCTCGGCGTGCGCCGTGGCTATATCCAGGGGACATGCGGATTTCGCGCGTTGGCGATGAACATGGTTCTCGAGCAGGGCTTCCGCCTGGGCGGTTCGCTTGCCATGATCTATGCCGGCACCGGCGTGGCCGGAGTGATCGCGGCGAACTCGGCCGCTGAGGTGGTGGCCTACTTTGCCATCCGCATCGTTCTGAAAGGGCACGCACGCAATCCTCTCCTGCGTTCTTACGTGATGCGCGAAACCAGCCAGGCCACGGTGTTCTTTGCCGGGCAGATGCTCATTTCAAACTGCGGCATCTTTCTTGTGAATCACTTCTTCGCGGCGCGCGAAGCCGGCCTCTACGCCGCCGTCGCGATGGTGGGCCGCGTAATCTTCTCGTTTTCGCAGGCGGTGGTCAATTCCACTTTCCCAATCGTGGCCGGTACGGGCGACGAAGAGCGGCGGGACCTTCGCGTGATCGCCACTTCGCTTGCGCTGGTCCTGGGTGTGGGCGCAGCCATTTCTTTCGGGCTCTGCATTGCTCCGGCTGCGCTTTGGACGCACCTATTCGGCGCAGACTTCGCGATTGCCGGCCGGTATAACCTGCCCTACTTGCTTGCGATCTATGCGCTTGGCACGGTGATCTACTCGCTCGGCGCGGTGATCATTACGTTCGAGATGTCATACAAGATCGCCAACACGAGCTGGGTACAACTCGCCTTCAGCGGCGTCCTTATAGGGGCCATCTGCGTGTTCCACTCCTCGCTGCGCGAGGTGGTGCTGGTGCAGCTTGCACTGATGGTGGTTCTGTTTCTTCTCGTTGCCTTGCCCTTCCTCGTCAATTCACTCACCGGTTCCAGGGACATTCTCGACGGAGTGAACTGCCGGCCCGTGCGCCTCATCCGCCGAGTTCCGGAAGACGAAGTCATTTCCGAGTTTCTCAAAAGCGACTTTCAGTGTTCCGAGTTCCGCGAGTACCAGGCTCTGAGCGATCTCGTGACCGAGCCCAACCTCGATAATCCGGCGGAAAATGCCAAGCGGCGTGCGCTCCTCTTCATCCGCCACCTGGCGCTCTGGAAGGAGCTGCCCTCTGACACCGAGTGGTATGAGGCTGAGGTGAACGAGACCGATCTTGCGAACATCCGAATCTTTCCACGGGCTCAATGGCGCAAAGTGGCGAGTGGAAGCTTCTCCGCAACATCGGTTGCGGCTGGAATCCGCACTCGCAAGCGCCTGCTCGACTCAGGTTTTGTTACGAAGATCGAAGCCATCAGAGAGGAGCTGAAGAACGGCGATCGCTCCTTCGCGGCGGTCATTCTGATCGGCATGAATGAAAACGAGCCGCTCACGGTGCTCGACGGCAATCACCGGCTGATCGCATCGATGCTTGGCGCCTCGCGGGACATCAGGAAACTTCGCTTCCTGTGCGGTCTGTCGCCGCGCATGTCCGAGTGCTGCTGGTACAACAGCAACCTTGTGACGCTCTTGCGCTACGGCCGCAACGTGTTGACGCATGCCATCCGCAACCCTGAAGCAGAGCTAGCGCGGCTGCTGCGCAATGCTGGATAACCAAAGGCGACTTTAGATTGGGGGCTGCCTTATGAGCCTTGATCAAATTTTCGAACTAAGACTGGACGATAGAGCACAGATCCGTCGCGAACGGAGAAAGATACTCCACATTCAGGTGGCCCAACCTATGACCTTCCGACCCCGGGCTGTATCGGTCAAACTGGTTCCCGCAGTCATCGATGCGAGAACCGAACGGCTCTTCTTGCGTGAACTCGAACATGCGATGAACGCGGAGCGCCCGACAATCGTCCTCGATTGCTCGCAATTGCGGGCGATTGGCCCTTCCATGATCCGGCTGCTGCTTAGCTGCCTCGAGGGCGCAATGAAGCGCCGCGGCGATGTGCGCCTCGCTTGCGTTTCTCTTGAGGCTTTCGAGAGTCTGCAGTGCGTTTGCGCCGATCGCCTTTTCCGCTTCTTCGATACCGTCGAGCAGGCGGCCGACAGTTTCCAGCGACGTAGTCCTTCGGCCCTTCATGCGCACTCCTGCACGAGAGTGGCCGCTGAAAATGCGGCATGACTGATATCCCCGCAAGTATTCATCGCCCCGGAAAGGAGACCGCGGGACATGAGCAGAAATATGAGATTCAACCAATTGACGAGGAGCCTCGCCGCCTGCATGGCGTTCGCCATTGCCGCGCAGATGTCCGAGGCTGCCGCGCTGCCACCAGCGCAGCAAGAGCAAAGGCCGCAGAAGCAACAGCAAACCGCCTCTGCGCAACAGCAAACTCCGCAGGAATCCAGCAGCCTGGCCTCAGCGCAATTGGCCGCTCTGCCCGAGTCTCCTGATCCGGCGTTGCAGCAACAACCCGACTCCCAGCAGCAGAGCCCGTCGCAGAATCCGCTGGGAACCGCTGCCGGACCCACAACTCATCCGACCGGCGTGGCCGGAACCCGCCCTGCGGGCGCTGCGATTGCGCCGGCAAAGCAGCGTCGGGTTCGAGCGTTATTTATCAGGACCAGCCTGATTATCGCCGGCTGCGCGGCAGCAGGAACGGTGGTCGCGCTTTCAAAGGCCAGCCCGAGCCGGCCGCAATAGCTCCCGCGCGTCGGTTGAATTAGTCGCGCAAAAGGTCGCACTCGCCATGAGCCGCCGAACGTATACAGCGAGTTTCTCCGGCATGGATGGCGCCGGCAAAAGCACGCAGATCGAGGCTCTCCGCCGGTGCCTCGAGCAGCAGGGACTGCGCGTGCGCATCATCGCATTCTGGGACGAGATCGCCGCGCTGACCCGGATTCGCGAAGGCGCGGGGCACAGGATATTCAAGGGAGAAAAAGGTGTGGGTCGGCCGGAGGCGCCAGTGAACCGCCGCGACAAGAACGTCCGGTCGTTCTCAATGACCTGCGTGCGGCTTTGGCTCTACCTTCTGGATGCGCTTTCAACGCGAATGCACTTTGGTCGCGCGATAGGCCCCGGCACAGACTTCGTGATCTTTGACCGCTACATCTACGACCAGTTTGCGAACCTCGATCTCCGCAATCCGGCGATACGCGGGTACGTTCGAATGCTGATGGCGTTTGTGCCGCGGCCCGATGTGAGTTTTGTTCTGGATGCCGACCCGGTGAAGGCGCGGGCGCGCAAGCCTGAATACCCATTGGAGTTTCTGCGCGTGAACCGAAAGGCCTATCTCGACCTCGCGGTGTTGGTAGGCGGCCTCACGGTGATTCCCCCCATGTCCGTGGCGGAAGTCACGTCGGAGATTCTGCGCCACGTGGCGATCGGTCCCGGATTTGAATCCGGTCCAGGCGTACAGGATCGGCTGGCGGAGAGTGGCACAGGCGCTGCGCGCGCCGACCATGCCGTTCCGCTCGAACGCGCAGGCTAAGCCGGATTGTGCACACCGGGACGGGCCGAGCAGTCGGGATGCCCGTGGGACGGCTTGGGCGCATCCAACTAAGTAGATTCGTGGGCCGATCGGATTCGTGCGCAGGTCAGGCCTGGGCGCCGGTTAGGCCGTCAACCACCCATGCGAGAGGCTGTTGTCATGCGATTCCGTTTTTCTGCTGCTGTTGTGTTGCTTGCTTGCTGCGGCATTGCCGCGCCGGCTGCCTTGGCGGCCAACTGCACCACCCAGGCGATGATGAACCCCGCGGAACGCAACGCGCTCGCGTCGGCTGCGCGCACCATGATGTCCCAGGCGCAGGCTGGCGATGTGAACGGCCTTCGCGCGGGCACGCTGCCGGCGGTGGCAACGGATTTCAGCGGCATCGCTCAGTCGGTGCAGACTCTCGCGCCGATCATACGGTCGGCCACGATCACGGTCGACGAGGTGTATGACCTCGATGCTTCGACCGATCAGCCAGGCCAGCAGAGCACGCAATTCTACTGCGGTTCGCCGGTCGTCGTTCTGAACTTCACGAATCTTCCGCCGGGCAAGTACGGGCTCGCGCTTGTGCACGCGACGGGCGTCGAGAAGCCGCACCAGGTTTCGCTCGTACTCGCGCAGAGCGGCGGACGCTGGACGCTGGCCGGGTTCTTCGCCAAGCCGATGATTACCGCAGGGCATGATGGCTTGTGGTACTGGGTCTCCGCGCGACGTTACGCGCAGCAGAATGGCCGCTGGGCCGCGTGGATCTACTACAGGATGGCGGCGAACCTGCTCGACCCAATGGACAACCTGACCAGCCCCAACCTCCAGAAACTGCAGAAGGAAACGGACGACGTGCACCCAGCCGACTTGCCTGCCGGGAATCCGATTACCCTGAGCTCGAATGCCGGCGCCATCCAACTGACGAGCGTTGACACGAACACCGACTTCGGCGGGCTGGACCTGGACGTGCACTATACGCCCAACCCTGGCCAGACGGCCCAGCTTCGCGATCCAGTTGTCGCACGGCAGCAGGTCGTCGGTATTATGAACGCGCTGCTCGCTGCGCACCCCGAACTCCGGGGTGCGTTCCACGGGATCTGGGTGCACGCCGACCAGGGCAACGCGACGCTGTTTGCCCTGGAACTGCCAATGGACCAGATCGGGCCGGGCAGGGCTGCGGCGGCGACACGCTGAGCGGCCGGTTACGAGTGATCTAAATCACTGAAATTCTCATTTCCCCTCGGGTATATTGGCTCCTGTAACCCCGAGACTCAGCGGATCCTGGAGAGTTTGATCCTCCCGAAGCGCAGGCTTGCCGATGGCTGCCGCGCATTCGGCGGGGGAAACAGCGATTCCTGCCTCGTGGCGTGTGTTCCCGGGGACTGTCCCCTGGCCACAACCAAGTTTATTTTCTTCCCTTTACTGCTCTCTGCCTCTCCGATTGCCCGAATTCGCCAGGCCCCGTGCAAATCTCTGTGGAAAATCCCTTGTCAAGTAGAGAAGAAAAAGCGAAATACGCACAACCCGTTCAATATCAGAAAGCTGCAGGCGGGAAAGAATTCCTGGAAAGTGGCCGATCCATTTTTCGGCCCTGCTAGACTTAGTAATGGAGTGAGAAAATTCCACTCCAATGCCCGCCATCGCGCGGGCATTTCGCTCTTCGGGGCATCAGAAAATGCATACCCCCCTCCCCCCTCTATAACCCCTTTAGAATGTGGATGCAAAAAAGCGAACAAAAAGCGTATAAGTTTGATAATAAAAAGCTTATATCAATCTCAAAAAGTGCAAAAAACGCCGCTTTTGGACCGTCTTATAGCGGATTTATTGTACGAACCTGAAGCCCGGCGCGGCTCCGTCCGGAAAAGGTGCCCGTTCGGACCGCCAACCTGAAAATGCTCCAATCCACGCGTGAAGGGAGCGAGCCTGTGAGTCAGCGAGTCGGCAAATGTGTGGGCCGGCCGTGACTGCGTTCGCCCGGTCGACCCTTTGGACTATTGGTGGTCATCTGTCCCCGTGGTTTCTCCTGCTATCCTCTTTCGTTGTCCGATCTCTTGCCGGCAAAGAGGATTCCGATGCGATCCTTCGGTTCCGTTTTCTTGGCGCTGCTTTTTGGCTCCGCAGCACTTCCTGTTCATTCCCAGGCTGCCTCGCCGCAGTCCCTCAACCTGATGCCCCTGCCCAGATCCATCCAGACAGGCTCGGGCGAACTCGTCCTCAACGGTCAATTCCACGCAGTCATCGACGGCTCGCATGACGAGCGTCTCGACGATGCGCTCACACGATTCGTCCTCCGGCTGGATCGTGAGTGCGGCGGTATTGTCCGCGCGCAGCATGATGCCGCGGCATCGACGCCCGCGACGCTGACGATTCGCGCCGCGGCGCCGGCGAAACAGGTTCAGAGCGTGGACGAGGACGAGAGCTACCAGATTTCCGTCGCACCCAACGGTGCCACGATCAACGCGCCTAACGACCTCGGCGCGATGCACGGCCTTGAGACACTTCTTCAACTCGTCGCGGTTTCCGGCGGTGCGTGCCGCCTGCCCGCCATCGCCATCGCCGACACGCCACGATTCCGCTGGCGCGGCTTTATGCTCGACGTCAGCCGGCACTTCCAGCCTGTGTCCGTCGTCGAGCGCACGCTTGATGGAATGGCCGTCGCGAAGCTCAACGTCTTTCACTGGCACCTGAGTGATGACCAGGGATTCCGTGCCGAAAGCAGGAAATTCCCGCGCTTTACCGAGGTTGCTTCAAATGGTGGCCTCTACTACACGCAGGACCAGATGCGCGAAGTCGTGGCCTACGCGCGTGCGCGCGGCATCCGCGTAGTACCGGAGTTCGACATGCCGGGCCACTCCTCCACCTGGCTGCTTGCGTATCCCGAGATCGGCGCCGGAGAAGACATCCGCGCGCTGCCCACCGTGTTCGGCATCCCGCAATCTGAGCTCGACCCGAGCAGCGAGAAGACCTACAAGTTCCTCGATGAGTTCATCGGTGAGATGGCTGGCATCTTTCCCGACGCATACTTCCACATCGGCGGCGACGAGACCAAGGGGAAGGGCTGGCAAGACAATCCCCGCATTGCTGAGTTCATGAAGAAAAAGGGCTTCAAGACTCCCGCAGAGCTGCAGACATTCTTCAATGAGCGCCTGCTTCCAATCCTCACCAAGCACGACAAGAGAATGATGGGGTGGGATGAGATTCTGACCCCCAACTTGCCGAAGGACATCGTGGTGCAGAGCTGGCGCGGCGATGCATCGCTCGCGCAGGGTGCGCAACAGGGATATACCGGCGTGCTTTCAGCTCCGTACTACCTAAACGGGCAGAGAACAGCCGCACAGGTTTTTCTTGCGGACCCCATCCCGGCCGACACAAAGCTCACGCCCGATCAGCAGAAGCTCATCCTCGGCGGCGAAATCTGCATGTGGGGCGAGCACATCAATGCCGAAACCGTGGACGCCGAAGTGTGGCCGCGCTCGCTTGCCATTGCCGAGCGCTTCTGGTCGCCACAGTCGGACCGCGACGTAGCCGATATGTACCGGCGCATTCGCGTTGTCACGCACGAACTTGAGGACGTGGGCCTGACGCACATTTCGGGCCCTGAAAAGCTGCGCCGCGGCCTCGTAGGCCCGCTTGCAAGTCCGGGCCAGCTTGAAGCGCTCGACCTCTTTGCCTCGATCATCGAACCCGTCAGTTTTGAAGACCGCTATCACGGCCAGCACACCGACCAACTCACCTCGCTCAACCGGCTCATCGATGCGGCGGTAACCGATCCGCCGGCGCGCCAGCAGATAGAAGTTGAAGTGGATGCGCTTCTCGACCACAGTCGCGCAGCCAACTCAAAAGCAGCCGAGATGGATCTGAGGCGGCGTTTTCTCGCATGGCAGGCAGCAGCGCCGTCGCTCGAAGCCATGGCGGTGCGCTCACCGCGGCTCAACGACATCGGCCCTCGTGCGCAACAGCTTGACGCGCTGGCCCAGATGGGGCTCCAATCGCTCGCTTTCCTCGATGCCCACAGTGCTCCGCAAGCCGGGTGGCATGACGCACAGAATCTCACGCTCGCCGCAGCCGAAAAAACCAATGGGCCGCAGACAGGGCTGGTGCGGTTTGTGTTTCTGCCCAGCATGCACAAGCTGATCGACGCCGCCGCGGCAACACCGCGGCCCGCACCATAAGTCTTCGATCTCGTTTCGTCTCGGCAAACGTGAAAACGATTACACTTCGTTTGGGAGGAATTACTTTGACCGGCTCCGGCCCGCAGATCGATCCCGCTGTCGTTCCGCGTCGAATCTTATCGTCGGGCGCGGCCATGCCTGCCATCGGCCTCGGCACGTTTGGCTCCGACCACGCGTCGCACCAGGCCGTTGCCGATGCGGTGCGCTACGCCGCCTCGATCGGTTATCGCCACTTCGACTGTGCTTCGGTCTACGGCAACGAAGACCACATCGGGATTGCGCTGGAAGAGACGATGCGCAATGGCATTCGCCGCGAAGATCTCTGGATCACTTCCAAGGTGTGGAACGACCGCCACGACAGCGTCGTCGCTTCCTGCGAGGAGTCCCTTGCAGATCTTCAGCTGGATTATCTCGATCTGTACCTGGTCCACTGGCCGTTCCCGAACCACCATCCTCCCGGCTGCGATGTTGCATCGCGCAATCCTCAAGCTGTTCCCTACATCCATGAAAGCTACATGCGCACTTGGCGGCAGATGGAAGAGCTGGTGGACCGCGGCCTCGTTCGCCACATCGGCACCTCCAATATGACCATCCCGAAGATGAAGGTGGTGTTGCGCGATGCCCGCATCAAGCCATCGGCCAACGAGATGGAGCTTCATCCGCACTTTCAACAGCGGGAGTTCTTCCAGTACCTCGTGGACAACGGCGTCCAGCCCATCGGCTACTCGCCCATCGGCTCTCCCGCGAGGCCTGAGCGCGACTGTACGCCTGAGGACACTTCGCCCGTCGAAGATCCGGTGATCCGCGCCATTGCGGAGAAACGCTGCGTGCATCCGGCAGTCGTCTGCATCCAGTGGGCGGCGCAGCGGGGACAGGTTCCCATTCCGTTCTCGACGAACCCGCGTAATATTCTCGCCAACTTGCAGGCCATCGTAAGCAAGCCCCTCTCAATCGACGACATGCAGGCGATCGAAGCCATCGACCGCAACTGCCGGCTTATCAAGGGGCAAGTGTTCCTGTGGAAAGAAAAACAGTCGTGGGAAGATCTGTGGGATGTGAACGGCGAGATAGCGATCTAGAAGCCGGGAGACGAGAGCTGCGGACTGGAGCGGAGAGATGAACGGGAAAATGCTGGCGGCTTATTTGCCGGGAGACAGCACGGTTGCGCTGCGCGAAGTAGATGTTCCGCATCCGGGACGCGGTGAAGTTCTGATTGCCGTTAAGGTCTCGACTATCTGCGGATCTGACATTCGATGTATCTATCACGAGCATCTGGGCAAAGGCCCCGAGGGATACCAGGGCGTGATTGCGGGTCACGAGCCGGCGGGCCAGATCGTGGAAGCGGGCCCGGGGTGCCGGCGCTTTAAGGTCGGCGACCGCGTGATCGTTTATCACATCTCGGGGTGCGGTGTATGCAACGACTGCCGTCGCGGGTACATGATCTCCTGCACCAGCCCGGAATATCGCCGCGCCTACGGCTGGCAGCGCGACGGAGGCATGGCCGGGTTCATGCTTGCCGAAGAGAAGGACCTGATTCTGCTCCCCGAGTCACTCACTTACGCCGACGGAGCGCAGGTGGCGTGCGGCTTCGGCACGGTGTACGAAGCGCTTGAGAAGATCGGAGTGAATGGGAACCACGCTGTCCTCATCACGGGCCTCGGTCCTGTTGGCCTCGCTGCCGCCGAGCTGTGCCGCAAACTCGGCGCGGAAAAAATCATCGGCATCGACATGCTTCAGGAGCGGTTGGATCTGGCGCTGCGACTTGGATCATGCGACGCCGTGCTGCGCTCCGGGCCGGAGAACCTGGCGCAGGTGCGTGAGCTGACCGCCGGACAGGGCGTGGAGCGTGCCATCGATTGCTCCGCCAATGCCGACGCACGGGCCGTTGCGATCCGCGCCACGCGCAAGTGGGGCAGGATGGTGATGGTGGGCGAAGGCGGGACGGTCAGCTTCAATCCCTCGCCCGATATCATTCATGACCAGAAGACCATCTGCGGCTCGTGGGTCACGTCGACGTGGCGGATGGAAGAACTGGTCGAGCGTCTGGTACGCTGGAACCTCCATCCCGAAACCATCATCACGCACCGTTTCGCGCTCGAACAGGCCGCCGAGGCATACGCGTTGATGGCCACGGGCCGCTGCGGCAAAGTCGCAGTCTGCCCCGAGCCTGCATCTTCGCACAAGGAGTAGTGAATGGCTTTCGCCACCACGCCGTCACATACCGGCCAAGACCACTCAAGGCCGCTGTTGCCCGCGCACAATCGGACGGCATTCTTCCTCGTCACCGGCCTCTTCTTTCTGTGGGGGATTCCCAACAACCTCAACGACATTCTCATCCGGCAGTTCATGACGTCGTTTGAGATCACGCGGCTCGAAGCCGGCTTTGTGCAGTTCGCTTTCTACATCGGATATTTTGTTTTTTCCATTCCTGCCGCGATGATCATGCGCCGATTCGGCTATAAGCGCGGTCTGGTCACGGGGCTCCTGCTCTACAGCATCGGCACGTTTCTCTTCTATCCCGCTGCCCTGGCGCGCAGCTACGCACTATTTCTCATGGCGCTCTTCGTGATAGCCAGCGGCCTCGGATTTCTTGAGACCGGCTCGAATCCATTGGTTGCGCGCTTTGGCGATCCCGAGAGCGCCGTCCGCCGGCTGAATTTTTCGCAGGCGTTCAATCCGCTGGGCGCCATCACCGGCGTGCTCATCGGCACTGTATTCATCTTCTCCGGCGTCGAGCTTAATCCCGCGCAGATCGCCAGTATGAGGCTCGCCGGCACCTACGATGCCTACCTGCGCCACGAAACAATGCGAGTGATAGCGCCGTATCTCACGCTCGGAGCTGTCGTCATTGCGTGGGCGGTTCTTATCCTGGCCACGAAATTTCCCGAAGTTGCAACTGCGGGCTCCTCCGGAGCCGACGAGCCGCACGGAAGCTACCGTAAGCTTTTGCGGTATCCGCATTTCATTCTCGCTGTAGTGGCGCAGTTCTGCTACGTAGGCGCACAGGTGGGCACGTGGAGCTGGTTCATCCAGTACGTGCAGGACTACACGCATCTTCCAGAAAAGACAGCGGGTTATTTGCTCACCGGCACTCTCGCCGGATTCGGAGTCGGCCGCTTCAGCTCCAGCTACCTGATGAAGCGTGTGCGCCCCGACACCATGATGGGTCTGTTCGCGCTCGCCAACATCGGGCTGCTTGCCGTCGGGATCCTATACCCGGGCTGGACGGGGATGTGGGCCGTGTGGCTCACCAGTTTCTTCATGTCGATTATGTTTCCGACCATCTTCGCGCTGGGTATTCGCGGCCTCGGCCCCAACACCAAGCCCGCCGCATCGCTCATCGTCATGGCCATCATTGGCGGAGCGGCATTTACGGTCCTGATGGGTCTCGCATTCAAGTTCACGCACAGTATGGCTCTTGCCATGGCAGTCCCGCTCATCTGCTACATCGCGGTTGCCGGGTATGCATTCTGGGGTGCGAAACTTGCTCCGTCAGGAGACGCCGCTGCTCCCATGGCAGACGAGGGATGATTCAAATCGAATTCGGAGCTGCTAAGACAAAGCATGAGGGAACAAGAATGCTGAAGGGAATTTCAAAATACGTGAGCCCGGAGTTGCTCGCCGTTCTCCATCGCATGGGCCACGGAGACGAGATCATTCTGGCCGACGCGCATTTCCCCGGTCACTCGCTCGGGCCGCAGGTCCTGCGCGCGGACGGGATCGATGTGCGGACGCTGCTCGATGGTATTCTGCCGCTGTTTGAACTGGATTCATATGCGCCACCGCTCGTCATGATGGAGGTCGTGCGAGGCGATGCGCTGGACCCCGAAGTGGAGCATGACTACATGGATGTGGCCCGCAAGCATGCGCCCGGCGCCGCTGCGCCTGTTCGCATTGAGCGGCATGCGTTTTACGCGCGCGCCAGAAATGCGTTCGCCATCGTGATGACAGGCGAGCTGCGCAAGTACGGGAACCTGCTGCTCAAGAAGGGTGTCACGCCATCGTGATCGCAGTGGATGCACTTGCCGCGCATTGATGACGCGCAGCCATTTTGCCCCCGCCCTGTAGAATCTGTCACCAACGGAACCTTGAACTCTGAGATGCGCGCCTCGCTCTTCATTACGTGCTATAACGACACGCTTTATCCTGAGACCGGTCGCGCCGTAGTCGCGCTGCTCGAACGGCTTGGCGTCGAAGTGGAGTTCAATTCGTTGCAGACCTGTTGCGGACAGATGCACGCGAATTCGGGATTTCGCGCAGAGGCCTTTTCGCAGGCCAAGCGTTTCGTGCAGATTTATCGCGACGCTGAGACGATTGTCATTCCGTCGTCCTCGTGCGTCGCGATGATCCGCGAACAGTACCAGGGCTTGTTTGAAGAGCTAGGCAACGAGCGCCTTCGCCGGGACTTCGCAGTGTTGTCGCCGCGTATCTTTGAGCTGAGCGAGTATCTGGTCGACCACCTCAAAGTCGAGGATTTGGGCGCGTATTTCCCGCATCGCGTCGCCTATCACGCCAGTTGCCATGGGTTGCGTGCGCTTCATCTCGGTGATCGCCCGTACCGGTTGCTCGCAAAGGTTCGCGGCCTAGAACTCGCGCCGCTCGCGAACACTGACCGCTGCTGCGGTTTCGGCGGCACGTTCTCGGTGAAAAACGCCGAGGTGTCTTCTGCGATGCTCACGGCTAAATTGCAGGACATTCTTGCCACGCGCGCGGAGTTCTGCACTGCTCTCGACAACAGCTGCCTCATGCACCTTGGCGGGGCTATGCATCGCCAGTTCGCTGGCGTTCGGACCGTTCACATGGCGCAGATTCTTGCCGCGACGGAAACCCATCCAATCGAGGAATTACCGTGAAGGGCCCGGAATCGCTCGCACGGAACAAGCCTCCTCGCGTGCAGCTCGATCCGCGCTTCGCGCCGCCGTTCCCACAGGCCGCCCTGCCTGTGCTGCGCAATACGCAGCTACGGAAGAACGTCGCCCATGCCATCGACGTCATCCAGTCGAAGCGAGCACGGCTGGTTGAAGAAAAAGCGGATTGGGAGGAGTTGCGTGCAGCCGCATCTGACCTTCGTGCCCACGTGCTCGACAACCTCGGCCATTATCTTGAAGAATTCGAATCGCAATGCACCGCGGCCGGCGGCCACGTTCACTGGGCTGCTGACGGCACGGAGGCGCGCCGCATCGTTCTTGAAATCATCCGGCAGAAGAACGCTAACGAGGTCATCAAGATCAAGACGATGACGTCGGCCGAGATCCAGCTCAATCTGTTTCTCGAGCAGGCCGGCATCGCAGCCCATGAGACTGATCTTGCCGAGATCATTCTTCAGCTTGGCGGCGAAGCGCCCTCGCACATCGTCGTTCCAGCGCTTCACGTCAACCGCAGCCAGGTGCGCGACATCTTTGCACAGAGAATGGGCTTGCCGGATTTGTCCGACGATCCCCAGGCCCTGACCGCCGCGGCCAGAACGTACCTGCGCAAGTTGTTCCTTACGGTTCCGGTCGCCATCAGCGGCGCCAATCACCTGATCGCAGAGACCGGCGGCGTGGTCATTGTCGAGTCCGAAGGCAACGGGCGTATGTGCCTCACGCTGCCGCAAACGCTCATCGCCATTGCCGGCATCGAGAAAGTCATCCCGCGCTTCCAGGATCTTGAGGTTCTGCTTCAGGTACTGGCCCGGTCCGCAACCGGTGAGCGCATGAATCCCTACACGTCGGTGTGGAGCGGCGTTAAACCCGGCGACGGGCCGCAGAATTTCCACGTGGTTCTGCTCGACAACGGCCGTTCGGACATGTTGCGCCGTCCTGTCGAGCGCCAGACGCTCAAGTGCATTCGCTGCGCCGCCTGCATGAATGCGTGTCCCGTCTACCGCCAGACTGGCGGACACGCGTATGGTTCGGTTTACCCAGGTCCAATCGGCGCGATCCTCACGCCTCAACTGCAGCGCCTCGAGCATGCGCAGTCGCTCCCGTACGCATCCTCGCTCTGCGGAGCCTGCTACGAGGTTTGCCCCGTCAAGATAAACATCCCGGAAGTGCTCATCGAGTTGCGCGCCCAGGTGACGAATCGCGAGCGCGAAGAGCCACGGCGCTTTTTCGATCCGCTTTATCTGGGCCTGCGCATCGCCAGCTTCATCCTGGCAAGTCCTCGACGACTTCGCCTCGCACAACGGCTCGGCCGCATCGTTGCCCGCCTTTTTGCGAGCAGGGACGGCTGGATCCACGTGCTACCGGGTTACGGCGCCCGCTGGACGCGGACACGCGACCTTCGCGGCGTACCTTCGCAGACGTTCCGCGAGTGGTGGTCGACGCGCAACAAGGGGGAACAATGAACGTTGCGTCGCGTGATCGGATTCTAGCTGGAATCCGCGCTGCTCTTCCCGTGCGAAGCGTCGAACGGGCGAGCGCCGATTACCAGCAGATCCAGCGAAGCTATATTCGCACGGTAGTTCGCAACAGCAGCGAATGCACTGCTCTCCTCGTCGAGCGACTGCGTGAGTACGGGGCCGAAGTTGCCGAAGCCACGCCGAGCGACATTGTCTCCGTCCTGTCGGCTCAACTCAGGGCGAGCGGGGGATCAACATTTGCGGCGCCTCCCGATCTTCCTTTGGAATGGCGCGTGCCGGGCTTCGAGTGGCTCATCGATGACGGGCTCTCGTACGAGCAATTGGACAAAGTCGACGGCGTCGTAACAACCGCTTCCTGCGCCGTCGCCGACTCCGGAACCATCGTTCTCCACCACGGTTCCGCAGAAGGCCGCCGCGCCCTGACGCTCCTTCCAGATTGGCATCTTTGCGTCGTGCGCGCGAGCCAGCTTGTCGAAACTCTTCCCGAGTATTTCAGCCGCTTCCCGCATGCGCCGCAACTGGCCACTTACATCTCAGGCCCCAGCGCCACCGCTGACATTGAGATGACGCGCATCAAGGGCGTTCACGGGCCACGATTCTTGCACGTGATCATCCTGCGCGACGTTTCCTGAATTTTGGAAGAATCAGGAATCAGCGCGCCAAAAACATATCAGGGTGGGACTGAGGTCCCACCCTGAATGAAAAACTGGATTGCTTATCGCGGCAGTTCGCCTAGCCGCTTGGATAGAATCCCGCTACCAGCGCGAGATAGTCAGATTGTCCAGGTATACCGTGGCGGTTCCGCTCGATCCGTACCCGTCGACCTGGAACTGCGTATTGATCACGGGACCCCAGCCAAGGTCAGCCGCGCCAAAGGCGGTCGCGTCCAGTTTGGTTTCAACGCCGTCGAGCCACACGGACTTGTAAGTGATGGTGCCGGAATCGGTGCGTGAGAAGTTGAATTGGACGTGGTGCCACTTGCTCTGCGACCAGCTCCTCGGATTGCAACTTGTGCCGCTCTTCGAGTGCCACTGGGGCTTCACATCGCTGGCCGAGCCGGTGTTCACCGTGTATGCCCAGTGTCCTGTGTATCCATCGCACTGCACGCCGACAAGGACGGTTTTGCCGTCGGCCATCGTCTGATTCACATCCATCTCGATGTTGCCGACGTGGCTGGCCGAGCTGGTCAGATACACCCACGCGTCATAGAAAAAGTTCTTGGAATCGACATCGTCCGAAAACTCGACCGCATAGCGCTCGTCGCCGCCATTGCTGAACGAGGTGACGAACCGGCGCGTGCTGCCGTAAAGAGAAGGCGAACTGACGATGCTCGTGGATCCGCTGGAAGAGCCCGAGCCGCCGGTATCGTGCGCGGCGCGCCAGCCGCTAAGCGCCTGGATATGGCTGTTGGACTGCGCATACGACGGAATTTCGCCGCTCGAACTGCTGGACCCGGCCTTGACTGTGATCTCCACATCAGTGACGCAGGTAGCTCCCTTGTTGCCCCAGGCCTTGACATGCAGCGTGTGTGTGCCGGAAGACGCCGACACCGACTTGTCAATCGACTGCGCGTTGACGGTCATCGAGTCCGCGCTGCTGTCAAACGAGTAGCCCATCGCGCTTACGCTCTGCGACGAGCAGGTTGATGCGCTGGCTGACAATGTAAACGGCGAACTAACGTTGGTGCTGTTCGCGGGTTCGTTGACGGTGACTCCTGCGAGAGCTGGGAGGGACATCGCGGCTACACAAGAGGCAGCCAGAATGAGGTTACGGGGGAATTTCATCAGGCAGAGTCCTTTGCGGTGAAATAGAGATTTCGCCTCGACTCCGGGCGCTCTGTCGGCACGGAAGTCGACCAAGTCGATCAATTTACGTGGGCTGTTCCGAGGGGCGCGAAGAAAGCTCGCCGCGTCTGATTACTCAGCAACCTCTAACGACTTTTCCGGGCAACATTCGATCTTATTTAGGGCAACCATGCTACCCAGACGAATTGCGGTGGAATCCCATCGAGTTTGCGAAATTATAAAGGCCCGTTTCTTAAATCGTTCTAAACGCCTCTTTGCTCACTCGATGCCAGGATCTATACCGCGAGGCAACCTTTAAGTAATGCTCTATCCAGAATGCTTGCATACCAATGCAATTACAGCAACGATTTTTCCCAAAAACCCCAAATAAATTTGTGGAATTCAGGCATCCTGGAAAGATTTACCGGCATCGGGAAAAATCTTCTCTGGCGTTTGGTAAAAAATGCACGCTTCCAATGGAACTTATTCACGATGTGGGAGTTCCGGGGACTCTGCAGACTCCGTTTCCACGCGGGAAGGCTGAGCGCGCTTCTGCGAAAGAACGCAGTGGCGCAGCATTGCACCCCACGTAATTGTTTGTTTTCGTTTACCAGCGGTAGATTGTGAAGTTATCCAGGTACAACCTGGACGAACCGCCGCTCGCAGGGCCATCCACTTGGAAGTTGGCAATCAGGTCTCCGCCCCTCCACCGCAAAGAGAATGCCGACATGACGGTCTGGTTAATAGGCGCTTCAATCCCGTCGAGCCACACCGAGTGATAGGTCACGTTTCCCGCGTCGTCGCGAGAACAGCTTATTTGCACGTGATGCCAGCTGTTCTGCGTCCACGTGGCGGGATTACAAGGTGCGTTTGAACGAACCCAGCGCACGACCGGCTTTTTTCGTGTGCCTGCGTTTTCGCTGTAGTCCCACGTATTCGTGTCTCCAGCGCACTGAAAGGCATAGATCACCGTGTCGCCATTGGCGATCACCTGGTTGTTATCCATTTCCAGATTGCCGATTTGGCTGCCGGCTTCGATCCACACTTCGGCGTCGTATACGAAGTTCGCAGGATTCGGATCCTTCCCGTACGTCACGGAATATAGGACGCCCCCGTAGTTGCTGTAATCGGTGTCGTACCTCGCGGCCTGGCCGCTCAATGACGGATCATTGACCATATTCATTGAGCCATTCGCAGAGCCTCCCGTTGCAGGATCGTGTTTAATCCTCCAGCGGGGCAGCGTTTGAATCTGGTCATTGTGAAGGGCATTGGCGGGAATATACGGCTGCGACGATTGCGCAATCGTGTAGCTTGCTCGAGCAAGTCCGCTGTTCGAATAGCCTGGCGCGACAGCGAGCGCTTCGATCACCGTGGATGTAACGACGGAGATCGGCCCCGCATAGCGCGGAGACGACGTTGTAGGACCGGAGCCGTCACTGGTGTAGTAAATCGTCGCGCCCGGCGTTGCATCGGCGATCGAAACAACCTGCCTGGACGTGTATTGCCCTGACGGAACTGAGAATTGGGGAGTGGCCGCGGAGTTGGAGGACCTGGAACCAATGGTGATGCTCAAGTCCGCCTGGTTGTGTCTCCCGCTGCCCCAGCATTTCACTTTCAAAATGTGATTCCCGGAGCTCGCAGTTACCATCGCGCTGAAAGATGCAGGCTCAATGATCGTAGCGCCGTCGTCGATTTCGTAGCCCATCGCCACTGCGGGCACAGAATCGCAAGTACTCGAGTTCGCCACAAGTTTGAACGGGGAAGATACCTTCGCACCGCTTAGAGGGCTTGTGACTGTGATGTCCGAAACCGGCGAGCCCGCTTTTTCAACTGTGATTCTCAAAAGCACTTCGCGGTGCGTCTGCTTACCCCAGCACTTCACGTGCAAAGTGTGGGCTCCGGGAGTTGCGGTTGCCATCGCGCTGAACGAGGTCGGCTCAATGATCGCCAGGCCGTGATCGAGAGAATAGCCCATTGAGACGGCTGGCACAGAATGGCACGTTTTGGTGCTTGCCACAACTTCAAACGGCGAACTGACTCTTGCACCGTTCGCAGGTGTAACGACAGTTATGGCCGGTGCCGCGGCGCTTGAGCACACGAGCGCCAGAAAGGTAGAGAGCATAATCTTCATAAACTTGCCTCGATTCATGACGGGCAGGCCCTGCATGAAAGATGGGCTTGCTCCGTTGATGAGGAACAGCAGGGGTGCATTACTGTCGATGGAATGCGATAAGTCCGGCGCAGCACCGTATTGCCCACCCCTTAGGTGCTCGAGCCGCCGGAACCTTCAATACTCGCCATGTCTGTATCGAACCAGGGGAAGGTTGATAGACGCCGACGCGCTGCGCCCGGTGGACTCCGGAGGCAACCAGGTTCCGAGCGATGCACGCGCATCCGCTGGAGTGAGCGATTCAATAAGCACGGCCGACTCAACTACGAGCCGGCGTGGCGGAATCGAAGGATCGTTTGAGAACGCCAATCGACGGCTGAGAACAGCCGAGCCTACCGTGCAAGTGCAACCAGGCCCAATGTCCCGAGTTGATCTGAGGAATTGAAAGATCAAATGGCTGAAATTCACGGGCGGCCAAGCGATTCTCAAAGAGAGAATCGCCTTGTCCGCACCGTCTTGATCCGCCTTACCAGCGCCACATGGTGAAGTCGTCGAGATACAAGGTGGAGGAACCGCCGTTGACCCCGCCATCCACCTGGAAGTTGGCGACGAGTGCGCCAGAGCCCCAGCCGAGCGAGAACTCCGACATCGCGGTTTGGTTAATCGGCGACTCCACTCCGTCTACCCATGCCGAGTGATAGGTGACATTGCCGGCATTGTCGCGCGAGTAATAGATCTGCACGTGGTGCCAGGCATTCGTCGTCCACGTTGCGGGATTGCAGGCGACGCCGGACCGCACCCACTGCACGACTGGATTGCTCGGCGTGCCAGCGTTTTTGGAGTACTCCCAATTGTTGCTTGTGCCCGCGCACTGGAACGCCATGATCACCGTGTCGCCATTAGAGATCACCTGGTTGTTATCCATCTCGAGGTTGCCGATCTGGCTTCCGGCGGCGATCCACACCTCGGCATCGTAGACGAAGTTCTGCGCGGTGGGATCGTTTCCGTATGTGACGGAGTAGAGAACGCCGCTGTAGGAGGAATAGTTCGTATCGTACTGCGCGGTCTCACCGCTCAGAGTGGGGCTGCCGGTCATCGTCATGGCACCACTTGCCGAGCCGCCCGTACCGGGATCGTATTTGGTCCTCCAGTTGGGCATAGCCTGGATTTCGTCCACGTGGAGCGCGTTGGAAGGAATGTTAGGATGCGTTGGCTGCACGATCGTGTAGCTCGCACGCGCAAGGCCGCTGTTCGTGTAGCCGGAGGCCACGGCAACCGCTTGAACGACGGTCGAGCTTGTGATGGATATCGGCCCTGCATACCGCGGAGAAGAAGTTGTGGGGCCGGAGCCGTCGGTGGTGAAGTAGATGACCGCGCCCGGCGTTGCGTCAGACAGCGATACAACCTGCTTTGTGGTGTACTGGCCCGAGGCAAGCGAAAACTGAGGCGTGGCAGCCGTGGGGGGCGGCACCACATCAACCGTGAGCTGCACCTGGTCCTGTACGCCTTGGGCGAAGCACTTGACGGCAACGGTGTGCGTCCCCAGGTGCGGGCTCAACGCCGCGCTGAAGGAAGCCGGCTCTGAGGTGGTGCTGCCACCGTCGATCGAATATCCCATCGAAAGGGCCGGAGATCCCTTGCACGTTGTTGTGCTGGCCACCAGGTTGAAGGGAGCAATTACCTTGGATCCACTTGCGGGGCTCGCGACGGTGATGTTGGACGCTGTGGAGGTAGAACTAGGCGAAGCGACGGTGATGTTCAGCAGCGCCTGGTCGTTGGTGCCTTTTCCCCAACACTTTACGTGCAGCACATGGGCGCCCGGAGTTGCTGTCACCGTCGCGCTGAATGATGTGGGTTCAATGGTCGAGGGACCGCTATCGATGGAGTAACCCATCGAAACTGCCGGCACTGAAGCGCATGTGCTCGTGCTGGCAACTAGGCTGAAGGGTGAATTCACCTTGGCGCCGTTTGCAGGCGTAGCAACGGTGATGGCGGACGCCGCGACACTCGAACACGCAAGCGCCATGAAGGCAGAGAGCAAAATCTTCATAAAATCTTCTCGAGTCATGACGGGCAGGCACGTATGCGTGAGAGGCTTGCTCCGCCATTGAAAAACAGCCGGGGTTTATAACTGTCGCTGAACTGCGATAGGTGCGGCACAGCACCGTCTTGCACACCCCTTAGGTGCTCGACCAGCCGAACCTTCAAAACTCACTAATGTTTGTATCGAACCAGGAGGAGGTTTATAGACGTCGACGTGCTGCGCCCGGTGGACTCTGGAGGCAATCAAGTTCCAAGCGGAGCACGCGCGTCCCTTGGAGAGAGCAATTCAATAAGCACAGGAAAACCGGCGTCAGCTTCGATCAGGAAGTCTCCTGAAACGAAGATCGTTGTGGGAAGCCCATCAACGGCTGCGAACAGCCGAGCCCCGTGTAAATACCCACAGGCCCGATTTCGCGAACTGTGGGAGCCCTTCTCCGTCGACCTCGGACTGGAACAGCGTCGGAGGTGCGCGGAGAGATATAAAGATTATTTGGGCTGAGTATAGCCAGAGAGCGCGAAAATCACAAGGCAAAAGATGCGATCTGGCTCGAAGGTTGTAGGAGGGGAGGGTTGGGAGGCTCTACGCCCTATCTGGAGCCGCGATGGCGATGGGAATCCCAACAGGGCGGCCAGAATACTCATCCGGGTACACGAATAAACGCGACAGCCCTTCGTTCAAAAGAACTTCGAGCGAGGGGCTGCCGGGGGGCGGGCGTGTTAAATGTTGGCGTGATTCAGTTACGGTTTACTGGACCGTGAGCGTAACGGCAGTGGTTGCCTGCAGCGATCCGCTGGTCCCGGTCACGGTGACCGTGTAGGCGCCGGAAGTGGTTCCGGAGCCCGTTTTGCCGGTTGAAATCTTTCCTCCCGTACTGCTGCAGCCATTCACACCCACCGTCAGGATCGCAAATACCAGGAGCCCAAGCAGGGCCTGCCACTTGCGCCTGCGCGTTGGCAGCCAGAACACGAAGACTGCGGCAAGCACGGTCTCGCCGCCATACAGCAGCATTCGATTTCTATGCAACGAGGCGGATGCCCCGGTGGTGTTCACGGTCAATGTCGCGGTAACTGCCTGCGAACCCGAGATAGCGGTAGGCTGGGACATTGAGCATGTCGGCATGTCCACCGCCTGCGCCGGGCTGCTTGCAATCGCGCAGGCAAGAGAGACAGTGCCGGTGAATCCGCCGCTAGGCGTGACTGTGATCGTCGAGGTTCCGCTCGCTCCGGATGCGATGCTGATTGCCGTGCCGCTGAGTGCGAACTGAGCCGGTTGTGTCGGCCCTCCTTGGATCACGTAGGCGGCGCTGGTCGAGTTGCTCGTGCCCATCGTATTGCTGATCGCGATGGCGTTGATGGTCTCTGAGGTTGAAACGGCAATCGGCGATGTGTAGAGAGTGGACGCAGCCGTCGGGGCCGTGCCGTCGGTTGTGTAGTAGATCGTGGCGTCGGCTGTCCCGCTGCTCAGCGCAACGTTCTGCGTCGAGCTGTACGTGCCCGCTGCCGGCGCAAATGCTGGAGGCAGCGCCTGTGTCGAGTAAGTCCAGTTCAGAAGACTCTGGCTCGACGAGAGCCCTCCGGTGCCGCCCGTAAAGCCGACATAGGCAGTGCTGCCACCGACAGTCTGCGGAATGTTGATGGCCTGGGATGTAGTGAACGTGCTGTTCGTCACCGTGTCGAGCAGGTTCAACGTGAGCGTCGTGCCGTCATAGGTCAACTGCGCTTTGATGGGATCGCCGCTCGCTAATTGGATTCCACTCGGGCTGATATCGACCGAGGGAGTGACGGGAGCCTGGCCATTGGTGTAGACGCCCGTAGAGTCGCTGCCCTCGCCTTCGAAATCGTAGAAATTGAATTTGACGGCGACACTCTTCTGGATGTCTTGATAACCGAGGCCGGAAGAGTTTCCGCCGAGCGCGGTCGGGCCCATGTTCTGCACCGTGAATGTGAAGCCATTAGCTTGCGCATTCGATATCTGGAATTCGAAATTCGTCGTGAATGCCTGGATGTTGATCGGAGAGTTCCAGAAGAAGCTGCCTGCCTGGTTCGGTCCGCCATTGGTCAATTGCAGGGCGTTGCTGCTGGCCGCGGCGGCATTGCCATTCAAGGTCAAGCCTGCCGAACTCGAGAAACCCTGTCCAAAGTTGATCGTGTTTCCGCCGCTCTGGATAATGTAAGCCGCCGACGCGACATTACTGTTCCGAAACGCAGGGTCGATCGCGATGGCGTTAATGGTCTCGGTGACATTCACTTGAATTGGCGCCGCGTACAGGTTGGATGAAGCCGAGGGTGCTGAACCATCGGTCGTGTAGTAGACGCTTGCGCTCGCATCCGAGTCGGAGATCGTGACGGTCTGAGCGTTAATGTAGGTTCCGGCGGCGGGCGAGTATGTGGGCGTGGGAGCCTGGTTGGCGAACGTGAAGGTCGCGCTGCTCACCGGGCTCTGGGCGTATCCCGCCGCGGTGGCGATCGCGTTGATGGTGGTATTCGTGCTCACCGTAATTGGAGCCGAATACTGCGTGGACGTCGTCGTCGGGGTCGATCCGTCCAGCGTGTAGAAGATGGATGCGGAAGGCGTGGTCGACGAAAGAGTGACGGATTGGCTCGCTGTGAATGACCCGCCGTTGGGGGTGATGACCGGAGCCGCGGCTGTCTGCGCCGCGTCGAGCAACCCGTAGACATCCACTTCTCCGTTTGCGACGATATACACCTTTCCGTTCGTTACCACCGGGACGGAATACCTGTTGGCAGGCCCCGCTGAATCTTTTGCCTTTGCGTCGCTCTCGTAGAAAACCGTGGCGAGATCATCTGGGTCAAATGCGTACAATACGGCGGCCCCGTTCGAGTTGAACTGGTCAACCTTTGCTGCCCAGACGATGCCATTTTGAGTTCCATTGGAGGATACGGAGAAGGTTGGCCCCGAGAACGCCGAAGTAAATGTGGTCGTACTGTCGGGCTTGGTGTCCATTACGCCATTGTTCATCTGGAACATCATTCCAACGTTGGGCGTGCCCCCGTTGTCGCCGCCGGCCCATGCATAAACCTTTCCATTCCAGTAGGCGGCCGTACCCCAGAAGCCTTCGCCTGGCGAAATCGCGCTAAGCGTAATGTCCTGCACCGCATTGGTGTTCGACGAAGCCCCGGCCGCGTAGCCGCCGAGGTTATCGCGATTTAGCACCGTGATCCGTCCCTCTTTGCCGGCTGTGATGATCAGGTGCGGGTTTGGTCCCGGCTGGTCAGGTAACATGAGCAGCCCGCCGGAACCCTGATCCCAGTCCGGCGGATTGAGCTTCAGGTAGTTGAACGCGGTCCATTCGTCGGTTGGCGTGAGTTGGCCGTTGGCGATATTCAAAGCGACGACGCTCTGGCCGTAATCGCTGCCGGCCACAAATGGAGTGGTCCGATTACCATTTCCGGTGACGATGAACATTTTGCCGGTGCTCGTATCGATGGGCATCCCCGCACCCGAGCCCCACACTGACGCGCCAATATCGTTCGGACTGAGACAGATCACTGCTGTCTGCTGCATCGTGGTCGCGTTGTACGCAAACACCCAGCCGTGGTAGTTGTTCTCGTCGCCATGCGACGAGTAAGCGATGTAGACATATCCGTTGTAATAGTTCAGCGCAGCACGCTGATTCGTCCATAGCGGACTGAACGAAATCTGACCGCCCGAGGTTCCGTGGCCGTTGCCCGCTACCGTTGCGATGATATTCATCGGGCTGTTCGGCTGTTCGGCTCCGGTGATGATGTTGATGGCGTGGAGACGGGAGAAGTACTGGCCGCTCTCCTTGGTGTTGGACACCACGTACATCGTGTTGGTCGCGGGATTGATGGTTGGCGTGCCCGTGATGCCGATGTTGAGCCCGATGTCTTGGTTCGGGCCCACATCCACTTGAGGCACCGGGGTTGCGCCTGCGCTGGCCCCGTGAGCCGCAGTCAGCAGGCTGACCTGCCAGATAGGGCTGCCCTTGGTATCGGCGTCGAAGGCGTAAAGAGTGTCGTTTTCCGTAGCGAGAAACAGCACGTTGTGTACCTGGCCGTCGCTCATCTTGAGGTTGGGCACATAGAGCGGCTGAGCGTAGAGGTGGTCGTCGACGGGAAGGGAAAACAGCTTGCCAAAACTGTTCGAAGCGACGTTCGCCGGAGTGAGCGCGGTTTCACTGGTATTTGCGCCGGAATGAGTAAGGTCGTAACGCCACGTGAGCACCGGAACCGGTGTTGGCGTTTGCGCACACACTGTTCCCGCCAAGCCACATAGCAGGGCGCTCGCCAGGCCACGGCGCGCGGCTGCAAATAAGTGCTTGCGGGAACTCATGGAAACAAATGAATACAACGCAAAATCGGATAACCAGGACCGTGTAGACATAACACCTTCACCGGGGTGGGTTAGGCGATGGGATGTCTCCAGCGGATCACGGAGACACTATAGGGCGCTCTGACGGCGCACTTCAATCGCCGTGAAAACACACTTCTCGTTGCCACAACCTGACAAGTGGTGCAAGCGAGCCAGTTAGCGCTTTACTAACTGAAAGCCGTACCTGGATGCTCGGTAGTGAATTGATTCAATCTCATTTCGTGGAAGCTTTTAGATACCCGCGTCGCAGTCGAAGCGGCATCCAATTGGATGACCGCTTCGCAACGGTCGGTTGCTTCAAGAAAGGCTTGCATTGAACCGTCACTCCAGTCCTTACCCTCAAAAAACCCCCTTCATCCTTAACCGCATTGCCTGCTGCCTGGTTGCGGCTCCGATCGTCGTCTTCATGGCGAATGCGGCTGCTCAATCTGCGAGACAAATGCAGTTTGGCATCGCGTGGCATGTGCGCGGGACATGGCGCGCCGAAGAGAAATCGACGCCTATACGCGCGGGCGACGCCATTCAGCCAGGCTCGCTGCTGCTGCCGGACCCGTCTGACTCCGACCACTCCGTTTCTGTTCTGCTGCCAGATGGCCAAAGCATCCTGTGTGAGTGCTTCACAGCGCAGGACTGCTCGCGTGGCTTTCGCGTGCCTCCGCTGGCTGTGAAGCCGGACGATTCTGCGATTGCCATGATTGCGCGCATTCGTGCCGTTATTGCGAAGCCTCAGCAGGACTCACAATCGAGCGGGCGACCGAACTCTCAGTTGCCGCAGGATGAGGCCGTAGCGGTGCTCGGGCCCGGAAACAGCATCCAGATCGGCGGCCTCGCCTCGCGCATGCAAAATGGCCGCTATACGTATGAGGTGCATGACATCGGTCAAGCACGCCCGGGCGAGCCGGCACATACGTTGGATAAGTTATCAAGCGAGGTCACGCTCGTCGTTCCGGGCCCCGGACTGTACTCGATTCGGTTTACCGACTCGCTCGAGAAGCCGCGCATTGATCTGCTGGTCGCGGCGATTCATCCATCGGATAAAGCGACTGTGATGGAACCTTTCGAGGAGGCGCACCAGCGTTTTCTGGATTGGAAAGAGGATGGCCTGGGCTGGCCGACGCACGATTTCCAGCGCGCGCTTCTCAAATCGCTCGTCCTGAACATCAAGCCGGGCGTCGATCGGCCAATGGCAAGCGGCACTAATCGACGCCCCGGCGTCACAGCGCAGCCGCAATTCGAACCGCGCCCCGGCATATCGAAGGGCAATATGCAGATCTCCTTACAGAGCGATACTTCAGGCGCGGTGATTCACTTCACCGTGGATGGATCGCAGCCATTCCTGACATCTCCCGTGTATCGGGCTCCCATCGTCATGAAAAGAGTCCCAATCACCATCAAGGCGTTCGCCACCGCACCGGATAAGAAAGACAGCCCGGTCGTCACCGGGGTTTTTCGCGTTGAGCGCTAGCGCATCTTCATCGTCGGTGTGTCCGGTAATTTCACCAACCAGGAGCTTTCTATCGCAGTTCCTGACACCGTAACCCGAAGCCATTACATCTCACATCCCGGCGCACAAAATCCAAAGCTCGAGGCAGTATGTCGACTTCCCGATCAAAGCCGTAAGTTAGGGTACCTGCGTGTCAAGCCCCTGGTAAGCCTGATGACCGGGCTCTATACCCAACTCTCCGGGGTTCTGAATGACATGAAGCGCTTCCGGCCAGGCGTCCGCGGATTCTTCGAAAGCAACCGTCAATCCTGGTCCGGCCATCTCATAAGTGTCGCGGTGCGCGCCTCGGTCATCATTGGTTCCTGCACGTAAGAATCATCCGAAGCGCGCCACCTGTTCTCATGGACTGAATCGCGGGATATAAGAATCTTCGCGGCGCCAGCGTCGACTTGTGCGAGCGGCATCGACAGGCAGTGTGTGCCTTATTTGAAGGGGGTTCACGTTGTTGCAACGTTTGAGTGCGCAGCATGCTTCGTTCAAGTCCTGCATGAAATTCGCCGGCCTGTTGATTTTGCTTGGGCTGGCCGCATGCAGCAACTCACACGTCGACTCGGTTCCTCCGCCTACAGTCACCATAGGCGCGAGCCCCACTTCCATTACGGCGGGCAGCTCGTCCATGTTGACAGTGAGCGCGACCAATGCCGGCTCCGTGAAGGTGACCGGCAGCGACGGAAGTTCCTACGATTTATCCGCAAGCGGTGGAACCCAGAGCGTCAGCCCGTCAGCCACCACAACCTACACCGTACTTGCCACCGGCGTGACCTCAAGCGCCACCGCGAGCACCACAGTCACCGTAACGGCTGCTCCGACTCCGACGCCAACGGTGACCATCTCCGCGAATCCGGCTTCAGTTGCCCCCGGCGCTTCATCGACTCTCACGATCGTCGCGACAAACGCCACTCAGGTGGCTGTTACCGGCTCGGATGGATCCACGTATACCCTCTCGGCGACTGGCGGAACGCAGGCAGTCAGCCCGGCCGTGACGACAACCTACACTGCCACCGCTTCCGGCGCAGGCGGCAAAGCGACAGCAACGGCCACTGTAACCGTGGCGTCCAGCTCCGCCCCGACAGTCACGATCGGCGCAAACCCGGCATCTATTGCGCCGGGCAGTTCCTCCACGCTGACGGTAACGGCAACGAACGCCACCCAGGTTACGATCACTGGAACTGACGGCTCGAGCTACACTCTGCAGCCGAGCGGCGGTACACAGTCGGTGAGCCCCGCCTCAACCACAACCTATACGGCAACCGCCGCCGGCGCTGGTGGCACTGCTTCAGCCTCGGCAACCGTGACGGTCACAAGCAATCCAGCGCCGACCGTTACAATCTCCGCGAATCCGACTGCCATAGCAGCGGGCAATTCATCCACGCTCACCGTGACCGCGGCCAACGCAACCCAGGTCTCAATCAGCGGCTCGGATGGCAGCAGCTACACATTGGCCGCATCAGGCGGCACGCAATCGGTGACGCCGGCCAAAACGACCACGTACACAGCCACCGCGACGGGCAGCGGCGGAAATGCCACAGCCGCCGTAACAGTCACCGTGAACGTCGCGGGCAACATTCAAGCCATCGATCACGTGATCTTCATGCTCCAGGAGAATCACTCGTTCGATAACTATTTCGGAATGCTCAATGCGTATCGCCATAACAACGGCTACAACCTGGGCGACGACGGGGTCGACTACGAGGTGGATGGGCTCGTCGATTACGACGCAGCCGGCAACGAAATCGTCGACCTGACCAAGACCGTAAGCAATCAGGACGATGCCGGCGATACGTTCAGCCTCTTCCCGCTCAAGAGCACCTGCATCGACGACGATTCATCCGACTGGCTGGCCAGCTATGGTGACGTGAACCGGTACAACTTCCTCACCACGCGCCCGATCAAGATGGATGGCTTTGTGCACACTGCCGAGGGCTATGCCACAAGTTGCTCCAAGAGCGGGACGTGTGGTGGCGACTACACGGATCTGAACGGGCAGCGTGCCATGGGTTACTACGACCAGGGCTACCTGAACTACTACTACTACATGGCCTCGCAGTTTGCCGTCTCCGATCGCTGGTTCTCGCCCGTCTCCAGCAAGAGTATCGCCAACCGCATCGCCACTTTCACCGGCGGTACCACGCAGGGCCTGGTTCACGATCCCGGCGGCAACGACCACCTGCCCCAGCTCTTGATCAACAACATCTTCGAGGAACTCGATAAGACCGGAGTCTCGTGGAAAATCTACTACACCGTCACCCAGGGCTTCTGCACGACTGAGGACGACTGCCTCAACAGCGGAAACTCGGTGTACCCGGCCACCGATTTCTCCAGCCTTTCCTACTCCACGCACTATCTCTACAACAATCCCTCGGGCGCGGCGTGCACGCCGCCTACTCAGGCGTCAAGCGTGATGGGCGACTCCAGCAATAGCTTCTGCATCGACCCCAATCACATTGCGCTTCTGTCCGACCCGACCTACGGCTACAAGGCTGACCTGGCCAAAGGAAATCTGCCCAGCTTCGCCTTCATTGAAGCCGGCTACGCCAACAACGACGAGCATCCCGGCTCGAAACAGTCCGTCCTATTTGGCCAGGTGCAGGTCGCAGGCATCATCAACGCCCTGATGAGCAGCACCTCCTGGCCCAGCTCCGTATTCTTCTTCGGCTACGACGAAGGCGGCGGCCCGTACGACCATGTTCCGCCGGTGCCCAGTCACTCCAACGACAACACCAACGCCGCTCTTGGATCCTATCCGGACATCTCGTCGATCGCGGTCAACGCGGACACTTACATTCCCTGCGTGCCACCGGGAGGCACGCCCACAACGCACTGCGACCTGTACTCGAACGATCCCGGCGCCAATGCTGGCGACGCTCCCGCGCAGCAGGGTTTCGCCGCCCAACTCGGCTTCCGCATTCCCAACATCGTCATCTCGCCGTTCACGCGAAAGCACTACGTATCGCACATCCCAATGGACCACACCGCGGTCATCAGGTTCGTAGAGAACCGGTTCATCGGTTCGTCCGCGAGTCTGACTCGGCGCGATGCCGCCCAGCCCAACCTGCTAGATTTCTTCGATTTCACCGGAGTCCCCTGGGCCACGCCGCCAACCCCTCCCGCTCCCACGCCGACGAGCGAAGCAAACTCGACCTGCACTCCCCAGAACATGGGGCCGTAACCGTCGGTGGACGCGGCTCGACGAGACAACTGGCTAGACATTGGCTGCCCACGTGGCATCGAGGCAGCTATGCGATTCGCTGATGCTCTCATGAGTCGTTCACCAGAGCATGTTCATCATTGGTACTTCCGGTGACTACGGACGCGAGCGAAGACTTGTGCGTCATCCCACGTGATGACCACGATGCAGCGACCTATCGCAATTCCTGATTCAATCGATCCCGAAGCCGTAACTCCTACGTCGCCCGTGGCACTAATCCAAAGCTGGCTTCTGTATGTCGAGTTCCTGATCGAGGCCCCAAGTTAGGGCATCTGCCTGTCAAGCCCTCGATGCTCCCGGAAACTAGGGGCGTGTTAACCAGAAAATAAATACCCCACCCCCTCCCCCCCCACCCCCCACCCCCCTATAAATTTTCCTGTGGCGAAAACATCAAAAGTTAAGTATTTGTAAATAAATAGTTTATCTATGTTCCCGTTTCCAGCAGGGCGGTTTCCTCAACATCTCCACCAGATGAGACTCACTCGTCTTGTTACCTTCTGGTTAACGGATCCCAACGACTCCGAGCTTCTGAGAACGCTCTACTTCGAAGAATTGCCGTTGACGGTAACTGCACCGGACGCGACCTCGCTGCTGGTAACAAGGGGATGGCGCGCGGCATGGAGGTCATCGCCGGTGAGAACCACGTTGGCGGAGCCATCACCGCTCACTCCGAGAAAGGTGCCGGTTCCCGCCGGTGCGACCGTCGAAGAGATGGTCACATTGCGTGCATTCGCAAGACTCACGATCGGCATCGGCCCGTTGACCGCCGAGCTGGTGAGGCCAACGATGCGCACACCGTCCACATCGTCGAACAGGATGACGGGACGAGCTTCATGTGGGGGCGCGGAAATCCTTAAGTGATCCAGGTTGATGCCGTGCGCATGGCGCACGTAGAGGCCAGACGTTGGCAGCATGCCGAACATGCGCGCCTCGGGATAGGTGCTCTCCTTTTCAGGAACCTCGCGGCCAACCCATTCAGGGCGGGAAGGCAACACGCTTTGAATATCGATATTCGCGAGCGTCACGTCGCGCACCGCGTCGCCAGGCAAACCGGTGATCGAGCTCGCCAGGATGGATTCCGTTGCCTGCACATCCTGAATCATCACATTGCGCAGACCGTGCTGCGGATAGTCGTGAACGCGTTTGCGATTGCCGAGACGGATAAAGATGGGGGTTCGAGTGCGCTGCATCTTGATCCCGCTTACTTTGACTCCGTCAATCCATCCACCGTCGATCACTTCGAGCGCGATGCCGGAGATGACGCGCGCCCCAAAATCGACCGGATCGTTGTAGACAGTCGAGTCGGCGAATACGATGTTCTCGAACCCGCCTTCGGAGGACGTGCCTAGCTTGAACCCATTGCAGCATGTCGTGAGCCGGCAGTTGGTCACCGTGATGTTCTTGATGAGCCGCGGCTCTGGTCCCATCGGGTTTTCGCTCTTGAGGCAGATGGCGTCATCGCCAGTGACGATCGAACAATTTGTAACGCGCACGTTCTGGCAGCCGGTGAGGTCGATTCCGTCAGTGTTCGGTCCGTTAATCGGATTCCGGATAGAGATCCCTGTGATCTCAACGTCGTCACAGTTGAGCATGTGCAGCGTCCATCCTGCAGAATTCGCAAGCTGAATGCCGTTGACACGGACACGGCGGCAATTTGCAAATCGGATCATCGGGCTGGCACGGCCGCTCTTCTTCTCTCTGAGCGCGTGCGATGCAACATCGGCCCAGGATTCGTCGGGAGTCAAAGGTGCCTTGCCGGATGGCTCCCAGAATGAAGGCCCTTGTCCGTCAATACGGCCTGCGCCCTCGAGCGTGACCTCTTCTGCGTCGCGCGCATAGATGAGATGTTTCTGGCTTGCGTCCGCCGCGTCGGCTGCGCCATGGTAGTCGCCAATGGAAGTACTGCCCAGCAGAGAGCTGCCTTCTGCGAGATAGAGCCCGACACGGGACTTGAGATCGAGGCGTCCTGAAAGGAAGGTCCCGGCAGGGAAGTAGACCGTGCCGCCTCCGGATTGAAAGACGTCATCGATGGCGCGCTGAATGGACCGAGTATTGAGCGTCCTGCCGTCGGGCCTTGCACCATAATCAAGGACGCTCTTTGTGCCTCCGATCGTCATAACCTGAAGGGAACTGGCGCGGAGCGCCTGGCCAGCAGCCACGCCGGCAACCAATGACGACAAAAAGTCTCTTCTGAGCATGGAAAACCCTGAATGTTTTGATTCTGCTTGAGTCGGGGAGGGATGCCGGCGTTCCGGAGTGATTCGATAGATCCAACGCCCCGCACCAACTAATTCGCGCATTGCCGGCATCGAAGCAACCGAATAGTTCCGGCAACACCGGACATTTCTCAAGCTAATCCAAATAATTTGACGTAAGGCAGGCCCTATGAAGACGTTCCCGTCCTTGGCATCTCTTCTCACTCTCCTTGCAATTTCAGCATTTGCGGCCACCGCAGCAGCCTCGGTTCCCACAGTTACCATCACAGCAAGTTCCAGCACCATTGCGGCTGGACAGTCCGATACCTTGACCGTCAAGGAAACCAGCGCCGCCTCAATCCACGTAACAGGGTCCAATGGAACGTCGTACACCCTGCCGTATTCAGGGGGAACAATTACGGTAACTCCAACTTCCACCACCACCTACACCGCAACGGCAGCCAACTCAAGCGGCAGCGCGACGGCTCAGGTCACCATCACGGTGGGGTCAGCGAATCCTGCGGTCTCGATTACCGCGGCGAACAGCACGATCAGCGCTGGCAGTTCCGACACGTTGACGGTCAGGGCCAGCAACGCAGCCAAAGTGAACGTGACGGGTTCTGATGGGAGCAGCTACGCGCTATCCTCGACGGGCGGCTCAATTACGGTATCTCCGAGCGGGACCACGACTTACACGGCTGAGGCAAGCAATGCGGCCGGAACCCTGGCCTCAGCCGAAACCACGGTTGATGTCAGTTCGGCGACGGGGCTGAATTCCATTCAGCACGTGATCTTCATGTTGCAGGAGAATCACTCGTTCGATGATTACTTCGGCATGCTGAATCCCTATCGTCATTCCAACGGGTGGGACATCAGCGAAGACGGCAAGGAATATGCAGTTGACGGCATTGACGACAAGCTTGACACGATTAAGAACGAAGATGACGAAGGCACGTACTATTTTCTCTACAAGTTTCGCACCACCTGCATCGACGACGACTCCTCCGCGTGGCTTTCCAGCTACGGAGACGCGAATCGATATAACTTCGCCACCACGCGGCCCATTTACATGGACGGGTTTGTTCACACCGCGGAAGGGTACGCAAAGAGCTGCGCCAAATCCGGCGGGTGTTCCGGCAACTTTACTGACACCACCGGCGAGCGCGCCATGGGCTATTACGACCAGGGCTACCTCAACTACTACTACTACATGGCATCGCAGTTTGCGGTGTCAGACCGATGGTTCTCGCCGGTGGCCTCCAACAGCATTCCCAATCGCATTGCGACGTTTACCGGCGGCACCACGCAAGGACTTGTTTACCCTCCCGGCAACGACAAGTTGCCCCAGCTCAACATCAATAACATCTTCGAGGAGATGCAGGCGGCAGGCGTGTCGTGGAAGATCTACTACACAGTGGTCGATGGTGGGTGCTACGGCGGCAGCGCATGCGGTTCGGGCAACGCCAACCTGCCCGACACAACGTTCCTCTCGCTGAGCTATTCGACGCACTTTGTCTACGCCAATTCGACTCACGCCGCGTGCACAGGAACGACAAAGCCATCGTCAGTGTGGGGGGACACCTCCAATTCGTACTGTGTCGACCCGAACCACATTGCACCACTTTCGCAATACTACACAGATGTGAAGAACAATACGCTGCCGGATTTCGCGTTCATCGAATCCGGTTCGGGGCATAACGACGAGCATCCGGGGTCAGGCCAGTCGATCCTGGTGGGGCAGGCGGAGGTCGCGAAGATCGTGAACGCGCTAATGTCTAGCCCTTCGTGGGGTAGCTCGGTGTTCTTCTTCAGCTACGATGAGGGTGGAGGCCCATACGATCACGTACCGCCGGTGCCCGGACACTCGAACCAGAACACGGATTCGTCCCTGGGAAGCATTCCAGACATCTCGTCCATTGCGGTCAATGCCGACAGCTACAAACCGTGTGCGCCTTCCGGCGGAACTCCGACGCTGCACTGCGACCTGAAGACAAGTGAGAACGATCCGGGGCTCAAGAGTACGGACGCACCGGCACAGCAGGGTTTCGCAGCACAACTCGGATTCCGGGTGCCAAACATCGTGGTTTCGCCCTACGCGCGGAAGCATTATGTTTCGCACGTACCCATGGACCACACCGCGATTATCAAGTTCGTGGAGAACCGGTTCATTGGCAGCTCAGCGCACTTGACGGCGCGCGACGCAGCACAGCCAAACCTGCTGGACTTCTTCGACTTCAGCGGCAAGCCCTGGTCAACGCCTCCTTCGCCACCCAACCCGACGCCGGTAGGATCGTCGTGCCAACCCGAGGCACTGGGACCGTAGATTGCCTGCGATTGACACTGTCATTTTCAGCGGCGCGGGACTCGCTTAGGTATCGAGGCGAGTCCCGCGCCGCTTGTCATTGCCCCGGTATTCCTTCCTCTGCTAGCACCTTCTCAGCTTCGCGATAGCTGGACCGCCCTTTCTTCCTTCCTTCCCCAGTTCATAGGGAAACTGCGACCTAGCCGGCCAGGCGCGCTCCGCGAGAAGGCGGGGTTGACCTGTCTTCTTGTTGTGTCATAGCGGGCAAGAGTTCGTTCGCTCCGCTGGAAGCTTGACCGCTTCAGGCCAGTGTTCACCGTTCCAGTGAAACTGTGCGAACACGCGGCCGTTATCCAACTGAGACGGAGACACATAACCGGTCATGCAGGAACGCGCAAGACCGGTTATTGCTCATCGACCCATTCAGATCGATAAGTGAAGGATGCAGGCTGCCGGAGCCGCCTCGCCTGCTGAACGCTGAGTCACCGTTTCGCTGGGCCGCGCGACCGGATAATGCTCTCTCTCGTGAGAGATCAAACGCGAATGCGGCGCCGAGCGCCAGTCTGGAACGAATCTGCAAAATTCCCCGCTCGCAGGAGCGATAACCAGGACGATTTGAAAAGGATGGCCAAATGAGAGTTGTGACACGCAATATTTCCTTGTGTGTGCTGCTCTTCGTGTTGGCATGCGTGGGACTCAACGCGCAAGCCAACTCGGAGTTGACAGGCATCGTTACAGACCAGACAGGAGCGGTGGTGCCGGGAGCCAAGCTGATTCTGACAGACCCTGCCACCGGATCTACGAGAACAACAGAAAGCGGAGCGACAGGCCTCTACGATTTCAATGGCCTGAATCCCGCCAACTACAACATGAAAGTGAGCGCCAAGGGCTTTGAAGCGTACGAACAGAACGGCATCGTCGTAAACGTCTCGATGACCTTCCGCCAGGACGTGAAGCTGACGGTGGGCGCAGAGTCGCAAACGGTGACCGTAAGCGCGGACTCGCTGACAGTGCAGACGGATTCGAACGTGGTGAGTACGCTGATCAGTTCCGAACAGATCAGCGAAATCGCCACGGAAAACCGCAACTTTGCCGCTCTTGCCGCGTTGGGCCTGGGCGTGAGCTCGATGCTCCCGGACAACAATACGCCGACGTCGGTAGCGTCCAATTTCCAGATCAGCGTGAACGGGCTCCGCCAGGGCCACAACATCTGGCTGATTGACGGCGGCGAGGCCGACGACCGCGGCGGCGCAGGCGGCATGGACATCATGCCATCGCAGGATGCGATCGCCGAGTTCAACATGCTGAGCTCAAACTATCCTCCGGACTACGGAATTTCCTCGGGCGCGACGATGAGCCTTTCGCTCAAGAGCGGCACGCAGAAGTATCACGGAGAGCTGTTTGAGTTCAACCGCAACACCGTCTACGACGCAAACAGCTATTTCAACAAGCTGTCGACGCCGGTCACTCCGAGGGCGACAGTGCACTACAACATCTTCGGCGGCAACCTGGGCGGACCGATCTTCATTCCGAAGACATACAACACCAACAAGCAGAAGAGCTTCTTCTTCGTAAACGAAGAGTGGCGCAAGATCCTCAATAGCGCCGGAACCAACGTCCAGCACACCATCCCAGCGGCCGATCTTCCGGTGGCCGGGCAGGACCTCGCATACGTTGCGCCGAAGTTCGCATCCAGCACGCAGCTGGTGGTTCCGAACGTCGCAACGAGCACGTGGTACTACCAGAACAAGCTCGCGCCGCTTGGGTTGACGCCGAACAAGCCGTTCCCGAACAACACGATTCCCCACACATTGTTCGACAACAACGGCGTCCTGTACCTGAACTCGGCGGTGTTCCCGAAGGACAACACGAGCGACGACACCAACATCACCAACGTGTCGAACCCCATCGACGTACTCGATTCGGTGGTGCGCATCGACCACAAGTTCAACGACAAGTGGGCGATCCTGGGGCACTACATGGACGACCGCGTGACCCAGGGATATGCGCTGCCTATGCTCGGCTGGCTGTCGGCGAGCTACAACACGATCACGTCGACCCTTTCGAACCCGTCGAACTCGGCGGCTATCAAGCTGTCGGGCACCATCAACCCGAACCTGCTGGTGGAAGGGAGCTTCAACTACGACGGCAACGTGATCAACATTACGAACAGCGCCAATTCGGCTTTGCCGGCGGGATGGAACGTAAGCCCTGTGGCCCCTCCGTTCAAGATCACCAAGAACACGCTGCCGGGTACCGGTAACATGGGCCCGTACGGCGTGTCGGAAGACACGGGTTCGGCGCCGTGGCACAATGCTGCACGGGATTACGAGCCGAAGCTGGATGTTTCGTACACCATGGGCCAGCACGCAATGAAGTTCGGCTTCAGTTACAACCGCTACACCAAGAACCAACAGATATTCGGCGACGAGCAGGGCTTTTATGGCCCGAGCAAAACAACGAATGACAGCCTGATGGACCTGCTCCTGGGCCTGACCGGAAACTACGCCCAGTTCCAGGCCACGCCGATCCGCCATTACGTGAACCAGACGCCGTCGGTGTATGCCATGGACAACTGGCACGTGACTCCGCGCCTCAGCCTGCAACTCGGACTTCGGTACGACGCCCTGCCGCATGCCTGGGAACGGAACAACGCGATCGGCAACTTCGACCCGGGTGCCTACAACCAGTCGCAGATTCCGATCTGGACCGCGGCGGGCACGATCGATCCGACGAGCCCCACGGTTTCCACGGTCAAATCCGCCTGGGCGCCGCCGCTCGAGTTCTACCTGAACGGCATGGGCCTGGCCGGGGTGAACGGGTTCCCGCGCGGGCTGGTGAACAACAAGTACAACACCCTGCAGCCTCGTGTCGGGTTCTCCGAGGATCTGTTCGGAAACGGCAAGACGGTGCTCCGCGGCGGCTTTGGGACGTTCTTTGAGCGCACGCAGGGCAACGACATCTACAATGCGGCGAGCAATTCGCCGTTCGCGTACAACCTGCAGATCAACAACACGCAGTTGAGCAGCCCCGGCGCAAACTGGCAAACGGGACAGAACACGGCGGCGGAGGGCCTCCCAGTCTTCGTCACCGGCGTGGTGAACCTGGCACCGCACAACTACGACCCGCCCGCCACGGCGATGTACTCGCTCGGCGTGCAGCACGAACTGTCGCCCTCCGTTGTGTGGGTGGTGCAGTACGTGGGCAACCTGGCGTGGCACCAGTGGGATACCCGACAGATAAACAACATTCCGAATACAGTGGGCAGCGTGACCATCCCTCAACCCGGGGGCGGCACTGCGACCGTTGCGGTTGCGTGTCTTTCCGGCGACTCGGGCAACAAGTACGGCACGAGCGCGGCCGACGAGGGCACGTACGACGCCAACTGCAAACCCGGATTCCAGTCATTCCCGGGCGGCCAGAATCAGTTCCTCACCTACCAGGGCTGGGCCAACATCAAACAGCAGGAGATGGCCACCAATGGGACGTACAACGGATTCCAGACCGGAGTTCGCATCCAGAACCGCTGGGGCCTGAGCGGAGAGCTGGACTACACCTACTCGCACGAGATCGATATCCAGTCCAACGACGCCACGTGCTGCATTTCGAACCCATGGAACCTGAAGTACGACAAGGGTTCCGGCGCATTCGACCGGCGGCACATGATCAGCGCCAACTACGTGTACAAGCTTCCGGTATTCGCAAGGAGCCAGGGGCTTGAGCACGCGTTGCTCGGCGGATGGGAGGTCGCAGGAACGGTCAGCGACGAAACGGGCCTGCCGCAGATCGTCACGGGAGCCGGGGGCATCTGCTGTTCGGGGGCGAGCTGGGATCCGGTCGGCCTCGGCGGCGGATACACGGTCCGTCCCAACGTCAGCGGAAAGATGTCCTATTCGAAGAAGATGTCGAACTTCTTCAACACGTCAATGTTCTCGAACGTTACTCCGCAATGGCTCGGCGGTCCGAACATGGGATTCGGCACGGCAGGCAAGGACGCTGTGGTCGGACCGGGACGCGTGAACTTCACCACGTCGCTGTACAAGTCGTTCGCGGTGACGGAGCGGGCGCACTTCGAACTGCGGTTCGAGTCGTTCAACACCTTCAACCACACGGAACCCAACGACCTGAACACGAGCTTCACCCCGCAGAGTGGGCCGTTCAGCACCGTGCTCAACAAGGGCAATACCTTCGGGCAGGTGACGACCACCTATGACCCGCGAGTGCTCGAGCTGGGCGGCAAGTTCGTTTTCTGATGTTGCTTGACTTCTCCAGGGGCCGGCATAGTTGCCGGCCCTATTTTTGCGCGTTGCGGATTCCTCGATCGTGCAGCGTCAGGCTATTTCTCTCGCCGCGCGGCGTCCATTGCCGCTCGGAGCTTGAGCACGCCTTCTCGTATGTCGCGAGGAATGGTGCTGCCGAATCCCAGCACGAAGCCCTGCATCTCAGGCTGAGTGAAGCAATACTGCGATAGCGTAAACAGGGAGAGACCGTCTTTCCTCGCGAGCGCCGAGATCTCCTGGTCCGTGCAGCCTTCCAGAAGCGTGACTGTGACGTGCATACCGGCGTTCGACCCATGAATCTTGAGCTCTGTGTCGAACTCGCACTTGATGCAATCCACCAGTGCTTCTTGCCGCTCGCCGTAAATCTGGCGCATTTTGCGGACATGCGCGCCAAAGTGCCCTTCCGTCATGAAGTCCGCCAACACCTCCTGGTACAGGTATGGCGGAAAGATGTCCATTGCAAATCGTGCCGCTGCGAACCGTTCCACGAGGTCAGCTGGTATCACAAGATACCCCACGCGCACTGAAGGAAACAGAACCTTGCTGAATGTGCCCATGTAGATAACCCGGGAATTCGCGTCCATCCCCTGCAGCGACGAGATCGGCCGGCTCTCATAACGAAATTCGCTGTCGTAATCGTCCTCGATGATCCAGCTTCCGGATGTCTGGGCCCAGTTCAGCAGCTGCATTCGCCGGGCCGCGCTCATCGTCCAGCCCATTGGGTATTGGTGCGACGGAGTGACCACGGCCGCCTTGGCATCTTCCTTCAGCGCCATGCCGGTGGCGATGTTCATCCCGTCGTGATCTACCGGCACTGGCACCAGCCGGCAGCCCGCGGCCGCAAATACGCTCAGCCCGAGCCGGTATCCAGGCTCCTCCACCCACACTGAATCCCCAGGATCCAGAAGCACCCGCGCGGTGATGTCGAGAGCCTGCTGCGATCCCGAAACAATCATGATCTGCTCTGGGTCGCACCGCACGGCCCTCGACGAGCGGAGATACTGGCAAATCGCCTCCCGAAACCGTCGGCTGCCCAGTGGGTCGACGTTATGGATCACTCGCGCGCTCGGGTTCTGGCTGTGTCGGTTCACTAGGGTTGACCAGATCCGGAACGGAAACTGATCGAACGCTGGTTGATGCACTCCAAATGCGCCCCAGATCGGCCGCGCGCGATTCAGATTCACCGGAGGGAACAGGGCCGAGCGGTGCGAGATCGCCCGCGGCCCGCCTATCGTCCTCCGCGTCGGCTGGCTGCCCGCCCGCGCACGCATCAGTGGTTCCGGCAGGCTTGATGCAATAAAGGTTCCAGAGCCCGCGCGGCTCTCAAAGTATCCTTCGGAAAGGAGCTGCGCATACGCGTGCAGGACCGGGAACCGCGACATCCCGTGGTCGGCCGCAAACTCCCGGCTCGAAGGCACGATCTGCCCCGGCCGTAGCTTGCCCCCGAGAATCGCGTTCCTGTAGCCGTCGTAGACCTGCCGGTGAAGTGGAACCTCTCTGTTCCTGTCGATGGAAATAATAGCGGACACTCCCTGCACTGGATAATTCATCACTCATCCTGTTGGCTATGAACCGAGGTGGTTATGAAACGCTCCGACCAAGCGGATATTGCCCATTACCACAGACGCGCGAGACTAGGATTCGTGACACACTCCAGCGGCGGGTTCCTATGACCTTCCTTGATCCCGCCATTCTTTTATTGGACTATCAAATTGGGGAATGACCGAATCAAACACAAGGGGGCGGCCGACGAAAGGGGCATCTGCCTTATACAGCCAGGAGCGTCGGCCTCACATTCAAGATAGAGAATTTCCTAAGATATAGAAGTTCAGATCTGCAAGCGCGTGGAGTTCCTCTCGATCGCTCAGCGATTCGTCTGATAAGCATGGCTTCACGATCCAAAGAGTTGATGTGAGCGCCGCCCGTCGTGCGACAAAGCGGCGGACGATAACGGGGAAGTTGGCGATCGTAGTAGTTGACGACGGAGCCCGGCGCCAGTGTTACGGAGATTGCGCAAGCCCATGGGATCAACGCAAACCAGGTGTTCAATGGGCGTCGTCTCTTTGGGAAGGGTCAGTTGATCGAAGCTGGTGCGGGTTCGACTCGGCGTTCGCCTACCGCACACCACGCGAATTTGCCGCGGCACTGGCCTGCAGTAACGTGGAGTAGAGTACACTCCCACATTTCGAGACACAACTGCAACTACGGCAGTCAAGCATACTCACAGACCTAAACCAGGGAAACTCCAGCTATCGCTGGATGAGAGAATGAGTCGGGTCGGGCGCACGAACCGCTGGTTGAGTTCCGGAAAAACCCGATCCGTCAACGATAGCATTACATTGATGGGGATTTTCCAAATTTTCTGAAGAAATGTACCCCTCACGGCGATCGTTCTAAATTCAGGTCCCGTTATCTTACCTTACGAAAAGCTTAGTTGTTGCTGAATGCTGGTTTTTCACCATCAACTAAGCTATGCATCACATCGAGATAGCGATCGGCAATAGCCTTAGGACAAAACTCACGTTCGACGCACTTACGTCCATTCTCACCCGCAACACGCCTGGCGTCAGGGGACAGATAATAATGCAGGATCGCCTCTGCCAAGCTCGCCGGGTTCTCTGGTTCCACGCAGATGCCGGCTTTAGTTCGTTCGAGAAGTCTCCAGATTTCACTTCCGCGGTCAACAGCGGCGATTGCGGGTTTGCTCGCACCCATAATCGTAAATAGTTTGCTGGGCACAGATTCTGCCGCGAACCCATGGCGCAGTGGAATAACACAAACGTCGGCTGACCCATAGAGATACGGCAGCATCTCTCGCGGCTGATACGGCAAGAAGCGAACATTGTGGAGCTGAAGTGTAGTTAGATATTCCTCTGCACTCGCGCGACCTGCTCCATTTCCAACCATCAGAAACTCCATCTTCTCATTTGCCTGCAACATCTTGGCGGTATCCAAAACAGTCTCAAGTCCCTGCGAAAATCCCATGTTGCCGGCAAATAAGACGATAAACTTATCCTGTAGCCCAAGTTGCCTCGAGAAGGTATTGTCTTTCAGCTGAGGTGTGATGAAATCCGAATCCACAAAGTTGGGAATTACTGTGATTTTGTCAGATGGAACGCCTTTATTCAACAGATTCTTCCGAAAGCCGTCAGACAATACTGTTATATGCGCGGCATGGCGGTACACATAATTTTCCATTCTCTCCAAGTGCCGAATTGCCGACTCATTCTTAACCGCCCCAGCACGCACAATTACGTCAGGCCAGATGTCCTGCACGTTGTAGATAAATGGAGTCCCCCTGAATCGCCGTACAATATTGGCAATGACGCCATTGCTAAGCGGAGGAGATGGAACCAACAAGATGTCGTGGCGTGGCAAGATTAGCATCCGCAAGAGCGAAAGCACATGGAAGATACCATACGCCAAGGCACGGTGGACGAGGTTGGCCTTGTCTTTGGCTACATACGTAAAGAGGCGATAAATCTCCGTCTTTTGAGAGCTCTCGCGATGAACCAGCTTTCCCAAGTACTCCGGCCAGATCTGATTGTTGTTGTAGTGCGGTACGGTGGTGATCACCGTAACTTTGTGTCCGCGAGCGACAAACTCGTCAACGAGTGAACTCATGATGACGCCATTCGCGGCAACATCGGGTCGAAAATATGTAGACAACAAAAGAATACGCAATCAGACCCTTCCGTTCCGTGTGGATTGTGCGATTGAAACGGCGCGTGACGCTTTACACTCCATGAGGGCGTCGCACTGCAGGCCTTCATCGCTTCTGCGGAGATGTCGAAACGTTTTGCGAATTACCAACATTCTACACCGTTGAGATAACAGACTTATACACGGCAAGGGTGTTCTGCGCGCAGGTGTCCCACGTGTATTGTTTTGCATGATGCCTGCCCAGCGCTCTAGCTTTGTGGCGCCATTCCTCGTCATAACAGCTGAGTTTCAGTGCCTCCACAAAAGAATCGTCGGAACTCGGATCAAAGAGGCATGCGGCTAGCCCGCAGATTTCAGGAAGACAGGATGCGCAGGCGGCGACTACTGGACAGCCCAGAGCCATCGCCTCGAGAGGCGGAAAACCAAATCCCTCATGCAGCGAAGGGTAGACGAGTAAATGTGCCTGCGTGTAATACCCGGCTAGCACATCATCTGATACGTGAGGAATAAAATGCACAGATTCGGACATGGCTGCCGTGTAGATCCAATCCATTTCATCACGGCGCGGCGAACCGCCGCCTATCACAACGATATCGAAAGACTTCTGTAGCCCTGCTGCCGAAAACGCCAACAGAAGACCGCGAAAATTCTTATAGGGTGCGCGGGAACCGACGTACAGGAGAAAAGGCCTACCACTTTTGGGCGGAATCATCGCGGGCGCTGTGACCAGCCTCGGAATACCGTGGTAGACCACGAAGGTCTTGTGTTCGGGGACATCGTAAAAGCGGTGCAGATCCTGTCGGGTTGCTTCCGAAGGACAGATGATAGCATCGGCCTTGGCAAACTGGAGTGCACGCATCTTCATGATTCGTGGAACATTTCGAAATAATGACGGGAAATGCTCGTAAGCGCAGTCGTGATGCGTTGCGATCATCTTCCTGTATCTTGCTGGATTCAGCCAGCGATAAAGAGTTGGGTGGTAGATATCGTATCGGCCCCGAAAGGGAACGAGGCAACTGGACGCCAGGTGATTGATAACGTAGCGACCAGTGCCGGGGCGTCCGGCAATCCAGCTTCTGTATTGCCAGACGGACTCACCAGGTCTCGACTGAAATGGATATGTGTTGCGATGCAACCCCAATAGAAGGTCACATGCGCCGGAGAACTGTGACGCAAGCGCGTTCGTAAGTTCAAAATAATACCGAGAGATACCTCCGCCATCCTGAAGCGAGAAGATTTGATGATCGTATAGAATTCTCATCGGTTGATCGGTACTTGGCTACCGCACCCGATCGGGTTTGGTATCGAAACGCGACCGGCTGTCAGTTCCGGAGGATTCTCAAATTTGCGCAACGATGGGATGTCGGATGTCCTGCGAAGTTTTCTCACTGGAACATCTGCGATTTCTCGAGATTGTTCCCTCGACTAGCGACGATCGTGGCCCGTTCCTAGCGCCGGATGAAGATCTCGAACAGCAGTTCGACGCCGGTCGTGGACGGTGGCAAGTTCACGCTGTTCATCATGGGTAATGTGAATCGTTCGATCAGATTCGTGCTCTTACAGATGAGGAATCGCCGTTAGGCGCTATGCTTCACGACTGGGTATGGCAATGACGGCGACTTTCGCAACTCTTGGGTGCGTGTCGCTGGGCTGGCGGATGACACACTGGTACTGATCCGCGCGCGCCGAGTTCTCAACGCCTGCAGGACTCACCGTATGTGGCTTTGTTTCGAGGGAGGTGGCGCTACAGGGCAATTATCTATCAGGTTTCTATAGTCAACATTGTACGTTCCTGCGCGAAAATTCCCGTCTCCATGGTCGTTATGGGATGTCACAACGCCGATAGTTCCATTGGAAAGTAAAGAAATGGCGTCATACTCATCGAATTGTTCCGTCTTGCTGTCCGCCTCGAGATTAGCAAACAAACTGAAATTAAGTCCTTCGTCCCAAGAAGTTCCGAATCCAGTCGTTGATTTATTTCCAATCATGGCGCGACCCAATAATAGGAGACCTCCTGATGGCAGAAGTGCAAGCGTGGGCCTGCCCGCAATGAAGAAATCAGCTACCTTTACTGGAGACGACCAGGTTAATCCCTCATCAGTTGACTTTGAACGCCACCATGAGCCTCTCGGCTCCTCTTTCGCATTGGGTGTGTGGCGAATGATCATCACGATATCGCCATTCGGATAAGCCGCGCCTGCCGACTCGTCATAATCCCTACCATCCGCATTTGAGTCACCAACAACTACTTGTTTTGGCCAGGTCACGCCGCCATCTGCGGAAACAAGCACAGTCGAAGTGCCAGGTAGTCCTCTTGTCTTGTTGTTATAGCACCAGACGGGCCACAAGAGATTACCGTTCGCAGCACTTACTAATGGTGACACTGCCCAGCACCCAGCGGTCCAGCCCGGGGTCTTAATAGTTACCGGGGCACCCCAGGCAATTATGTCCCCCGGTCCAATTGTGCCAATCGCATACGCCGGAACGCCAACCGATGAACTTTCGCTTGTACTTAGAAATAACTTGCCACTAGGGAGCATGGATAGCGCGACAGTCGATGCGAGAGGCTGAAAAAACATCGGCGTGTTAGGCTTCCAGGTCATTCCATTGTCTGCGCTCATCTGCGTCATGACCGCCCCATCGCACTCTTCTGCTGCGAGAAGATTGCCGTCTGGAAAGGTCACCAAGCCCGGCAGCATGCAGTCGCTATTCTTGGCAAGCGAAACATGTGTCGATCCAATTGAAACATTACAGAGTGGATCCAAATGGACCGCGCATCCGCACGCCAGCAAAATAGCGAAATTAAGAAGCAGTTGATCCACTTTAACTACCCGGTATCTCTTCATCAAAAATGTTTCTGTCAAGACCGATAACTCTGGTCCTCCTGACGAGTTCTCCGATAGGCTTCCGGCGACTTCTGATTGCCGGCTGTGCGCATGCAGAAGCAGCATTGGCTACTGCAGCATTCTTCTCTACTTCTGATGCGATCTATTCATCGTTACTCCGATAGCTCGTGTTCTGCGCCCAACATCGCAAATGACGCACGCATTACACCGCGTTTCTTCGAAACTGTTTCATTACTTCAACCCCTAGCCGGAGCCTTAGCGAAAGCGTCATATGGTCGATTCCCGATCGCTTTCAGCCGCCGCACCCGGTCGAGGGATACTTGTTCTGGAATGCCCTTGAGTTTTAAGTGCCAGTGAATTCCACCTGCCGGCCCTAAGTACCGAATCCGAGCGGAACAAAAGATCTGTTAGGATTCCGGCCACGGATTCCGTTCCATATTTCGCGAGAAGCACGGAAATTGCTCTCTCACGAAGTTGTCTGCCTGATCGCCAATCCGTATCAGCAGTCGAGAGTGCTGTAACCAGATCGGATACTGTGCCGTCGAAACCCTTAATAAACGACAAGTCTATGTCGCAGGCTGACGGCAAATCGCAGCCAATTATGTGACTGCCTGACACGATGTATTCAAACGTCTTAAATGGGAAAATGTCTTCTCCAGGAGTCATAATTCCCTCCCGAGGGATCACCATGCAATCTGCGCTGCAAATGGCCTGACAAAGCTCCCTATCTCCAACTCTGCCTAAAAATCGAAGCCGATCAGGATACCGCCGGCTAAAAGCTGAAAATTGCGCAGCCATGTCACCACTTCCGGTGACCAGAATGTCCCACCCGTCGGGAAGGTGCTGTACAAGCTCCAAAAGCACCCCGACGCCTTTTCTTTCACTCAATCCCCCGAAATAACCAAGGGTCCGCTTGGGGCGAGAGAATGGCGCCACTCGATTACGTGCGAACTCCACGAGAACCGGATCGATAATGCCGGGGAACAGGACCTTGGGTTTGTCTTGTGGCAGCCTGTCCAGCATTGCCTGGTTTACCGCTGTAAAGGCAGTCGCCGCTTTCAACATTCCGTTAAAGCACAATTGATCCAATCGCGGCTTTAGATTCTTCCACTCCCGTTTCCGCGCAAGAGGCAGATCCTCGAGCTCAAGTAAAATCGGAATTGGCTTCAACGCACGGCGAAGGGCCTTAACGGCGAAGTATTCGGATAGGCCCGCATTGTAAATGATTGCGGCGTCGGGTGAAAAATCTCTCAAAACTGTCTGAATCACGCCTCCGGAGCGCAATGCGGCAAGTAGTCCGCCGAAGGGCCTTATCATTACTCCCGAAGGATAAATAATCTCAACGCCCTGGAACGGTATGTCACTCTCCCTTCGTCTCCATCGCCATTCAGTATGGCTGACCACATAAGTCGAAATCGCGACAAGTCTGTGCTGCTGTCGAGCAAGGGCCTCCATGATCAGAGTCGGTTTCCGGTGGCATGCTGCGTTTCCGTCACCGTATCTCTCCAGGAAGGCCGGCGTCGCCCACGGTAAAATGTACAGCAGATTCATTTCGTAACACCACCTTAAGTCAGCGCCGAGCCCTCAACTGCTTTCAGTTCGAGATACTGGACGGCTCAGAGCGGCGAGAAACGATTGGCCGCGCTCAAACACAATCGGTATTGTTATGAACCAAAGCAGCGGGAATGACCACGATTGTTCTGCAAATGGGCTGAAGATGATACTCCATGCAGCCCCTGAACAGATAAGCGCCTGCCGGCCTATTGCGAAAGGGGAATGCGTGTCCAGCGCTCTCGTGCGCGAACGCCTGCTCAACACTCCACAGAGAAACACAAAGCAGAGGCCTAAGACACGGCCAAAATCGAGATTTGTAGTTTGTACCGCTGTCTGGAAGAAGTGGGGCGATACTTCGACATCTTCAAACGACTGTGCATCGGCGTCAATGACATTTTCAAATCGTCTAACGTTCGAAATTGCCTCAATCCTTCTATCAATGTAGGCAAACTCGATCGCGCCCCATCCCATGGGGCCACGATAGTGATTGAGTGAACGTTGAAGGCCGTAAAGCTGAGGAGACAGGTAGTAGAAAGATTCAATAACTGTGTCGCCTAGGACGCCTGCAGGGCGGAGCGATTCGCGAAATCTTGAACTTAGTTCGCTGTTTCCCATTTCGTTCATGAGGTCAATCTTGTTCTCCATTCCCCCAGTCCACCCCGTTGTCCGGGTTGAAACAACGGCTGCGATGTAAGCCCCCCCAACCGCAAAGAGGACAATGCCTGTGACGACCACTCGCTTCAAGTTGCGTTTTCCGGACCCGCCAAGGAAGCCGGAACTCACAATTGCCGTAAAGACGCTTAACGCACCCAGCACAATACCGGGCCGTCCAGCCGTAAAAACAGTGACTGAGAGATAAGAAGCAAATCCGATCAGGGCGCGCAGCGGAATTCGAGATCCCCGCAGCATGGCTCTGCTGGTATCGGTCAAAGCGACTACGAGGCCGCCGCATGCGAGCACGGTGGCAATAGTCTTAAGCAAGTCGCCCTCGCCGCCCTCAAGCTGAGCAAGCTGGGCGTCGCGAAATGCAGCCAGTAGGCCTTCGTCACCGCTGGCGACCGACCTGCTCTGATAGGCCAGCACTATCATCCCTGCTACAGCCATAACACAGATGGTCCCGATCGCCCTCGAAGGCATCTCCCTGCGCTCACGCGGTCCGGTTGAAAGCTTGTTAGGAAAAATGCTGAAACGGACGTTGTCGGCGACGATAAAGGTTCCGATCCACAACCCACAATACATCCATGTTGATAGCGAAAGCTTTAAACTCAGATAGCGAATAGGGCTAGATATGTGTACAAGCACCAGCATGCTCCACGCGAATAGCATCCAGCGCGAGGCGTTTAAAGTCTTGCCGGCACTCGGACCGCGCAGAAATAACAACCATGCGGAAAGAAATGTGCCGGCGATGACTATTAGCAGATTGGACACGCTGCCGTTAGGTCTCCCAGAGAACCCGATTCTCCGAAAGCAGTGGCACTCCCCTCAAACCCGTGTTCCAGGAAGGAGCCCTTAGGGCAAATTCTGATCCGTGCTTTCGGCATTGTGCAACAACGAAACTCGTATATAGACCGAATGTATCCATGTAATTTGAAGGATCTCCGAAGCGTGCGTGAGGAAGTTCATTCCAGCATGACTCATCGCACTCATGCATGCGCGGAGATTTTGGGAGGTCAGTTGCGCCTGGTGGTTGACCGTCACATCCATACAGCCCGATTCGACGGCTGACGCAAGTGGCGACGGGCAGCATTAAGTCGGTTAGGACATTCCCGTATGGAGTGACGGTAAAATCACAATTGCGAAAAGATGTCGTTGCTCGGTAACTGTCATGACCGAGGGTCTTCACGTAGTGACACTTCGCCTTGATATCTTCGGGAAAATTCAGTTCAATGAATGGAGCGAAGTCCGCCAACGTCACGTAAACGCATGGTGTCTCCCGTAGAAACTGAAACAATCGTTTCCGCCATACCCGGAATGTCTCGGCTGGGCTGTAAAAGGCAGGATCCGCGGTGCAATAAGCGACGGGCTTTCCGGTGCGGATAATCCGATCGTCACATACGAGAAAATTGCATCCGATCCAGCCTTCCCAACGGTCACCCTCATCAAAGAAGTGCTCGACGCTTGGCCCGGATCCTAAAACTGCGCAGGAGCGAAGATTTGTGGGCAGGGAAGCCGCTCTTACGGGTCGAGAGCGTTCGGCGAGATAAATATCGGAGACCAAACGCAACCATTCGCACACATCAGCGCTGCCAACCCGCTGGCCAACATGATACACATGCGGATTTAGCGAAATCGCCCTCGGAACACGATCGCTACGCCACAACAAGCAATACCTTGCGCGCCGCAGTTCGATCTTCGCTTCCCTGCTGCTGATCTCAGGCGTCGCAGCAACTGTTGAAGCGGTAAGTCCGTACTCGTGAACCGCCAGCCGGTCCTCCTTTCTGCCGAAGTACAGAACTTTCTTCTCGAAGCCGGAAAGGTAGTGTGATAATTCCACCTTGACTCTTGCCAGGTTGGCCTCGTCAGTCGGGCCAAACGGCGGCCATAAATAAACTCGGTCGTTAACTCGTCTGAGCGCCAATCTGATTGCGGCTGACTGCCTCACTAGCCTGTAGCGCAGCAGCGACCCTTTCCATTTCCATGCGGCTACGCAGGAATGGAAGCGCAGATTGCGATTCACGACTCTCCCCCAACCTGAATTACCCGACGCTGACAAATCCAAGAAAGGTTCCGCAGGTAAGGTTTGCACAGGTGCCCTACTTCCCAAACTCGTGCGCGGTTCGTTGAAAGATAGGCCCCCGATGCTGCGACAGCCCCGATCGACGGGTGGCCAAGCAGAATCCCCCCCAAACACAGTGCAAGAGACAAGTATGTACCTGCATTAATGATAGGCCTGATTTTTGTGCCTGTCCCAAGCAGAACAAGCCCAGTGCGAGCCTGGAATAGTGAAAAAAAGATGCCTCCGAGCAACACGCCAATCGCCACCCAGATGAAGGGAAGTCCAGCCTTCGCAGCAAATAACGAGAATGCTCCCACCAATACTACGGAGATGAAACTTACTCTCGCGACCGTTAATTGCTTCTGCCGTGCAATCGCGAGACAATTGAATCCGAACGAGCTCTGAAGGAGTGCCTGTGCGAGCAACAGGACACCTATCGCTCCTCCTGCCCCTGTATAGTTCGGCAATATGAGAAAGATTAGTGGCTGCATAATAGTGACCGCCAGGGCTAATAGGAAAACAGCCGTTCCAAACACCACATTCGCCCTGTCGGTAACTGATGCCACGTCTTCATCCGGCAGACCAACCCTTGTTCTTCGTAAGATGCTTGGATACGCAATCCACGCGATGGACGAAAATCCGAGAAGCGCCACGTTAGCAATTCCAGAGGCAAAAGTGTAATACCCCATTGTTTTCAACGGGTAATAAATACTTACGACACTCTGCGCGACCATCGTGATTAGGCTAAAGCTGGCGTTATACATCAGGAGCGGTAGGCCGATGGCCAGCAGCGTGCGTACGGAAGCCCGCTTTAGTGTCCAGTTGAATTGGATCGGCATACGCAATGCAAACAGGATGATCGCGAAAACCGCCGAGGCGCTCATACCGATCAGCAGCGCATAGATCAGGGTGTCACCGCGAAATATTGATGCCAGTGCAATAAGCACCACCACAGCGGCGCTTTCGGCAATCGCAATTTCGACCAGCTTGCCGCAAACACGAAAGATGTTGGTATAGACCTGCTGGAGCATCGTGCTGGCAGCGATCACTCCAACCAGCGGTGCGAAATGATAAAAGGAGTACTTATTAAAGATCTGCACCCCAAGGGTCAGAATCAGTATGCCCGATAAGACGATCACCGATCCGATAAGTGCAGTGAACAAGATTGAGGCTGAGATGCTATTACGGTGATCGGACTCGGGCTTAGTTGCTAGCTCCACGTTGATCGCAAATTGCAGCCCAAGCCCGGCATATGCGAGATACTGCAAAGTGAGCGTAAGAAAGCCAAATATGCCGAGGAGAAATGGTCCAAGGAACCTTGCCACCAAAAGACTCCGAACCAACGCCAATGCATACGTCATGTACCGGCACGCAATGAAGAGCACAGCGCTCTTCGTAGTTGTCAGTCTTACTGTCTCCGATTTGGAAGTATCTTGGTTCGTAATCACTGTCAAAAGTCAGTACGTTTCTGCTATCGAGTGGCCGTCGAGAGGGCTCGCGGACCTTCGCGTTCATACAATCCGAATTGAAGTGCCTGAAGGGGCTCGGATTAGGGTCGAACGGCGGTTAAGATGTAGTGCGGGTAGCCTTCTTGATTGACCCACGGAATCGCCTCGGTAGTGATCCGTATGTCTTCAAAGCCTATTTCCAGAAGAAGACCTTCCAGATGTTCTTTTCGGATGCAACGCGCGCCGTCGCGTCGTTTGATCGGATCTCCAATCCGGGGAAAGACCATGCTTTCCGACAGAACCTCATCATTGGACAGAAGCTCGATTCGGTGACTCGAAGCGCTAAATCGCGAGTCGCTTTGCGTTTCGACGTGCCGCTCCCAGTTTGGCTTGCGAGCATAATCTGCCACCTCTATCACTAACATGCCTCTGACACGAAGCCACTGAAACGCTAATGTGACTGTGATTTGCAGATTTCCTTCATTGCCGGAACACATATACGATAATGTATTGTCCAGAATTAGCACCATATCAACGGCAGCGCGGCGGACGGGCACCTCCTGGAACGTGGCACAGAGGTTCTCAACGTTCTCGTAGCCGATTGCCCTGCGCCAGTGTTCCGCAAACTCATACCTCGAATGGGTCGGCTCGATTCCGATACCGTGGCTGAGAATGCCACTCTCCGCGAAACTATAGAGTAAGCATGATGACCCTGCCCCCACCTCCACGACGGCGAACGGATGTGTTAGTGCCGATTGCTCGGCTAACCACTGTGCGCGGAGGTTTGCTCCATTAAGGCGGGTTGCTCGATATGCTTCAATCGCCCGAACGTTCGTAAAACTTCTGATATCTTCAACACCCTCAAAGCTATTCTTCACGCTCCAGGACTCCTCGAATGTTCAACTACAGTCGCTCCAGGTTTCTGCTGCCCGCCTTCTGATCGAGCACGCAAGAAGCGTAAACAAATTCGGAACATTATTGCATTGCGACCTGACGTGAATGGATCCGGA
>DATFRB010000104.1:0-236845 GCA_035263625.1 Occallatibacter sp.
CCCAACCCAAGTGTGAGGGGGTAAGGGGCGGCGTCAAGGGTCCAGATGAACGCCAAAGTGCGGCGCCCTTGACCCCGCCCCTCACCCAGACGCCAAGGTATGCCTTGACAGCAGCCAACGTCCTCATACACGGGAATGACAAAAAGAAAAGCAAAAGCGCGAGGACACTGCTACGCTGGTTTTGCTCTAACGCAAATCGCGCATTTCGCGGTGCACGGTCAGGTACACCCGCTTTGGATGTAGCTCATGCCGCGGCCCGGACCGGAGCGCGGAGGGCAACCAGGTCACCGAATCCCATGTTGCTTTCGGATTCGGGAGATTCGTTGAATGCCGGACGCGTTGCGGAGGGGATGCCGGATCCGGCCACCGACATCGAGAGGTCAGTGACATCTCTCGAGAGATTATTGGTCACCCCAATATGATCTTGCGAACGTCTCCGTCAGGATCATTCACGATTCGGCATTCGTTATCCCAGACCAGCGTTTTGTTGGTTTCCGGGTCAGTAGGCTCCCAGGTTAGGCCCGGAATGCTCGGGTTGCCGGTGGCCGCAAATGCCGCCCACGACGAGGCCATCTTCTTTGCCAGGGCCTGAGCCTCCGGCGTGTTGCCGGTGCCCTGCTCGCAGCGCTTCGTGTTGTCGAAGCAGAATTGAAGCTCGGCAGTGTGCCACGCACCGGGCACGCCGTCGAGAATAGACGTCTGCCATGTGAAGTAGTAGGCGTAGGCAGGCGCCGCCTTCAGTTCGTGCTTCAATCGCGCCATCTTTACCACGTTGTTGCGCATCGAGAGTCCATTCAATCCGGGGTTGCCGCTGCATATATACGACAACGTCTGGATCTTCTTTTGCGGATACGCCTTCTTCAGCGCGGCGACAATCGCGGTCGCCTTCTCCGCCCCATACGTCTTGGTGAGGCTTGCGTGCCACTCGTCTTCCGTGGGGTGCGAAGACATCTGGTTGCCCTCTTCGCTCACCGAGCCCACCAGCATCGGCACATTCTTCGACACCTCCGGAGCAGCATCGAAGAACGACCTCATGTAGATCACCTTGCCGTCAACGCAGGGCGACCAACCAACGCGCGGAGTGCCGGGCGCACCCGGACCCATGGGCCGGCCCGGCGGATTGATCTTGGCGGCCGCGGCGTTGCCTGCTGCAAACAGCTTCGCCCACTCCATCTTCTGCAGCGCGCCGATATCGTTCAGCGCCAGCCCAAGCTCCTTCATCGTCTGGCGCGCGAGTTCCTTTTGCTGATCCCGGCTGGGGATGTTCCCGCCGCCCCCGGATTGCGCAGAAGCGCGATGGATCAGGCCGGCAGCCGAAGGCATTCCCATCAGCGTCGTAACTTTTGATCCGCCGCCCGATTGGCCGTAGATCATCACGCGATCCGGATCGCCGCCGAAGTTCTCAATGTTCTCGCGAACCCACTTCAGCGCCGCAACGAGGTCTGTCATCCCCACGTTTGCAGAGTCTTCATACGCAGAGCCGCCGATCTCGGCCGCATCAAAGAACCCAAGAATATTGAGGCGATGATTCACCGACACCTGCACCACGTCGTGATGGCGCGCCATCTGCGCGCCCTCGTGCGACGGCAATTCGTACGAGGATCCGAAGCTGAATCCTCCCCCATGCATGTAGAACATCACTGGACGCTTTCCTGTCAGGCTCGGCGTCCAAATGTTCAGCTTCAGCATGTCCTCGCTCTGCCATCCGTCGTCCCAGTCGAAGAGGAAGGTCTGCTCAATGCTCGTCCACGGATGCAGAGTCTGCGGGCAGTTCGCGCCGTAAGCCAGAGCCGGATACTCGTCCGTCCATGGCGCAGGCGGCCTGGCCGGAAGCCAACGATTCTCTCCCGCCGTTGTGGCCCCGTACGGGACGCCCTTGAACGTGAGAACGCCGCCATCCACAAACCCGCGCACCTTGCCGTACTGGGTCTTCGCTACGGCCGAGCGCGGCGTGGACACGTTTCCCGGCTCCTGGTGTGCCGCGGTCTTCACGCTGTCAGATCCGAAGGAGGGCTTACTCAGTGCCGCCCCGAGGCCGGCCGTGGTTGAAAGAAGCAGTGCCTGCCGGCGAGTGAGAACGATGGAATCCTTGGACATGAACGGCGTCTCCTCTCGAGTTCTGAATGCGATCGGTAGCCAGGGATTGCGCTGCTCAGTTGAGCAGCGCAATCCTCGTTATTCCGGCAGCGCGTACTGACCGTCGACATGGAATTTGCCTGTGGCAACGGACGCTCCGGTATCGGGCTGTCCTCCGCCGATGCTGATCGTGTATTCCCCTTGAGCGATGATTGGATTCCCGTCCTCCGTGACCATGCCCAGATCGCGCGGCCTCAGATCGAAGTGGACTTTCTGGCTTGCACCGGCATCGAGGTGGATGCGTTCGAATCCACGGAGAGCGATGCGGGGAGCGCCTTTAACGCTCGGGAATTTGAGATAGAGCTGGACGACCTCATCGCCCGCGAGCTTGCCGGTGTTCGTGACCGTGACATCGGCGCCTACGGTCTGTCCGGCAGCGATCGCTTGCTCCGGCACGCTGAGATCGCTGTAGCTGAACTTCGTGTAGCTGAGCCCGTAGCCAAACGGATAGAGCGGCTTGCCGCTGAAGTAGCGGTAGGTCCGATTCGCCATGCCGTAGTCTTCAAAGTTCGGTAACTGATCGACACCCTTATAGAAGGTGACAGGCAGCCGGCCGGCCGGATTGTTCTTGCCGCTCAGGGTCTCAGCCACTGCGGCCCCACCCTCTTCGCCGGGATACCAGGCCTCGAGAACTGCATTGGCATGTTCGTTGATCCAGTTGACCGCGAGAGCACTCCCGTTCATGAGAACAACTGCGAGAGGCTTGCCCGTAGCAGCCATTGCTTCCACGAGGTCTTCTTCCGGCTGGGGCAGGTCGATGCTGGTGCGATCTCCGCCAAGGAAGCCCGGCTCGCTGACGGGCATCTCTTCGCCCTCAAGCTGGCTGGTGATTCCAACCACTGCGATGACGACGTCAGCATTTTTCGCCGCGGCGATCGCTTCAGGCGAAGGCGCGTTGTTCGCCCTCGACCAGATGAGTTCCGCACGCGGTGCGCTGTTTCTCATTCCGTAGGAGACCTCGAGCGCGACCTTGCGGCCCTTCTCGAGGTGGACGCGGCCCACGCCGGATGAGAGCCCGCGCGTGCCGCCGCCGAATGCGGTCGCTACCTGCTTGCCATCCACAGCAAGCCTTCCAAATCCCTCGCAGCGAATTCCGAGCAGGAAGTCGCCCGATTCTGTTGGCGTGAGGAATCCCGACCATTGCACGCCGAATGTCTTCTTCCCGGCGATTTCCGTGGGCAGATTGCTCTCAGTGAGTTTGACATTGGGCTCGGTGCGGCTGACGATCGGCTTTGTGTTCTCTCCCGGAGCCGGTGGACCTCTGCGGATGCCTTCGTTGTAATCAGCTTTCAGGCCGGGTTTGCCGTCAGGAGTGGTCAGCACAGCGTCAGGCACAGGGTTCCCATCGGTGCGCAGGAACTGCGTTCCGGGAACGAAAGTGATCGTCGCGTTCGGGAACTCAGCCTTGAGACCATCCATGACCGACACGATATGCGTGGGCTGACCCGCATAGTTCCCGATGAGCGGCCTGGTCTGGTCGGCAAGGGGGCCCACAACCGCGATTCTCTTGATTCCCGGCTTCAGAGGAAGCAGGCCATCGTTCTTCAGAAGGACCATGGATTCGTTCGCGAGCTTGCGCGCGTGCTCACGGTGCGCGGGGCTGTCCAGTTCCTTCTCATCGATCTTTGTGTAGGGAACCATGTCAGGCGGGTCAAACATTCCCAGCTTGATCCGCGCGGTGAAGAGGCGGATAAGAGCGGTGTCGAGGACGCTCTCAGGCAGATAACCCTGCTGCACGGCATCGACGTAGGCTTTCTCGACCGGATCGCCGAAGCGCGAGGTGAACGTGACGCATTCGTTGTCCATGCCGCGAATCACCGAGATTGCCGCGCCTTGCGCCTGCGTTGGACGGTATCGATGATTGGCAGCAACATCTCTCACTGCATCGCAGTCGGAGACCACATATCCCTGGAAACCCCACTTGCCTCGCAACTGGTCCTGTAACAGATATTGATTCGCGCATGCCGGCTGGCCGTTAATCGCGTTGTATGCGCACATCACTGATCCAGCTTTGCCTTCTACGACGGCGGCACGGAACGCCGGTTCGTAGGTATCCACCTGATCGTGCTTGCTCACGTCAACGTCGGCGAAGTGGCGGGTCGGTTCCGGTCCGCTGTGCACGGCGTAGTGCTTTGGGGTCGCGATAGCCAGATAGTATTTCGGATCATTGCCCTGCAAGCCCGTGACGTAGGCAACGCCCATGCGGCCGGTGAGGAACGGGTCTTCGCCGTAGGTCTCTTGTCCACGCCCCCAGCGCGGGTCGCGAAAGATGTTGAGATTGGGCGACCAGAAATCAAGTCCGCCCATGATGCCGGTGTGACCCTCTCGCAAATTCTGCACATGCTTGATGCGGCCCTCGATGCCGATCTGCGCCGCCATGGTGTGAATGCCTGGCGCGTCGAACGTGGCTGCCAGGCCGACGGGCTCGGGATACTCGGTGACGCCTTCGTTGATAACGCCATGCAAGGCTTCGCTCCACCATTGATAGGCAGGAATCTTGAGCCGAGGAACGGCCGCCGAATTGTTCTGCATCTGCGTGGCCTTTTCAGCCAGCGTCATGCGGTGCACGAGGTCGGTGGCGCGCTGCTCGGGCGAGAGCTGGGGATTCAGGTAGGGGAGGTCCGCGGAGTCCTGACCAACTGCATGCCGCTGGGCTGAACCAAAGAAGAGCGCTGCGGCACATACGAAGAAGCAGTGAGCAATTCGCGTCATAGCGGGTGTCATGCTTTTCTCCAAGTCAAATTCAAGTGAGGCTCCTAAGCACCGGTTTGCCGGCTGGCCATTGCGTGTTAGTGGCAGTCTGCCGCGAAGCAAAGATTCTTGCTGAAGAAAAGCAACACATGATTCTGGAACCGGTCGGCAACCGCGCTGACGTGCGTTCCGGAATAGATCTCAAACGAGTTCGCGACGCCGTAGTTGTCCAAGAGGCCGTGCAGTTTTGTGGCGTCGAAGCGCAGTCCGTCCTGGTCGCCAACATCCATGGCAATTGCGCGATATTGCTTGAAGCTTCCGACGTACTGATCTGCAGAGGCCAGTGGCGAGTTGGCAGTGAATTTCGCCACGATGTCAGGCTGCGGAACGCCGTCCTTGGTGGGCAGATCGAAATAAAGCGGAGGGTTCTTCGGATCGGGCGCCCAGGCCGCTGCTGTGGCATACTGCACTGCGCCGAAGCCGGGCGACAGGGCGGCGAGCTCGGCGGGAGACTTGGCCGCTGCGACCTTCTTTTCGCTGGCAATAGCTCGCTCTTTCATCTGATCGGCAGGGCCAGGGCCGCCACCGGCCATAGGCGAAAGGCAGCAGGGGCTCATGATGTAAAGCGCGCCGAAGACATCAGAATGCTTCATGCCGATGCGCGTCGCTCCGTAGCCGCCCATTGAATGGCCGACGAGGCCGCGGCTGGTGCGGTTGGGGATGGTTCGGTAATGCGCGTCGATGTAGGAGACCACGTCGTGGGCGATGTAATTCTCGAAATCACCGGTTGTCGCCGAGCTTGAGTACATTGAGCCGTTGTAGATCGTCTTCGAATCCGGCAGGACGACGATCATCTCCTGTGAGCCTTTTGCGAACGCCCCCTCAATCGTCTGCGGAACGTGGATCTCGTGCGTCCACTGCTCCGCCCCAATGGAATAGCCGTGCAGAGCGTATACCACGGGATAGCGGCGCTTCTTGTCCCTGGCGTAGCTCGGGGGAAGGAACACAATCACATCGCGATCGACGGCATCTCCTTCGAGATTGCCCTCAAGCGCTGCGCCGTGGATCTTGATGTGCTCGACCGAAACGGGCTTTGCGCCGGGCACGGGGTCGGGGATGTTCGTTTGCACCTGGGCTCCCGACCGGGCTGCCGGCGCCATTGCCAGAGCAAAGGCGGATGCGAGAATGAGTGGTGTTGCTTTCATCTGGGCCTCTTCGACGAAGGTGATTACTGCACGGGGTACGAATAGATGTTCACGCTGAACGGGCGCACCGTGATGGTCTCCGGAAACGCGCCGAGCGATTGTTCCTCGACCTGGACTTCAGGCTTCTTATCCACCTGAACTGTGGCGCTAATCGAGTCAGGGGCCATGCGCCACAGTCTTCCCGCGCTGGCGAGTTTCGCCCCATTGATCGACAGCTTGATGCTTTGCTCTGAGTCCGACGGATTCAGCACAGCGATCGCGAGAGTCTTGCGGTCTTCACTCAGTGCAGCGCTCACATCGAGCGGATACGTATCACTGCCGGGGTTGACTGCGGGCTGATCGCCCCCGGCCGGGAACGTGGGCTTAGGCTGCGGTGAATCTCCGGTGACTTCGACCGGGATAGTGCCGAAGTGATCGCGATACATCTTGAAGAGCATGCCGGTGGGATTGAGCGTGGCTTCGGTCCGGTTTTCGCTCATCATCGCAGTTGCGAAGGTGAATGCCCCCATTTGAAAGATGTCAGAGTGGCGGAACATCTCGTGAAATGCCCACGCATACGCTGGGACCGTTTTGTACGAGTTGGGTCCGCCGCCAAAGTAAGCCCACTCGTCGATCGCAATCGGAACCGGCTTCGCGCGGAGCGCGGGGATGCGCTTCAGGTATTCCTGGTAGTGCTCGTATTTGGCGCGGACCTGGACGGCCGGCGCTCGTTGCCATTCGATGAACGACAGCGGCGGATCGATCGGCACCTTTTTCTGCAGCTTCAAGTCTGTGTGCTCTGTGCCGGATGCATAGTAGTGTTCGCTCACCATGTCGATGTTGTCGAGGCAATTGAGCAGCAGCTGTCCGGTCCAGTCGGCCGCGGAAAGATAATCGGGAACATACTGGCCATTGATCCGTTTGGCCTGGTTGGCGCCCTCCATCACGTCGGGCATCGCGCCGCCGGCGATCAGCTTGATGGAGGGATCAACCTTGCGCATCTCCCTGGCAAAGAGATTGTGCTTGAGTTCGAATTGCGGAAGCGATATCGCGCCCATCTGGTAGTCGCCCCATGGCTCATTCCCGACTCCCCAGAACTTGACGCCATAGGGCGCAGGATGACCGTTCTGCGCGCGCCATTTGCCCATGGGCGTGGTTGCGGCTCCGTTGGTGTATTCGACTAACTCGCGGGCGGACCATGCGTCGCCGAAGCCGGCGTTGACTGTGATGTAGGGATCGACGCCGAGCAGACGGCACAGCGTCAGGAACTCATCCGTGCCCACGTCGTTCGGTTGCACGGCGTGCCACACAGCGTCGAAGATGGTTGGGCGCTTGTCTATGTCTCCGACGCCGTACCGCCACTCGTAGGACGAAACGAAGTTGCCGCCGGGAAAGCGAAGAACGCCGAACCGCAGCTGCTTGAGAGCGGCAACGACTTCGGCGCGGAAGCCTTCGATGTTGTCAGCAGGCATGAGCGAAACTGCGCCCGCGTGGAATGCGCCGGTCCCCGTGCCGGTAATCTCGAGCGTGGCGTCATCCGTGTTCGCTGCAGATGTAAAGTGCAATGGAAATTTCCGATAGGCGGGGCCGAGCGACCGGATGGTCACGACCTGGCGATCGGCGGATTCCTTGCCCCAGATGAGCGTGGTCTTGATGACCGCTCCCGGGGAGCCAGCCAGGACAATGCGGCCGGTATACGTTTTGCCTTTTCGCACGGCAATCCCCGACTGACTGAAACCACGCGGAGTTCTCGCATCGAGCTTTACCAGCGGAGACTGATCACCTGTGTAGGGCGCTTTCGTGTCCATCGTAATGTTGCCGGCCCCGCCAACCGGCGCCCACCACCGCGTGGGCGTGCGCCTGAAGCGCGGATTGCCCCCGGCGTTAGCGATCACGGGTGGAGGGGTCGGCGCACCTGTGGCCACTGGATAGAAGAACTTGCGATCCACCAGCATCTCTGACCAGACTCCGTTGTTGACGATGTCGCCACCATGTTCGAGGAATTGGCCATAGATGTATTTCGAAATCGGAGCGCCGGTTTTGGATACGTCGATCGTTGCAACGACCGTGCGTACCTGTGGGAATGCCGGAATTGAGAAGGCGAGGACTGCGAAAAGTAAGAATGCTGGATATCGAGTAAGCGTTTTCTCGTTTGCGTCCGTTCTGACTGAGGGCATCCTGGTTTCTCCAAAATCAGCACCGAAGTTTCCGCGGGACATCCTGCGTGAACGGCGTCGTCCGACGCTATGACGGTTCACGGCGCTGGCGCGCGATTTGTTGCGCTGCCCGTCGGAATCCTCGACTATACAGAGTGGAAGCCATCGGGAACAAGAGAAATAAATCGCTTTATTTGGTATCGATATCTGGATTAACATGCACCTTGATCGAAGACGAACAATGCGATTCGCTTCGGAAGAGCTGCACGGCTCTTCCCCGAAAGATCGAATCGCATGGAGGAGGCGCAATGAGACTAGTCGGAATCGCAATCCTGTTTGCAGCGAGTCTTTGCTTTGCCCAGGATTCAAGCGACTTCAAGCCAGCTACTTCGAATGTTCTTGATGCCCAGTATCCAAGGGTCGACAGTTCGTCGCGGGTGCAGATCCGTTTCAAGGCTCCCGATGCGGCCAAAGTAAAGGTCAACTTCTGGAGCGGGCCCAAGGCAGACATGGAAAAACAGGCTGATGGATTCTGGACATTCACGACACCGCCGCTGGCTCCAGGGCTTCACTACTACACAATCAATGTGGATGGCGCCGAGGTGAGCGACCCCAGCAGTACTGCGTACTTTGGCGGAAGCAAGTGGGCCAGCGCGGTAGAGGTTCCGGAAGCCGGCGCAGATTACTACCTGCCCAAAGATGTTCCGCATGGGCAGGTGCGGCAGGTCTGGTATCACTCCAGCGTGACCGGCGCCTGGCGCGATGCATTTGTATACCTGCCCCCTGACTACGACACTTCAAAGGCGCGCTATCCGGTTCTCTATCTGCAGCACGGTGGCGGTGAGGATGAGACAGGGTGGATCCGGCAGGGGAAGGCAAATTTCATCCTCGACAACCTGATCGCAAGCGGAAACACGAAACCAATGATTGTTGTGATGGCGAATGGGTATGCGAACCGCACCGGGTATGTGGTTCCCGACCTGACGGGAAAGCCTTTCGGATCGCCTGAGTTTATGAAGGTTATGCAGGAGCGGATGGGCGCATTTGAAGATGACATGGTCCAGGTGCTCATTCCGTTTATCGACAAGACGTTCCGCACCCAACCCGACCGCGATCACCGCGCAATGGCGGGTCTTTCGATGGGCGGCATGCAGACATTCCAGGTGACGTTCAACCATTTAGACCTGTTCTCGTACATCGGCGGGTTCAGCGGAGCGGCGAACGTTTTTGCAATGGGGAACAATAAACTGGATACGAAGACGGCATTCAACGGAGTCATGGCCGATCCGGCCGCATTTTCAAAGCGGGTACATCTGCTCTGGATCGGTGTGGGTACGAACGAGCCGGAACGGATGAGGTCCGGACTCGAGGGCCTGCACACCGCTCTCGATGATGGAAAGGTCCAGCATGTGTTTTACGAGTCCCCTGGCACCGACCACGAGTGGCAGACGTGGCGCCGTGATCTGAAGGACTTTGCGCCACGGCTCTTCCAGCCGACCGGTCAACAACCAACTGCGGCCAGCGGCAGATAGAAAAGCTTGTCCACTCTTCCGGCCGGCTGTGACCCGAGAGAAGAGGAGAATGCGAGCAGCGAAGAGATTTTTGTGAGTTCCCCGGATTGACTGGGCGTCGAAGGCGCTGCCGCTGTTTGCACAAACGACGCCCAACAGCGAATCGGGGCTGCCAACGGGTGAGCTAAGCTACTGGCATGGGCCCGCGGCCTCGAGCCAGAAGAACAGCCGGCAATATGCGCCTCCGTTTCCTCACGGTTGCAGTGTTTGCTGTGATTCTAGCCAGGCCTGGGGGAGCGCAGGCGCCCGCCATGTCGCCGCATGTTACTGCCGGCCAGACAACAGCGGCGGCAGGTTCGCCGCAGACGAGCGGTTATCCGGAACTCGTGGATATTACGCAGTCAACCGGCATTCACTTCGATCATCTTTCGAGCCCGGAACAGAGGTTCATCGTGGAATCGATGAGCGGGGGAGTCGCGCTGATTGACTACGATCGCGACGGCTGGCCGGACATCTACTTCACGAACGCTCAAACCGTGGAGATGGCCCTTAAGGGAAAGAAGGCGAAGAGCGCCCTGTATCACAACAACCGGGATGGAACCTTCACCGACGTCACGGACACTGCGGGAGTTGGGTATCCGTGCTGGGCATCCGGCGCAGTCGTAGGAGACTACAACAATGACGGGTGGCCTGACCTGCTGGTGACATGTTTCGGTGGCGTGGTGTTGTATCGCAACGACGGCAATGGAACGTTCACTGATGTGACCAAAAAGGCAGGCCTGGCAGATGACGATATGTGGGCGACCGGCGCCGCCTTTGGAGACTACGACAACGATGGTTGGGCTGACCTGTTTGTGGCGCATTACGTCGATTTCCATCTGGACAATATGGCGGCGTTCGGTTCGAGCGATATCTGCAAATACATGGGAGTCGACGTGCAGTGCGGGCCTGTCGGCCTGAAGGGCTCTCCGGACTTCCTGTACCACAACAATCACGACGGGACCTTTACCGAAGTCGCAAAGAAGGCGGGTGTGGCGGACGAGGAGCGGCGAGTTGGCCTGACTTCAGTCTGGGTGGACTTTGACAACAAGGGCAAGTTAGACCTGTTTGTCACCAACGATGGCCAGCCCAATTACCTATACCAGGGAAATGGCAAAGGCAAGTTCGAGGATGTCGGCTTCGGGTCCGGCGTTGCGTTGAGCGAGAGCGGCGCCCGCCAGGCGAATATGGGTGTCGCGCTGGGCGATTACCTGCACACGGGGCGGTTGTCGATTCTGATTACCCACTTCGATAATGAGTATGCGGCGTTCTATCGCAATGACGGCGATATGAATTTCACCGACGTATCGATCCCCAGCGGAGTTGCCCGCGGAACGAAGGGATTTGTAGGGTGGGGAGACGCCTTTGTCGATTTCGACAATGATGGGTGGCAGGACATTTTCATTGTGAATGGGCATGTGTATCCGCAAGTGGACCAGATGCGCTCTAACCTGCGATACCTTGAACCCAAACTGCTCTTCCAGAACGAGCGCAACGGAAAGTTCAAGGACATAAGTAAAGAAGCGGGGACCGCAATCCAGATTCCGCAGGTGAGCCGCGGAATGGCGATCGGTGATCTCTTCAATGACGGCAAGCTGGAGGCCGTGGTTGAGAACCTGAAGGGCGAGCCGATGATTCTGCGGCCTGAGGGCGGCCCGAAGAACCACTGGATCAGCATTCAGCTCGAGGGAGACAAGGAGAATCGCCTCGCTCTTAACGCTCGTGTTCGAGCCTTCGCTGGAGACCTTGTCCAACTCGGAGAAGTGATCAGCGGAGGAAGCTACCTGTCGCAAAATGATCTGCGCATCCACTTCGGCCTGGGAAACCATGAGCAGCTGGACAAGGCGGAGATAACGTGGCCCGATGGCAAGGTGGAGACGTTGACGAATCTTCCGGCAGATCGATTCTATTCAGTTCGCGAGGGAGCCGGCGTGACTTCTTCCAAGCCGCCTGGTTCGGTGATCATCAAGCATCCGTGAAGAATCAATTGGAGGGCGGAGGACCCTGTGTCTCGGTGAACGACTTCGAGTCAGATTCTGCCGGGTGGAGCTTCTTGAGCACCGATTCATCGGAGGCCTTTTGCAGGCTGCGGGTCTTTTCAAATTCCGCGTTTGCTTCCGCGGTCTTCCCTGTCGCTTTATAGAATCTGCCCAGCCGGAAATGAACGTTCTGGTCGTTCGGATCGAGTTCCGCGGCGATCTTGAGTTCGCGCAATGCTTCTTCATTTCTGCCGGCGTCGCTGTAGAGCAGCCCGAGGTCAAGGTGAGCGAGCGAGTCCTTGGGGTCGATTGAGACTGCCTTTTCGAGCGGCGGCATCGCGGCATCGGCGTGGCCCAGGTTCATCTCGGAATCACCCAGGTACGTGAGTGACTGCACGTGGCCGGGATTGATCTCGAGCTCCGCCTGAAACTCCCGCGCAGCTTCATCGAACTGCAGTTGCGTCCACAAAAGGTAGGCCAATCCGAAATGAGCTTCGGGCATTTTGGGATCTGCCTTGATTGCGGCACGAAATTGCTTGATGGCAGCGGTTCTGTCTCTCATCTCATCGAGCGCTTCGCCGGCAAGCATGTCGGCCTCGGCCGATTCCGCATTCAACGTCAGAATTTCCTTGTATACATCGAGAACGCACTGATACTGCGCTGACCTCAGGCAGCTGTGCGCGAGCGCAAGGCGGAATGGAAGGTTCTGCGGGTCGGCGGCGGTTGCTTTCTCGAGAAATGGAACCGCGGCCGCATATTGCCCGGTGCCGTAGTCGGCTAATCCGATCAGCGCAGTGAGGCGCAGAGCCTCGGGAGAGCCTTCCGATTGGGTCTTGAGAAGAGATGTGAAGACCCCGGCTGCCTCCTTCAGTTCACCGCCCTTGAAGAGCGCCAGACCGAGATTCAATTGAAGTCCAGGTATACCCGGGTCCTTGATAAGGGCCTTTTTGTAGAAAGAAACTGCTTCGTTGTATCGTTCCCGGCGTGCAAGCAAGAGGCCCATATGCGCATTGGCTTCAGCATCGTCAGGATGAGCCTTCAACACATCGCGCCACGCGGCCTCGGCTTGAGCTGCGTCCCCTTGTTGTTCGAAGGCATATGCCGCCTGGCGTCGATCATCGGGAGGCGCTGGAGCCTGACCCAGTTGAATGGCCGGCTGCAGCCCTAGCAGCAGTCCGAATATCCATGTGCGTGGAAGAGCCGAATTCATATCGAATGAAATTCTCTCGCGCCAGTTTTATGGCTGGCAAGACTGCGGATCAAGCCCAAATGAAATGGCGCGCCAGTGACCTGACGCGCCACAATTCGAGTCCCGCGGATTTAGAAGCTGAGTTTGCCGCCCAACTGCAAAGTACGTGGGCCGTAATCGCTTGTTACCTTGCCGAAGTTGGCGTCGTGGTTGTTCATATCGACACCCTGCGGATTGACGTGGTTAAAGGTGTTGTAGGACTCGAAACGCAGATCCAGATGAACTCTCTCGCTCGATGTGAATGGGATCGATTTGAAGAGAGAGATGTTCCAGTTTTGGATTCCGGGTCCCTTAACTGCATCCTTGCGGGCGTTGCCGAACCCCTGGTTGGGCCCGCCGTTCCATGGGGCAAGCGGATCAGCGAAAGCCGTTGGCGTGAACCATTGATTCGCCGTGCCACTGAGCTGTTTCGGATACGAGACCTTGCCAACCTGGTTTGGACGGTTGGAGGTGCCGCCTCCGAGACCCAGCGTATCGCTCCCGGAGTAGGCAGGACGCAAAGGGAGCCCGTTTTCAAAGTACGTGATGCCTGAGACAGTCCATCCACCCAGAATCATGCGCGCTGCCGTGTTGGAGCTCTTGTTGTACCACGGAAGCTCGTAGACGTAGCTGATATTGAAAATGTTCCGCCGATCGAAACCTGTGTCCGAACCCCAGTCGTAATGCGCGTTGAATGGGTTGGAGATGTTGTTCAGATCATTAGCCACCACGCTCATCAGGTGCGACCAGGTGTAGGAAACCTGTGTAGTGAGGCCGTGCCTGTTCTCAACGCGGACACCGGCCTGAAGGGAGTTGTAGTTGAAGTTGGTCTCGTTTTCTTCCTGGTTGATGTTTGCGAACCCAGGATATTGCCGGTAGAGGTTGGCGAGATACTTACCGGCCGCTACCTGCGAACGGTCCCAATACGGATTCTTCGGGTCTGCTCCGGGGGTGACGGTGTCGAAATTGATCAGGGGCAGAGTATTGATCTGGCGGTCGTCGTTCTGGCTGAACCCGCTGGAACCAACATACTGTAGAACCGCAATGGTCGATCGAGCCAACTCCCGCTGGAAGCCCATGCTGTAGTTCTGGGTTCCAGGAGCGTTGTAGTCGTACCTGATGTTGGTGATGTTCGACGGGAAATGGTTCAGCGTGGTCTGGCCGGTCAGCACGCTGGTATTGGGATTGGAGAAGTACACGTTTGTGGCAGACGGGATGTAGGCGAATGGCGGGTTCAGGGCTGCGTTGTAAACGTCGTTGCCCTGGATGCGTTCCCAGAACAGGCCGTATCCACCGCGGAATACAGTCTTCCCGTCTCCGGTGATATCCCAGGCCCAGCCAACGCGCGGCTGGAAGGTGTAGTAGTGATTGCGGACGTTCCCTCGCGGGAAGCCGTTCACGCCCGCTTCGCGGATGCCGTTCAGGTAGAACTGCTCGGAGCCGGTGGTGGCTGACGTCGAGAGGAACGCCGGGTTAATCGTGCCATCCGTGTTCATCGGATAGCCTTGCGCCATGTCGTAATCCTGCTGCACAAAATTCGAAAACTTGTCGTAGCGTTCGAACGCGTGTGGCAATCCGTCGTATCGCAACCCGATATTCAACACGAGCCGCTGGGTCAAATGCCAATCATCGTTGGCGTACCCGGAGTAGTTGTTGTTCACCCAATGCTTGCCCCAAAGGTACTCCAACTGGGAGTAGGTGGAAGCCATGCCAAGGATGTAGTTGATGTAGGAGTCATGTGAGAAGTTACTCGAGTTGAAAGTAATTACTCCGTTCGTGTTGTACTGCAGCTCCTGATTCTTGTAGGTGTGCAGCCATCCTGCGCCAAACTTGAACTGGTGGCGGCCCTTCGTCCATGAAACGTCGTCGCGATATTGAAAGCCCTCGTACCCGTTCTTCCACGGATAGTAGCTGGGGCTCCAGGTGACGTTGATGGGCGAACCCTGCAGCTGAACCTCAGGCATGCGATTCATGCGATTATTTGCATCCGGGAAGAAGCTGTCACCGCTCCATCCGGTAGGCTTGACGAATTGGCCGCCACCGGGTCCCGGCAGAGGCGTCAGCGTGATCTTGTTGCCGCTGTAGAGGAACGCGGTCTCGTTCAGCAGGTTTGGCGCGTAGGTCTGGGTCAACCTGATCACTGCCGAGTAGGATGGGTTGTTCATTGCCGTTCCCACTGTCGGGTAACTGCTATCTCCCCACAACGGCGGGAAGTAATTCTGAGCAAGGGTATCGTGCAGATAGTGCCCCATCAGCTGATACTTGCTGTTGAACGAGTGGTCGATACGGACGATATCTTCCCGAACATTCGTGGGCTGTGGGATCGACGCGATGTACTGAGTGCCATTGTTGAAGTTCGGCTGCGGAAACGTCCCCGCATTCAACTGAAGAACGGCATTCTGGTCGATCACGTTGGCGGGAATCACATTGTTTGGAAACGGCTGGCCTGGAGTCAATCCATCCGCCGCGAATAGAGCATTTTTGGCGGGATCATTGATGACCGGCACGATCGGGGCTTTCCCGCTCGGCGGGGTATAGGCCAGACTTTGCCCTGCTGCCGGGAAGTTGCTTGCAAGTATGGCATTAGTAACTGAAGGCGCGCTGCCCTGAATGAGTCGGCGCCACTCCTCATTCCAGAAAAAGAACGTGCGTGACCTGTTCTCGTTGTAAACGTGAGGAATGAAGAGGGGACCACTGATATTGCCGCCCGGGATATTCAGCTGAAACTTGGAGCGGGGCTTGTTCGCAGCGTTCAGGAAGAAGTCGTTCGCGTTATAGTCGGTGTTGCGATTGAACTCATAGAGCGTTCCGTGGAACTTCGAGGTTCCGGACTTCAGAACCATGAGGATGGTGCCGCCGGAACCGATTCCATAATCCGGCTTATAGTTACTGTCCAACGTCTGGAATTGCGAAATGGCATCCTGGGACGGCAAATTCATAAAACATCCGCCGCAGCCGCGATCATTCTGTTCGCCCCCGTCGATCATGTAGATGTTATGCGTGGAGCGGGCTCCGTTGAAGCTGATGCCATTTGCGGACGTAAGCGCATTAACACCGCTGAACGGAGGCAGGGTGTTCGAAACGCCAAGTCCGAGCGCCGCCAAGGACGTGATGTTACGTCCGTTGGTGGCCAGCTGCTCAACCTGCGTGCTGTTGATCAGCGTACTTACCTCGCTGGTCTCTGTCTGCACCTGCATAGCGTCCGCCGTTACGGTCACGGTCTGTTGCTGGGTGCCAACCAGGAGGATGGCATCCTCTTCCAAGGTCTGCGCAACATTCACGACGATGCCATTCTTCGTGTACTTCTGGAATCCTGTTCCGACGATTGTCAACGTGTAAGTACCGACACCCACGTTTGCGAAGTGGTAATTCCCTGTTGCGTTGGATACCGTGTCTCTGGTCAGGCCGGTAGCATTGCTTGTAAGGATGATTTGCGCGTTTGGAACAACCGCCCCGCTAGTGTCCTGGACAAAGCCGGTAATCGAAGCGTTGTCCTGGCCCCAAGCCGAGGGGGCGAGGAACAGCATCAGCGCAAACATGGCGCACAGGGTCGCAGCAGAGCGGGAGAGTACAGCTATGTTCGGTATCAATCCAATACTGGTGCGCGGGCCAACTCCGAGCAGGCCGGTCGTTTTGCGATGCTTTGTCATATGGTCCTCCCTTCAGTCTAGGAAACGTTTACAGATTTCGCCTTGAGCAGACACTCGGGCATGTTTCTAACTGATTTGGAATTGCGCTCTGCGAGTGTCGCTTGCGACTTGCCGTCCTGGGGAATGCCAGCTAAGTGCCAATCCGAATTCCGCTGAAGAGACGAGCTTACTCATCGTCAGCATCCTTGGGCGGATCTGGCTCATTGCAACGGCTGGGCTCTGTGAACAAGCCCTTCTTATAGCGCGCAATTGTGACCCTAGTTTTTAACTGTTGTCAACCAGAAACTGCATTGGGGCCCGAAATATGATTTTTCACCAACTCCCGCTAGAAATTCCATTTACTTGAAGATTCAAGGGGGCCTCCGCCAATCCCTCGCTTCCCTCTTCGAGCCGGCCACGCGCGCTCTCGAAAACGTCCGATTTCGCTTCAGACTCTCACGCGGCTTTCGGTTTGCAGGGGTCCTCCGACTGGCCTAAGATTTCTTCCGGCAACTCACAATGGGGGCGCACAGTGCGGAAACTGGCTCTTCTCCTTCTCCTGGTCCAGGCAGCCGCCGCGGCGCCTGTTTCCGCGGAAAAGCCAGTCACAATCCAGCAACTGGCGCGTCTCCTCGCGGATTCCCGCGGCAAGCCGGATGCCAAAGTGGCCCAGATGCTGTCGACTGTGGTGTTGATTGAGCGCCTGGACCTTGACAAGCTTCCCCCGCTAGAAACGGACTTACCCGGGGTTGAGTCCCGGCGTTCGCTCGTTCTCCTAGCAGACGTGTCGGCATTCCTTCCTCCTCCCCAGGCGGAGATTCCCGCCACCGCTCTCCCTGACCTTGTGACACAACGCGAGATCATGGCGCGCGTGGTGTCGTATGCCGCCAAAACAATTCATCAGTTGCCTAACTTCATCGCCACCCGGGATACCATCCGGTTTGAGGATAGCCCTGCCGAGCAAAATATCTTCGGCTCGGCGCTTCCCTACAAACCGCTGCACGCCGCGCAAGACTACAGCAGCACCGCATATTACCGCGATGGCAACGAAGTGGAAGACAGCGGCTTATCTGCGGGGAAGAGAACTCAGTCGCCGACCCGTGGACTGATTACCTCCGGAGAGTTCGGGCCTATCATCAGCACCGTGCTTCTGGATGCCGCACAAGGGCAGCTGACCTGGAGTCATTGGGAAGTCGGCAAGCTCGGACCACTTGCAGTCTTTCGTTATCGCGTTCCAAAGGAAAGCTCGCACTATCACTTGAAGTTCTGTTGCGTCGCAGGCGAAGACGGAAATGGCGTGGTGGAACAATTCACTGGGTATCACGGCGAGATAGCAGCCGATCCCTCTACCGGCGCGATCTTCCGCCTCACGTTGCGAGCGGAGCCGGCGGGCTCCGACAAGATCGTCCGTGCGGACATTCTCGTCCAGTACGGACCGGTTGACATCGGAGGCCGGACTTACATTTGCCCAATCAAGAGCATCTCCCTCTCGGTTGCTCCCCTGTCGGCCACGACATATGTGCGAGACGCCAACAGGTTCGCGCCCTCAACACTTGATCAAGGTCAGAACCGAACTCGGCAAACACTACTGAATGACGTCGATTTCATTAACTATCACGTGTTTCGTTCCGACACCCGTGTAGTGACCGGTGATAGCGCATCGACATCCGGCAGCCTGGCAACATCAACCGCTGACCACTCAACCCCTGACCAATCCATCTCGGCGGCCTCACCGGCCGAAGAGCCGACCCAGTCCGGTACGCCAGTGGATTCAGCGCCGGTCGCGGCAGCGCCCGGCCTCAGCAATCACCCCAATGACTCCCAGCCTGCACCGGAGAGTTCGAAGCCTGACTCGGTGGTTCCAGAGATCAGCGAAGGAAACGTCATCGATTCTTCCGGAGTTCTTGGCACGCATCCCTCCGCAAGCGGCGATGGATACAGGCTTCAGGTGACCACGCGCCTGGTCGATGTCGGCATCGTGGCATTGGACAAGAAGGGCCAACCGGTCACGGGATTCAAGGCGGAAGACTTCGAGATTTACGACAACGGCCGCAAGCAGGACACGCGCTTCTTCAACAGCCCCGCCGAATTCAAGCAATCATCGCCGGAGGAACAGCCCGTCGCGTCCTCCCCGTCCCCGGTGTATTCAAATCGCAGGGCAGACATTGACAGTGCAAACGCCGGCCCCGGGCCTTCTGAACACAGCGTGATGATTCTGCTTATCGACTCCAATAGTCTGGCGTGGAAAGACCTCGCGTACGCACGCCAGCAGATGCTCAGATTCCTGCAGGCGATGCCGGCGAACGAACGTGTCGGAATCTACATCCGGCATGCGCGCGGATTTGAGGTCCTTGTTGAGGCGACGTCTGACTCCGTCAAGCTTGGCTCTGCCTTGCGCGCATGGATGCCCACCGCGCGCGACCTTGCCGGCGCACAGCTGGCCGAGCAGCGAAATCGCCAACAGATTGATGATGTCGGCCACGTCGAAGACCTGCAATCCGTCAACGGCAACATCAACGCGAGTCCGGATTCTTCCGCGACAGCGGATCCCCAACTACGGGACTTCGGAAGTGATTCCGGTGCAAGAGCATTGGCCACCCTTGTCCTTATCGCGCGTCATCTCGCTGCTACTCCAGGGCGCAAGAGCCTGGTTTGGGTTGCGAGCGACAACGTTCTTGCCAACTGGTCCGGTGAGGCGGTGAGCACCGACAAAGGCAGCACGCATCTCCAGGGGCCGTTTCTTCGCGCGCAGGAGGCACTGAACGATTCCAATGTAAGCATCTATCCGCTTGACGCATCGCAATTGGAAACTCAGGCCGTCGACGCCGGCCTCGAGGATCACAATGTCGTTCTGTCCGCGGGCGTGACCGCGCCACCGGGACCGCAGAGCGGGGGAGCCGCTCCCGGGCGTGTTACCGCCGAGATGCAGCAGGATGTGCATCCTGTGCAGGACTCAATTCGTGCGATGGCAATGGCCACCGGCGGCCGCGTCTTTCGGCGTGGCGGCGACCTGGCCGCAAGCCTGGCTTCCGTGCTTCAGGATGGCCGTGCATCCTACCTCGTTGGTTTTGTCCCTGACACGCCCGCCGACGATCTATATCATGTGCTGACCGTGAAACTTATTTCCCGCCACCGCGGAGTGCAACTGCGTTACCGCGCAGGTTACTTGTACAGCAAAGAACCTGTCACGCTGAAGGATCGCTTCCGCAGGGCTGTGTGGCAGCCTTTTGATGCCAACGACATCGCGATCTATGCGCATCCACTACCCGCAATGGGTGGGTCGGCTTTCAAGCTCAACATTGCGGTCAACGATCTCGCTTTGGAGTTAAAGGGCGGACGATGGAATGGCAAGGTGGATATCTTCGCAGTTAAGCGGTCGGAGGATGGACGGCAGGCGCAAATCTCTGAGAGGCAACTGATTTTATCTCTGCTGCCCGAAACCTATCAAGACGTGATGAAGACGGGCATTCCGTTCGATCAATTCGTAGACAAGAACACCGATGTTGCATCCATCCGAATCATCGTGGTAGACGAGAGCTCGGGTCGAATGGGTTCGGTAACGCTGCCCGCGGATATCATGAATGGAAAGTAATCCGCGTTTCCGGAGTAATCCTGACAGGCCAGGACAGATATGAAGACCCAGATGAAGCCGCTGCTTTCGATCATTGTGACGCTGGCTGTAATTGGCGCCGCTCCGGCTATCGCGCAACCGAATGTTTCTGGCGTTGTTCCGCCGAGGCCGAAAGGCCCCTGCGATATCTATGCCGCGGCAGGTAACCCGTGCGTGGCTGCGCACAGCACCACGCGTGCTCTCTACGCGTCTTATAACGGTCCGCTGTATCAAGTCCTGCGCCAGTCTGACGGCAAGACACTCGACATCGGAATAGTCCAGCCTGCCGCATCGCCGTTAGCCGATCCAGGCGGTTACGCCAACGCGGCCGCGCAGGACGCGTTTTGCGCGAACACCTACTGCTGGATCACCAAGATCTACGATCAATCGCCGAAGCACAACGACCTCACCCAGGCGCCACGCGGCGGATTCAGCGGCCCCGCATTAGGCGGATTCAACAATCTCCCCATCGCTGATATGGCGCCCATCACCATCATGGGTCACAAAGTTTACGGCGTCTTTATTGAGCCGGGCATGGGCCTTCGAAACGACGACCCGAAGGGAACAGCTGTCGACGATCAGGCCGAGGGACAGTACTGGGTGATTAACGGCAGGCACTTCAATAACGGTTGCTGCTTCGATTACGGCAACGCCGAAATTGACAGCCGCGATGACGACAACGGGACCATGGAGACGACTTACTACGGCAACGCTGTCCCCTGGTTCCACGGCAATCCGCCCGGGCCATGGGTCATGACTGACCAGGAGAACAACCTGGTTGGCTGCGTGAACCCGGATGGGACCAAACTCTGCAAAGACCTTCCGACTGTCACGTGGAGATTCGTAACTGGTATGGCAATGGGCGAGCCTCACCGTTGGACCTCGATGGGAGGCAACGCGCAGCAGGGCAACCTGGCGGTAATGTTTGACGGACCGCGCGTGAACGCAACCTATGACCCCATGCGCAAACAGGGAGCGATTCTGCTCGGCAATGGGGGCGACAACAGCAACGCTTCGCAGGGCACTTTCTACGAAGGCGCAATGACTGCGGCGGGCACCTTCCCGGCTGATGCCACCGACGAGCTGGTCCAAGCGAATGTAGTAAGTGCCCACTATGAAGTGGCGCGGGTAACTCTGGCACCGGGATCCTCCATCGCCACTCCGCCCGGACTGCAAACCTTCTCGCCGGGGACTTCGCAGGACATCTCACTTACGTTCACCAATACCGACGGAGCCCCGGTTAGCGACGTGCAATTAAGGATTTCCTTGCCCGACAAGCAGTGGACCTCAGTCGCTCAGGGCAGTTCGGAATCTTCGAAGACTTTCCCTGGACCGGTTGCGCCAAATGCGAGCGTAAGCGCAATCTTCAAGGTCACCTCGGGTCCCGTGCCTTTCAATGGCGACCTCGTCGGAAGAGCTTCCTGGAAAGGCCAGCCGAGCGGAACTAGGCAATTCGATATGACAGCCGCGAAGGTGCGCAATGTCAGCCCGGTCAAGATCAACGAGTATCGCATCAGCTCAGGAGCCAACTCGACAGACTCTTTCATCGAACTCTATAACGCGGGCTCCAGCGGCGTTGATCTCTCAAACTGGTCTGTAACCGGGCATCCTGCACAGCAGGCGATCTTCTCAACTGTGAAGGTTCCGGGCGGGACAAAGCTCGCTGCGGGTGCGTTCTATCTGCTCGGCCTCTCCAACTCCGGCCTTGCAATTCCCGCGCGCGCTGGTGATACCACTATTCACGTCAGAAGCACCACCGGAATGTCAGCGGGCGATTCGATCATCATCGACACCGGGTCCGGCACAGAGACCCGTAAAATCGCGGAGGCCGGAACGGCTGCCGGCAACCACACTACAGTGTGGCAACCCCTTCCTGACGGGCCGGTAATCGCCATCCCCGCCGGCTCCACCAACGTGCCCGTGATGAGCGTATCCGGATTCGTCGTGGGTCAGAAGATCGCACTCGGTTACGGAGCCGCCTATCCCGACACCGGAAACGCCCTTGAGAAGTTTGAAGTAGCCACGGTCACCGCGGTCGGCAAGGCCGGCATACAAGCATATTTGGCAGAAGATGCGCAGGCCGGTTCGACCAACATCAAGGTGACTTCGCTAGCCGACGTGTCAATTGGCGACAAGATCCGGCTCGATATAGACAGCCAGGGGCACGGTATCGAAACCGTCACGGTGAGCAAGGTTGGGACTAAGGCGACCCAGACCAATCTCGCGGCTGACGCGCATCAGGGTGCGACCAATCTCAAGGTTCGCCGGGTGGATGGTTTCGCCGTTGGCGACAAGATCAAGGTTGGAATCGCGACTAGCAGCGAGTCTGTTACCGTTGCGGCAGTGGGCGCAGGCGGTCCAAGCGGCTCCGGCATCGAGATATCGCCGGCTCTGGCGCGGGAACACATCCGGGATGAGTTGGTGGTTTCCCCGGGAACAGGCCTCGAACTTTCGGCGCCTTTGAAGTTCAGTCACGCCTCCAACCTTCCTTTTAGCGATCGGGGAACAGGAATCAGCTTCGAGCCTGCGACGGTTTTCGCCCACTCGAGCAACGAGCCTGTGCAGGCGCTCGGCGGCGGAGTCACACTCGACCGCGGCCTGGCTCGCGATCACGCCATCAACGCCCCGGTGCTTGACAGCGTCGTGAAAACTGCGGGATACCAGGGGACGCCAGCGCCAAACCAGTGGTTTGGAGGTCCCGAGCTCACAACCAGTTATCCTCAGTTCGGCCGTACCATCTCCGTCGCAGAGGGCAGCATCGTGCTGCGCGACGCCTCGGGCCTTGTGGTCGACAGCCTCAATTACGGTGCCCTTGTGGATCCATGGGCCGCTGAGGGGTTCCAGGCCACCTCGGGATCAGGGCAGTCTGGCTGCCATGCGCCCTCCTTGAGCACGCCAGGTGCAGCCGGGCCAACCGCGACCACCAGTCGTAGCAGCGGCCGTTTTCCGGACGGCGCTGACAGCGACAGTAACTGCGCGGATTTCCTGACCCAGGCGGCTGCCACCCTGTTGAGCTCGGCAGAACCCGGCGCCACCAACATTAAGGTCTCAAGCGTCGAAGGCTTTCAAGCCGGACAGAAGATCACTATCGATACAGAATCGAAGACTGAAACCGCGGTTATCGCCAGCGTGGGCACGGCAGGAGCAACAAGCATGACCGCCGCCACAAATGCGAACGCCACGCTCATCCCCGTTGCCAACATACTTGGTCTTCGCGACGGCCAGACGATCACCATCGATGATGGGGCCAACTCTGAGACTGCCGTGATTTCTGCGATCAGAAGGTTCAGCGGCCCAGCAATTGCCATCGCCGCGCCCCTCGCTCATCCGCATGCAGCCGGCGCTCAAGTCTCCGGCACCGGCATCACTCTTACTGGCGGTCTGACGCAGACACATTCCAGCGGGTCCCAGGTCTACGACGATCTCCCCACTCCCGGCGCGCCCAACCGATATCACAGGTAACGTTGATCCACGTGCTTGACGCAACTGTCTCTGTCGGCCGATGGAGGAAGTAGCAATTTATGCTCGTCGCTGCGGGCTTCAGGACGGGCCCGGGTCAGCTCTCTTGCACACGGCGAAGTAAGGCTGGCTGGACAGCGTTTTGTTGAAGCCTGGATACATCCGCGCAGTTTCTCTGTCGTCTGCCAGCTCAAAGTAATATTCAAGCGCAAATTCGCTCTGTGTGTACTCCTTCGGAATTGCGGCTTCATAGGCGCCAGTTGCGCCGCTGGCGTCCGTCACCCTCCAGCGCTCTGCTTGATTTACGTGCCGATACCAAAGCCGCACGCTCCGCACCGCGTGGATACCTTCTTCGCCCTGGATCGCAAGTTTCAGCGCTAGCGCTTTTCCTGGCAGGAATTCCTGCGCAGGAGTATGTTTGCACATCATCGGCTGCGGTGACCCGGCCATGGCATTCATATCGGCCGCAGCCGCCCGGCGCGAACTTGCCGGGGCCTGGTTCATCTGAATCTTCATCTTCATTGCAGCCAGGTCGGTATCAATCTCCGGCAGCCTGTCGAGCCAGTGACCGCTTCGCTTGGGAATGCTGCCGTACGACACATTCGGGCGATACACGTCTTTTGCGCGCTGCGCCATCGAGGCCCACGCATTTCTAGCGTCTTGATAGTGATCGATCGCGGCGTTGCCGGCGCTTGTGTCGCCGGTTTGCTGAAACAGTTCGTACTGCACCGCACTCCGCAGCTTATGCGCGAAGAAGGTTCCCAATCCGACCTGGATCAGCACATCCTCCTCGATGCGCCGGAACGCAATGTTGCCGCGCGCCTTTGCGGTGCCCGTCGCTGCATTCAGCCAGTGAGTCGCATTGCTCACGCATTTCTCCAGCCAGCCGGCCACGTTCATGGGTGAATATTTGGCACTTGGTGCGTGGTGAACCAGCGACTGCACATACTCGGCCACCGCCGAAAACATCTGCGGATCCAGCGGGCTGACCGTTCCGAATATCTTCGGGATCGGCGTGTCTCCATAAGGAGAAGGCTCGCTGCCCTCAACGATCGGCATATTCGTCGGCAGTTCGTACCATAGATCGTGATTGCTCGCCGAGGGCAAATGTGCCGATGTGAGAAGCGGAAGAATGCGGGATGCCTGCGCGAGCGCGTTCTCTGTTGCTTCCGTAGCGGGGCCAAACTCAGGGCGCATCGTTCGCCGCCAAGTCTCCTGATCGGCGTCCGGGTTGTACAGTCTTCGCCCCCACACTCGATAGTAGAGATCGAATTTTTCCCAGTCGTACCTCGGGTTCAGAGACGTATCGGCGTATGCGCATCGGCCTCCCGGTTGTCCCGAGCCCTCGCGCCCCTTAAAAGTCAACGGCTCCATCAGGTCCAGGCCTGAGGCTCCGCAAAAGCTCGCGGTTCGCCCGTATGCGGCTGCCATTTCCGGATCCACAGAGAGAAGGTGCCGCTGCGTGCCCGGCCAAAGCCGGAACCACAGCTTGTAACGCGTTCCCTGGCGCAGAAAATCCGCGTAGCCGTAGCGTGTAAAGCTTCTTGAGCCGCTGCTGAAGCGGAAGAGTGCTTCATCCGTCTTCGAAAGCGACCCGTGAGGGACCTCCAGCGCACGAATGTCGGCCTGTTGATATCCGAGGCCCTGGTGTTCGGCCGAGTATTTGGCTCCCAGTTTCACCGGCATGCCGGTAGCGGCAGCAATGTCAATCATCCTTTCATCCACGCCCTTCGCGTGCATGTCGATCTCGATCGTCCGTCCCGCGTTAGCGATTGCCTCAAACACTGTTTGCCAGAAATCGTAGCTTCCTTCCGGAATCCCGCTCTCACCGTGTACGCGCATGGTGAGCCCCTCAATTTCCGGACATAGTCTCAGAATCATCGCGAGTGCGTCGCGGCAATAACGAGCATGATTATCGGGTGTCAACCCTTCGATCCGGTGATATGCATTTGGACTGTCCGTCCACTGATGCGCGTGAGTCCAGATGCCGAGATGAAACTCCAAGCCCCTCGCGGCTGTCTCGGCAGCTATAAAGCGGAGCATGTCCAGATTCCTGGCGCGCTCATCTGCGCTCAGCGGAGCAGGATTCGCCAGCCTGGTTCCGTCTGTTGCGGCAAGTTGAACCGCGCGCACGTGCGAGTGTTCAGGCACTTCGACAAGATACGGATAAACAAAATGAAAGTAGTCGTCGGTGACACCGCGCGGAAAATCGTATTCCAACCCAAACGCCATGGTGAACCGGTTAAAGCGGCTCGCAATCAGCCGGTCAAGATATCCGCTCCAGAAGTCTTTGTCGTAATACCAGGGCTTGTCTTCCAACTCGCTGCAGAAGTAACGGCTCACGCCTCGTACTTCGTTCGCCGGCTCTTCCTCCAATACTCCCGGCAACTGCAACGACCTCAGGGGGTGATCGCCAAACTGCACCCGCTCAGCTACCTCGAGCAGCGCATAAACAAAGCCCCTCGCATCCTTCGCCGAGATCAGTAAACCCGGCACCCCGTCCGCTCGTCCCGGCGCGATTCGCAGGCTCTCTGCATTGGTCGGTTCTCCATGCGGAAACCCCGTGGCAAGCGGGGATTTCGAATTTGCCAGAGCGATGCAAAAGCTCGCGCCTTCGGTCGGCTTCATCCCCCGGGCCACGTCGAGCGGGATGTTCTTTTCCTTCAGCGTCCTGGCCAGATGGTCCGCGGCTCTTTTCGCCGGTCCGCTTGAAGCTGCTGGATTCTCAGGGTCGATGATCAGGCACACGCGCGGGCCGCCCGCCGCAAGAGCCCCCGGCGACAGAGTCCCCACGCCGGCTGCGCTGGCCAGTTTCAGAAACGTTCTGCGATGAATACTCCGAGCGCCATTCGACTTCATCGGCAGCAACTCCGAGGAGGATCAACGACAAGCGAGGCTGCAGGATTTCCACTCGGACGCGAGTTGCGCCGCCTGCGGGATGGCTTCGATGAGGCTGCAGTCATCGGCTTTGCCGGTGTCTGCAATGTCGAACGCGGTGGCAGTGCCGCCCTAGACAGCGAAAATCGTGGCCACATTTTTCAATTTCTCCAAGAGTGCTTGCTTAGTCGATACCGGGAAGTCCGCTTCACAATACTACCTTTGCATTCGCCCGCAGAAACCGGGGTCGATGATCGGTGTGACCTGTTGTTGCAATTCAGACTCAACTTCCGGCTTGCCGACCCATCACCGGGGAAACGTTGGAGTTCGCGAATTGGCGGCACACGCGTTGGTTGAGGCTCCCGCACACCCGGAGAGTGCGGCGCAGCATCGCCACTCGAGTGATTTTGGAAGCAGCAATGGACTTTTGTGTCGGATTTGCGGTTTACGGCGTAACGTTTTGGTCAAAATCGCCACTACCTAGTTGAAAGGATGTTCCGGATTCCTGCTGGCAGTCGTTCGTCCCGAATCGAGGTATGAAAAAGGAAGGAACCATCGGCACGGCAGCGTTCCTGACCATGGCGGCAGTGGTTGGGGTCACGCTGCAGTTCGGGCAAAAGCAGAGTGCTGGCGGGCAAGCCGAACGGGAGGTTCCTCTCAGGCGATCTCCCAACACGTCCACGCGACCGATGGGTCAAGAACTGGGACCCGGGTGCCAGTCCATTGAGCAACAGTTGCAGGATTTCCTTAACACGGATAAGGAAATCGCGGCCCCGGTATGCTACGGAACGCCCAACCCTCCGAAAATCCCTGAGGAAGTGACGGAAAAAACCTCAAATCTCAGATTCGTGATTGCTACGCTTCCCGATCCTCTCCACACTCACCAGGCTGTGTTGTTCGACCAGTTCGCTGCTGTCATCCAGGATGCCGCGCAGGATGAACATTACGATTTCGACAGTTCGTGGTTTCCCTGGGAGGATGAACCGTCGACTTACGCGCTGCTCGCAGACCAGGAGAAAGCCGATGCCCAAAAGGACCAGCGCGAGCAACAACCCGGGATCCTTCTTTTTCGTAACTCAGTCGAGTCAAGTCGCACAGACGGAGGATTGGTTGTCTTTGTCGTAGGCGAAGAGGCGACGCATGGCATCCATAACGGCCAATTCCAGAACGCGCTGGCGTGGTTTGACGCGCTCGTGCCCCTCAAGGCCAAACAAGAAAACAGATTGGCTATTCTGGGGCCCACGTTTTCCGGCTCACTGCCCTCGCTCACGCAGTTACTTTGGGACAATCAGGAGTTAGGTCCTCTCGCCGTCTTCAGCGGCAGCGTAAGCAGCGAAACTGCGGCGACCGAATTTCGAGACGACCATGAGCATACGGTGACCTTCCGCAGTTTCGTGCAGAGCGACGACGAAATCCTCAACCGGTTTTGCACTTACATGAGTTGGCAACTGTCTGATTTTGAGAAGTTCGCGATCCTCTCCGAAGACGAAACTGCCTACGGGAGTCGCGGCGCGGTTAAGAAACAGAATCAGGAGAAGGATCCAGCTAATCGGAAGCAGGATCACCCTAAGACGTGCACTGAGCCGGGAATACAGCTCTACTACCCAAGAGATATTTCCGCGCTGCGGGGCGCCTATCAAACGAAATCGATCTTCGGCCTGCAAGCCGGCTCGCCGGCCCCCGACGCCCAGCGAAGCCTTCCCACAGACCTCGCCGACCCGGCAGGCAAGGTGCATGATTCAATCAGCAGCTACGGGGGCAATCAGACACCCCTTGAGCAAGAAGCCGTTCTGCTGGAGATTGTCGCAGCTCTCCGCGATCTCCATGCACGTTACATCCTGTTGCGTGGCAGCAACACTCTCGATCAGCTCTTTCTTGCCAACTTTCTCCGGCGCATGTATCCGAGCGGCCGAATTGTCATCCTCAGTTCCGATCTTATGTTCATTAGGGAGCGCGGAGCTACTGGCCTGAACGGAGCTATGACGCTCACAAACTATCCTTTGTTCCCGCTGGCGCGCGACTGGACCGAGCATGCAGCTCTTCCTGCAGCTGACAGGACATTCAGCTCGGATACCTCCGAAGGAACGTACATCGCTTTGCGTGTGCTGCTTAGTTCCAGGAGTCTCAATGGCGGAACTAGTGCCCAAAGCCCTTGTCACCTGGCGGACGAAGATTCGCAGGACATTTTCGTTCCGAGGGTTATTTGCAACGCAGACCCTGTTAACGGCTCCTCGAATCCTGTTCCCGACTACTCGCCGCCTTACTGGAAGTTTCCGGACAAATGCTCTGAGGACCAGGCGAATGATCCGGTCTGCCACTACCCGGGGCCTGCCACGTGGCTGACGGTAATCGGGGTTAACCGGTTCTGGCCCATCGCATCGCTGCCCGATACCCAATTAGCTGCTGACCCCGGCGTTAACCAAGTTCAGTCCGATGAGCCGGGGCGAATTCTCGCGGTGCCGCCAAGCATGGAACTATTCTTTGCCGTTCTCATTGCATTCTCGCTCTTCCACGCATGGTGTTGCTGGAAGGGGTCGTATACGGCGAAGCCCAACTTCCGGGCGCATTTTGCGAACGTCGGCGATTGGCGTCACCCCGTACTGGTGTTCTTTGGAAGCTCTCTCCTCGCGTTTATCGGTATCGTTGCGGCATGGGGCTGTGGTGCATTTTCCCTGCCCGCCTACTTGCTTACGCGCCCATGGTGTGCCGTCTGCTGCGCACTCGTTGTGTGTCTTATCGCCTGGCTCTCAATCATGGCAAGAATTGCGACAGCCTGGCGGCTCAAGGCAGCCCGACTGAAAGGGCTGCTTCCGGCCGCGCGGCACAAAAGGCGGCTTGAGATCTTCCTATCAAGGAAGGGATCCCAGAATCGCCTGGCGGCCCTCATTTTCCTCGCTGTCCTGGCTTTCTGTGGATTGCATGTTGCAGTTTGGGAACACAACCTCAAAATGACTGATCGTGCCTTGACCTATTGGCGCGCAATGCATTTGAGCAGCGGTGTCTCGCCTGTCGTTCCGCAGATTGCGCTCCTGGTGGGTCTGTACCTCTGGTTCTGGTTAGCCTTGCACGGGCTGGCCCTCTTCGGACCCGATCGTCCGCGCCTGCCCTTGTTGGAAGACCTAAGACTGAAGTTCAAAGTGAGCACACCGGCAAAAGAGTCGAGACTTGGTTTCCTCCGAATGTTCAATGGAAAAGGAAACGAACAGGAGGAAAGGGAATGCGACTTGTTGCCGATGTTCAGCCAACTTACCGCCAGGAAGATCGAGGAAGCTGGATTACCCCTTGCCCGAATGACGACTGTGATTGCGGGTGTCCTTTTTGTGGTCCTCCTCGTCGCGGCTGTGACTCTTACTGATGGCCCTTTTTTGCGCGGTCTGGGCCCAAAGCGCAATGTCTTGATCTTGATGCTCTGGCTTATCGCTTGCGTCAGCCTGCAACTCTCCGAGACCTGGCGGCTTTGCGAACTATGGCAAGAATTGCGGGGTCTCTTGAGCTTTCTGGATCGACTTCCCCTGCGCCGGACAATGGCCGTGATGCGCGGCATTTCGTGGGCAAATGTGTGGAAGATGGGAGGGAACGTTCTCGAGGTGCGCTATAAGGTCATTTCACGACAGTTGGAATCGATGAACCACTCGATTGCGTCGCTTGAGGAACTCACGAAGAATTCCAAGGATCCCGCTGAAGTGCAAGAGGCGCAGTATTGTTTGAAACGTCTGGAAGAAGTGCGCACGGCGGGGTTCAGTTTTGCGGAATGGTACGCCTCAGCCTACTCCGACCCGAACGCCGGCGATCTGACGAGGTTCAAAGCTTTTCAGGAGTGCGTTGCAAAAGCAAGCGGCGCACTGTTGGCGCACCTGCTGATTCCCGCCTGGCGGAAGGAGACACGATCACTGATCCTTGCTCCGGCAGAGGAGAAAGAGACGGCCGCGCCGAGTCTTCCGCCCCAAGCCGAGGATGGGCACGTGCGGCACGCAGAGGAATTTGTGTGCCTGACATATCTCGGCTTCATTCAGAACATCCTCGGCCGTTTGCGAACTCTTACAATGGCAGTTATGTTCCTCTTCTTCGCGACGACTATTTCGATATCATCGTACCCCTTCGATCCGCGGCAGGTCCTCAGTGCCATCCTGATCGTTTTGTTCACCCTCCTGGCGATTGCAGTTGTTAAGGTTTACGCCGAGATGCATCGCGACGCAATCCTCAGTTATGTCACGAACACAAAGCCTGGAACGCTGGATCCGGAATTCTGGTTCAAAGTTCTCGCCTTCGGTTTTGCTCCGGTGGTGGGATTATTGACTCGAATCTTCCCCGACATCAGCGACTTCATTTTCGCCTGGATTCAACCGAGTATTTCATCACTGAAATAACGATCAAAATCTAGACCACGAAATCGACCGATCACTTTTCGTGAGGATGGGTGTGGTCGACGGTCTGTCCTAAGAATTTAGTAATCAATCAGGCAATTTTTGGCTGCAAGTTATTCAAACAATTGAGTACGCTGTTAGATTCTCGGTCTAAAACCGGGTTCCATTCCCGGTAGCGCTACCAGCCATTTGATGCTCAAGCCCGCTGAATTCAGCGGGCTTTTCGTTTGGTTAGAAGATATGGAAAACCTTGACCTTGCGACAAATCCTATGGCATATATGTTGAAGAATTGCCTGCAAGTGATCGAATCCCTTGCGACGGGATGATTTCTTTGGAGTCCTCCACGTTGCATTTCGCGGATGCGACGGCGGGACTTCGGACCTGTTGCTCATATGATGACGTTCAAAGTGGTTGAATAAGGTAATACCAGCGAATTCGTTGTAGGAATTCGGATCTCCGGCAGTTTGGCGGCGGTTTAAACCAAGGGATTCGCCCGGCCGGCTACAGATCGCTCTTGGCGGCGTTTACCGGCCGTTCTATAGTGGATTTTTTCCTTGCCTCACTTGTTCTCATCCGGACTCGCGCAAAGTGGAGGTGTCATGAAGCAACTGCTGGTGATTGACGATCAGTCGAAGGACCTGCTGGCTGCGACTGAAGTGGCGCGATCTTTGGGTGTCCAGGACATTCAGGCAAAGAACTCGATACCGGGGGCCCGGACTTACCTGGAGAAGGGCCTCAAGGGAGAGATCTCCCTGCCGGATGCGATCGTTCTCGATCTTGACCTGGGCATGGACAGCGGATTCGAGCTGCTGCGCTTCTGGCACTCGACGCCCAGGCTGTCGAAGATCCCGATGATCGTCTGGTCGGTGGTCGAAGAACAGAAGGTTGTCGTCGACCTCTTCAAGGTGAAAACTTTCGTTTCGAAGTGGAAGGGTGTCACTGCACTTCGCGAAGCGCTGGCTGAGCTAGTATCCTGATTCCCGCTGAGGGCGCGACTGCCCTGTTCGTGCGGATATAGCGTGTGTCGGCTATTGGACCGAGCCGGATTTCTTCCCATGTTCCAAACACAATTCGAGCAAGGAGAGAGTGATGAACGATCTCGCTGAGATTATTTCTCAGAACGCGGAGTCGATTCGAAAAGAGTGGATCGCCGACATGTCCAAGGCGATCCAGCGCTCGGACCTGATAAGCAAGGCTGAATTGGACGAGCAATCCCGCTCGATCCTCGACGCCATGGTGAATGGCGTCCGAACCAGCGGGCCAACCAACATTGGCGGCGACGGATGGGACCAGGCGCGCGAACTGCTCCGGGAGATTTCCGCATCGCGCGCGCGCCAGGGATTCTCGCCAAGCGAGGTCGCTACCTTCGTGCTCTCGCTGAAGAAGCCTCTTTTTGCCAGCATCCGCGCCAAGTTTACGGGTGACCAGAACAGGATGTTTGAGACTATCTGGGCCGCGACCGAACTGCTCGATAAGCTCGCGCTCTTCACCACGGACGCCTTTATCGCCACGCGCGAAGAGTTGATCACCCGGCAGCAGCAGGAGCTACTGGAGTTGTCGACTCCCGTTGTGAAGCTTTGGGATGGAATCCTGGCGCTACCCATTATCGGCACGCTCGACAGCTCACGCACACAGGTGGTGATGGAGAGCCTGCTGCAGACCGTGGTGGCGACCAATTCCAAGTACGCCATCATCGACATCACGGGCGTTCCTACAGTCGACACGCTCGTCGCACAGCATTTGCTGAAGACCATTACAGCGGCCCGCCTGATGGGCGCGGAGTGCATTATCAGCGGCGTGCGCCCACAGATTGCGCAGACCATCGTGCACCTGGGAATCAACCTCGAGGATGTGATCACGAAGGCCAAGCTCGCGGATGCCTTCGCGCTGGCGCTGCAGCGCAGCGGCAGAACCGTGGTGAAGGTCGGCGGAGCTGCCGCTCCGGTGAATCCGCTGGCGGCCATCCTGAACAGGCGGGGGGAGTAGATGGAACGCATTCCTGTACTCCGCATGGGACCGTTGCTTCTTATCACCATCCAGGTGGACATGCATGACCGCCTCGCGCTGCAACTCCAGGACGACGTGGCGCAGCGCATCTCGGATTTCGGATCCACGGGGGTTCTCATCGACATCTCCTCGCTGGAGATCGTGGACTCATTCATCGGCAGAATGCTGGCGAATATCGCCGCCATGTCGCGCGTGCTGGGCGCCGAGACAGTGGTGGTGGGCATGCAGCCGGCTGTGGCTATCACCCTGGTAGAGCTGGGCATGTCGCTGCCGGGGGTGCGCACAGCGTTGAGCGTGGAAGCAGGCATGGAGTCGCTGATGAGCGCTGTCTCCAATGCCCCTGATGAGGCTGGCGATGAACGTCCTCAAGCGTGAAGTCCAGCCGCTGAAGAATTCGAACGATGTTGTGCTGGCGCGCCAGAAGGTGCGCCAGTGGGCTATCGAGTTGCGTTTCAGCCTGGTCGACCAGACAAAACTGGTGACTGCGGCCAGCGAGCTCGCTCGCAACGCGCTCGATCATGGCAAGGGCGGGGAAATGGTCATGGAGTCCCTTGTGAACGGCTCCAAGTCGGGCCTCCGCCTCGTCTTCGAAGATAAGGGCCCCGGCATCGCCGACGTCGATCAGGCGCTCAAAGACGGCTTCACCACGGGTAACGGCATGGGCCTGGGACTCGGAGGAAGCAAACGCCTGGTAAGCGAATTCAGCATCGAATCAGTAGTAGGCAAAGGGACAAAGGTTTCGGTGATTCGATGGAAGTAGCTCTCACAGAGCTTGTACGTGTGAGCGATCCGAGCTCTGTGGGCGAAGTGCGGCGCGCGGCGACGGCCATGGGAACCCGGCTCGGGTTCGACGAGACACGCTCGGGGGAGCTGGCGCTGCTCGCGACGGAGGTTTCGCGCAACGTGCTGTTGCACGGAGGCGGCGGTCAGGTGATCCTTTCGGGGCTGCGGGACGGCGGCAATCCGCTGGCCCGGATTTTGGCCATGGACCAGGGGCCGGGAATTGCGGACGTAACCCGCGCGATCAGCGACGGCTACTCAACGGCGGGGACCATGGGCGGCGGCCTGGGAGCGATGAAGCGCATGGCTTCAGAGTTCGAAATCTTCACGGGGACCAAAGGCACCATCGTTATGGTCGGAGTGGGCGAAACGGCGAGCCGGGAGGACCTGAAGATCTCGGGCATTGCCGTGCCTTACCCCGGCGAGCGCGTTTGCGGCGATGGCTGGTTCTGCCATCGAGAAGAGGACAGGACCGTTGCCATACTGACTGACGGCCTGGGTCACGGCTGGGGGGCGGCTGAAGCGGCGCACACGGCGATCGAGACGTTCCAAAAGCATGTGCAACTCAGCCCTGCAGCCCTGCTCGGAACCATTCATGATGCGCTGCGCAAGACCCGTGGAGCGGTGGCTGGAATAGTAGAAATCCGGCCTGGAAAGCGGAAGGTAACTTACTCGGGAGTCGGGAATATTTCAGCTGTGCTGATCAACGCAAGCTCGTCGAAAAACATGGTCTCTCACAACGGCACTCTCGGGGCGACGGTATCGCGGATTCAGGAGTTCCAGTTCGATTGGCATCCCGGCGCGACGCTAGTGGTGCACTCGGACGGTGTGCAGACGCGCTGGGACCTGGGCTCCTATCCGGGGTTGACCGCGAAGCACCCCGCGGTGATCTGTGGCGTCCTGCTGCGCGATTTCAGGCGGGAACGCGACGATGCGAGCGTAATCGTGATTAAGGCGGCCTAGTACGGATGTCGATTTCTCTCCATCAATTGACATTGCGGACCGAGCGCGACGTGGTGCATGCGCGGCAATGCGCACGCGAAGTCGCGGAGGCCCTCGGTCTCGACAACCAGGACCAGATCCGCCTGGCGACTGCCACATCGGAGATGGCGCGCAACGCGTTTCGCTACGCGAAGAGCGGGAAGGTGAGCTTCCTTATTCATGTCGATGAGCCCAGGCGCGTGGAGGTCGTGGTAACCGACAGCGGCCCCGGCATCACCAACCTGGAGCAGATATTTGCGGGCCGCTACCGGTCTGAGACCGGAATGGGCATGGGCATCATCGGTACCAGGCGACTGATGGATGAGTTCAACATTGAATCGGGCCAGCAGGGAACCACAGTTCGCATGGCCAAGTATGCGCCGCGCCGCGGAGACGACTGGACCCCGCGCGTTGTGAGCGACGTGCAGCGCGGCATGCAGCGCAGGACTCCGGACGACCCATACGCAGAGATCGAGGCGCAGAACCAGGAGATGCTCAAGACGCTGCATGAATTGCGCTCGCGCCAGGAAGAACTCGAGCTGCTGAACCGCGAACTCGAGGACACGAATCGCGGCGTTGTCGCGCTCTATGCCGAACTCGATGAACGCGCCGATTATCTTCGCCGTGCATCTGAACTGAAGACGAAGTTCCTGTCGAACGTATCGCACGAGTTCCGCACTCCCCTGAACTCAATCGTCTCCCTGGCCCGAATGCTGATGGACCGCACCGACGGCGACCTCGCGCCCGAACAATTGAAGCAGGTGCGCTATATTGAATCCTCAGCGCGCGACCTTCAGGAGATGGTCAACGATCTCCTCGATCTCGCAAAAGTGGAGGCAGGCAAGATCCGCATGCGCGCGAAGCACTTCGATGTGCATGAGCTGTTCAGCGCGCTTAAAGGCATGCTGAAACCGCTGCTCGCAGATAACACCTCGGTGGAATTAGTCTTCGAGGACACGCGTGAACTGCCGCCGCTTCACACGGACGAAGGCAAGGTGTCGCAGATACTACGCAACCTGATTTCGAACGCGCTGAAGTTCACTCCCTCGGGGTCGGTTACCGTCTCAGCAAAGCAGGTGCCCGACGGCCGCATCCAGTTTGCCGTTGCCGACACAGGCATCGGCATTCCGCATGAACACCACGAGAGCATCTTCAAGGAATTCAGCCAGGTGGAGAATCCCCTGCAGGAGCGCCATCGCGGCACGGGCCTTGGCCTTCCGCTGTGCCGTAACCTCGCGGTGCTGCTAGGCGGCCACATCGAGCTCGAGAGCGAGCCCGGCCGCGGCTCGACGTTCTGCCTGACGATTCCCGCGATGTACGTGGGCGAGGCGGCGCTGGGCGAAGAGGCGGCTGAGCTGCCGGCACCGGAGTTTCATCGCACACCCGTTCTCTACCTCGAAGACAGCGAAGAGGCTGCGGTGGTATTTGAATCCGCGCTGCGCAACACCGAGTTTCAGCCGATTCTGGCGAGGAGCATCGCGCAGGCCGAAGCGTGGACGGCGCGCCACAATCCGGCCGCCGTGGTTGCCGACATTTATATCGGCGACGACACGGCCTGGGCATATCTGGACCGGCTGCGCGAAGACCACGGCAATCTGCCGGTGCTGGTGACGAGCGCGAGCGACGAGCGCGACCGAGCGCTGGCGCAGGGCGCCACGATGTTTTTGCCAAAGCCGCTCGATCGCGATGCGCTGTTGGACGAACTGCGCAGGCTCACGCCCGGAAGCGGCACGAGGAAGCTCCTTCTCGTCGACGATAACGAGGTCTCTCGCTACATTCTGCGCGAACTGCTGTCACAGCCCTGGCTGCAGATCCAGGAGGCATCCAATGGACGCGACGCGCTGGCGTGCCTGAACGAGGGGCTTCCCGACGCGATCATTCTCGACCTGCTGATGCCCGACCTCAGCGGCTTCGATGTTCTGCGCGAATTGCGTATCCGGCCCGCTACAGCCGAGCTTCCTGTCCTCATCTATACGTCGAAGCCGCTCACCGACGCCGAACGCGCGCAACTCGAATCATGGAACGCGCAGACAGTGCGAAAGGAAGATGTGTCCACGCGGCTCTCGGCGCAGCCATTCCTGGATTGGATAAGGTCAAAAGGGCTCGCTCCAGATCCTGTTGCAGGGGAGCAACATGCCTGATCAACAACGCTCGCGCATTCTCGTCGCTGACGACCGCGAGGAGAATCGCTACGTTTTGTGCAGAGTGCTCAGAGGCGCGGGATACGAGTGCCTTGAAGCGGGCACCGGCGCGAAGGCTCTCGAATTTGCGGAGACGCATCCCGATCTCATTATTCTGGATGTCCGCCTGCCCGATATGTCCGGCTACCACGTCTGCCGCGCTCTCAAGCAGAATCCGCACACCGCTTCGATTCCCATCCTGCAGATCTCAGCTTCGTTTGTTGCGTCGGAGGATCGAGTGCGCGCGCTCGACGCCGGCGCGGATGGTTACCTCACGCATCCGATTGACCGGATGGTGCTCGTGGCAACGGTGCGCGCGCTTCTGCGGCTGCGCGTTGCAGAAGCGACGGCGCGCACCTCCGCGCTGCAATGGGAAACCACGTTTAACACGCTTTCAGAAGGCCTGGCCATTTTGGACGCAGACAACAGGCTCAGCCGCTGGAACGATGCGTTCGAGTCGATCTGCGGCGCGGCATTTCAGCCCCAAGCGGGGAAAGATCCTGTGGCGTTTTTCGCCGATGCGGCGGGACGCGAGAACCTTCTGAACGGGCGCGAGAGGTACAGCGGGGAGATCGCGGTTGCCGATCGCACGGTGCAGCTTTCGGTGAGCAAGATCGGGGCCGATGCGGACAAGCAGGAAAAGGTCCTGGTCGTTTCCGACATCACCGATCGCAAACTGGCCGAGTATGCACTGCGCACCGCGGAGAAACTGGCCGCGACCGGCAAGCTGGCCAATGCAATTGCGCACGAGATCAACAACCCACTGGAAGCCGTTGTGAACCTGATATACCTTGCGCAGGCTTCCGAAGATCTGCCCGCAATTCGTGAGCATCTGGCAACAGCTGCTACGGAGCTTGACCGCATTGCGCGCATCACACGGCAGACTCTGGCGTTTCATCGCGATACGCAGACCCCGGTAGCGGTGGATGTGAGCACGTTGCTTGGCGACGTGATCGGACTCTATGAGACAGTGGCGGCAGGGAAGCGAGTCAAGGTGGTTTTCGATGCTCAACCATCGCCGCTCGTGAACGGGTACCCGGGGCAACTGACGCAAGTGTTCGGGAACCTGGTGCGCAACGCGTTGGAAGCCTCGCCTTCGGGTTCGGCCGTGGCGGTGCGCGTGCGTCCCATCCAGCGCGGGGGAGTTGCGGGAATACGCGTGATGATTCACGATCGCGGTCCGGGCATTCCTCAGTGTGCAAAGGAGAAGCTCTTCGATCCGTTCTTCACCACTAAAGACCTGAAGGGTTCGGGACTGGGGTTGTGGGTCTCCCGCCGGCTGATCGCGCGACATCGGGGGCATATTCGATTCCGCTCGTCTGAGCGTGAGGGGCGCAGCGGCGCGACCTTCGAGGTGTTTCTTCCGAGCGGCAAGACGCCGCTTGATTAGGGCACCAGGGCTATTTAAGCCTCTCATCTGTCGCGCACCGCGGATCGAGCGCAGGCTGAGTGAACTGGCGGATCCAGCTCATCCTGCACTCAATGCTGCCCCGGCGTGCCGCATTGTTTCAATGTACGGAGTTGGTTCTTTCGCGCGGCGCAAGCGAATCCGCGTGATCTCAGGCCGGCAGTCGAAACGGAACGGGACCCCGACACTGCCGATCCCGCGGTTCACGTAGAGTTGCATCCCGCCCACCGGGAACCATCCTTCGATGTACTTTCGGCCACCCGGCGGAAGATGCAGCGCGCCGACGAGCGGCAGCCTCACCTGCCCGCCATGCGTGTGCCCGCTGAGAACAAGCGAAATTGAGCGGCTTGCAGGGTGCTGCGCGAGAGTGTCGACGAAGTCCGGAGCGTGGCACATCAGGATCACGGGTTCGTGTCCCAGGTTGCGGATCGCTGCCGGAACGGCGAGATCGGGGTCTGGCCGGCCGGCTACCGGGTCGTCGAGCCCCGCCAGCCAGAAGCGGCTACCGCTTCGTTCGATTGGCAGGCATGCATTGCGCAGCACTGGGATTCCATGCGATGCGATGGCTTCAGTGACTTCCTTCGCGCCGGCGAAGAGATCGTGATTCCCAAGGATGGCGAATTTCTGGGCGCATCGGATTTTGGCCAGCATCGATGCGCAGTGCCAGGCAGCCGCCATCGTCTCCTTGTGCGGGAGTACCTGGTAGCTCACGTAATCGCCGGTGAGCAGAACCATGTCCGGCTGCATGCGGTTGATCTGGTCAATCGCTTCGCGCAAGAGGAACGGTTCCGTGAACTCGTCGAGATGTATATCGCTCAACTGTGCGATGGTGATTCCGTCGAAGCTCGCGGGCAATCCTTCGATGTAAACGTCCCGATGGACGACGTCGATCCAGTGCCGTTCGACCTCTCCGCCGTAGAGCGCAAACCCGGCGCCCGCGCATGCCAGCGTTTGCAGAAGGCGCCGGCGCGAAATTTGTTGCATGGGGAAGGGAACTGGCGAATCCATTATTTTATGTGGGTCCTTGAGTGTATTTCGGGAGCGCCGGGATTCTCGATATCCCCGCTGCACGCGCGCGAACGGGGCGCATCTATTGAACCTGTTGTTTCGCCGGGCCACTCCCTCTACAAGGTAGATGCAGATTACCGGCTGATTGGATTGTGCCGGGATGAATTCTGCAATCCGAGCGGCGCAGTTACGCCACAACTTGTCCGCCGACGACCGACCCTGCCAGCCCGCCCGAGGCATCGACGGCCACAAAGTTCGCGGGTCCGCCAACACGCAGGGCTCCGGCCTGAGCTTCGCAGCCGGTCATGGCGGCTGGATTCGCTGTCATCAGCCGTAGTCCCTGGTCGACTGTTGCGCCGGTGAAGCGGACAAAGTTGGCCAGGGCGCGATCGAGCGTTAGCACGCTGCCGGCCAGCACGCCGCGGGCGGTGGCGCGACCGTCCGCCACCTTCACGGAGAAATGCCCGAGCTGATATGTCCCATCCGGCATGCCCGCGGCTGCCATGGAATCGGTTATCAGCAGCGCCCGCTTCGGTCCCTTGGCCTTCCACCACAGCCGCACCATCTCGGGCGCATTGTGAATCCCATCGCATATCAGCTCGGCGAAAAGCCCATCCGCCGTCAGCACCTCGCCCAGGATGCCTGGTTCCCGATGGTCCAGGGCGCGCATGGCGTTGTAGGTGTGAGTCGCGCTCACGGCACCGGCTGCGATCGCGGCGCGCGTGTCGGCAGCAGTGGCGTCGGAGTGGCCGACGGAAACGCGCACACCGCGCGCCGTTGCATGGGCGGCAAACTCCACGGCTCCAGGCAACTCGGGCGCCAGTGTGACGAGGCGAATCTGTCCCTCTGCTGCCTCGAACATCCGATCGAAAAGCGCGATGTCGGGCTCAAGCAGGAGTTCGGGCGGGTGCACTCCGCGCTTCGAGTGCGAAAGAAATGGACCTTCAAGGTGAATGCCGATGGGGCGCGCCTGTCCATTGCGAGGTGACTGACGAATGTGCTTGCCCAGCGCTTCGAGAGAGCGCAGAGTGGCGTCGACCGGCGCAGTCACCGTGGTGGGAAAATAGTTCGCCGTGCCGTGCGCTGCAAGAAAAGCGCCGATCGCGCCGAGCGCCTCAGCGGACCCTTCCATCACGTCGTGACCCGCTGCCCCGTGAATGTGGACGTCGAAAAACGAGGGCGCCAGCAATGCGTCGCCGAAATCCCGGCTTACCGCACCGGAGGGCGATTCTCGCGTGGCGCGGCTCGAGATTTCGACGATGCGTCCGTCTTCGACCACGACTACCGGTTGCTGCACAAACGCCTGGCCGTCCCACAGCCTCTCCGTAGTAAACACGCTCCGCATAGGTGAATTATTGCAGGCTGGCGGGCATCCTTCGCGCCGATGTATTTCTCCGTCGACGACCCCGCTGTCACAAGAGTCAAGGTTTTGTAACGCACGATAAGGAGTAGTTTGTTAGGGTGGTTGCCATGATGATGAAGCCGATCGGTCCCGTGTGTCTGTGCGCGCTATTGGTGTGCTCAGGCGTGCTGTGCGCGCAAACGGTCGATTTGCCCACCAGCAAGCAGCTCTCTGATGTGCCAGGCAGCCCGCAGCGGCTGAACAGCCTGCCGGTGACCATGGCGGTTTCGCCCGACCATCACTATGTGATTACTGTGAATGACGGCTACGGGACCTTTGAGTCGAAATACGAGCAGTCGCTGGCTGTCTATGACACGCAATCGGGCACGCTGGCCGATTTTCCCGACGACCGCACCCAGGCGCGCGATGGACACCAGACGCTGTTTTCCGGCCTCGCCTTCAGCCCCGATGGCCGCCATCTCTACGCCAGCATGGGTTCGGTCACGGACCCAACGGGTGCGCGCAAGGGCGACACCGGTAACGGCATCATCGTCTACGGATTCAGCGACGGCAAAGTCTCGCCTGAAAAATTTCTCCCATTGCCATTGCAGCAGCTTGCGCCCGGACGCCTGACGCGCCTCATCGGCCAACGCGATGGCGATAAGGGCATTCCATTTCCCGCTGCCATTGCGCTTTTCGGCTCGCCGGAAAAGCTGCTGATCGCCGGCAATCTTTCGGATGACGTCCTGGTGGTCGATCCTGCATCTGGCAAGGTCGAGCATCGATTCGATCTTTCGGAGAGCAATGCCGTCCCCGGAACCTACCCGATCGCCCTGGCAGTCGCCAAAGACGGCCGTCACGCGTACGTCGCGCTCTGGAACGCTTCCAAAATTGTTGAGCTCGACCTGAACTCTCTCACAGTTGGCCGCAAGCTCGACCTTCTCAAGCCATCAAGCCCCGTCAAGCCCGGCACGCACCCCTGCGCATTCGAGTTCTCGCCCGACGGAAAGATTCTTTACGTCGCTCTCGCGAACCGCGACGCTGTTGCCGCGGTGAACATCGCCTCCGGCGCCTTCAGCGTAATGGGTTACTTCGACACGCGGCTGCCAGACCAGAGTTATTTCGGCGCCGAGCCCGTCGCCCTTGCTCTCGATCAGGACGGCAAACGCCTCTACGTTGCCAATGCCGCATCCGACGCGGTCGCGGTGATCGACACGGCAAAGTTGACCGCAGCCTCAGCGAAGAAGGGAATGACCGAGCCCATCGGATTTGTTCCCACTGAGTGGATGCCGATCTCGATGGCCTGGACCGGCGGCAAGCTCTACGTGGCCACAGCAAAAGGCCACGGAACCGGCCCCAACAACAAGCCGCAACGCGAAGCGCCCGGGACCACAAACCACCGTCGCCCCTCGCCGAGCACGTATATCGCGACGCTGCTGTACGGCTCCCTAGCGGTGCTCGACCCCGCCCCGATCGAGCAGAACCTTGCGCAGTTCACCGACTCAGTTCTGCAGTCGAACCGCATGAAGGCTGCCGCCGAGACTATTTCGTTTGCCGCGGGCGCGAATCCGGGTTCCGCCGGGACTGGTCCTCGTCGCGGAGGCGGGAATCCCATCAAGCACGTCATCTACATCATCAAGGAGAACCGCACGTACGATCAGATCTTCGGCGATCTCACGGCCGGCGGCAAGCCGGTTGGCAATGGCGACCAAAGCCTCACCATATATGGCGTCGCCATCACGCCGAACCTGCATAAGCTCGCACTCCAGTTCGGAGTGCTGGACAACTTTTTCGACTCCGGCGAAGTCTCCGGAGATGGACATGTCTGGTCCAACGCCGCCATCGGCACCGACTACCTGGAAAAGACCTGGCAACAGAGTTATCGCGGCAACGAGCGCCCTTACGACTACGAAGGCGCGGTCGCAGAGGGCTACCCGCTCCTCCAGAAGATCCCCGACGTGAACGAGCCTGCCAGCGGATATCTGTGGGGAGATCTCGCCGCGCACGACAAAACCTACTACCACTTCGGTGAATTCATCTCCACCATCTTCTGCACTGACGCAGCGGCCGCGCACATGCCCACCAACCCGCAGGAGGGCCCGCTGATGCCCAGCCAGGCGTGCGCGCGTAAGGCCATTGCGCCCGGCGAAGCCATTCCGGACGACTGGGGCGGCGGCGTGAATAAGTGGGCGTGGGCGATTCCGCTTATAGCCTCGAATACTGCTACAAAGCCGGAGCTTGTCGGCCACTTTGCTCCCGAATCGCCCGACTTTGAACTGCTTGTGCCCGACCAGATCCGCGTGAACATATTCCTTCGCCATCTGAAGGGATGGATCGCCGAAAAGCAGAATGGCCGGGACACCATGCCCAACTTCATCCAGCTGCGCCTGCCCAACGACCACACAGCGGGAACGCGCCCTGGTGGCCCATCGCCCAAGTCATCTGTGGCCGACAACGACCTTGCCGTGGGCCGCGCTGTCGATGCCATCTCGCACTCCCCGTTCTGGGATGACACGGCCTTCTTCATCCTCGAAGACGACGCCCAAAACGGCGCCGACCACGTCGATGCACATCGCAGCATCGGACTCGTCGTCAGCAAGTACTCTCCGCATGGCGCACAGGGCGCGCCTTTCGTCGATAGCCGTTTCTATTCCACCGTCAGCTTCATCCGCACCATGGAGACGCTGCTCGGCATTCCGCCGATGAACAACAACGATGCATTCGCCTCGATCGTGTCGTCGCTGTTCACGGGTCCCGGCGACCAACCCGCCTATTCGGCCGATTATTCGAATAGAGACAACAACCTCATCTATACCGCCAATCCAAAGACTGCCCCGGGCGCACATGAAAGCATGAAGATGGATTTCCGCCACGCCGACCGCGCCGACGCGCGCAAGCTCAACGTTATTCTCTGGAAGGATGCGATGGGAGACAAGCCCGTTCCGGTGCAGATCAAAATTCGTGCGCCAAAGCCGCGGGATGACGACGATGACTAATCATTCGTCATCTGGAAGAAGTTACTTCCGGCCGCATCTTCTTCATGGCCCTATAGTTATTCTTCCGCAGGTATGGAAAGATATACACAGCTAATTTCAATTGTGAACCGTTGCGCGGATGCCTGCGTACCATCTGCTCGAGCTAATCATCGCTCGTAGCCTCTGCTACACTGCACCAAAGATTTACTTCCTCCGCTTCGTTCAGTGTGGTGGACCACTCTCGGAGAATTCATGCCAGTCGTTGAACTCGCTGGAGTAACGAAAGCCTACGAGAACAAGGTTGCAGTCCGCAATCTCAGTTTCTCGATCGAGCCCGGCCAGATGTTCGGCCTTCTCGGTCCCAACGGCGCGGGAAAAACAAGTTCGATCCGCATGATGATGGGCATTACCATGCCCGACTCGGGACGCGTGAGCTTATTCGGCAGCCCGTTCGACCGCAAGAGCCTTGAGCGCGTCGGCTACCTGCCTGAAGAGCGTGGGTTGTACAAGAAGATGAAGGTCCTCGACCAGCTCGTCTTCTTTGGCCAGCTTCATGGCCTTTCACCCAATGAATCGCGCAAGCGCGCGCAGGACTGGGCACAGCGCCTTGAAATCGCCGACTCGCTGCCCAAGAAGACCGAAGAGCTCTCCAAGGGCATGCAGCAGAAGATACAATTCATCGCCTCCCTGATACACGATCCCACGCTGATCGTTATGGACGAGCCGTTCTCCGGTCTCGACCCCGTCAACGCCACTCTTCTGGAGCGTACGCTGCTCGACCTCAAGGATCAGGGCAGGGCAATCATCTTTTCCACGCACCGCATGGACCAGGTCGAAAAGCTCTGCGACACAATCTGTCTTATCAATAAAGGAGAGGCAGTTCTTTCCGGCAAGATGCGAGAGATCAAGTCGCGTTACGAACGCAACCGCGTGATCGTTGAATTCGAGGGCGACGATTCATTCCTCAAGAGCCCGGAAATCTCAGAAGCAAAAAACTTCTCCGGCCACGCCGAGATCCGCCTGCAACCGCAAGGCAACGCCCAAAAGCTGCTTCACGAAGCGGCCGCTGTCGCCACAATCTATCGTTTCGAACTGGTCGAGCCGTCGCTCGAAGAGATCTTCATCCAAACGGTGGGAGGCAAAGCCGATGCATAGTCTTATTCTGGTGGCCCGCCGCGAGTACCTCGAGCAGATCCGTGGCCGCGCCTTCCGCGTTTCCACCATCCTCGTGCCTCTTCTGTTCGCCATCATCATCGGAATCGCCTATCTCTCAGGGCGAGGATCGGGCGTCGGGAAGCACGTCATTATCGCCGCGCCTTCACAGCAATTCGCTCAGGACATTCGCGATCAGTTGCTCAAAGACAAGAGCGCGCACACCTCGGTCGACATCGTTGCTCCCTCCAATCCCGCCGAGCGCACGGCTCTTGTCGCAAAGGTCGAGAACAAGCAGGCCGACGGGCTGTTGTGGATCGAGACTGGGGCCGATGGCGCTCCCAGCGCGACATACATCTCGCAGTCATCGGGAGACATCGTCATTGCAGGCCGTCTGAGTGATGCGCTCAATCACGCGCTTGCCATCGAGCGCATGACTGCTCGCGGCATGAGCCAGGCCGAGGTGGATTCGCTCCTCAAGGATATAAAAATCGATACGCTTCAGGTTGACCAGAAGGGAAAGGAAGTGAAGAGCAGCGGGTTCGGCTCCTACATGAAGGGCTACATCATGGCCCTTCTGCTCTCGATGACAACGATGATCTACGGCATGAACGTGGCTCGCTCGATCATCCAGGAGAAGACCTCGCGTATCTTCGAGGTGATGCTGGCGGCCGCCAAGCCCAGCGACCTGCTCGCAGGCAAGCTGATTGGCGTGGGCGCTGTGGGGCTTACTCAGCTCGCAATTTGGTTCGCAGCTGGAGCGGCCATCGCGGGCTCCACCTTGGCCGCGGCAATGCTAAGCGGGCAACTCGCCATCCATTTCTCGTGGGTTGAAGGCATTCTATTTGCGGTTTACTTCGTGCTTGGATACCTGCTGTATGCTTCGCTGTTTGCGGGCCTGGCTGCATCGTGCGAAACCGAGCAGGAACTCCAGATGTACACGCCGCTCGCCGCGCTGCCTATCTGGCTAAGTTTTGCGCTTATCTGGCTCGTGATCAACGATCCCAACTCCATCTGGTCCATCGGAGCATCGCTGTTCCCTGCCACGGCGCCGATCATCATGATGTTGCGCATGGGATCGCAGATGCCGCCGGCCTGGCAGTTTGCGGTTTCCATCGCGATTCTGGCGCTTAGCATCTGGGCCGTGCTCTGGGTCTCCTCGCGTCTTTACCGTGTCGGCATCCTCATGTACGGCAAGCGCGCGACATTACCCGAGCTCGTGCGCTGGCTCCGCTACAGCTAATTCTGCGTCCGGGTAATTGATTACTGACAGCTGAGAATACCGACTGTCCTACTACAATCGAGTCGTGCCCTCGAACGCCCGTTTCACCCTCGCTCAGCGCGTGATTCTCGCCATTGCTCCGCGCATAGTCTGGGCACTTCTCTGGATGATCGGCTTCACCTGGCGCTACGAAGTTATAGCGGAGGAAGGCGTCATCCCAGTCCTTTTCGGCCAGAGGGCTGGCGGTGAGATCTACTGCTTTTGGCACCAGTGCGTGCTGCCTTGCACGCTCTACTTCCGCCGCACGAATGCCGTCATCCTCATCAGCCAAAGCTTCGATGGGGAGCTGATTACGCGCATTCTCCGCCTCTTCGGCTTCAATGCAGTGCGCGGGTCGAGCTCGCGCGCCGGTGGCGAAGGCCTGATCGGCCTCAAGCGCGTGATTGAAGACAACCGGCCCGCGATCTTCACAGCCGATGGTCCTCTTGGTCCGATCTATCAAACGAAGATGGGCCCCATCAAGCTCGCGCAGCTCACCGGCGCACCCATCGGCGCATTTCACCTCCAACCCGAGCGCGCGTGGGTCGTCAACTCGTGGGATCGGTTTCTCGTTCCCAAACCGTTTACGCGCATCGTGGTCAGCTGGGCAGCATGGACACGCACGCCGCACGATATCGATACAGCTCAACTCGAAACCAAACGCATCGAACTGAATGACAACCTCGAGCGCGCCCGCCATCGCGCACTGGAGCATCTCGGGCAGGCGCAGCGTTGAGCGATCAGTTCATGAGCGATTCCACCGACCTCAACCGCGATCTTCGCGTGGCGGACTTCAACTACGATCTGCCCGAAGAACTCATCGCGCAGGAGCCTCCGCAGGATCGCGGAGCGAGTCGCATGCTGGTTGTCGACCGAAATACCGGGGCATTACGAGATGCAATGTTCGGCGATCTCCCCTCGCTGTTGTGCCGCGGAGACCTGCTCGTGCTCAATGACAGCCGCGTCATCCCCGCGCGTCTCTATGCTCGCCGCACCCTGCGCCGCGAAAAGGAAAAGCCCACGGGCCGCATAGAGGTGATGCTCACCGAGCCTGCCGCCGACAACCAGTGGCACGCGCTCGTTCGCCCGGGCCGGAAGGTGGCCATCGGCGAGATCCTCGAGTTCCCCGCGCCCAATGGAACCATAGAGCTCAAAGCGGAGGTCCTCGATCGCGGCCAGTTTGGCGATCGTCTGCTTCAGTTCGAGCCGGTTGACAATTTCCACGCCAGCCTCGACCGCATCGGCCACATCCCTCTGCCGCCCTACATTCATCGCGGTGACGATCCCGCAGACCGCGACCGCTACCAGACCGTCTACTCGCGAGATCGCGGATCGGTTGCCGCGCCCACCGCCGGCCTGCACTTCACCCCGCAAATGCTCGAGTCGCTCCTTGCTGCGGGGATTGAAATCGCGCGCGTCACCCTGCACGTCGGCCTGGGAACCTTCGCGCCCTTGCATGTCGAACGCGTCGACGAAGTGCGCCTCCACCGGGAGCGGTACACCATCAGTTCTGAGACTGCCGCCGCCATCAACCTCGCCCGCAGCGAACGCCGCCGCATCGTCGCGGTTGGCACCACCACGGTTCGCACGCTGGAGTCCGCTACTGCGGATGCTCTTCAGGCGGGCGAATCATTGCTCGCGCCTCGTTCCGGTTCGACTGAAATCTTTATTTCTCCAGGCTTCCAGTTCCACGTCGTCGATGCGCTCCTTACTAACTTTCATCTCCCGCAATCCAGCCTGCTCATGCTGGTCAGCGCATTCGCCGGCCGCGACAAAGTCCTCGGCGCCTACCGCCATGCGGTTGACGAGCGCTACCGTTTCTTCAGCTACGGTGACTGCATGTTTATTGCCTGAACGCTGAAATCCGACATCAATCCCCTGATAGACTTTGACCGTGCCTGACCAATCGAAGCCGCCGGTTTTTCTTCTCGATGCGATGTCGTTCATCTTTCGCGCCTACCACGCAATGCAGCGTTCGAGGCCGATGTCCACGCGCTCCGGCCTGCCAACAGCGGCCACCTACGTATTCGTGAACATGATCAAGAAGCTGCGCCAGGACTTTTCGCCTGAATATTTTGCGGCTGTCTTCGACGTCAGCGGCAAGGTCTTCCGCGACGACCGCGCCCTGGCCATCGGCACGCTGCGCAAGTGGAACTCGAAGACGAAGTGCTTTGAAGAGGTCGGTTACGAAGGCTACAAAGCCAAGCGCGAAGCAATGCCGGAAGATTTGCGCCGGCAGCTCCCCTTCATCCGCCGTTCGCTCGAAGTGTTTCGCATCCCGATTCTCGAGGCTGAAGGATTCGAAGCGGACGATGTGATCGGAACTCTTTCCTGCCGCGCCTCCGAGCATGGGCACGAAGTCTTTATCGTCTCCGGCGACAAGGACATGATGCAGCTCGTTAACGACCGCGTGAAGGTGCTTAACCCGCAGAAAGACAACCTGGTACTCGACGCAGCGAAGGTTACCGAGGTCCTTGGCGTGCCGCCCGACAAAGTCATCGACGTAATGGCTCTTCGAGGCGACACCATCGACAATATTCCCGGCGCGCCGGGCATCGGCGACAAGGGAAGCGTGGATCTCATCAAGGAATTCGGCACCGTCGAAGCCGTCCTAGACCGGGCCGCCGAGGTGAAGCGCAAAACGTATCGCGAATCGCTCGAGCAGAACCGCGACGCCGTGATTCTATCGAAGGAACTCGTCACCATCGACTGCAACGTGCCGCTTGAATTGGATTTGGCTGCAATGCAAACGCAGCTGCCCGACGTTGAAGCCTGCCGCGAATTGTTCACAGAGCTCGAATTCACCTCGATGCTCAAGGATATGGCGCCGGCGGAGACTGCGGCGAGATTCGAGCTGATCGAAACCCCGACTGCCGAACAGCGCGCCGAATTCTTCGCCGCCGCGCGCCGCGATGGTTTTGCTTTTGCTCTCGATTCCGCGCCACCGTCCGCCGCCGAACCCGAAGATGAGCCAGCAGAGCCAACTACGCTCTCGTTGCTTGACGTCGCAGAGGCCGCACAGAAGAGCACGCAATCCGTAATCGCCGTCTGCGCCGAGCCCGGGGTGGCATTGTCGCTGGCCATCGACGCTGAAATTCGCTCACTGCTTGAAGACCCCACGGTTCTCAAGCAGGCTCACGACTGCAAATCCGCGCTGCACACGCTTCACGGAATGGGAATCAAGCTTTCCGGGCCGTTCGACGACACGATGCTATTGTCCTACGCGCTGAATCCGACTCACGCCACGCAGTCGCTCGCCGACGTAGCCGCGCGTAACGGCCACGCACCCCCGGCGTCCTTGACCGCCGCCGCTGCGATCGTTCACGCGCTTGTTCCCGCGCTACGCACCTACGCAGAAGAGTCGCAGGTTACAAGCGTCTACACCGATATCGACCTTCCCCTCGCGCCCGTCCTCTATCGCATGGAGCAAGCCGGCGTGCGGATCGACAAGCGCGTGCTGAACGAACTCTCCACGCGCTTCGCCGGCGAAATCAATCGCGTTGGCGAACGCATATTCGAGCTGGCCGGCCAGCGCTTCAACATCAATTCGCCGAAGCAGCTCGGCGTGGTTCTGTTTACCCACATGGGCCTGCGCACGCCTGTGAAATACGGTAAAGGCAAAACTGTTTCTACAGCGCAGGATGTGCTTGAGCAACTCGCCGAGAAGCACGAAGTTCCGCGCCTCGTTCTTGAGTACCGCCATCTTTCAAAGCTTAAGTCGACTTATATTGACCAGCTCCCCGTGCAGGCCGATGCGGACTCGCGGGTGCACACCACATTTCAGGCTGCCGCCACTGCCACGGGCCGCCTCTCGTCGATCAATCCAAATCTGCAAAACATTCCCATCCGCACCGAACTTGGCCGCGAGATCCGCGCGGCTTTCACTGCGGCGCCCGGTACGCAGTTGCTTTCGGCCGACTACTCGCAGATCGAACTGCGGCTGCTGGCGCACTTTTCCGGGGATCCGCTGCTCGTGCGGGCCTATCAAACGAACGAGGACATTCACACCCTCACCGCCAGCGAAGTTTTCGGCGTCCCCGTCGCCTCAATGGATAAGGAAACGCGCGCGCGCGCCAAGGCCGTCAATTTTGGAATCGTGTACGGAATCTCTCCGTTCGGCCTTGCAGCGCAACTCAACATTCCTCAAGCCGAGGCGAAAGCGTATATCGACCGCTATTTTGCACGGTACCAGGGCGTGCAGGCCTTTATTGAAAGGACGCTTGCGGAAACACGCCGCACGGGCAGCGTACGCACGCTGTTCGGCCGGTTGCGGCCAATTCCAGACATCGAAAGCCGCAACCCCAACCAGCGAGGATTTGCCGAGCGTACGGCCGTCAACACGCCTCTGCAGGGCACGGCCGCCGATCTCATCAAGCTGGCGATGATCGCTCTCGATCGCAAGCTCGAGGAGCGGGGGCTGAAAACGCGCATGGTGCTCCAGGTGCACGACGAGCTGCTGTTTGAAGTCCCAAACGAGGAGAAGGACCAGGTCGATGAGCTGGTGCGAGCGGAGATGGAAGGGGTGGTCAAGCTGAGTGTCCCTCTCGTGGCTGACCTTGGCTTCGGACCAAACTGGCGCGATCTGTAATCATATGCCGCTCACTGAGGCGGCGCATAACGGAGGCACTCATGGGAGCAGGCCAATCCAGTCATGCCGCCGCGGCGGGGACATTCGCCCTCGGCGGCGATCTCGTCATCAACCGGCTCGGCTACGGCGCGATGCGCATCACCGGCAAGGGCATCTGGGGACCTCCTGAAGATAAGGCCGGCGCGCTGGCCACACTGAGGCGCGCTGTCGAACTGGGCGTCAACCTGATTGATACCGCCGATTCCTACGGCCCCAATGTGTCGGAAGAGCTCATCGCCGAAGCCCTGCATCCCTATCCTGCCGGCCTTGTCATCGCGACAAAGGGCGGCTGGGAGCGGCCGGGCCCGGGCCAATGGACGCACAATGCTACCCCGCAACACCTGCAACAGGCAGTGGAAGGCAGCCTGAGGCGGCTAAGGGTCGAGCGCATCGATGTCTACCAGCTTCACGTTCCCGATCCGGCCGTGTCGTTTGCCGCCTCCGTGGAGTGTTTGGCAAAGCTGCGTGAACAGGGCAAGATTCGGCACGTGGCGCTGTCGAATGTCGCTCTTGACCACATCGAGCGCGGGCTCAAAATCGTGCCCATCGTGAGCGTGCAGAATCGCTACAGCTTCGCCGACCGCGAATGGGGCTCCGTTATCGAGTACTGCGTGGAGCAAAATATAGGGTTCATGCCCTGGGCCCCGATCGGGCAGATGCGGTTCGCGCACGAAGTGCTGGAGCGTGCCGCGACTCAGTTGAGCGCAAGTCCTTCGCAAATCGCGCTCGCATGGCTGTTGCGCCGGGCGCCGAATATCCTGCCCATCCCGGGAACCGCGAAGGTAGCTCACCTCGAAGAGAATGTGGCGGCTGCGAGTCTGCGGTTACCCGACAGCGTGTACGAGGAGCTGTCAGCGTTGAGTCCGCCGCCGGCGGTGCTTCGTGGATGAACGCTCCGCGAAGTGGTTGAATCCAGCCCTGCTGCAAGAACTAGACAAGTTGGACTAGTACTGTTAGCAGCGACGTTCTGCATAAACTCAGGATTCTCCCGCACTCAAACGAAGATTACATTGCGCCCTAAGTGGCGTCGGCGCCGGGCTCGTGTCGTGATGCGCCCTGCCGGCCGCCCGCAGTCAATTTGAACTGCTGCCGCACAGGGGGCGCCATGCGCCGGACTATAGGTTTTCCGATCGTCCTCCTGCTTTTCTCGGCCGCGTTTTGTTGGGCCGGTCAACCCGTTTCAGTACAGCAGCTCGAGCGGGTCCTCGCGCAATCGAAGAACTCTTCGGATGGAAGTCTCGCTCAGAAGCTCTCTGAACTCGAGCTCACCGAGCGCTTTTCGACCTTCCGGCTGATGCATTGGCGCGGCGTATTGGCCGGTCCCAAATCGCAGCGCGCGCTCACCAGGCTTGCCGACCGCTCTGCATTTCTCAGAACGCCCGAAGCGGACATTCCGTCGCCGGATTCTCCCGACCTCGCACATCAGCATAAGATCATGGGCCTCGCGGCGGCGTATGTTACACGCTCGATTCCGCAGCTCCCGCACTTCTACGCCACGCGCACAATTACGCACTTCGAATCCCGACCGGGAGTGGCTTTCGCATCAGAGGGCACGGATCTTAGCGAGGTGCGCATTTCGCACGCCTTGGTGCAATACCAGGACGGCAAAGAAGTCGCAGAGCCGGAGTTAATCAAGGCGAGCGGCGCGGGCATTCCCGATGACGGTCTTCGAACGTGGGGAGTCTTCGGGCCGATTCTTTCGCTGGTGCTGCTCGATGCCGCGCAGAACAAGCTAGCCTGGAGTCACTGGGAAGAGGGATCGGACCGGCTGCTCGCGGTTTACAGCTATTCGGTGCCTCGCAAAAGCTCGCATTACGAAGTGCGTTACTGCTGCGGGACCGGTTCCTACGGAATGGACACCGGCACTTTTCATACGATGACCGGCTATCACGGTGAAATCGCGGTGGACGCGCACACGGGGACGATCGAGCGGCTGGTTCTCGAAGCGGACCTTGAGCCCTCCGATCCCATTTTGCGCGCTGCAATCATGGTGGAATACGGGCGAGTAGATATCGGCGGCGTTCCATATACCTGCCCGGCGCGCAGTGTGTCTGTGTCAATCGCCCGCACCGTGCGCATGCAGCACGGGCAACGCGGCCCCGACTTCCCTGCGGTGGGTCCGCCGCAATTGCTGCTCAACGATGCGGAATTCTCGCAGTATCACTTGTACCGCGCCGAGACTCACGTGCTTTCCGCCGAGGAAGAGCGTAAGGCGGGCGCGGCTCCTGATGTGACACTCCCCATGCCCAGCCGGCCCGGGGAGCCGGCAGCAGAGAGTGTCCTGGATGCTTCCGCGTCCGTCGCGAATAATGTCAGGCCGGAGGTAGCTTCAGCCGCGGTGTCCCCGGCGAGTGAAAACGAAGAGCCTGAGATTACCGCAACAAGAACAGCCGCTCTCCCCGGAGCGGCAGAGCGCCCAGACGGCACGCTGGTTCAGCCGCCGGGGGCTCCCGACTCCGATTTCAGACTGCGCATCAGCGCCCGGCTCGTCGATGTGAACGTGGTGGCCCTCGATAAAAGGGGCCATCCCCTACCCGATCTGAAGCAAGATGACTTTGAAGTCTACGACAACGGAGTCAAGCAGGACATCCACTCGTTCAGCGAGGCCGTGGCTCAGGATTCAGCGCAGCCGGCCGTGGCGGAGAATCCGGACAAGGCCGGGGGGCCGCTCGTTTTCTCGAATCACGTTGTGCAGGGTTCTGCGAAGCAGGGCGACAGCCGGCGCGCGCCTGCCGCGGCATCTGCGATCAGCCAGACCGGGAACACACTCGTGGTTTTGTTCGATCCGGGCAACATGATCTACAACGACTTTGTCGATGCGCGCCGGCAGGCGATTCATTTCCTTCTGCAGCTTCCTGCAAACGAGCCGGTCGCGCTGTACGCAATGCGATATCACGGCTACCAGGTTCTCGAGGAACCCACCACCGATCACGCCGCCATCATGGCACGCCTTTCGAAGTGGATGCCGTCGGCACAGGACCTGGTGAACGCCCGCGATCAGGAGGACCGCAACCGGCAGCACATCGAAACGGTCCACAACCTCGAGGACATGCTCAACGTCAACGGCAACTTCACGCTCGAGCCGGCGATACAACAACAGGCTGTGGATCCCAAGTTGCGTGAACTCGGGAACATGTCGGGCCCGGGCTCGCTCGACACGCTGGTGAATGTCGCCAATCATCTCGCCTCGATTCCCGGCCACAAGAGCCTGGTGTGGATCACGAGCGACAACGCGCTTGCCGACTGGAATCGCATGTCGATCTCGATCGAGAAGCATTCGCGGTTCATTGCGCCGGCCGCGCTGCGCACCCAGGAGGCGATGAACAACGCGCGGGTCAGCCTGTATCCGCTCGATGCATCGCGGCTGGAGGCCAGCGTCGTTACTGCCGATCTGCACGACCGCAATGTGCAGCTCACGCCCACGTATCCGGATCCCGGCGACGGTCCGCCGGTTCTTACCGCGATGCTTGCGGCGCAACTCGGTCCCGAAGCGGCTGACGGGTCGGACGATGCAGACCCCAACAATCCTCACGCGCAGGATCAAAATATCTACACTCATGGCCGGCTTTTTGCCCAGATGCAGCAGGACATGCGACCCATTGAGGGCGTGTTTCGCGCAGTGGCCGACGCGACGGGTGGACGCGCGTTTCGCAGATCCAGCAACATCGAGGGGGAACTTGATGTCGTGATCGCCGAAGCGCAGTCGACGTATCTGCTCGGGTTCTCGCCCCCGGGTCCCGCGGACGGCGCGTATCACCGGCTCACGGTCAGGCTGCTGAACCACCCCGGCGCGACTGTCCGCTATCGCAGCGGATACCAGTACGAACGGGAACCTGCGACGCTCAAGGAACGGTTCGCGCGCGCCGTGTCTGAACCAGGCGAGGTCAGCGAGATCGCCGTGAGTGCGCGCCCTGTGACCGATTCGGCCGGGCGCGCTCTGCGGGTGACCATTGCGGGAAATGACATCGATCTATCACGCCAGGCGACTGAGGCGGACGGAAAGACGCCCGAATTCTGGTCGGGCAAGCTCGACATCTTTCTTATCCAGCGCGATGACAACGCGCAACAGGCCCATGTGACAGGGCAGACTGTTGGGCTCCGCCTCATGCCCGGCACGTACCAGCGCGCGGTCAGCGATGGGCTTACGTTTGACGAGCGCGTCAACCCGGGCGCCGGCGTGGCGTCGCTGCGCGTGATTGTCGTCGATGTGAACTCAGGCCGAATCGGGTCAGTGACGGTGCCGGTGAGCGCGTTTGCAGACGAGGCGGCGAATCGGACGAATTGACGCTCGCAATTCTGCGTGGCTTAGCTTCACGCGCCAAGCTCCGAACGGATCGCGCCGGCAATCGCATCGGCATGGCGGTGCATGGAAGCTTCGTCTTCAGCTTCAATCATGACGCGTGCCAGCGCTTCTGTGCCCGAGTATCGAATTACGACGCGCCCGGTGTCCCTGAGGTCGTCTTCGGCGGCCTTGATGCGCGCGGCCACCGACGGGATCAGCTCGAGCGGTTTCTTTTCGCGCACTCGCACGTTCACGATCACCTGCGGAAAGACCTTGAGGTCTGAGGTCAAGCTGTCAACGCCTTTGCCCGTGCGGGCGATCAGGTCGAGCACGACGAGCGCCGTGAGGATGCCGTCGCCGGTAGTCGCGAGATGCGGAAAGAGGATGTGACCGGACTGCTCGCCGCCGAGCGCGGCGTTGTGCTGCTGCATCATCTCGAGCACGTAGCGGTCGCCGACGGGCGCGCGCAGCATTTTGATCGTTGACCGCTTGAGCGCGGCCTCGAGACCCATGTTCGACATGGTCGTGGCGACAACGACATCGCCGGTAAGCAGGCCGCGCTCCTTCAGGTCGCGTCCCGCCATCAGCAGGATGGCGTCGCCGTTGATGACGTTGCCGCACGGCCCGGCGAGCATGCACCGGTCGGCGTCGCCGTCGAACGTGATGCCAAGGTCGGCATTACGTTTTGCGACTTCGGCGGCGACAAACTCAGGATGGAGCGCTCCGCATCCGTCATTGATATTGCGGCCGTCGGGCGTGGTGTTGAGCAGAGTAACCTGCCCGCCAAGGCGGCGGAAGAGCTCAGGGGCAATCGCAGCCGCGGCTCCGTTGGCGCAGTCGATGACGAGATTCAATCCATCGAGTCTCAGCCCGGGGACGCACTCAAGCAGGAACGCGATGTAGTCCAGGTGCAGCGATTCGTTCGAAGCGATCTCGGGTAGTGTTGCGGGGTCAGGTGCGGTGGCGAGCGTGGCGTGCCGCAGTATCTCGTCTTCCATGGCAAGCTCGACGGCATCGGGCAGCTTGTAGCCGTCGCCGCCGAAGAGCTTGATTCCGTTGTCGCGCCACGGATTGTGCGACGCTGAGATGACGACGCCGGCCGCATAGCCGTGCGTGCGCGCGAGGAACGCCACCGCCGGAGTCGGCAGCACACCAGCAGACACGACGCTCACGCCGGCTTCGCGCGCGCCTGCGGCGAGGACGGCGGCGATCCACGGGCTGGACTCGCGCGTGTCGCGGCCGAGGATGACGCGGCGCTCCGCGGCGATCTTCGGGATGGAGTGGCCGAGAGCAAGGCCGGTTGCAAAAATCGTGGTGGGGTCAAGGGGCGCTTCGCCAGCAATGGCACGGATTCCGTCGGTGCCGAAGAGTTTTCTTTGAGTTGTTGTTGGCATGATTCCTATTTCTTCCTTGAACGCTTTTCGGGCGCGGCGTTTTCGACGCGGCTTGTAAAGGCGCCGTCGCTTAGGCGCGTGGTGATGGAGTCGCCGGATTTTACTTTTTTCGCGGAACGGATCAGCGCGCCGTGTTCGTCGAGCACAAGCGCGTAGCCGCGGTCGAGCACCGCGAGCGGCGAGAGAGAGCGAAGCCGCGCATCCAGCGCGGTGAGGCGGGCGCGCTCGGCGCTGAGCCTGCGCTCGACGCCGCGATACAGGCGCGCAGCCCTGTCGGCGATCTGCTGGCGGGCCTGAGAGAGGCGCTGGCGAGGGTCATGGCGCAGGACGGCGGCTCCGAGATCGCTCAACTGGCGGTGCAAATCACGCACGCGGCCGGCGACGCAGGACTCCAGGTGCAGAATCGCATCGTCCCAGCGCTGCTCCAGTCGATGAAGGACTGCGGCGACCCGCCCTTCGGCCCGCGCGAGCGGGACGCGCGTGAACCGCTGCCTGCATTGCAGCAGTTGGAAATGACCGGCGCGGTCGAGGCGCGCGTCAAGGCGCGTGAGGTGCTCGGCTACGCGATGCTGCGCCTCGGTGATGAGTTCGGCGGCGGCCGATGGCGTGGGCGCACGAAGGTCCGCGACGAAGTCGGCAATGGTGAAGTCGGTTTCGTGTCCTATGGCGGAGACGACCGGCGCTTCGGATGCCGCGATGGCGCGCGCGACCCGCTCGCTGTTGAAGGCGGCCAGGTCTTCGAGCGACCCCCCTCCCCGGGCGACGACTATGACGTCCACCATGCCGGAGGCGTTGAGGCAGCGCAGGGCCGACTCGATCTCGGCGGCAGCGGGATCGCCCTGCACCGAGGCCGCGCACAGCAGCACATTCAGGCCCGCATGGCGCCGGGTCACAATGTTCAGAAAGTCTCGAATCACAGCGCCAGTGGGCGAGGTGACGATTCCCACGGCGCGCGGGAACGCAGGCAACGGGCGCTTGCGCGCGGCGTCGAAGAGGCCCTCGGCTTTGAGATGCTCCCTGAGCTGCTCGAATGCGAGCTGCAGCGAGCCCGCGCCGACGGGTTCCATTGTTTCGGCGACAAGCTGCATCTGGCCGCGCTGGTCGTAGACGCTCACGCGGCCGCGCGCAAGCACGTGCAGGCCGTCTTCCGGCCGAAACCGCAGAAGCATGGCCTGGCGGCGGAAAAGGACTACTGGCAACTGCGCGTCGGCGTCCTTGAGCGTGAAGTACATGTGACCGGATGGCGCGGGGCGGAGGTTGGAGATTTCGCCTTCGACCCACACGTCGCCGAAGCTCTCTTCGACGAGTTCGCGCACCTGGCTCACCAGTTCGCGTACGGGCCAGATGCGGCGGGCGGACACCTGCGCCTCGAATGAGAGGGTGAGCTGGCTCGAGCTGAGGCCGGAATCCGTCACTCTCTTGAGTTTAATGGTCGAAGGAGGAGGGGCGCGGAGGCTTCTCTGCTGTGCCGGTGTTGTTCACCCGCGGTTGGCGAGAATCGCTCGCAGTTGCGCCGCAATCTCGGCGAGCCGAGCGCCGGCATCGCGTGCGATTTCCCAATCCTCGGAGCAGAGGAGCTCCGCCTCACGTGCAAGCGCGGTCCCGGAGGCGAGGCCGAAGGTGCCGAGAGAGCCGGAGAGCTTGTGAGCGGCGGTGTGCGCGTCGGCCTGGAGCGTTCCGGAGAGCCGGCCGGCTGAGAGCGCCTCAACGGCGCGTTCGAGCACGGCGATGCGCTCCTCGAGCTGCGGCAGGAATTTTCGCCAGAGCTGCTCGAGCGCGGCAGAGAGATCTGGACTTTCGGCGCCCGGAGTGTCGCCAGGGAACATGGCCGCGAGCCTCTAATTCCAGCCCAGGATGCCCGCGATCTGCGTGGGCAGAGTGAGGGGGTCGAAGGGCTTGAAGAGGACAGCCTCCACGCCGAGGTCGGCGAATCGGCGCTGGTCGTTGCTCTGGACCTTGGCGGTGAGCAGCAGCACCGGGATCCGCGCCGTGAGCGGGTTCCTGCGCAGCTCTCGGAATGTGGTGGGGCCATCCATACCGGGCATCATCACGTCGAGGAGGATCGCGTCGGGGTTGTATTCGGCGGCGCGTACAATGCCCTGCGCGCCGGAACTGGCAACCGCAACATCCCAGCCGGCGACGGTCTCGAGACTGAGCGCTGCGACTTCGCGAATATCGTCTTCGTCGTCGATGATCAGGATGCGGCGAGACATTTCGATCCTTCCGCTCCGGTTGCCGGGGTCCGCCCGGTGCCCGCCCGATCAGCTGACGTACTGCGTTACGAGAAGCGCAGATCAACCTGGAAAGAGGCCCTGGGCTGACCGCTATGAACTCCGGTCGGCCGACACAGTTGGGGGAGCTTCTTCCATTCGACGCGAATTGCGCAGCAACGTCAAGACCAGAGCTTCAAGTTGCTGGGGCTGGACGTTAGCCTTTGCCAGGAAATGGGTGGGTCCGAGGGTGAGTTGGCGCCGTTCCTCGGCTGCCAGATCACGCCCCGAATAGATCACGAGCGGAAGGCTGGCGAAGTGGTCGTGTTGCCGAAGCCAGTCAACCACGTTGAAGCCGTCGCCGTCCGGCAGGCCGATGTCAAGCACGATGAGGTGCGGCTGGAAACTGAAGCACGCGTCAAGGGCGGCCTGACGAGAGTGCGCGGCCTGGACCTCGACGCTCTCGCTTGCGAAGACATGGGTGATCACCTCGGCCAGGTCCCGGTCGTCCTCAATGGCAAGGACGCGGGCCTTTTCGCCGGGTCCGCAGAGTACACGGGCCAGTTCGCCGAAAAGCGCCTCCTCCTGAACCGGCCTGGTGATCAGGCCTTCGGCCTCGGATCGGAGGTCGGCGAGGTTATGGTTGGCCATGCTCAGCAGCACGATTGGCGTGCGGCGCTTGGGATCGTCCCGGCGGAGCAGGGGCAGGACCTCCCAGCCGTTCATGCCGTCCAGGGAAATATCGAGCAGGATCGCTTCGATTCCTTCCCGCGCCGCAGCCACAGTCTGGTCTATGGTGGCGGTTTCGATTACGCGATAGCCGTGGCGGGAAAGCTGTTCGACAATCAGGGAGCGCGTAACGCGGTTGGCATCAGCCAGCAACACCGTCCCCCGTCCGTCCACTCCGTGGATAGCGGTCGCATTGACGGGCTCCGGCTTGTAGGGAAGAAAGACGCGGAAGGTCGAGCCCCGAACCGGGTTGCGCTCCGCCCAGATGCGACCGGCGTGCTGAAGCACGATGGTGCGGCAGATCGCGAGGCCGAGGCCGCTGCCGCCTTTCTGACGCGAGTCGGAGGCATCCACCTGCTGGAACCGGCCGAAGATAGCTTCCAGCTTGTCGGCTGGAATGCCGCGGCCCTGGTCGATCACGGAGAGCGTGACCCCTGCCGCACCGGGGCGCATCATCACGGAAACCGTGGTATTAGGCGGGGAGAACTTGACGGCATTGGAGAGCAGGTTGGTGAGCACCTGGAGCAGGCGATCGGGATCGCCCGAAATTTCGGCCTGCGTGGTGTCGTGGATCAACTGAACTCCCGCGGCGTCGGCCACTGGCTGCATTCCGTCGATGGCCTGGCGGATCACCTCGGAGAGCTGCATCCCGCGAAACGTGATTGGCTCTTTGCCGCTCTGAATGCGCTCGAGATCGAGGATGTCGTTGATGAGGCGTACGAGCCGGTCCGAGTTGGTGACGGCGATGCGGAGCAGGTTGGCGGCCTTCTCATTGATGTTGCCGAGAATTCCGGACGAAAGAAGGCCGAGCGCGCCGCGGATCGAGGTGAGCGGCGTGCGCAGCTCGTGGCTCACAGTGGAGATGAACTCGTCCTTGAGGCGGTCGAGGGCGTAACGCTGGCTGATGTCGCGGAAACTCAGAACGGAGCCCGAGAAACGGCCCTGATCCAGGATAGGCGTGAAGAAATACTCAGCGGGGAAGGGAAGTCCATCGAAGCGGTAGAGCGTATCTTCGCCACCCCAGGCCGCCTGGCGGGTGACTCCGCGGCGCAGCGGGCAATCTTCAGAGCACTTCTCCCCATCCGCGGCCGAGCCGTGCAGCAATTCGTGGACGGGCTTGCCCACCAGCCGCGAAGCAGCGGTGCTGAGCAGGCGGCCGGCCGCCGGATTGGCAAAGCTCACCATGCCGTGACGGTCGATGCCGAAGATACCGTCGGCGACGGCGTCGAGAAGGATCTGCTGCTGGCGGTAAAGTTCCTCGGCGCGGCCTTTTTCGCGGGTTCGGGCGAGCATTTGCCCGAGCGACGCCGCAACCGTTTCCATCGCGGCGAGAGCTTCGCCGTCCTCGCGCAGGCGCAGATGGCTGTAGAACTCGAGCACGGCGAGCACCTTGTTGCCGACGCGCACCGGCACTGCCCAGCCGGATGTCATGTCGTGCTTGAGCGCCGCCTTGACCCGCGGCCCAGAGCCGGCGCTCGCCAGGTCCTGAATCCAGACCGGGCGGCCCTCGCGCCACACCCGACCGGGAAGCCCCTCGCCCGCGGCCAGCTTGCGCGCCATGCTCTGCTGCAGCAGAGCGTCCGTATGACGCCCCGGCGCTCCCCACGCGGTAGAGAACTCGAGCTTGTTCTCTTCGGCGTTGACTTCCCACTTGATGGCGACGTCCCACCCCTGCGAGAGGCAGACTGCTTCGAGAATGCGCATCGAAGCGATGTCAGGAGAGCTGTTCTCGCCAACGATCTGGCTCACGACGAGCTGCAATGCCAGGCGATGCTCGCGCTGCCGCTGCTGGGTGACGTCGCGGATCAGGCAGCGGACGGCGAGCGGGTTGCCCGCCTTATGGCGCTGGCTCAGGCTGAGTTCGAACTCCATCAGGCGCCCGTCGGCCGTATGGTTCCGCAGCGGAGCGCGCTCGATCATATCTCCGCCGAGCGCCCGGCGGAACAACGCCGCAACCTCCGCACGGCACTCCACGCCGAAGAGCTCTTCGAATGAAATGAGCGACATCAACGCCTGGTGGCTCATGCCGAAGGTCCGCTTCCACGCCGGATTGGCGTAGAGGAACTGCCCGCCCGTGCTGAGCGTGGCGATCATTTCCGTGGAGTGCTCGAAGAGGTCGCGGTAGCGCTCCTGGGATTCCCGGGCGGCCTGCTCCTGCCGCAGCGTTGCCGAGACGTCGAGCGCCACAACGACGAGGCCCTTCATCGCGCCCTGGTCGTCGCGCAGCGCGGAGAGGTGGAGCGCGACGGGAAGCAGGCTTCCATCCTTGCGGCGGAAGTGACCCTCGAAGCTGGGAACTTGGCTGGGCGGCATCCTGCGCACAGTGTCCATCAGGGCGGTCAGACGCTCGATTCCCGTAAGGTCGGGATTGGGCTCAACGCCGATTATCCTTTGCAACTCGCCGATGAGCCGCGGCCCTTCTTCAGGGCCCAGAATGTCGGCGGTGCGCGGCTTGCCTACGAGTTCATCCGCGAAGTAGCCAAGCACGCGCTCCGCGGCGGGATTCATGTGCGTGATTGCCCCATCGAGCCCGATCGCGATGACCATTGGACCGGCGGAGTCGAAGATGTTCCTGTGCGGATCGGCCGGGCTTGCGCTGCGGCGGTGCACCGCAAGAAACAGCCACACCGAAAGCGCGGCAGCGGCGGCAATCTCGAAAGAATCGGCAGCCAGGCCAGCGAATCGGCCGCCGATCAAACGTACGCCGAGGGCTATTACAAGGAGGGCCAGTAGCAGAAACGGGGCAGCAATTCTCCTGGAGAGGAGCGGGCCGCTTCCTCTCGATGCAGTGGCCTGGCGGATTACCCTCGCCTGCTCGGCGGCCTGATCCCCCATTCGTTCTCCCTTGAGGCACCCAGGCGGTTGCAGCAGCCTTTCGCAACGAATCCTGCCCGTCACGCGGCGTTTCAGGAATCCGAACTTCCTGCATAAACGCCGTGCCTCGTTTTCACAGCCCGGCAGCCCTGCATGGCACGCAACTTCCGCCGCACGTCAGCCGCTCCCCCCGGCGCGCCTGATCCCCCGCAAATGCCCTTGAGGCTTGTATCTATTATCCGGGCCCTGTGCTTCTTCGTGTCCCACAAAAATCTATGGGAGTACCCGCTTGATATGCAGATAAAGGACAACATTCAGTACAACGGACAAAACCAGCAGAGTGGAGAGCAGAACCGCGAACATGTTCACCTTGTTGCCCATTGCCTTCAAATCTTCAATCAACTCCTGCTGCTCGAGCGTGTTGCGGTCCGTAGCCTCGCGCACCATTTCGAGTTGGTCTTCCACGCGCTTCAGCCCCGTGGTCTGTTCCTGCACGGTGCTGCGAAGGTCGTTGTGCTGCGCCTGCAAATCCGAAATCTGGTTGCGCACAGGCGCGAGGTCCACATTGGGAGCGGGCGCGGGGGAATGCGGGCGCGCCGCAAGAAAATTCGCCACCGCCGTGGCGATGTTTCCATCCAGAAGCGGCAGCAGCCGCTGGAAAAACGGCATGGCCTGCTTGAACATTCCAACCGCTCGTTGCATCGCCGAATCTTCGGGAGCGGAAGTCGACAGCGCACGGCCCGGAGGCATTGCCGGCTTGTGCACGGGAACTTCGCGGGACGCCGGAGAGTTGCCGCCCATGGGCAATGGCGAGCCAGTCAGCCGCCCCATCGGCTCCCTCGCATCAAAGCTCCGTTGCGGTCCCGGACTGCCCACTGAATCGATGGGCGTGGGATCGGCGTGATAATTCTCGCGCACGTACACATCTTCCCGGAAATGTTCCGGCTCACCCATACCGATGTCCTTTCGAAATAACTATATAAGGGAATTCCCGACTCCGTCAGGAATTCCAACTGCCCGACCCGGCGTTCAGCCGTATATGACGGGATATGTCGCAGGAATCATACGGCAACGGGAGGTTGACGGGAAAGCTAAAGAGCAAGGGGGCGTTATGAGCCGGGCTTCGTTCCCGTAATTCGAATAAGCCTCCCAGCGCGACCCGATTCGACAGCCAGGCCGGCGCTTGTCATTGCCGATGCCAGCCATTCCTCCGCCACCCGCAGCTTGCGATAGCTGCTCTTGGCAAGATTCCATTTCGCCCCGTCCCGACAATAGACCAGGTCGTGCACGAGAACAGAATCGGGACGGTCAAATTCGAGGAAGCACGTCATCACCCGGTCGTCGTCACCGTAGACAGGAATGAAGCGGTCAAGACCGGCAAGCTCAGCGGACAGGTCGCGAAACGTCACGATGAAGCGGCCTCCCGGAACGAGCGCGGTCGCAACGGACTGAATCAACGCCGCGATGGCCGCCCTGCTCGCGAGATGTGTAATCGTGTCGCCCATGGACACGATCACGCGTGCCGTGGAAGGGGAAACGAGCCCGCCGATGTCCATCACGTCGTCGCACAGCGTCTGAATCGGAAGGTTGCCCCCGAGAGCGTGCCGGTGCGATTCCAACTCATCGAGAAGCGATCTGCTGGTATCGATCGCGAGCACCGGAGAGTAGCCCATCTGCGCGAGTGCAATCGATTGAAAGCCGGGCCCACAGCCGAGATCGACTGCAAGTGTCGAACCTGCTTCCGCGCGGGGCCCAAGCAATTCGGTCAGGATCGCCCTCTGCTCGGCTGCTTTCTCTTCGAACGTAGTGCCGAACATCCAGGTGTAGTGCTTCGCCAGCAGATTGCTGTAGTGTTCCTGCGCTGTCGCCATGCACGGTAGCTTATCAACCCCGGGGTCACAGCCCCTTGCGCGCGCGAAAGGCGTGAACGACATCGGCCGGGTTCAGGTGCTGGGAATCGACGGCGTAGTTCATCGCGCGGACGTCGTCGGCGGAGACCTTTCCCGCCAGCGCATCGAGAGCCTCGCGGATCTGCGGCCAGCGCCTGAGGGCTTCATCGCGTACTAGGGGCACGGCCTGGTAGGGCGGGAAGTAGTGCCGGTCGTCGGCGAGCACGGTCAGCCCGAGGGCTTTTATAGGCCCGTCGGTCGAATTTGCCGCGATGATGTCCACCTGTCGAGCGGACAGCGCGCGATACAGCAGCCCCAGGTCCATCGTTCTGGGTGCGTCCTTGAATTTCAGCCCATAAGCTGCGGAGAGTCCGGGAAGGCCATCGGGCCGCTGCTCGAACTCGTAACCGACGCCGAGCCTCCACCGGGGCGCGAATTCGGCAGCCTGGCTCAGCGTGGAGAGATGGAGGCGTTGCGCGTCGTCGCCCCGGATCACCATCGCGAATGTGTTGTCAAAGCCAAACGGCGGGCCGACGGTGATCGCATCTCGTTGCTGATAGAAGCGTGTGACGGTCGAGAATACGCGTTCCGGATCGCGGTCGAGAGGTTGCTTCAGGATCGCGGTCAGCGCGGTGCCTGTGTACTCCACGTATGCGTCGATGCGGCCCGAGATGAGCGCCTGGTTAGCAATGTAGCTGCCGGCCAGATAAAAGCGCCGCTCGACGGGAAGATGCGTGCGCGATTCGACCTCCTGCGCGAGGAGCTCGCCGAGGATGACCTGTTCAGTGAAGTTTTTTGCGCCAACGATGGGGTGGTCAGGCCCGGGAGGAGCGCAGCCGATGACTGCCACAAGAAAAGCCGCAATCGCCAGGAGCCTCATACAGGCACCTTGAACCGTCGCTCGAGCAATCCCAGCAACCCATCGGCAATCAGCGCAAGCAGCGCCGCAGGCACCGCACCCGCCAGTACCAGCCTGTTGTCCACGCTGGCCACTCCGCGAAAGATGAGCTCGCCCAGCCCTCCAGCGCCAACGGCTGCGGCAATCGTCGCGATGCCGACGCACGTCACCGTCGCCGTGCGCAAGCCGGCAAGAATGACAGAGGCCGCCAGGGGCAGCTCTACCTTGAAGAGCCTTTGAGTCCCGGTCAGGCCGAGCGCGCGTGCCACTTCGAGCACTGCCGGATCGATGCTGCGAATGCCTGCGTAGGTGTTGCGCAGGATCGGCAGCAGCGCGTATGCCGTGAGTGCAAGAATGGCGATGCGCGCGGCCCGTTCGCCAAGCCACGGCAGCGGCAGCAGGAAGCCGAACATGGCGAGCGACGGAATCGTTTGAAGAACATTGGCCACGCCGATCACAGGCTTCGCCCATGCAGGCGAGCGTGTAAGCCAGATGCCTGCCGGAACGGCAATGGCGCAGGCGAAGAGCATCGCCGCGCCGGTGAGCCACAGGTGCTCGACGGTAAGCGTGGCAATTTCCGAGCCGTATTGGTTCAGGAAGTTCATGGCTGCGCCTCCGTCGCGCGCTCGCCTCGATGGAAGGCGCGCAGATACGCAACGACGTCCGGCTCCCTGGATCGCACGAATTCGTCGGGCGCAAGATGTGCGACAAGCTGTCCCTGGCCGATCAGCGCGATCCCGTCGGCAAGGTAGAGCGCTTCGTCGAGATCGTGCGTCACGAGCAATACGGTTTTGCGAAGCCGCGCGAGCAGATTGCGCAGCATGTCCTGCATCTCAGCGCGGGTGAGAGGATCGAGCGCGCCGAAGGGTTCATCCATCAGCAGGATCGGCGGGTCCGCGGCCAACGCCCGCGCAAGGCCGACCCGCTGGCGTTGCCCGCCAGAGAGCTGGTGAGGATACCGCCGCGCGAACTCGCCCGCCGGCAGCCCAACGGTATCAAGCAGTTCGTGAGCGCGCACAATCCGCGCACTATGCGGCCGGTTCTGGGCTTCGAGGACGAGAGCCACGTTGCGTTCGACCGTGAAATGCGGAAACAGCCCGGTCTCCTGGATGACGTAACCCATTGCCCGCCGCAGAGGGATGAGCCCGTCATCGGAGACCGCGCGGCCGTGAACAAGGACCTCGCCAGAAGTGGGCGCGACGAGCCGGTTCACAGTGCGCAGAAGAGTGGTCTTGCCCGAACCGCTGCGCCCGAGGATCGCAGTAACCGAGCCTTCCTCGATCGCAAGCGAGACGCGGTCGAGGATCATGCGTCCCTCGTGCGTGGTAAAGGAGACATCGCGGAATTCAATGGCGGTGGGCATGCGGGCAGCCTTGATCTACACAGCCTACACAATTTCCGGAACTGCTTTATTTGTCGCGGGCAGCCCCGGACCGTAGAATCGTACGAGGGTCCGGCGGCTTCAACCGGATCGCAGGGTATCGATGAGCGAACAGCAAACTGGCAGTGCACCGCAAACGCCGCCGATATCAGCGGCGTGGGCGAGAGTTGAACAGGCGCGGCATCCCCAGCGGCCATACCCCATGGAATTTTTCGAGCGGATCTTTACGGATTTCTCCGAGATTCACGGGGATCGCGCCTTTGGCGACGACCATGCCGTGATCTGCGGCATGGCGCGCTTTCCCAACGGCGATCACCAGGCAGACGAGGTGATGGTCATTGGCATCCGCAAGGGCGGAACCACCAAGGAGAAGATCAAGCGCAACTTCGGCATGCCGAACCCCGAGGGGTACCGCAAGGCGCTTCGCTGCATGAAGATCGCCGAGAAGTTTGCGCGTCCCGTGATTGCAATCATCGACGTCACCGCGGCGTATCCCGGACTCGGCGCAGAAGAGCGCGGGCAAGCCGAGGCGATTGCGCGCAACCTGCGTGAGATGGCGCGCCTGCGCGTGCCGTCGATCTCAGTAATTACCGGCGAAGGCGGTTCGGGCGGCGCGCTGGGACTGGCGGTCGCAAGCCGCGTGCTCATTCTCGAGAATGCGGTCTACTCCGTGATTCCCCCGGAGGGCGCGGCGGCCATCATGTGGCGCGACGCCAACCAGAAGCAGCAGGCGGCCGAAGCGCTGCGGATCTCGGCGCCGCAGGTTCTGGAGTTGGGCTGCGTCGACGAGATCGTCCCCGAACCCCCGGAAGGCGCTCATGCCGACCCCGAAGGCGCCGCCTCACTGCTCGGTGCGGCTCTCCGCCGGCACCTCGACGAGCTCAAGGCCATGCCCGTGGACGAGATGGTGGCCGCGAGGCAGGCAAAGTTCCGCAACATTGCGCAGTTCTACACGGAAGGGTAGCCGTTGAAGCATCCGAAGTTCATGGGGTTCGCCGGGGTGACTCAACGAGGTGTGGCTCTACACATGAGCCCGAGTGCGCGCGCCTCTCGTGTGCCGCAAAGGGGCATCGCGTGACTGCCCCACCGGCTACCGAGAGTCGACTGCGCGCCTACGGCCACTTCCTCGTGGCGCTGTTCTACTACTTTGTGGTCCGCGGCATTGCCCGCAGGGGCGCGCCGGGTCTCGTAGGCGAGCAGTGGTCTGGCCTTGTGGAACAGGCCATGCTCGTGTTCCTGCTCATCGTTGGCTTCGCGGGGCTTGGCTACGCGGCAAACCGGCTGCCCAACCAGGTGAGCCGCCAGGGCCTGCCGAGGCGGCCCGGCTGGGCGCGCGAAGCCGGTGTCGGCCTGGCAATCGGATGGGGCGCGGCCGTCGTGTGCGTCCTGGCCATGGCCCTCGGCGGCGGCATCGCCATTCAGCTTTCGCTCGGGTTGCGGTCGTGGGGCTGGCTGGCCGTTTATGCACTGTACTTTGCGTTCCTGGCGCTCGGCGAGGAGATCGCCTTCCGCGGCTATATGTTCCAGCGCTTCGCTCGCGCCACCGGGCCGGTCGCAGCCGTCGTGGCGTTTGCGGTGCTGTATGCGTTTCTCCAGGGCATGATTCCCGGCTCTACCCACGCCAGCGTGGCGGTCGCCTTTGTGTTGAGTCTTTTGCTGGCCACAGCGTACCTTCGCACCCGTGCGCTATGGGTCAGCTGGGGAATCAACTTCGGCTGGAAAGCGAGCCGGGCTCTTGTCTTTGGCCTCGCGGTAAGCGGTGACAGCAGCCGCTCGCCGGTCGTCCAGGGCGATCCCATGGGCTCCTTCTGGCTTACAGGCGGGGGTTTCGGCCTGGATTCGAGCTGGTTCGCTCTCTGCGTGATCCTCGCGCTACTTCCCGTCGTATACCGCGCCACACGCGAACTCGACTTCCGGTACAACGCTCCGGTGTTCGAGCCGGCGGGCATCCCAGTGGACCTCGACGCCGCCGCCCGCCGGCAGCACGAAGCCGCGATGGGCGCAGCCCCGCCCGCGCCCCCGCCGCTTGTCCAGATCGCCTCCGCCCAAAACGACCCAATCCAGCTCCCGACGGGGCCAGCGACGATACCCGATGGCGCCTCGCCCCTGCCCGAACGTACAGTTGGCACTCCGGCCGATGAGATTCCTTCGCCGGCTCGGCCGAATTCAGGCAACGAAACCCTTCCCGGATGACTCCCAATCAATGACTCCGGCAGGCCTGCCGATAGGAGAGAGTGGCCGGATCAAATCGAATTTGATCTAAAGACTTGATTCGCGCCACCGTGTGCGCCATGCTGTTTGAAGCCATGGGAGGACCCCATGTATAGCGCTGTATTGGCTCCCGCGTGCGCCAGCTGGCGAACCGGACTTCTTACTTGCGGTTTGGGCATCTTCGCGCTGGCGGCTTTCCCCGCTGCCACGCCCGCTCTGGGCCAGGCCATCACCATCGACAAGGCTGGCAACCCCACCGGCCAATACGGCGCCGCCGTTGACCGCCGGTTCGCGCAGATTGCCCCCACCAAGGTCGAACTCAGCAATGCGCCCCTCGACTCGAAGACGAGGCTTGAGCTCGAGCGCCTTCTGCAGGCGGAGCAGGGGTTCGCCATGCGTCCGTTCCCGCGCGGGCACAAGGGCCTGACCCTCCAGGCCAACGGCAAGCTTGAGCCGGCCGGCGAACCCTATCTCGACATGGTCACGGCGGAAGGCCTGTGCGCAAAGCCCGGCGACCGCCTCGTAATCACCGACCTCAAGTTCGACCACAACAAGATGATCTTCATGCTCAACGGCGGACCCGATGCGAAGCATCGCTTCCTCCGCCACGTCCAGATCGGCACCGGATCTGTCATGAACCCGGTCGTCCCGGACGATGCCAGCAACGACCCCCAGGGCGCGCGCCTCACCCTGACCTTCAAAGACCGCATCCCCGAAATGACCGACAAGGACGTAAAGGCGCTGCTTGCCCCGCTCATCTCCTTTGACGTCAAGACACCGATCCAGGCCTTTACCGACACCCTGCCGCCCAAGCTCAAAGACGCCATCCTCAACCACCACGTGATGGTCGGGATGACCACCGACATGGTTACGTTCGCGCTCGGACCGCCCAAGCAGAAGATCCGCGAAGTCGAAGGCCAGATGCCGTTCGAAGAGTGGATCTACGGCGAGGCTCCCGATCCCGTGCAGTTCGTGCGCATCAATGGTAACCGCGTCATCCGGGTCGAGATCGCAGCTGTCGGCAAGCCCCCGCAGATCTGGGACAAGGACGAAGTCGAGGGCCTGATGCGCACCGACGGCACCCCGCTCGCGCCCGACAACCACACCCGCACCATCGCCATGGGCGACAATCAACGCAATCCCGACACCCAGGCCCCCGCGCCTCCGCCATCGCTCCGCCAGCCCGGCGATCCAACACCGTCGGCTGCGCCGACCGCCGCCGATGCCCGAGGGGTCGGCGAAATGAAGCCCGTCGAGTTCCCGAAACAGAAGCCGGATGACTACCCCGACGCGACCAATTTGCCGCGGACACCACAGCCGGACCAGCAGACTACGGACGCCAAGCCGAACTCAGACGCAAAGACACCGGCTCCCGACTCCAAGACTCCGCCCAGCCAGCCCGCGCAGAACCCGCCTTCGAGCCAGCAGTAGCCGACCCGGCTTTGAGCTAAAATAGAGGGAGCGAGTCAGCTCCCTCCGATCTCCTGTGCGAAACGGGAAGAGCATCACGACCGCGCCGTTGAAGCCGGGCGATATCTCTCGCCCGTGAGCAGAGACAACCCCGATAAGGAGAACCTCCTCAGCATGGCAAAGATTGCAAAAACAGGCGACCGCAAGAAGGTCATGGACACGACCAAGTCCACCGACTGCCCCAAGTGCTCCAAGCCCACGCGCATCGTGAAGCGCGTAAAGGACCGCGAGCGCGGCGTTCCCGGCGGCATCTATATCTCCTGCTCCGCCTGCGACTTCTACGAAAAGCTTTAGGCATTGAATCAGCCCAAATCAAAACGCCCGGCGCGCCGGGCGTTTTGATTTGCAGCCCTCGATGACCCCTTTTCAAACAATCGAGAACACGCTACACTGCACTCATAAGCTCGATTAAACTCCCCTAGACCAGCTGAACCCATGACCTGCAACAGTGTGTCCCTTCGCGTCCTGGTGGTCGACGACGAAATAGCCGTCGCCGACAGCCTTGCCATGATCCTCCAAACCTTCGGCTACCAGGTGCTCGTGTGCTACTGCGCAGAGCACGCAGTCATAGCCGGCAGCGAATTCGCGCCCCAGGTGCTTATCTCCGATGTCGTCATGCCTGGAATGAACGGCATCGAGTTGGCGCGTTACTATACAGCGCACCATCCCGACTGCAAGTTGCTGCTCATCTCCGGCAATGTGGCCACCGGCCAGCTTGCCGACGCCGCGGCTGCCCAGGGTCGCCTTCCGACGATCATGGCGAAGCCGGTTCATCCGGCGGAGATCCTCCGGTTCGTTGCCGCATGCGGTCCCGTGCCCGTGCGCGATGAAACGATCAGGGCGCGGCCTTCGATCAACCGCTTCAGCACGCCCTCTTTGTGATCTCTAGTGCACGTTGCTCGCCGCGGTCTGCGAAGTCCGAAGCAGGCCGTAAAAGGAGCGCTCCATCTGCCCCATCAACGCAGCGGTCATGGGGTCGGAGACAAGCTCGTCGATTACGCGGATGTCTTCGCGCATGAGCGTGAGGATGAGCTGCACCTGGTCGGCATATGCCGTGATGCGCGAAAGCGAGCTGAACATCACGCGCGATGCGTCGTTGTGCACCGGCATGGAGCCGTGCATTTGACCGAGGTCTGCGCTGAAGTCGGCGACGAGATCGCAAACGGATTGGAACTTGCCAGTGATTGTGGGGGTGGCAGGGGAAGCGTCAGTCATCATTTTGAATCCGGCCCTGGGGAAGATATGCAATGGTGAATGCAATGGATAAAGTGTAGGCCGGATCAAAACGCAAGTTTGTGATTTAGGTCACTCATGGTGCAGGGCATTTCTACAGCGCGGCCGCCATCTCGCCGAGGATCGCTTCCGCCGCCTCCGCTGGGTCTGCCGCCCGGGTAATCGGCCGTCCGACGACAAGGTAGCTTGCCCCGGCTCGCAGCGCCTCGGCGGGCGTCGCAATGCGCTTCTGGTCGCCCGCTCCAGCTCCTGCCGGCCGTATCCCCGGGATCACCAGCAACGCATCCGGCCCCGCGAGGGCGCGCACCGCGCCAACTTCCTGCGGCGAGCAAACAAGCCCGCGAATCCCCGCGTCCAGCGCCATCCGGGTCATCAGTCCCACTTGCTGCGCCGGGGTTCGTGCCACTCCAATCGCCGCCATCTGCGCGGAATCCATGCTCGTGAGCACTGTGACGGCCAGCAGCTCTGGAGGATTTGCCGCGCCAGCGATCGCCTCCCGCGCCGCCGCGAGCATCGTCGGTCCTCCGGAGGCGTGCACGGTCAGCATCCGTGCACCCAGGCCCGCAGCGGATCGAACTGCACCGGCAACGGTGTTTGGAATATCGTGCAGCTTGAGGTCAAGAAAGACCGAGTAGTCCCGCCGAAGCAGAGGCTCCAGAACCGCCGGTCCGGCTGCGACGAACAGCTCCAACCCCACCTTGAACCAGGTGCAGGTGTCGTCGAGGCGTTCAACCAGCACGGAAGCCGAAGCTGCATCCGGCACATCGAGGGCTACAATCAGCCTCTGCCGCGCCATTTCGCGCCTGTCCCGGGCGCAAGTGCTTACGGAGACTGCCGAAGCTGCCTGCATACCTTAATCGTAGGCGAATTTGGCCTCCTCCGCCACACCACATTCATTTTTCGAGCGACGCGTCTCAATCCGGCGCTGTCACAATAGGAGACAGCAGGGCGCTATCCGGAGGGACACGTTGGGTTCAATGACAATGCGCGCGGCGGGCCTTCTGCTCGTCGGTTCAATGGCCTTTTTTCACGCACGCGCGAGCGACGTCCACACCAATCCGCTCAATCTCGATCCGCTGGCGAAAGAGGCATTCCAGCACTTCTACGAACTCGACTTCCCCGGCGCACTCGACCGCCTGCAAAAGCTCCATGACGCCCACCCCGGCGACCCGCAGGCCACCGCCCTCCTGCTCGACGCCTCGGTTTTCCAGGAACTCTACCGGCAGGATCTTCTCGACACCACCTTCTACGCAAACGACGGTTTCCTCACCGGCAAACACGCCACCCAGGAGGACCCCGCCGTCCGCGACCGCATCTTGAGCATTTCCGACGAAGTCGTGAGCGAGGCCGGCGCGCGCCTCGCCCGCAACCCCAATGATGTGGACGCGCTGTATGCCCGCGGGTGGTCGCGCGCCCTGCGCTGCACATACGTCGCAATGGTCGAGCGCGCCTATGGAGCCGGATTCCGCCTCGCCGCCAAGGCAAAGGATGACGAGCAGCAGGTGCTCAAGATTGACCCGGATTACGTCGACGCGAAGCTCGTCGTCGGGGTTTACGACTATGTTGTCGGTGCGCTGCCTTTCCCGTTCAAGCTCGTCATCGGGTTCGCGGGAATCACGGGGTCGAAATCGGGCGGCATGAAGCTCCTTTTGGACGCTGCCGACCGGGGACCATCCACCAGCGTCGAGGCGCGGACCGTCATCGCGCTTTTCCTGCGCCGCGAGGCCAAATACAAACAGGCGATCGACGTGGTGCGCGGCCTGAAGGCCGATTACCCGCACGACTACCTCTTCGCGCTCGAAGAGGCGAACCTCCGCAAGGACGCGGGCGAGGGCATGGCCGCGGCGGATGCGTATCGCGAAGTCCTCTCGCACGCGCAGACGCCCGGATACTTTGCGTCGGCGAAGCTCGAGCTGGCTTACTTTGGGCTCGGCGATGCTTTGCGCGGCCAGCGCCACTATCCTGAGGCCGCCGAGGCCTACGAGCGGGCCGCGTACATGTTGAATGTCTCTCCGGAGCTCAAGGTGCGTTGCATGCTTAACGCCGGCCAGTGCCACGACGTGATCGGCGAGCGCGACAAGGCCAAGCGCGACTACCAGATGGCCATCGATGCCGGGCCCAACACCACTCGGGCCGGCGAGGCGCGGAAGTATCTGCGGTCGCCGTACAGCGGAGCCTGAACGGCGAACCGCGCCCACGGAACCGCTCCAGCTCGCACTCCGTATGATAGGAATGAGAGCGGACCACGGAGGTTCAATCATGCCAGTCTTTTGCCACAAATGCGGAACGGGATTGCCGGCCACGGCGCGCTTCTGCTCGAACTGCGGGAGCACCGTGAACGTTACGCCGCCGACTCCGGGCAGGCCGCTGGTGCGACCGCACCAGGGCCGGCAGATCGCGGGCGTGTGCCTGGCACTGGCGCGGTCGAACGGCTGGGATGTGGGCGTCATCCGCATCGTCGCCATTCTCGGGTTCATCTTCTCGGGCGGCCTCGTCGGCGTGGCCTATCTCGCCGGCTGGATCGGAATTCCTGAAGAGCCCTACCCGATGCCTGGAACTCCTCCTCCGGGCGTATGAGCGCGGCGTACATATCCGGCGGTGCAAAACTGGCCTACGCCGAGCATGGTGCGGGCGAGCCGGTCGTGTTTCTTCATCCCACTCCGCTCGATCGCGACTATTGGCGGCCAATGATTGCGCGGCTGAAGGCGCCGCTTCGCGCTATCGCACCCGATTTCCGCGGACACGGCGAATCGGAGATGGGCGGCGGGAATCTGCCTGTCGGCCTGTTCGCCCGCGTGGCTGACGCGCAAGTGCTCACGATGCGGCAGCTTGCGGGCGATGTCCTGGCGCTGCTGGATCAACTGCACATTGAAAAGGCCGTGTTTGCGGGCTGCTCGATCGGCGGATACGTGCTGCTCGAGCTCTGGCGGCAGGCGCCGCAGCGGATGCGCGGGCTTGCATTTGTCTGCTCGAAGCCGCAGGCGGATGGCGAAGCAGCTTTGCAGAAGCGCCCCGATAACATTGCCAAAGTGCGCTCGGAAGGCGTTAATGGATTCTTCGATGGAAATGCCAACACGCTGCTAGGAGCCGCGACGCGCGCGCGGCATCCGGAGATGGTCGCGGAAGTGCGTGCGCGCATGACACTTACGACTGAGGCCGTTGTCGCCGTGCAGGCCGGATTAGCTTCGCGGCCGGATTCGGTTGCAACTGTTGCGACTATTTCGGTTCCGGTGCTTTCGATTGCGGGCGGCGAAGATATCGCGATCTCTCCAGCCGATATGGAAGCCTTTCGCGGTGCTCCTGGCGGATGCATTTCGCACGTCCTCCCCGACGCCGGACACTTCGCAGCCTACGAGCAGCCGACGAGAGTGGCCGAATTGTTCGCGGATTGGCTCCAGAAGATCGATTAGCGACACTTAGCGCCTGATTCGACCAACAGAATGTTCCAATTTGTGGGAGAAGCCGGGACGGCTGTTGAGGTAAACCTTTTATTTTCAACACCCGAGTGTTGACGATATCCGGGACTTCCCATGAAAAAATATTTTAGGGGGGGAGGGGGGGTATTTCTGCTGTTTTTGCCTCATTCCCGGTGCTTTTCGGCTCATCGGGGGCTTGACACGCGGGCTCCCTAACTTGCGGCCTTGATCTGGAGGTTCACATACAGGATCCAGCTTTGGTGAGTCCAGTTTACAGTTCGTGGTTCGTTGAGTCCAGTTTCACAGTTCGTAGTTCATAGTTCGCAATTTGGAGTTCCCCATTTCTCCCATTATGTGGTAAGAAAGCCGCCTTCGCTTTCTCTTTGTGGTAGAAAGCTACTACATATGTGGTGTTGAAATGGAGGAAAGAACGGAGCCGGGATGGCGCTTCAGGGTCTTTCCACCCAAATTTTGGTCCTGTGACGGCACGGCTGAACAGCTTGGTGAAAAACGCCAATTGAGCTCAGAAAACTGACGGAAGACCTCAGGGGCTAAAGCCCAAGTCCTTTATTTGCGGGCCTCGTGGCGGCACTGAAGTGCCGCCCTGACGCGTTTTGACAATCAATCGGGATTTTTCAGCAGGCGGTGAAGCCGTGGCCCTTCAAATCGAGTGACTCGGCGATTCGTCAGACGCTGCATAACCCCGCATCCCTGACCTACCATCCCAGCACGTAGGCAAAGACAAGCGGGGCGACGATCGAGGCGTCTGATTCGATGATGTACTTGGGGGTTTTTTCGCCGAGCTTGCCCCAGGTGATCTTCTCGTTGGGCACCGCGCCGGAGTAGGAGCCGTAGCTGGTGGTGGAGTCGGAGATCTGGCAGAAGTATCCCCAGAGGGGGACGTTGTCGCGCTGGAGGTCCTGGTGAAGCATGGGGACGACGCAGATGGGGAAGTCGCCTGCGATGCCGCCGCCGATCTGGAAGAAGCCGAGGGAGGATTTCGAAGTGAGATCGGTGTACCACTCGGCGAGCTCCATCATGTACTCGATGCCGGTGCGGACGGTGTGGACCTTTTTGACGTCGCCGGAGATGCAGTGGCCGGCGTACATATTGCCGAGGGTTGCGTCTTCCCAGCCGGGGACGAACATGGGCAGGTTCTTCTGCGCGGCAGCGAGCAGCCAGCTGTCTTTGGGGTCGATCTGGTAGGACTTCTCGAGCTGGCCGGAGAGCAGGATCTTGTACATGAACTGGTGGGGGAAGAAGCGCTCGCCGGCCTTGTCGGCGCGGACCCACTCCTCGAGCACTTCGTTCTCGATGCGGCGCATCGCCTCCATCTCGGGGATGCAGGTGTCGGTGACGCGGTTCATGTGGCGCGAGAGGAGTCCGGCTTCGTCGGCGGGCGTGAGGTCGCGGTAGTGCGGCACGCGCTCATAGAAATTGTGCGCGACGAGGTTGAACACGTCTTCCTCGAGGTTCGCGCCGGTGCAGCAGATGCCGTGGATCTTGTCCTGGCGGATCATTTCGGCGAGGGAGAGGCCGAGCTCGGCGGTGCTCATGGCGCCGGCGATGGTGACGAACATCTTGCCGCCCTTCGCAAGGTGATCGATGTACCCCTGCGCGGCGTCGACGAGGGCCGCGGCGTTGAAATGGCGGTAGTGGTGCTTGATGAATTTAGTGATTTCAGACATGACAGTTTCCTCACTCGGCTGGAGCGTATTTTCCGTTGGATTGAAAAACCGGAACGTCTCCCGCGGATTTTCCTTCCTCACGCGAGAGGCAGCGGGCGTGTTACAGAGGGCACACCGGTCGGAACTGCTCTAAACAAATTACCACACGGGGTGAGGGAGAATGATGAATGGGGGGAGGATGGGCAGGGCGACTTCAAGAGAGGATTCTGAGCGCGTCGTCGGCGATCCTTCGCCTTGACACTGTTTTTCGCCCGTCCGGAATCCGCAATTCCAGCCAACCAAACTGATGGTAGCCATCCCGGCTCACGTCGGGTACATTGCGGGGTCAGAAACGCGCAGCCAACCGCCCGGTCACAGCCCGCGCTTCTCGGACTTCCCGCTCGGTTTCCCAAGCATTGCCACCGATTCGCCCACTCGATTCTGGAAATAGCTGCGCATAAGGTCGAGCACTTTCCAGATGATCGGATCGCGTACCGAATAGAAGACCTGGTTGCCGGCTTTGCGCGTCGATACTAATTGTTTCGCGCGAAGAATGGCGAGATGCTGTGACAGATTTGCCTGCTCCAGCTTGAGGCGATCCGCAAAACCGCGGACCGGCAATTCACCTTCCCTGAGAAGGTCAAGAATCGCAATCCGCGTCGGATGGGCTAAGGCCTGGAAGATTCCGGCCTTGAATTGACGCAAAGGATCGGACATGCAACTTATTGTATGGCAATTGCTGCGAATATTACGATGGAATGAATTTGCATACTTTCGAATATTCATGTATTATCCGGCACTACGTAAATCAACTTGAGGGACGCAATGTTGGAATCTTCACCAACAACGCATGTACCGTTGGCGCCGAACCTTCCAGCTTTATTGCTTATTGCCGCCCAGACAGTTCTAATCATCGTGCTGCTTTTGCAGCGAGCGCGCATACGGAAGACCGAGACCGCGCTTCGCGCGAGCGAAACGCGTTTCAGGACTCTGGCCGAGAGTACGCCGTCGCTGATCAGGATGTGCGACGCCCAGGGGACGGTGATCTACGTGAACGACCGGCGTGCCTCCTTCACAGGCCGTCATCCGGATGCGCGTTACGGAGACACATGGACATCGGATGTTCACCCTGATGACGTGCAGGGTATGCAGGAGGCGTTTTCGGAGGCCATGCGGAAGCGGCAGTCTTTTTCCAATGAATACCGTCTTCGCCGCAGCGACGGAGTGTACCGCTGGATGTTCAGTGTTGCTTCGCCCAGGCTTAATGACGAGGGGTCATTCGCGGGGTTGATCGGCTCGGCGATTGATATCACAGACCAAAAGCTGGCGCAGCAGGCGCTGGAAGAAGTGAGCGGCCAACTGATTGAAGCCCAGGAAGAGGAACGCAGCCGAATCGCACGAGAACTGCATGACGATATTTGCCAAAGGCTTGCGCTGCTCTCGATCGAACTCGACCAGCCAAACGCACCGCGAGGCAACATCGAGCAGGTTCGGAAACAGTGCTTCCAAATTGCGCACGATGTGCAGACGCTTTCGCACAGGCTGCACTCACCGGCGCTCGATTACCTGGGGCTTGCGGCTGCACTCAGAGGTTTCTGTTCGGATATCGCAAAGCAACAGAGTCAGATGAAGGTCGAGTTCAGAGAAGAGGGTGTTCCCTCAAACCTATCTCACGATATTTCAATATGCCTCTTTCGAATCGTTCAGGAAGCGATTCACAACGCCGTGAAGTATAGCCAGTCAAGCCTGGTCCAGGTTGAGTTGACCGGCGGAGTCCGGGAGATTCGGCTTTCGGTGAGAGATTGGGGTGTGGGCTTTGATGTGGAGGAGGCGAGAGGAAACCACGGACTCGGGCTCGTGAGCATGCAGAAACGGATAGAGCTGGTCCGCGGAAAGTTTTCCATCGAATCGATGCTGGGGAGCGGGACAAGGATCGTGGCTCTAGTGCCGCTGGTTGACGAGGTTGCGGGATGCTAATCAATCCAGGCGCGGAGTTCCCAGAAGCAACTGCAGTTCCCCTTCGGCTACGCTCAGGGCAGGCTCGGGGCACCTTCGAGGTTTGGAATGAAGAATGGACCGGGGCCACCCGGCGGTGGACGTCATCACTATCGATCATGTGGAGAAGCCAACACCGAATTGACCTGGCGCAACTGGCTCGGAGAACCATGGTCAAAGACGCGCAAACGAAACCGCAGCCGGCTCGTCATACAGATGGTTTTCTCCTTTTCTGGCATAGTTCCGCATCGTCAGAAGCTATCGCAAAACCAGAGTTGGTGCATGGACGCGACCAACAGGGAGCGGAGACTCCTCATAAAGATCAGCGGGATAAGAGAACTCTGGATTTGCCGAAGTCGAATCACCGCGAAGGAGTCCGCTATGACCCAACCGTTGACGTGGCTCAAGAATCCGCGCGGTCTCTCGCTGCTCCCTGTCGTGTGTTTGCTCTCTTCTGTCTGCCATGTAATGGCTCAGTCCGCATCCCCCTCGCCTTCCTTGACGCTGAGCGCCGAAAATCCTTCGCCTCAGACCGCTGCCGTCTCCGCCGGGCATGATCTTCCGAAGTTCGACGTCGCAACCATCAAACCGTCAAAGAGCGACAATCCGCGCGGACCCAGGATGATGCAAAACACCGATGGCATCTCGTTCCGCGGCGTTCCGGTGAAGTTGCTGATTGGCGAATCGTTTGGCGTAGAGGACGACCGTGTCATCGGCGAGCCCGCCTGGGTCAAGAACCGCTATGACATCGAGGCCAAGGTTGATGCTGAAGATGCGCCCAAACTCGAGAGCCTCAATATCGATCAGCGCCGGGCAATGCTGCTTCCGCTGCTTCAGGATCGCTTCAACCTGAAGTATCACCACGAAACCCGCGAGTTGCCCATATACGCGCTGGTCGTGGCAAAAGGCGGCGTGAAGATGAAGCCGGGCGCGCCGAACGAGCCGAAGCCGCACGTGGTGATGAGGGGCCGCGGCCGCATCGAATCTACCGGCACCACAACTATGCTGTCTCACATTCTCTCGAGCGAACTCGAACGATCCGTGGAGGACAAGACCGGCCTGACTGGAAACTACGACTACACGCTCGGGTGGACTCCCGATGATGCCGGCATGCCGATGGGCGGCGGAGGCGGGGGCGACGCGGCTCCGGGCAGGGGAGATCCTTCGCCCGATGCTGCAGGGCCGTCGCTCTTCACCGCACTCCAGGAACAGCTCGGGTTGAAACTTGAAGCCACAAGGAGCGCCGTGGATGTGATCGTGATCGACCACATTGATCTGCCGTCGGAGAATTGACTGGAAGATGCGCACGAGGAAATCGAACTGAAACTGGCGCGAAAGGCTTGCGTCAGCTCACGTGCATGAGTACCGCATCGACTACCTCGTCAAGACTTGCCCTGCGTTGACCAACCGGAGTAATCCAGGTGCGGAGTTCGCAGAAGCAACCGCAGATTCTTCGACTCCGCTGCGCTGCGCTCAGGAAAACAGCGTTTGGGGTGCGGTTTTGGAGACCGGCGGTACCCGGAGTTGCAAAGCTACGTACTTTCGACGCGGCGGCCGAGATGTGCCCTGTTGCAGAGGTGCGAGCAGGGCACGGCTTTGCGGGATTTGCGCTAGAAGGCGTTGGGCCTGTCGGAGGATTCCTGCTTCTGGTAGTCTTCGAAGCCGGTGAGCTCGTAGCTGACGACGAGGATTGCGGTGTTCTCGCTGATGGGAACGGCCTTGAGCATGACGGATTTGATTTCTCCGTTGAAGGACGCGTTGTCATTGGCGGCCCAATACGAGGACACGTTGCGGCCATTGTCGGCCATGTCCTTCATGATGCCGTCGACGGAAGTGGGCTCATGGGTACGGGATGGCGCGCCGTACTTGGCGGTGAGAACAGTCCTGAGATCACGGTACCGGTCGTACAGGGCGGTCGCCGATTCTGTGACGATGGGCGAAGTTGCGGCAACAATCTTGAGAACGCCGGCGTCCTTGGCGAAGTCGACGGAATAGGATGTGAAGTCCTTGACGGGCGTGGGAGCAGTGTTGAAGATGACGATGCTTCCGCCGCCGGCATCGGGCACGGTTTCGCGGACCATGTCTTTGCCGAGGAGGTTGGTGACCTGTTCCTTCGTCATTCCCTTCTGGAATCCGAACGGGCCGGCGCTGGCGGACAGGCTTGCAAGGGCGAATGCGGCTATAACGGCCGTCGTGCGAATGAAAGGTTTCAAGATGGTCTCCTGCCTGTAATTGGACGGGCGAGTCTGGGTTTCATTGCGAATTCTTCGCGTCAAGCCGCGAAGGGATTTTTTGGCAACCCGCCGTCCGGATTCTCTACAAAATATTCCTGTTGCATAAGCTATCGCCGGCGTGCGTCGAGCGCGGAAGTCTATCGCACCGGACGCGCCTCATCCCTTGGATGCAGGCACGATCACGCTGCCTTGCCAAACTTCCGCGGAAATGCGGAGATTTGCGTGGCTGCGCAATTGACGCCGGCGAAAGCGCTATTGCAATCAAGAAAATTCTGCTGTGTCGATCAGAATAGCAGAACGCCAGACAACCTTATCGATCATTCGAGCAAGTTGTTCAGGATTCGATTATCGGGCTCGCGTCCTGGCTCTTCCTTATTGGGAAGCGGGCGGGACGCGGAAATCGATTCCGGCGGCGCGATTTGCGGCCACGGTGGCGGCGATGTCGATCTGGCTGAGGGGGATCTCTCGATAACGGGCATCGAGGACGGTCAGCTTCGTGGACGTGAGGAGGTAATTGTGGATCGTCTCGGACCGGCGGCCGTCGTTGAAGATGAGGGTGACGGCCTGTTCGTTCACGGGAGGTGTGGGACTGCCGGCGGGCTGACCTGTGGGCGCGTATTCGGGCCGGTGGCCGGATGGTTGCTGGGACTGGGACGGAGTCTGATAGGGAGCCGGATACGGATTGGGTGCGTAGTCCTGCGGTTCATAACCTTGCGCGCCATTGTCAGGATAGGGAGTGGGGGCGGTGCCGTTGTATGGCGGCGCGGAGTATCCGCTGGAGTCCTGGTCATAGTCGTCGGGCCCGAAGAGCCACGGATCGACGTAGCCGGTGAAGATGGGATATGGATATGGGGCGTAGAGATAGGGGTATCCGGCGTAAAAGTGGCCGTACGTCACGCGGTGATGATGATCGTGGCCATCCCAGCCGTGGTCGTGGCCGTTCCAGTTGTGATTGGGGCCGAAGTGGGCCGTACCGGCGCCCATTCCGCGATATGGCGGCCGAAAAGCGGGGCGGTTGGTGGGGTAGAAGCTTCGCGGGGCGGCAACAGCGCCAAAACGTTGCGGGGCGAATGCCGGCGGGCGCGCGGGGTTTCCGCTGAAGCTGCCGTAGCGTGCGAACGAGTTGGGCTGGGCGAATCCGCCAGCATGGGCGCCGGCAAAGCCGGAACCGAATGAGCCGTGCGGGGCGGAGACCGCGTGGCCCATTGAGCCGCCATGCGCAGCCGAGTGCTGGGCCGCTGCCGGAAGGATGAGCGCGGCAACCATCGCCGCAATCGCAGCCAGTCGCCTCATGGGTACATTCTACGCTTGATCTAACTTTGCGGAGCGTGATTGTGGCGGGTGACGAGAGCCTCGTCAGATGCGCCAGTTGTCCGGGCGCCAGCTCCGGATGCGTTCCTTGATCTGCTTGCGGGTGAGGTTTTCTTCGAGGGCCTTTTTGGCGAGCTCGACGACTTCGTCGTCTGCGGCAAAGCGGAGGCCGATGAGCTGGTCTTCGGTGAGGCGATAGATCTGGGTGTGCCACTCCGCGGGAGCGAGCGCCTGGAGGCGGAGCCGTTCTTCGAGGCGAATTACGCGGTCCTGGACCTTGAGCGGGTATTGGCGGACGCGCAATAAGAACGGGATCGCGGCGAGCGACAGCACCACGAACCACGCGTGGTAGAAGCCCGGCTTCATAACTAGGCACGCGATGGCGACGATCAGGTTGACGAGCAGGACAGCGAAGAGAATGCCGTGAAAAATGGGGTCGAAGCGGGCGTGGTTCTTGAGGCCTTGAGTTTCCTCTTTACTCATGCGGGTCGACGATCTCCTTCAGTCCGGGATTGGCGGGCGCGCCAAACAGGGCAGATCGCGCCGCGCTTACCGCAGGGCCAGACTGCGCAGGACTGGGCTGTGCAGTTCCGGTTTGCGAGGCGGCGGGCGGAGCCTGAACGACTTCCACGCCCGATGCTAACGCAGACAGGTCTGCCGGACCAAGGATTTCGGGATGCCGGGGGATGTTGGAGTAACGGCCGCGCACGAGGTAATCGATGAAGATTCCGCCGGCGAGGTAGGGATTGATGAGCGCAATGGGCACCGCGTAGCCGGTGGTGATGAGCGATGCGGCGACGCTCTTGTTCGGATGGCTGTGGCGGCGATAGCCAGGCACCTGGGGGATTTCAAAGACAGTGAGTTCGGTGCCGGGATGCTTTTTGGCGTAGCGTTCGAGCTTGAATGCCATCGCGCGCGGCGTGGTCATTCCGGCGTCGGGAAAGATGGTTCGCTTGAAGGTGTGCGGGAAGTAGGAATTCATCAGCGAGCGGGCAAAATCGGCGCAGTTGTTGTAGAGCAGGTTGAAGTCAGAGCGATTCTTGGTGTCGTTCAGGCGGTCCATCATCTCTTCGTCCTGCGCCTCGGTGGTAGCGAAGCGAAAGGCATAGATGCGGCGCTCGTACGATACGCCGATGAGCTGGTTCCAGCCGCCGTGCACGATGTTGCCTTCGAAGACGTGCGCTCCGAGGACTCCAAGATGCTGCTCGTGATACTGCCAGCGGAGGTTCAGCACCGTCTCGCGATTTACGTGGCCGGGAACTTCGGATGCGTCGTTGACAGAGTAGAGATAGGGGATGAGCGGCATCGCCACCCAGTCGTAGCCGCCGATTCCCTGGTATTTTGCGATCACGGACCCGAGTTCGCCGGGTTCGCAGCGGCGGAGCTTTACGGGCGTCTCGGCGCAGATGCGCGAGAAGTAGATTGCGGTGTGGCCGGTTGGGTTGAGCGTGCCGAAGAAGCCGTAGGGCTCCTCCATCAGGAGTGCTGCCTGCGCCTGCGCGCGGGAACAAAAAACAAAAATGGCCAGCAGCGTGAGGGCAAAGACGATCTTTCTACTCCACGACGGCGGCATTCATTTCCCTCCGTGGGGAACGGGTGGGGCCTGGTTCAAGTATGCGCCAGGTTGTTGTGAATACAGCACTAGTAGATTTTGATGCGGGTCCCAGTTGGGGCGGTTACTACTTTGGTTACGGGGCCCGGCCGCGCCGGCTGCGCGGTTGGAATTCCAGGTTGAATTCCGTGCCTGATTTCATTCGAAAGCTTAGACCCGGACCTGTACGGAAGGTTGTGGTCTTGATCGCGCCGTTGTGACAGGACTTAGCAGGCCTTTCTCTGTTACCGTGTCTTTTCCGGCCAGTTCATGCGCACGCACGAGGGGACGCCGGATGAATTTGCCTGCTCGAGGACTGCTTTGAACCTGCGATCGATTCTGCTGCTCGCTTTGATTCCTGCCGCCGCTGTTTCAGCCCAGATCACGTTGCCGAAGGTCGAGTCGGACCACATGGTTGTGCAGCGGGACCTGCCTGTGCATGTTTGGGGAATGGCTGCGCCGGGCGAGCAGGTGAGCGTTACGTTTCGCGGAGAGACGCGGTCGACGACGGCGGGGAAGTTGGGACGGTGGAGTGTTTACCTGAAGCCGGGGGCGGCGGGCGGGCCGTTTGAGATGACGATCGCGGCGACTCCGGCCGAGGTTGCGAACGGAGCCGTTGATGTGAACGCGCTGCCGAAGATCGTCATCCGCGACATCCTTGTCGGCGATGTGTGGGTGGCGTCGGGGCAGTCGAACATGGAATTCGCGATGAGAAATGCGTCGACGGCGGATGCAGACTTACCGAAGGCCGACAATCCGCGGATCCGGCTGCTGATTGTGGACAAGAAAGGCGCGGACTATCCGCAGGACGATCTGGCGACGAAGGGTTGGGCGGCATCGAGTCCGGAGACGGCTAAGGACTTTTCTGCAGTGGCGTGGTACTTTGCGCGAGAGGTTGAGCAGCGGGAGCACGTGCCGGTGGGCGTGATCGATGCGACCTGGGGCGGGACCCCGGCCGAGGCGTGGATACGGCTGGCTGCGCTGGGCGAGAATGCGGGAGTGAATTCGTTGTTTGCGGCGCGCGGGACGATGCTCGACCAGGCGGCAGACGCGGCGCTTGAAATCAAGGATGAGCAGCGGCAGCGCGACGAGGCCGCTGCGCAGGGCAAGCCGGCGCCGCAGTTTCCGTGGCATCCGGCGCTCGAAAGCTGGGGGCCCGGCAACCTTTGGAATGGAATGATCGCGCCGTTGACGCCGATGGCGATTCGCGGGGCGATCTGGTACCAGGGCGAGAGCAATGCGGGGCACGAGCGGTACCCCATCTACGACCGCGTGATGCGTACGCTGATTGAGGACTGGCGGCACGAGTGGGGCGTGGGCGCATTTCCGTTCCTCTATGTGCAGATTGCCAACTTCAAGACCGCGCCGGATGATAACTGGGCCAACCTGCGCGACCAGCAACTGAGAACGCTGGGCGAGCGGAACACGGGCATGGCGGTGACGATGGACATCGGAAACCCGGACGATATTCACCCCAAGGACAAGGCAAGCGTGGGGCACCGGCTGGCGCTGGCGGCGCGCGCGCTGACGTATGGCGAGGGCGCAATCGAATACTCGGGGCCGATCTTCCGCGAGGCTACGCCGGAGGGCGGTTCGATCCGCGCGTGGTTCGATCACGCGAAGGGGCTGACTGCGAAGGGCGGGGAATTGACGAGCGTGGAAGTTGCGGGGGCCGACGGCAAATGGTTCGCGGCGAAGGCGACGGTGGATGGCGAGACAGTTGTCGCTTCGAGTCCGGACGTGCCGGGGCCTGTGGCGATCCGGTACGGATGGGCGAGCAGCCCGCAATGCACCCTGTTCAACGGCGAGGGGCTGCCGGCATCGCCGTTTAGCTCGGTGAAGTAGGCGGGCGAGTGCATCCGAGGGACGTTGACACCAACCGGGGTGCCAATATTCCGGGCCCGCTGTCTATCTGTCGGTCAAGACTTTCGAGTCCGATCGGAAGACGTGATAGTTCCCAAAGACCACATCGTTGATGGATCTCTGAAGGGCAGGCGAAACACCTAGCGTAGGACATCCCTGCCCGTGTCCCCAGGCGCCGGAAACCATAAGAGAGTGCGCCAGCGAAGAGGTGACGCTCCTGACTGGGAGGAAATATTCTTTGCCGCCTATGCTGACCTGTCCGTACTCGACCTCAATGCCGGAATTGACCGTGAATTCACCCGGTTTCATGTCTGCCATCAGTACCAGTCGAAGGATCGTCCCACTCGCGGGATCGATTGTTATTGTTCCGTGATAGGCGACAACCTCATTGTAGGTTTGCGGGATGGTGGAGCAGGCTGGGTTGTCAGGGGTTGAGTCGTAGGTAAGCGTGTAATGGGAGTTTTCCTTCGGCACTTCGAAACGGAAGACTGCGCTGAGGCCGGCTGGACTTTGCTCCCAGCGGCTCCACGCCAACTTGCTCCGGGCAGCATCTACGAGCACCGTTCCCAGGATCGGCCCAAACACGCCCGATGTGGTCAGGCTTCGCACCCGTGGATCGAAGGTGCTCTTCTCCACAACTTCGCGGCCTTCACGGAAGGTCACGGTGACATTGGAATCGCCAACGAGATGAATTGGCTGGTAGGCAGTGGTGGTCACGTCCGCCTTTGTCACTGCCGGCGAATCTTGAAAACTACTTGTAACTCGTGTGGCAAAGAAATTAGGCAGCTGGTGAAGCGTCTGCGTGACGTAATTCGCGGTTAAAGCCAATATTTTGCGCTGCGTGGCCAAGTCCGGGGCGGGTTGGCCGGAGATCTCGGCTACGGGGGGATCGAGAAAGGCCGACGCAGCCGCCAATATCGTGAATGCCTGCCGCGCGTTCTCTCCCGGCAGGCTCGTTTCCAAGCGATCCCTCGTTGCCGTGCTCAACCGTTCGGTTAATTCGACATCTGACAGCCGCTTCGAAACTTCCGCATCCGCCAAGCCGCGTGCCGCGACAAGAGTCTCTCCAACTCCGCCACCGTGACCCGTTTCGCCCCAAATGCGGGAACCGCGAATCCAGACACAGCGAGCAAGAAGGCCAGCGCCCGCATCCCAAGTTCCTTATGGAAATAGCCTTGCATTTTCAATTTGAGATCCGAAAGCCGAGGACGGTTAGGGCTGTTTATCTATGGGATATCGTATCGTCGGGCCCGTGGCGTTCCTGGCGACGGACTGGTAGCGAGTTACTGGCGCGGGGGAATGATCACATTTGTCTCCTGCACTTCGATGAGGCCGCCGCCGCAGCGGTTCTGCAACTCGGGCATGATCTGGTTCACTTTTTCAGCAGTGTCGATGAATTCGATCTTGATGGGCAGGTGATCGGAGAGCTCGAGGATGTGGGCGGCGTGGATGCGATGATGGCTGCCGAACCCGGCTACGCCTTTGAATACTGTTGCGCCGGCGATGCCGTATTTGTAGAGAAAATCGAGAACGCTGGTGTAGACGGGGATTCCCTTGTGCTTCGCGGTGTCGCTCAGGTAGACGGTGACTTTGACGGCTTTGCCAGTGGTCAGCATGGCTGCTCCTTCTTTCAGCCACGCTCAATAGTTATGAGGGCGGCTTGCACGCGAGGGCAACGAGGGATTGGAACACCGATCCCAGGGATGATGCAAGTGCTGCCCCGAAGTTGGTTAGATGCAGAAGGTGCGCGCCGCCTGATTTCAGCCGTCAGCGATCGGGTTTGTGAACGGGGTCGAGAGCCAGGACCTCATCGACCGCGCGATTGGCGGACCAGACCGCGTTGGTCATTCCGCCGTAACACTCCTGCCCATTGTCGCTGCCGGCCCAGTGCACGCGGCCGCACGGGTCATGAATCGCAGGACCGAAGCCCTCGGCCGTGTACACGCCGGGGCCGGGCGCGCCCGCGTAGTCGCCGCGAATGAAATCGGGCAGCGACCAGTTCCACTCGAAGTACGGGCTGGGCTCGGAATTCTGCGGCGCCACGGCTGGGAACATGATCGTCTCCGAAAGGCAGGAGGCCTCTTCGCCGAAGGCGCGGACCATCTCGTCGATTACGAAAGACCGGCGGTCCGCCGGCGAAAGGCGCCCGAACGCGCGCGCCTTGTCCGCGTCGATGAAGCAGGTCATGAGTCCCGGCCCGTCGTCGCTGAGCGAGGAGTCGAGCGCGGTGGCGACGTAAGCGTCTTCTTTGACGCAGACAATCGCGCCGCAGAGCCCCTTGTCGCCGTTCGGAAGTTTCCTGTGGCGCCAGAAGGGCTTATCGTACGCAAGCCAGATCTTCCAGAAGGAGCCGAGCCCCATGCGCTGCTGGAGCTGAGCGCGGTCGGGCGGCAACGGAGGGTGAAAGCGGATGAAGCTGACGGCGGCGGTGCTGGTGGCGACGATGACACGCATGGCCTCCACCGCGACATCTTCAGTGCGAACGATGACATGATCGCCGTGCTGCTCGATATCCCGAACTGGGGAGCCAATGATGAATGAGTCGGGCCCAACTGCTTTTTCGATGGAGCGGATGATCTCGCCCACGCCCCTGGGAAGCCGCAGGTGCTGCATCTGGCCTTTTTGCGCTCCGAGAACGTTGAGAGGGTTGGAGCCGAAGGTGTTGAGGAAGAATATGCAATGCAACATGCTGAGCGCTTCCGGCTCGAGGCCCATGGTGCCGCGGAACATGGCTGCGACGAGGGCCTTGGCGGCCCGCTCGGAGAAACTCTCCTCCAGCCAGTTGTACAGCGTGATGCGGTCTGCCGCTACGGTATCGGCGATGCCGCCGCTGAGCGTGGTATCGAACGGCTTGAGGGTCCAGCGGCTGTCGGGGTCGACGATATCGGCCATATACGCCAGCGCGGCAAAGGCGGCGATGATCTCGACCTTGGCTTCGTCGGAGACGGGCGGCAGCCCGGTGGACGTCAAATCGTCTTCAGGCGGTGTTGCGTTGTAGTACTTGACGTTTCCGTCGAAATCGACGAAGGCGGTGTCTCCCTTGATGTATTGCTTGGCCAGCGGGAACTTGATGTGCAGGTCGTGTTCGAGTTCGTCGATGAGCGCGCACAACGAGGGTTGAAGGCTTTTTTCGCTGATCCATTCCGCGCCGATCTCGAAGGGAGTTCCATCGGAGAGCTGAGAAGTGTAGATACGGCCGCCGAGGCGTCCGCCGGCTTCAAGAACGATGACTGACGCCCCGGCCTTGTGCAACTTGTACGCGGCCGCCATGCCGGAGATGCCGGCCCCCACGACGCAGAACTGCGCCTTAAGCGTTTGCATGAAGATCTCCTGATTTTTCAGACTCGAGGGGGAATTGAGTCAGGTTCAGGGTGCAAGCATAACTCAAAAGCCTGCCGGGTGGGCGAAAACCTGGCTAAAAAATCAAGACTCGAGATAGGAGTCACTCCGAGGCTTGCGTAGCTTGAGTTAGATGTCAGGGACTCTGAGAGTCACCCTGAGTTACAAAGTCTCCGCCAGCGCCGCGCCGCACCAGACGGCGGCCAGGCCCAGGATGAGACTGCAGACGGCGTACAGGCCGGCGAGAACCCATGCGCCGGACCGGAGGGTTTCGAGCGTCTCCCACTCGTACGTGGAGAAGGTGGAGTAAGCGCCGATGAAGCCGATCGGGATCAGGTAGCGCCACGCGGGGCTGATCTCGACGCGCTCGCCGAGCCATGTGAGCGTGAAGCCGATTACGAGGCATGCGGTGAGATTGACCACGAGGGTTCCGTAGGGGAAGCGAATGCCGAGGCGGCTGCCGATGGTGGACCCGACCCAATAGCGCGCCACAGAGCCCAGCGCGCCTCCGAGGCCGATCAGGATGTATTTCTGCACCGCTGTTCTCCTTCCTGGCTGCTTTCAGCCGTCGGCCGTCAGCCTTCGGCATCGAATGTGACGCCAAGGCGCGGCGCTCTGCCAGCCTCTAAAATTCAGTCTGTTCTTGCAGGGAGATCGCAGCCGGGACATGACTCCGCAACAGGGTCCCCTGTCAGGAGTCATCATCTGTCCGGCCACTTACGGTGAGGGACAGCGGTTAAGGGTGAACTCCATCACCACTGGTTCCATTACAAGACCTTGCAAATTCGATGTCAACCGAAAAGAGTGCCTTCAGATTGGTTGAGGAGGTCCGAGTCTCCCGCCGGACCCTTCCCCGGTTGAGAGCTCCGTCATCATTTTCCGGATCTGATGCTCCAGATCGTCCTGATTGCACCAGTACTCATCGTCCGGAATCGTTCCGTAAGTCAAATACTGGGAGCGATTGAAGCCGTCCTCGACGTCGTTGTACCAGAGCACTACTCTTCCGATCAGGCCGACAGCCCAGAAGCCTCCGCCCCGGTTCCCGTAGGGATTCTGCTTCCATTTTTCCGGGATAATCGAGATCGCATCCCAAAACAGGCGTTCCAGAGGATTCATGCGCTTCCGAACCTCATTCAGGAGGTCTAGAAGTTGATCTTCGCCGATAGGTTCCCAATCCATGTCGCTCATCACACCACTGTGAGGATTGCGCGGCCAAGAGCGCCGGTGATGGCGTCTTGAGCTGCGAGCGCGGCGCCGCGTACCAGTCCGCTCAGGTCGCGCAGATGGTTTGCGAAGTCCCATGCGAGGTCGCGTGCGCGGCAGATGTCCCAGAAGGCGAGAAGGCGGCCGACCTTTCCGGTGTCTTCCGCGAGCACGCCAAGCGCGTCAGAGGCGAGCATGGTGAGCGTAGCCGGCATGAGCGACTTGAGGAGCGTGTTTACGGATTCGTAGTCGGTGTGCTCGGGGCTCGCGAGCGCTGGAACGACGTTCAGTTGAGCGTCCGTGCTCAGCAGGGCGAGCGCGAGATCGTGATTGATGTGCGCGTTCATTCCCGCGAGCGCGAACTGGATGCGATCGATGCCGCTGTGGAAGCGCGCTTCAAACAGGGCACTCCAAGCCGATGGGACCGTCTTGCCGGTGACAGAGTTGCGGACCGCGTCGAAGTAGAGGCCGGCAAAGATGACATCGAGGCGCGTGAGCCACTCGGGACTCTGCCACGTGCCTCCGGGCGGATTCAGGTCAACCTGCTGCGTGACCATCATGTACATGCGGTTAAACCACTTGAGGCCGTCGTTGTTGGGCAGGAGCGCGTCGATGGCCTGCATTTCTGCGATGACGTCGGCGATGGTGGCGGGCGCCGCTGAGACGATTTGCGCGAGCGCCTGATCGGCGGGGGACGTGACGATGGATGACATGATGACCTCGGGGGTTGCGAGGAAATTGTTGCTAAGAGACGGCGACGACCACTCGATCCTCTTCCTTGACCTTGGAAGAGACGATAGCAATCGCAACTACTTTCACGGAATTCCTGGAGCTTTGACCTAACTCGATGTCCTGATCGGTTAGAAGGAATTCGTAATTCGGCGCTCCGCCCTTGGGAGTAACTTCGATGATCGCGAAGGGGAGGCGTTTTATCTTCGTTTTGAATTGATCGCCGCCGGCTTTGTCGACAAGGTTCGCCCATTCCTGGTCGACGTCGTTCTTTGCTGAAGCGCACTGCTGCGCGGCCCGCTCCACCAGGTCTTTCGCCTGGATCAGGGGGTAGGCGGGGAGGATCTTCTCGAGGCCGGCGACTGCGGCTGCGCGCGGGTCGGGCGCTTCTCCGAGGTCTCCGATGATGCGAGTCAAACCATCGCAAAGCCTCTTGTCCGACAGCGTGTCGGCACCCACGACCTCGATCGAGTCATTTCCAATGGATACGCGGTCTCCCGAGGTAAGCAGCTCAAGCTTCGGCGCGCCATCGGACGATTGCCCGACGGAGTTGCTCATGGTGTAGAAGATTGTGAGGAAGAGAAAGACTGCGAGGGCGGCGGGGCCGAGGACAACCAGGCCCTTGAAATTGCCTTTGTAGTTACCCGGGCGCGGATTCATCCAGTAAAGGATGGATGCCATTCCGACGGAGACGAGCGTAGCGAACGCAAGAGGAACGACGCGCGCATCGGGCCGTATCCACTCATACCAGACCAGTGGAGCGATGATAAGCAGAAGCCCGACGATAAGCAGCGCTATGCTCTTCGGCTTCTTCGTGCTGTCACTGGGGCGTTTCGCCTGCTGCGGGCTCTTCTCGGGCATCTTTCCTCTTTCTGCTCGCCTGCAACGGGCGGGGATCGGGTTGAGTTGGCTGGGGAATCGAGGATGTTCGACAGTTTACGCCGCTGGTTCGCTCAAACGCCATTGAATTTGAAGCGCATCTCCCGGGCGGCTGGAAACTGCAGCATGGGAAACCGGGGAGCGCACTGGAGCTCTTGCGGCATTTTTCGCGTTATAGCGGGCAATCAGTGCGCGCAGTTTCGGCATCGACAGGCGCGCAGTGTTTGACCAATCGGCGAATGCTCTTTGTCTTACAGAGGCCGGCCGGCAACGAACCGGAGCGAGTATGCGAGAACAATGGTCAAAACAGGTTTCCCGTGAAACTTCAGCAAAATTGAAGTTTCCCTATTGACTTATCAAGGAAATCGGACGGATAATTCTGCTCTCTCAGTCAGGCATCTTCCGACGCCGCTCTCCCTGCCCATCGGCGTTTGGAAGTTGTAAGTCGCCTAACTCAACACGAAGCCAATTCTGACTTCACCGTTGGAGATCCCCCATGACAGAAAGAACGAAATACACGCTCGAGGTCCCGCTTGATGCATCCGGGATCAAAGATTTCAAACCCAACCGCGGATTAAAGGTCGCCGCATACAGCCGCGACGGAGCGGTCGCTGGTTCAACCGTTGCCGTGTTGAACGAAAAAGGACAAGGCTCAGCAAAGCTTGGTTTCAATCAGAAGCCGGGCGGCCTTCGAGTCGCCATCGGGCCCGAGAATGCAAGCGACGAAGACCTCAGCCATCTGCAGACGATCAGCGTCAATGTGGCTCCCACTCAATGGAAAGAAAACCGTGCCGCCCTGACTCCCATCGCAATCTCCCCCTATTACTGGTGGTGGTGGCAGGAGTGGTGCCGCGACTACACGATCACGGGCCGCCTTGTTTGCGCCGACGGCAGCCCGGTTCCGGGGGCTACTGTTTGCGCCTACGACGTAGATTGGTGGTGGTGGTGGATCAGTGAATACCAGGTTGGCTGCGCCGTTACCGATGCGAACGGAGCTTTTCAGATCAAGTTCCGGCGCTGTTGCGGCTGGTGGTGGTGGTGGTGGTGGGAACGGCGCAGATGGATCGTCGATCCGTATCTCGCCGATCACATCCTTCCCATCCTGCAGCAGATTCCGGGCATTCGCAGGCCGCCCCTGCCCGACCCCGCGCCCGATCTCAGCATCTTCGAATCGATCCTTTCGCAGACCGGGAGCGCGGTTCGCACTTTGGCGAATGCGGCTCCGCAGTTGCGCAGCCGCTCATCCAGCGGCGCCTTCGATCCCAATAAGTTGGAAAGCCTGCGTTCGGAGCTGCTGGCCAGGCTGCCGAAAGTAGCGGAACTGGAAGCGCTGTGCGTATGGCCGTGGTGTCCGTGGTGGCCGTGGTGGGACTGCGACGCCGACATACTGTTCCGAGCCACTCAGAACTGCAATGGCGCGGTCAAGGTCATCGTCGATGAGGGGATCCTCCAGACCCGCTTCGATATTCCAACGAACCTCAACGTCACCCTGGTGGCCAACGATCAGGCGTGCTGCCTGGCACAACCCTGCCAGGTTCTCGACGCCTGCCCGCCGGGCGATTGCATGCTGCCCATAGACATCTGCGATACGACGTCTGCAAGCGTGGGCGGAAACCCCGGCGCCAACGCGGCTTTGGCGACGATCGGCTACGAAAATCCCGGCGGCGCAGCGCCCGGAAGCCCGGCCGGCGACAGGCCGTTCTCGGAAAGCGTGCTGCTGGCTACGAACTTCGGGGATGCCTTCAGCGGCGACTATTACGAGTTCGAGTGGGCAACGAGCAAGGCCGGCCCGTACTCGGCCATGCCACTTGCGGCCGATGGAGCGTTCAACCGGTACTTCTGGGACGCCATGCTGAACCAGCACCACGTCCTGTTCGCACCCACGCCCATCAATTCGCCGCTCGGAATGCGCAATGTGTTCGAAAGCCGGCAGCACTACGAGGCCAACAACTCGATCGGCATCGGATGGGACATGTGCGCAGGCTGCAACTACCCGACGCTGATGTGGTGGCAGACCAACAACACCGGTTTCGCAAACGGCACGTATTACCTGCGATTGCGGTCCTGGGTGCGGCCGGGGAATGCGGGAGACCTCGCTTACCCTGCTGACTACCCGACGGGAATTGTGCCGTTCTGCGGAGACAACCCTGAAGACAACTACGTGGTGATCACGATCGACAACCGTCCAACACCGGGCCCTGCCGCCGGACATCCCCTGGATCATCCCTGCGGCCCGGGAACGGTGCACGTATGCACCCGGCAGCCCGACTGCAACATCTTCTCGGTCACGATTGCCGGGCAGCAGGTCAGTCCTTGTGCCAACATTACCGCGAAGGACAGCGACCCGGTCGAGATCGACTTCATGGTGCACGATGACGATGGCATGCTGGGGTACTATTCCCTCGCCTGCAACTATGGCCTGAATCTAACCGAGGACCTGATTGACCTGTCCGGGGTGCACATCGGAAGCGTCGATCGCGGTCCAGGCGCGACCGTCCACACCAGCTGGTTCGGACCGGCAGACGCGGTCGGGCCCGACTACGGTTCGGCCATCCTGGTGAACCCGCCGAACACACTGCAGGGAGCCACTGCTCCGTATTGGTATGGGGGCACCCTCAAACTAACCACGACCGTTGGAGCGCTCTTCCCGGTGACCTGCTGCTACCAGTTGCAACTCTGGGTCTATAAGCGCAACATAGTCAATTGCTACTACGGAATTGACTCCAACGGCTACTACAACCTGACCGAGATGAGTTTTACGGTCTTCAAATCGTGAGTGACCCGGAGCAGGCGGCTGTCGGGAATTCGACGGCCGCCTGATTCCGTTCACGAGGCCATAAGAACCGAAAACACAGCCGACGATGCGCTTCTACTGGCTGATTCTGGCGATTCTCGGCGTGTGGCGGATCACACATCTGCTGCACGCCGAGGACGGCCCATGGAATCTGCTGGCGCTCTTCCGGCGCACGCTAGGCAATGGAATGCTCGGCCAGATGGCGGATTGTTTTTACTGCCTGAGCGTGTGGGTTGCGGCGCCATTCGCGTGGGTTGTGGGCCACGGCTGGAAGGAGCGGCTGCTTTTGTGGCCTGCGCTCTCAGGTGCGGCCGCACTGCTGGAACGCGCGACGGCGCGGGAGAGGTCGAGCCCGCCGGCGCTGTACTTCGAAGACAAGGAGATCCCCGATGTGCTGCGGCAAAAACAGGATGGCAATCTCTCAGAGCAGGACGTCTTTCCCGATCGCTGAAGGATCCCCGACTGCGCGCATGCCGGCGCCACGGCGCAGCGCCATCGTCTACTTCCAATACTCCGGCAAGACCGCAATAACGGTGAATGGCCCGATCTCCGGAACGCGGTATCGCTTCCCGTCCCCCGGCTGCCGGTTACCCGTGGACATTCGCGACCGCGCCGCTATCGCCGCCATCCCCGGCATGGTGCAGGTGCAGAGCCTGTAGCGCCGGTTGCTCTCGATTGGGGGCAAGCGGCAGACTGCATCAACTGTGTTTGCCCTTCCACTCTTCGTAGGGGCCCTGGAAGTCTTCGATCTGGCCTTCGTTGAAGATCCAAAGGCGCGTCGCCACTTCGTCGATGAGATCGTGGTCGTGCGTTACGAGGAGGACTGTGCCTTCGTAGCGCTGCAACGCGATGTTGAGCGCGTTGATGGCTTCGAGGTCAAGGTGGTTGGTGGGCTCGTCGAAGATGAGGAAATTGGGCTTGGTGAGGATGAGCTTGCAGAAGACGAGGCGCGCCTGCTCGCCGCCTGAGAGCGCCTTGATGGGCTTTTCGCCCTCTTCGCCGGAGAAGAGCATCTGGCCGAGGATGCCGCGGATGTCCTCCATGTGCGCGTCGGGCTTCCAGCGATGGAGCCACTCGGAGACGGTGAGGCTGGGGTCCTTGTCGGCATCGATGACCGTGGCGACGTCTTGCGGGAAGTAGCCGATCTGCGCTTCGTGTCCCCAGAAGATGGCGCCGTTGTCGAGCGTGAATTCGGAATCGCTTAAGCCGGGGTAGTTGTTGAGAAGGCTCTTCAGCAGCGTGGTCTTGCCTGCGCCATTGCGGCCCATGAGGCAGACTTTTTCGCCGCGCAGCACATTGGCGGTGAAGCCGTCGAGCACCTTGAGGGCTGTATCGGAATTTGTTGGGTAGAACTTGGTGATGTGCTTGAACTCGAGCACGTGCTTGCCGCTGGGGCGCACCTGATCGAACTTGATGAACGGGCGCTGGATGTTGGAGCGCGCGAGCTCGTTGGTCTGCAGGCGCTCGACTTCCTTGCGGCGGCTGGTGACCTGCGACGAGCGCGTGCCGGCGGCGAAGCGGGCGATGAATTCATTGAGCTGTGCAATTTTTTTCTCGCGCTGGGCGTTCTGCTGCTCGAGCGTGGAGCGGATCTGCGTCTTCTGCATCACCATGTCGTCGTAGCCGCCGGTGTAGGTGATGATTGTCTGGTAATCGATGTCGGCGGTGTGCGTGGTGACGGAGTTGAGGAAGTGGCGGTCGTGCGAAATTGTGAGCAGCGTGCCGTCGTAGCTGTTCAGGAAGTCCTGGAGCCAGTGGATCGAATCGAGGTCGAGGTAATTGGTGGGCTCGTCGAGCATCAGCGCTTCTGGCTTGCCGAAGAGCGCCTGCGCGAGGAGCACGCGGACTTTCTGGCCGCCCTGGAGTTCGCCCATCTTGCGGCTGTGCAGCGGCTCGGGAATGTCGAGGCCGTCCAGGAGGACGGCGGCGTCGGACTCGGCGGTGTAGCCGTCCTCGTCGCCGATGACGCCCTCGAGCTCGCCGAGGCGCATGCCGTCCTCGTCTGTCATCTCGGATTTCTCGTAGATGCGATCGCGCTCTTCGAGAGCGGCCCACAGCGGCTTGTTGCCCATGATGACGGTGTCGATGACGCGGTATGCGTCGAAGGCGAACTGGTCCTGGCGGAGGACGCCCATTTTGCGCGGGCGCACGACGTTGCCCTTTTGCGCGTCGAGCTCGCCGGTGAGGATCTTCATGAACGTGGACTTGCCGGATCCATTGGGGCCGGTGAGGCCGTAGCGGCGCCCGGGGACAAAGGACACGCTCACTTCCTCGAAGAGCACCTTCGAGCCGTAGCGCATGGTTACATTGCTTACACTCAACATTCGAATCTGATTCCTGAGGTGGGCCGCGGCGAGGGTTCGACTCAAGAGCCGGAAAAGGCCGGGCCGGATGAAGATGGGTTAAGGCAAAAAAATCGCGTACTCTTCAAGTTTCTCATAGAGGCGAGGATGATGCGCAGCCCCGGATCAGCGCGGGCGGGCGTTTCTATCTCGAATGAGGGCGTGGATCGCGCCTTACGCTACATGCGTCCGAGGCTGCTGAGGCTGAAGTCCGGAGGGACATCGGGCTCGGCCGCGTCTTTATCTGGTTGCAACGGAAGGAACACGGTGAACAAAGTCCAGCTCCGGCCTGGTTCAGTAGAACTCTTCAGGCGAATTGTGCCGTCGTGTTTTTCGACGATGCTCTTGCAGACCCACAGGCCGAGGCCCGTGCCCACGTCGCGCTTGGTGGTAAAGAACGGTTCGAACAGATGAGTCCGCAGCGCGGCGGGAATTCCCGGGCCGTTATCGCAGACGGTGATGCGCACGCCGCTGCGGCCTCTTTCGCTGCGCTCGGTGGCCGGGGAGACGCGAACTCGGATGCGCCCTTCCTGCGGGACCGCGTCGATGCTGTTGCTGAGCAGATTGGCGACGAGCTGCCTGATTTCGCCGGGGACGGCCTGGATCTCAGGCGCATCGCGGAACGCGGGCTCAATCGTAACCGCCTTGTTGCGCGCGCGGGGCACGAATACGGCAACCAGCGGCGCGATGAGAGATTCGAGGTCGAGAGCGCGCATGCCTTTGGTTTCGCGATAGAAACCGAGCGTCTGTCGCGTGAGCAGCGAGACGCGCGAGAGCTCTTCTTCGGCCTGACTGAGGTACACGCGAATGGTGTCTTCGCCAGAGTTGACTCTGGCGAGATAGACAAGGTTTGCGATGGCTTCGAGCGGGTTGTTGATTTCGTGAGCGATGGTTGCTGCGAGTCGGCCGACGGAGGCGAGCTTTTCCGTCATGTGCATCATGCGCGCGGTCTTGTTGCGCTGCGTGATGTCGCGCGCGATTTTGGACGCGCCGATGATCCTGCCCGATTCATCGCGCACAGGCGAGATGGTGAGCGACACCTCGATTGGCTGGCCCGACTTGGTTACGCGAACGGTTTCAAAGTGGTCGATGCGCTCGCCGCGGGCGATGGTGGCGAGAATGCGCTCCTCATCCCTTTGCAGATCGGGCGGGATGATCGTGACGATGGGCCGGCCGTTCATCTCCTCGGCCTTGTAGCCGAACATCTTCTCGGCGCCGGGGTTCCAGCTGGTGACGATTCCATTGAGGTCCTTGCTGATGATGGCGTCGTCGGAGGAATCGATGATTGCTGCCAGCCTCTGCAGGCCGATGTGCGAAAAGCGCAGCCGCTCGTTTTTCTCTTCGATCAGCTTGTAGGCCGTGACTTGCTGGGCGAGTTGGTCGAAGAAGGTGCGATATGCGCCGTCAACTTTCTTGGCAGGGCTGGCGGCTGCGAGCAGCAGTCCCGAAGGCCGCTGGCCCGGCGCCGCGATGGGCAGCATCATCGCGGAATGCGGAGGCGAATCCCACGGCCCGGTTGGGAGATCGGCAAACAGTGAATTCAGATTGTGCACCTCTGCCGGCTGCCCAGACTTCAGCGCCAGCATTGCTTCACGGTGCAGGTCCGACCCCGGACGCGCGAGGGCATCACATAGCGGATGCGCGGTGTCGATTCCGGCAGCGGCGGCTACGCGAAGGCTCTCTTCCGAGGCCTCGCAGAGCACCGCTAACGGGATGTCGCGGGCATTTTCGGCAAGCGTAGCGGCGGTGATTTGCCAAATATCCTGCTCGGCCGTCGCGGCGACGGCCTGGGCCGCAAGATCGCGAAGCGTCTGAAGACGGCGCCCGCCTATCACCTTTTCCGTAGACTCGATAACTGCCGTGAACACACCGCCAACGGCTCCGCTTTCCACCCGCACCGGGCTGAACGAGAAGGAGAAATAGCACTCCTCGGGATACCCGAACCGTTTCAGCATGAGCAGGAGGTCGCGCGACCATGTAGCCTGTCCGGTGGCCTGCACGCTATCGAGCATGGGGGCGATCGTGTCCCAGATTTCGGCCCAGCAGACCCGGCACGTCTGCCCGAGCGCCCACGGGTGCTTGCTGCCGAGGATCTGGCTATAAGCATCGTTGTACAGAACGACGTACTCGGGACCCCAGTACACAACGATGGGAAAGCGCGAAGCCAGGCAGATGCTCACCGTGGTTTTGAGACTCTGCGGCCAGTCATTAACAGGGCCGAGCGGCGTCTGCGACCAGTCGAGGGCGCTCATGTGCGCGCCCATCTCCCCACCACCTGCGAAGATTGAGCGCGGAAAGTCGATAAAGTCAGGCAAGGCGGGCGCCTCGCTTATGGGCGAGGAGGCGACGGCCTCGCTCATGGGGGAGTTCGACATGAATTGGCTTTCCCGGCTCCATGCGGCCGTATCCGTTAGCGGGCCTGCACACTGAATCGTTCTATGTTGGATGCGGACTCAAAGCAATGAAGTTGTCCGGCCGGCCGTGGCTGACGGTAACGGAAGTTCGCCAGGCCAGGCGGCATGTACTTGGCGATGGCAAACTGTACCGCTCTAATTCCAGTCAGCCGAACCAGTAGAATCTCCAGTAACTCTTTGATAAATCGATCAACTGGTTATTGACATGTAACTCCCGTCTCGATATAGTTCGAGGCGCGCACAAAATGCGCCCTTGCCTGGCTGCGTAGTGTTTCCCAGCTGGCGGCAGATTCGTACGGCCGCACAGCGCTCTGCGGAAAGCTCGATTTCCCTTCATTTCAATAGGAGGTAATCATGTTTGCATCGCATGCAAAATCCATTCACATCGTTCCGGCAATTGCCGGCATTGTCATTGTTCTCGCACTTATTCTGGCAGGGCCCAGGAATGTGCGGTGTCAGGTGCTTTATGGTTCTCTTTCGGGCACGGTGACGGATCCGAGCGGCGCGGTGGTTCCCAACGCCACTGTTACGGCCGAAGAGATGAGCAAGGGGACTAAAAGCGAGGCGACAACCGATGCTGCCGGCCTCTACCGTTTCAACGAACTGCTGCCCGGCAACTACAAGGTGACGGTGGCGGCGCAGGGCTTCACTTCGGTGGAGACCGATAACGTTCGCGTCAACGCGAACAGCGCTCGAAGCCTCGACGAGAAGGTATTGGTTGCGCAGGTGCAGCAGAACATTACCGTGACGGCCGCTCCGCCGGTGCTGCAGACCGAGCGCGCCGATGTGCACACGGATCTGACGAGCACCGAGTTGCAGACGCTGCCGTCGATCTCGTCCGAGGGCAAGAGCTTTCAACAGCTGTACCGCATCGTTCCGGGGGCCACTCTGCCGATGGAGAACAACTCCGCGGCGGGGAACCCCTCGCGCGCGATGACGAGCAACGTGAACGGGCAGTCATCGCAGGGCAACGACACGCGCATCGACGGAATTCTCGACGCGTACCCGTGGCTGCCGAACAATGTGGCCTACGTTCCTCCGTCGGACTCGATTGATACGGTCAATGTGGCCACCAACTCCTTTGACGCGGAGCAGGGAATGGTAAACGGAGCCGTGGTCAACGTGCAGATCAAGACCGGCACCAACCAGTTCCACGGCGACCTGCACGAGTTCCACACCGACAACGCGCTCAAGAACCTGAACTACTTCAACCCGCCGGGATTCCGGCGCCCGCTCAACATCTTCAACCAGTTCGGCGGCGCGGTGGGCGGGCCCATCAAGCGCAACAAGGTGTTCTTCTTCGGCGATTGGGAGTCAACGCGGCAGACGCAGGCGCCGAGCGGCGGCAACCCGCAGACCGTTCCGGCGGGAGGCCTGCAGTACAGCAACGCGAAGCAGGCCGGGTTCTTCGATTTTCGCGGCCTCGCCGTGGACAAGAGCGGCAATCCGGTGCACATCTACGACCCGCGCACGGGCAACGCCAACGGCAGCGGCCGCGCGCCGATCTCGTGCAACGGCGTCGCGGACACGCTTTGCTTGTCCGCTGCGGATCCGGCGGCGCTTACGATGGCTTCGCTCATTCCAGCGCCGAATCAGCCGGGCACAACCAGCAACTATCTCGACCTCCAAAAGGGGTTCTTCCACCGCGATAACTATGACGCCAAGATCAGCTGGGTGCCGGGGCAGAAGTCGACGGTCTTCGGGCGGTTCAGCTTTTCCAACGGCGACATCTTCGATCCTCCGGCGCTGGGGCCCGCGGGCGGCAATGCCACGCTGGGCGGCCAGAACGGGAATGCGTACACGAAGATCTATATCGTCGGCCTGGGAGCCACGTATGCCTTCTCGCCGACGCTCTTCATGGACGCGAACGCCGGCTATACACGGCAGCACCTCAAGGCCCAGGACGTGGACATCACGGCGAACAAGGCCTTCGGCCTCGACGTGCTCAAGATTCCCGGCACAAACGACCCCACCAACATGCTGTACTGGGGCATTCCCGCCTTCCAGTTCAATACGTATTCGAACCTCGGCAATCCCAACACCGGCAATCCGTTCGAATTCCGCGACAACCAATATGTCGGAAATGCGAACCTGAGCTGGCTGAAGGGCCCGCACCAGTTTCGCTTTGGATTTGAAGGCGATCATACGCAGCTGAATCACTTCCAGCCGCAGGGCGGATCGTTCCAGACGGCGCGCGGGAGTTTTCTTGCCAACGGATCGGCGACTGAGCAAGTGACCTGTCCGTCTGCGACGTCGAACAGCGGGTGCACGGCGACCGATCCGCCGACGACTCTGCAGTTCAACTCGTACGCGGATTTTTTGCTCGGCCTCGAGGACCAGAGCGGCAAAGCCATACAGGACTCGAACACGATTGCGCTGCGCTGGTGGCAGTGGGCCGCGTATGCGCGCGATCAATGGCAGGCCACGCCCAAGCTGAACATCGACTACGGCCTCCGGTGGGAGTACTACCCAATGGCCTACAGCGACCACGGCAAGGGCGCGCGCGTGCTCGACATCTCAACGATGCAGGTGCTCATTGGCGGCAATGGCGGCGTGCCCCGGGACAATCATGTGAAGACCGGCGCGGGCCTGTTCCTGCCGAGAGTCGGCATTGCTTATCACGCGCTGCCGAACACGGTTCTGCGGCTTGGCTACGGGCTGAGCGCAGATTCGAATAACTGGCGCTTCCTTCGCAATGCGTATCCGGCTGACACGATCTCGTCCTTCACAGGCCAGGCTACGGGAGGCGCTGTGAGCTACTCGCAGTTTGCGCCGGCTGCGAGCCTCACGGGGCAGAACGCCGTGGGGCCGTACTCCAGCGTCCCCGTCGGCATCGTGCAGATTCCGCTGCCCGACACCAGCTCGGGGATGATCCCGCTTCCGAATGGCGTGAGCACGACGACCATTCCTCTCGACTTCCGGCGCGGCTACATTCACACGTGGAATGGCACGGTGGAGCAGCAGTTCCACAACTGGGTTTTGAATGCGGGCTATGTCGGGTCGCGCGCCATTCGCCCCCTGACGAATAAGAACGCCAACCCGGCGCCCGGCGGGGGCGGCACAGCAGGACGCATCCTGAACAAGGAGTTCGGAGGAAGCTGGTCCGACGTCAATCAGCTCATTCCGTTCGGCAACAACTACTACGACGCGCTGCAGACTAAGCTCACGCGGCGGTTCCACAACAGCTCGCTGGTGGGTGTGGTCTACACGTATTCGAAGTCGATCGACTACGAAGACAACGAGGAGATCAGCTTCATCCTGTTCCCGTATCCGGCGTACCTGCCGAAGAACAGGGCGGTCGCGGGATTCGACCGTACCCACAATTTCGAAACTTACTGGTCTGCCACGCTGCCGTTCGGCAAGGGGCAGCGCTGGCTGCAGAGCGGCGTGGCCTCATATATCGCAGGAGGATGGACGCTGGGAGGCGTGCTCAGCGCGCTGAGCGGAACGCCATTCACCATTACGGACAGCGGCGCCGGAGCTTCGAACCTGAACGCTCCGGGCAACACGCAGACCGTGAACATCGTGGGTCCGATCCACCTGCCGAAGGGGTTGCCGAACCAGAACCCGAGCAAATGCACGCGCGGCGACACGACGTGCAGCTACTTCGATCCCGCGGCGTTTGCGCGCGTCACCACACCGGCAGTGCTGGGCATTGCGGGCCGTAACATCGTACGCGGGCCGGGGTATTTTGGTCTTGATGCGAGCCTGTTCCGCGACTTCCACATCACCGAGCGGTACGTCTTCCAGTTTGAGGCCGATTGCTTTGGAGTGACCAACACGCCGCATTTCGGCAACCCGACATCGGACTACAACAACTCGAACTTCGGCAAGATCACCGGGACGCTTGCGGTGACCAATGCGTCGCTTGGCGGCAGCGGCGGCGAGCGTCAGTGGTGGTTCGGAGGGAAGTTCATCTTCTAGATCGAGCGGTTCGCAGTTCGACATGAAGAACCCCGGCCGATTGTGCCGGGGTTTTTCTGTCTTGTTATGAGTGCACCGCTGCGGGGACGCGCCAAATTCCACGGGTCCTGGTCTGTGAAACTTCGAGCAAAGTCGCAGTCGTCTGAAGTTTCTTCACCTCGACTAGCAGAGTTGACAGGTAATTGGACCGCATTTCGGGATTAGATTCGTGGTGCGCACGCCGCCCCGGAAGTCCTTTCGCAAAGAAGATCGGCGAGGGACCCTTTGCATTCAACTTTTCTCCACCCGGTTCCATCGAGGAGCAGACATGGCCAGCGCAGTTTCTCAGCCAAAGCCATCACAAAGCCAGAGCCCGCTGGGCGGTGGAACGCACTTCACCAGCCTGCGCGACTATCTGCACGCGTTGGCGGATTTGGGTGACCTTCGAGAGGTGAAACGGGAGGTCGACACCAACCTGGAGATCGGCGCAATTATCCGCCGGACATACGAAATCTACGCGCCCGCGCCGTTGTTCACCAATATCCGCGGCTATTCCGGCTATCGCGTGCTTGGGGCGCCATTATCCTACAGCTCGCTGCCGCAAGCCAGGATGGCTCGTGTAGCGCTGGCGCTGGGCCTGCCCGCCGAGACGAAGCCACTCGACATCGTCGAAGCTCTGGCGCGCGCCATGGCGGCCGCCCCGATCCCGCCGGTCGTGGTCGAGCGCGGCGAATGCCAGGAAAACGTGCTGACCGGAGACAAGGCGAGCCTGGAGATATTTCCGACTCCCCTGATTCACGCCGGCGACGGCGGCCGCTACTTCAACACTCTCGGCTGCTGGGTGCTCCGCAGCCCGGACGGAAAGTGGACGAACTGGTCCATCGCACGCGGAATGGTGCTCGACGGCAAGCGTTTGAGCGGGCCCATCGCCCCATATCAACACAACGGCATGATCTTCAAGCAATGGAAGGAACGCGGCGAACCCATGCCCTTCGCCCTGGTCCAGGGCGCCGAGCCGGCGGCAATCTACGCCGGTGGAATGCCGTTGCCCGACGGTGTCGATGAAGCCGGGTTCCTGGGCGCCCTCTTCGGCGAGCCCCTCAAACTCGTCAAGTGCAAAACGGTGGACCTGCAGGTTCCCGCCAGCGCCGAAATCGTGATCGAAGGCCACGTATCCCTCGATGAGACTGCGCTCGAGGGGCCTATGGGCGAATATCACGGCTATTTGCAAACCGAGAAATTCAACTTGCCCGTCTACCACGTCACCGCAATCACCCACAGGAACAATCCGATTCTGCCGGTCTGTTCGGCGGGCAAGCCCGTTGAAGAGGACCACACTATCACGCCTGTCGCCGGAGCGGCGGTGAGCCTTCGACTTCTGCGCGAGGCCGGGCTGCCGATTACCTCCGCATGGGGCGTACCGGAAGCCGCAGAGCACCTGCTCGCATTCTCGGTGCCCGACGACTGGTCACGGCGCACCAAGCTTTCGGCTAACGACCTGTGCCGGCGCATCGCCGAGATCGTCAAGGCGACGCACGGCACGCAACGTGTCACTCGCGTCCTCGTCTGTAACGACGACATCGACCTCAGCGATCTGCGAGATCTCGTCTGGGCCTGGCAAAGCCGGTGTCATCCGGCCAACGGGCGTTTCGTTCTTGAAGACCAGCCGGCCAATCCGGTGGAGCCGATGTATGAATTCAAAGTGGTGACGGGAGGCGATGTCAGCGCGAGCAAATTGAATGTGGCCGGTCCGGTCGAAGTGTTGAACTGCCTGCTGCCTCTCCATGGAAATCTGCAATGCTCTGATTTCGCCCACAACGTCCCCAAAGAAATCCAGACGCGAGTCCTGGAGCATTGGGACGAGTAGGCCCATGTCGATCGAAACTCGACGAGGGTAACGGAGGCTGAATATGCGGGACCGATCGCTCACGTATGACGTCGAACGCGAAGAACGACTGAACACGATGAACGAAGAGCGGCAGATGAAGTTCTATTCGGACTTGATGGCGACCGTCGGGCTCGATCCCAAGGATGCCGGGGGCCAGATTCATTTCACCGGCCCGACAGACCCCGTCTACGACTCTCCGTATTACCTCGCGGAGGGCACCGCGGCCACGTTCGGCGCCATCGGCACGGCTGTCGCGCAGATAAGTAGAATGCGCGGCGGCGAGGAACAGGACATCACCGTGAACCGCTTGCACGCTGTGCAGGCGCTCCATCGCGTGAACTTTCTAAAGCAGAATGGCTATCCGATCATCCTTACCGCGCCGTTCAATTCCTCGGGCCTGACGCACCTCTGCGCGGATGGGCGCTTTTTCGAGGCCACGACGACCACGCGGCACCTCGAGCTCGCGATGCTCGATCTCCTGGACTGCGCGAACAACGACGCCGCGTGCCGCGAAGCCTATATGAAGTGGGATTCCTTTGCGCTTGAAGAAGCCGTGGCGCACCACAATCTCTGCGGCACCGTTCATCGCACCCGCGCCGAATGGCGCAGGCATCCGCAGGGCAAAGCCCTGTTGGGGATTCCGGTCATCACCATTGAGAAGATTGGGGACAGCGCGCCGGAGCCCTTCACCCCGGCTGAACGTCCGCTCTCCGGCATTCGCATTCTCGACCACACGCACATCATCGCGGCTCCGATGGTTGGCAATTGCCTGGCCGAACAGGGCGCAGACGTGCTTCATATCGCCTGCCATAAGCTCGAACGCGTCGCCACGAACTGGATCGATACCGGCTTCGGCAAGCTGGCGTGCTTCCTCGATCTGGACACGCCGCGCGACATCGACAGGTTCAATGACCTGGTCAAGGACGGCTGTGACGTCGTCGTGGAAGGCTACGCCCCGGGCCGCATGGACAAGCGGGGATTCTCCGCGCGCCGCCTGGCCCAGCTTCGTCCCGGGCTGATTTATCTCAGCGAATCCGCTTACGGCCACGTCGGCCCGTGGGCGCTGCGAAAGGGTTGGGATAACCTCGCGCAGGCCGCGACAGGCGTGATGATCGATCACGGCAGCGAGGATTCACCGCTGGTGGCGCCCCCGATCTACCTGACTGACTACGGCACAGGCTACCTTGGCGCTCTGGGTGTTTTGGCCGCGCTCATCCGCCGGGCGAAGGAAGGCGGCAGTTACCACGTGCGTGTCGCCCTTTGCCGCACTGCGATGTACTACCAGGACCTGGGCGAAGTGGCGATGGACGAGCGCCGCAAAAAGCTGACGGGCAGGTTGCAGGAAGGCCTTGCTTCGTCCACACGTCCAACAGCCGCAATCGATGAGGTCAACAAGTCGGCGGTGCTGATCGAAACCGAAACAGGCCTCGGCACGCTCACGCACATGGCGCCGGTCATTGAGTACAGCAGGACGAAGGCCTTCTGGGAGCGCCCTGTGGTGTACCTGGGAGCGAGCAAACCTGAATGGCCCGCACGGTGAGCGGAGGTACTATTTCAGCCGTCCTGCCCATTGCCGCACACTTTCGCGCGTCACGCCCTCGGCACTTGCCAGCTGCACTGCAAAATTCCCGACGGTCGAGCTCTCGGTGTGTCCTGTTTCTACCGGCAAGCCGGTGCGCTCAGCTGTCAGCTGCGTGAGGAGACGATTGCGGCTGCCGCCGCCGAGGATGTGAATGCGTTCGAGCTTGAGTGCGAGCAGTTCTTCGAGGCTGCGCAACACGGTCGCGTAGCGGCTTGCCAGGCTCTCGAAGATCACGCGGGCAAACAGGGGCTCGTTGCCGGCCACGTCGGGGATCTCCGCGCAACCGGCGAGCTGCAACTGCCGGTTCAGGCGCTGCGGCATTTCTCCGGCGAGCAGCAAGTCGGGCGCGTCAACGGGCACTGTGCCTGGAATGCTGCCGCATTCAGCAGCCTGCGCAATCAATGCGTCCAGCTCGAAGCCGCGGCCGTCCGCGCGCCAGCTCTCCATGCACTGCTTCAGAATCCACATGCCGTTCACGTTCGCGTGGAAGAGGAACCCGCCTCCCGCCGCGCCCTGGTTGGTGAAGCCTTTGTCCATTGCCTCGGGCAGCGTGCATGGCTTGTCAATGAGCGTGCCAACTAGCGACCAGGTTCCGGAGCAGATGTAAGCGGTCCGGTCCATGGCGGAGGAGATCCCGGCGATGGCGGAGGCGGTGTCGTGGCAGGCAGGCGCGACCAGGTTCGTGTCGCGAAAGGCAGGCAGCCGGCTGAGTTCGCCGCTCAGCTTGCCGATCACTGATCCTGCAGCCACGATGGGCGAAAGCGTCTCCCGCGGGACCTCGAGCCGCTCGATCAGCGGTTCGGACCAGGCACCGGTGTCGAGGTCCACCAGCCCGGTGTGCGTTGCGTTCGTGTGCTCGGCTGCGCGCTGCGCCCCGAGCCGGTGCAGAACGTACTCCGGCAGGCAAATCCACGGCGCGTGGGTGTCGATTCCGCTTTCGGCGTCGGCGAACAGCTGATATAGCGTGTTGATCCTGAGAGGCTGCGCGCCCGTATGCCGGAACAGCCATTGCGGATCGATGAATGCGTCGGCCATCTCCTTCGCAGCGACGGTGCGCTCATCCCGGTAGCAGAAGGGAGCATGCAGCGGCTTTCCGTCTGCTGCAAGGCGTACATAATCCACGGCCCAGCCATCCACGCCTATTGAGGCCACTCCCTCCGGCGCGCTTTCAGCGGCCCTGCGCAATCCTTCGTCAAGTCCCGCCAGGATCGCATCGAGCGGCCATGTGAGCGCTCCACCGCTCTCGACCGGCCCGTTGGGGATGCGATGGATGAGCTCGATCCGCGGAACGCTATCGTGCCACCGCAACAGCGAGACGCGGCAACTTTCGGCGCCGAGATCGATGGCGACTCGGGCGCGCCTGTCCAGCCCTTGATTTGTCTCGATACGAACCTCCGATTCCGCGACAAGATCATCCACCGCGCACACTCTCCCGCGATCAGGATTTCAGTTCATCGGACTCTCCGATCATACCCGCTGGTCGAGGCGCTCCCCGCCGGGGCCGATCGGGCCGACCGAATCTTGTTGCTGACAGCACTCGTCCGCGTGCTAAACTCTCCTCGGTCTTCCCTTAATTGAAATTGCTTTCCGAGCTGTTCGCGGCTGGGTGCTCCCCTTGTATCGGCTGTGCAAGACCGAGGGCCTGTTCCAAGGAAGAAAGTCGTTTCGGGATGCCCCCGCGGGGGAGATCTGAGGTTGCTTACCGGACATAAGTGGTTCATTTAGATCCGGATGGCAGAGTTCAGTTGTGTTGTTCTTGGTGCGCAATGTCCCAGGCTGTCTCCCGTAAACTCGCGCGTTGTGCCTTCGGCGGATCAGCGGCGCCAGCAATCCGTTCGTCTGGGCGCCGGCTCCGGCCCCTGCCCGCCCCCCGTTCCCCGCATTCTTGCCCCTCAAAAAGTCACTTTGTTTTCACTCCGCCTGAGCTTCACACGGGCCCACGTATCCCGTTCGCGGTCTCTGATGTCTTTACCCGCCGTACCCACAGGAGTTCGTAATGAAAATGCCGTCCAGCTCTCGCCGCATGGCCTTCGCAGCCGCAATCACTGGGTTTTTTGCCGCCCTGGTACTCTCGCTCAGCATCTCGCCGGCAACTGCCCAGCAGGTTCAGAGACATCCGCACCCGAGTCCGGTGCTGCCTCCGACACCCTGGTCGCTCAAGCCTCCCGCGCCCGGTTCCTCGGCGCCCGGGCCCAGGATGGGCGCCGGCCCCAGCGGATCGGTAAACGCAAGTACGTGGACTGCCCTTGGCCCGGCATCGCTGAACGACAACGGATTTAATTCCCCCACGGCGGACCTGGTGAGCGGGCGCGTGACGGGAATTGCGGTTGACCCGCTCGATCCAAAGACTATTTATGAGGCGGCTGCAGGCGGCGGCGTGTGGAAGACCGTCGACGGCGGCACAACGTGGACTCCGCTGACCGATTCCCAGGTCACGCTGGCCATGGGCGCGATTGCCGTTGCCCCTACGGACCACCTGAAGATCTATGCCGGGACGGGCGAGGCCAACAACTCCGGCGACAGCAATCACGGCTACGGAATCCTGGTCTCGAACGACGGCGGCCAAAACTGGTCTCTCGCCACGGCGGGCGGGGCGTTCACAGGGAATGTTATTGGACAGATTTCCGTCGATCCGACCAACGAGAACATCGCCTATGCCGCAGTGGGTGGCTATTCGCAGAATGGAGTCTCGGGCGCCATCGGCAACTTCGGCATTTACAAGACAACCGATGGCGGCACCACCTGGACCAATGTAACCGCTGCCGATGCACTGGACGCCGGCACTCCCTGGTCGTCGGTTGTCGTCGATCCGAATACGCCAAACATCGTCTACGCGGCTCTCGCCGACCCCTTCTATGCAGTTTCAAATGCCGTGTATCGCTCAACGGACAGCGGAACCACATGGAGCGTGCTTACGAACGCGCCTTCCGGCGCCGAGCCCGCGATGGGAAGAATTGCTCTTGCAGTCTCCCCCGCGGCCAAGACGGCGGGCAGTCATGTCCTGTATGTCGCAGTCGCCCAGTCGGGAGTCTACGGTAACGGCGGGCTTTCTTACTTCGTCCGCTCCGACAATGCCGACGCGGCGACGCCGACGTTCACAAATTTGACCGCCGGCACCCCCGACTTCCTCGGCGGCGAGAATGGCGGGGCCGGCCAGGGATGGTATGACATCGCCGTCAACGTCGACGCGAACGGAATCGTATATTGCGCGGGCGTGGAAAATTACGGCAGTGTACCTGAAGGCCTGCAGGCCATCATTACCTCATCCGACCTGGGCGCACATTGGACCGACATCTCCATCGTCAATAGCGTCGCGCCCCATACCGACAACCACGCCATTGCATTCGATTCCAACAACCGCATGATCGACGGCAATGACGGCGGCATATTCCGCTATGACCCCGCAAGCGGCGGCAGCTGGACCGACCTCAACAGCAACCTGAACACCATCCAGTTCCAGGGAATCGGCCTGCACCCAACTGCGATCGGGACCGTCATCGGCGGAAGCCAGGACAACGGCACCGAGCTCTACAGCGACAATCCCATCTGGGTCCAGGTACAGGGCGGGGATGGCGGCCTGGCGAACATCAGCCAGACAAATCCCGCGCGATGCTATGCGGAGTACTTCGGCGTATCTCTTACGCGGTCCGACGACAACTGCGCGGCTGGATCGTTTAATGACATTACTACCGGGATCGCCGTTGCTCCGAAGCTCGCCGCCGAGATCAACGACTTCTATGTGCCCTACACGGTGGATCCGACGAATGGCGATCACGTTCTCTATGGAACCGACTTCGTTAACGACACCACCAATGGCGGAGACGCGTGGAGCCAGATCGGCTCGCCCGGAGTAAACAACTTCAATCCGAACGACACTGCGATCGACAGCATTGCGCTCTCTCCCGTGAACGGCCTGAATCCCGCGCTGGTCTACGTCGCCACCGGAGGCAGTTTCGCTCTCGGCAGCCAGATCTTTGTGGCGCAGGAAAATGGAGCGTCGACCACCTGGACGGAGGTCGACCTGCCCACATGCAATACCGACCCCGCCGGGTTCTCCCAGGGATGCAGGGTCAACCAGATCTCTGTCGATCCAAACGACGCTACCGGCCACAGCGCATTCGCTGTGACGAGCAACTACACCGCCGGCGCCCAACACGTATTCATGACCACGAACGAGGGCGCGAACTGGACGGATATCACCAACAATCTGCCCAACCAGCCTGTGTGGGGCGTGCAGGTCGCCTTCGACATGCAGCGCACCGCGTATGTTTCGACCGAATCCGGTGTCTACAAATCGGTCTATCCCTATGACTCCTGGTCGCAGTTCGGAACGGGCCTGCCTAACGCGCAGGGACTGGACCTCGAGCTGAACAACAAGCTCCACCTTCTCGCCGTCGGAACCCACGGGCGCGGCGCATGGGAGATCCTCACCCAGTACACACTCACTGTCGCAACGGCCGGCGCCGGGACCGGGACAGTCACGAGCTCCATTGCGGGAATCAACTGCCCGACTTCATGCTCGGCCGGCTACTATCCGGGAGTCATCGTTACGCTCACTGCGGCCGCTGGTGCGAACTCCAGCATCAACGGCTGGACCGGCTGCGACTCGGTCTCCACGGACGGGACCACCTGTTCGGTCAAGATGACCTCGTCAAAGTCCATTACCGCTACCTTCGCTGCGGTTCCGACGGTCACCTGGCCCACGGCCAGCGCCATCACCTACGGGCAGACGCTGTCCTCCTCTACGCTCACGGGTGGTTCGGCCGTCTTCAACTCGACCAACGTTCCGGGAACCTTTACCTTTGACTCGCCGACCACCGCTCCCAACGCCGGCACCGCGTCCCAGCCTGTCACCTTCACTCCGACCGACGCAACCAACTATGCCGTCGTCCACGGCACTGTCAGCGTCACCGTGAACCAGGTCACGCCCGTCATTACGTGGGCGGCGCCTGCCAACATCGTTTACGGCACCGCACTGAGCGCGACGCAGCTGAACGCGTCGGCAGGAATACCCGGCTTAATTGCGTACTTGCCCGCCGCAGGAACCGTACTCGCCGCCGGCCCGCACACGCTGCAAGCCACCTTCACGCCGGATGACGCGACGAACTACGCAATCGCCACCAAGACCGTTTCGCTCACCGTCACCGCCGCGCCGCTCACAGTCACCGTCAACAACCAGACGATGACACTCGGAAGCACGCTCCCGACTCTCACCGGCACTCTCACGGGGGTCGTCAACGGCGACGGCATTACGGCAACCTACTCCACAACCGCGACCTCAAGTTCGCCGGTCGGCCCGTATCCAATTACCGCTACGCTCAACGATCCGAATTCGAAATTGGGCAACTACGCGGTAACGAATACTCCGGGCACGCTCACAATCACCAAGGCCGCGCCAACCGTCACCTGGCCGAATGCAAGCGCAATCACTTACGGCCAGATGCTGTCCTCTTCCACGCTCACCGGAGGCTCGGCCACGTTCAACAGCAATCCGGTTCCCGGGGCCTTTGCCTTTGACTCGCCGACCGCTACTCCGCCCACCGGAACGCAAGCGGAGGCGGTTACGTTCACGCCCACAGACACGGTCAACTATGCCGCAGTGCACGGCACCGTGAACGTCACCGTGAACCAGGCCGTCCCCAGCATTTTCTGGGCGACGCCTGCCGCCATTCTGTACGGAACCCCGCTGAGCGCAACCCAGTTGGAGGCGACTGCCAGCGTTCCCGGCACGTTTGTCTACCTGCCGGCGGCAGGAACAGTTCTCGGGGCGGGCTCGCAGACGCTCAAGGTGACCTTCACACCGACTGATTCAACGAACTACTCGACGAATACTTCGACCGTAACGTTGATCGTCAACAAGGCTCTCCTCACGGTAAATATCGACAACCAGACCATGCCGTACGGTGGACCGCTTCCAACATTCACCGGTAATCTCTCCGGCATGGTTGCGGGTGACGGCATCACCGCCAGCTTCTCCACAACAGCCACCGTCACTTCGCCGATCGGCAACTACCCGATCACGGCGACGCTGAACGATCCGAATTCGAAGCTGGCCAATTACTCGGTCAACAGCATTCCCGGCACCCTCACTGTCGGCAAAGCAACGCCGGTGATCACGTGGACCGCCCCGGCAGCCATCACGTACGGCACGGCGCTCAGCGGAACACAGCTCAATGCGACATCGTCCGTCGCAGGAACCTTCGCCTACTCGCCGGCCGCGGGAACCGTTCTCGGCAGCGGCGCGCAGACCCTCAACACGACCTTCACGCCGACCGACGTAATCGACTACAACTCCGCCACGGCCTCCGTCACGCTTACGGTTAATCCAGCTACGCCCACAGTCGCTGTAACGTCGTCGCAGAACCCGGCGGGGACCGGCCAGGCCGTCACCTTCACCGCTGCGGTCAGCTCTCCGGCAGGCACGCCGACGGGTACCGTCACCTTCTGGGATGGAACCACCCAGCTTGGTTCCGGTACGCTGGCCACGGGCATGGCAACGTACACGACTTCAGCCCTCACCGTCGGCAGCCACACCATCACCGCGCAGTACTCCGGCGACGCCAACTTTGCGCCGGCCACCAGCGCCGCCCTTGGACAGGCAATCTCGTCGTTCAGCATTGGTCCTGCGCAAGGGGCACCCACATCGGCGAACATCGTACCTGGTGGCGTCGCGAACTTTGTCCTGACGGTGACTCCGCCACCAGGGAGTGCGGTCACCTTCACGGTGAGCGGTCTGCCGGATGGCGCGGTGGCCAGCTTCAGTCCGAGCACGGTTCCTGCAGGCGCCGGACCTACCATCGTTCAGTTCATCATCAACCTGCCCAACCAGACGGCGGCGGCTCCGCAAAAGCAGGCTCCGTTCAACCGGATGCCGCTTGCTCTGGGACTTCTTCTGCTGCCGTTCCTTGGCCTGCGCAAATCGGTTCGCCGCGGAAGCCGCTTCCTGCTGCTTGCGATTCTCGCGATTGCCGGGGCGGTGAGCGTTGTGAGCCTCAGTGGTTGCGGGGGCAAAGCCTCGTTCTCCAACCCGACGTCGCAGACTCCCGAGGGCGTCTACAACCTGACTGTAACTGCAGCTTCTGGCGGTCAGACGCAGTCGACCAACTTCACCCTCAACGTCCAATAGACGCAACAAATGCCCCACTCCTCGAACCGTGAGACGGTCGGAGGGGTGGGGCATTTCATTTAACCCGTTGCTTTGCTGAGCCCCTGATTCGACGACTCGCTGAGCTGCCGTTCTACCAGTACGCAGGAAACTCCGGCAGCGCCGCTCCGCATCCGCACTTGCCCTGCGCCTTTTCGGCATCGAGAAACCTGGAGCACTCAGGGCATCGCTGCCTGCGCGGATTGATCCGGCCGGGAACCCAGACGCCGGTGAGCGCGTTCGTTCCAAGTTCGTTTGAGAAGAACCGCCCCACGGCTTCGCGATGCTCTCCACCCCGCATAAGCTGCGCAGTGGCTTCGGGCGTCTCCCACGCTGTAATTGTCGTCATGCGGTTGCCGATGATCGTGCCCACCCAACTGATGAACCCCGGCATGGCGAGCATCTCGGTCGCGATCTTGCGGCCGCTCTCCATGATCTTCTGTTTCTCCTCTTCGGAGCGGGCTTCGATCCAGGTGATGCTGAATGCGCCTGGAATTGCAGTGGTGCCCGTGGCTGCGCGCGTGCTGGTGCCGAACGAAAATGGACCAATGGCGCGGGGCTGAACGATCACGTCGAGCCCCAGCGCGCGCGGCAAAGCAGCCGAGTCAAAGTAGCCCTGCACGGAGCGGATTTTCTCGCCTTCGATGCGAATAAAGTCCGCGCCTGGCAACGCGACCGCGGCGCCCGTCGGCGGCAGGCCGTTTATCGAGCCGTGGTTGGTGCCCCGCATCAGCCACTCGGCAGAAACCATCCCATCCCCGTCCTGGGCGGCGCTTACGAGGTCGAAGGAGAGATCGGGAAAGGCGGTCCAAAGCGCTTCGGCGTACACGCCGATCGCTGTGTCCGAAAGCGGCCCCTGAGACGCCGGGTCGGCGTAAGTGCCACCGTCCGCAAAGGTGGCGACCAGAGCTGCGGAGTCGTGCTGGTTCCACGCGTCGAAATAACGCTGAACTATGAGAGGAATTTGAGGATTCACTGGCAGAGAGTAGCAAACTGCAGGCCCGATCTGCCAGAGAATATTTGGTTTCAAACCGTACCGCCGACCGACACGGATGTGGCGAATCCGGCTATGCTGCGTGGTTGGTGGAGCATGTCTCCCGGGTCTTGCCCGTTGCGGCAGGCAAGACCCGGGAGAGGGGATGTTCATCCTGAACCTGGCGTTCGCCTGTCAGCCGCCAGGACCTGTGGCTACCAGACCCAGAGATTGTAGTTATCGTAATAAACAGTATTTGCTACATTCTGTGCGTGAAAGTTATCGATCTGCTGTTCGATATTGAGGGTCGCAGTCACCTGGCCGGATAACTTCTGTGCGTTGTATGACCATCCGAGGTTTTGGAAGACGGTCGCCCCATCGAATGTCATAGTCTGGTACGTGTAACACGGGACGCTATTGGGGCATCCACTTCCGGACGTGTTGTAGGTTACATATAACTGAAGGTGATGCCACTGCTGCGGCTGGATGGTGCAAGCGCGGGAGGTGCTGACCCAGTTGTGCGATCCGCCCATGTCCCACACCTTCCACGTGCCGGAACTCCCGCCGTCCATCTCGCACGCGACGGATCCAAAGTATTCGTAGCCGTTCGTATCGTAAAGGTCGGGATCGAATTCCAGTTGTTGGAACCCATCAGACGGACTTGGGGCAGGCAGGAACCACTCGTCGACGAGCATGTTCTGGACCGAGTCGCAGCTGATCGGCGGACAGCCCAGGTGCTGATAATACATTGTGTTGTAATATATCCCGCTGGATGCGGAATACTGCACGACCGACGCGCCGGAAAGCGAGGGCGATGCAACTCCAGGCGTGATGTTGCTGCTACCTCCGGAGGTGCCGCCGGCGCATGGATTGCCGTTTTGAATCATGTTGGAATTGCACGGATTCCAGCTGCTCTTCGCCGAGTTCTGAAGGTTCGGGTACTCCTTTGTTCCCTGGGGAGGCGGCGGAATCGGCGATGTCACAACTTTGACGTTCTGCGCTACGTACGAGCTATGGTTTCCGCCTTTGTCCCAAGCGGTAATCGTAACCTGGTACGTACCCGGCGGAACCGAAGAGATATTTGCGTCCAGATTTCCGCCAAGCCCGGTGCCGCTTGAATAGTAGGAAGTGTTTCCAAAATAGACCTGCCATCCGGAAATCCCCTGCGGGGAGGATGCATGGGCGGAAGCGAGCGCAGGAACCGTATACGTCCCTCCGGCGAGCGGCTCATAGCCCGTTATAGTGACCTGCGCAAAGACCGGCGCGCTCGCGAGAGACACTGAAAGCAAAGTGGCTCGCAGTAACTGTTTGGACAGTAACATGACTGACTCCTGAACGGCGCCGGAGCTTTGTGGCGCGTCGATGCACGTCCAGATGAGTTAGCCAGTTTTTATGGTTGCTTGCCCGATATTATCGGAGATCTCCGTAACACTTTCAGCGTTTACGCCGTGACGCGATGCCTCAGAGCCAAGGGATCGGTTTCCTCCGCAAGGTATTTGTCCACCTCAGCCGCTGCTTTTCGCCCCTCGGCGATCGCCCACACCACGAGCGACTGGCCGCGGCGCATGTCGCCGGCTGCGAAGATGCCGTCGACCGAGGTCTTGAAATCGGTTGTGGCGATGTTCCCGCGCGGGTCGAGGGCGAGGCCGAGCTGCTCGATCATGCCGTTGCGTACCGGTCCGAGGAAGCCCATTGCCAGCAGCACCAGCTCAAAGTCGAGAGTGAACTCCGAATTCGCGATCGCTTCGAACTTGGGCGGCGGGCCCACGCGCAAGCCGTGCAACTGCTTTACGTTGCCCTTCTCGTCGCCCGTGAAGCGGATGCTGTTGATGCTCCAGTCGCGGATGCCGCCCTCTTCGTGCGCGCCCTCGGTGCGCAGCTGAAGCGGCCAGAGCGGCCATGGAGTGGACGCAGCGCGGGTCGCAGGCGGCTTGGGCATGATTTCGAACTGGTGCACGGACTTCGCACCCTGACGATGCACTGTGCCGAGGCAGTCCGCACCGGTGTCGCCGCCGCCGATGATGAGGACGCGCTTGCCCGCCGCAGTGATGCTGCGGGACTCGTCGAGGATGTCGCCTTCGCAGCGCTTGTTCTGCTGCGGCAGGTAATCCATGGCAAAGTGAATGCCGTTGAGCTCGCGGCCGGGGATATTGAGGTCGCGCGGATGCTCGGCTCCGCCGCACAGCAGAATGGCGTCGCAGTGCTCGGTGAGCGCCTCGACGGGAACATTGACCCCCACGTGGGCATCCGTGATGAAGGTTACGCCTTCCGCGCGCATCTGCTCGATGCGGCGGTCGATCACGTGTTTCTCGAGCTTGAAGTTGGGGATGCCGTAGCGCAGCAGACCGCCGATGCGGTCGTTCTTTTCGTAGACCGTAACGGAATGTCCGGCGCGGCGCAACTGCTGCGCGGCGGCGAGTCCGGCGGGCCCGCTGCCGACGACGGCTACGCGGCGGCCGGTGTTGTGCTCCGGCGGCTCGGGATGGATCCAGCCTTCATCCCACGCGCGCTCGACGATGCTCTTTTCGATGAATTTGATCGAGACCGGCGGCTGATCGATTCCGAGAACGCAGGCAGCTTCGCAAGGCGCGGGGCAGATGCGGCCCGTGAATTCGGGGAAGTTGTTGGTGGCGTGCAAGCGCCGGATCGCGCCTTCCCAGCGATTGTTATAGACAAGATCGTTCCAATCGGGGATGAGGTTGTTCACCGGACAGCCCGTGTGGCAGAAGGGCACGCCGCAGTCCATGCAGCGGGCGGCCTGGTCGCGCTGCTTTTCCTCGGGGAACGGCTGGTAGATTTCAAACCAGTCCTTGATGCGCTCTTCGGACTTGCGGCGCGTCGGCTGCTCGCGGTCGATTTCAAGGAATCCCGTGATCTTACCCATGGTGCACCTCGGTCGCGCCCACCAGAGGCGACGCATTGGATGGAGAACTGTAAGTAGTTTCAGCGCGAGGAACGTTGAGCACGCGCTTGTATTCATGCGGGAAGACCTTGATGAAATTGGCCTGCGCGACGGCGAAGTTTTCGAGGATCCACGCGGCGCGCGGGCTGCCGGTGGAATCGCGATGGCGCTCGAGAAGGCCGCGCACAACGGCGACGTCTTCGTCGAGGACGAGCGGCTCAAGATCGACCATGGACTGGTTGCAGCGGCGCGCGGTGAAGTCGCCGATGTCGTCGTATACGTAGGCGATGCCACCGCTCATGCCGGCGGCGAAGTTGCGGCCGGTGGACCCGATGACGACGACGAGGCCGTTGGTCATGTACTCGCATCCGTGGTCGCCGACGCCCTCGACGACGGCGGTGGCTCCGGAATTGCGGACCGCGAAGCGCTCGCCGGCTATGCCGTTCAGGAAGGCTTCGCCGCTTGTTGCGCCATAAAGGGCGACGTTGCCGACGAGGATGCTTTCTTCAGGCAGGAAGCTCGAGGTCTTGGGCGGGTAGGCGATGATGCGCCCGCCGGAGAGGCCCTTGCCGAGGTAGTCGTTGGCGTCGCCTTCGAGCTCCAGCGTAACGCCCGTGGGAACGAACGCGCCGAAGCTCTGCCCGGCCGAGCCGGTGAACTTGTAGTGAATGGTACCATCTGGCAGTCCAGCCGACCCGTAACGGCGCGCGATTTCGCCGCCCAGCATGGCGCCGACAGTGCGATGCACGTTGCGGATGGCGAAGCTGCCGGTGACGTTCTGCTTTGACTTGAGCGCCGGCTTTGCTTTCTCGATGAGCGCGTGGTCGAGTGCCTGGTCGAGCCCGTGATCCTGCGCCTTGATTCTGCGGCGGGCGACGCGTGAAGGCAGCGTGGGCGAGTAGAGGATCGATGAAAGGTCGATGCCCTTGGCTTTCCAATGCTCGGCGGCGATATGCGCGTCAAGCTTGTCGACGCGGCCGACCATTTCGTCGACGGTACGGAAGCCGAGCTTAGCCATGTGCTCGCGGACCTGTTCGGCGATGAAGAAGAAGAAATTGATGACGTGCTCGGGCTGGCCGGTGAAGCGCGCGCGCAGAACGGGGTCCTGGGTCGCGATGCCGACTGAGCAGGTGTTCAGGTGGCACTTGCGCATCATGATGCAGCCCATGGTGATGAGCGGCGTGGTGGCGAAGCCGAACTCTTCGGCGCCGAGCAGCGCGGCGATGGTGACGTCGCGGCCGGTCTGGAGTTTGCCGTCGGTCTGCACGCGGATGCGCGAGCGCAGGTCGTTGAGCAGCAGGACCTGCTGGGTTTCAGCGAGGCCAAGCTCCCAGGGAAGGCCGGCGTGCCGGATCGAGCTGAGCGGCGATGCGCCGGTGCCGCCCGTGTCGCCGGAGATAAGCACGACGTCGGCGTGGGCTTTTGAAACTCCCGCCGCGACTGTGCCGACGCCGACTTCGGAGACGAGCTTGACGGCGATGCGTGCCTTCGGGTTGACGTTCTTCAGGTCGTAGATGAGCTGCGCGAGATCTTCGATTGAGTAGATGTCGTGGTGCGGCGGCGGGGAGATGAGGCCCACGCCGGGAATCGAGTGGCGCGTTTTGGCGATGACGTCATCGACCTTGTGGCCGGGGAGCTGGCCGCCCTCGCCGGGCTTGGCGCCCTGCGCCATCTTGATCTGCAGCTCGTCGGCGTTGACGAGGTAGTTGGTCGTGACGCCGAAGCGGCCGCTGGCCACCTGCTTGACGGCGCTGCGGCGCGAGTCGCCGTTGGAGTCGGGTTTGAAGCGAACCTCATCCTCGCCGCCCTCGCCGGTATTCGACATGCCGCCGATGCGGTTCATCGCGATGGCGAGGGTTTCGTGCGCCTCTTTGCTGATGGAGCCGAAGCTCATGGCGCCTGTGCAGAAGCGCTTGACGATCTCCTTCGCCGGCTCGACCTCTTCGATCGGGATCGGCTTCTCGGCGTACTTGAGCTTCATCAGGCCGCGAAGCGTGGAGAGGTTGCGGTTCTGGTCGTCGATGAGGTCGGTGTATTCCTGGAACGTGGTTGGGTTGTTCTGCCGCACCGCGTGCTGGAGCTTGCTGATGGTGAGTGGATTGAGCAAGTGATATTCGCCATCGACGCGATAGTGATATTGGCCGCCGGTGACAAGTTCCGTTTCGGACTCGGTGAGCGGACGGAATGCGTAAGCGTGCTTCATTTGCGCCTCGCGCGCGAGCACCTCGAGGCCAATGCCCTCGACGCGTGAGGCTGTTCCGACAAAGTAGTTGTCGACGAGCGACTTGTTCAGACCGACGGCTTCAAAGACCTGCGCGCCGCGATAGCTTTGCAGCGTACTGATGCCCATCTTGGAGAAGGTCTTGAGAAGTGCTTTATTGATGGCCTTGACGAAGTGCTTTTCCGCCTGGGCGCCGGTGATGTTGTGGGGCAGAAGGCCGCGGCGCTTGAGGTCGTGAAGCGATTCGATGGCGAGATACGGGTTGATGGCGCTGGCGCCGTAGCCGATGAGGAGCGCGAAGTGCATGACCTCTCGCGGCTCGCCGCTCTCGATGATGAGTGCGACCAGTGTGCGGGTCTTCTCGGCCACGAGGCGATTGTGCACGGCGGCCATGGCCAGCAGCGACGGAATGGGCGCGTATGTCGGGTCGACGCCGCGGTCGGAGATGATGAGCAACGAATAGCCCGACGCCACTGCGTGGCTGGCGCGATTGCCCAGATCGTCGAGCGCCTGTTTCAGCCCGCGTTCGCCGTCTTCAGCGCGGAAGAGCGCAGGCAGCGTCGTCGCGAGCAGGTCGCCGGAGGAGACGCGGCGCAGCTTTTCGAGATCGCGGTTGGTGAGAATCGGATGCGGCAGCTTGAGCGTGTGGCAATTCTCGGGTGTCTCGTCGAGGATGTTGCGCTCGGTGCCGATGTAGCTGATGAGCGACATCACCATCTCTTCACGGATGGGATCGATGGGCGGATTGGTGACCTGCGCGAAGAGCTGCTTGAAGTAGTTGAACAGCGGCTGCGGGCGATCGGAGAGACACGCGAGCGGCGTGTCAGTGCCCATAGACCCGACCGGCTCTTCGCCCTTTGCTCCCATGGGAGCGAGAAGCATGCGAAGGTCCTCTTCACTGTAGCCATAGGCCCGCTGGCGGCGCAGCAGCGTCTCGGGATTCGATGCGATGACGCGCGAGGGCTCGGGGAGCTGCTCGAGCGTGACCTGCTGATCCTGAAGCCACGACGCATACGGCTGGCGGGCGGCGAGGGTCTTCTTGATCTCTGCATCGGAGATGATGCGCTTCTCGACCGTATCGACCAGGAACATGCGGCCGGGCTGCAGGCGGCCCTTCTTGCGGATGTCCTCTGCGGGGAGGTCGAGCACGCCGGCCTCCGAAGCGAGCACGACGAGATCGTCCTTGGTGACGAAGTAGCGGCCAGGACGCAGTCCGTTGCGGTCGAGCGTGGCGCCGATGACGCGGCCGTCGGTGAACGCGATGGCTGCAGGGCCATCCCACGGTTCCATCAGGGAGGCGTGATACTCGTAGAACGCGCGCTTGTCCTCATCCATGTCGGGGTTGCCGGCCCAGGCTTCGGGGATGAGCATGGCCATGACGTGGGCCAGGGAACGGCCGGACTGGTAGAGGAATTCGACGGCGTTGTCGAGCGAGGCGGAGTCGCTGCCGCCGGGGATGATGACGGGGTAGAGCTTGTCGATCTGGTCGCCGTGCAGCGGGCTGTCGAGAACCGACTGCCGCGCGTTCATCCAGCTCACGTTGCCGCGGATGGTGTTGATTTCGCCGTTGTGCGCGACGTAGCGATAGGGGTGAGCGAGCTTCCAACTGGGGAACGTGTTGGTGGAGAAGCGCTGGTGGACGAGAGCCAGGGCGCTGGTGACGAGCGGATTTGCAAGTTCGAAGTAGAACTTCTCGATTTGCGGCGCCAGCATCAGGCCTTTGTAGATGATGGTACGACAGGAGTACGAAGGGACGTAGAAATCCTCTTTGCCCTCGATGTCGGATGCGGCGATCTCGTTTTCCGTGCGGCGGCGGATCCGGTAGAGGAGCCGTTCGAAGGCTTCCTCGTCGATACCGTCGGGGCGGCGGACGAAGAGCTGCTCAATATAGGGTTGCGAGCTGCGGGCCTCGCGGCCGATGGCATCGCCGTTTACCGGGGTGTCGCGCCAGCCGATGACCGCGGCTCCCTCCTGCTGCGAAATCCGCTCGATGACACCTTCGCACTGAAGCCGGCTGTGCTTGTCCACGGGAAGGAAACACATGGCGACGCCATAAGCGCCGGCTTCGGGCAGCGGCAAACCAAGTTCCCCGCACTCGCGGGCGAAAAAGGCATGAGGAATCTGGATGAGAATGCCCGCGCCGTCGCCCGTCTCAGGATCGCACCCGGCCGCGCCGCGATGAGTGAGGTTGATGAGGACCTCAAGGCCCTTGCGGATGATGTCGTGGCTCTTTTCGCCGCGGATGCTCGCGACGAGTCCCATGCCGCACGCGTCATGCTCGTTATGCGGATGGTAGAGCCCCTGAGGTGCAGGTACACGTAGACGGCGATGCGATGAATGCATGACGATCCTTTGCGATCAGGTAAGGCGGCACCGAATCAATAACCGCCGAGGGAAACTACTAAAAGGGCCAGCTTCCTCGTGCCGTTCCAGCCGAGGCTTGTTTTTATCAGCGTTGCCCCGCGCGCGAGGCACGCTCGGAGTGGCGCGGTACTTTTAATATAAAGCAATTGACTGTCAAGACAAGAGAGAAAATGCAGTAAACGTGCGTCCCGGCTGCCAAATCAGCGGTTTGGCGGACTATTTGTGCGCGTAGTACTGCCCAAAACGGTATTGTGGTGCGACCGGCGTCGACCGGCCGGATTGCAAGTGTGGAAATCCGGTGGCGAAACTACAGCCGGCAGATGAGGAGCTCGCGCTCGTAGATCATCTCCGGGGGTAAGTGATCGTGCAATTCAATGAAGAGGCCCTCGTGCCCGATGATCTCCTGCTTCCACGCGGCGGGGTCGACTTCCATCAACTCCTCGAAGGCCTCGCGAGGAAAGTCCAGGCCTGACCAGTCGATGTCGCCGTAGCGAGGGACCCAGCCGATGGGAGTTTCGCGGCCGTGGGTGCGGCCCTGCACGCGCTCGACGATCCACCGCAGCACGCGCATATTGTCCCTGAAGCCCGGCCAGAGAAATTTTCCTTCAGCGTTTTTGCGGAACCAGTTCACATGAAAGATGCGCGGCGTGCGATCGAGTCCGCGCTGCATCTTGAGCCAGTGGCGAAAATAATTGCCCATGTGGTAGCCGCAGAAGGGCAGCATCGCCATGGGGTCGCGGCGCACCTTGCCCACGGCGCCGGTGGCAGCGGCGGTGGTCTCGGAGCCCATTGTGGCGCCGGTGTAGACGCCGCTGCTCCAGTTGAAGGCCTGGTACACGAGGGGCAAGGTGTGTGAGCGCCGGCCGCCAAAGATGATCGCGCTGATGGGTACGCCCTCGGGCGAATACCAAGCCGGGTCGAGGATGGGGCACTGCGTGACTGGCGCCGTGAAGCGCCCGTTGGGATGCGATGCCGTGCGGCCGGTTTCGCGGCCGATCTCGGGGGTCCAGCGCTCGCCGCGCCAGTCTTCGCACTCGGCGGGCGGAGTGTCGGTCATGCCTTCCCACCACACGCCGCCCTCGGGTGTGAGTGCGACATTGGTAAAGATGGTGTTGCGCGAGAGCGCGGCCATCGCCATGGGATTGGTTTTTTCGCTCGTGCCGGGGGCAACGCCGAAGAATCCGGCCTCAGGGTTGATGCCGCGAAGAGTGCCGGTGGCGTCGGGCCGAATCCACGCGATGTCGTCGCCGACGGTCCAGACCTTCCAGCCTTTCATCTCCTTAGGCGGGATGAGCATGGCGAAGTTGGTTTTGCCGCAGGCCGAAGGAAACGCCGCGGCCACGTAAGTTTTTTCGCCCGTTGGATCTTCGACGCCGAGAATGAGCATGTGCTCGGCCAACCAGCCTTCGTCGCGCGCGATGTTGGAGGCTATGCGCAGAGCGAAGCACTTCTTGCTGAGGAGCGCGTTGCCGCCGTAGCCGGAGCCGTAGGACCAGATTTCGCGCGTCTCAGGGAAGTGGACGATGTACTTTGTGTCGTTGCATGGCCACGAGACATCCTTTTCGCCTTCCTTGAGGGGCACACCCACGGAGTGCACGCAGGGGACGACGCGGCGCTCATCCTTGTCGATTTCGGCAAATACCGGCGCGCCGATGCGGGCCATGATGCGCATGTTTACGACGACGTAGGGCGAGTCGGTGAGTTGCACTCCAATGCCCGACATGGGCGAGCCGACGGCTCCCATGCTGAACGGCAGCACGTACATGGTGCGGCCGCGCATGCAGCCCTTGAAGAGCTGCTTGAGACGGCGGCGCATCACAAACGGGTCTTCCCAATTGTTGGTGGGCCCGGCGGCGTCCTTTGAAAGGGAGCAGATGAAGGTGCGGTCTTCCACGCGCGCGGTATCGCTTGGCGAGGACCGCGCATAGAAGCACCCAGGCCACAGTTTCGGATTCAGGCGCTTGAACGTCCCGGCAGCGATGAGCCGCTCGCAAAGGAATTCGTATTCCGCTTCCGAGCCGTCCACCCAGTGGATGGAGTCGGGACGGCAGAGATCGGCGATCTTTTCCACCCAGCGGACGAGGTGCTTGTTTTTCGTGAGGATCTTTTTTCCGGAGGGGTGATCTAAGGCGGCGGATGCTTTCATGGGCACGACCGAACTCCTTCCGACATTTTTAACAGATTGCTCGTGACCCTGTCGGTTATATCCGGAGCAGAAGGCTGGGCGGCACGCCAGTGGATTCCGCGCGGAAGTGAACCGCGGCCCTCGATATTGCGCATCCAAGGTACGGGGAAGCTGCGTTCTTCAACGGCAGGAGGTGAGATGCGCGGTTTGAAGGGAAAGGTGGCGATCGTCACCGGGGCCGGGTCGGGCATCGGGCAGGGAATTGCCAGGCGGCTGGGTTGCGAGGGCGCAAAAGTAATCGTGGATTACATCGGCACGCCCGAGGGCGCGGAAGAGACCGAGCGCGCAATCAAAGCGGCGGGCGGCGAGGGGGAGATCGTCAGGGCAGATGTGACGGAGATGGACGATGTGAATTGCCTGGTGAACGCGGCGTGGGACAAGTACGGGATGGCCGATATCCTTGTCAACAATGCGGGCGTGGAGATCAAGTCGGAGTTCTGGGATGCGACCGAAGCGGATTACGACAAGGTGATGACTGTGAACCTGCGCGGGCCGTTCTTCCTGACCCAGGCGTTTGTGCGGCGTTTGCGGTCGGAGAAGAAGCCGGGGCGCATCGTGAACATCAGCTCGGTGCATGAGGACATGGTGTTTCCGGGTTTTGACAGCTACAGCACCAGCAAAGGCGGCATGCGCATGCTGATGCGCAATCTTGCCGTGGAACTAGGGCCGCTTGGCATCACGATCAACAATGTTGCTCCGGGCGCAATCGTGACACCAATCAACAAATCTCTCCTCGAAGACAAGCCGAAGCTGGATGCGCTGCTGAACAACATTCCGCTGGGACGCATGGGCACGCCGGATGATGTTGCGGGGCTCGTGGCGTTTCTCGTTTCGGACGATGCTTCTTACATTACGGGCTCCACATTTGTGGTGGACGGAGGCCTGATGCGCAATTACCGCGAGCAATGAGCATGCCGGCACGAATTGAAGATTATGCGCTGATTGGCGATTGCGAGACGGCGGCCCTTGTCGATAATTGCGGTTCGATCGACTGGCTCTGCTGGCCGGGATTCTCGTCCGAGGCTTGTTTCGCCGCGATCCTTGGCAACGATGAAAATGGCTCGTGGAAGATCCAGCCGCCGAAGGGCAAGTGGAAGACAAAGCGGCGCTATTGGGACCATACGCTCATTCTTGAGACCACGTTTGTACATCCCGACGGAGTGGTGCGGCTGATCGATTTCATGCCGGTGCGCGAGCGCTATTCGGACGTGGTTCGTATCGTGGAGGGCGTGGAGGGCAAGGTTCCGCTGCACATGGAGCTGTGTCTGCGATTCGACTACGGACGGACCATTCCGTGGGTCACGCGCACTTCCGACGGCATTCGCGCCGTAGCCGGACCGAACGTGACCGTCCTGCACGCATCGATTCCGGTGCGCGGCGAGAACCTGACAACGATTGCGGACTTCAAGGTGGGCAAGGGCGACCGGGTGCGGTTCACGCTCACCTACGGACGCTCACATGAGCCCGATCCCGAACCCATCGATGCTGAACAGGCGCTCACAGATACGCAGAACTTCTGGACTCCGTGGTCAGCGAAATTGAAGTACCAGGGCAAGTACCGCGACGCCGTGGAACGGTCGCTGATCACGCTGAAGGCCATGACCTACAGGCCGACCGGCGGCGTCGTAGCGGCCATGACCACGTCACTCCCCGAGCAAATCGGCGGCGTGCGCAATTGGGATTACCGCTACTGCTGGCTGCGCGACACGACCTTTACGCTACTCGCAATGACAAGCGGCGGCTACTTTGACGAAGCCGCGGCGTGGCAGGACTGGCTTTTGCGCGCGCTGGCCGGCAGCCCCGACCAGGTGCAAATTCTGTACGGATTGCAGGGCGAGCGCCAAATGGTGGAGTGGGAGGCGGAATGGCTGCCGGGCTACGAGAACTCGCGCCCCGTCCGCATCGGCAACGCGGCGGCCGGGCAGTTGCAACTCGACATCTATGGCGAGATGCTCGATAGCTTTTATCACGCGCAGCGAAGCATGGGGCGCCACGCGGAGGATGACTTTCGAATCCTCGTTCTGTTGATGGAGCACCTGGAGACCATCTGGCAGGAACCGGACAGCGGAATCTGGGAGGTGCGGGGAAATCCGCAGCATTTCACGTATTCGAGGATGATGGCATGGGTAGCGTTCGACCGCGCGGTCAAGCTGGCCGAAGAGTTGAAATATCGCGCACCGATAAGAAAATGGAAGAGCATTCGAGACAAGATTCACAAGCAGATCTGCGACAAGGGATTCAACAAGAAAAAGAATGCGTTCACGCAGGCCTACGGCTCCCGTCAACTCGACGCGGCGTTGCTGCAGATGCCCCAGGTGGGATTTCTTCCCGGCAGCGATCCGCGGGTGAAGGGAACCGTAGAGGCGATCGAGCGCGAGATCATGCCCGACGGGTTCGTGCTTCGCTACGACACCACGAAGGTGAAAGACGGTCTCCCGGCCGGGGAAGGGGTGTTTCTCGCGTGCAGCTTCTGGATGGTCAGCAGCCTGAAATCGATTGGCCGCGTGGACGATGCGCGAAGGCTGTTTGAGCGGCTGCTTACGGTGTCGAACGACCTCGGCCTGATGTCAGAGGAGTACGACGTAAAACAAAAACGCCTGGTAGGCAACTTTCCCCAGGCGTTTTCCCATATTGCTTTGGTGATTGCCGCGTTCGATCTGCAGGACCATTCGGTGAGCGATAGATCGCAGGCTCAAGGCAGTGCCCAGTTAGGAAAGAAGCGGCAATAGCCCGTGATCCTCAAGCCTGCGCGGCTTTCACCACGTCCGCTGGAAACACGATGCCGAGAGCCTTGGCTGCCTGCTGATTCAGCACGATCTTTTGTTCTGCAACTTCCTGGAATGGAATGCCGGCAGGATTCTCGCCGCGAAGGACGCGCGCCGCGAGCACGCCGCCGGCATGTCCGGCCGGATACCAGCCCAGGCCAACGCAGGCCAACGCCCCGCGAGAGGTGAATTCCGGATCGTTAATGATAAGCGGAAGCTTCGCGGACTGCGTAGCTTTGACGATTGCGTCAAAGCTCTGCAACGCCGTGTTGTCACCCGTGACCCACAATGCCTGCACCTTGCGGTAACACGCCACCTGCGCGGCCTGGAACACTTCGCTCGTATTGGTGGCCGTAACTTCTTCGAGTTTGATTCCCTTCTTGCGGAAGGCATCCCGAGCTACGCTGATGACTTTTACGGAGTTTGCTTCAGACGTGTTGTACACCGTGCCGACTGACTTCACGCCTGGCACCAGCTTTTGAATCATGTCGACGGTGGCCTCGACCGGGGGAAACGACCCGACTCCCGTGATGTTCGGAAGATGGCTGGTAAACGACGAGCCCGCCCCGGCGGCGACTGGATCGTACACATAAGTGAAGACGACATGCGTGTTCTTCGCCATGCTGCACGCGGCGGTCAGGCACGGGGTGGTCATGGTGATGATGAGATCGACGCCCTGGCTGGCGTAGTTTTGAATCAGCATCGGGATGTTCGAGATTTCCCCGTTGGCGTGGGCGGAAAGCAATTCCAGGTTGCGGCCCTTCTCGATCCCCTGGTCCTTGAGCCCGTCGAAGAGGCCGTGCATGCACGTGTCCGCGCCTTCTTCCGGAGCGAAGTAGACGAGACCGACGCGATAGTTTCCGTTACCGCTTTTGGCCCCTCCGGCCTGGGGAAACCGCTTGCATCCGGCGAGGGCCAGTGCGCCGGCTGAAGTCTGAATGAGCATGCTGCGCCGCGTAATCTTTGAAAGAGTCATTTGAGAATCTCCGTAGTGGGGAACCACTAAACATAGTTAAGAGCCAGCATCTGGGCAACGGCTCCATCCAACTGCTCGCGCCGCCGCACATCATCGAAGCGGCTGAGCAGATCTTCCGGCCGCACCCGCGCCCGCTCGCTGTCCTTGAGGTCGTGCAGGATTCTGCCTTTATGCATCATCACGATGCGGTCGCCGAGGTTCACGGCCTGCTGCATCGAGTGCGTCACCATGAGCGTGGTCAACTTGTCACGCTGCACAATGTCGTGCGTGAGTCGGATGACCTGGTCGGCAGTCTTGGGGTCGAGCGCCGCGGTGTGCTCGTCAAGCAGCAGAAGCTGCGGCTTGAGCCACGATGCCATGAGCAGCGTCAACGCCTGGCGCTGTCCGCCGGAGAGCGTGCCGATCGGATTTTCGAGCCGATCCTCGAGCCCCATGTTCAGCGCGCGCACGCGGTCGCGCAGCTCGCTCCGCACTCGGCCGTGGATCGCCAGGGTAAGGCCGCGCGGCTTTCCGCGGCGCGCCGCCAATACGAGATTCTCGGCAATGGACATGGTCGGCGCTGTCCCAGCAAACGGATCCTGGAAGACGCGGCCAATGAGCTTCGCCCGCCGATGCTGCGGCCAGGCGGTGATGTTCCGGCCGTCGACCGCGATGCTTCCCGCATCGACCATGAATGTGCCGGCCACCGCGTTGAGCATCGTGGATTTGCCCGATCCGTTGGTGCCGATGACGATGAGGAACGATCCCGCGGGCAGGCTCAGGGACACGTTCGAGAGCGCCCTGACCTCATTGGGCGTGCCGGGATGAAATGTCTTCGATATGCGGTCAATCTGCAGCATAGGCTTCCGCCGTCTTTGCAAGGGCACGCCGGCGCGACTGGTTTGTCTTGTACCGGTTGACCAGGTTGGGCATCACGAGTGCAGCAAAGACGAACACCGCAGTGATGAATTTGAGGTCGTTGGGGCTGAGTCCCCAGCGCAGGGCGATGGCCACGAGCAAACGGAATAGCACCGAGCCCATGACGGTACCGGTAATGAGCAAGCCTACTGCGCGCGAGCCCACCAGCGCTTCGCCGATAATCACGCTGGCGATGCCAAGAACCACCATGCCGATTCCCATCTGAACATCGGCGAATCCCTGGTATTGCGCAATCAGCGCGCCGCACAGAGCTATGAGGCCGTTGGACATCGCCAGGCCGAAGATGGTCGCTCCATCAACGCTTACGCCGAGCGCGCAGATCATCTGCGGGTTGTCTCCCGTGGCGCGCATTGCGGTTCCCATGTCGGTGCGAAAGAAGAAGTACAGCACTACGCAGACGAGGATCACAAACAGCAGCACCGTAAGCAGCATCGAGGCGTCGCGCACGCTCACGGCCCATCCGGCGACATCGAGATCCGCCGTGCCCTGGAACAGCCACGCGCCGAACCGCTCCGCGAATGTGGAGAGCGTTGTTACTTCAAGCAGCGGAACATTGCTGCGGCCCATTACGTGAAGGTTCACGCTGTAGAGGCCCGTCATTACGAGGATGCCGCTCAGCAGCGGATTGATCCTGCACTTGGTGGCCAGCAGGCCGGTGACGGCCCCCGCGGCAGTGCCCGCCAACGTAGCCACCGCGGTAGCAACGACGGCGTTGGCGCCCTTCACCATGAGCGCGGCAGCCACTGCCGCACCGAGTGTCACGGTACCTTCGGCGGTCATGTCGGGGATGTTGAAGATGCGGTAACTGACGTACACGCCGAGCGCGAGCAGGGCGAGAATCAACCCCAACGTTAGAGCCCCAATCAGCAAAGTCATTTCACATCATCCTCGAGCGATGGTCTTCAGTGGACCCATCCAGCAGGCGCCGCGGGCCAGATCGGTTTCTCCCACGCCCTCAAACGGCCGCGTATCGGCCATCAGGTGCAGAACGGCACTCGGCGTGGAGTTGGCAAGATAGTCGACTACGGTCTGAAAGGGCAATTCTCCGCGCTGCACGGGGCGATAAGGAAATACGGCCGCATGGATATGCGCGGCGATCTTCGATTCCGGCCGGATGGGGCGCACAAACGCGGCGGCCTTGTCTTCTAAACCGCGGCCCGCGAACCCAACAAGCAGGCAAAGGCTCTTTTCCGCGACGCGCTCCGTGGTGAATGACAGCCAGTCGCGGACGCCCGGAAGATCGTGCGAGACCGGCGCGCCGACGGGCGATTTGCGCAACGCGGCGCCTACCAGGCCCGCCGCTTCGGCAAGCACGACGAACGCAATCGACTCCGCAGAGGAGAAATCGAGGAGCGTTTCCACGAGCTCTGACAGCGCGATCTTGCCGGACTTCTCTGCCAGCGCGTCGAACCGGATCATTGTTGGAAAGTCACCGCTGCCCGCCAGGGCATAAAGCGTTTCGACGCGAGGAATCAGCCCGCCCTCTTCCACGACAAAATCCGGAAGCGCATGAGGATCGTTACTCGGCAGCGTGATCGCGCATCCGCCTGCGGCCAGATACTCGCCGAAGCGGTCGCGGCAATCGGAGAAACCCTCTCCAAACGCTCCGAGGCCTACGCCGAACGCCCCATTTTCGAACTTCAACGTGCGGCAATCTTCGGCGTTGAAGCCGGTGGTTCCAAGCCGCTCCGGCGAGCCGATCAGCGTACAGGTTAACGGTCGAGAAGCGGGCTGGCGGAAAGTCTCCCACGTCGCGCTGCCGCGCGTTTCCTTGGAGCTTGCCGGAGTGGCTTCTTCCAGTTTGTCCGGTGCATCGTCGCTGACGAGGATGTCCTTGAGGCCGACGGTGGTGAGAATGTTGCGGCAAAACTCGTTTGGATGACTGATCCCGAGCCCGCCGTTGACGGACTTGAGCAGCTTGTACTGCAGCATCAGCACGCGGATGCCGAGCGAGCTGATGTATTCGACGCCGGCAAAATTGAGGATCACGTGATGCGTTCCGGCTCGCACCGCGTTCTCAATCGTCTTGCCCAGGTGGTCTGCCCAGGTGGCGTCTATGCGGCCCGCGAGGCGGAGTTCGAGCGCTTCGGCTCCGGGATGCTCGGTAATCTGCATCAGCAGGCCTCCTTTTTTGTTGTCTTCATTTCAGCGATTCCGCACTTCATTTGGATTTGGCAGCCTCCGAGGCAGGAGGTTGATTCGCAGCACTCTGAGCAGATGCGGTTGCGCCCTTCACATGCCGGCCTGTCTCATCGACGACCAGGTCGGCGCGCTGCAGCACGGAGTCCGGAAGTTCCCACGTCTCCTTCAGGCCCTTCAGCGCAAGCCGATTCACGTTAAGGACAACGGGCACCACGTTCTCCACCGAAATCTTCGCCGTGTCGCGCCCATCGAGAACGTCGGCCGCAAGGTTCCCGGCGACGTGACCGATCTCCATGTAATTTGCGCCCAACTCAAACAGCGCTCCTGAACCGCCGCTGCGCGGAATCGACGTGAATACCGGGATACCACCGGTCTTCGCCTTGCTCACGATCAGGTCGAGACCGTGCGACGCGATCAGATCCGGGCTCACCCAGATAGCTTCCGCGCCGCGCGAAAGCAGCGACGCTACGCCATCGCTGATCATCGTCGAGTTCTCCGCGTTGGCCTCCACCAGCGTGATGCCCATCTTCGCGCATACCGCGCGCGCAAGCTTGGTTGTGACCACGGAATTGGCCTCTGAGGGGTCCCACACCAGCCCCACGCTCTTGAGCGACGGCCGCAGTTGTTTGGCCAGCACGAACGCTTCTTCAACCGGCGCGAGGCTGCCGACGCCGGTCATATAAGGAGGGTGAACCGCGTGATTCTCGGCGCTGACTCCAACGCCCACCGCGTAGGGATCGCTGACCAGGGCGAACACGTGGCGACGGGGAGGGGTTGCAAAGCGGTTGGCATTTGCGATGGTCTGCAGGCTCACGGTTGAGAAGGAGAAGATCAGGTCGAATTCCCCGCTGGTAACTTCCTTGGCGATCGCATTGCCGGTGCTGATGTCGCCTTGCGCGTTGTAGCGCCGAAGCAGCATCCTGCCGCCGTCGGCATATCCGCGCTGCTTCAATGTTTCCAGGGCGCCGGTGACGCCGTCGTCCAGCGCCGGAATCGACGTTTGCTGCACGATCGCGACCTTCAGCGGCCGCCCGGCATTCGTTTCAGCAGCGCCCTTCCGCGAATCCAGATCGGAGTAGAGGAGGATCGCCGCCGAAGCCGCGATCAGGACCAGACCAAGGGTCAACTTCTTAAGGACTGCAAACATGGAGCGCGACCTGCTACAGGAGATGGGGACCTGATTGGGTAAATAGATGGCTTGTGTGTGAACGATACATGCCCGGCGGGACCGAAGGCAAGAGTTCTCTTTGTGGTTCGCCTTACGCGGGTCTGCGAGCCCGAAACCGTATAATCCCGATCAATCCACACGGAGCGGAGCATCGTGGGCGAAAGCGTAAAGATCGAAGTTCGCAATACCCTCGATGCGCTGTCACCGGCCACCGACGCAGCGGAGTCATGGCTCGAGCAGCGTCAAATCGGACGCGACGCCGTAATCCTTGCCCTGCTCGCCATCGATGAGCTTGTGACGAACTGCATCAAATACGGTTACGACGATGCCGGAGAGCACGTTATCTCAATCTCGCTTTCCATCGAGGGCGAGACGCTGGGAATCCAGGTCATCGACGACGGGCACCCGTTCAATCCGCTCGATGCGCCGCCCCCCGATCTCTCTGCCGACATCGAGGACCGGCAGGAGGGGGGCCTGGGACTCTTCCTGCTCCGCAAACTCTCGGATGAGATCGCCTACGAACGCCTCGATGGAACGAATTGCCTCACCATCAAAAAGCGCATTTCATAGGGGCAGCCCAAGCTGTTGGCTCATCGTATTGAGCGCGAAACCGCGGGGGCGGCTTGGACTGTGTGCGCCTGGTAGCTGTGGAACAGGAACTGGCCTCCCAGGATGAGCAGCCAGATCGAGAGGACGAGACGCAGAGGCCTCCGTGGAATGCGCGTGCTCAGGACCAGTCCGCCGATAGCTCCTGCCAGGCCGCCGGCGATGAGCTGCGCGAGAAGTTGCGTTTCGATCCCGCGGGCAAACAGGTGCGCCCCGCTGCCCAGCAGCGACAACGTAAAGCCGAATGCAAGATCGGTTCCGATCACCTGAACGGGAGCCAGCGGCGTGAGGCCCAGGAGAGCAGCGCTGCCCAGCGCGCCCGCCCCTGCGGACGAGAAGCCGACTTCGGCGCCGACGGGGAGCATGAGCCACGGAAGCAGGAACCCGCGATCGGCCCGCGTGGAGTCCTGCGTCATGGGCCGGAACGACCGCAGGATCTGCCATGCCGCCGTAGTGACGAGGATCGCGCCGAGAATACCGTTCAACAGGTTTTGCGATCCGGCGGTTATCAGCCGCTGAAGAAGAAACGACCCAATCAGCACGCCCGGCGCGCCGCCCAGCAGCATCAGCCCCAGCGTGCGAAACGCGACGTTGCCGCGAATAACGTGCGTTGGAACCAGGACCAGCTTCACCGCTGCCGAGAACATGAGCCCGATTCCCACGGCCTCCGGCGCGGGAACCCCAAGAAACAGCACCAGGAGCGGGACTGTAATCGTCCCCGCGCCGACTCCTGTAAGAGCGATGAAGAGCGCGATGAAAAATCCGATAACGTATTGCATGGTCACCCATGAATTGCGAAATCAGTTGGCCGGGATGTGAATGCCGCACTCGACCTTGCGGCCCGACCAGCGGCCCGAGCGCGGGTCGTTCGGATCGAGAGGAAGCAGCGTGCACGGCTCGCAGCCAATCGAGGAATAGCCGCGCTCGTACAACGGCAACAGCGGAATCGCCAACTGCTGACAGGCGTACCAAACGTCGCGGGTTGACCAGTCTGCCAGCGGAGCCAGCTTGAGAACGGTCTGACCGCCGGGCAATGCGAACGGCGCGGACTCCTCCAATGCCGCGCGCGTCCGGGCCTGTTCGCGCCGAAGGCCCGTGATCCAAACCCGGTATCCTGCCACAGCCCTGAATAGCGGCTCGACCTTCCGCAACTTGCAGCATTGGTCAGGAGCCGATTGATAGAGCAGCCCAAACTCGGACTCCTGCTCCGCGACAGTCTTTGCGGGCAGCAGGTTGATCAAATTGAGATTCCACTCTCGCGCGATGCGATCGCGATAAACATAGGTCTCGGCGAAGTGATAACCCGTGTCGAGAAACAGAACCGGAAGATCAGGATCCTGGTCGATCGCAAGGTGCGTGAGCAGAACGTCTTCGGCCTGAAAACTGCATGTGATGCATACGTCGCCGTCGCCGTTGATTTCGCGCGCGAGAAGCGCTCGCGCCTGTTCTATCTTTGTGCCGACCTGCGCTTCAATTTCGGAGATGCTCATTAGAGATTTGCCCCTTCCGCGGGAATAAATACTCCTGCTGCGTGCAGCAACTGATGAACGGCTGAGATGGCATGGACCGTGTCGTCAGCGTCGACAATGAGCTGGTTATTGCCGACGCGCGCGGTCAGATTTCGCCCCTCGAAGACGCGCGCTACGATTGACAGAATGCCGGAGCGCGTCTCAAGCGATGTGATTGCCTCGAGAAGATTCGGGTGCAGCAGGAACTCCTCGCCATCTGCCTCGATGCGGCTCGTGACGGCTCCCACTGAAAACAGCGACCGCTCAATGCCATCGATGAGCGACGCCGGCCCGGTAAGTTCAATCGCCGCGCCGCAATGTCCCCGCCTGGCCTGGCGCTCGCCGGCGGTCACGGGCCCCCAGTCGTCTTCGGCAAGCATGCCTCGCGCTTCGGGCGTTGAAACCGCCTCGCGGATCATGCCGGCTGCGACGGTGGCGTTGCTGTGCGGGTCGATGAGGACAAACGATCCGGTGGACCTGTTGTCGGCATAACGATCGAACGCGATCGGATGCAGGAGATGCAGCGTCACGACTCCGATGCTGTTCATCTCGAGCGATACGGCGGGTTGATGGCCCAGCGTCGCGATATCGGTTTTGTGGTCCACCGATGTAACGACTGCGGGCGCGATGTGGCTGGCATGCTTCACGAAGTACCGGCGCTGCAATTCAAGAGGTTGTCCATCCATCCAGACCAGCGACGCCCGAACCCGGTGCGCCAGCGACGCCGGTTCGGCGGACGTGCAGATCAGGTCGCCACGGCTGATATCGAGTTCGCGATCGAGCACCAGCGTGACCGATTGCGGCGCTTGGGCCTCGTCGAGGTCTCCCTCCCAGGTGACGATGCGGCTCACCTTCGCGGTCTTTCCTGACGGCAGCGCTTTCACTGTGTCTCCGGGCCGGACCGTGCCCGACGCAATCTGGCCCGCGAATCCGCGAAATGTGTGATCGGGGCGGTGCACACGCTGCACAGGGAAACGGAACGGAGTCGTACCGGCATCGCGCGAGGGCGGTAGCGATTCGAGCAGTTCAAGAAGCGAAGGTCCGTGGTACCACTTCATCGCCTCCGAGCGATGCACCACGTTGTCGCCAGCGAGCGCACTTACCGGAATGTAAGCGGCCTCCACGGGAGTGCCGGTGTCCTCGGCAATCTGGTCGAGCACCTCGCCAAAATCCTGCTCGATGGTGCGGAAGACCTCCTCGTCGTATCCGACAAGGTCCATCTTGTTCACGGCGACGATTACGTGGCGCACGCGCAGCAGGGACGCGATGTAAGCGTGCCGGCGCGACTGCACCAGTACGCCTTTTCTTGCGTCGATCAGCACCACGGCCGCATCGGCGGTGGAGGCGCCGGTGGCCATGTTGCGCGTGTACTGCTCGTGGCCCGGCGTGTCGGCAATGATGAATTTTCGCCGTGCGGTGGAGAAGTATCGGTACGCGACATCGATCGTGATGCCCTGCTCGCGTTCCGCGCGCAGGCCGTCGGTGAGCAGCGCGAAATCGAGCTGCCCGGGCGCCGTCGTCCCCTTGCCCTCGATGGAGCGCACGTGGTCTTCGTACACAGACTGCGTGTCGTAGAGCAGCCTGCCGATGAGCGTCGACTTGCCGTCATCGACGCTCCCCGCCGTCGAGAACCGCAGCAGGTCTTTCTCGCTCTCGTTGCGCAGAAAATCGTGAATTGAGAATTCTGAAACCAGAGTGGAAGCCATGATCAGAAGTAGCCCTCCCTCTTCTTGATCTCCATCGATCCTTCCTGGTCGTGGTCGATCACGCGATTGGCGCGCTCCGACGAGCGGAATGAAATCAGTTCCGCAATGATGTCGGGAATGGTGGCGGCATCTGAGCGAATGGCTCCGGTGCAGGGACTGCAGCCCAGAGAGCGAAGGCGCGATTTCACCATCTGCGGCTTTTCGCCGGGCAGAGCGACGAATGACTGTTCTATAGGAAGCAGTGCATCGCCGCGCACGTACATGGGCCGCTCTTTTGCGAAGTAGAGGTCCACCACCGGGATATTTTCTTCGTGGATGTAGTGCCACACGTCCATCTCAGTCCAGTTGGAGAGCGGAAACACGCGGATACTTTCACCGGGATGAATGCGCGCGTTATAAATGTTCCACAACTCCGGCCGCTGATTTTTCGGGTCCCACTGGCCTGATCGGTCGCGGAAGGAATAGATGCGCTCCTTGGCGCGCGACTTCTCTTCGTCGCGCCGCGCGCCGCCGAAAGCCGCATCGAAGTTGTAGTGCCGGAGCCCGTCCAGCAGAGCCTGTGTCTTGAGCAGGCTGCAGCAGCGCTTTGTGTCGAGAGCAATGGGATTAGCCCCGGACGCGATCGCCTCTTCGTTTCTCCACACCAGGAGCTCCGCCCCGATGCTTCGCGTCATCTCGTCGCGAAAGGTCAGCATCTCGCGGAACTTGAATCCTGTATCGATGTGCATTAGAGGGAAGGGAATCGGCCCCGGATAAAAGGCCTTCTGCGCCAGCCGCAGCATGACGGACGAGTCCTTGCCGATTGAATAGAGCATCACCGGCCGCTCGAACTCCGACGCGACTTCACGCAGAATGTGGATGCTCTCGGCTTCGAGTAGGCGTAGATGGCTCAGGCGCGGAGCCTGGATAGACGGATCGTGGGCAGCGGCGGGTGACGGTGCGATTTCGGTAACCGGCATCTGGACCTCGTGGTTGAGATTGCTGAGACGCCGGAGACGAGATAACGACAAGCCCGGCATGACAGCCAGCTACGGGTGTGTCGTTCAGATCAGGATTGCGGGGAGATCGAAGACTAGCTGAGACACCCGTCGAAGATGTTCGACAGGCGACAACAGGAGCGACATTGAAAGGCGCAAACCATGCGTGTCACTGATAGTAGCAAAAGTGGGCGCTGGATTCAAAATCCCGGTAGCAGGAATGGCGGAAATGGAGGGCTTCGAACTTAAGGCATGTTGCGGGCGCGTGAGCCCGCTGACGAAATCCTGACCCTGAGCGGATTGAAGAGGAAAGACCTATCAACTAAATGGCGGAGAGGGAGGGATTCGAACCCCCGATACCCTTACGAGTATGCCTGATTTCGAGTCAGGTGCATTCAACCGGGCTCTGCCACCTCTCCGACTGCTGGGTGTGCGTTTGCTGGCGCAAAATCGCCCCGATCCTCTAAAAGTCTACCGATTCGCCGCCCCGAGTGCAAACCCACATCGAATGAGCCGCCAGCGCCGTTCCCGAAGCGACACAACACTGTGTATTCCGCATCCATTAGGTTTCGGCCACTTCGTGGCGCGGAATCACATGCGAGCCGCCGAATGACACGCGGGTGGGGTGAATCGATTGCTTCAATTGAGTTACTGTAACCCGGGATTTGGGAGCGATACTTGAGTCGAGGGCCGATTTTCGAGGGCCGAATGCTCGCTGCAGCGAACAAGGCGAGCAATGAGTACGAGACGGCACGGTTCCCGGGCCCGGGCGACGCGATTTTGGGAGTAAGACACCACGTATGATGGAATTCCACATTTCGCGCAACGCGCGTGACCGGTATCAGTTTCCCGATACGCTCTTTTCCTTCAATGGCAACGTTGTGTTCGCCAATATGAGCGCCTGCCGCGCCTTCGCGCACCGCATGAACCTGGTTCGCGAAGCGGACAAGCATCCCGACCGCGCCGTGCATGCCGCCGCGTTGTTCGCCATGGGGCTTATCGACGAGGCCAGTCATGTGCTGCTGGCGCGCTACCGCGAACAATACGACAGCCAGGTCATCGCGGACGCCCTCCGATTCTTCGGCGCCCAGGTCGGCCCGGATCAACTCGACAAGCTGCTGCTCACTTTCGTCGAGCATTTTCCGGGTTCGACCGTGATGCGCGGCGACCAGACGCCGCAGCAATGGCTCGCCGGCTCAAGCAATGGCATGTCGCATCGCGAAGCCGCTCTCGAAGAGCTTCTCATGCTTTGGACCGCCAATCGCAACGAGGCGTTCAAGCCGTTCGACGAATTGTTCCAGGACAAGCCGATAGCCGAGAAGACCGTCTACCGCCAGGTTACGCAGCAGATGCCGGAGTATTTCGCGACGCGGCCGCTGATTTCGCTGCCGGGCGCGAAGTCCATCAGCTTGCTGGACCTGCTTCGCGCTCCCGCAACGGGAGCGCCGAATTCGCTCCGCGATCAGCTTGAGCTTGTGCGCAAGCTGTGGAGCCCGTTGCTCGGCGACACGATGGAGCGGTTCCTCATGATCGCCGGCGAGATCCTGCGCGAAGAAGAACTGGCCATCTGGATGCAGTTCAATCCTGCCGCTGCAGAGACACGCGCCGCCGCCGAAGAAGCTGCGCGCCGGCGCCGCGAGCGAGGCGAGCAGCAGTGGCCGGCGCTGGCCAGCACGGCCGAGGTCATTACCTTCGGCGATCCCGCACACGAATACGAAAAGTTCTCGCCAGACACGGCCTGGATGCCTACCACCGTGATGATGGCAAAGAGCACGTGGGTGTGGCTCGCGCAGCTCAGCCGGAAATACAGCCGCCACATCAAGTACGTCAGCGAAATTCCGGACGAAGAGCTCGCTGCTCTCGCGCGCCGCGGCATCAACACACTCTGGCTGATCGGGATCTGGGAGCGCAGCCGCGCTTCCAAGACCATCAAGCTGCTCTGCGGCAACCAGGACGCGGTTGCTTCAGCCTATTCGCTCTTCGACTACCGTATCGCCGACGATCTCGGCGGAGAACAGGCGTACATCGCCCTGCGCGATCGCGCCTTTCACCACGGAATCCGCCTTGCCAGCGACATGGTCCCGAATCACATGGGCATCGATTCGCCCTGGGTTGTCGATCATCCCGAGTGGTTCATGTCGCGCTGGGAGTCGCCCTATCCGGCCTACAGCTTCAACGGGCCCGACCTTTCCGCCGATCAGCGGATTGAAATCAAAATCGACGATCACTACTACACGCAAACTGACGCCGCTGTTGTATTTCAGCGCCGCGACAAGTCGAGCGGCGAAGTCCGCTACATCTACCACGGCAACGACGGCACCAGCTTCCCCTGGAATGACACTGCGCAGCTCGACTACCTGAATCCGGCCGTTCGCGAGCACGTGATACAGACCATTCTCCACGTGGCGCGCCTGTTCCCCGTGATTCGCTTTGACGCGGCGATGACGCTTGCCAAGCGCCACTTTCACCGGCTCTGGTTCCCAGGACCGGGCTCCAGCGGCGCGATCCCGTCGCGCGCCGAATACAGCATGAGCCAGGCGGAGTTCGACAAGCACATGCCGCTTGAGTTCTGGCGTGAGGTCGTCGACCGTGTCGCGCAGGAGGTCCCCGGCACTCTGCTTCTCGCCGAGGCCTTCTGGCTCATGGAAGGCTACTTTGTGCGAACGCTCGGCATGCATCGCGTGTACAACTCGGCCTTCATGGTCATGACGCGCGACGAGGATAACGCGAAGTACCGGTCAGTTATCAAAAACACGCTCGAGTTCGACCCCGACATCATGAAGCGCTACGTCAACTTCATGTCGAATCCCGACGAGCGCACTGCGATCGACCAGTACGGCAAGGGCGACAAGGCATTCGGCGTCACCGTGATGATGGCCACGCTCCCCGGACTGCCGATGTTCGGCCACGGCCAGATCGAAGGCTTCACTGAGAAGTACGGCATGGAGTACCAGCGCCCGCGCTATAACGAGGATCCAGATCCGTGGATGGTGGAGCGCCACGAGCGCGAGATCGCGCCGCTGCTCAAACGCCGCTGGCTGTTTGCCGAAAGCTACAACTTCCTGCTGTACGACTTCTTCCGCGATTCCGGCTCCGTCGACGAAAACGTCTTCGCCTACTCCAACGGCGTCAACGACCAGCGCGCCCTCGTCGTGTATCACAACGTTTACGGCTCGACCAGCGGCTCCATCCGCCTCTCCGCCGCGTATGCCGACAAGGGCTCCGGTCATCTGCGCCAGCGGTCGCTGTGGGAGGGCCTTGGCCTCAACGACCGTGCCTCGGTGCTTGCATTCCGCGACTCGCTTACCGGCCTCGAATATCTCCGCCGCTCCCACGACGTTGCCGACCGCGGCCTGCGCCTTGAACTTCACGCTTACCAGTCGCACGTCTTTCTCGACTGGCGCGAACTCCGTCCAACTGCGGAGAAGCCATGGGATCGTCTCTGCGATTACCTCGGCGGCCGCGGCGTTTCCTCGCTCGACGACGCTCTCATCAACCTTGAGCTGCGGCCCGTTCACGATGCATTGCGCGCCGCTCTCGACCCCGGCATCGTTCACCTTCTCGTCGATCTGGCGGAGCCGCCGCACGCTTCAGGGGCGGCGCTGCAAAAACGCGACGGCAAAATCCTGAATGCATTTCTCGACCGCGCATGGGAGCCTTGCGCCAATCTCCTTACAGCGGCTCTGCCCGCCTACGCCCGTTTCACGGGAACGCGCGCCGGAGTTTATGCCGCCGAGCCCACGGCGATGGCGCCCGTGTTTCGCAAATGCCTCCGCGCCGCGATGCGCCTGCCGGCACTCGAAGCTGTCTTCGCGCAGTGGCCTGCCGCTGCGCAGCACGTGATCCCCAGCACGAATCCGCAACTGCCATCGGCCGCACTGTGGGGTCCGGTACTTGCGTGGTGTGTGCTGCAAGCGCTTGCCGAGGCTGTCGGCGAACAACATCCGCGCCGTGCCGCGCTCGACCTCTTCGATCGCCTCCGCCTCCGCGAGCCGCTCGCCCAGACATTTCACGTCCTCGGCTTCGAGGGCGAAGAAGGCTGGCGCGCCGCTGCACGCATCAAAGCGCTTCTGCTCGTCGAGTTTGAAAACGCCCAGGCCACCCCTCCCGCTCCCATTGCCGATCTAACTCCGCTAACTCCGCCAACTTCGCCGTCCCGCGCTGCCGAGGTCCTCGAATCCGAAGCCACATCCGCACTTCCGGCATCGGCCGACAGTCAGCTCATCCCTGCGAACCTCTGGTCCGATCCCGACATCTGCTGGCTCACCGGCGCTCACGTCGCCGGCGACCATACATATCTCGTTCGCGAACGTTATGAGGAATTACTCTGGTGGCTCGCGCTGCCAGAGCTGATCTGCATGGCCGGCGCTTCTGTTCCGCCTAAATCCGATGCGGTTGAAGTGAATGGCCGAATAGTCCGGGCCATCGCCGAGTTGGAAGCAGCGGGCTACCGGCTCGACAAGCTTCTCGGATCCGAGGAGCCCGAGACACATGAACCGGCTGCTTCGTCACCGACGGAAAAGGATGCCGCGTCAGGCGCTCCGAGTGACGACAAAATCGTGAGCCCCTCGCCGGAAGACCTGCGCCCGCAGGAGCCGGTCGCTGCCAAACCCGTCGGCCCGGTGAACCCCGAGGGCCCGCCGGAAGACTTCTAGGCTACTCGCACCGCTATAATAATCGGTGTCCCGGGGCCGGATTTTCGGTCCTGTGATACCTCAAATTTGTGCTCCAGTCTTCCTGAGTTTCCCTACCCCGCCAATTCCACGAACTCCGCTACAATAGACTCTCCACCGTCCCCACCACGCATCCCCGGAGGCCCGCTTGATCCGCGTCCGCAACCTCGTCAAGACCTTCGGCAACTTCACCGCCGTTAACGACGTCTCGTTTGAAGTCGCCGAGGGCGAGATCTTTGCTTTCCTCGGCCCCAACGGGGCGGGGAAGACCACCACCATCAAAATGCTTACCACGCTGCTCAAGCCCACCAGCGGCTCCATTGAGCTCGATGGCCTCAACCCGCAGGCTAAGCAGAACGAAGCGCGCCGCCGGTTCGGCATCGTCTTCCAGGACCCCAGCCTCGACGGCGATCTCACGGCCTGGGAGAACATGCAGATCCACGCGGTGCTGTATCACGTTCCGCACAAGGTCTGGCCAAAGCGCACCGAGGAGTTGCTCAAGCTATTCGAACTCTGGGACCGCCGAGACGATCAGGTCAAGAAATTCTCCGGCGGCATGAAGCGCCGCCTCGAAATCGCCCGCGGATTTCTGCATACGCCGCGCATTCTCTTCCTTGACGAGCCGACGCTGGGTCTCGATCCGCAGTCGCGCAATCAGCTCTGGTCGCACGTGAAGCGCGTCAATGAAACAGAGAAGGTCACCGTGATGCTCACCACGCACTACATGGACGAGGCCGACCGCGTCGCCCATCGCGTAGGCATCATCGACCACGGAAAGCTTGTCGCGCAGGGCACGCCCGCCGAGATCAAGCAGCAGACTGGCGCGGCCGACCTCGAAGGCGCGTTCCTCAAGCTCACCGGCAACACCATCCGCGACGAGGACGCCGATCCGGCCGCCGCGATGCGCCAGTTTGCCCAAATGTGGCAGCAGAACAGGAGATAGTCCCGATGAGCGCGATCTACATTCTCTGGCTCCGCGAACTCAAGCGTTACACACGCTCCCGCGCGCAGATCATCGCCTCGCTCGGCCAGCCCATGCTCTATCTGCTTGTGCTCGGCTTCGGCCTCGGCCCCATCTTCAAGCGCGCGGGCGCCGGCAACTACCTGCAGTTCATCGCGCCTGGCGTCATCGGCATGTCCGTGCTCTTTTCGTCCATCTTCTCCGGGCTCGGGCTGCTGTGGGACCGCCAGTTCGGCTTCCTCAAGGAGACGCTCGTCGCTCCGGTCTCGCGCATCCAGATTATGATCGGCCGCACACTCGGCGGAGCCACGGTGGCGTGCATCCAGGGCCTGATCGTAATGATCATCTGCCTCATCGCAGGCTTTCGCCCCGCGAGCCTCGCTGCTATTCCCGTCGCCGTCGGGTTCATGATCCTCATCGCGTTCCTGTTTGCGGCTCTCGGCATGGCCATCGGCTCCGGCCTCCAGGACATGCAGGGATTCCAGCTCATCATGAACTTCCTGGTCCTGCCTATCTACTTTCTCTCCGGGGCCATGTTCCCGCTGAACACCGATCTCGCGCTCCCGCTCAAATACGCCACGCGCATCGACCCGCTCTCCTATGGCATCGACGGCATGCGCAACGCCTTCGGTTCGCCCAATACCGCCTTCAATCTGAGCCTGGATCTGTTGGTGCTGGTCGTGCTCGCATGCATCCTCATGGTCTATGGCGCGCACCGCTTTACCAAGATCGAGGTCTAACCCGCGCGCCTTTCAGAAGTGGAACCGGTACCGCAACTCACCGGAGATCATGCGCGGATCGTTGTAGTGAAACCCGCCGATCGTAACCGAGTTATCCAGTAGCACCCGGTGATTGGTCACGTTGATCACGTTCGCCGCGACCTTCCAGTTCTCGCCGAAGGTGTGCCCGCCCGATATATCGAACGTCGTGTGCACCGGCAGGTACGGTCCGTTGTATGGGCCCTCGTTCGCCCCGGCAAGCCCGTTCGTAAACCCTGATCCGTAGTACACGTTGGTCGCAAACCACGTATGTGCCGGCAGCGTCGCCGTGAACCCGGTGTTCAGCGTATGCCGCTGGTCATGATCCACGGGCGAATAGTCCGGTCCGGGATCGCACGCCGGATCATTCGGCTCGCTGCATGTGAATCCGCCAGTAATAGCCCCCCGCTGCTCCGCGATCTGGTTCGAATACGTCACGTGGAACTGCCCCAGCCGCGCTATCTGCGGCGAACGTAGCGACATCTCCCATCCGCGCACCAGCGCCCCGTCCACTGCAATCGGAAAGTACATATTCGACTCGCCCAGATTCGAGTGATCCAGAAAGTCATTGATCCGCGTTTGGAAGTTGTCCACATCCAGCGCCCATCCTCGGTACGGTATGAGAATTCCGAACTGGTGCTCCTCGTCGCGCTCGCTCGACAGCGGCGTGAACGCGTTCTCTCCACCCGGAAGGCTGCCCGCGTAGTTCAGCACGCTGCTCGATACGGTCTCAACCGGCGCGGGCTGAAAGAAGTGCCCGTAGAATCCTCGCAGCGTCCAATTCAGGCGCGGAACAAGTACCGTCGCGCCAATGCGCGGATAGATTGCCGTCTCGTTGTAGCCAGCCCGGTAAATTGAGAACCGCTCTCCGCCCAGGAGCGTCACATACTGACCCACATGCAGGCGATCTGCGACATAGAACTCCACCAGCGCGGCGCTGTTGTTCGCCGGCGCATTCGGCTGCGAGGCCGCGCTGCCGTCGTTCACGATCGTTCCGAAGAGGTCGCTCTCGGCCTGGTAGAACGCGTAGAATCCGCCCGAAAATGCGTTCGGCCCCGCCTCGGCGTGCGCGTCTCCCTGCCCGCCAATGTAGTTCGACTGCTGATGCCAGGTCGTCGCTGCGGGAAGATCATTCGCCGGCGAATCGTAGTTCGACTGATTCAGATGATAGAAAGGCGCGAGCGAAACCTCCGCCTTCGGCGACAGCGTGTGAATCCAGTTGCCGATCGCGAACGCATCCCGCTCCGTCTGCGCATCGCGCAGGCCAAACGACTCGTAGTATTGGCTCGCCTGTTCCCAGTCGTTCGGATTCGGGTCGTAAGGCACCTGGAAGAAGTCCTGCCGGAACTGCGCATCGAGCCGCAGTTGATCACGCTCCGTCGGGTTGCGGATTACCGACACAAACCCGCTTCCCGAGTTCGTCGCGTCGTGATGCACCTGCGGAACCGGCGTCGCCAGTCCGTAGTTCGACCGCGAGCCCGTAGCGCTTGCATACCACGCTGTCCGGCTTGTGTGGTCTCCCAGCGCAATCTGTGCTTCGCCCGAGTACATGTTTCCCGCATAGAGCATCAACTCGCCCTGGCGGTTGAATTCAAACCCATTCCGCGGCAGCACGTTGAAGACGCCGTAGGTCCTGTCTCCTACGTCCGCCGCGTTGCTGCCGCGCTGCACTTCGAACTGGTCAATGTCCTTCGGATCGATCTGCGGCCCAACATTCGACGCGATCTTCGTGTTCGGAATCGACACGCCATCGATCAGCCAGCTTGTCTGGTGTCCGCCGCGCAAGTGCAGCATGTCGTGGGTCATGTAAGCGCCGGGCACGTAATCGGTAATCATCTGCATGCCCAGCGTGCGGCTCGCGCCCGGCGTCGTCTCAATGTCCTCGCGCGTGATCAGCGTTGTCGGCGTCGCGGTGTCGTTCGCTACGTCTACTCCGTCCGCAGCATGAACAACAACTGTTTCGCTCGACGACGCGAGTTCCAGCGGGATATGGATCACCGGATTTGTGCCCGAGGCGACGGTGATGGTCTCCTCCCGAATGGCAAAACCGTCAGCCTGCACCTCGAGCCGATAGTTTCCCAGCGGAACCTGGGCGATTGTGAACTCGCCCTCACCGTTCGTCCATGCCTTCAGGGCAAACGCCGATTCGACCTCCTGCAGCGTGATGTGCGCGCTCGCGATCGGCCGGTGCTGCGGGTCGTGCACCACGCCGCGCACCGTGGCAAACACCGTGGCGCGCGCGGGTACGCACGCGAACAACAACAGCGCCAGCAGAGCGGCAGGAGAATAGCGCATCTAGGAGTGCCTTTTCTGAACAGCGTGTGACCAGCACAGCTGCACACTCAGCCGCACTGAACAGTTCAGGGAAGTCAAGAAGACGAAGATGGAAGGCTTAACCGGCGGTCGGCGGTCCGCGGCCGTCGTGAGCATAGGTATGCTCAAACTCGACCACGCGTGGCGCAGCAATGCGGAATCGCGCCTCGACGTTATCTGTCCTGCGGTCCGGAAGGAGCAGCGCAAAGACTCCGGCAGTCGCCGGCAGGCTGTGGTGATACAGCGGGCAATGCGCCGGCGCGCTCACTCCGTGCTTCGAGGCATTCTGGCCGGATTGCGCCATTGCCGTCGAGGCCATCGCACAATGGTGCGCTCCGTTCCGGCGGCAGCAGGCTGGCAGCGGTGAGCTGGCGGAAGCGGGCAGCAGCGCGCTCATCGGCGCGAGCCACCACAACAGCACCATCAATATGGATACTGAACGCCGCATCGCTCTGCAATGATGGTACACGGTTTCGGTTCGCGATGCCGCTCCGCCGGCGCGCCGGCACGGTCCCAGGCGCGCGCGAGTCAGGTATCATCGGGGCATCGTTTCTTTTTTGTTCCTTTCATCCAAGAGGTACCCCGGTGTCCGCTGTCAACGAAAAGCCCATCTCATCGCACTACCCTCGCACTCCGCGCCCCCTGCGCATCGCCATCTTCGGTTTCGGGACGGTGGGCAGCTCAGTAGCGCGCATCCTGCTGGAATCAAAGCCCGAAGGCCTCGAGCTGACCCACGTGTTCAATCGCGGCGTCGAGCGCAAACGCGTGGGCTGGACCGGAGACGCTGTGATCTGGAGCGAGGATGCCGACGCGGTGCTGTCATCCGATGCAGACGTCATCGTCGAGCTGGTTGGAGGCATGGACCCTGCCGGGTCCTGGGTACGCCGAGCGCTTGAAGCGGGCAAAAGCGTTGTTACCGCCAACAAGAAGCTGATCGCGTTTCACGGGGTGGAACTCGAGCGCCTCGCCGCAGAGAAGGGCGGCCATCTCAAGTACGGTGCGGCCGTCGCGGGTGGCATCCCCGTTATTCCCGGACTCGAACAGGGCCTCGCCGGCGACCGGATCGAGCGCATGGAAGGCATCCTTAATGGGACGTGCAACTTCATCCTCAGCCGGATGGAGCAGGGCGCCGAGTACGCGACCGTGCTGGCCGCCGCGCAGGCCAAGGGCTATGCCGAGGCCGACCCGACAGAAGACGTCGGCGGATACGATGCCCGAGCCAAGCTCGCAATTCTCATGAGGCTCGCCCTTCGTGTAGAGGTGAATCCTGAAGAGATCATCCCCCGGCCCATCACGGAGGTCGCGGCAATCGACTTCAGCTACGCGCGCGATCTCGGCTGTACCATCCGCCAGGTTGCGCGTGCAGAAAGAACTGCTACCACGGTCGCCGCAACCGTCGGGCCCATGCTGGTGGACCAGCGCTCGCCGCTGGCATGGTCGCGCGGCACGGAGAACATGGTCATTCTCAGCGGTCACTACGGCGGAGACGTCGTATTCTCGGGCCACGGAGCGGGCGGTCATCCGACCGCAGTCGCCGTGGTGAGCGACCTGCTCGCCCTCGCTCATGGTTCGCGCCGCGTCGGGCTCCCTTCGGCGCGCGCCCAGGTTGCCGCGGAGTTTGAAGTTCCCCATTACATCCGCTTCCTGGTCAACGATCGTCCCGGCATCGTGGCGGAGATCACCGGCGCGCTGGCCCGCGAGCGCATCAACATTCGCGCGATCGTTCAGAAGGCCGGTTATCCCCAGCACGCGCTGCCCTTCGTCGTGACGGTTGAGCCCTGCAAGTCATCGGCGCTGCAGCGCGCGCTCGCAAGCGTGCGGGACATGAACTTCCTGCTCGAGCCGCCGCTCGATCTGCAAATGCTGGAATGACGGCTTCATGAATTGCTCAGACTATTAACTACGAACTATAAGCCGTGAACTGCTTCCGGAGGCCAAAGAGTGATCGACACAATCTATCGATGCGAGATCTGTAATACAGAGAGCCAGACGCCGGTGCGCTGGCTCGTCATTCACTGCGGCAATGCCCAGTTGACCGTCTTCAAATGGACGAAGGAAGCCGCCGATGCCGCCGGCGCTCGCCATTATTGCGGCGAAGCGCACGCCCAGGTCTACATCAGCCGCTGGTTTGAATCTTTCTGCGGGTAGGAGCGCGCCTTCAAGCCCGTGCTGCTGCGGTCGATTCCCGTACTACGAGTTCCGGCTCCATCGTGATCTCGCCCGGATACTCCTTGTCGCGGTTGGCGATCCGATCCAGCAGCACCTGGGCGCCGCGCTTGCCCATCTCCATCAGCGGCTGGCGCACCGTCGTAAGCGACGGCGTCGAGAACGCAGCCGACTGGATATCGTCGAAGCCCACTACCGATACATCCTGCGGCACTGAGAATCCCGCATCCTTCAGCGCGCGAATGGCTCCGATCGCCGCGATGTCGTTGAAGCAGAACACCGCCGTGAAGTCGCGATGCTTTTCGAGGAGCGCCTTCATCGGCTTGTAGCCGATCTCGGGCGCCATCGGGTGGTAGCCGGTCTTCATCGACCATCCCTCGGCGTCAATGCGGATCACGTTGTTTGCATCGACCTTGATCCCGATCTCGCGCGACACCTGCTGGATCGCCTCCCACCGGAACTCGGAGTCGGGAATGGCCTTCGGGCCGCGCATGAAAGCGATGCGTCGATGCCCAAGGCCATGGAGATGTTTCAGCGCCTGCTCGACCGCCGCATGATGGTCCAGCACGATGTTGGTTACGTTTTCAACCTGGCTGTGCGCGGAGATGGCCACAACGGGCACAGGCACCTGGATCTGGTCCGCGGGCGTATTCAGCAGCAGGAACCCATCTACCGCGCGCTCCACCAGCATGCGCGGATACTGCTCGATAAGTTCCTTTTTCCAGTCGTGGCACGCGGTGAAATAGAAGTAGTGCGCCGCGGTTAGCTCCTGCACTACGCCGTTCATCACGCGCGTAAAGTAGCCCTCGCTCAGGTCGGGAGCGAGCACGCCCACGCTCATTGACCGGCTCTGCCGCAGCGACCGGGCGAAGTAATTCGGGCGGTAATTCAGCCGCTCGGCGGCCTCCATCACGCGCTGCCGAGTCTCCGGAGGGATCGATTTGGCGGAAGGAGAGTTGTTCAGGACCAGCGACACCGTTGTCTGCGACAATCCAAGGTGCTCCGCCAGCATCCGCAGGTTTACATGGCCTGGCGGATTCAAACTCTTGCCCTTTGCCATGATCGTGTTGTAACACGATTTAGCTCGGGTCGTGAACTTTAGTTGCAGGCGCGCGCATTATCCAGAAAGTTACCCGTTTGGATCGCCCGATCGACCGCAACCGGATGCGGTTTCCGCCCATTTCGGGGATTTCCCCTACCTCATCGGGAATTCGAGTTGGTTGACTCCGGGCATAAGCGGCCTGCTCATGCCGCCGAACTCGAATGTGCCGGTGAGATTGTCAGGCAACGTAACCGTGGCGTGAAATGTGCTGCCACCCATCATGCCTGGGTTTGCATGTTCCGGGGTCCAGCGATATTCGACTCGGATATTGCCTTTCGGATGCGGAAATGTCGCTGATAACGACCGCAGATTCCCCAAATGCGGCGCAATGCGAACGGTTGCGAACCCCGGGCTCTCCGGCTCAATGCCCGCCACCAGCGTCAGCAGGTCGTAGATCGGATGCGCAGACCACGCATGGGAGTCGGAGCGGGTTTCGCCGGGAGTCTCGGGCCAGGTGCTGAAGTGCAGCGGTAGCAGATCGCGCCAGGGCTTGAGAGAGCCCAGGTATTCGTCCGCCATTCCGGCATGATCCAGCGCCCGCGCCAGGTAGAAGCGGAAATAGTACGACGCGCTCAGCACTCCATCCGGAGTAGTTCCCGGCTCGATGGTCAACATTCTGCGCAGCAATTCGCGCTGTTCGACGCTCGGGACAACGTCGTAGAGAACACCCAGAATGTTTGCCTGCTGGGAGAAGTTCTTGTGGTCCGGATTATCCGCGACCATTCCCTTTTGGGAGTTCCAGCAATTCTTATAGATTCCATCGCGCACGTGCTCCGCGCGCTCGCGATGCTGCTCTGCGATGTGCGGATCCCCCAGCGCCTTTTCGAGGTCGGCTGCATCGTTCAGCGCGCCAAGATATTCGAGCGTCGTCACACACGATTCCCCATTCGCGCTGTATGTCGGGATCTCCTGCTTGTCCTGCACCCAGTCTATAAAGCTCCACCATGGCGTTTTTTTCAGTAACCCATCGGGCTGCTCATATTGCGCGAACCACTTGAGCACCGCCCGCGTTCCCTCGAGAGATTCCCGGATCGGCGCGGGGTCCGGCCGGTACATCCACCAGTCGTGCAGCATGCCGATCCACAGCAGTGAAAATGTGGGGATGTTCTGCGGCAGCGAGCTCGGATAACGGCTCCGCGTGATCCCCTCGGGAATTCGCGAATCGTTGAAGGCCTCTAGCGCCTGCCGCGCCAGCCGGTCGTCGCCGGCCACCGTGTAGGAAATCAGCGCCTGGATGCGCGTGTCGCCGACGTACTGGAGCTGCTCGTAGTACGGCGTGTCCATGTAGGTTTCGTGGGAGTCGAGCCGCGCAGTCCTCCAGCTTATTTCCCAAATCTTGTCCAGGTCCGCATCGCCGGTCTCGAACTTCGCCCGCTCGTCGAACGGGTACGCCGTAAATTCAGCCTTCAGCGACTCCAGCGTGAGCGGCTGGTCCCCCGTTGTAATGTCGAGATCGAGATACCGCCATGTTCTCCACCACAGCGGCTCAAACGTCCGGTGCTCGCCTCCATCCGGCCGGAACAGATCACTGAGCCCGAGGGCGACTCGCCCTTTGACTGCGTCGCGGTCGCCTTTGTGCTGGTCTTTGTCATAAAGGGCCTCCGAGTATGTCAGCCGGATCGATGCGCCTTTGCCGCCTGAAACGGTCAGTTGCGGATAGGCGGTCGTGAGCGTCTTGCGGTCGAGCATGATGTGGATTATCGATTTTTGTGGCAATTTGAAAGATTCCACTGAGAGACCGTTCGGTTCCAGCTTTCCGTCTGCGATTCCCACGACGTCGGAGTCAGGATCGACCGAGCCGGAACTACCGATTGCCGACGCAGTAGAACTGTCGACCATCACTCCCGCGTCGACGGGTGAATAGGCCATCTTCGGCAACCCATCCGGCACCAATCCCCACGGATTATCCGCCGTCCCGTCCGCCGAGTGCGCCCGGTTGGTCGTCGAATACACGCTCTCCCGGATCGGCGAAGCCGCTTCGACCCACCCCCCACCCTTGTCGTCCGGCGATTGCCAGTCCCAGTCGTACTTCGCCGCGTCCAACTCCTCGCCCGGCCCCTGCGCCATGTACGGCCAGAACCCGTTCGGCACCCTCGGCAATGGCTTCTGTCCCTGCTCGATCTCGACCTGCCATCCCTTCGGCGTGCTGGCGTCCTCGTCGCCCCCTGCTTCGCTCTCGAGAAGGAACGCCGTCCGGTCGCTCATCTGCGCAACCGGCGCATACACCCCGAAATTCCACACCGTCGCAGTAATAAGGTTGTCGCCGGTCTTCAAAAACGGGGCCAGGTCGAACCGCTCATAGCGCCAGTGATCCAGGTCGCCCCGAGCCGGCCCATCCCCCACGCGCCGTCCGTTTACATACAGGATGAACCGGTTGTCCGCGCTCACCCGGGCCACATAACTCGCCGGAGCCGCCCCCAGCTTCAGCGACCGCCGAAAGTGGAGGACAATCGGCTCCCGCAGCGGCGCCGTGGGATGAGTGATCCATCCGGCCTTCCAGTCGCGCCAAGGCGGGTCGGGCGCGGCAGCGCTCTGAGCGTGAACACCCGCAGAAAAAGCAGCCAGCAACACCACCGGCATCAGCCTTCGCATCCAATCCTCCGCATTGCAACGAACAAGGTTACTTCATCAAGCGCATTTGCGCCGCGCCCGTATGCGTTTGATTTTGCGAGGCTGTAACCTTCCGTTCATATTTCGCGGTTAGCCTTGTGTCTGGTGATCGAACAAGTGCCTGAGATCCGCATCTCCCATCCACAGATGCAGCCTGACCCCGCGTCCTTGCCTCCGGAGGGCCAACGCCCGGAACCGCCCGCCGAGGCCTCCGGGATTCGCAAATACCTGATGTCGCGCGGCAACTCGGCCATTGCCGACGCGGGATTCCACTGGCTGATGGTCCTTTGTGCCTTCAGCATCTTCGGCATCGTGGCCCTTATCGCGACAGAGCTGGTCACCCACTCCACCGAGACCTGGCACAAATTCGGACTCCGCTTTTTCTTCCAGGCAGATCACGATCCCGACACGCATCTGCCCCTGTTCTGGGATCCCGTAAACGGCCACTTCAGCGCGCTTCCGTTCATCTACGGAACCATCGTCTCGTCCATCCTGGCGCTGATCATCGCCGTGCCGCTCTCAGTCGGAGTAGCCGTCTTTCTCACGGAGATGTGCCCCAAAGCGTTGCGCGGCATCCTCGCCTTCCTTACCGAGCTTCTGGCCGCCATCCCCAGCATTATCTACGGCGTATGGGCCGTGGCCGTACTCGTTCCCATCATGCGCGAGCACGTGAATCCCCTGCTGGCGACGTATCTCGGCTGGACCGGCCTTTTCGTCGACGACAATCCCACCGGCCTCGGCTACACAAGCGCAGGCGTCATCCTCGCCATCATGATCCTGCCCATCATCTCTTCGCTCACCCGCGAAGTCATGACCGCCGTGCCGCACTCGCAGCGTGAAGCGGTGCTCGCGCTCGGCGCCACACGCTGGGAGATGATCCGCACCGGCGTCCTGCGCAACGCCCGCATCGGCATCGTCGGCGCAATCATCCTCGGACTCGGCCGCGCCCTGGGCGAAACCATGGCCGTCACCATGGTCATCGGCAACACGCCCGAGATTCACCGCTCGCTCCTGGCGAATGGGGCTTCCATGTCCGCCGTCATCGCCAATGAATACGCCGAGGCTGTCACCGATCTGCATCGCAGCGCGCTCACTGAAATCGGCCTGGCGCTGTTCATCGTCACCATCATCGTTAACGCTCTCGCGCGCCTGCTCGTCTGGGCAGTCACGCGCGGCACTCCGCCCCGGGTCATCTAACGCCGCTGCGCGAAGCTGGAGAACTGAAAGGAACGCGTGAACACAGGACAGAATTCCATCCGGTCGCAATGGCGGGCATTTACTGACAATGCCGTGACGTTTCTCGCCATTCTGGCCACCGCAGTGGTCGTCCTGCCGCTGCTGGCCATCTTCGCCTACCTCCTCTACAAGGGCGCCGCCTCGGTCAATCTCGACTTCTTCACCAAGGTTCTCAAGCCCCCCGGCGAGGTCGGCGGCGGACTGGCCAACTCCATCGTAGGCTCGGCTGTTCTGCTCGCTGAAGCCAGCGTCATCGGCGTACCGATCGGCATCGGCGGCGGCATCTTCCTGGCGGAATACGGCCGCGGCACAAAATTCGCCAATGCCGTCCGCTTCACCGCCGACGTGCTTAACGGCGTGCCCTCCATCATCATGGGTGTCGCCGCCTATGCGCTCATCGTGAGCCCTCACATAAGCTGGCTGCCGTTCGTCGGCCACTTCTCAGGGTTCGCCGGCGGTGTCGCGCTGGGCATCATGATGATTCCCACCATCACCCGCACCTCCGAGGAAATGCTCCTGATGGTGCCCAACGCCGTGCGCGAAGCCGCTCTCGGCCTTGGCGTGCCCAACTGGCGCTCCATCCTCTCCATCACCGTGCGCACGGCTTCCCCCGGCATCATCACCGGCTGCATGCTGGCCTTTGCCCGCGTGGCCGGCGAGACGGCGCCCCTGATCTTCACCGTCCTCGGCAACTCGTTCTGGAGCACCAGCCTCAACCGGCCCATTGATGCGCTGCCGTTGCGGATTTATGTGCTCGCCCTCTCGCCCTATGACGACTGGCATCGTATGGCCTGGGCGGGATCGCTGGTATTGATTGTCTTGATCGTGCTCGCCGTATCGCTGGTGCGCTACGTTACGAGCCGCGGGGTAATGAAGGGAGCAAGTTAAGTGGGCGTCGGAATCGAAGTAGCCAACCTCAACGCGTGGTACGGCACCAATCACACGCTGCAGGACATCAACCTGCACATCCCTGCCAACCACGCCACCGCCCTGATCGGTCCCTCGGGCTGCGGCAAGAGTACGTTCGTTCGCTGTCTCAACCGCATGCATGAAACCAACCCCATCGCGCGAGTCACCGGCTCCGTCAAAATGGGCGAAATCGACATCTACGGCGACGCCAAGCCTGTGCAGATCCGCCGCCGCGTGGGCATGGTCTTCCAGCGCCCTAATCCATTCCCAACCATGTCCATCTATGACAACGTGGCCTCGGGCCTCAAGCTCAACGGTTTCCGCAACCGGCGCGTGCTCGATGAGACTGTCGAGCTTTCGCTCAAGAAATCGGCCCTGTGGGACGAAGTCAAGGACGACCTCAAAAAGAAATCCGGCGCCAGCCTCTCCGGCGGTCAGCAGCAGCGGCTCTGCATCGCGCGCGCCCTCGCCGTTGACCCCGAAGTGCTGCTGATGGACGAGCCCGCCTCGGCCCTCGATCCTGTTTCCACTTCGAAGATCGAAGACCTCATCTTCGAGCTCAAATCGCAGTACACTATCGTGATCGTGACCCACAACATGCAACAGGCCGCGCGCGTGGCAGAAAAGACTGGCTTCTTTCTGAATGGCCGTCTTGTGGAGTTCGACTCCACCCACAAGATCTTCACCAACCCCAGTGATAAGCGCACGGAAGATTACATCACGGGAAGGTTCGGATGATGATGACGCGCATACGCTTTCACCAGAGCCTCGAAGACCTCAAGGAAAACCTCCTCGTCATGGCCGGCCTCGCCGAGCAAGCCATCCAGCGCGCCATTGAGGCCTACCGCACCCGCGACCTCTCCATCTGCGAGCTCGTGAACCGCAGCGAAACGGCCATCAACCGCATGGAGCGAGATATCGACTCGGCCGCGCTCGACCTGCTTGCGATGGAGCAGCCGATGGCCTCCGATCTGCGCTTTATCCTCAGCGTCATCAAGATCAATGCCGATCTCGAGCGCGTCGGCGACTCCGCCAAGAACATTAGCGACCGCGTGAAACAGATCGATCAGCTTCCTCCCGCCGATCTTCCGGTCGACATTCCGCGCATGGCCACGCTCGCCGCGGACATGGTGCGCAAGAGCCTGCAGTCGTTCATCGAGGCCGATGCCGAACTGGCCCACTCCGTGCTCACCATGGACGACGCCGTCGATGCCATGAACCGCGCCTCGTACAAGACGCTGACGAAGGTGATGGAGGAGCAGAGCCACCTTGCGCCGCAGGCGCTCAGCGCGCTGATGATCAGCCGCAGCCTCGAACGCGTCGCCGATCACGCCACCAACATCGCCGAGGACGTCATCTTCTGGGTGCAGGGGGCCGACGTGCGTCACCACAAGAGCGTGATGGCCATGAAGCAGCAGAAGGCGGAGTCCAACACCCCACCCGCCACTCCGCCCGTCAGCGCCGATTGAAGGCGATCAGGCCGTGCCCGCTTCGGTGGCTTGCCAGCGCCAAGGTCATCCCGACCCGTCATCGGCGCGGGTCTTCACACTAGACCTGTCGGGCCAATTTGCCGTTCTTCGCGCCGCTGTGACTTGCCTATTTCGGCGGCGGCTTCTTGTGATTCTTGCTGCCCAGCAGGTTTTCAAGTTCACTCTGCAGTTGGTCCTGCTGTTGATTTGCCGCGGGCTTTCCGGCTTGCTGAGAGTTTGTTCCGCCCATCAACGTGGCGAGGATTCCGGAAGCGCCTCCGCTGCCTTTACCCCCGAGTATTCCAGTGACCGACGGAATGATGTTGTCGAGCTTCATCTTCGCGAGGGACGCCAGGTCCGGCGTGACAATTGGCCGGCTCATGGTGCCGCCGATATTGATCGGAAGCACGAGCTCGCCGTTCTTGTTTGCCAGCGCCGCATTAACGTACTGACCCCCGCCCAGGCCACCTACGGATTGGCTGAACGACTTGTTAAGAGCGGTGGTGAGCTTAAGCGAGAGCGCCTCGGTCACGAGATTGATCGCGCCAGCGCCTGCCATGCTGCCGATGTCGAGCGCGCCCTTTAGGTCGTTGGTATTGGCAATGCCGTTTCTGATGTCGAATGTTCCGGACAAGTTCGAAAACGCGGTGTACCCCTGGGCCGCCCCGCCGAACTTGGCGATCTTACCCAATTCATTCAAGAGATCGAGCTTTGTGAGCTTGCCTTTTGTAATGGCAAACACAAACGGCCCGTTGATGGTTGGCGTGATATTCCCTGAAGCGGGAGACGCGAGAGTCAGATTCATTGAGGCGTTCAGCGCCCCGGTTACGCTGTCTTTCATGTTTGCTTCCGCGGTGAGAAGCTGGTTGACATCGGCCCCGGCAAGCTTGGCGTTGATGGCAAAGGTCGAAACCGCCTGGCGCATGTCGGCAGTGATGCCGCCGTTGATCTGGCCCCCGAACACCTGCGCGGTGAGAGGAGAAAGCTGGATGACGCCGTGATCGAGGTTGACTTTTGAGCGGACGTTGGTGAGGTTGGCCTGGTCATACACCAGGCTGCCCACGGTGATCGTGCCCGTTCCGGTCGCGGTGTTCAGAAACCCTGGTTGCTCAGTTGAAGCCGCGTGGACGACGGGCAGCAGGCTCCACGACACTTCTGCCTTTTTCGTCGGGCCGGGCTTTTGCGAGACGATCATTTTCTCGAATTCCCCGATGATCAACTTGTCGGCCGCGAGCGCGAGTGTCAGGCGCGGCGCCTGAAAATTGGCGACGCTGAGGCTGCCGGTCGCATTGGTCGATCCGAGGGAAGCACTCAGGTTCGTGAGGTTCACCGAGTTCTGCGTGAACTGAAGCGCGGCGTTGCGGATTCTCAGCGGCTGGCTCAGCGATGGCATTTTGAGTGTCGCATTTTGCAGCCCGCCGGTGCCGTTGAAGGCGATGGCTCCTGAATCTTTGAGCGGGCCCGCGGCATGCACGTCAAGATTGACCGCCCCGCTGCCGCTCATGCCCTCGGTGGCGCCGACGCCGAAGCCGTTGGCGATGTTGAGCAGCTCATCCACGTTGCCGTTGACAGTTTTCAACGTCGCATCGAGAGTGGGGGACGGCGTGGCGTATTGCGCGATGGTCATTTGCGCGGCAAGCGTAGTTGCGCCCGAAGTGGCGGTGAAAGGGGACGAGCGGATGTCCTGAGGTGTCATCGTGAGATCGAGCGACGGAACCTTGACCGCGGGCATTCCCTTTTCAGTGATTTCAAGGTCGCGCCCATTCACCGATCCAGTCAGCGTGAGATGGCTGGTCGGTCCCTGCGCGTGAATGTCCGCGTTCAGCGTGCCGGCGATCGTCGTGTTGGCGCTGAAGGCGACGCCAAACGCGGCGGCGAGGCGGGCCGCATCCGCAATCGAAGTATCCTTGGCCACCAGATTGAGGTCCGCGATCGACGGAGCGGAGTGGCTGTTCAGTGTTCCCCGGACTGAGAGCGGAGTTGAGCCGAGCTTCAGGTCGCCCTGGTTGATCCGGATCACGTCGGAGTTGAGGTCGTCGGCAACGTCAAAGTCTGCCGCGATGGGGTAGCCGACTTCGGTATTGCGGATCACCGCATCGTTGATTTTGAGCGAGCCTTTGGAAGCCAACTTGCCGGAGGCGCTGGCGAGATTAGCGGAGCCCGACACTGAGGCGTCAGTACCCTGGAGCGCTGAACTGTTGAGAAATTTTTCCACGCCGGTCAACGACACTTCCTTGAGCTTCAGAGTTCCGTCAAAAGGAGTGGCCAAGGCCTGGGCCTGATTGACGGGGCCACCCTTGCCGGTCAGTGACAGGGTTTCAGCCCCCTTGCCCGGGAGGTGGACCGCCAGATCGATCGAGAAGGGCTGGTCCGGCACATAGTCCTTCAGGGTGAGATCGATGTGGTCGTAGATGGCGCGCGGCTGGCTCTTCTGGAGATCGGTGACAGCAATTTGACCGTCGGCGATGCTGAGCTTGCTCAGGGCAAAGCTGCTGCTTCCACTTGACTCTGGTTTCGCGGCGGCTGCAGGCGGCTGAGAACGCGGGCTCGGAACTTGCGGCACATTCGTCTGGGCGGCCTGCGGAGCCTTCCCGATGCTCGAGAAGTTCCACACGCCCGCGGCATCCTTGATGAGTTCAATCTCGGGACGCTTGAGGGTGAGGCTGTTGATCTCGATTTGCTTGTTGAGCAGCGGCAGGAGCTTTACGCTGATGTCCATTTGCCCCACCTGGGCGAACGGGAACTGACTGTGGTACCGGGGGTCTTCACCGATGTTCACAGACTGCACCTGCACGCGCAGCGGGAAGACTCCGAGTGACATGGGGCCGAGCTCCACCGGGCGATAGAGCCGGCTCTCCAACTGAGTCTGAATCGCGCCACGGTACTTGTTCACGTCGATGAAGAACGGCAACGAGAACGCCGCGATGAGAAACAGGGCCACGACTGCTGCAGCCGCGATCAGGAGCTTTCGCATAATGACTCCAATCTGCGTTCTTGCTTGGCGGATTTCGCTCATCGCGACTGAGCGATCATGCGCGTGAGTGGGGAGTGTCCCTTCCAAAGGAGGCGAATTGAACGATGATTGGCACGCTTCGCCAGGTCTCTGTTTTTTCCGGGCGGTCGCCAGATGAGCCGTACCCTGTCACCTGGCTTGCGTAGTTATCAAGGTCTTTGCGGCAATTCCGTAACCGGCTTCCGCGCTTTAGATGGATAGCCACCAAGCCGATGGCAAAGATCAACGCTGACCCATCCGGGATGTATAGTCATCGGTTTAGGCCGTTGCCGGCTCACTGGAAACTGGCAGAAGTTCCAGCAGCGACGAAGTTGTGCGCAATGAGCGAATTCCACGGGCTGCTGAACAGACGGGATCGCAGTGGCGACTGTCTCCCCGGGGTGAGAGGAGACGCTAGGCACCGGCGTGGGCGCGGAGGCCATTCAGCGAGGCGGTCAGATCGGCGGCCAGCTTGTTCTGCATGTCGTCGGTGAGCTTGGCGCCGTCGCGCGTGAGGTAGAAGACGTCGATGGCGGTTTCGCCTTCGGTGTCGATGAGCGCGACCTCGATGTTGCACTGGTGCTCGCTCAGGACGAGCGCGATCTGGCGGAGAAGGCCGGGGACGTCCTTGGCGATGACCTGCAGCAGCGTCGAGTGGGTGGAAGAGAGCGAGTCGAACTCCAGCTTGGTGGCCACCTCCACCTTAAAGCCGCCGGGGTTGGCACCGTGGCGGCGGCCGTTGAGGAGCTGCTTGACGGCGGTCTTTTGCGCGACAACGTTGTGGATGGATTCGAGGAAGCGGCCCTTCTCGCTTGGGTTGAGCTCGAGGGTGCGGAAGACGTCGGAGAACTGAAAGCTGTCTACGACGACGCCTGCCTCGTTGGAGAACGCGCCTGCCTTGACGATATTCATGCCCCACGCGGCGAGCACGCCTGCCACATCGGCGAAGAGGCGGCTGCGGTCTTTTACCACGACGGTGAGATCGAAGAGCTGGCGCAGAGGCTTGAGGTCGAGCTGCACGGGATCCGTGGCGAGACCCGCGGCAAGCTGGAAGTGGTCGCGAATGATCTCGGGCAGTCGCGTCTGCAGGTAGCGCTGCGGCAACCCCTCGAGGAACTGGCCGAGCGCGTCGTACTGGCTGTGCGGCACCATGGCGCGCAGGCGGTTGAGCAGCGTGGGGTCGATGGCCGCGTGGTAGCGGATCTCGTCCACGCTGCGGTCCATGAAGTTGGCAGTTGCCATGTAGAGCTGCCACAGATTCTCGGCCTTCCACGGTGTCAGGGCATCGGGGTTCACGGCCTTGATATCCGCGTAGGTAAGCAGCGTGAGCATTTTGAGCAGCGAGGGCGAGCCGATCTTGTCGGCAAAACTGCGGACGTTTTCCTGGTCAAAGATGTCGCGGCGAAGGGCGTTGGACATCTCGAGGTGCTGCTTGATGAGCCGCAGCACGGTCTCGCGCTCTTCTGCATCAAAGTCAAGCCGCGCCATGAAGCTGGCCGCTAGTTCAACGCTGCCGCCGGTGTGCTCGGCGTCGCGGCGGGCCTTGCCGGTGTCGTGGAGGAGCAGCGCGAGGAGGAAGAGGTCGAGGCGGTCGATTTCGGGCAGAAGCTGGCCGAGGCGCTGTTCGTAGTCGTGTCCGGGGCGGCGCAGGCCGTGGACGTTGTCGATGGTGAGGAATGTGTGCTCATCGACGGTGTATCGGTGGTAGCTGTCGCGGATGACGAGTGCGTCGATGCCGTGGAACTCGGGGATGAGCATCTCGAGAACGCCGAGCGCGTGCATGGTGCGCAGCGCGTGCGCGGCATGCGGGCCAAGCAGCACTTCACGAAGAGCATTCCAGAGGTACGGGCCTTCGGGGACGTGGATCGCGAGGGCAGGAAGCGCGTCGGTAATGCGGTCTTCAGCGGCCTGCGAGAGCGCGTAGCCGTGGGTTGCCATCATGGAGAAGATGCGGAGGATTGCGGAAGTGTCAGAGAATTGCGCGCCGGGAAGGATGTCGATGCGGCCCTGGTCGAGAACGAAATCGGTGCCTGCGATAGGAGTTCGGCGGCGTCGGAACTGCTTGTAGAAGCTGACGGGCGCGGGAACGCTTTCCATGAGCAGCGCGGCCCGGCGATAGATGACGCGCGCGTGGCGGTAATAGGTGCGCATCCAGTAGGCGGGATCGGCGGTGCCGCGCGTTTCGAGGCCGATGGAGCGGGCGGCGGCTTCGTCCTGCGACTGCCAGTCGAGGGTGTTGTCGTCGCGGTTGTGGCGGAAGTGGAGAAAACATCGCGCGGCGGCGAGGAAGTCGAATGCGGCTTCGGCGTCGCCGCGGGCGCTCTGGAAGACTCCGCCTCGCTGTCGCGGCCACTCGCGGGTTTCCTTGAGGTGAAACAGAAGCGCGAACCAGACGGCGAGGTGGAAGTCGCGCAGGCCGCCGGGGCAGTCCTTCAGGTTGGGCTCGAGGTGGAAGATGGTATTGCCGTACTTGGAGTGGCGCGCGCGCGCGATTTCGCCGAGCTTCTGCGTGATGGTGCTCCACTCGCTGAGGACGAGGCCGGGAAGGACGGTCTGGTGCAGTTGCTGGTACAGCGGGAAATGGCCTGCGAGAAAGCGGCGATCAAGCGTGGCAAGGGTGAACTCGAGGTTGTCGGGATCGAAGCGGCCGGCTTCCTTGATGGTGCGCGAGGCGGGGCTGGCGCGCAGGCCCACGTCCCACATGCCCTGGATGATGGCGCGGACGCTCTCCTGCGCGTGCTGCTCGGCCTTGTCGTCGGCGAAAGCGAAAAGCACGTCGATGTCGGAGCAGGGGAAGAGGTCCTTGCGGCCGTACCCCCCCATGGCGAGCAGCGAGACATTCTGGCCGGGAAGAGCGGCGAAGGCGCGCCGCCACATTTCGATGAGGATGCGGTCGACGACAGCGGAGCGGCGGCGAATGGCGGCGGTGCCATCGCCGGTGCGCTCGTAGGTCTGGCGCACGAGCGCCATCTCACGCTGATACTGCTCCCGTAAATCGTCAACCGTGATTGCGATTGGGTTCATGGATCGAATGGGGACTTTTCCGGACCGAAACGGATGTTCATTCAGCATAAGCGATTGTTGTGGAAAGGAGAATCGTGGCGGCGTAAAGATGTAGCACCACGTGCTACACTTTGAACATGCATGGACCCGGGGCATGGCGCGGGTTTTCAAGACTGCGTGGTTTTCCAAGGCGGCAGGGAAGGCGCACATTCGCGACGAGGAACTCTGTTCGGCGATGCGTCAGTTGATGCGGGGCCACGCAGATGATTTAGGCGGCGGGGTCTACAAGAAGCGGTTGGGGAAGAATCTTTACCGGTCGATTATTGTGGCGAAGGGCGGACGGTATTGGGTTTATGCCTATCTATATGCGAAGAAGGACAGGGCGAATATTCGGCAAGACGAACTGGTCGACTTTCGAGCCTTAGCCGATCTCTACACGCGGAAGAGCGACTCGGAGATCGAAACGGAACTGCGATTCGGCACACTTACGGAGATATGCCATGGCGAGTGCGCGGAAATACAAGAGTGAAGCGTTCGAAGCAGTCCATAGTGCGGTGACGGGGATGTACCGCGCCAGTACGGTGGACAAGGCCACGATGCGAAGATTTGATGAGTCCTGCCTTGTAAAGCCGCCGGCAATGGATGCTAAGCGCATAAAGCGCATTCGCGAGAGGCAGCACGTGAGCCAGCCTGTTTTCGCGCGTTACCTGAATACGAGCGAATCGACGGTGGAGAAATGGGAATCCGGCGCGAAGAAGCCGAGCGGGATGGCGCTGAAGCTGCTGGATATTGTGGAGAAGCACGGCCTGAAGATGCTCGCGTAGAGTCCGAGTGCGCTATTTTCGGGCCGGGCATGTGATGTTCAGCGAGACCCATGATCTATTGGCCGAGTCGAAGCTCATCGATTGGCCGAGCGTTGTGCCGAACCAGAGAATGTATTGAGAATCGCTGCACCGGTCGTAGTAGATGGGACCGCTCTCATCCACGGTTACTCCCACATCTTCCAAACTCGATGGAAGACGCCCCGTGCGCTGCCGGAATGCGTCTACCTTCTGCGAGTCTCGATTTCCCAGGGCGATCCGGCGATGATACAGCCACGAATCAGGTGGGAAAACCCCGAAGGTCAGAGCGGATGCGGCGAGAAGGGTCACAATTCCGAGGACGCCTACTCCGATTCCCGCCACACGGCTCATTGCGGCTACAGCGCCGATTCGCCCCGCTCATCGTTGCGGATGCGGATGGCGTCGAGCACAGGGGTAACGAAGATCTTGCCGTCGCCGATGCGCCCGGTGCGCGCGGCTCCGGTAATAGCCTGAATGGCTTTCTCCTTGAGCTCCTCGGGGACAACCATTTCTAGCTTCACCTTGGGCAGCAGATCGACCGTGTATTCGCGGCCGCGGTAGAACTCTGTGTGACCCTTCTGGCGGCCGTGGCCCCGCGCTTCCAGAATCGTCATGCCTTCAATCCCCGCTTCCAGCAGGGCATCCTTTACAGCATCCAGCTTGGAGGGCTGGATTACCGCTTCGATCTTAACCATTGCACTTTGCCTCGGATTGATAGCCTAACAGGCCGGAGGTCACCGCTGACCAGCCCGGCGCGTGAGATTTCCATAAAGACGGATCAAGTATTGAAATCGTAACCTTCTTCGCCGTGCTGCGAGAGGTCGAGGCCGGCAGTTTCGTCTTCAGGCGAAAGGCGCAGGCCGACGATCTTGTCTACGACGAACAGCAGGACCAGAGTGCCGATGGCGGAGATGGTCCACGCGATGGCGACGTCGGCGATTTGAAACACGATCTGCATCCAGTGGCCGTCGATGATGCCGGTGGGGAGCGGCTTGCCTGAGGCGTCGGCGCCGTAGACGGCGTTAATGGCGCTCGAGGCGAAGATGCCGGTGAGCAGCGCACCGAGCGTGCCTCCCGCGCCATGCACGCCGAAGGCGTCGAGCGAGTCGTCGTAGCCGAAACGCGCCTTGACCATGAAGACCATAAAGAAGCAGAAGAAGCCGGCGAGAAGGCCGATAAGCAAGGCCGACATGGGCTGCACGAATCCCGAGGCCGGTGTGATGGCGACGAGGCCCGCGACCGCGCCGGAGATTGCGCCGAGCGCTGTTGGCTTGCCGTTGTGGATCCACTCGGCGATGGTCCAGCCAAGCGCCGCGGCGGCTGTGGCGAAGTGCGTGTTGACGAATGCGCTAGTGGCCAGCGTGCCGGCGGAGAGCGCGCTGCCCGCGTTGAACCCGAACCAGCCCACCCAGAGCAGGCATGCGCCGATGAAGCTGAGGACCATCGAGTGCGGCGGCATGGCGGTCCTGGGATAGCCGAGGCGCTTGCCGAGATAGAGCGCGCAGACCAGCGCGGAGACGCCTGAGGTAACGTGGACGACCGTCCCTCCGGCGAAGTCGAAGGAGGGCAGCACGCCGCCCGGTGCGTTCAGGAGCCCGCCCACGCCCCACACCATGTGCGCCATCGGGCTGTAGACAAACAGCGACCACAGGCTGAGGAAGAGCGCCATGGCGCTGAACTTCATGCGCTCGGCAAACGCGCCCGTGATGAGCGCGGGCGTGATGATGGCGAACATGAGCTGGTAGATCATGTAGGTTTGCGCTGGAATTGTCTTAGCGTAGTCAGGGTCGGGAGCGAGACCGACACCGCGCAGAAAGATGTGCTCGAATCCGCCAATGATGGCGTTGCCATGCCCGAAGGCAAGCGAATAGCCGATGATCGCCCAGAGAATCGTGACCAGGCCCATCATGGCGAAGCTCTGCATCATGGTGCCGAGGATGTTCTTGCGGCGCACGAGACCGCCATAAAACAGCGCTAGCCCGGGGCCGGTCATCAGCAGCACAAGCGCGGCAGAGGTGAGCATCCACGCGTTGTCGCCGGACATCTGCGCGTTCTGGACCGCCTGCTCGAGCGCGGCAATCTGCGCCTGCGTGGCCGGCGGCGATGCGGGCGGCGACGCGGTGTTCTGGGCGAAAGTGATTCCGGGAATGCTGAGTCCGATGAGGAGGAGAAGCAATCTTACTGCGCTTCGATGCATTCGATTTTTCCGATCCAGGATGAGAAAAATATGCCAGCGCAACATGCGGTCTTCGCGGCGATCAGCCGCAATCCAGCGATTGACGCCACGACCCAGACGCGGACGCATGTTGCCTTCCCGCTGAATGTTGCCTTTGCATTACTATTCCATGCCGTCCATAAAGACGGCATGAGGGAATTCCTGTTTCCTCTGGCATCCTCATTCGGATTGTGCTTGTCCTTGAGGGCACGTGACGCGGTTGCTGCTGCCGCGGATCGGTGAAGATGGCAACAGGGAACCGAAAGGATGGAATGCGAGAGAACCGGCCCACAATTACGCTGTCGCAGGCAGGCGCGATTCTACTGCTGGCCGCCATGTCGCACGCGGCCAGCGCCGCGTCTCCAGCGGCTTGCAGGAAAGTCGTGATTGAAGCGCAGGTCAGCGCCGGGCAGGAATGGAAGGTCCCCATCGGAGAGGACTGGCTGTTCCGCATCGTGCCCATCCCACCGCTTCAGCAGGGCTACAGCGGATGGGACCTGGTCGTGGACCGAACGCAGCCGGCGGGATTTCCCGATGCGCTGTACCTCGCGACACCGCCTTATAACTCGATCAACCAGCGCGAAATCGGGACTACCTATGGCCTTCGCGCGCAGGACGCCATCGGCTGGAATCCGCGCACATTTCGTTTTTTTACAGATCCCGCCACGTTCCGGAATGCCCAGAAGATCTACGATCTCGCGTTTGTGCACCCCAAGGATGCGACCAACCGAACGGAAGCAAATGCGTCCGCAATGCTGGTGAAACTGGCGGAACACGCATCGCAGGGCGAACTGCGGATTCTCGACGCGCGCCTCATTCCCGGTGTCGCGGATCCTGCTCCCTTCGCTCAGAACTGGGCTGCGGCAGCGGCGCGCACCCAGCATGAAAACGTGCCTTCACCGGCAGGAAACCCGACTGCTCGTGGCGCGTTGAACGGGATGCGATTCAGCCTGACACTCTGGCTGCCCGGCAACTGGGCGCTGCCTCCGGGCCTGCACGCCACAGTCTCCGCCTGCGGGCTGTGACGGGGCTGTTTCAGGCGCCCGGCCTGACTTTTGGGATGGGGAAGACATCTCGTTCTTCGGCGCCGGCATCTGCTCATGGTTTGAGGATCACGCGAAATGCTTAGAGGACATCCACATCGCGACCCGGCCGCGAGGGGTATGATTGGAGACATGGCGGCTTCGGCAGAGCGCGACCGGTATGTGTTCGGAACCCTCGAGAGTAGCGCGATCAATCGCGCAAAGGTGAGGGAAGTGAACTACGGGTTCGAGCAGCCGGAAGGCGTGTTCCTTACCACGCTTGATTTCGCCGTCAACTGGATCCGCAAGAGTTCGGTGTGGCCCATGACCTTCGGCCTCGCCTGCTGCGCTATCGAGATGATGTCGATGGGCGCATCGCGCTTCGATATCGCGCGTTTCGGAGCCGAAGTGTTTCGCCCGTCGCCGCGCCAGTCGGACCTGATGGTGATTGCCGGCCGCGTTTCGCAGAAAATGGCGCCCGTCATCCGCCGGCTCTATGACCAGATGCCGGAACCCAAGTGGGTCATCTCCATGGGCGCCTGCGCCACTTCCGGCGGCGTCTTCCAGAATTATGCCCTTGTGCAAGGGGTCAATCAGATCATCCCCGTCGATGTGTTCGTACCCGGATGCCCGCCGCGTCCGGAGCAGTTGATTTACGCGATCACCCTGCTACAGGAGAAAATTCAGCGCGAGCCTCGCAGTTTTCTCAAGACCCTGAACGCTGGTTAGCCTCTACCATTCGCGTTGTGAAATACCCGGATTGCAATGCCGCCCACACCGCGTGGGCGGTAAGTCAGTTACACAGTGTCTTGCAATTGTCTGGCAAAAACCTTACTCCGATCCCCCTCTGTAACGGATGAGGAACATATCCCCCATGTTGTTGAAGAAATGTGCTCTCTGCCGTTTGAGCTATGGTACGTTTATTAGTGTCGTTATGCTGCCCCTAAGCATGATGTGCCAGGTCCCTCGTCGTTGGAGCCGCACATATGTTGGATAACCCCCTTTGGTTTTCAGCTTGATTGCGGAGGATAAGCGAATGCACTCTCATGTAGTGAAATCTGCGAGTCGGGCGATCGTGATGGCGTTCCTGGCCGCGGTACCGATTTCCCTGGTGGCCCAGGAAGCTCCCAAGCCAGCATTGACGTATGCGGACGCTCCCTCGCGCGATGACATCTTCGCGGGCTACTCGTACTTCAAACCCGGCGCAACAGTAGATACGCTACAACCGGACGGAGTCACGGTCCTGCCTAAAACCTTCAATGCGATGAAGTCGGGCCTGATCGCGAGCGGGGCTTTCTACTTCAACAGATATGTCGGCCTTCAGGTTGAAGAAGCAGCTCATGACCTGTGGGTGGATTCAGCACAGAGCAACGGCGGCGCGATGACGATCGCCGGCGGTTTGATCGCCCGCACGCCGGGCCAACATTTGACTCCATTCCTCCACGGACTGGTGGGAGGCGCTGTTGTCGGCGGTCCTCAGCACCAGCCATTTAAGTGGGGACCCGATATCACGGCCGGCGGCGGCATGGACCTGGAGACCCCATGGTTCAACCATCACCTCGCCATTCGCATGTTCCAGGCCGACTATGAATACATCCATGAAAACTGGGGCCCGGGCGTGTATGGCGGCCGCGGCAATCTTAATGCCGGTCGGCTCAGCACCGGTCTCACTCTCCACGTAGGAAGCATCCTGCCGCCGCCACAGCTCGAGGTCGCCTGCGCCGTCAATCCGACGAGCGTGTTCCCGGGCGATCCGGTTACTGCAACGGCCACGGTGTCGAATCAGCTTCCCAAGGAGAACCTGATTACGACGATCTCCGGCGACGGCATCAGCGCGCCGGCGAACGGCACCACGGCGAACGTGAGCACGGGCAACCTGAACCCCGGAACGTATACGGTGAAGTGCGACGCCAAGGAAGGCAAGCCTGGCCACGAAGGGTTGAAGCCGTGGCAAGTAGCCAACCAGTCGACCGCTACCTATACGGTGAAGGAGTTTGAGCCGCCTACGATCAGCTGCTCGGCCAATCCTTCGACGCTTAAGCCGGGAGACAGCTCCACGATCACCGCTACAGGCATGAGCCCGCAGAACCGGCCGCTCACCTACACGTACTCGGCTTCGGCGGGCACCATCAACGGCAATGGCACGACGGCGACGTTCTCGTCTACCGGCGCGCCAACCGGACCGGTGAACATCACCTGCAACGTGGCAGACGACAAGGGTCACAATGCTTCGGCAAACACCGCGGTCAGTATCGAGGCCCCGGTGGCTCCGCCGACGCCGCACACCCAGACGCTCTGCTCGATCAACTTCACCAAGGACAAGGCTCGTCCGACTCGCGTCGACAACGAAGCCAAGGCCTGCCTCGACGAAGTCGCTCTCGGCCTCCAGAATGCGCCGGATGCCAAGGCGGTTGTCGTTGGCGAGTCCACCGCCAAGGAGAAGGAGAAACTCGCTAAGGACCAGGCACGTGCCGCGAAGCGCAAGAACATGAAGGTCATCGATCCCGCTGCGCAGCGCGCCGTCAACACCAAGGACTACCTGGTTAAGGACAAGGGCATCGATCCTTCGCGCATCTCCGTGGCCACTGGCGCCGGCGATGGGCAGGAGGTCGAGAACTACCTGGTGCCGTCGGGTGCAAACTTCAGCACCGACATCCCGGGAACCAACGCAGTGGACGAATCAACTGTGACACCGATAGCCCGCAAGGCCCTCGGGCGCGCAGCGAAAAAGAAACCCGCGGCCCAGTAAACACTGGCTCCGCAATTAACTCGCCTGTCAAGCCGCCAGCCTCGCAAAGAGGCGGCGGCTTGACAAGCCAAGCCTGACTCTCCGCATTCTTGTGAGGTTGACTGGCCCCCCAGTCAGCCTCTTCGCTTGCCTGTGTCGCTCTCTCCATGGAAAACTTCTGATAGCGGTCCCGGATTCCCCTGGTACTGGAAGGACGGTTTGCGTTTTCTCCGGCACATTCCCCGCGCTGTATTGAATTGCGCGCTACTTCCCATCCTCGCCTTGGCCGGTGCGTCCTGCGTGTTGCGAGCGCAAGGCACGTGGAGCCCGATTGGCCCCGACGGCGGTGATGCTCGAGTCATCTCGGCTGTTCCCGGGCGGCCCAGCCACCTGTACCTGGGCTCGGTCAACAGTCTCATCTATGAATCCGCTGACGAGGGCGTCACCTGGCACAGGCTGGCGAAACTCGACTCCACTGACGACCTGGTGATCGACCATATCCTGGTGGACACGGACAACCCTGCCCTGATCTATGCGGCGGCCTGGAAGTTCGAAAAACCGGGCGGCGGCCTGTGGATCAGCCATGACGCCGGCAGGACGTGGAAGGAAGCGGCGGGTCTCCGTGGGCAGTCGATTCGCTCCCTGGCGCAGGCCCCTTCGAATCACGAGATCATGTTTGCCGGAACGCTGGAGGGAGTCTTCCGTTCATCGGACGCGGGCAGGAGCTGGCGTCTGATCAGCCCCGAAGGCAGCAAGGAAATCCACGAGGTGGAGTCTCTGGCGATCGATCCGCGCGATCCGGAGATCGTCTATGCCGGCACGTGGCACCTGCCCTGGAAGACGTCTGACGGTGGCGAGAAGTGGGTGAACATCAAGCAGGGCGTCATCGTCGATTCCGACGTGTTCTCGATCATCATCGATCCGGAACATCCGAAAACCGTCTACATGAGCGCGTGCAGCGGGATCTACAAGAGCGAGAACTCCGGCGTGCTCTTTCGCAAGATCCAGGGAATCCCCGATACGGCGCGACGGACCCGCGTGCTGCGCCAGGATCCGGCCCATGGCAGCACGGTGTATGCGGGGACCACCGAAGGCCTGTACAAGACCACTGACGCCGGCCGCACGTTCCGCCGCATGACCCCGGACAACGTGATCATCAACGATGTGTATGTCGATCCGGATAATCCCGACCGCGTCCTTTTGGCCACCGACCGCGGAGGCGTGTTGACGAGCGCAGACGGAGGCGAGACCTTCGAGGCATCGAATCGCGGCTTCTCCGCGCGCAAGGTCGAGGCCCTCGTTGTCGATCGCGGCGATCCGGAGCGCGTGTACGCAGGCGTCGTCAACGACAAGACGTTCGGCGGCACATTTGCCTCGTCCAATGGCGGAGCCCAGTGGAAGCAGATCGCGGATGGACTGGACGGCCGGGATGTTTTCGCGCTGGCACAGTCTCCCGATGGGACTATTCTGGCCGGAACGAACAGCGGCATCTTTGCGTGGCAGGATGATGTCTGGAAGCCGCGCGGCACCATCGCCAACACGACCGGCAAGCCTGTCCCTCGCGAAATCCGCGGCAAGCATGTCACGGCCGAGAAGCAGGTGAAGGAGCCTGAGCGCGAGTTCGACGGGCGCGTGTACGCGCTCGATCTCTCCGGCGCGGCGTGGGTTGCGGCAACAAGCGGCGGCCTCTTCACCAGCAAGGACCAGGGCGCCACGTGGCAGGGCGGCCCAGTGATGGGCATTGGCGATTACACTTCGGTGGCCTCGCACGGTTCGCTGGTGGCGGCGGCGCGCGACTCTGGAGTGCTGATTTCGAACGATTCCGGGCAGACCTGGTGGCCCATTGGCATTCCCACCGCAGTGTCGCTCATCCATCGCGTGGCCTTCGACTCCTCCGGCACGCTCTGGCTGGGCTCGCGCGAGGGCGTGTACTTCACGCGCGACAAGGGCAAGACGTGGATGTGGGTTCATCGCCTGCCCATCGTCGATGTCAGCGACCTCTACTACGATCCGCGCCAGAATGCCGTGCTGGTGAGCTCCCGCGCGAGCGACCTGATTTATTCCATCGACGCCAAAACGCTCGACTGGAAGTGGCACCAGACCGGCTACCGGCTTTCCATTGTGCGCGCCGCCGGAGACCGCCTGATGGCCGTCTCGGTGGACGATGGCGTGCTGGTTGAGCCTCGGGCCGCGGGCACCCAGACCAGCGAACGCATGCCGCCCTCAGGCCAGTCCGGTGTGGCTGGCCCCTGATCCATCATCCCTGTATCATCAGGGTATGCAGGCTGGCACCCAGTCATCGGCGAACCCGCATCCGTTTCGCACCTATGACCCGCGCCTCGAGCCGATCGCGGCGAGGGTCCTCGCTGGCGAGCGTCTCGGCGCGGACGATGGCCTGGCTCTCTATGGCTCGCCCGATGTGTTGGCCGTCGGCTGGCTGGCGAATCATGTCCGCGAGCGCCTGCATGGCGACATCACCTACTTCAACGTGAACCGCCACATCAACCCGACCAACGTGTGCGTGGCGGCTTGCAAGCTGTGCGCATTCGGCCGGAAAAAAGGCGATTCCGCCGGATACACCATGGCCCTTGAAGAGGCATGGCAGACCGCGGCATCTGGCTACAGCGAGGCTGTCACGGAGTTCCACATTGTTGGCGGGCTGCACCCCGACCTGCCGCTCGAATACTTCCTCGACCTGGTTCGGGGCTTGAAAGAGCGGTTTCCGAAGGTCCACATCAAGGCCTTCACGATGGTGGAAGTGGCGTACCTGGCGCGGCGCGCGAAGCTGTCCATCGAGGACACGCTCATCAAGCTGCGCGAGGCCGGAGTGGATTCCATGCCCGGCGGCGGTGCGGAGATCTTCGCCGCGCGCGTCCGGTCCATTATCTGCGACCATAAGATCGACGGCGACGAGTGGCTCGAGACCGCGCGAATGGCCCACAAGTTGGGCTTCAGGTCTAACGCGACGATGCTTTACGGCCACATCGAAAACGACGAGGACCGTGTCGATCACCTGCTCAAGCTGCGGGCCCTGCAGGACGAAACAGGCGGATTCCAGACGTTCATCCCGCTGGCGTTCCATCCGGAAAACACGCCGCTCGACCATCTGCCCGTTACGACTGGACTTACCGACATCCGGCAAATCGCCGTGAGCCGCCTGCTGCTCGACAATTTTGCGCACATCAAGGCCTACTGGCAGATGCTCACGCCCAAGATCGCTCAGATCGCGCTTCGCTTCGGCGCTGACGACCTCGACGGCACAGTGATCGAGGAGAAGATCTACCACGACGCCGGTGCAACGACGCCCCAGGGCATGACGCGCAAGGAACTTTGCCGGCTGATCACAGAAGCGGGAAGAGTGCCGCTTGAGCGCGACACCCTTTATCACTCGGTTACCCGCACCGAAGACAGCTTTGTGGTTGCGGTTTAAGGCGGACACGTTTGGGAGAGAATGCAGTCCATGATTGATTTCGGTCCCGCGGCGGTTTTGGGCCTGATCTTCGGTTTCCTGTGGGGCATTGGCTGCTCGCTGGCCGTGATGTACTCCATCTACCTGGGCGGTTACCGCCGGGCAATCAAGGAATCGCTGACCAATCCTCAACCCGAGCGTTATAGCAAGGCACTCGATAAGATCAAAGCCAAGCGCCTTAAGAAGACTGTCCAGAGCTGAGGCCCTTGTGTCCGCCGAGCCGGCGCAGCGGCGATCAGTCTGGGCCAACTTCGCTGCTTCGGGTTATTTTTCCGCGTCCTGCCGCTCGATCACGCCGCCCTTCATCACGAAGCTCACCTGGGTCACCGCGGAGATATCCGTCAGCGGATTGCCCTTGACCGCGACCACATCCGCCAGAAAGCCGGCCTTGAGCTCGCCGATCTGGCCCTCCCAGCCAAGCAGCTTGGCGCCGTTGATCATATCGGCCTGCAGCACGGCCGCCGGCGTCATGCCGTACTGCACCATCAGTTCGAGCTCGCGCGCCTGTGTCCCGTGCGGAAACGGCCCGACATCCGATCCGCATGCAAATTGCACCCCGGCGGCGATTTGTTTCTTGAACTCCTTTACTTTGTAGTCGAGCATCTCGGCCTCGGCCGCTGCCTGATCCTGCGTCTCGCGATGCTTTGCGAAGTACTCGAAGATGGCAAACGTCGGCACGGCGAAGATGCCCTTCTCCTTCATCAGCCGGACTGTTTCGTCGCTCAGTTGCGTGGCGTGATCGATCGATGCCACGCCCGCCTGGGCTGCATACAGCGTGCCGGGCTCGCCCATCGCATGCACGGCGACCACGGTTCCCATGCGCTTTGCCTCGTCGACCGCGGCCTTCAGTTCTTCGGCTGTGTACTGGGAGGGCGTGTGCAGGACGCCGTCGACCATGCGGTCGGGGCCGGTCTCGTAGATCTTGGTGAAGGTCGAGCCTTCCTTGTGCTGCTCGCGCATTACCTCGATGATCTGCTCGGCGTTGTTTGCGTAGTCGGCGTTCGACAGCACGTGCTGCGCGGGATTGTAGCGGTTCGCGTCCTCGTGGCCGCCGAGAATGTCGATGGCATTGCCGCTGATGCGCAGGCGCGGCCCGGGAATGAGCCCACGCTCGATGGCGCGCCGGACTGCAGTGTCGGCAGAGCCCGCGCCTTCGGTGCCCATGTCCCGCTCGGCGGTGAACCCGGCCATCACGTCCGCCTTGGCGGCCTGTTCGGCGAGGATCGTGCGCCATGGGACGGATTCTTCCACCGTCTGAAGGTCTTCGGCTCCGGGGTGGAGGAAGAGATGCACGTGCGCGTCGATCATTCCCGGCATCAGTGTCACGTCTCCGAGATCGATGACCTTCGCGCCCTGCGGATGATCCACATGAGTGCCGACTGCGCGGATGTGATCGCCCTCGACGAGGACTTCGCCAGGCTGAATCACCGAGCCCGCGCGCACATCGAGCAGACGGGCCGCGTGAAGTACGACAGGCGCGGAGGCAGCGGGTCTTTGAGCAGAGAGAAGCCCGAAGGAACTGAGCAACAGTGTGCAGGCGGACAAAGCCGCGCGGCGGGACAACGTAATTCCACAAGGGAGTTTCGGCATGGATAAGACTATGCCGCATCCGGCCGGGCTTGTCGATGCCTCAGAACGCGCTGATTCCAGTGACACTCTGCCCTATGGCGAGCGAATGGATATCGTGCGTGCCCTCGTAGGTCTTCACGCTTTCGAGGTTCATCATGTGGCGCATGATCGGATAGTCCTCGGTGATGCCGTTGGCTCCGAGCATGTCGCGGGCGATTCTGGCGCACTCGAGCGCCATCCACACGTTGTTGCGCTTTGCAAGAGAGACGTGGTGGTGCTTCACGGTTCCTGCGTCTTTAAGGCGCCCCACCTGGAGCGATACGAGCTGGCCCTTGGAAATCTCGCTGACCATCCACGTGAGCTTGTCCTGCACAAGCTGGTGCGAGGCAATGGGCTCATTGCGGAACTGCTTCCGCTGCTTTGCGTACTGAAGGGCGTTGGAGTAGCAATCCATCGCCGCGCCGAGCGCGCCCCAGCTGATGCCGTAGCGGGCTTGGTTGAGGCACATCAGCGCGTTTTTGAGGCCGGTTGCGCCGGGCATTGCGGCGGAGAGCGGAAGGTGGACGTCCTGAAACGACAGGCCTGAGGTGTGCGACGCCCGCAGGCTCCACTTGCCGTGGACATCGTAGGCGGAGAAGCCGGGCCGGTCTGTCTCGACAAGGAAGCCGCGGACGCGATCGTCTTCCTCGGGGCAGCGTGCCCAGATCACGGCAACGTCGGCGATCGAGCCTGATGTGATCCAGAGCTTCTCGCCGGACAGGATGTACTCGTCGCCCACGCGGCGGGCGGTTGTCGTCATTCCGCCGGGATTCGACCCGAAGCCGGGTTCGGTGAGGCCGAAGCATCCAAGCTTTTCCCCGCTGGCGAGCGCGGGGAGCCAGGTGTTCTTCTGCTCGTCGGAGCCGAAGGTATAGATCGGATACATCACGAGCGCCGACTGCACGCTGACGAAGCTGCGGATGCCGGAGTCGCCGCGCTCGAGCTCCTGCATCACGAGGCCGTACTCGATGTTGGACATTCCGGCGCAGCCGTAGCCCTGGAGATTGGCGCCGTAGAAGCCCATCGCGCCCATCGGCTTGACCAGCTCGCGTGGGAACCGCCCATCGCGGAAGCACTGTTCGATGATGGGGATGAGATTGTCGTCGACGAAGTCGCGCGCGGTCTTGCGCACCATCAATTCGTCTTCGCTGAAGCTCGCGTCGAGGTTGAGAAAATCAAATCCCTGAAATTTGAATCCCATGTTGCACCTGTCGTTCTTTAAGAATCCAAACCAGCAAGGTTAGCACAGGACGCGCGCCGCTCGGTGAAGTTCAAGCCGGATGCGAACTCAAGGAGTCAGGGCAGCAATTAGTCCAAAAACTCCCGCACGAATGGATCTTTGCTGTGCACAAGGTCATGCAGCGATCCATCGAAGATCAGGCGTCCCTCATTCAACATCAGGAACGTCGTATTGGGATCCACTTCGCCCTTCGGCATCCGGACCATTCCGTTCCATTCCTCATTGAACCTCCGCGTGCACATCGTGAAGGCATCCTGCAGGCGGTGCGTTACGACGAGAGATGGCGTCTTGTACACGTCGCGCTGTTTCACAATGAGCTCGATGATAGTGGTCGAGGTGACGGGGTCGAGGCCGCCTGTCGGCGAGTCGTAAAGCAGAAACTCAGGGCGCCGGATGAGCGCGCGGGCGATTGCGACGCGGCGGCGCATGCCTCCGGAAAGGCTGCCGGGGAACATCGAAAAGGTCTCAGCGAGTCCCACAAAACTCAGCGACTCCCGCACCCGCTCGTCGATCACGTCGTCGGGCAATTCCTCCTGGATGAGCTGGTAGGCGACGTTATCGCGCACCGTGAGCGAATCGAATAGAGCGCCTTCCTGAAACACCATCCCCGTTCGCTGCCGAATAGGAAACAGGTCGCGTTCGTGCATCCGTGAAATGTCTTCGCCGAAAAGCAGGATCTGGCCTGAGTCGAGGGGGACCAGGCCGTTTGTCGCCTTGAGAAGCACGCTCTTGCCCACCCCTGCCGGGCCGAGCAGGATGCGGGTTTCGTGCGGGCCGACGGTGAAGCTGATGTCTTCAAGAACCGGCGGTCCGCCGAACGACACCGTGACGTTGCGGAACGCGACCAATGGCTGCGGCGGGGCGGAGGCGGGGAGAGGCGCGGGTGCGGGAGCTTCGATCATCGGCTGAAGATGGAGACCATCAGGGTACTGATAAGCAGGTCGACGAAGATGATGAGGACGGAGGACCACACGACGGCCTGGATGGTGGAGCGTCCGACGCCCTGGGTTCCCCCGGTGGTACGCATACCGTAGAAGCAGCCCACCGATGCAATGATGAATCCGAAGCACAGCGGCTTGATGAGCCCCTGAAGAATGTCTGGATAACGGAGATACAGGTAAGCCTGGTGGAAATACTGTGTGCCGTTCTGGTGGTTCATGAAGACCGTGACGGCGGCGCCGCCGAGGATCCCGCAGAAGTCCGCCACGATGGTCAAGAACAACAGCGTGAAGACGGTGGCGCAGATGCGCGGCGTTACGAGCTTCCGCATCGGGTCCACGCCGAGAGCGCGCATGGCGTCAATTTGCTCGGTGACGACCATGGAGCCGAGTTCGCTGGCCATGGACGATGCGTTGCGGCCTGATACCATGATCCCAGTTAGCACGGCCCCCAGTTCGCGGATCATGGACATGGCCACAAACCGTCCGGTGACGGCGGTGGCTCCGAAGGCGGCAAGCGTCGCGGCCGATTGCACAGCCAAAACACTCCCCGTAAAGAACCCGGCAAAGATTACAATGGTCGCAGAGCCCACTCCGATGATGTCGGCCTGGAGGGTAAAATCCGACCAGTAGACCGGCGGGCTGAATAGGTTTAGAACAGCACGGAGCGCGAACAGGCTGAACTCCTGCACGGTCAATACAAGTTGTTTGGCCGCACTATCGATCGTGTCAAACGCCATTGGGATTCCGCTCGAACCTTGAACACGGCCGCTCACCTCGGCGCGCTGCCCTTCCCGACAGGATAGCGCATGCGGTTACCTTGGAAATGGGACAACCTTCTCCGATCAAGAGACGTTAGTAAGCTCTATTCGGAGTTCGTATTCGAAACCGCCGAACCCACGATTTTTCGCATCTTACTATCTGGCCCTCAGCGCGCGATTCAGGTGGGGTGTCGATGATCGTGTACAGTCCACGGAGGAATGGGAATGCGAGATTTCCGCATGCGGTTGATTCTTGCGCTGATCGCCGGGATCACCGTCGTGTCTCTTGCGTCCACGTACTTTGAGGTGCTGTCGCGCAAGCACATAGCTCGCCAGGATCTGGTGCGCCGCACCGGGTGGCTGGGCACGAGCCTTCAGCCTTTTGTGGAAAAAGCGCTGGCTTCCGGCACCACGACCGACATTTCCGCCGTGGGGCAGGAACTTCTCAATCACGAGGAGGCGCTGGGCCTCGCGGTCTTTGACACGCGCGGCGACCTGCTCGCATCGCAGGGACCCGAGCAGGTGATCAGGGCGCTGCCGCCGAATCCGGTCAAGATTGCGATCAAGCACGGGTCCAATTCCAGCATGTTCGGTCACACTGGAGACACCGACTGGCTTGAAGAAGCGATTCCCCTGCACCAGGACGGGCGTCCGGTGGGTGCGCTCGTCGTGCTCGAGGATGCCGGCTATATTCGCGCCGAAACCGCGATGGTGTGGAAGCAGACGTTCTGGCGGATTGTCGCGCTGGTCGTCCTGATCGCAGGCGTCACGGCGCTCGTCATTCGCTGGTCGCTGCTGCGGCCGGTCACGAGGCTTGCCGAGCGGTTGCGCCTGCTGCGCATGGGTCACCCGGAGCCCGTGGTGATGGACCATTCGGACGATATGAGCATTTTTACGCCGATCGCCCGCGAGGTTGAAAACATTACCGAGAGCCTGATGGAAGCGCGCGCGGCGGCGGCGGCCGAGGCTCGCCTTCGCGAGGCCGGCGAGAACATCTGGACCGCCGAGCGGCTGACCGTTTCCGTGAAGCAGCGCACCGGCGAGGGGCGCATCTTCGTAGTGTCAAACCGCGAGCCCTATATGCATGTCCGGCAGGGCAAGGAAGTGGTGTGCGTGGTGCCGCCCAGCGGGCTGGTGACGGCCCTCGAACCGGTGCTGCGCGCCTGTGATGGCGTGTGGGTCGCGCATGGCAGCGGTGGCGAGGACCATTACACGGTGGATGAACACGACCGGCTGCGCGTGCCGCCGGATGACCCCCGCTACACTTTGCGGCGCGTCTGGCTTTCCGCCGAAGAGGAGGCAGCATACTACGACGGGTTCGCAAATGAGGGACTCTGGCCGTTGTGCCACATAGCTCATACGCGCCCGATCTTTCGCGCTTCCGATTGGCAAAGCTACCAGGCCGTTAACCGGAAGTTTGCTCAGGCGCTGCTGCACGAGATGGAGGATTGCCCCGAGCCGATCGTGTTCGTGCAGGATTACCACTTCGCGCTGCTGCCGCGCATGATCAAGGCGGCGCGCCCCGATGCGCGGGTGGCCATCTTCTGGCATATTCCGTGGCCCAACTCCGAGGCATTCGGCATCTGTCCGTGGCAGTCCGACCTGCTCGAAGGATTGCTGGGCGCGGACCTGATCGGATTCCACATTTCGCTGTTCTGCAACAATTTTCTCGACACGGTCGACCGTGCGCTCGAATCGCGCACCGACCGCGAGCACATGACAGTGCGTCGCAGGGGTCACACCACCGCGGTCCGTCCTTACCCTGTGAGCGTGGCCATCGATCTCTCCCCGTCAGATCGCGCAGCCTGGGGCAATCCTGCATACTCTCTAATGCGCGATTCGGGCGTGCGCGCCGATACCATCGTGCTTGGGGTTGACCGTCTTGACTACACCAAGGGCATTGAAGAACGCCTCATGGCGTTTGAACGAATGCTTGAGGAGCATCCGTGGCATCGCGAGCGCGTGACGATGGTGCAGATCGCGGCTCCCAGCCGCACGCGCATTCCCAGCTATGCGGAGCTGCGCCGTCGCGTGGAAGCGACGGTCGAGCGCATCAATACACGGTTCGCGAGGCCCGACTGGCGTCCGGTCGTGCTCATCGAGCGGCAATGCAGCCACGATGAAGTTGCGGCGTGGTATCGGGCATCTGACGTATGCCTGGTGACATCGCTGCACGACGGGATGAATCTTGTCGCCAAGGAATACCTCGCCGCGCGCGACGATGAAGACGGCGTCCTGGTGCTCAGCAAGTTCACCGGAGCGTCAGTGGAGCTGCGAGATGCGCTGATCGTGAACCCATATGATATCGACGGTGTGGCGGACGCAATCCATCGCGCGCTGGAGATGAGCCCGTCGGAACGCCGCATGCGCATGCAGCGAATGCGGCGGCAGGTGATGGAACATAACGTCTATCGCTGGGCTGCCAGCGTGCTCGGCGACCTTCGCGAGCTGCGCATCGAAGGAGCGGAGGCAATTGCTGTTGCTCGAGCCGAACCGCGGATATTGCTTACGGCGGAGGGGCATAGTCGTAGAACCGCATAAATCCCCGAGTGCTTGAAAAACAGGGGCTGAATGTGAGGCACCCTGAAGCATCCGCAAGGTATGACTATTCAAAAAGGGCTCCATTAAAGGCGAATACAGTGACTGAAGAGACTTCGAAGACACTTCAGAATTTTTTCTCATCGTTTACTCCAGGGACAAAGCCGCTCCTGTTGCTCGATTACGACGGGACTCTGGCGCCGTTTCGTGTCGACCGCTCGAGGGCGCGGCCGTATACCGGTGTGCGCGAGGCGCTGGCGAAGATCATGCACCTGGGCCGCACGCGCCTGGTCGTGATCACCGGCCGGCCCGCCCGTGAGATCACGTTGCTTTTGCGCGGAGTTCCCGCGGTGATCGACCAGCCCGTCGAAATATGGGGGCTGCACGGTGCCGAGCGCGTTCACACCGATGGCCGGCGCGAACTTGAAGAAGCGCCGCCCACAACGCAGCGCCGCCTCGACGAACTGCGCGAGTACCTGCGCCACAACAACCTCGGCGGTGAGTTCGAAGACAAGCCAAACGCCGCGGTAATGCACTGGCGCGGTGCATCGCCGCGCACGGCGCGATTCATCGAGCTTCGCACGCGCGAGCTGTTTGAGCCGCTGTCGCAGCTTGAAGGGCTCACGCTCCTCAATTTTGAGGGTGGCCTCGAACTGCGCGTGGGCCGCAATAAGGGGGGCGCAGTACGGGCGCTGATCGCCGAGGAGCCCGCGGGCACTCCGGTGGCGTATGTCGGCGATGACCTGACTGACGAGGATGCGTTCCGCGCTATCAATGAAGTTGGCGCGCCGCACATGAGCATCCTGATGCGCTCCGAGCCGCGTGAGACGGCCGCGAATCTTTGGATGAGGCCGCCGTCGGGGCTGCGCGGATTCCTGAAGCGGTGGTACAAGGCGCTTGCGGTGGAGAGCGGAAGGCGGGCGGCTTAGAAAATCTGCGGCGGGGCGGGGAACTACTCCCGGCCCCGCTTGCGGATCTCGATGTTCAGCCGCTTGATCTTCTGGTTGAGTGTCGACAGCGGAATGCGGAACTGCTCAGCGGCTTCGGTCTGGTTCCAGTTGCAGCGCTCCAGCTTCTCGATGATGATGCGGCGCTCGATGTCTTCAAGGATGTCGAACAACGAAGCATTGGGGTTGTGTTCGAGCAAGGCATCCTGGAAGCTGCGGCCGCTGATGTGGCCCGGCAGCAGGTCGCTGCCAATAACGGGGCTTGAGGACAGGACCACGCCGCGCTCGATGCAGTTCTCAAGCTCCCGCACATTTCCCGGCCAATCGTAATCCATTAGCGCGCGCATGGCGTCCGCGGAGAGCTTGCGCGGCGGCAGGCCATTTTCATTGCAGTAGAACTCGAGGAAGTGCTGCACCAGCGGAGGAATGTCCTCGCGGCGCGCGCGAAGCGGCGGAAGGTCAACAGTGATGACGTTCAACCTGTAAAACAAGTCTTCGCGGAATCGGCCGTCGCGCACCGCCTGGCGCAGATCCACGTTGGTGGCGGCGAGGATGCGCACGTCCACCTGGATCTCCTGAATGCCGCCGAGGTGCATGAACTTGCGGTCCTGCAGCACGCGCAGAATTTTCGCCTGCGTGTCCAGGCCCATGGTGGCGATCTCATCCAGGAACAGCGTGCCGCCGTTCGCCACTTCGAACAGGCCCTTCTTCGAAGCCACCGCCGAAGTGAATGCGCCCTTTACGTGCCCGAAGAGCGTGGATTCGAGCAGCTCCGACGGCATGGCTCCGGTGTTGATGGGCACAAATGGCTTGTCCCGGCGCGGCGAGTTCGCGTGAATGGCCTTCGCAATCAGTTCTTTTCCGGTGCCGCTCTCGCCCTGGATGAGCACCGTGGAGCGGCTCGGAGCGACTTGCCCGACAAGGTCGAACACGCGCAGCATCGATTCGCTCTTGCCTACGATGTTTACGAAGTTGTACCGCTGCTTGAGCGTGCGCTTGAGCTGCAGGTTCTCTTCTTCGGCTTTATGGCGCGCGATGGCCGAGCGGATATCGGCCAGCAGTTTCTCGTTATCCCAGGGCTTCTGGATGAAATTCTCAGCGCCCGCGCGAATGGCCTCGACGACGTTGTCTACGGTTCCGTACGCGGTGATCATGATGATTGGAATCTCGGGCTGGCGATCCTTGATCATCGGCATCAGGTCCAAACCGCTCCGGCCCGGCAGCGCCAGGTCGAGCAGCACAAGGTCGAAGTTCTCGAGCTCCAGGATGCGCAGCCCCTGCTCGCCGTCCGCGGCCATCTTCACCGCATAGCCTTCGAGAGTGAGCAACACCTCCAGCGAGTCGCGAATCCCGGCTTCATCGTCGATCACAAGGATGCTCGCGGTAGCAGTGCCGTTTACTGTAGGCGCCGATATGTTTAAGGGGAGATCTACCTCAGGCATGTACAGAATTCCTCAAGAGCGGAAATTCAAGATGGAAGGTTGTGCCAGCTCCGATTTGGCTCTCAACATGAATCTTGCCCGCGTGTTCCTGAATGATTCCGTAGGACACGCTGAGCCCCAGCCCCGTGCCGCGCTTGTCGCCCGGCTTCGGCGTGGTCTTGGTGGTGAAGAACGGGTCGTAGATGCGCTTCATGTGCTCGGGCGCAATGCCGCTGCCGGAATCGGTGATCACGGCCTCCACGTGTCCGTTTACCCGAGTCGCCACCCGCAACCGTCCTCCTTCCGGCATGGCTTCCTTGGCGTTGAGCAGAAGATTCAGAAACACCTGCTGCAGCTTCCCGGGATTTCCCGTGATAGGTGGAAGCGCTTCGGCCAGGTTCAGTTCCAGATCGATGCGCGCAGTCTTGAACTGGTGTTCGAGCAGCGACAGCGTCTCCCGGATGACCTGATTCAGGTTGGTGGCGCGCATTTCGGTCGTCGAGGTCCGCGAGAAATTCAGAAGGCCGTTTGCGATCTCCGCCGCCCTGAAGCTCTGCTGCGTAATCTTTTCGAGCACAGGGTGCAGGCGCACGTCGCCGCGCAACTGTTTGGTCAGCATCTGCGCATAGCTTGAAATCACGGCCAATGGCGTATTGATCTCGTGCGCAACGCCGGCGGCCAGCAGTCCGATCGAGCTCAGCTTGTCGGCCTGCGCAAGTTGCGTCTCGAGCGATACCCGCTCCGTGATGTCGTCCACGAGGATGATGCGGCCCACGGGAACAAAATCGCGCGACAGCAGAGGCGCCACCGCTATGTTCGCCGTGCGCGGCTCGCCTGCCCGTGTGGTCAGCCGGAACTTGTACAGGTTGTGCACGCCGGATTCATTGCGGAAGCTGTCGAGCGCATCGCAGACCTCGGCGGGAAACACATCGCGAAGGACCTGGCCCAGGGCTTCGGCCCGGCTCAGGGCATACATCGCCTCCATCTGCGCGTTCCAGCTCTCGATGCGGTCGTTCAGGTCGACAGCAAGGATGCCCACGTTGATCGACTCGACGATGTTTTCGTTGAACTCCTTCAGCCGTTCGAACTCGGTGATCTTCGCTTCAAGCCGCGTGTAGAGGCTGGCATTCTGCAATGCAATGCCGATGTAGCTTGCGAGCGACTCGAGCAGTTCAACATCTTCGCTGGAAAGAAAATCGCCGCCCACTGTGCGGCCGAGTCCGATCACCGCGATCGTGCGCGTCGCATCGCCGTCCTGCACCCGGCATGGCAAGTAGTAATTCAGGTCGAGCAGCGCCGCGGTGCGCCGTTCGCCGGGCCAGAGGTGCAGCGCCTGCTGGGCGTTTTCGAGAAATATGTGCGAGTGGCCGTCATTCTGATCGAAGTTCAGAAAACCCAGTTCGAGCGAATCCGGTCCGCTGCGATCCGTGGCAGCGCGCACTTCGGCAGGAAGGCCATGGCTCGCAGCGAGCCGCAACCGTCCATCTCCCCCAGCCATGAAGACTGCTACCCGCGATACAAGCAGAGTTCGCGGGAGCCTCTCTACGATCGACTCCAGCAGCTCATTCAGGTTTGTCTCGGAGCTCAGGCCTCTTCCGAATTCGATCAACGCCTTGCGATAGTCGTACTTGTGGCGATCGAACGCCCGGTCCACCCAGCCTTGAATGCGGCGCTTCAGGGGCTCGAAGAACGCTGCCACCAGCACGATGGCAATTGCCTCGCCCAACTCCCGCGCCGATTCCGGCAGACGGTTGTGGGCCAATTCCGCCGCCAGCGCAATCACGCCGAAGTATCCGCCGAGAATCAGGCCGGTCGCCAGCGTGTAAGCCACGCCGCGCTTGAAGATCAGGTCGGTGTCCATCAGCCGGTAGCGAACGATAGCCCAGCTGAATGTGAGAGGCAGAAAAACCAGCGACAGGCCTGCAAGCCGGGTAAGGATATCAGGCATGTGCAGGTCGAGCAGGAAGGGAATCGCGTTAAGCAGCGTAAAGGGTAGAACCGCCAGCAGCGTGCCGCGCGTCAGCCACTTCAACTGCTGCCGCAATAATGGCGTGTTTGCCTTCGCATAGCTGCGCAGGAACAGGGCGGTAGCCAGCAGATAGAAGATTGCTTCGTAGGCGACGTCCGCCTGGTCCATCCAGTGCTTCAGCCGCTCGGTGGCTTCCCACTGGTTGATGGCGAAGATCCAGAGCCCGAGTAGAACCGCGCCCGGCGCATAGATCAGGGGCAGGAGCCAGTGCCTCCCCAGCTTTTTCAACCGCTCTTCCGGGAAAGTCAGCGCAAAGTGCACAAAGAGGGCGGGCTGCAGCGCGTGGGCCAGGGTGTTGCACCAGAACACGGCCTGGTCCACGGCATCCCATTCGCCCGTTGCGTTCAACTTGCCCGTCAACCTCAGGGCATACATTGCGAACGAAACCAGGCAGAACAGGTAGAAATGCGTCGCGCGGGGCGCCGTCCAGCGCCGGAAGAGGACATAAATCCCGATTGCGAGATAGATGAGCCCGATGACCCGCAGCGCCTGTTGCAGGCTCCTGTCAACCTTCTCCGGGATGACAAGGATGGGGCTGTCCAGCGGGATGCCGCCACGGGTGATCGTGTACTGCGCATTGCCGAATGGACCGGTGCGATACAGCTGCCGCATATAGTCCGGGAGGCGGGTCACCGGCACATCGTTGACGGCCGTAAGCAGGTCGCCGGCATGCAGGCCAGCCCGGCTGCCTGCCGTGTTCGGCAGTACCTTGTCGGCTACCAGCCCGCTGCCGTTCGCTGCCTCGGTCCACCACACGCCGTCATAAGGCTGGGGAAACTGGCTCTCCTGATACAGATTCCAACCCGCAAGCAGGACAAGCCCGACCGTGACTACGGCCAAAAGCGTCGCTTGCAACCGGTTGGATAGGCCTGTCTCCATTTTGGGGGACTTCCTGGACATTATAGTGACTGCACGTAAGCTGCCATGCCATGGCAGGACCCGTTATTCAGGACATGACCACCGTCATGCCATTGAGAAGACACAAGATAGTGACGCGCCAGACCTGCGTTGGTCAGCCGGAAAGGTGGATCGTCCCGATGCTTCTGCAAGAAACGATAGGTCTCTACAGAAAATCGGATTGCCTATGCAATTCTAAATCACTTGTCCGGCCACTGCATTTTAATGGTTTATCCGGCGATTCCAGTTTTTGGAATTCGCGAGCCAGCCCGCTTTTACCGTTGTCCGTAGGTGGCCTTGGGCCCGTGCTTGCGCATGTAATGGTGCTCGCCGACGAATGCGGGCAGCCCGACCTCCGCCGCGCCCAGCAATACGCTTCGAAATGCCAGCCTGGCGACATATTCGAGCACGTCTGCGTGCTCAACTGCTTCCATCGCGGATTTACCCCAGGCGAAGGGTGCATGGCCGGCCACCAGCACTCCGGGTACGGCAATCGGGTCAAGGTTCTCCCGCCGGAACCGCCGCACGATCACGGCGCCGGTGTTGCGCACGTATGCCTCATGCACCTCGGCCTCGGTCAGCGCCTCCGTCACAGGCACGGGCCCGTGAAAATAGTCGGCGTGAGTGGTTCCGAGGCAGGGAATCTGCCGCCCGGCCTGGGCCCACGCTGTAGCGAATTCGGAGTGGGTGTGCACCACGCCGCCGATCTGCGGAAACTCCCGGTAGAGCAGGGTGTGAGTATCGAGATCGCTGGAGGGTCGCAGCTTGCCTTCGATCACCCGCCCGTCCAGGTCCGTTACCACCAGGTCGGCCGGCGTCAGCTTCGCATAATCCACGCCGCTTGGCTTGATGGCAACCAGGGGCCGCTCACCCGACCGGTCGATCCCGCTGGCATTGCCAAAGGTATGCGGCGCCAACCCGCGCCGGGCAATCTCCCGGTTCGCTTCCAGAACTTCTTCCCTCAACGCCGGGACCAGCATGAACGCACCTCGATGAAGAGAATCTCTGCCCGTTCGACTCACGCCAATTATCGCAGGCGCTCAAGGGATCAACTCGCTTTGAATTCCGGCCGATTTGGGCTGCCTGTAAACTAGCTCGAAGGTGTGCCGTCTACCTGAGTGATGGCAGCCGGGACCGCACTCGAACCGATGAACTTGGCCACGGCACAGGAGATTGCCGCGCAGGAATTTGCGCAGGTCGCCGCGAAACATCGCCCGCAAATCTACCGCTTTTTGCTGGCCTCCACGCGGGATGTGGACCTTGCGGAGACGCTGGCGCAGGAGTGCCTCCTGAAGGCGCACCGGAACTGGCGCTCGTTTCGCGGGGAGTCCAGCGCGCTCACGTGGCTGATGCGCATTGCGATCAACGTGCTCAAGGACCACTGGCGGAACCGGCGGCTCCAGTTCTGGCGGCACACGCGGACGAACGCCGTCGACGCGGACGAGGCCAGCGAGTGGCTGCCGAGCGGCGAGAGTTCGCCGGAGAAGCAGCTTCTTGCCCGCGAGCAGGTGGCCGGAGTGTGGCGGGCCGTGGAGCGGCTCAGCGGAAGGCAGCGGACAGTGTTCCTGCTGCGGTATGTGGAAGAGATGGAGATTGCAGAGATTGCGCGCAGCACGGGCTTGAGTGATGGTACCGTGAAGGCGCACCTCTCGCGGGCCCTCGGAAGGGTGCGCGCGGAGTTGGGGAGCAGAGTATGAAGCAGAATGAAGAGCTGGCAAACAAGGGTGGAGAGCACGGAGGATTCGGCACTGAGATCGAAGATCCGATGCTGCGCGGAGTGCTCCGCGATTTTCGGGGAAGTGTGCATGCGTGGAGCGACGCCGCATACCATCGCGCGCGCCCGGCCTCGGCCCCGATGACGCGCAGGTTGGCGTGGCGTCGCGTGGTCGCGTGGACGCTGGGCGTTGTGATGACCGCCGGGCTGGCAGGGTCCGGCCTCTACGAGCGGCGCCACCAGCAGTTACAGGCGCAACGCGCGCATGAGCTTGAAGTGGAGCAGCAGAGAATCCTGGCCGCAAAGCGCGCCGAGGAGGAAGCCCGGAAAGTCGAGGATCTTCTGGCCAGGGTAGACACCGACGTGTCGCGGGAAGTTCCCACCGCCATGGATCCGCTGGCTCAGCTCATGACCGACGACGGCGTCCAGTAATACGGCTTGTTGAAGTGATACGGCATCTTTCTTAACGGATGACAAGGCAAACTGTTCGAGAAGTTCCGCGCGGAACAACGGTGAAGTTTGCCCCGAAGGGCTCCTGAGATCACAGGATGGGCTCCGAAGATCACGGGAAAAGTGAAAGTCCGGGCAGGACTCCCGGCATGATGGGACGAACGAGGGGACAAGGAGAAATTTACATGAAGACATTAACGAAGGCGTGTTCGGTTCTTGCGGTTGCCTTGCTGTGGGCCACTGGAGTAGCGGCGGTTGCCCAGCCGGGTCAGGAGCCCGGCCCCGGATTCGGCATGCGCCGCCCTCCGATGGAGCGGATGCTCGGCTCCGGGGGCGAGAAGGGCCGCTGGTGGAACAATCCGAAGGTCGCCGATCAGCTCAAGCTCACGGACGACCAGCGCAAATCGATGGACGACATCCTGCAGCAGCATATGGAAAACCTGGTGGACATGCGCGGGAACCTGGAGAAGGCCGAGCTGGGCATGCAGCCGCTGATGAGCCAGGATCAGCCGAACGAATCCGCTATCCTCGCCCAGATCGACAAGGTCGCCCAGGCGCGCGCCGAATTGGAAAAGGCCAATGCGCGGTTCCTGCTCGCCCTGCGCGCGAAGCTCACGCCTGACCAGTGGAAGGCGCTCCAGACGATGCGGGCCGAACGCCATGAGCGCATGGGACGCGGCGACTGGCGCAAGGGTGGTCCGCAGGGACCGCCTCCGCCGGGTGGCCAGCCGGGCGAGCCGCAGAGCGCTCCAGGCAACCCTCCGCAGGAGCAGTGATCTCTCGCAAGACCTGCCGGATGAACCATCTGGAGCCGCCAACCGGAATTTTCTGTGATTCCCGGCGGCTGGACAATCGAATGACGGAATTCGTGCATCAGATGGTATAGGCAGAGAGCAAAATACGGTTGAAGCCAAAAACCGGTGGCGGCGGGAACAAAGTTCTCGCCGCCGATTTTTTTGAATTTGCCGCGCCGCCTCTCCCGGGGGCCGAGCCGTCCGGGCCGGCCTGCGGCAGGCAGCCGATTCCAGTCCTCTGTGACTCAAACCTGAACAACCGCTGCCGCAAAGCGAAACAGCCGGTGAATCGGAACGCAACGCGGCCTGGGCGACGTTGAAACAGCTTTGACTCGGAGCCGGACAAAGTGTCCGAAAGAGAATCTTCGCTCCATGACTAAAGTTATTCCGGGGCACTCCGATGAAGTGTGTGGATGCAGTAGAGCCCAAGGCGGAAAGACGCCGGAGGGTACAGCGGAAATCGACGATCCGCTGAAACACACATCAGGAAAAAGGAGCGAACTTCCATGGCCCTCGGCGTATTGAACAACCTGTCAGCGATCTATGCAGAGAACAACCTGAACAACACGAACACGAGCCTGCAGTCGGTTCTTCAACAGCTCTCTTCCGGCTCCAGGATCAACTCGGGCGCAGACGATGCCGCGGGCCTTTCCCTGGTGAACGGTCTGCAGGCCAACCAGACGGCCCTCACGCAATCGGCAACCAACGCCACGGAAGGCGTGGGCCTGTTGCAGGTGGCTGACGGCGCGTTCTCTCAGGTGACCAATCTTCTCAACCGCGCGGTTACGCTGGCCACCGAGGCGTCCAACGGCACGCTGAACGGAGTGCAGCTCAGCGCGGCCAACCAGGAGTATCAATCGATCCTGGCCGAAATCAACAACATTGGATCCACGACCACGTACAACCAGCAGCAGGTGTTTACGGGCTCGCCCGTCGCCATCTACACGGGCGACTCATCGATCGCCGGCGCGTCCATCGACCTGTTGAACATCCGCACGCTGTCATCGAGCTCCATTGGCGACACGGGCGGCGCCATGAGCTACACGAACGGCCAGAACAACGTGTTCATCGATCTCTCCACCGCGGCCAAGTACGCTCAGTCCACCGACTCGCTGGCGGCGGGCGGCACCACGAGCCTCAAGGTCGCGTATCTCGTGGCAGGAACCAATACCGTCGCCAACACTACGATCACGGTGACAGGCGCCAACAACACCGCGCAGGGGCTCATCACAGCCATCAACAATGCGAACCTCGGAATCACGGCCAGCTTCGGCACCGCGCTGAGCGCGGGTGCGGCGGCGGTCGCCGCGGCGGGCGGCGCAGCTAATTCCAGCGAGACCGGCATCATCATCTCGGGTAACGTCAACGCCGGCACGGCTCCCACGCAGGCCGGTTATCACGTCGGAATCTCGCAGGACCAGACTGCCGCAGCCACGGACCTCGTGTATGACTCCTCCGTCGGCCAGAGCTTTGTCTCAGGCGCTCCCTCGGTTACGGCGCAGACCACGTTCACGCAAGACGTGAATGCTGCCGGCATGGCAACCATCACGTATACCGACGCGGCCGGCCAGTCTCTCTTCGGCACCGACCTGACCTCGCAGGCGAACGCGCAGGCGGCTCTCAACGACCTCAACACGGCCATCAGCGATGTTGCTTCGCAGGACGGCTATATCGGCGCGCAGATCAACACGCTCAATGCGATCAGCCAGGTGATGACCACCCAGCGCGAAAATGTGGTCTCGGCGCAGAACGCGATCCAGGCAACCGACTATGCTTCGGCAACCGCGAACATGTCGAAGTACGAGATTCTCTCGCAGACCGGCATCGCGGCTCTGGCGCAGGCCAACAGCGTTGAGCAGGAAGTCACCAAGCTGTTGCAGTAGGCCCGGGCATTAGTTTTCGAGTCAAGCAGTACTGGAACACTTCAAGAAAACCCAGGGACAGGGCGGCGGCAGGCGCAGAGCTTGCCGCCCTTTTTTTTGAAACGGCCGGAGCCCGGGGACTACCTGCCGTTGCCCGGCCTGTCCACGGGCTCGGCCATGAAGAACACGTAGACGAGCAGGGCTACGCCAATCAGAAAGGGGATCAGGCCCACCATGTAGGGACTGTCAAAACGGCCAAGAAGGGAATAGAGCATTACCGTAAGTCCCACGCCCACGCCGACGTTGACCAGGCCGCCAATCTTCAACCCCTCCAGGGTCTTGCTCCTCTTGATCCGCTCCTCCTCGCGCATCAGTTCGAGCGCGGCCTTGGCGCCCTCGCCCGAAGACTCCGTCAGGCGGCGAATGGTCTCGGCCTTGTAGTAGGCCTCTCGCTCCTTGCGGCGGCTGTCGATCCAGCTCACCAGCGGAATAAAGACCACGAAAAGCGCGACAGCGCCGACTGACAGAAAAATCCACAGCCCCATCCCCTCGGGAACGTCCAGCAAAGCCATCATCAGGTGGTTCATCTCATCCTCCTCGGGACCGGTTGCATCTTTCTGTCCCTTGCGACAGGTACGACCGGAGAGTGCGTGGAGCGGTTGCATTTTTTTAAGGAGAAAGTTTTGATGGGCGCGGCAGGAATAAAATGCAACCGAATCTCCTGGGAAGCTGTCGCACGGGATGAAAGACCGCCATGCGTGCGCCTGATGAGACCGCAAATGCCGACCTGGCCGACGTGGATCGCGTGCTGGGCGGGGACGTGCGCGCGTTCGAGGGCATCGTGCGGCGGTGGCAGGGGCCGCTCGTCAACATGGCGTGGCGCTATTGCCGCGACCGCGGCCGCGCGGAGGAGTTGGCGCAGGAAGCCTTCGTGCGGGCGTGGCGTGGGCTGGGCTCGTGGCGGCGCGAAGCGACTTTTTCAACGTGGCTTTTTGCTCTGGCAGCCAACGTTTACCGGAACGACCTCAAGCGCTTTCCGGCCGTGACAGTGCCGATCGACGAGGCGCCGGAGCCTGCGGAACTGCCGGCGCACGACGCCGAACTGCACGAGCGTCGGCGTAACGAGGCGCTGCGGCGGGCCGTGCTGGCGCTGCCGCTGCGGTACCGTGAGCCGGTGGTGCTCTACTATTTCCACGAGATGGATGTGGGCGCGGCGGCGAGTACCCTGAGACTGCCGGAAGGAACGGTCAAGGCCCGGCTGGCGCGGGCGCGGGGGCTGCTGCGAAAGCGGTTTCCGCATCTCGATGAAGGGCACGCAACCCAGGCGGTTGGGAATCTAACGGAGAGAAAGGAGGCCTGAGAGATGAAGCACGGCGAGATCGACAATATTCTGGCGAGCGAAGAGGAACTGGTTCCGTCTTCAGGCTTCCTGGGCGCGGTGATGCATCGTGTCGAAGAGGAAGCGTCCGCGCCTCCGCCGATCCCGTTCCCGTGGAAGCGGGCGCTGCCCGGCATCGTTCTTGCGCTGGCGGTGCTGGCGTGGGGAACGGTGACGCTTGTGCGTTACGCTCTTGAGGCTGGGAGCGGATTCACGATGTCGCTGCCCGATATGCATCTTGCCGCGCCGGTCGCAAGGCCCGTAGAGCAGGCCGCCTGGGTTGTGGGCGCGCTGATCATCTCGGCGGCTTCGTGGTTATTGTCGCGAAGGCTCGCCGGCGGACGGGGTTAGCGGAATCACGGATCAGTCGATGTTGTCGTGGCAGTGGTCGCGATAGCACCATTCCCTGAGCGCATCGCCTTTCACGCCGCCGAATTTCACCGTAAGCGGGTCGTCAGGGCCTAACTTGTAGACGAGCACGCGATGTGCGCCGTCGGCAGAAGGCTCGTCGTAGGAGGAGATTTCGCCCCCCCTGGCAACCTCGCTGTCTTCCTTGAACAAATTGAGCACGTCCTGCTGCGACATGCTGGCGCGGAGCTGGCTGATCACCCGGTCGTAGGGTGTGGCCTCGAGATGGCGGTTAGGTTCGTGCAGAATGCGATAGAGGATCAGGCTGACAGCGACAACCACACCGACGATCGTGAAGATTCGCAGCCAGTCGCGGCGGCTGCGGGCGTAGTCGAACTCATCCATGCCGTCGGTGGACGGCTCAGCCCACATTTCACTCTTGCCGTGCATTGAAGCAACCTTCTAAGGAACAAAATAAGCGCGAAACCCTTTAAGCGGAGGAGCGGAAACCACGTTAGCACAGGGCGGAGAGCGCGAACAATCGCACGAAAGTACCCGCAATCAGTCATCAATTTCGGTTGTCGATTGTTACCGTGTGGCGGAGGAAGGACTCACGGAGGTCAGCCGCTCTTCGAATTGCCGCGCGGCTTGTTCGGCTTCCATGGCCTGCCGCTCAACCTCCAGCAGCCGGCCCCGCATGGCCTTGAACTCCGGGTGCTGGTGCAGGGCGGCAAGGCGCGGGTCGGCAAGCATCTGAAAGAACCAGGGCCCGCGGGATTCCTCCGCGGCGCGCAGCTCGCTGATGGCTTGCTCGTGTTCACCGAGAACAACGTAGGCCGGCGCAGTGAACGCGCGCATAGTGAATCGTTCCCGGCTGAGCCATTGCAGCTTCTCGAGCATCTCCGCCGCATCCTTGCGCGAGCCTTCGCAGGCCAGCGCATAGGCGTGGATCGCCATGGCGAGGTCAAAAGGCGGGACGGCCCGGGCGAGTTCACGGGTGAGGGCGACGGCGCGGCGCGCCTCTCCGTTGCATGCGAGGATGACGCCGCCAAAAAGCTTTGTCGACACGTGCTCGGGGAAGAAGGCGAGGCACTTCGCGATCTGCCGTACGCTTTCCTCGGCTCTGCCGGCAAGATGATACGTCCAGGCAAGGGCTCCGTTGAGCCAGGGAGAGTAGGGGTCGAGCCGCAGGGAGTCCGCGAGCAGGTCGGAGGCCTCGTCGAACCTGTGAAGGCTGGCGGCGAAAAGCGCGCGCAAACCCGTGCGCCATGAGTCGGGAGGAAGGCTCCCGGCCTGGGCTAGGATGCGGATCGCGGAAGGAAGGTCGTGATCGACGTGAAAGGTGAGCCAGCCCAGGGCCGGGAGGGTTTCCCTGCAGTCCGGGGGCGGCACCTCTGATTCCTGCGGAACAGAACCGGTAAAGCGGCGGACTTCGAAGGCCGCCTCGAGAGGCGAAATGTAGCCGAGCATCTCCTGAGCAAGGCATGCGTGAACCATGTCGATGCGGGCGGCGGTGAGATTTGGCTCCATTTCTACGGCCCGCGTGAGGTGCTGCACAGCGTCCTGCATCCGGTGGCGCTCGAGGCTCTGCCATTCGTAGCGCCCGCGCAGGAACATCTCGTATGCCTCGGGGCTTGGGGCGTTCTCAGTCTCCGCGGCCGCAGTGCTGGACAATTCGCCGCCGACGCGCCAGGCGATTCTTTCCGCAAGCTCGGAGTGAAGCAGCGCCACGCGGTCGCGCGGCACGAGCATGTCTTCGACCCAGATCTGGGTGCCGTCGCTCATGCGAACCATTTCGACGCGCAGGCGCAGGTGCGAAGCTAGACCGCGAACCACGCCCGTGAGCACTAGATCGGCGTTGAGCGCGGAACCGATGTCGTGGGCGCTCATGCCGCGGGCGGCGAGCGTGAAGACCGAATCGCGAGCCAGCACCGAAGCCATCCGGGGATGTACTGCGGTGAGGCGCGAAGTAGCCTCCTCGGCAAGGATGGAGCCGAGATGGTCGGGGACGTTGGGGCCGACCGAGAAAGGCGCGATCACGAGGCGGGGAAGCGCCCCGGGAGGCGAAACCTCGTCGCGCCGGGCCGGGATCGCAAGGCGGTAGCCGCGCTTGTAAACGGCGCGAATCGAGTCCTCGGAGCCGAGGCGCGCGCGAAGAGACGAAATGCAGCGGGGAATGCTGTCTGCCGTGACGTGCACATTGCCCCACAACTCAGATCGCAGATCGGCGAACGTCACAACGCGGCCTGACTGACGGAGAAGCAGCCGCAACGCGGCGAGCTCCTTGGGTGCGAGGTGAACGGCCGTATCGCCGTTCAGAAGTGTGCCGTCCGGATCGAGGTGAAAACCGCCGAAACGATAGCCCGGCTCGCGATCGGAGGATACATCGGACGAAGGCCGCCTCATTTCAACCCCACGCACTTTCAGAGATTCCGCTCCGTCCGAGAGCTGCGCCTGAAAACTTTTACAAATCCGCTCCGTCGTCACCGTCGGAAACCCTTGCTTGAGGACCCATGCGAAAGAACAGACTACCGGCGAGAACCAGAGTTTACAGGACCCGGCTCTTTTATGCAGCCTCCATTATGCCTCGACTCGGGGAGCCATCTCGACGGGATACGCCAATTTTTTTGATCGCACCGTAACAAATGGCGGTTCCCCTTCACCTGGACGAAATGGGACCGATATCCATCGCAGCAAACCGGGGTCCCAGGCCGAAGCAGCTGGCCCCGGGGTTTCGCGCGGCGCAGTCAGTCTTTCACAATCAGTATTTCGACTTGATGGCGTAGGTCAGCCCCATGGTGAATTGAAACGAATTGCGCTTTGTGGGAGGAATTACCGCGGGAGGGTTGTTGAGATAGCTGTCCAGAGTCCCAAAGGAAAGTCCGAAGTTTTTATACGTGGTGAAAGTGACGGTGTCGGTCTCGTTCACGGAGTAGGCGTGCAGGTTGTTCCACGCAGGAATGTAGGCGAGCTCCTGGACGAAGGTGAATATCTTCCGGTGCATCCCGTAATTTGCGGAGAAGGTCGAGCCAATTAGGTTCTGGTTGCCGGAACTGCCGCTGATGAAGGCCTGCTTTTCGTATTGCACCGTACCCTTCACGTCCGCTTCGTGGGTCGGCGTGTTGAAAAGGGTGACGCCCAGTCCTCCTCCGTAGATCTGCTGCAGTTGCAGGTCCTGCGAGAAGTTGTGGTCGAAGGCCGTCTGGACGAGGGCGAATATACGGTCCGAGAGGTACTGATCTCTCTCCGCGTCGATGTGGAAGATCGAGGATTTGGTTGTGACCGCCGGCGTGGTGACCCCGCCTACTGTGAAGGCGCGCTCGGTGATCTTTCCGTAGGAGCCGCTGAAGTCGGCCAGCGTGCGGTTGCGTGGCGGCAGAAATGCAACGGTGGGGACAGCCCGCACCAGCCCCAGGCTGCCGGAGACGCTGTACTGGTTCTGCGTTGCTGCTACGAGCGTGGCGCCAGCGGTCGCTCCCCCATTCCACCCTGTGAAGAAACCCGGCATGTGGTTGAGCTGCGTGTCGAGTGTTTGAGCGTCGATGATGTACTCGGCGCTCTTGATCGGGATCGGCGCAGGAGCGGCGGCGGCATTTGCCGGCCGTACCGCGACGCCCTGGTCGGTGACGTCGATCGGCCCGACAGGGATCTGGTTCGAGTTCTTCTTGCGGCGCAGGTGGACCCGGTTATCGACGATGCCAAACGATTCGGCGGCATGCAGTTCCTTGATCTTTTCCCAGGGAACGTCCACGTCTCCAAAGGCGTCGGTGTGGAACGTGACCTTGCCGGTGACCTCTTTGACCAGCTTGCCGTGGAGGGTGTCGCCGTTGCTGAGCACGATCACGTCGGTGTCGGCTGGAGCGGCGGCCTGTTTGTCTTCGGCGGCGAATGCGGCGGCCGGTATGAGGATGGCTGCGAGGAGAAATGCGAACACGGAATGACGCGGGGAAGGTGTTCTCAAAAACACGATCATCGGCGGACAGGCCTCATGGGGGTTGGTGGGATGAGAGAGAACCAGGAATGAGCCCAGATGGTCGGATTGGATGCACAGAGCAGCCCCAGCCGTTGCAAGGCTGAGGATGCAGATCTTGGCAACTCAGGCGGTTGAGTCGGTCGGGGGCAAGCCGGCGAGCGCTCGAAGCGCGCCCCGGGGGACCGGCGCCGCCGGACAGGCCTGATTGTCGCACGCTGCCCGTCCGCAATTCTTCAACAATTGCTCAGGAATTCGGCGCGAGTCGTGGCGGATCGTATTGAATGGAGGGATTTGTCGTGGCAAAGACAGCTTCGTATGCCCACTGGTCGCTTGAACCCTACTGCATCGGGATGAAATTGCGCGCGCTGCGCACCAGTAAGCGGCTGACCCTTTCGCGCCTCGCTGCGGAGACCGGGCTGTCGACTGCGCTGCTCTCCAAGCTCGAGACCGACCGCATGATTCCCACGCTGTCCACCCTCGCTACGATCTGCCGGGTGTACGGGGTGGGGCTCAGCCATTTTTTCTGCGAGCCCGAGCATCACACCATGTCGATCACTCGCAAAGGTCACCTCGAGGGAAGCGCTCGAAGCGGCGAACCGGCCAGGATTGTCGCGCTGAATGCGCCGGTAGCGCGGCCCAGGCTGGCCGCGCAGATGATCGAACTCGGCGATACGCCGATCTCGCTGGACGAGGTGAACACGTGCGCGGTTGTGTACGTGCTCGAAGGCCGGCTGCAGGTCAGCGCGGGAGCCATGGCGGAGACGATGGACGCGGGCGACTGCGCCTATGTCGAGAGCTCGATGAATATGGCCTGGAGCGCGCCCGGAAAGTACCCCTGCCGGATGCTCGTAGTGCAGCCGGGCGCCCAGCATGTCGAAACGTAAAGGACCAAAGTGTCCTGTACGATCTGCGCGTCCCGTCTGTACGATGAACTGTTCCTTGTAAGGACGTGCGATGCGACCCAACGTAAACCTGATGAAAGCCACCCTCACCGGCGCGCTCGGCGGACTGCTATTCGGCTTCGACACGGTGGTCATCTCGGGCGCGATCGACGCGCTCGTGAAGCTCTACCACCTGAGCCCCGAGGGCAAGGGATGGACCGTGGCGATCGCGCTGATCGGCACGATTGTCGGGTCCCTCGGCGCCGGCCAGGCAGGCCAGAAGTTGGGCGGCCGCGAAACGCTGCGCATCACGGCAATCCTCTATGTGATCTCAGCGCTCGGCAGCGCGCTGGCGTGGAGCTGGCCCTCTCTCATGGTCTTCCGCTTCATCGGCGGGCTGGGAATCGGCGCATCGTCGGTGCTGGGGCCCGTGTACATCGCGGAGCTGTCGCCCGCAAAGTGGCGCGGTCGGCTGGTGGGCGCCTTCCAGTTCAACGTGGTGCTGGGCATCCTGGTGGCGTACACGTCGAACTTCGCAATCCGCACGCTGCACCTGGGCGCAAACGAGTGGCGCTGGCAGGTTGGCGTGGCGGCGATCCCCGCCGCGGGCTTCCTGGTGCTCTTGTTCGGCATTCCGCGCAGCCCGCGCTGGTCGGCATCGAAAAACCGCAATGAAGAGGCGCTGGAAGTTCTCAGGCTCATGGGCGATCCCGATCCGGAGGCTGAGCTTTCAGACATCCGCGCCGCCCTCGCCGAGGAGCACGCCACGGCGCACGAGCCCGTATTCAAGTGGAAGTACCGCTATCCGCTGTTCCTCGCAATCTCGATCGGCGCATTTAACCAGCTCGCCGGCATCAACGCGATCCTTTATTACCTGAACGACATTTTTCTCGCCGCGGGTTTCAGCCAGATCTCCGGCGACGAGCAGGCCATCGCAATCGGGTTCACGAACCTCGTGTTCACAATGGTCGGCATGAGCGTGATCGACAGGCTCGGCCGCAAAACGCTGCTGCTCATCGGCGCGGCCGGCACGGCATGTTGCCTCGCGGCCGTGTCGTGGCTGTTCAAAACGAATTCCCATCCGGGCTCGCTCGTCTGGATCCTGATTACCTACATCGCCTTCTTCGCGCTGTCGCAGGGCGCGGTGATCTGGGTTTATATCGGCGAGGTGTTTCCCAACGCCGTGCGCAGCAAGGGGCAGGGCGTCGGCAACTGCAGCCACTGGACGATGAACGCGATCATCGCGCAGGCGTTCCCGGTGCTCGTGGAGGGCATCGGACGCAGCGCGCCGTTCACGTTTTTCGCGGTGATGACGGCGGTGCAATTCGTTGTGGTGCTGTTCGCGTATCCCGAGACCAAGGGCCAGACGCTTGAAGCGCTGCAGCGGAAGCTGATGCCGTCAGAATCGTAACGCTCCGCCGTTCCCATAGCGAACCTGTCCGACGCTGCCTCGTGATCTGCATCACGTCTTGCGCCTCTTGTTTTGGCCGAAGATGGCGAAATGAACCCCGTGATCGAAATGCCGCGCGAGAGCGGCGCGCAGGAACGGCCGGCTGCCGCAATCGCCCATTCGCTCGAGGCTGGTCGCCTGCGCGCCGAGATACTTGCCGTAGGAACCAAGCTCTGGCAGCGCCAGTACGTGGACGGCAACGGCGGCAACATCAGTGCGCGCCTGGGATCGGACTTCGTGGTCTGCACGCCGACCATGATGAGCAAGGCCGACATGCAGCCCGCCGATCTCTGCGTCACCGATCTCGAGGGCAATCGCATCTCGGGCGACCGCAAGCCCAGCAGCGAAATCCTCCTCCACCTCGAGATTTACAAGGCCAATCCGCTGGCGCGCGCGGTGGTGCACTGCCATCCGCCGCACGCCACGGCCTTCGCGGTCACGGGCTCCGCGCCCCCCAATGGCTTTGTTTCCGAGTATGAGACGTTCATCGGCCTTGCCGCTGTGGCGCCGTACGAAACACCCGGAACGCGCGCATTTGCCGAAACCTTACTGCCATTCGTCGAGGACCACAATGCAATCCTGCTTTCGAACCACGGCGTGGTGTGCTGGGCCGAAACGCCCACGCGCGCCGAATGGCTTGTGGAGATCCTCGACACCTATTGCCAGACTGTGATCGCCGCGCGCCAGATCGGCGTGCCGATGCGGCCCATACCGCCCGAGAAGATCAACGAGCTGCTCGCCATCAAGCGCAGAATGGGATTGCCCGACCCGCGGCTGAAGGGCTAGCGCCGCCGGCCAATCAGCCGGTTCAACGCCCCCATGCTGGCGATCCCCATCCGCTCTGTCACGAAGAGATAGAGCGCACCGTAAGGAAGCAGCACGCAAGGACCGACTGCCAGAGGATGGTGGAAGGGAAGCACGCGCTTGATTCCGTAACTCGCAATCGCCGCGCCGATGGCAACTGCCCACAGGTGCAGAACACGCCACGCGCTCGATGCGACAGCGCCGATCCGCGCGTGGAGAGCCCGCCGCAGCAGCAGGAATTCGAGCCATCCGGCGATGCCCGCCGAAAACGTGAGTCCAGCCGTCCCCCATCGCTGCTCGATGCCGAGCAGCCGCGGCAGAGGCAGCGCGCACACATAGCCGAGCGAGAGCGTAAGCGCCACGCGGATCATGGCGAAGTTGAGCGGCGTGCGCGTGTCCCGCAGCGCGTAGAACGCCGACGAATACAGCCGCCCCGAAGTCGACGCAAGCAGCCCCACGGCCGCGCACGCCAGCACGCCCCACACAAAGATCACTTCCGCATGCTGGAACTTGCCGGAGCGATAGATGGTAGCCACGATCACATCGCCCAACAGCACGAACGCGACCGCCGACGGAATAACGAAAAAGGCGATCTGCTGAAGGCCCGCGGCCAGCCGCTGGCGCAGCGCCTGCGCAATCTCGTTGGTGGTGCCCAGTTCCGACGACATGGCGGGCAGCTCTGCCGCGGCCACCGCCATCCCAAAAAGGCTCACCGGCAGCGTGTAGAGCGTCTGCGCATAGGCGAGTGCGGAGACGGCGCTCGTGCCCAGAAAGCTTGCGAGCCACGAGTCGATGTACGCGCTGATCTGGACAACGCCGCGGCTGAGGAAGACGGGGAAGAAGCTGGTCGCGATGGCGCGAACATGCTGGCCGGCATGAAGCCGCAGCCGCAGCGGCCACAGGAAGCGCAGCACGGTGGGCACCTGCGCAAGGAACTGCAGCGCGCTGCCCGCGACCGATCCAAACGCGAGCAGCACAATCAGCTGTGAAGCGCTATGATGCCGGCCGCCCCACAACAGCGTGGCGATCATGGCGACGTTCCACATCACCGGCGCCGCATACGACAGGAAGAATTTGCGGTGTGAGTTGAGAATCCCCAGGCACCACGCGGAGAGCACCAGCAGCGCCGCGCCCGGGAAGAGGATCTGCACCAGCCGGATCGTAAGCAGCCGCTTGTCGCCCTGGAATCCAGGCGCGATGAGATCAATGAGCCAAGGCGTGGCGAAGATGCCGGCGACGGTGAGGACGCTGGTGACGACAAGCAGAATGGCGAATATGGCTTCGGCAACCTGCGACGCCTCTTCGTGCCGGTTCTCCGCGTTGAGCCGCGCATAAACCGGAATAAACGACGCCGAGAGAACGCCCTCGCCAAAGAGGTTCTGAAGAAAGTTGGGAATGCGGAACGCCGCGCGGAATGCATCCGCCACGTCGGAGGTGCCGAAGTAGTGCGCGAAAACCCGGTCGCGCACCAGGCCGATAAGCCGGCTCAGCAGGATACCCGTGGCGACGGCGACCGAATGGCCGCGTGTGGAGGTCGATCTGGCTGCGGCGTTGGAGTTCAAATCTCGATTATAGGTGGATTGAAGGCCGACATTCGCGGCCCACCCACGGACGCGGCATCAGGAATGACACAGGCGGCATCGACCCTATATTCTCGTGAGTCAACCCAAGAGGCATATCAACATGTTCCGGAAAAAGCCGTTCGCACTACTTCTGTTTTCTGCCATCGTTTTCTGCTCGTTCGCAGCTCATGCGGCGGCACAAGCCACAACTCGCGAAGGCGCCGAACAGCGCGCCCGCGCCCTGCTCAAGCAGATGACCGTCGAGGAGAAGGCTGGGCAGATGACGCAATCAGCCGGCGTGGTGATCCCCGGCCTCGCCTCCGGTAAGCCCGACGACCTGATCGCCAAGGGCGGCGTAGGCTCCATCCTTTGGCTCATCGACGTGAAGGAGATTAACCGCCTCCAGCACATCGCGGTGGAAAAATCGCGGCTGCACATTCCGATCCTCTTCGGCTTCGACGTGATTCACGGCTACCGCACGGTGTTCCCGGTCCCGCTGGCCATGGCCTCGTCCTGGGATCCGAGCGTCGAGGAGCAGGCGCAGCATTATGCCGGGCAGGACGCGCGCGCCGCTGGAATCCAATGGACCTTCACGCCCATGGTGGACATCGCGCGCGATGCCCGCTGGGGCCGCATCGTCGAAGGCGCGGGCGAAGACCCCTATCTCGGCGCGGCAATGGCGCAGGCGCAGGTGCGCGGGTTCCAGGGCGAGGCGCTCGGTCCTGACTCCGTGATCGCGTGCGTGAAGCACTACGCGGGCTACGGCGCTGCAGAGGGCGGGCGCGACTACGACTCGTCCTATATTCCTGAAGAGCTGATGCGCAATGTTTATTTCCCGCCGTTTCATGCCGCCGAGAACGCCGGCGCCGGCAGCTTTATGAGCGCCTACATGGACCTGAACGACGTCCCCGCCAGCGGCAATCACTGGCTGCTCACCGACATCCTGCGCAAGGACTGGGGCTTCAAGGGGTTCATCGTATCGGACGCGTTCGCCGTTGCGAGCCTGCAGGTCCACGGCTATGCGAAGGACCCCGAAGACGCGGCATACAAGGCCGTGACCGCGGGCCTCAACATGGACATGGCCAGCCAGACCTACTCGAAGAATTTGCCCAAGCTGGTCGCCGAAGGCAAAGTGACCGAGGCGCAGCTTGACGACATGGTGCTTCCGATCCTGACGGAGAAGTACCAGATCGGCCTGTTCGACCATCCGTATGTGGACGAGTCGAAGGTCGATTCGACGCTGAACCGTCCCGAAGGCCTCGAACTCGAGCGCAAGCTCGCTGGCCGCTCGATGGTCCTGCTCAGGAATGAGAACCACACTCTGCCGCTTCAGGTCGGGATCAAGAAGATCGCGGTCATCGGCCCGCTCGGCGATTCCACAGGCGACATCGAAGGCGGCTGGACGGTCGAGGGCCTGTTCGGCGGGGGAGGGAAGAGTCATCCCGTGACCGTACTCGCAGGACTGAAGAAGCGCCTGCCGAACGCAGAGATCACATTCGTGAAAGGGCCCGAGCCTTCGCGCCTCTACGCGGGTCTACTCGATCAGATCTCCGGCCGCAAGCCCACGCCTCCGCCAACGGAAGCCGAGATCGCCGACACGCTGGCCAAGGTGAAATCAGCCGCTGCCGATGCCGACGTGGTCATCGCCGTAATGGGCGAGCTCGCGAGCATGAGCAGCGAAGCAGCCTCGCGCGCCACGCTCGACCTGCCCGGAATCCAGCAGCAGATGCTCGAAGCCGCCGCGGCCTCGAACAAGCCCGTTGTCCTGGTGCTTGAAAACGGCCGCCCGCTCGACATCCGCTGGGCTTCGGCGCACGTCCCGGCAATCCTCGAAGCGTGGTATCCGGGCACGGAAGGCGGCAACGCCGTAGCCGATGTCCTCTTCGGCGACGTGAATCCTGGCGGCAAGCTGCCCGTGAGCTGGCCGCGCGTCGCGGGCGCGGAGCCGCTTTACTACAACCACAACCTCACCCACGAGCCCGAGGACCGGCCCAACTTCACCTCCCGCTACTGGGACATGAGTTCGAAGCCGCTCTACCCGTTCGGATACGGCCTCAGCTACACCACCTTCAAGTTCGGCAACCTCAAGCTCAGCCAGCAAAGCATCAAGACCGGCGGCAGCACGGAGGTCTCAGTGGACGTGACCAACACCGGCTCCGTCGCGGGCGACGCCGTCGCGCAGGTCTACATCCATCAGCAGTACGGCTCGGCATCGCGCCCCATGCGGCAGTTGAAGGGTTTCAAGCGGATAGCATTGCAGCCGGGCGAGACGAAGACGCTGACGTTCCCGCTGGGCCGCCACGAGCTCGACTTCTGGAGCGAGCAGACGAAGCACTGGGAGTTCGAGCCGACCACCTTCGACGTGTGGGCGGGAGAAGACTCGACAGCGAGCCTGCACACCGAGCTGACAGTGACACAATAGGGAATCATCCGAAGACCGAGGCCCGGAGCCGGGCCTCACTCTTTTGCACCGAATAGCGATTGACACTAGCAATAAGCGTCGAAACAAAGTCTGATCGAAAACGCGACCAATCTCCCTATTCCCGGTAATACGCCGTGAACTCAGAATCAGTCTGGAAGGTTCAGAATTTCGATGCCCTTGTCCCCAAAGTAGGCATCGCCTGCCCCCAGCATCACGAGGTTCCTGGCACTCTCTCCTAACATGTCATGCGGCAAATCCATTTTGATCCTTGACAAATATTCTGGGGTGAATATGCGACTCCACTGGTTTAATAATTCCTCAGGCGTGCGAATTGTCGTGTGCCTGCCATGTTCATTCACCCGCAATGGAAAATGCGTGTGTCTGGCTGCTGCCTTGTGGTTGCCGGAGAGCACAGCAATGCGCCAGTTGCGCACAATCGACTCGAATTCCGGATCGCTCAAATCAGTGGCGAAAGCATAGCGAGGGCTCTCCGAAGGTTGCCCCATTGTCAAGAATCCCAAGTTGACATTCTCGACTCCGTTGTTTTTCTGGCGTGTTCCGACTAGCCCCACTGAATTATCAAAAGTCAACTGATCGCCGTATTCGCTGCCGTTGCTCTTGAAGCGAAGATCAAAAGTTGAACCATCCTTGGCGAAGATTGTGATGTGTCCATTTTGAACAACGCCGCCGGTGATCGGGATGTCCCGAAGGTCCTCGGCGATGAAATAGTGGCCACCTGTGATTGCTTCATGCTTAACCTCGATGGTCATCCCCGCCTGCGTAGTCCCTAAAGTGCCCTCGCACTGTATCTCAATTGGGGCCTTCGCTTTCTGCGCGTTCAGTGATCCTCCAAACGCCGACCCCACGGCGAGACAAAGCCACACTAAGCAGTCGAGGGCGCATGAGTGCCTTTGGTTCATTGTGGCCATACTAATCGCTCAACGCATTCTCGTTCAGGGGTTTTGCGGTTCGACATTCCATCATTGACCGCGTTCTGAGCGGTTTGTCGACATTCCGGCGGTAACCCGGATTCTTGCTCATACTTTGCATCCGCCACGCGCGGACGAATACCGTGACGGTCGATTCCATGCGCGATGCGCACCCTCACTTGCCCACCATGCCCCCAACTCGATAAAGTTTTCCCACACGCCTTGCCTCCGGATTGCGCGCAGCCAAATCGCTTCCGGACGCGCGTTACTCTCCTTCCCCAAAAAAGGACGGTTTATGTCTTCGCTTCCCGCTGCCGGCGATCCAAGTTCAGTTTCCTCGCTTTCCAATCAGGACCTCGACTCCATGCTTCGCGAGGACCGGGTCTTTCCGCCGCCGCCGGAGTTCAGCGCGAAAGCGCACATCAAGAGCCTTGAAGAATACGAAGCTCTTTACAAGAAATCGATCGAAGATCCCGAATCCTTCTGGGCCGGCGTAGCCCGCGAGCTCCACTGGTTCAAGCCATGGGACAAGGTGCTCGAGTGGGATCTGCCGTGGGCGAAGTGGTTCGTCGGCGGCCAGATCAATCTGAGCTACAACTGCCTCGACCGGCACGTCGCCGGCCCGCGCCGCGACAAGACCGCCATCATCTGGGAGGGCGAGCCCGGCGATATCCGCCGCCTCACCTACGCCGAGCTCCACGCTGAGGTGCAGAAGTTCGCCAACGCGCTCAAGCAACTCGGCGTCCACCGCGGCGACCGCGTCGCGGTCTACATGGGCATGACGCCCGAGCTCGCCATCGCCATCCTGGCGTGCGCGCGCATCGGCGCCGTGCATTCCGTCATCTTCGGTGGATTCGCCGCCAACGCCATCTCCGACCGTGTCAACGACTGCTCCGCGGTCGCCATCATCACGCAGGACACGAGCTACCGCCGCGGCAATCACGTCCAGCTCAAGAAGACTGTCGACGATGCCATGCCCGCGTGTCCCACCGTCAAGCACGTCATCGTCTACAAGCGCACCGGCGAGCCCGTCACCATGGTTACGGGACGCGACTGGTGGTGGCACGACCTCGTCGCCAACGCGCCCACCGAGTGCCCCGCCGAGCCTCTCGAAGCCGAGGACCCGCTCTACATCCTCTACACCTCAGGCACCACCGGCAAACCCAAGGGCCTCGTCCACACCACCGGCGGCTACTCGGTGCAGACCTACCTCACAACGAAATTCGTCTTCGACATCCGCGATGACGACATCTACTGGTGCTCGGCCGACATCGGCTGGGTCACCGGGCATTCGTATGTCGTCTACGGCCCGCTCCAGTGCGGCGCCACCGTCCTCATGTACGAGGGCGCGCCCAATTTCCCTGACTTCTCGCGCTTCTGGAAGATCATCGACGACCACAAGGTCACCATCTTCTATACCGCTCCCACCGCGATCCGCGCCTTCATCAAGTGGGGCTCCGAATACGTCGACAAGTACAAGCTCGACTCGCTGCGTCTGCTCGGCACGGTCGGCGAGCCCATCAACCCCGAAGCGTGGATGTGGTACCGCGAGAAGATCGGCCACAACCGCTGCCCCATCGTGGATACGTGGTGGCAGACCGAGACCGGGGCCATCATGATCTCTCCGCTGCCGGGCGCCGTTCCCGCGAAGCCCGGCTCCGCGACGCGCCCGTTCTTCGGCATTCAGCCAGATGTTGTCACGCGCCCCGACGCCGAAGGCCGCTACCATTCCGTACCGCAGGGCAGCGGCGGCCTGCTCGTTATTCGCAAGCCGTGGCCTTCGATGGCGCGGACCATCCACGGCGACCCCGAGCGCTACAAGAAGACCTACTGGTCCGACGTCCCCGGCTGCTACTTCACAGGCGACGGCGCGCGCCAGGACGCCGACGGCTACTTCTGGCTCATGGGACGCGTCGACGACGTGATCAACGTGAGCGGCCACCGCCTCGGCACCATGGAAGTCGAGTCCGCGCTCGTTGCGCATCCCAAAGTGGCTGAAGCCGCGGTCGTGGGCCGGCCTGACGATCTGAAGGGCCAGGCCATCGCCGCATTCGTCACCCTCGAAAGCGGCAACAAGCCGGGCCCCGAGCTCAAGGAAGAACTGAAGAAGTGGGTCGCGAAAGAGATCGGCGCGCTCGCCAAGCCGGACGACATCCGTTTCACCGACGCGCTGCCCAAGACCCGAAGCGGCAAAATCATGCGCCGCCTCCTCCGTGAACTCGCCACACACGGCGAAGTCAAAGGCGACATCACCACCCTCGAAGATTTCACAGTAATCGCCAAGTTGCGAGAATCGGAAGAAGGCTGAGGGCTCTTCCAAGTGCAGGATCGGTGCTGTAACGAAGCTCGCTGAGCCAATCGTTGACACTCATTCCAAACCCTCCTAACCTCAACGTATGACCATCCAGCTCACCGCCGAGCAGGAAGCACGCCTCTCCCAAATCGCCGCGCAGGCCGGTCGCCCAATGGAGGATCTCGCTCGAGAGGCTGTCGACCGCTACCTCGCTGAAGATGCGCATTTTCGCGTCGCAGTTCAGGAAGGCATCGACGCAGCCGGCCGCGGAGAACTTCTCACGCCATCAGAGGTCTGGCAGCGTGTCGAGCGCTCGCTGCGGTCGTGAAAGCGGAAGATGCCGGTTCCAATTCAGGTTAGATGGACCGAACCTGCGGCGAAGGACCTCGAGGAGATCGTTAAATTCATCCGAAAGGATCGGCCATCCGCGGCGGAAGTCGTGGCCAGATCTGTGTTCGACGCCGCCAATAATCTCGGATCTTTTCCCGGAAAAGGTCGCATCGGAAAAATCCCAGGGACCCGCGAATTAATCGTCCCGGAGTTGCCCTACATCATCGTTTATCGATTTAACGCGGAAGCCGTTCACATTCTCCGTATTTATCACGGCGCTCGGAACTGGCCCGCAGTTCAATGAGTCTCATCTCTACGTGCGACTGCCGTACCGCTTCCGGTGCCACTCCCAAGCCGTCCGCACAATATCGTCCAGCTGCGTGTACTTCGGCTTCCACCCCAGCTCCCGCACCGCCTTTTCGCTGCTCGCCACCAGCACCGCCGGGTCACCCGGCCTCCGCGGATGAACCTCCGCCGGAATCGGGCGCCCAGTCACCCGCCGCGCCGACTCGATCACCTCTCGCACGCTGAATCCCGTCCCGTTGCCGAGGTTGCAGATCAGGTGGTCGTGTGTCTCAAGCGCGTCGAGCGCCAGCAGGTGTGCATCCGCAAGGTCCGACACGTGAATGTAGTCCCGCACGCACGTCCCGTCCGGCGTCGGATAATCCTCCCCATAGATCCTGATCGCCGCCCTGCGTCCCAGAGCCACATCCAGGATCAGCGGAATCAGGTGCGACTCCGGCTCATGTGCCTCGCCGCGCACGATCCCCTTCGGACCCTCCGGCGCACCGGCCACGTTGAAGTACCTCAGCGACGCATAGCAAAGCCCGTGGATCCTGTTGAACCAGCTCAACATATGCTCCACCAGCAGCTTCGATTCGCCATAAGCGTTGGTCGGCTTCAGCCGCGCATCCTCGGGGATCGGCACAGCCTCCGGCTCGCCGTACACCGCGGCTGTCGACGAGAAAACCACCTTCCGCGGCCCCTCGGCGAGAATCGCCTCCAGCAGGCTCAGGGTTGAAGCCGTATTGTTCCGGAAGTAGATCTCCGGCTTCACCATTGACTCACCCGCCTCGATAAGCGCGGCAAAGTGGATCACGCCGTCAAACGGAGCCCCCGCCTTCTTCGCGGCAACGAACAGGCCTTCGAATAGCCCGCGGTCCGCCAAATCGCCGACCACAAACTCTATGCCATCAGGCACAAGGTCGCGCCGCCCGTGGCTCAGGTTGTCCACCACCACCGCCTGGTGCCCGCGCTCCACCAGCACCCCGGCCACGGTACCACCTATGTACCCGGCCCCCCCGGTCACCAGAATCTTCACAAAAATCCTTCCCCCCAGCGAGCGGATTTGCGCTAGTCTGTGTCTATTAAAGCAAACAGGTGTATTCTCCCGATTACGACTAGTCTCTTTTGTCTTCAGACCATGGCGCACATGGCAAATCGGGAGTTGGGCCTCAAATTGCTGGATCGATGAATACTTTGCTTTCCGCTTAGATGCTTCGGATGCCTTGGTCAGCAACTCGGAGCGCCATGATGTTCTCGGCTAACATGTTTATTTTTTACCGCGTTAACGCGAACCGCGTGCGCTACTACAACTATTTAGGGCATCCTCGGAAACCACTCTTCGACTACAATGCAAGCGGCAACAGTTTTTCGATTTCCCCCATCCGATTGACCGGGGGGGCGAGAGTTTGGGCACCGCCCGGTTTGGCCAGCCCATTGCTTTCCCCACCTGAGAGGATGAAAGCTTTTACGCCCGCTCCGGAACCGGACAAGAGAGATCTGGACCATGACTTTGCTCAGGGCCAGCTGAACGCATGTTCACGAAGTCAGGGAATAAGTGGGCTCTATTGGAGGGACGATTCTCCCACCATGTGCCTTTTTGCATGATGGAGCGCCGCCGCCAAGCCGTGACCCCCAACGACGAGGATTGAATCAAATGCCCGCGAGCCATTACCCAATTCGAGCCAACTTTGGACTCCTCCCGGAACCGGAAAGAAGTACCGGGTCTTTTTTGACCAGTGCGGCCATCAACCTCACGATTCTGGCCGTGATTTTCTACGTGGGCATGACAGCCAAAAGGGTGATCGAGCAGCACCAGTTCGAGCAAACGGAGCTCATCTTTCCCACGGCTCCGCCCCCGCCCATCAAACTGAAGATTCCGCCTCCGCCCAAGGTCGAGCCAAAGCCCCAGGAAGTGAAGCTTGATGCACCCAAGATTCAGCTTCCCAAGCCGGAACCAAAGCAGGACGTGAAGCCGATCCAGATGGAGGCGAAGGTCAAGCTTCCCGACGTCAAGCAAGCCAAGCCGTCCATCATTCTTGCTCCGCAGCCCAAGGCGGCTCTCACCGCGGCCGCTCCGGCCCAGGTTACGCAGCAGCATGTCTCCACTGCGCCAGTCCACCTCGGTGAGACATTCGGCGTAATGCCCAATGCCAATGCCACGCGGCCGGCAACTGTTGCCGCAATTGGTAACCCCTATGGCGGCATGAACGGCACCGTCGGTCCGCCGCGCGGGGTCGTCGGTTCCACCGGGATCGGCAACGGCACGCGCTCCGGGTCGAATGCCGGCGTCGTTGGCCGCGTAGCGTCCGCCGGAATTCCAGGCGCAACCGGCACCGGCAACGCCTATGGCGGCGGCCATGTCGCCGCGGCGGGAATCCCCGCCATGCAGCAGGCCGCGGTCGTTACGCCGGCCGCCAACGCCGTGCCGCACTCCACGCAGCTCGAGGTGCTCTCCAAGCCCCCGGTGCAATACACACCTGAAGCGCGCCAGCTGCGCATTCAGGGCGATGTGGTGCTCCGCGTCACCTTCACAGCAGCGGGCCGGGTGGTCATTCAGGGCGTGGTGCATGGCCTTGGCCACGGGCTCGACGAGGAGGCCCAGCGCGTCGCCGGGCAGATCCGCTTCCGCCCTGCTACGCGCGACGGGCAGGCCGTGGATCTGACCACCAACATCACGATTACGTTCCAATTGGCTTAACATCAGAAGTGGATAAGACGAATGGCCGGATTCAGCCGCGGATTGCCCGAACGATGCGGACCGTAAAGAACGACCAAGCAGGAGCCCTGACATGAAGTTTCGCAAGATCTTTATTTGCTTCCTCGTTCTCGCGTTGAGCGCCACGTTGGCGTTCGCCAGGAAGCAGCCAAAGTACGAGCAGGCCCATCAGCTCACTCCGGAGCAGGCCGCCCTCGTGCAGCGTGCCATCGCGCGCGAAAAGGTGCTTATCCGCAGCATCCAGCAGCACACTCCGCTCGTGGAGACGTACATTCAGGACACCCGCCCCGACCAGAAGCTCTACGAAGTTCCTGTCAACGACACCTACATGCTCAGCCGCGTCGACTTCGGCAAGGGCTTCTTCGACAAGGCCTACGAGCCCCGCCAGACCAAGCAGAAGGGCTTCTTCAAAAACTCGATCGGTTCCATCCTCGGCCTGTCCAAGGCGCTCGGTCTCGACACCAAGTTCACCTACAATCCTCTCGGCTTCACCGAGATGATGTTTCTCGACCCCTCGGGCTTCGATCAGCAGCACTACGTCTTCAGTTACGTGCGGCGCGAGTTCCTCGGGACCGTGCGCACATGGGTCTTCGATGTCCACCCGCGCGTCTCCGGCCAGGGCCGCTTCTACGGCCGCATCTGGATCGAAGATGAAGGCGCCAACATCGTTCGCTTCAACGGCACCTTCACCCCGCCCACCAACGAGGATTCCTCCAAGTACTTCTTCCACTTCGACAGCTGGCGCATGAACGTGCAGCCCGACGTCTGGCTTCCCGTCGCCGTCTATGTCGAAGAGTCGCAGCGGGTGGAAGGCGAGAAGAGCGTCGGCCTCAAGGCGCAGACGCACTTCTGGGGATACAGCCTCAAGCTGCCCACGCGCGACAGCGAGAACGTCAGCGTGAAGGTCGACGACGCCGAGGACAAGAGCGACGACTCGCAGGACGTGAGCCCGCTCCAGGCGCAGCGCGAATGGGTCCTCCAGGCCGAGAACAATGTCCTCGACCGCCTGACTGAAGCCGGCCTGCTTGCTCCTCCCACGCCCGATGGCTACGAGAAGACGGTTCTCGAGCAGATTGTCACCAATCTCGCGGTGCCCAACAACCTCGCGTTCACCAGCCCCATCCGCTGCCGCGTGATGCTCACCAACACGGTCGAAGCCACCACCGTCGGCAACACCATCATCCTCTCGAAGGGCCTGGTTGACGCAATGCCCAACGAGCCCACCATCGCCTCGGTCGTCGCGATGGAGCTGGCTCACATCGTCATGGGTCACCACATCGATACGCGCTATGCCTTCAACGACCGCCTCCTGTTTCCCGACGAGACGACGTTCCAGCGCATCGACATGTTCCACACCGACCATGACAACGAGGAAGCCCAGAAGCGGGCAATGGAGTATCTCCAGGCCTCGATGTACAAGGATCAGCTTCCGCAGGCCGGCCTCTTCTGGACGCAGCTCCAGGACCGCGGCAAGGTCCTCCATCAGCTCAACACGCCGAAACTGGGCGACTCCCTGCTGCGCGCCGACGGCACGCCGTGGATGACCGCTCTCGCGCACCAGGCTCCGAAGATCAACTGGGACGACCTCGCGCAGGTTCCCGCCCTTCCGCTCGGCAGCTGGCTCAAGACCGATCCGTGGGACGACCGCGTGCACATGCTCAACGCCAAGCGCTACGCGCCCATGAACCCGCGCGACAAAATGCCGCTCGAGGTCACCCCCGTGTACTTCAAGCTGCAGCGCTACAACGCCATCGCGACGCCGCCGGCCACGGCAAATCCCGGCGATCAGCCGCAGCCCACCGGCAACCAGAACAACGCTCCAGCGCCGGCAGCCGGACAGGATAATCCGCCTGTGCCGCAGACCCCGGCCGCGCCATCCCAGCAGCAGCCCCCCCCATCTGCCGCTCAGCCTGCGGGCCAAAGCGACACGTCGGCGCAACAGCAGGCGCCGCCTCAACCTCAACCCCAATGAAGACAAAGAGTTAAATGAAGTGGCCGGGCGTCGATTCCCGGCCATCTTCACTTGCGGATTCGGTCATCCCAACGTGTGTGCGGTTTTTTTGGTTCTGAACGAGTTAAGACACAAAAGGCTTGCCCATGAGACGATCTGCCCTTGTTTTTTGTTTTCTCGGCTTGATTCTGGCCGCTGAGTGCCGAACAGCCATTGCCCAGGTCGAACCCGCCGGTTATGGCCGGCAATTCCGGCTCTCCGCCGGTGGCTTCGCGTCCGGGTTTAGTCCCCAGGACGCCAACCAGCCGAACTACTTCTCCACTGGCAGCCAACTCATCGGCGCCGGCGCTGTAGTCGACGTGCACTTCACCCACTGGATGCAACTCGAAGCCGAGGGCCGCTGGATGCGCTGGCACGGATATGGCGGCGAAACCCAGGACAACTACCTCATCGGCCCGCGAGTCCCCGTCCTGCGCGTCGGCAGCCGCGGCCAGCTCTACGGCAAGGGGCTCGTCGGCCTCGGCAAAATGACCTTCCCCCTCGACTACGGCTACGGCTCGTTCACTGCCATCGCCTTCGGCGCCACGCTCGAATACCGGCTCACGCGCAAATTGACGCTGCGGCCCGCCGATTTCGAATACCAGTACTGGCCCAACTGGCTCGCCAAGAACTCGCTCCATCCATTCGGTGTAAGCATCGGCGCAACCTACCGCGTCTTCTAGTACCGCCGGTCTCCTGACCCGCATCCGCCGCCCGCCTTGAAGCTAACCAAGCCGCAAGAGTTTGATAGCCTTGCACCGTCATGTCCTCGTTCAAGCGGCCCACCCGCCGCGAATTCCTGAAGACCGGATCCTCGGCGGCCATCGCGGCCGCAGCCTCCTCCGCTGCCGCGGATACAAAGCAAGCCGGAACAACCGAAGACCGCGAAGAGCCGTTCCGCGCAGGAACGCAGCGCAGCTTTACGGGCGACCGCACCACGCAGATTGCCATGCCCATCGGCGGCCTCGGCGCAGGATGCGTTTGCTTGAACGGCTACGGCGGACTGCAGGATTTCTCCATCCGCGCCAAGCCCGAGAGCACCGCCCTTCCCGAAGGCTTCACGGCGAATTCGCCCGAAGCGGCGTTCGCCGTTCTCCACATCAAGGGCGACAAGCCGGTGACGAAGCTCGTCGAGGGGCCGTTCCCGCCATTCAAGATCTTCGACCAGGGACTCCAGGGCCAGGGGCTCCGGCGTGGAGGCTTCGAGGGGTTTCCGCGATTCGCCAAATCCGCGTTTGAAGGCAGGTTCCCATTCGGCACAGCGCATCTCAGCGATCCGGCGCTGCCCATAGAAGTGCAAGTCGTCGGATGGAACCCGTTCATCCCGCTCGACGACAAGAACTCCGGGATTCCATCCGCGATCCTCGAGTACACACTGCGCAACACGGCCGCGCATGCGGTCGATTACGAGTTCTCGTATCACCTCTCGCACCTTGCGCCAGGATGCAAGACGGATCAGGCTGCGAGCCTGAATGCGGTCATCGCCGGCAGGGGCGCGCTCATGACAAATTCCGAAGCCGCCAACGCCGAGGCCTTCGGAAGCGCCGCTCTCATTTCAGTAAATGAGCACCCGCGCGTGAAAGCGATGTGGCTGCGCAGCCCCGGATGGGAATTCGATTCCTTGTCGGCCCTCTGGCGCGAGGTTTCCACGGGGACCTTCACCGAAAACGATGGAACGAATCCCGTGGATCACGCGGGCCGGAACGGCGCGTCCATACTCCTCGCCGGCAAGCTCGCACCCGGAGCCTCGCGCACGCACGTTGTCGTGATCGCGTGGCACTTTCCGAATTGCTACCTGCAGGCCGGCAGCGCCAAGCCGGCCAAATTCGAAGGCCCCGAGGGATGCCGTGCCGCAGACGCCTGCGCGGCCCCACCATGGCAGCCGTTTTATTCCGGCATCTGGAGCGATGCTCGCGAAGTAGCTCTCTACGTTGAGCAGAATTACACCTCTCTGCGCGCGCGGACCATCACCTTTCAGGAAGCGCTGTTTTCATCCACGCTACCCGCCGAAGTCCTCGACGCCGTCTCCGCGAATCTTGCGATCCTGAAGTCCCCAACGATCCTGCGGCAGCGCAACGGCCATGTCTGGGGTTGGGAAGGATGCTTTCCCGACGCGGGCTGCTGCCACGGCTCATGCACGCACGTCTGGAACTACGCCCAGGCGCTGCCGCATCTCTACCCGCAGCTCGAACGCGCGCTGCGCGACCTTGAACTGGTGCGGTCGATGGACGAGCACGGCCACGTGAACTTTCGCGCCGCCATCCCCGATGGGCCGGTCGATCACTCATACCACGCGGCGGCCGACGGCCAACTCGGCGGCATCATGAAGCTGTACCGCGACTGGCAGATCTCCGGCGACAAGGAATGGATGCGCCGGATGTATCCGCTCGCCAAACGAAGCCTGGATTACGGCATTCGCACCTGGGATCCTGATCGAGTTGGCGCACTCCGCGAGCCGCACCACAATACCTATGACATCGAGTTCTGGGGCGCGGACGGCATGTGCACCAGCATCTACATCGGCGCGCTCGCGGCCCAGGCCGCCATGGCCGAAGCGCTGGGCGAAACCGCCGACGCCCGGGACTATGCTGCGCTAGCTCAGCGCGGAGCAGCCTACATGGACGCTCACCTCTGGAACGGCGACTATTACCAGCAGAAGGTCGAATACGAAGGGCTGCGAGACCGCTCATTCTCCGAGGCGGTTGCGAAAGTGGACGAGCACTCGAGCGAAATGCAGCAGCTGCTCAAGCGCGAGGGACCGAAGTACCAATATGGATCGGGCTGCCTTTCCGACGGCGTGATCGGCGCGTGGATGGCGCAGATTTACGGGATCGAAACTCCCATCAATCGCGATCACGTGCGATCAACCCTGCGAGCAATCTTCGCCAACAACTTCAAAACCGATCTGAGCCAGCACGCGAACGCGCAACGCCCCGGATACGCAATGGGTCACGAGCCCGGCCTGCTCCTGTGCAGCTGGCCGCGCGGCGGCAAGCCCACTCTGCCCTTCGTCTACTCCGACGAAGTCTGGACCGGCATCGAGTACCAGGTCGCTTCTCACCTCATCGACGAAGGCTTCGTCGAAGAAGGCCTCACCATCGTCCGCGCCCTGCGCAGCCGCTACGACGGCCGCACGCGCAACCCGTGGAACGAGTACGAGTGCGGCAACTGGTATGCACGCGCAATGGCGAGCTACGCGCTCCTCGGCGCGCTTTCAGGCTTCCGCTACTCCGCCGTCGACCGCACGCTCCACCTGGCCCCGAAACTCGACGCGCGCCCTTTCCGTACCTTCTTCTCGACAGCCTCAGCCTTCGGCACAATCGAGCTCAGCGCAAACGCCGTGCACGTGCGCGTAATCGAAGGCAACCTCCCCGTGGAGCAACTCCTCCTGACACGCAACAATCAGACCACCCCCATAAAATGGAAAGTCGCGATCAGCCCTGAGGCCGTCGCGACTCTGCCCATCTGAATTGTCTCGCTAACTCGCCGGCTTGCTACTCCGCCGCTTCCACAGCCTTCGTCTGTGCCACAGTCCAGTCCGGCGCGCCCACCTTGAATCGCGCGAACCGCCGCACCGTGATGTTCTCGCCCAGCTTGCCCACCTTCTGCGCGATCAGCTCCTTGATGCTGATCGACTGCTCTTTGATGAACGGCTGCTCCAGCAGGCACACCTCTTCGTAGAACTTCGCCATCTTGCCGTCCACGATCTTCTCGATCACCGGAGCCGGCTTGCCCGTCGCCGCAGCCTGCGCGCGGTAGATCTCCTTCTCGCGCTCGAGATCCGCCGGCGTCACATCCTCGGGCTTCACGTAGCGCGGGTCCGACGCCGCGATGTGCATCGCGATGTCCTTCATCAGCTCCTGGAAGTCCTCCGTCCGCGCCACAAAGTCGCTCTCGCAGTTCACTTCGAGCAGCACTCCGATCTTGCCGCCGGCGTGGATGTACGTTCCCACCGCGCCCTCGTTCGTCGTGCGCGCGGCCTTCTTCTGCGCGCTCGCCATGCCGCGCTTCCGCAGCACGACAAATGCCTCTTCGATGTCGCCCTTCGTCTCCTGCAATGCCTTCAGGCAGTCGCCCATCGGCGCTCCGGATTTCTCACGAAGCTCTTTCACAACCTTGGCATCAATCTTCTCGCTCACCGTCGTCATGTCCTCTTCTCGTTTCCCTCAAATGTTCTCAGGCTTCTGGAAAGAAGCTCCAAATCTGATCGCCGCCCGCCCGTCAGCGGCCCCCTAACCCCGCTAACCCCGCTGACTCCGCCAACTCCGCTGCCTTTACATGAAAAAAGCGTGGCGCTCAAAACTGCGCGGCCACGCTCTAATCATGCACGCGTTAAGCGCAGATCGTATTAATGTCCGCCCTCGGCCACTTCGTCTTCTTCGAGCAGCGCCGCGGCCACCGCCGGAGCCTTCCGCACTCCCGCGCCCAGAGCTGCGTCAAAGTCGATGTCCTCCGTCGAAACCGGCTCTGCCGCGCCGTCTCCAGCCGCCGCCGCAACCGGCTCTTCCGCGAACGCCTTATCGCCCACCAGGTTCACGCCCTCGGCGGCCGAGTCGGCAATCTTCGACGTAAACAGCCTGATCGCCCTCAGCGCATCGTCGTTGCCGGGGATCACGTAATCAACCACCGTCGGATCGCAGTTCGTATCCACCACCGCAACTACCGGGATGCCCAGCTTCCGCGCTTCCTTCACCGCAATCGCCTCGTTGTTCGAGTCGATCACGAACAGCGCATCCGGCAGCCGCTTCATGTTCTTGATGCCGGCCAGATTGGCCTGGAGGTGCTTGCGCTCGCGCTCCAGGCGGATCACTTCCTTCTTGGTCAGCAGCTCGTACCGGCCATCCGTGGCCATCTCATCCAGTTCCTGAAGGCGCTTCACCGACTTCTGCACCGTCACCCAGTTCGTCAGCAGCCCGCCCAGCCACCGCTGGTTGATGTAGGGCATGCTCGCGCGCGTCGCCTCTTCAGACACCGCATCCTGGGCCTGGCGCTTCGTACCGACGAACAAAATCGTCTTGCCGCTCGCGCACAGATCGGTCACAAACTTCGACGCATCCTTGAACAGCTTCAGCGTCTTCTGCAGGTCGATGATGTAAATCCCGTTGCGCTCACCGAAGATGAACTCCTTCATCTTGGGATTCCAGCGCTTCGTCTGATGCCCGAAGTGAACACCCGCTTCGAGCAGCTCCTTCATGGTGATGTTGGCCAAGGTGCCTCCTCATTGATTTGCATCCGGGTGGTCGATGCCGGCGCCCGGATTTGTCCCGCCATCGCGGGAGATTTGAAAACCCAGTGTTTAGTGGCTAGTGCTTAGTGGTTAGCTCCAATTATCGAAGCCTCGGTCTTGCTAACCACTATTCACTAATCACTAACCACTCCGAAGCGCTTTAGCGCTTCGAGAACTGGAACCGCTTGCGGGCGCCCTTCTGCCCGTACTTCTTCCGTTCCTTCACGCGTGCGTCGCGGGTCAGCAGGCCTTCGGCCTTCAGCGCCTTGCGCAGCTCGGGGTTGAACCCCACCAGCGCGCGCGCCACGCCCATCTTCACCGCGTCGGCCTGAGCAGCCACTCCGCCGCTCTTCACCGTGGTCACCACGTCGAAGCTCGCTGCAAGCTCCACCACCGCGAGCGACTTCTTCGCCGCAACGCGCTGCTGCTCGGTGACAAAGTACTCGTCGAACTTCTTGCCGTTCACCTTCCACTCGCCGGTGCCCGGACGCAGAAAGACGCGGGCGATCGCCGACTTGCGCCGCCCCGTGCCGTAATACTGAACCTGATCTGCCATTCTCTCCCCAAGCTGCTAGCCGCTAGCTCCTAGCTTCTAGCTCGTTCTTCTCAATCCCATAGGGCGTCAGGTTTTTCTGATCCCTGATCCCTGGTCCCTGATCCCTTCGAAGTCGCCGCTAGGCGATTTCGAGCATCTTCGGCGCCTGCGCCTGGTGCGGATGCTTGTCCCCGCGATACACCTTCAGCTTCGTGCCCATCGAGCGGCCCAGCTTGCTCTTCGGCAGCATGCCCTTGATCGCCTCTTCCAGAATCTTTTCGGGCTTCCTCGCCAGCAGCCGCGTAAACGACTCCTCGCGCAGCCCGCCCGGGAACCCGGTATAGCGGCGGTAGACCTTCTTCTGGCTCTTCAGCCCCGTCAGCCTTACCTTCTCCGCGTTGATCACGATCACGTGATCGCCCATGTCGATGTACGGCACGTACCGCGGATTGAGCTTCCCGCTCAGCACACTGGCCGCCTTGGTCGCCAGCCGGCCCAGCGTCTGGCCGTTGGCGTCAATCACAAACCACTTGCGGTCAATATCCTTGCCGCTCGGAACAAACGTCGACATTCTTTTCCTGCCTTTTGAACCAGCATTCCGGCCAATCGATGCCCGGCCGGTCGAAATCAATCTTTCAGCGCAAACAGCGCTAATCGCCCGCGCAATTTCCACGCGGACCTGTTTTCCACACTGCCAAACAATCCTGTTCGGGGTGAGGATTGTCCCGGACGACCGGAATCTCCCGGTAAGTTCGGGCTGCGGAGCTTGCCCTCCAAGGGCTCCTGACTCTCCCGAAGTTGTTGATACCGCCCAACTTCAGCAGAAGGTGGCCTGTCCCGGAGAATCTCCTATGGGGGAATCAACGAGCGGGTCCGGACTGCATGCACAGACCCCAGGCGCAACACCGCACAAGGTCTCCAGAATACGCGATTCAGCCAGCAGAGTCAATGAATTGGCAGCCCAACGGACGTTTTCCGCCGCTCGCTCCCACACAGTGCCGTCATCCTGAGCAGAGCCTGCTCAGTTTCATCGAGCAAGCGCAGCCGAAGGACCTGCATTTCAGGATGCTGATCCCAGACTGGAAGAAGGACGGCTATGACCGACGGAAGTTGCTGGGCCGAAACGCGCCGTAGGCGCAGCGTTCGTTAGCCCCGCGCCTTCAGCGTGGGGAAAGCGATCCAAAAAAATCTCTCCGGAGTCCCGTAGGGACGGCGCATGAACGAGACGCGTCCAATTCGCGGCCCATCAGGTAAACTCACCCCAAAGAGCGAAAACAGATGCGAAACCCCTTGCTCGCAGCATTGCTCGCCGCCGTTTGCGCAACGGCCTGGGCCCAGTCCAACTCTCCCGACCCGCAACGTCTTCTCGACGCAGCCGAGCAGCGGTCCGATCTCTTCCATCGCGCCACCCAGCCATTCGTCCTCGAAGCCGACGTCACAGCGCAACTCAACGTCCGCTCCGAGGGCCAGCTCCTCATCCGCTGGGGAGCAAAGGATAAGTGGCGGCAGGAGATCAAACTCGGCCCATTCGCGATGGTCAAGACAAAGAACGGCGAGAACACGCTCACTCTTCGCAACGTCCCCTACACGCCTCAGCGCGTCAAGGACTTGGCGTACCTGCTCGAGTTTGCCAACGGCGACCTCGGCTACACCGTGCGCGACCTGAAGCGTCGGAAGGACGGCGGCCAGGACGTGAACTGCATTAGCTATGTCGAAACAGTTAACTTGCAGCAGCAAACCCTGGCATGCCTCGATACCGCAACGAACAATGTTCTCAGTCTCAGCGAAGACAGGAAAGCTCCCGCTGTGGAGAAACGCCGCGAGGAGTTTTCTGATTTCGCTGACTTTGACGGCATGCGCTATCCGCGGCAACTTCGCTTATTCGCCAACGGCAGTCTCGTGCTATCTGTCCGCATTACAAAATTGGCTCCCGAACCCTTCGACGATAAGTTCCTCGCCCTCCCGCCTGAGGCCATCGCTCGTCGCGAATGCAAAGGCGAGATTCCGCCGAAGCCCCTCAATGCTCCCGAAGCTGAGTTGCCCCCCGGAGCCCCGTCAGGGGGAGTCTCGGTGGCGCTCACTGTTCTTGCCAACGGCTCGGTAAGCGACATCCACGTGGCTGGAACTTCCTCGTCACTGCTGAATGACGCCGCGCTGAAGGCAGTCATGGCTTATAAGTTCAGGCCCGCGATGTGTGGGCCTGAACCAGTCGTCTTCGACGCTACCATCGAGATCAATTTCCGGCGGTATTGAGAGCACATCGCGGGCGGTATACCCACATGCATGTGCCCCATTCATCGCGGCTTCATCGCGATGAGTGGGAGGGAAAGTCAACCCCACGTCCTTCCAACCGGGTTGTCCTCTAGAGAGCGCTAGGCTGCCCCGTCGTGTATCCACTTCGAACGCCCAGGATGCCAATGCCGTCCATCGCTTTACCGAAGATCCGTCGAAATTCCACGGCGGACTGAACCTGGCAATCAAACTGAAGCGACTCGAACCACTCAATCACGTCGTTGAATCGGCACATGTGGACATAACGGGGCGTGAAGTAATCGCGGAGCAGGTGTTCGGAGTTGGGCAGTTTCCACTTGCCTCCGTGGCGTCCCCTCATGCGCAGCAGGGGATGAAGCAAAACGGACAACACGAAAATGGCCGGCCTTCTTACCCACGATGGGGATCGGCTCAATACAGGACGCAACACCAGCGAAGAACAGTAAAACGTCATGGTTACTGCCCGGCGCGGCCACCGATGTATAAAAACATCGTCGATTGCAGTCACCCAAACGAAAAGCTGGCCGCGTTCCTTAACAAATTTCGCGATGCTGTTGAAAGCCTTCTGGGTGTCGTGCGTGTGCATCAAAACACCCTGGCTGTAAACCAGGTCGAACGATTTCTCCTCGAAAGGCACGTTGAAGAGCGAGGCGATTACGAAATGGAGCTTGGGGTTCGAGAGGATCTGCTCGCCCTTTTGAAGCACTGAGAAATTAAGGTCTACGGCGAAAAGCTCCGCCCCTGTAATTGCCTGAAGAACCTCCGACTCTATCCCGAATCCCACTCCGACGTTAAGAACGCTTTCAATTCCGGACGAAGACCCCTCCTTCTGCTTCAGCCAGACTTTCCCATGCAGTTGCCTCAGTTCCTCTCGCGAGAATCCGAAACTCAGGTCGTCGTAATTCAGCGTCTCCCATTCCTCGGTGAATGTCTCCTGAACGCTCCGCTCACCCGGCTGGGGCACTCCCCGTGGAAAGTCGTATCCACCGATCTCCGCCAATCGCGCCTGGAACCTGGCTGCAAAATGAGTATGGAATCTGGTCTTGAAGACCAGCATCACCGGTACATAGGAACTGACCGGATACCACACTCTGCACTTGTGGCAGAGCAGGCATCCATCCTTGATGATCCGCCGGTCTGGCTCGCTGTTCTCCGCTGATGAGCCTGCCGCGCCAGGCAATCCCTCTTCAAACGGCTTCAGTTCAAGTTCGCTCTTACAGGTTGGACAACGAAGTCTCGCGAACAAGCGCAGGTCCATAGCGGATCAAATCCCTCCTCGGAATTTTTCGTGTCTATAGCCATCGGTTTCCCAGGCAACTTGATCAGAATGAAGAAGAGCGACCGTGATTGAGATAAAGCAACGGCGCGGTCAATCGCCGTGGTGTCAGGGACGCATTCGGACTCTTTGTCGGCCTGGTTAGTCTCCGGCAGATTATCTCACACGCGCAAATCGACCCGCGTACGGACAGCGCGCGCGCCCCCACTCATCGCGGCTTGATCGCATCAAGTGGGTGGGATGACAGTATGTGCCCCATTCATCGCGGCATTATCGCGATGAGTGGGCGGGATGCCCGGGTCCCGGGATGCAGGTTCTTCCACGGCGGCGGGTGCCCCGGGTCCGGATTTTCGGACCCGGGATTTCACAAAACAGGGCCGGATCCCAACCCACTACACATGTAGTAAGGATTTACCACGAAGAAAAAACGAAAACACCATTTCGTCCCATATCTTGAGAAATCCGTAAAAATGGGCGCGTCCCGAGTGGCGCAAAATGCGCGGCTCGGGCACCCACCATGATCAGGCACACCACGCCGTGCTATAATCGGACTGCAGATGAAAGAAGGCCGCCTCAACCGGGCGGCCTTCGGTGTTTTGGGTCAGTTTTCGACGCCTGTACCAGATCCGGCGTCCGGCATGGGAGCCAACTTACGAGCATTAATCCAACCCCCAGGTCAGGGCATCCGCTTGTCAAGCCCCTGGTGAGCCAATAAGCACCTGAAACGAGGCAAAAACAGCAGAAAATACCCCCCTCCCCCCTATAAATATTTTTCGTCGGAATCCTGCGAATCGCAAAATGCCGATGTTGTAAATAAAGGACTTACCTCAGCTGCGCCTGGGCTTGTCCCACAAATTGGAACAAATTCCGGGTGAAGTCATGCGCTTAAGGTGCGTTTTTCCGTCGCCTAAGCGCATTCCCTAAGTGGCCGACCGATTCTCCACTCTCGGACGTACCGACTCTGAAAATGCGCTAGAACCGGTAGACGATGCCGCCCGAGGCGCGGGAGTTGAACGTGCGGTGCGGAGAGTATCCGAGCAGAGGAGTGTTATTCTCCGGCGAGAACGAGGCACCGATCACGTCTCCCGACACTCGAACGCCCCAGCGCGAATTGATCGAGTACTCGACACCTCCGCCGCCTCCGCCCGCGAACGAAGTATCGGGAATCATGTGTTCGCCGCCGGTATGCTCATAACCGATCAGGCCGCGGACGAACAGTTCCCAGCGTTCGAAGAGCTGGCCATGCAGCTCCGGGCCTCCGAGGATCGCGTCCACCGACGGATCGCCGGGATTTCCGGAACCGAGCGACGAAGGATAATACGCGCCGTCGATGGTGACGGCGAAGTAGCGGCCCCAGTTGCGGCTGACCGCAACGTTGGCCCCGATCAGCCCATAGCGAGACTGGTTTACCTGGTTCAGGCCGATGTAGCCGGCTCCCGCAAATACCTGGTACTTGTAAGCGGGGCCCGTGCTCTTATTGCTCGTTCCGCTGTCGGAGGATACCTGGGCAAGAGCCAGCGAAGGCATCAGCGCAGCCGTTACCGCCAAGAGTGCAACCAACCACTTCCTCATCAATGTGCAAATCTCCTGAATGCGGAGCGAACTGCGGGGCCGCTCGCGCCGGACTTTCCCACGGGCCGGATTATCCCTGGGTTGAATCGGTTCCCAAGTTGGATCAGTACCCAAATAGACTATCCTCTTTCCCCCGTTTCGACGAAGCCCCGCGCCGCGAGCAGGCCGGCGCGCAAAACCTCACATCACCGCGCGACAGCCTCGACAGGCCGCGCGAGTTGAACCACGGCTCCGGACTGGTCAGTGATTGTGACGGGCTCGCCGCCCGGAAGGTAGCGCGCGATCACGTCGCGGTTCTGCCAATCGAGCTTCCAGCCGTCTTCGATGGCGATCACGGTGTACCGCCCTGCCGGAACATCGGCCAATCCGAAGCTGCCATCTGTGTCGGACTGATCGCGGCGCGCAAGCGAGGGCCACGCGCTCGCGTCCCGCGGCACCAGAACAATCATCGCTCCCGGCGCAGCCTTTCCGCCGGTGCGCGCAAACCCCTTGACGCGAGTGCTCGCGCTGCTGACGGTGACGACGAGGGACAGAGGCCGGTCTGCAACAGTGAGGCGATCGCCGGCGGTCTCCTTGCCGGCCGTGGAGATGCCAACAACCGACAGCGATTGGGCCGCGCCGCCGGCCGAAGTGGCTGCAAGGGTCCACTCGCCCGCCGGCACCGCATCGAATTGAAACCGCCCTTTGTGAGCGCCTGCCACGACGCCCTGATGGCCGCCATCGGCGGGAGCAAGCACAAGGTTGATCTCATCGGGAAGGGCTGTTCCGTTGGACGTGCGCAGAGTTCCCGAGACCGGCGGCGCGAGCGTGCCCGCCGTGGGGTCGATTTCGCCGCTCGTAACGGCGTTCAGCTGCAGGATGTGTGCCGGTTCTCCCTGCTGAAGCTCGTAGCGGCCCGGCGCAAGGCCGGTGAATTCAATCATCTGCGGGCTGTCCGGACTTGGACCTCGCATGGCAGTTCGTGCAGAGATCTCATTGCCAAACACGGACTGCCGCATCTCAATCGGCGCGAAGCGGTCGCCGCGGATCGTCTGGGCGGGCACCCGCATGGTGAAGTGGAGAGCCGGAACAGCATGAAGCACGATGTCGGCCTCCTCACGGGCGCCGCTGTCGAGCGTGATTGGTTGCGCTGCTCCCTCGTCGGTGGTGGAGTCGAAATAGGTAACCGGATAGGCGACATCGAGCGGGTTGGGCGCGGCCGACGGGCTTGCCGTCGCATTTTGCGCGTACCATGCCACGGCCTGTACGGCCACCATGTACTCACCCGGCTCCAGCCCAGCGAACTCGTAGGCACCCGTATCGTCCGTGGCCGCATTGGTCATGTGCCGCATGTGCTGCGCAGTAGCGGTGGCGTCGCTGCGCTTGAAAAGCATCACCGTCGCGCCTTCCACGGGATCGCCTCCGTCGTCAGTGATCACGCCGCGCAGCACGCCGCTGGGAGTGAACTGAAAGACGAGGTTCGCCGTATCCTGCCCCTCCCCGGTAACGACGGCGGAGTTGAAGTCGCCGTGCTGGTCGTAATATCCGGTGAGATAGCCTCGCTTGGATGCGCTGAGCGGATACTTGCCCGCGGGAACGTGGTCGATTGAGAAGCGGCCCTCCTGATCGGCGATCGCGGATGCAAAAACCTGGTTGCCCTCCTCATCGAATGCGCTCAGCGTGGCGCCGGGCACGGCCTCGCCCGTAACCGAATTCACCACGCGCCCCGCGATGCGATAGCCGGCGGTAGCCGCGGTCGAAGGGACCTGTGCTCGCGTTGCAGCCGGCGGCAGCACGATCGCAGATATCGCGCCGGCAAGCAGGACCTGCAGCATCAGCCCACCGCGCGCCGGATTCGTCATGGCTGCGGCACCTCGACGACGAGGCTGCCTGTGTCTCCCGGAGAAAGCGTGATCTGCTGGCCGGGAGTCGGCAGCGCCGCGAGCGCATCGTGATTGTGATACTCAAGATTCACCGCGGCGGTGAAGGTATAGACGTGGTAGCTGCCGGGAGTGAGGTTGTTAAAAACATGCACGCCGCCAGTGGAGGCGCGCAGCGTGGCGACAGGAGCGTCAGTCGTCAAGTCGGCGTCGGGAACCACGTACACCGTGTATGCGGGTTCCTCGCCGGCAACAATGCCTGCGTTCTCGCCCGGCAGACTGACCTTGAGAGAGGCGCAATCGTCGCGGAGCGTAAGGGTAAGGGGCGCAGTCGACCCGCCCGGAGCCACGACGAACGGCTCGCGCGCCATGTTTGCGCCGCCGGCCGTAAACGATGACTCGCACAGGCCGCGTTCCGCGACGATCGTGTGCAGCCAATAAGATCCCGGAGCGAGTGGATTGGTCTCGAGCATGCCTTGAGTGGGGCCCTGAGCGAATTCACCCTGCGCCTGATCGACCACGCCCTGCCCGGCCAGGGTCGCAGAGATGTAAACACCCGTATTGCTGTCGCTCGTGCCAGATAAAGACTCGGGCTGGGGCTGAGTGCGATTAACTAGAACCTGGAGCGAGTCCGAAGGGGCCGGCGCAACGGCGATGCGCATATTCGTTACCGGATGCCCGGCAACTGATACGTCGCCCTGGCCGGTCATGAGCGAATTGTGGCGGAACGCGGTACCCCCAGGAGGCGCAGGAGCGGGCCGGGACGCAGAAAGCCTTAACGAGTACGTGCCATCGGGAAGAAGAGCGCGGACGGTGTGCGAGCCGGCATCGTATTGCGGCCGGTAGGGCAGCAGGCGCCCGTCGAGATCGGTCACTTTGGCTTCGAGGCCCGAGAGGACGCTCTGGATTTCGAGTGGAACATTCGCGCCATTCTTCGTTAAAAAGATCATGGTCCCTTTGGGAAGACTGGCTGAGTTGCCGACTGCGGCCCCGTTTGGCGATGCGACCGCAGCCCGGACGAGGTGGAACGGCTCGCGCACAAGCATGAAATTGGCCTGGACCTGCTGCCCACCTGCGAGGCGGATGCGTCCGGCACTCGAGAAGTCACGAGCATCGGGATAGTACATCGCGGCGAACCAGTCCACCTCGGACCTGGAAGTGGTGAGCATCTGCGCAACGTCAAGTTCGCTGTCCACGGCGGTGACGGCATACACGCCGTCCGGAAGCCCGGCGAAGCGGTACGCGCCGTCAGCGCCGGTGGGCCTGGTGTCGCGCGGTCGCCACATTGCACGTCCATCCTGGATAGCGCGCTCGAAGAGAGTGACTTTGATGTTCTCGCCGGGATCGCCAGTTGAGAGCTGTATCTGGCCGTGGATGGCGTTCGACGGGCGCATCGCGAAGTCGACATCCGGCATGCCGGCCACTACGACGACATTGTGCGTGAAGGAGCCGGTACCGAGTATGGAACCCATAATCGAAGAGTCGTCGGTCCCGTCGTCAAAACCCGGTTTGGTCAGCGTTACGACATTCGGCCCCTGCGAAACGCCACCGATTTCGAACCGGCCATCGCCATCCGTGAGGGCCGCAAGGCCGGAGTCTCCGCCAACTGAAACGAGAGCACGCGGCAAGGGCTGGCCGGTGGCGGTGTTCTTCACTACGCCATGCAACGTAGCCGGGGGCGCTGAAGAAAGCGGCGCCGGATTGTTGTCCGCCTGCTGCTGCGCGCTGCTGCCTTTCGGCGTTAACACGAGCGCGAGCCCAATGAGCAAGGCGATGGCTCCAGCGCGGAACCGGCGTGTCGAGCAATGATCGTGACCCGGGAACACCACGATCTATTGTGACGGCTCAGGACGGGGAAGGGAATCCTGACGTCTGGACAAACAAGAAATCAGCCGCGCTCCAGGTACCAGGGGATGTTGATGACCACGATGCGGCGGTTGCCGCGCACGAGCAGGATCACCTTGAGCAGGCCCGCTCGCCGATTGTGAAGCAGATTCTCCCACCAGTGCTTTACGACGAGTTCTGGAACAAGGACGCAGATCTTGGAGTCCTTCGATTTTTGTTCGGCGTGCAGGATGTAATCGATCACCGGTTGCAGAACGTGACGATACGGCGACTTGAGTAACTCGAGCCTGGGCACAGGTTTGCCTGCGGCACGCAGCGGTGCGGCGACCATCGGCTCCCAGATGGACTCGATGTCGTTCTTCTCGTCGGAGACGTGGACGTGCAGGCAGCGGATATCGCTTGACATGGAAAGAGCGAACGACAGAGCCTTTTCCGTGAGGCGGCTCCAGCGGTCGATGGGCACAATGACGATGGGCTCGGACACATCTGCCGGCGAGATCGGGCTGTCAAGCTTGATTTCACGGGCAACGCGGCGGTAGTGGCGGTGCACGCCGCGCATGAGAAGGATCATTCCCGCCACGAGCAGAGCCGTGATCCATGCGCCCTCGACAAACTTGGCGACGAGGACAACAAGAGTGGTGATGCCGGTGGCGAACGCGCCAAGGCCGTTGACCAGCATGCGGCCCGTGTCCCCGCGGCGCTTCCAGTGCATCACCATCCCCGCCTGCGAAAGCGTGAATGCCATGAATGCGCCGATGGCGTAAAGCGGGATGAGGCGATCCGTGACTCCGCCGAAGATCATGAGCAGGGCGGCGGTCAGCACGACCAGGACGTAGATGCCCCAGGAGTAAAGCAGGCGGCGGCCGCGCAGAACGAAGACGTGCGGCAGGTAATTGTTCTGCGCGATCGCGCGCGTCAAGCGGGGAAAGTCCGCGAACGCAGTGTTGGCCGAAAGCGCGAGAACGAGCAGAACGGACCCGATGGTGACGTAATAGAACCATCCGTGGCCCATCACGGCGCGGGTGAGCATCGACAGCACGCTCTCGTAGCCTGTTTTGTTGGGATCGGTGGCGGCTATGTGGTAAGCGCGGCACAGGAGCGCAATGCCCGCGAGAAGTATCGCCAGCAGCACGATGATGATGGTGAGCGCGATCTTTGCGTTGCGCTGCGTGGGTTTGCGAAAGGCCATGATGCCGTTCGAGACTGCTTCCACGCCGGTCATGGCCGTGCAACCCGAAGAGAAGACCTTGAGCAGAAGCCACCACCCGGCGATCGCAGTCGAGGCTGCCGGCACCGCGGGCATTGGAGCGAGCGGATGCGGATGGCCGCCAGCATGGACGGCTTGGAATGCGCCCGCGATAATCACGATGAGCAGCGTTGCCGTGAAGAGATACGTGGGGATCATGAAGGCTACGCCGGTGTCGTGCACGCCGCGCATGTTCACGATGGTGAGGATGAGCAGCACACCAAGGCACAGCCCGAGCGTGTGCGGCTGGAGCGAGGGCGCGGCAGAGATGAGCGCACCAACCCCAGCGGAGATGCCTACCGCGGCTGTAAGAATGTAGTCGATCATGAGCGCCGAAGCCGCGAGTAGGCCGGCGCCATCGCCAAGGTTCTCAGTTGCCACGGTGTACGAGCCGCCGCCTTGCGGATAGGCGTCGATCGTCTGGCGGTAGCTGAAAAAGACAATACCCAGCAGGATGATGATGGCCGTGCTGATCGGCACGATATAGTGCACGCCCATCACGCCGAGCGGAATGAGCAGAGTGAGTGCGGCTTCGGGGCCGTATGCGGCGGAGCTTAACGCATCGAGGCCGAAGATGGGAATGCCGGCAATGGGACCGATGTGCTCGGCGCGTTCCTCGCTCGTGGCGAGCGGACGGCCGAAGAGAAAATTTACGATTCTTCCGGCAATAGCCATGTCGGCTTAGATGTTGCTGGAATCAAGATGAACCGCGGGGAAGCCCTGGGACGCATTGTCTCACGCGTGGGCTGCACACGCCGTGGAACCTGCACGCCGCAACCTGACACGTGAACTTGAGTCCGTTGTTATTGCGAAAGGCTTGCGCTGGGCAGCGTGAACAGGAACCGGCTTCCGCGGCCGAGCGCACTCTCGGCCCAGATTTGGCCGCCGTGCTGCTCCACGATGCTGCGGCAGAGCGCGAGTCCGAGGCCTGTCCCGCCGAGGGCGCGCGTGTCCGATGCGTCGCCCTGCTGGAAGCGATTGAAGATGTGCTCGAGTTTCTCCGGCGGAATGCCCTGGCCCTGGTCTTCGACTGCGAAGCACACTTCGCGCTCGCCTGCCGGTTGCGCGCTCAGGCGAATAGTTGTGTTGGGAGCGGAGAACTTCATCGCATTCGTTATCAGCTCGCTAAGCACTTGTAGCACTCGGTCTTCGTCGGCGAGCGCCAGGGCGGGAACAGCCTCGATGCGGAAGCTAATCTTCGCCTGGCTGGCCGCAGTGTAGGCAATGTCGGCTGCGCGGCGCAGCAGGTCGACGGCCTCCGCCGGGACCCGCCGCAGTGGGAGCCGGCCTTTCTCTACTTTGTCAAAATCGAGAATGTCATTGACCAGCCGCACGAGGCGGTCGCAGTTGCCGATGGCCATCTCGATCATCTGGCGCTGCTTCTCGGGCCGGCGGTCGAGCGTGCCCGACGAAATCAACCCAAGCGACGCGCGCAGCGAAGTCAGAGGCGTCCTCAACTCGTGGCTTACTGTGGAGATGAACTCGTCCTTCATCTTTTCGAGGCGGCGCCGTTCCGAAATGTCCTGGAACGCGACCACCATGCCGGAGATGCGGCCGTCTTCAATCAGCGGGCTGGCGGTGTACTCCACGGGAATCGAAGTGCCGTCGGCACGCCAGAAAACCTCGTCGCGCATCCGCACCGTCTCGTCACGCCGCATGCCCTGCAAGATCGGGCTTGTGATCCTCGAGTATGGCGTGCCGTCGGCATGGCTGTGGTGGATAACCTCGTGCACATCGCGTCCGGTGAGCTGCTCAGGCCTGTAGCCGAGCGCGTGGGCACCCGCTTCGTTGATAAAGGTGAGCCGGCCATCGAGGTCGATGCCATAGATGCCGTCGCCCACCGACTCGAGAATGAGCTGCCGCTGGCGCGTGGCGAGATGCAGAGCCTCTTCGGCCTCGTGCTGCTCCGTCACATCCACGCCGTGGTTCAGGATGAAGGGCCGGTCATCATGCAAGTCGATGCGCCGGCTGCGGAAAGCGATGCGGCGATACACTCCGTCGCCGCGGCGCACCGGAATCGCTCCCTGCCATTCTTCGCGTGTCTTGAGCGTTTGCATGCACTCCTGGAAGGTCGCCGCTCCCGCGGGATCGAGCAACTCGGTGATGGAGCGGCCCATCAGGTCGTCAATGCGATAGCCTAGCGTCTCCGCAGTGAATGCGTTGAGCGACGTCAGGCGGCCCTCCATCGTGCACGTAAACACGAACCCAAGGCTGCCCTCGACCACCTCGCGGTAGCGCGCTTCGCTCGACAGCAGCGCCTTTTCCGCCTCGCGCTGCTCGGTTACGTCCTGCCCGCTGACGATAATGTACTGAATCTCGTTGTTGGGACCGGTCAACGGACGCAGCGTCCAGCTCACGCGGCGCGGCTGGCCGTTGAGAATGCGCCAGGTGGTCTCGTGCGGTCCCGACGCCTGGCCAGATGCGGCTTCGCGCAATTTGCCGGTGGCCCATTCGCGGGCGTCAGCCTCAAGCAACTCGTCGGCGAACGGGCGGCCCGCCGCGTCGGCGAGGCTCAAACCGGTCAGGTGCGAGCACGACTGGTTCACGCGCACCATGCGCCCGGCCGTGTCGAGCACCGCCACCAGCCCGGGAATCGAATCGAGCGTCGCAGCGACGAAGCAGCGCTCAACCGCGAGCGCGCGCTCGGTGCGCTGGCGGGCGCGCTGTGCGTGTTCCTGGGCCCGGATGCGGTTGTAAAGCTCCAGCCGCGTAACCGCCTGGCGGCCGAGCACTTCGAGCAGCGTAATGTGTTCAGGTTTGAACTGATCGGGCCTGCGCGACAAAACGGCAAGAGTGCCGATGATCTGCTGGCTCGGCGAGAAGAGGGGCACCCCGGCATAGGAGCGGCAGTGCTTCACTCCGGGCAACTCAATGCCTTCGGGAGAGAACCGTCCGTCCTGCGCCGTATCGCTCACCAGCAGCGACTGGCTGGTCATGGTGACCCATTGGCAGGCGGTTGCGGCGCGCGGCTGTTCGTTGCCGGTGAACCCGTATTTCGACTTGAACCACAGCCGATTGAAGTCCATCCAGCCTATGTATGCGTAGTCGCCAAAACTCAGCACCGCGGCCAGCTCGGTGATCTCGTCGAGCGCCGGATCGGAATTGCGGTCGAATACGTCGAACTCCGACCTGGAGATCAATCGCGGCGGCTCGGCTTGCTGGAAACTCTGTATCGCACCCATTTGAGTTTTCAACGCACCTGTATTCGTATAAGTATCGGAGAAGTAACGCCAGTTGGCTCTGACACAAAAGGGGGAATAAACGCCCGAAACTCTGTACCACTCAGGTAACCCAAAATCGCACTCTAGTGCAATTATTGAGTTACTGAGGAGTTTTCCACAGAGTTACTATGCTGGTTTCGCTTGATGTCGAATTTCGTCGGCCGAATCACTTAGCCTGACGCCTTAGCGTCACGGCGTGGGCAGCTTGCAGCAGTCGCCGCCGGCCGCGGGTTCGTTTGCACCGGCATCGAGCACTACCTTCCATGTGCCGTCGGCCTCACGGCGCCACACGGTGATGTACCGGCCTGAGGTTATCACCGGATTGCCGTTGGCGTCCTTGCTGTGGCCCTCAAAATGGCCCCAGGTGTAGCCCATGTCGCCCGAGGGCCCCATCAGGGCGTCGGTCGGCGTCCAGGTGAGCTGGTACTGCTGCGGCGACCAGTTCGCGGATTTCTCGATCGCGACCTTGCCAACTACCGGCACGGCGCCATTGCCGAGCACGACTCCATCGCCGGCAAACCACGATGCGAATCCGGCACCGCCGCGAGCGGCCACGTCCTTGCCGAAGCGCGACTCGAGATCGAGCAGCAGCGCCTTGCCGCTGGTCATGGTGGGGTCGGCAAGGGGATTGGGAATGGCAGGAGGAGCGGCGGGCTCAAGCATCTGCCCCACAGCCACGCAGGGAGCGGAGAGCGCCGCAACGAGCGCCAGTGAAGATAAAAGCGAATGTGCAGTTCGGCTCACGAAGTATCCCTCGCAGGGAGTTCTACGAACCATCGTAAACCGGGAATCGAATCGATGTTTGAAGGCCACGCGAAACGGTACACTGGCTCAATCGCTATGACGAGGTCCGTCCGCGGCTGGGTCGCCGCTGTTGCGTTTTTCATCACTACTGCATGCGCCGTTGGGGCGCAGAGCGCCGGCGACAGCCTGCGCGAGGGATTTCTGCATCCTCCGGATGACGCGCGGCCCTTGATGCGGTGGTGGTGGTTCGGGCCGGCGGTCACGAAACCGGAGTTGGAGAAGGAACTCCGCACGATGCGTGATGCAGGGATCGGCGGCGTGGAGATTCAGCCGGTGTACCCGCTGGCGCTTGACGACCCGGCAAAGGGCATTCGCAACCTGCGTTACCTCTCTCCGGATTTCCTGGATGCGGTTTTGTTCGCCAACGCGACGGCTCGCTCGCTCGGTCTGCGCGTGGATATCACGCTGGGCAGCGGCTGGCCGTACGGCGGGCCGAAGACCACACTGGATTTGGCGGCCGGACGGCTGCGGATTGCGCGCGTGCCGCTGGTTGGTTCCCCGTCCGGTAAACCTGAGTTGCAGCCCGGCGAGTCCATTATTGCGTCATTTGATGGCAAAGCGCTCGACCCGGACCTCGCGCACCGAATCGATCTCGCGCTCCACGACGATTCCTCAACTGTTACCAGCAGCAGCGAGTTGTTCTTTATCGCCAGCCACACCGGCATGCAGGTCAAGCGCGCGGCGTACGGCACTGAGGGTAATGTGCTCGACCACTTTGCGCGGGCCGCAATCGATGAACACCTGGCCGACGTGGCCACTCCGCTGCTGAACGCGTTCGGGAGTAGACCGCCGTATTCGGTCTTCTCCGATTCGCTCGAGGTGGAGGGGTCGGACTGGACGCCCGACTTGCCTGCTGAGTTCCTGAAGCGGTGCGGGTATGACCTGATTCCGCATCTACCCGAACTGCTCGCTGGCGGAACGCCCGAAGCGGATGCCGTACGCCACGACTGGGGCAAGACGCTATCCGAGTTGATCCGCGAGAACTATCTCGCGCCGATCACGCAGTTTGCCGAGGCACACCACACGCTGTTCCGCTCGCAGACTTACGGCGATCCAGCGGTGACCCTGGCCGACGAAGCCACCCCCAACCTGATTGAAGGCGAGGGGATGCAGTGGCGGCAGTTCTCGTATTGCCGCTGGGCCACGTCCGCGGCGCATCTGTATGGCCGCAATGTTGTTTCGGCGGAGACGTGGACGTGGCTGCATTCGCCTGCTTTTCGCGCCACGCCGCTGGATATGAAGGCCGAGGCCGACCGAATGTTCCTGCTCGGCGTTAACCAGTTCGTCGGGCACGGCTGGCCGTATTCGCCGCCGTCGGCGGGCGAGCCGGGATGGGCGTTCTACGCGGCCGCGGTATTCAACGAGCATAACCCGTGGTTCGCGGTGATGCCGGAGATCACGCAGTACCTTACGCGCGTGAGCTGGCTGCTGAGGCAGGGCAAGCCGGCGAACGACGTCGCGATCCTGCTGCCGGAGGACGATGCACAGGCGGCATTTACGCCGGGGCATGTCTCAGTGACGGACGAAATGGAGAAGCGGATCTCGCCGGAACTGATGGCGGCGATTCTCGATGCGGGATACAGCGTGGACTACATCGATGCGGCGACGATCGACAAGCTCGGGACGGTGCCGTATCCGATTTTGATCATTCCGCCAACGGACCGGATTCCGCTCGCGACCTACAAGCGCATTGAGGAGTTTGCTAATACCGGCCACGTCATTTCAGTCGGGAAGACACCATCGTTGGCGTCCGGCCTGTTGGAGCAGAGAGATTCTGTACAAATTGAATTGATATCTTCATATCTGTTCCGAAGCGACGTCGCTCGCGGGGTCTCGACCAGCTCTCTAAAGGATCTGCCGGAAGCGCTACACTCCGCTCTCCAACCCGACCTCGATGCAATCGGCCAGACGGCGGGGCTCGGATTCATTCATCGCAGGCTCGAGAATCGCGAAGTCTACTTCGTGGCGAATACGAGCAATCAGCCTCTCGATGCGCAAATTCGTTTTCGGACAACGCGCCGCCATGTCGAGGCATGGGACCCGGAGAGCGGCGGAATTCGCGATGATGTGCGCGTCGATCTGGGCCAGCGTCTTCCGATGCATCTCGATCCATACGAATCGCGCATCTTCGTCCTCAGTCCAAGCTCTCTTCCCGCGACGCCAGCCAAATTTCTCGGGCCCGGCATACGCCCTGAGCCGGTCGAAGATCTGAGCCGAGATTGGTCCATTTCATTTGCTGGAACCGAGCCGGGAAAACTTCACCTTGATTCACTCGCTTCCTGGACTCAACTCTCCGGTCGCCAGCACTTCTCTGGCGAAGCCGTCTATTCCCGATTCTTCCCGGACCCGCAGACCGGCGTTCACGGAGTGATCCTCGACTTCGGCGAGGGGAAGCCCGTCGCCGATGACCGCCCTCCGGGAGCCGACGGCATGCATGCGCTGCTTGACCCGCCAATCCGGGAAGCGGCGGTGATCTTTGTGAACGGAAAGCGCGCGGGATCGCTGTGGCATCCGCCGTATCGGTTGGACATAACGGAGTTCGTCCATCCTGGTGAGAACAAGCTTGAAGTCCGCGTGTACAACACGGCAATCAATGAGCTTGCCGGCCAGCCGCCGCGCGACTACACCGCGCTCTGGGCAAAGTACGGCAAGCGATTCGCGCCGCAGGATATGGACAATCTCAAGCCGGTTCCGTCCGGCATCCTCGGCCCCGTGCACCTCGATACGGTTCCGATTCGTTAAACTGCCTGGAATTAACGCTAAGTCGCCCGGAATGCGGCGAGAAATCCCGCCAGTTGGTATACTTGGCGATAGCGCGCTCGAAGCCGCGCCCTTTGCCAAAGAGGCGCGTTTTCTTGCGTTTCCCGGCGTGGACCGGGACAAAGGGAGTCATGTCGACCATCCTGGAAACGATCCAATCCCCCGCGGATGTGAAGGGACTGAACTACGCTCAGCTTGCGCAGCTCGCGGAGGAGATACGCGCGTTTCTGATCCAGACTCTCTCGAAGACGGGCGGGCATCTCGGCCCGAACCTGGGAGTGGTGGAGCTGACCCTTGCGCTGCATTACGTATTTTCCACACCCCAGGACAGGTTCATCTTTGACGTCAGCCACCAGGCCTACACGCACAAGATCCTCACCGGCCGGCGCGGCGGCTTTGACACCATTCGCCAACCGGGCGGCCTCAACGGATTCATGCTGCGCACCGAGTGCGAGCACGACTGCTACGGGGCGGGGCATGCGGGCACGGCTCTGAGCGCAGCGCTCGGTATGGCTGTCGCGCGCGACATGGCGGGCGGCGTCGAGAACATCGTTGCCGTCGCGGGCGATGCGGCCTTTACCAATGGAATTTCTTTCGAAGCGCTGAACAACATCGCCGAACAGACGAAGCGGCTGATCGTCGTGCTCAACGATAACGAGTGGTCTATTGACCGCAACGTCGGCGCCATCGCGCGGTACTTCCACCGCGTTGTGACCAACGAACACTACCAGCACCTGCACGATTTCTCCAGGCGCATGGTCGAAAAGATCGGCGGCAAGACCGCCGTCAACGTCATCCGGCGCGCCGAGGAAGCGGCCAAGGGCATGCTTTGGCCCTCGATGCTCTTCGAGGAGTTCGGCCTCGACTACTACGGCCCGATCGACGGCCATAATCTTCCGCAATTGATTGAGTCGTTCAAATTTCTTAAGTCCGTCACCGACCGCCCGGTCCTGCTGCACGTGCTCACCCAGAAGGGGCGAGGGTTCCAGCCCGCTCTCGATGGCCAGAAGAAGTTTCACGGCCTCGGCCCGTATGACCCGGAGACCGGCAAGACAGCATCAGGGCAGCAGACTTATGCCGAAGCATTTGCGGCGTCGATGGTCGACCTTGCAAATCACGATTCGCGCATCGTGGCCATCACGGCGGCCATGCCCAACGGCACGGGCCTCGATCTCTTCCGCCCGCATCATCCCAAACGCTACTTTGACGTGGGGATCGCCGAGGAGCATGCGGTCATCTTCGCTGCGGGAATGGCCACCCGCGGCTTCCGTCCGGTGTGCGCCATTTACTCCACGTTCCTGCAGCGCGCCTTCGATCCGATCGTGCACGATGTGGCGCTGCAGAAGCTCCCCGTCCTGTTCTGCATGGACCGCGCCGGCCTGAGCGGCGACGACGGCCCCACGCATCACGGCCTGTTCGATATCGCATACCTGCGCGGCATTCCTGAGATGGTGCTAATGGCCCCGAAGGACGAAGACGAGTTGCGGGACATGATGAAGACCGCGTTGACGCTCAACGGCCCGAGCGCCATCCGCTACCCGCGCGGCGCCGTCGTCGGAGTGCAGCGCAAGCCCGAGCCGCAGGCGCTGCCCATCGGCAAGGCTGAAGTGATTCGCGACGGCTCCGATGTGGCGATCCTCGGCCTGGGCCAAATGATGCCGATGGCGCTCGAGTTGAGCGCACGGCTCGAGCGCGAAGGCTATTCCACCGCCGTCATCAATCCGCGCTTCATCAAGCCGATCGATCGCGACGCGCTCGAGAAGTACGCACAGCGCGTGGCCGCGTTCGTCACTTTTGAAGACCACGTGAAGATGGGGGGATTCGGCTCCGCGGTGCTCGAAGCGCTTGACGAGATGGGCTACAACATCCCCGTTGTCCGCATCGGCTGGCCCGATCAATTCATCGAGCATGGCAAAGTTGATGCGCTGCGCGCAAAGTATGGCATCACCGTGGACGAAGCCCACGCCCAGGTGGTGCCCCTGCTCACTCGCCGCCAGCGCCGCACCCTGGTTGCGAGCTGAGCCGTATCGATCGCCTTCGTGCTGCGCAAATTGAATCTACCGTCCATTGAAACCGCGCCTTCGTGCTTGAGCCCGGGCACGCAACTCAGCCATGCGACAATTCACTTCAGCAACATCGCCTTCATGTACCGTTTATTCCTGGGATGGATTGCCGGACTCTTTTTGCTGGGCGCAGGGGCGTGGCCACAGGCCGTGCCCGTGCCTGCTCCGGCGCCCCTGGCGCTTACGGGCGGCACGGTTGTCGATGTCACCGACTGGGGGCGCTCTGCCAACGACATCGTCAACGCTGTCGTAATCGTGCAGAACGGCAAGATCACTGATGTTGGCTCTGCCGCAACCGTCCAGATCCCCAAAGGCGCGCGCATCATCGACTGTACTGGCAAGTTCATCATCCCCGGCCTGGTCGATGGATTCGTCGGGATGAACAGCCAGGGCGAAGCCGATGCCAGCCTGTACATGGGCGTTACGACCGCAGTTGTCAGCGCAGACAGCCGCCGGGGCCATATTGATTTCTCTGTCCACCCCTCTCCACACCTTTATCTGATCGACTCCGTCGGCACCACCGACGACTGGAGCCTTCTGATCAGCCACAGTGACTGGACCGAGAAACTGCGCCAAGACGGGCGTCCCGCAGAATTGAGCCCAGAAGACACCCAGGCCCAGCTGGCCGAGACTGCGAAGCTCGGAACCAAAGTCGTGTACCTGGGCCACGATCTCACAGCCGCCAACACGCAATCGATCATTTCGCGCGCGCACCAGATGGGCATGGTCACATACGGCGAGTTTGTCTCCACGCCGTATCGCGTAGGCATCGAAGCCGGCGTGGACGCGCTGCTGCACATGGGCCGTTACGAGCTCGGTGTCATTCCAGATGAGTTGCAGCAGCCGCTGGTAAACGATCCAGAAGGGCCGTCAGCGGCCACCGCGTACGACTATTCGGAGCGGCTGCCGATCACCGATGTACACGTGCGCCGGTACGCGAACCTGATTGCTTCGCACCATGCCGCGCTGATGCCCACATTCGCGAATTACTACCAGCGCCTTCCCGGCCATCGCAACCTGTGGGAAGAGCCTGCCGCGAAGCTGCTGGATCCCGTGCGCATGTTCGATCCGCCCGATCGAAAGACCGGCGAGATGGTCTATCCGCTTCCGTCGTGGTCGCACCACCTGCCGGCAATGGCGCAGCGCTACATGGAAGAGAACCTGCGCAAGAAAGCCGATCAGTCTGGCATGCGGCTGTGGCGGCTCAACCAGGCTATTTTCGCGGCATTCCCGCACTATCTCGCCGCTTCGGGAGCCCCGGCGACGGGGTCGTTCACCGGTATCTCCATGCATGTCGAGATGGAGATGCTGGTGCGCCTTGGCCTCACGCCGCGCGAGGCGCTTGCCGCGGCGACGAACAATTATTCGCTTCAGTTCCATTGGAACGAGCTGGGACTGATTGCGCCAGGACGGCGGGCCGATATCCTTGTGATCGATGGCGACCCCGCGGTAAATATCTGGAACGCGCGGCGCATCTCCACGCTCATCTTCGAAGGGAACGTTATGGATCGCGACGCGCTTTTGAGAAAGCCGTGAATTCCGCGCACTAAAGCGCACTTAAGCGCGTCAAGTTGCATCCGAATTGTTCCAATTTGTGGGACGAGGCGGGGGAGTTTAGGGGGTGGGGGTATATTTTGCCGCCTGACCAGATTTGGGGCTGCCGACAGTCATGCGACTTGAACCTGGCGGTAAAAGAGGCCTGCAAAGTTGGTGAAAAAAGTGGCGATTCGGGGCAAATAAGTGGCGTTTTGGGCACATTTGAAAATTGAGACAAGGTATTTATTATCAGTTGATTAACCGTTCTGCCCTCTTTTTGCCCCTCACATTCTAAAGGGGGTTACAGGAGGGGGGGTAGGGGGTATTTATTTTCTGGTTAACATCTCCGGAGCAGGTTGCATATTCCAGCACGTCCGCGGGGGGTAGGGGGGCGGGCCGAACGACACGGAAATGCGCGTTCCGCGTTTGATAATGCGGGGTCCGGAGCAGTCCCTGGCCAGCTTATGTAGTAGGTTTCCTACACACATGCAGTAAATTTCATACACATATGTAGTAAGTTCATCCCCTCTTCCGGCCGTTGCGGCGACGGAGTCCGGGCGAGCCAGAGCTCCAGCGCAAAAAAATCAGGGCGCTGCGTATGCCCCGCCCCTGAAAAGCGAAATGCCCGCGCGTGGCGGGCATTTGGAGCGGAGTTTTCTACCACTCTTCTTAAGTCTAGCAGGGTTGAAAAGTGGATCGGCCACTTTCCCGGGTAATTTTTCATGGGGATAACCTTCTGATATAAAGCAGGTTGCTTTAAGTTCGCTTTTTCTTCCCTACTTGACAGGCGTTTTTTGACGG
>DATFRB010000105.1:0-57670 GCA_035263625.1 Occallatibacter sp.
GGTGACAGTTCATCGTTCACAGTTTTTGCTTTTCTTGGGACCAGGGCAACCCGCCCGAGCTTGAGATTGTGCGAATGGGGCGCTGACGCATTGGGTGAGCCGGCCCCAAAACCTGGGGCCGGTTGGGTGAGCTCCTGCGGCCGGGCGGGCGAGAAGCAACCACAGATCCCTCGGTCCGCTTACCCCGCCAAAAGCGGGCGGGGCCCCAGGCGTGCGGCCCTTCGGGATGACACGCTCTTGTTAGGGAACGGGAGCGGGGGTGGACCTGCGCGCGGGGGGAAGGGAGTGTAAATGCGGAGAGTGGTGGCCGCGCTGGAATCGCTTCGCGATCGGTTGCCCGGGGTGGCGTCCGGCTGTGGGCGGATTTGCCCAGGGCTACTTCCTCTCCATCCCTACGGGATGGAAGGGGCGGGGGTGGTGGACTGGAGGTGAAGGGCAAATGCAGGTCCTTCGGCTCGTCTTTCAGACTCGCTCAGGATGACAACCATAGTGGGGGGATGACGACGGTGGTGTGGTGGGCTCGGGGTGAAGGGCAAATGCAGGTCCTTCGGCTCGTCTTTCAGACTCGCTCGGGATGACAACCATAGTGGGTGACAACGGTGGTGGAGTGGAAGACAGTGGTGCAGTTAGTACCGAGTCTTATTGTTGATTGACTTCTTTCTTCATTGAACTTCGTGGCGTGTGTTATGGTTGCTGGCGCCTTGCTTATCATTCCGGAGGTCGACATGTTTGGCAGCTCCATGCTCGATGTTGCCATTGGGATGGCTCTCATCTACCTGGTACTCAGCCTTATTGCTTCCGCCATCCAGGAGGGGATTGCCGCGTTTGCGCAATCGCGCCCAGCGAACCTGCTGAAGGGCGTGCAGAGCCTGTTCTCGGGCGACAATGGGCCCGACGGCAAGTCGCTGGTGGCGAGCCTCTACGACCATGGCCTGATTCGCGGACTTTATCGCGATCTCACGAGGGACTCCGGCAAGAAGAGCGCGCTGCGCCCGCTTGACCGGTTCAAGATGCTTGTGCAGAAGCTGCTCGGCCTTGACGCCGGCACTGCGGGAAGCGCGGTTGCGAACCCGATACTGCTGCCCGCATATATTCCATCGCGCACGTTCGCGCTGGCGATGATCGACATTCTGAGCCCGGCGGACGGCGGGGCGGGAGTAACTCTCGAGGGGTTGCGGAAGGTGTTGTCCGCGGCGCTGGCCGAGGAATCGAACAAGAACAACAAGGCTCTCGAGGCAATCTCCGCGCTGGCAGATAGCGCGGGGGACGACATCAAGGTTTTTCAAAAGCGCCTTGAGGACTGGTACAACGACGCGATGGACCGGATCTCGGGCTGGTACAAGAAGCACACCCAGAACCTTCTGCTGCTGATCGGATTGGCGCTGGCGATCGCGTTCAACGTGAATTCGATCGTGGTGGCGAAGACATTGTGGACCGACAAGGATGCGCGCGAGACGCTTGTGGCGCAGGCAAAGCAATACCTCGACTCCAAGAAAGGCGAAGCTGCTCATCCGGCGGCGCAGGGCGGAGCGACTGGAGCACAGGGGAGCGCAGACGCGCAGCAACCCAATGCGGCCGGCCAGAGCGGCGCAGATGCGAAGCCGCAGCTGCTGACCGGGGACTTCAAAACGGATCTCGAGGGGAGCATTGGACAGTTCCAGCAGATCGAGGATAAGAAGCTGCTGCCGCTGGGATGGAATGAACCTCTCTACTCGGACACGGACACGGGCACGGAGCGCACCTGGAAGGTGTTTCTCTCGATCGTTGGCTGGCTGATTACAGCGCTGGCACTGTCGCTGGGAGCGTCGTTCTGGTTCGACACGCTGAACAAGTTCATGGTGATCCGCGGAACGATCAAGCCGGATGAGAAGAGCCAGCCGGAGCCGTCGAAGGGGTAGAGGGCGGCTGTCAGCGGTCAGCTATCAGCTCTCAGGTTTGTAGTCCATGCCCGTAAGCACGCCGCGCATGTAGGCGATGCTTTCGATTACGCCGGGCATCGGGTCGTCGGCCTTGATTTCGTACTCGAGATCGACGAAGCCGTTGTAGCGGATGGCGATGAGCTCCTGAAAGATTTCGCGGACGGGCATTTTGCCCTGGCCTACGGCGACCTGGCTCTCCTTGTCGGTGAAGCTGGCGAGATCTTTCATGTGCATGTTGAAGAGGCGCGGGCCTACGGCTCGGATTGCTTCGACGACGTCGGTGCCGGCGCGGACTGTGTGACCGACGTCAATGCAGCAGCCGATGCGCGGGTCGAGGGTGCGGATGTCCTTGAGGATGTCGAGGGGGCTGGGCCAGAGCTTGTCCTCGGGGCCGTGGTTGTGGATGGCGATTTTGATGTCGTATTCCCTGGCGAACTTTTCGATGCGCGGGAGTGTTTCGGGCGTGGGGTCGCCAGCGACGATGACGCCGATGCCGGCGCGCCTGACGTAGTCGAACTGGGCGCGGACGTCGGCGTCCTCGTTTTTGCGGAAGTAGATTGCTCCGGCGGCGTGGAGATGGATGCCGTTGGCCTTGTACTCTTCGAGAGCGGCGGCTTCCTGGCCGGGGTCCGCCGGGAGATGGTCTTTCGCGTCCTTGGCGTTGAGCTCGTTGATGCGGAGCTGCTTGAGGAAGCCGATCATCTGGGCGCGCGCGAAGTTGCGGAAGGTATAGCTGCACATGCCGAGGCGGATGGGCGAGGGCTTGCCGGTTTCAGGCCGCGGCTGCGCAATGGAGGGGATGGCGGTTGCGGCGGCGGCGAGCGCGGTGGACTGGAGGAGCTTGCGGCGGGTGAGGGTTGGTTTCATTCCTTCGTACCAGTTAGGTGGAAGTGCGCGGGTTTGTGGCAAGCACAGGATCTGAAAGGCAAATGCAGGTCCTTCGACTCCGCACTTCGTGCTGCGCTCAGGATGACAACTTATTAAGTGAGGCTGGTTCGCTCATGATGCTCGTTCCGGTCGTGACGTGGAGTTTCGTCCACGCTTGCTCAGATGGTGGGCTCCCAGCCTTTCTCGTAGCTGCGGCCCCAGTGTTTTGCGGCTTCGGGGTCGTGGAGGATTTTTCCGTCGGCGGTGTCGAGGTTGAGAACGCGGTTGGTTTCCCACGCGACGTTCGAGAGTTGCAGCATGGTCACGGCGACGTTGCCGACCTCGATGGGCGCGTTGAGCTTTTCGCCCTTGCGGATGGCGGCGATGAAGTTGGCAAAGTGGCGGTCGGTCATTGAATCGCGGCCAACGAGGTCGGATGATTCGGTCTTCTCCTGCTGAACGCGAAATTCGCCGGTCTTCTTGCCCTTCCAGTCGTAGACCTCGTAGCCGTCGCGGTCGACGAGGACGGTGCCTTCGGTGCCCATGATGGTGGACCCGCGATCGCGGCCGTAGTACCTCATGCCCTGGCAGCTTTTGCCTTCCCAGGTGATCATCTTGTCGGGGTAGTTGAAGCTCGTGACGAGCGTGTCGTAGAACTGCCAGTCGTCGTGGTACTGGTAGCGACCGCCCTGCGCGCTGATGGTCGCGGGGTAGTCGGCGCCGAGGGCCCAGCGGCAGACGTCGACTTCGTGCGTGCCGTTGTTCAGCGTTTCGCCGGTGCCCCAGACTTTGAACCAGTGCCAGTTGTAGGGCTGTACGTTGTCCTTGTATTCCTGGCGCGGGGCGGGGCCCTGCCACAGGTCCCAGTCGAGTTGGGGAGGGACGGGCGCGGGCTTGCCGACGCCGATGGGCTTGCGGTCGTTCGAGTACCAGCACTTGGCGAAGTAGGCGCGGCCGATGAGGCCGTTGTGGATCTTGTCGACGATCTCGATGGTGTGCGGCGACGAGCGCTGCTGCGTGCCCATCTGCACCTGTTTGCCGTACTTGCGCTGCGCGGCGACGAGCAGGGCGCCCTCGGCGGGGTTGTGGCTGCATGGCTTTTCGACGTAGACGTGCTTGCCGGCCTTGAGCCCGAGGATCGCCATGGGAGCGTGCCAGTGATCGGGCGTGGCGATGGTGATGGCGTCGACGTCGCGCTTGGCGAGAATGTTGCGGAAGTCGCGGTCGGCGGCGGGCGCTTCGCCCATCTCCTGCTGGGTGTCGGCGGCAAATTTCTTCAGCGTGTCGGAGTCGACGTCGCAGACATACGAGATGCGCGCATCGCTCTTGTTGGCTTTGAGCGACGAGAGGTGCGCTCCGGCGCGGCCGTGCAGCCCGATGACGGCGAAGTTGAGGCGGTCGTTCGAGCCGAGAATCTGGCCGTAGCTTTTTGCGGTGGCGCCGATCGCCAGGCCCGCGGTTCCCATTGCAAGTGCATCAAGAAATTCACGGCGCGTTGCCAATCCAATTCCTCCAGTCAGGCAGTGTGCGGTGGCTTGAGCAAGCTTGCACGGATTGACGCCGGTGAGCGGCGCAGTCTGCCTGCCCATGCCATCTTATCCCTCCGGGGCGAGGCGGACGGTATGATAATGGTACTTTCCAGAGAGATTGTGCTCCGGGTGCGGGCGCACGTCTTGCACCTCGGGAAGCAGGCGCCTGCATGCGAGACGCGGACGGGATGACGGAGAACGGGAGCGGGTTGACGCGTGTTTGATATTCACTATCACCTGATCTTTGGCGTGGATGACGGCCCGAAGACCATCGAGGACTCGATCGCGCTGGCCGAGGCCTCGATCGCGGAAGGCGTAACGCATATCTTGGCGACGCCGCATGCGAACGATACGTATCCGTACCAGCCGGAGGTCAATCGCGAGCGGCTGGCGATGCTGAAGGAGCACCTGGACGGGCGGCTGACTCTCGGGCTGGGCTGCGACTTTCACCTTTCGTACGACAACATCATTGACCTGCGCCGGAACCCGACGAAATATACGGTGAATGGAAAGCAGTACCTGCTGGTGGAGTTCCCGGACCTGAATATTCCGCAGTCGATTACGCAGGCGTTTAACGAGATGATCGGCGCGGGCATCGTGCCGATTCTCACGCATCCCGAGCGCAATCCGGTGCTGATGAGGGATCCGGAGCGCATGGCGGAGTGGATCCAGTCGGGATGCCTGCTGCAGGTGACGGCTGCGTCGTTGCGCGGACGGTTCGGGCCCAAGTCAGAGGCGATGGCGTTTGAGCTGGTGAAGAGGAACTGGGTGCATATCATCGCCAGCGATGCTCATTCCGTGGAGGGGCGAACGCCGTCGATGGAACGCGCCCACAGCGTGCTTGTGGAGTCTGCGGGCCAGGAAACCGCCGACCGGCTTTGCATTGAGAATCCGCGGGCCGTGTTTTTTGGGGAGAAGCTGAAGGAGCAGCCGAGGCCGATGGGGCTTGGAAGGGAACAGCAATCCAAGCGCGGATTGTTCGGACGGATGTTCGGGAAATAGCTGCGAGGCTGGATCGGCTTCGAGAAAAGATTGGCCGGCGCTCCGCTTGATGGCGGGGGCCGGCCGATCGCTCGTTAGGATTCGGTGCCGTGGCACTTCTTGTATTTTTTGCCTGAGCCGCAGGGGCAGGGGTCGTTGCGCCCTACCTTGTCGCCGGTTCGGCGCTGGCTGGGCTGGCTCGCAGAAGAGCCGCCCGCCATGCTGGCGTGCGCCAACTCGCGCTGCTTTTTGCGGGCGAACTCTTTTTCGAGAGCATCGATGGTGGTCTGCGGGGCGCGCGTGGGGACAGGAATGTCGCGCGGCGCGGCTTCGAGGACCGGCGCGCGGCGGCCGTCTCCATCGACGGGGCGCGCGGCGCTGGCCACCGGAGGAGCAGGCGGAACCGCGCGGCGCGGCTGCGGCGTGGTAGTCACGGGCTGGCCGTCGGGGCCGATGATCTGCATGCGGAAGAGGAAGCGGACCGTGTCTTCCTGGAACTTGAGCATCATGGCCTCGAACATGTCGAAGGATTCCTTCTTGTAGGCCACGAGCGGGTCCTGCTGCGCATAGCCGCGCAGTCCGATGCCCTCCTTGAGGTGGTCCATGGCGAGAAGGTGATCTTTCCACAGGCCGTCGATGACACTGAGCATCACCATGCGCTCGTGATAACGCATGGTTTCGGCGCTCAGGATTTTTTCTTTCGCCTGGTATTCCTCGGTGAGCTTCTCGAAGATCTCGTCGCCGAGCTCGTGGCGCGCGAACTCGAGAGGCTTGATGCCCGCTCCACTGACGCTGAAGCCGAACTGGCCCGTCAGGCGTTCGTCGAGGCCCTTGATGTTCCACATCTCGGCGTGCTTGTTTTCGGGCGCGAATTCGTCGAGTGCGGAGGAGAGGATGCCGCCGACGTAGTCCTCGAGGATGAGCTCGCGCTGATCGACACCTTCGAGCAACTGGCGGCGCAGGCCGTAGACGGCCTCGCGCTGCTTGTTCATCACGTCGTCGTATTCGAGCAGGTGCTTGCGCGATTCGAAGTTCTGGGCTTCGACGGCCTTCTGCGCGGCCTCGATGCGGTTTGAGATCATCTTCGACTCGATGGGAACGCCTTCTTCCATGCCGAGCTTCTGGAGCAGCGTGCTGACCCACTGCTTGGCGAAGATGCGCATCAGGTCGTCTTCAAGCGAGAGATAGAAGCGCGATGCGCCGGGGTCGCCCTGGCGCCCTGCACGGCCGCGGAGCTGATTGTCGATGCGGCGGGACTCGTGACGCTCGGTGCCGAGGATGAAGAGGCCGCCGACGTCGACGACACCACCATGCTCCTCGTCTGCTGCGGAGCCGTGGACCGTGTTTACTTCGGCCCAATCGGCTTCAGAGACTTCAAACTCCTGCCCCTGATAGTAGAAGCGCAGGAATCCGGCGGGAGCGGTGGGATTGATTTTTCCTTCGCCGACGCTGAGCGCGCGTGCGCGGCCTTTCTTTACCAGTTCCTGGCGAGTGGTGAAGTCGGCGTTGCCGCCGAGCAGAATGTCGGTGCCGCGGCCTGCCATGTTGGTTGCGATGGTGACGGAGCCTCGGCGGCCGGCCTGCGCGACGATTTCGGCTTCGCGCTCGTGGAACTTGGCGTTCAGCACGACGTGGCGCACGCCCTTGCGCTGGAGCAGCGCGGAGAGGCGTTCGGACTTCTCGATCGAGGTGGTGCCGACAAGCACGGGCTGCTGCTGTTCGTGAAGCTCGGCGATGTGGTCGGCGACGGCCTTGTACTTTTCCTTCTCGGTGCGGAAGACGACATCGGGATTTTCGATGCGGAGCAGCGGTTTGTTGGTGGGGATGACCACGATTTCGAGCTTGTAGATCTTTTCGAATTCGGCGGCCTCGGTTTCGGCGGTGCCGGTCATGCCGCTGAGCTTCTGGTAGAGGCGGAAGTAGTTCTGGAAGGTGATGGTGGCAAGGGTCTGGTCTTCCTTGCGTATCTGCACGCCTTCCTTGGCTTCGATGGACTGGTGCAGCCCGTCGGACCAGCGGCGGCCGGGCATGAGGCGGCCCGTGAAGGTGTCGACGATGATGACCTCGCCGTCTTTCACGACGTAGTCGACGTCGCGCTTGTAGAGAGCGTGCGCCTTGATGGCGGTCTCGACGTAGTGCTTGAGCTCCCAGTTTTCGGCGTCGGCGATGTTGTCGATATTGAGTTCGCGCTCGATCGAGACCCAGCCTTCGTCGGTGACGCCGATGGTGCGGTGTTTCTCGTCGACAACGTAATCGCCCGTGAACGTCTTGCCTTCGAGCGTTTCGGTTTCTTCGCCCTTCTCGAGCTTGGGAATGATGCCCTTGACGCGCGCGTACTTATCGGTGGTCTGGTCGGTGGGGCCGGAGATGATGAGCGGCGTGCGCGATTCGTCGATGAGGATCGAGTCGACTTCGTCGACGATGCCGTAGTAGTGCCCGCGCTGCACGCAGTCCTTGATGTCGAACTTCATGTTGTCGCGGAGGTAGTCGAAGCCGAACTCGTTGTTGGTGCCGTAGGTGATGTCGGCTCCGTAGGCGGCGCGGCGCTCATCGTCGCTGAGGTCGTGGACGATGACGCCGACGGTGAGGCCGAGGAACTCGTAGATCTTGCCCATCCACTCGGCGTCGCGCTTGGCGAGGTAGTCGTTGACGGTGACGACGTGGACGCCGCGGCCTGCGAGCGCGTTGAGGTAGCAGGAGAGCGTGGCGACGAGGGTTTTGCCCTCGCCGGTTTTCATTTCGGCGATCTTGCCGTGGTGCAGAACCATGCCGCCGATGAGCTGGACATCGAAGTGGCGCATTTTGAGCGCGCGCCAGCCGGCCTCGCGGACGACGGCGAATGCCTCGGGTAGGATTTCGTCGAGAGCGGCGCGCTCGGCGGTCTTGATTTCGTCTTTGTCGGTGATGCCTTCGAGATGCGCCGCAATACGTGATTTGAAGTCTGAGGTTTTGGCGCGAAGCTGCTCATCCGAGAGCGCTTGCATCTCCGGCTCGAGCGCGTTGATGCGGGCGACGATGGGAACCAGCCGCTTGATGAGGCGCTCGTTCGCGGTGCCGAAAACCTTTGAAATTGCCTTGTCGATGAACACGGGAAGCTCCGTTTACCAGTCTAGTTGCCGCGATCTTTCGCGGCGGGTCAGAGGGAATGCGCTTGGGGAATGCGCTCGCCGGGCAGGGTTTGCGGCTGCCGGGCCGGCTGCAAGCAGGGGAACTACGCCAGCTGGAGCGGCGGAGGACGCTGGTATAAGGAGGGCCGGACCGGGGCGTCTGGCGTGCGCCCGAGACTCAGAACCGAACGCGGCGAGAGGATGCTCAACGGGCTCATGAGCCCGACGAAGAGGACGGGAAGGATGGCATTCCATGCGCCCGAGTCGCCGCCGAAAAGCTCGTTTGCACCGCGAACGGCGCGATGCCGAAGCATGCGCGGAACGGCGGGAGCCGAAAGAGAAGCTGAAGGGGAATGTCCGGCGAGAAGCTGGAGCACGGGGTTGGCGTAGGCCGCTGCGCGCTGCGTGCCGGGCTCGGCGCGCGCCACCGACGCGACCGCCATGATGGCGACCGCCAGCCAGATACACGCGCTCTTGTGTTGGGAGGCCTTCATGCGAGCTTCTGTATCATATTGTGCCACAAATGCCGGAATATCCGCTGCATGCGCGGGGGCGGGGCCTTTTCAGCGGATGATCCGATATGATTCAGAGCACCGTCGTACAAGGCTCTTTTATCAAGCGCGTTGCGTTCGTGATTGTGGACATGTTTGGGGACACTTCTTCGGCGGGAGCTGAATTATGAGAACTGCGAATGTGCTGGCGGTTTTGTGCGCGGGCGCGTCACTGGCAGCGGCGCAGGCGCCAACGGCCACTCTTCCTGCGTCGCCTTCCACGGTTGTGTGGGGATACTACTCGGCGCATGCAAAGCCGGCGCTTACGGTGCACTCGGGCGATACGGTGCGCATCCAGACTCTGTCTACCTGCGGCCCGACGGAGCGGATGGTCGCGGAGGGCGTCGCGCCCGGCGACATTCCTGCTTACAACGCGGACATCTACGCGCAGGTGAAGGACCGCGGGCCGGGCGGGCACATCCTCACGGGACCGGTGGAGATTGCCGGGGCCGAACCTGGCGACGTGCTCGAGGTTGACATTCTCAAGATCGACATCGACGTGCCGTTTGCGTGCAACGGCTTTGGCGCGGGGCGCGGATTTTTGCCCAACGACTTTCCGTACAGCAGGCGCAAGATCATTCCGCTCGACCGCGAGAGGATGGTGGCGAAGTTCGCGCCGGGGATCGAGATCCCGCTGCGGCCGTTCTTTGGAAGCATGGGCGTCGCGCCGCCGGAGTCAGCAGGCCGCTACGACAGCGCCCCGCCGTGGATGCACGGCGGCAACATGGACAACAAGGAGCTGGTTGCGGGCACGACGCTGTATCTGCCGGTGAACGCGAAGGGTGCGCTGTTCGAGGTGGGCGACGGGCACGCGGGGCAGGGAAATGGCGAAGTGGACATCACGGCGATGGAGACGTTTCTTTCGGGGACGTTTCGTTTTGTGGTGCACAAGGACCGGCACCTGCTGTGGCCGCGCGCGGAGACGCCGACGAGCTACATCAGCATGGGGTTCAGCACGGACCTGAAGGAGGCGACCACGCTCGCGGTGCGCGACATGATCAACTTCCTGGTGGACGAGAAGCACATGAGCCGCGACGAGGCATACATGCTGACGAGCGTGGCGGTGGATGTGGACATCACGCAACTTGTGGACGGCAATGTTGGAGTGCACGCGATGTGCCCGAAGGCCATTTTCAAGTAGCGGCGCGGCGGCGGTGCGGCGTTGCCGGGCCGTAGTATGCTTCAAGATCAGATTCACGATAGATCGGGTTCCTGCTGTGTTTCAAGCGAGCCGTCGAGGCGCGTTCCGCGCGCTTAATCCAGTTGTGTTGAAAAGGGAGCTGTGATGCTGAAACCTTTGTCGATGCGCAGGCCGGCATTTGCCGCCGCGCTGTGCCTTGTTGCGCTCATGTGCCTGCCGATGTTCGGCGCGCCCGACGCGAACGGACCCGAGAACACGCGGCGCGGGTACTATCGCGATCCGGCTGTGCATGGCGATTTGATCGTGTTCAATTCCGAAGGCGATTTGTGGACGGTGAGCGTGAGCGGCGGCGTGGCGCAGCGGCTGACAACGGCGCCGGGCTCGGAGACGAATGCGATGATTTCGCCCGATGGCAAGACGGTGGCGTTTCTCGCGGACTACGAAGGGCCGAGCGAGGTGTACACGATGCCGATCGCGGGCGGATTGCCCGAAAGACGCACGTGGGAGGGCGATGCGGTTCCGGCCGGATGGGCGCCTGACGGGCGGCTGATTGTTGCGACGCAGCGCTACTCCACGCTGCCCGGAGACAAGCTCGTGCTGCTCGATGCTAAGGGCGGGCGCGAGATGATTCCGCTGGCCGAGGCAGCCGAGGCAGCGTACGCAGCGGACGGTAAGACCCTGATCTTTACGCGGTGGAGCAGGCAGTGGAGCGAGACGAAACGCTACAAGGGCGGATGGGCCGAGAACCTGTGGAGCTTTGACGGAACGCACGAGGCCGTGCCGCTGACAGGCGACTACGATGGAACGTCGGCGCACCCGATGGTGGCGGGAGGGCGTGTGTATTTTCTCTCGGACCGCGACGGGATCATGAATGTGTGGTCGATGAATGAGCAGGGCAAAGACCTGAAGCAGGAGAGCCACCAGAAGACCTTCGATGTCGAGTCGGCGTCGGTTTCGGACGGGCACATTGTGTACGCGTGCGCTGCCGATCTGTGGCTGCTCGATCCGAAGTCGGGTCACGAGGCGAAGATCCCGATCACGCTGCAGTCCGACTTTGACCAGCTGCGCGAGCACTGGGTGAAGAAGCCGCTCGATTATTTGAGCGCAGTACATATTTCGCCGGATGGCTCGAGCGCGGTGTTCACTGCGCGCGGCGAAGTGTTCACGATGCCGGCGAAGAATGGGCGGATCGTGAAGGTGGCGTCGGACTCGGGGGTGCGCTTCCGCGAGGCGCGGTTTATGCCGGATGGTAAATCGATCGTTGCGCTGTCGACGCAGAGTGGCGAGACGGAGTTCTGGAAGTTTCCCGCAAACGGAGTGGGAAAGCCGGAGCAGTGGACGAATGACGCGAAGGTGCTGCGGTGGGATGGGATCGTTTCGCCGGATGGAAGGTGGCTGGCGCACACGAACAAGGATCAGGAGCTATGGCTCTACGACATCAAGGGGGGACAGGACAAAAAGATCGCGCAGACGCAGAACAGAGGGCGCGCGGAACGGCGCATTGCGCAGTCGATGAACGGCGATATCGGCGATCTGACGTGGTCGCCCGACAGCAAATGGCTCGCGTATTCGGAGACCGCGGACAATTTGTTCCAGCAGATCAAGGTGTTCAATGTGGATTCGGGCGGGATTGAGGCGATTACTTCGGACCGCTTCAACAGCGGCGCTCCGGCGTGGAGCGCGGATGGCAAGTGGATGTACTTTCTCTCGGACAGGACGCTCAAGACGAGTATTCCCGGGCCGTGGGGGCCGCGCGAGCCGGAGCCGCATTTCGACAAGCCGGTGAAGATCTACGAAGTCGCGCTCACGCCGGGCCTGCGGTCGCCGTTCCTGCCGGCGGACGAGCTGCATCCCGACAAGAACCCAGAGAAGAAGGAAGAGGAAAAGCCGGCCGAGAAGCCAGCTGAAACGAAGCCTGCGGACAAGAGCGCCGCGCAGGCGGGCGACAAGAAGGCCGCGGCGGGGGCCGAGGCGAAGGATGAAAAGAAGCCTGACGAGAAGAAGGAGGAGAAGAAGCCGGTCGAGGTCAAGATCGATTTTGCCGGTCTTGCCGACCGCGTGACGGAGGTGCCGGCGCCGGCGGGGAATTATGGGGACCTTCAGGCGACGGACAAGCGGCTGTGCTGGCTGAATGCGGCTGACGACATGGGCGAGCACCAGGCGCTGCAGTGCCTAGACATTGCGAACAAGGGCGACGAACTCGACACGGTAATGGGCGACGTGCGCGGGTATGAGATCTCGCTCGATCGCAAGAAGGTGCTGGTCCGCAAGGCCGATAACTTTTACATCTTCGACTCGGATATCAAAGGATCGGGCGCGGGGGACAGCAAGGCGCAGTCCAAGGCCGCAATCAACCTGTCGCGGTGGACCATCGACACCAACCCGCGCGATGAGTACCGCGGCATATTCCTCGACGCATGGCGGCTGGAGCGCGATTACTTTTACGACAAGAACATGCACGGCGTGGACTGGCCCGCGATGCGTGACCGCTATCAGCCGCTGGTCGATCGCGTCGCCGACCGCGACGAGTTGAACGACGTAATCGCGCAGATGGTGAGCGAGCTGTCGGCGCTGCACACGTTTGTGCAGGGCGGCGATGCGCGCAAGCCCGACGATCACGTGGATCCGGCGACGTTTGGGGCGCGGCTGCGCCGCGACGAGAAGGCCGGCGGGTTTGTGGTGGAGCACGTCTACGCGCATGATCCCGACCTGCCGGGGCAGGCTCCGCCGTTTGCGCGGCCCGACTCGCTGGTGAAGGAGGGCGAGGTGATCACAAGCATCGACGGAGTCGATGCGCTGAGCGTTCCGGATGAAGGGGAGCTGCTGCGCGGCAAAGCCGGCGCGCAGGTGCTCGTTCACGTGAAGAATGACAAGGGGGAAGGCCGCGATGTGATTGTGGCGCCGATCAGCGAGCGGGATGATGCGAACATGCGCTACTCGGAGTGGGAGTACACGCGGCGGCTTGCCGTGGACAAGCAGTCGAACGGAACGATGGGATACGTGCATCTGCGCGCGATGACATCGAATGACATCGACCAGTGGGCGCGCGATTTCTACCCGGTGTTCAACCGGCAGGGTCTGATTATCGACGTGCGGCACAACCACGGCGGCAACATCGATTCATGGCTGCTGTCGAAGCTGATCCGGCAGGCGTGGTTCTACTGGCAGCCGCGCGTGGGGAATCCGTATTGGAACATGCAGTATGCGTTTCGAGGGCACATCGTGGTGCTCTGCGATCACGAGACGGCATCGGACGGTGAGGCGTTCAGCGAGGGATTCCGGCGGCTCAAGCTCGGCAAGGTGATCGGGATGCGGACGTGGGGCGGCGAGATCTGGCTGAGCGGCAGCAACACGCAGGCGGATAACGGCGTCGCGACCGCGGCCGAAAACGGGGTATACGCCGATGGCAAGTGGCTGATCGAAGGCCACGGCGTCGAGCCCGACGTCGTTGTCGATAACATGCCGCACGACAGCTTTTCGGGCGACGACGCGCAGCTCGAAGCGGGCATCAAGGAGCTGCAGCAGGAGATCAAGGCCGATCCGAGGCCGGTGCCGCAGGCGCCGCCGCATCCGGACAAGGCGTTCAAGTTCAGGGAATAGGGACCAGGGACCAGGGATCAGAAAACAGAGTGTGAAACTGGGGCTTTCAACGGCCTCCGTTTTCCTTTTCAAGCATCTTTTCGGGAGGCTGGCGAATCAGTGATACGGGATTCGCGCGAGGGGAATGTGATGGACAACCAGAAAGCACTGCGGCAGCAGCTGATTGAGAACCTTAAAGGAAGCAACGCGCACGCGGATTTTGCGAACGCGCTCAAGGATTTTCCGGCGGAGGCGCGGGGCAAGCGGCCCAAGGGCTCGCCGCACTCGCCGTGGGAGCTGCTCGAGCACATGCGCATTGCGCAGTCGGACATTCTGGAGTTCTCGCGCGATCCGGGGCACGTTTCGCCCTCATTCCCTGCCGGTTACTGGCCTGCCGCGCCCGAGCCGCCCGACGAGAAGGCGTGGGACCGCAGCGTGAACGAATTCTGCAAGGACCTGGATTCGCTTTGCGCGCTGGTTGCGGACGAGAAGAACGATCTCTCGAAGCCGTTCACGCACGGCGACGGGCAGACGCTGCTGCGTGAGGCGCTGCTGACCGTCGACCACAACGCGTATCACCTGGGGCAGCTTGTGCTGGTGCGGCGCTTGCTGGGCGCGTGGAACGTGGAGTAGTTGCTTACTTGTGGCTGTGCGCCTCGCTCAGGCGCATGGCTACGGCTTCTACGACCTGCTCATGGACTTCGTCAATGGCGAGGTCGCCCTCGATTGCCACAACCCGATCGGGCTCGCGCGCAGCGATCTCGCGGTACTTCTGCCACACGCGGCGGTAGAACTCGTCCTGCTCGCGCTCGAAACGGCTTTCGTCCTTGCCATCCTGCGAGGCGGCACGATCGTTGCGCCGCCGCGCGCGCTCCAGACCTTTTGCGAGCGAGGGCAGCAGAAGAATTGTGAGATCGGGCTCGAGCGCGCCGCAGACGAGGCGGTGCAGTTCCCGCACTGTCTCCGAGCCGAGCTCGCGCCCGCCGCCCTGGTAGGCCTCGGTGGAGTCGGTGAACCGGTCGCACAGGACGATTCTGCCTGACGCGAGCGCCGGCTCAATGATCTCGGCGATGGCCTGCGCGCGGTCCGCGAACATGAGCGCCATCTCGGTCATGGGAGCCATGTGCGCCGAGCGCGAATCGAGCAGCAGCTCGCGGATGCGGTCTCCGGCCGGAGTGCCGCCGGGCTGGCGCGTGACTACGGGAGTGATGCCGCGCTTCTGCATCCACGCGGCAAGGCGCTTCAACTGCGTCGTCTTGCCGGATCCGTCAAGTCCCTCGAAGGTGATAAAAAGGCCGCGCGGCATGGCTGGAGTCTATCACCGGGACGGTGCCGCAAGACGGTTGCGAATTCGAGGCAAAACGGGGGTATAATTCCACAATTCTAGTGGTGTTACTAACTTATGGAGTGAAGTGAGATGTTTAAGAAGAGCTCAGTAGTTATCCCCGTCCTTGCTCTTTCAGCAGCACTTATCGCGGCACCAGGCCTGAGATCGCAAAATCTTACCCTGGAAGGACAGACCGGAGGCTTTATCACGCCGACGGCCTACGTGGTGTACTCGGCCAAGAAGCAATTCTTCTCCTATCCTGCTGTCGGTTTCCACTTCGTGAACGCCTCGAAGGTGATCGGCACCGTTGAAACGTTCAACATTGCCGAGGGATTTGCGAACCGCGCGGAGCTCGGCTACACGCGCGAAGTGCACCAGACAGGCAACAGCCCCGCGTTCAGCGAACTGTGGCACTACGCCGGCATGAACATCTTCAACGGCAAGTTCGTCGCCATCAAGGACGGGCAGTGGACTCCGTTCACGCCGGGCCTGGCGGCGGGCTTTGTGGTGCGGACCGACGACAAGTTCGTGACCGGCGCGCTCGACCAAGTGCTCACCGGACAGCTGAAGAGCTACAGCAACCACGATCTCTACGCCGTGCTCACCAAGACGTGGCCTCATGCGCCGCTGCCTTTCCTCGCCAACTTTGGCTGGAAGGCCACCAACGCGTCGATCTTCGGCATCGGCGGGCAGGCTACGCGCTTTGGCGGACGGCTCTTCGGCGGCCTCGGGTTTCCGATTCCTGTCGGGTTTGGAATTGTCGCCGTGCCCGCGGCGGGGTTCAGCCAGCAGCCGCCTACGTCAAAGAATCTCGACGCGATCATGTATCCGCCGGGCTCGCGCGCGCACTTGCCTACCACGCTTGATTACGCGGTCCGCGTTACGCAGCGAGAGAATCCGCACTTCGCATTCGACATCGGGGTCGGCCAGGTGGCGGGCATGATCGGAAGCACGGCCGTGATCACGCCCAACGGGCCGGTGGTGGTTCCGGTGGATTTGAAGGCGCGCTCGGTGTTCGGCATCGGGCTGAGCGTTCGCTTCTGAAGCGGTGCGCGAGAGTCGGGCGCCGCGAGTGAAGCTGTCAAAGGGGTAACGCCCGTGGTTCGCCCCGGGCGTTTTTTCGTGTGCGCGCAGAGTGTCCTGGCGGTCTTATTACACTGATTCCATGCGGCCTTGCGAATATGGCGCATGCTCCGAACACAATTTCCACTTATGAACTTCACAACTCGGGGAGCTTTGCCGGGTTCTAAAAGTTACAGGGCCCCGGAGCGGCAAGCGCTCACGGGGCCTGAAATTAGGAGGATGATTCAATGAGGATCATGCACTACGCGCGTTGGTTCGTGTTGGCGCTTCTTTTTCCTTTGATCCCCACATCGCAAGCCCGTGCGGGAGTGTTTATCAGCGTCGGGTTTGCGCCCCCAGTGCTGCCTGTCTATGTGCAGCCTCCGTGCCCCGAGCCGAACATGATGTGGACGCCGGGCTACTGGGCCTACGACTATGACAGCGGCGGCTACTACTGGGTTCCGGGCGCCTGGGTTCCGGCCCCCTATGAAGGCGCGCTCTGGACGCCTCCTTACTGGGGCTGGTCGGGCGGCGTTTACGTCTTCCACACAGGCTACTGGGGACCGCACGTCGGCTACTACGGCGGCGTGAATTATGGCTTTGGATACATGGGTGTCGGCTTTGTGGGCGGGGCGTGGCATGGCCGCGACTTTGCCTATAACACGGCCGTCGTGCACGTAAATGAGACGGTGGTTCGCAACGTCTATGTCGACCGCACCATCGTGGAGCGGAACACGGTGGTCAACGACCGCCGCGTGGCTTATGCCGGCGGACCGGGCGGAATCCAGCACCAGCCGAGCCCGGAGGAGAGGCAGTTCTCGCAGGAGCGGCACATGTCGCCGACGCAGTTCCAGCAGCAGCACATTGATCAGGCCCGCTCAGACCGCGGAAGCTTCTTCAATGCGAATCACGGCCGTCCGCAGACGATGGCGGAATCGCGCCCGCTGTCAGCAGCGCGTTACCAGGAGCCGGCGGCCAATGGCGGGGCGCGTGCCCGCGAAAACGAGCGGCCCAACGGCGTGACCGGCAACATGGGCGCGCGCGGTGAGGTTCGTCAGGGCCAGGGCCAGGAGACACGGCCTACGCAGGAATCGCGGCCGCAGTACCGGGCGACACCCGAGTCACGGCCTGCGCCTGAGTCGAGGCCTGCGCCTGAGTCGAGACCGCAGTACCGGCCTGCGCCCGAGTCGAGGCCGATGCCTGAGTCGCGGCCTGCGCCTCAATCGAGGCCGGAGTACCGGCCCGCTCCTGAATCGCGGCCAGCGCCGCATGAGCAGGCACGCCCGACTCAGCCTCGCGAGCAGCAGCAGCACCCTGAGTCGCATCCGCAGTCGAGGCCTCAACAAAAGGAAAAGGAGCCGCGGCGGTAAAGGCAATTACGACACATAACACCGAGGCCCACGGTTCGCCGTGGGCCTTGCTCATTCTGAATGCTTGCGGGGTTGCGAACGTGTTCGGCCTTCGCGGTCAGGACTCCGAGGGGCGGATCCCGGCGAGTTCGATCTCGATTCCGCCGTACTCCGGGTGATCGTTTTCGCGAATCCGGTAGGCCACATCGACCAGGCTGCCGGCCGTCAATTCGAGCGCCGCGCACCGGCCGGCCCAGTCCCATCCTACGCAGCGCATGGCCGCGGTCCCTGTTACTGGCGCGGCGGCGGGGCCTGTATCCTGCTGCAATTCGAGACGGACGTGGCGGTCCTTCATGACGCGCGGCGGCCGCATCAGCCTTGCTCTGCGCGCGACGAAGATTGGTTCGGGGTTGCCGTGCCCAAAGGGTTCGAGTTTTTTGATCCAGCCGGCGAGGACCTGCGTGATGCGGTCGAGGGGCAACTCGGCGTGGATGCGCAGCAGCTGTTCGGGCTCGCGCTGGGCCAGTCGCTCTTCGGCGTGGAGGGCGAGCCGCCGCTTCAGATCCGGAAGAGCATCGGCGGGCATGGCAAAACCAACGGCGAATGCGTGACCGCCGAATCGCGTGAACAGGTCGCCGCACGTCTCGATTGCCTCGAGAAGCTGAAATCCATCGACGGAGCGGCCTGAGCCGTGCGCCACGCCGTCTTCGACGCTGACCACGATGGCCGGCTTCGCGGTGCGCTCCACCACGCGTGACGCGAGGATTCCGATGATGCCGCGATGCCATCCTTCGCCATCGATCACGAGCAGCCTTCCGGCGGCGATCTCCGCATCGGTCGCCAGGCGTGCTTCGATGATGGCGAGGGCGGCTGCTTCGGCATCCCTGCGCTGGCGGTTCAGCGTTTCGAGGTTTGTGGCGAGTTCGTGGGCCCTTGCGGCATCGCGGGTGCAGAACATCTCGATGATCTGGGACGCAACATCCATGCGCCCTGCGGCGTTGATGCGCGGCGCGAGCCTGAAGGCCACGTCGAATCCGGTGAGCGGCTTGTTTGCAGGGTCGAGCGCGGCGGCCGCAAACAGGGCGCGAAGGCCCGCGCCTGCAGGCCGGCGCAGCTCGCGCAAGCCGAGCGATGCGATGGTGCGATTCTCCCCGCGCAGCGGCACTGCGTCGGCGATGGTTGCAATGGCCGCCATCTTCAGAAAGCTGGGCAGCGTTTTCTCGCGCATGCGCTGCGGGTCGCGGCGCTCGAGCAGCGCGAGCGCAAGCTTGAGGGCAATTGCGGCGCCGCACAGCGATTTTTCCGGATAGCCGCAGCCTGGCTGGTTGGGGTTCAAAACGGCCAGCGCATCGGGGACTTTTTCATCGGCGCTGGGCAGGTGGTGATCCGTCACGATGAGGTCGAGGCCGAGCCGGCGCGCGGCATCGGCTTCGGCAAAGGCGCGCATGCCGGTGTCCACCGTGATGACAAGCCGGACGCCGCCGGCGAATGCCTCTTCGAGCACGCCTGTGCGGATGCCGTAGCCTTCGCGCAGGCGGTGCGGCACGTGGAACCGGACGGTTCCTCCGAGCATTTCGATTGCGGTCTTGAGGAGCACGACGGCGGTTGTGCCGTCCACGTCGTAATCGCCGTAGAGCAGGATCGGCTCGCGCGCGGCGATGGCCCTCTCAACGCGATCGACCGCAGCGGCCATGCCCGCCATTTGCAGCGGATCGTGCAATTGGGCTGTGTCGGGATAGAGAAACGTGTGCGCGTCCTGGGCATCGTTGACGCCGCGCGCGGCGAGCAACTCACCAACCACAAGGGGGACGTGGGCGGCGGCCGCAAGTGACGCAGCCTGCTCTTGAAGCGGCGGGGCGATTACCCAGCGCTGCTTTGGGTAGATGCGAACAGGAGCCGCCGCTGCCGCCGTCGTTGCCGCCGCGCTCACTGCTGCTATTCGTCCTCTTCGTCATCGCCCGAGTGGGCGTCGTCGATCACGATGTCGTGGAAGCTGTCGACATCCTCAAGAAGGGACTGGTAGCGCTCGTACCACTCCGTTGTTGTCTCGTGCAGAAACGCGAGCCCCTGGTAGATGAAACCAAGCTGAACGTAGCCCAGCATTCCCTCGTACTTGCGCAGCCACTGCGCCTCCACCAATTCGGTGGCTTCCTCGTCGGGGAAGTTCATTTCCCCGGCCTCTTCGATCAGCGAGTCCAGGTCTTCGCGTTCGAGGGTGACTTCGCTGAAGGTGACGAACGGCGCGCCGACGTGCTTGGCCATCTCCACGAAGTCTTTCCAGGAGTCGGGATTGCCTTTGCCATCCCACAGGACGGAGGAGATGTCCTCGGTGATGAAGCCGGGGAGACGGCGGAGCCCGTGGCCCTCGATGAAGGCCACCATGTCGTCTTTAAGCGCGAGAAGGTTGTCTTTGCTCATGGTTCAAGTGTCGAACTCTCATTGTCGCAGATGGACCTCCCGCGCAACCGCCCGGTTTCAGAAAGTTGTCGGCGGCCGGCGGAGGACTGCTGAGGATCGGCGGCGGTCGGGGTGCAGCGCGCGAACCGGTTAATCTGGGAGTACCCGTTAATCTGTAGTGGAGGATCAACCGATTGCCGCTCTATGAGCACCACGTCTTCGTCTGCCACAACGTCCGGCCGGAAGGCGCGCCGCGCCCTTCCTGCACCAGCGATGGGAAGAGCGACCTCTTCACGCAGTTGCAGCAGGTTACACGCGCTGCGGGAATCACGGATCGCGTGCGCATCAACAAGTCGCTTTGCCTCGACCAGTGCGAGCACGGACCTACGGTCGTCGTGTATCCCGAGGCGGTGTGGTACGGCGGGGTGCGCGTGGAGGATGCGGCGGAGATAGTTGAAGAGCACCTTGTTGCGGGCCGGCCTGTGGAGCGGCTGCGCATTGCCGAGGAGTGCATCAATTCGAAGACGTGTCCGCATCGGAGCTAGTTGAAGGCAGGCGCGCTCACCGACCGATCCGCGGGATTTCTAGCACATTTGACAGTTTCGCCAGCCCTGCGATCCGGTTAGCGTCGGCAGCGGGCACGTGTCATGACGATTCTTCGGGCGAATCTTCAGAGGATCATTTCGGCTGCGGTGTGCGCCTCGCTTGTGGTGACGCTGCCGGGGATCGACGGCTGCAAGAAAGAGGCGGAGGCGGGCAAGGCGCCCGCCGTCACCGATGCCGTGCCGACGGCGGATGAGCTTTACCAGCTCGTGGCGCCTATCGCCCTGTTCCCTGACCAGTTGATTGCGCAGGTGCTTGCGGCATCCACTTTTCCCGACCAGGTGACGGAGGCGTGGGGCTGGCTGCAGCAGAACTCCAGCCTGAAGGGCCCGCAGCTTGCGCAGACCGTGGATCAGCAGAGCTGGGATGTGAGCGTCAAGGGGCTCACGCAGTTTCCCGACGTGATGCAGCAGATGGCGCAGAACCTGTCGTGGACTTCCGCCCTCGGCGATGCGTACTTCAATTCGCCGCAGAACGTGATGAACGCCGTGCAGGTGATGCGGCAGAAGGCGTACCAGGCCGGCAATCTGAAGACGACTCCGCAGCAGAACGTGAACGTGCAGAATGAAGCTCCGGCGGCGGAGCCCGCGCCTGCGTCTTCGGGCGAAGAGCAGCAGGTGACGATCGTGCAGCCGCCCGCGCAGACGATCGTCATCGAGTCGGCGCAACCCGATGTCGTCTATGTGCCCAGCTACAACCCGACCGTGGTGTACGGAGCGCCGGTGGCGGTGTATCCCGGCTACGTGTACCCGACCGGCGCCATGGTCGCAACCGGCCTGATCTCTTTTGGCGTGGGCATGATGGTGGGCGCGGCGATGAGCGGCGGATGCTGCGGATGGGGATACAACTCGTGGGGTTGCGGCTGGAATAACGCCAGCGTGAACTACAACAACAACGTGTACGTGTCGAACTCCAATACATTCGCCAACCGCAGCAGCTACTACAACCGGAACAACGCGAACTTCAACGGCAACCGCAACCAGGTGAATCCGAACAACATTAACCGCGCGGGAAACGGCGTGGGAGGCGTTGGCGGGGCTGGCGGGGTTGGAGGCGTGGGAGATCGCAACGGGGTGGGCGGGCGCAATGGCGTCGGCGACCGGAATGGCGTGGGCGGGCGCAATGGCGTGGGAGACCGCAACGGAGTGGGCGGGCGGAATGGTGTTGGCGACCGCAACGGCGTTGGGAACAACCGCGGCGGCGACTTCGGCAACGGTCCGCGGTTCGACAACAGCCGCAATCAGCCGCAGTTCAGGGACAACGGCGTGGGGAACAGAAACCAGGGGGTGGGAGACAGGAACCAGGGAGTCGGGAATCGAAACCAGGGCGTTGGGAACGGGAATCGCAATCAGGGTGTGGGGAATAGGAACCAGGGCATTGGGAACTCCGCGCAGCAGCGGCCCGCGAACCAGCCGAATCGAGGCGGCGCTGCGGGCCAGCCTCGCGCCAGCCAGAATAACCGGCAGGCTGTGCGCGGTTATGGGAACCAGGGCAGCAGCGGCGGAGCGCTCGGCGGTTCCCGGCAGGGCGGCAACGCCCGGGCCAACAGCTCCCGCGGACAGCAGAGCATGAACGGCGGCAACCGCGGCGGTGGTGGTGGCGGTGCAAGCCGCGGTGGGGGTGGTGGCGGGCGCAGTGGCGGCGGAGGCGGAGGCCGCAGCGGCGGTGGTGGCGGCGGCCGTGGCGGTGGTGGAGGACGGCGATGATTCGCGGCCATTACGCCGATGCGGACTGCACCCGCAACCGCGCAGTCAGGAGGACCAAGGTGACACGCTCGTTCCATTCCCCTGCATTGATCGCGCGACGCTCCCGCGCTGCGTACTTTTTTGGCGCGGGACTGGTCCTTTTGGTCGCGATGGTTCCCGCGGCATCGCGCGCGCAGTCGGCGGGCGAAAAGACATTCTCCTCGCCGGGCGATGCGGTGCTGGCTCTCTATAACGCCGCGAAGGCCGGCGATTCCGATGGGCTGAACGCAATCTTCGGGTCGAATGCAGCGCAGATTCTGCATACCGGCGACGACGTCGCGGACAAGAACGCGCTGACGAAGTTCGCCAGCCAGTACGACCAGATGCACCGGGTCGTCGCCGCGCCTGACCAGACCGTCACGGTTTATGTCGGCCCCGAAAACTGGCCGATGCCCATCCCCGTGGTGAAAAACTCGAGCGGCGCGTGGTACTTCGATACGCAGAACGGGCTCAAGGAGATCCTCTACAGGCGGATCGGCAACAACGAGGACGACGCCATCGACGTGCTGCAAGCCCTGATCGACGCGCAAAAGGAGTACGCCGCCACCACTCACGATGGCGAGAAGACGAAGCACTATGCGATGAAGCTGGTCAGCGACGAGGGCAAGCAGGATGGGCTTTACTGGAAGACCGCGGACAGCGACCCTCCCAGCCCCATCGGGCCGCTGCTGGCGGGCGCGTCTGACGAGGGATACCGGCGCAACCAGGGCCAGCCAACCCCGTTCCACGGGTACATCTACCGGCTCATTACGCGGCAGGGCGCGGCGGCCAAAGGCGGAGCGCGCGATTACATGGCGAATGGGCAGCTTTCGCGCGGCGTTGCGTTCGTTGCGTATCCGGCCGGGTATCGCAACTCGGGGGTGATGACCTTCATCGTGAACCAGGACGGGGTGGTCTACCAGAAGGACCTCGGCCCCGACACGGCCAAGCTGGCCGAAGCGATGACCGACTACAACCCGGACGGAAGCTGGGACCCCGCCGAATAGGGCAGGGAAGCGCGCATTGCGACGACCCGGCATCTTCGGATCCACGACCACTGACCGCTGATCCCTGTCTTCACAGACCCCCGTTCGATGCGTTATCCTGACCCTTAGTCCATGATCTTTTCCCGCGAATACATTGGTTACCTTGGCCGCCGTACGGTCAAGCACCTCATCGACGCCAAGTTGATCACCACGAGTGGCGTGAAAGCCACCGAAGAGCGAGTCATCGCAGCTCTCACCGATGAGCTTGCCCTCGAGGACCGCATCAACGACGAGGTGCGCCTCATCCTCGACGCCTACTCGGACGAAATGCGCAAGACGGGCGCGCAGTACGCCGAGATGTTCAAGAAGGTGAAGACGGAGCTGGCGCGCAAATACAAGGCGGTGCTATGAGGATCAGCCGCGACAAGCTCAACAAGCTGGCGCACACCGTGGCCGACTCGCTCGCCGAGATCAACGAAGTCGGTTTCCTCGAAGACCGCAACACGATCCGCCAGGAAGCACGGAAGGCGCTCGAGACGCTGCTCAACGAGGAAGCCCGCATCGACACGGCCGCGCGCGCCAAGATCGCCTCGCAGCGAAAGATCATCCTCGAAGGCTCGCAGGAGTGGGACATCCTCTATCGCAAGTACTACAACGAGGAAGTCCGCAAACTGGGGATCTGACGTCCCGGCCGGGGCGGGCTAATTCATTGTTGCCTGGATTGTGAGCGTGCCGGTGTAGGTCCCGGCGGGCAGCTTGGGCTGATTCGAAAGATTGATTTCCAGATTCAACACGTCCGTCCGGCTGCTGTTGGATTTTTTCGCGAAGGTCTCGTTGACCAACAGCAGGCCCGAAGCTGCCCCATTGTATGGCGTGGCCTGGGTAAACGCGGTGTACGCGGTGGGTACGCCAGTTGAAACCTGCCCGAAGACGGCTGACGACGGAATCAGATCCGGCGGCGCGAAGCCATCCGTGAGAGCGGCGGCCGCGCTGCTGAAATAGCCATACACGTTCAGCGTTACGTTGTTGCCCTTGAAGTTCCAGGTTGTTGTAACTGAGACTCCGCCTGATGCTTGAACCGTTCCACCAGGGACCAGAGTGAATTTGACGGTGCCGGGAGTGGCGCTGAGGGTGAGGGTTCCGCTGTTGACGGCCATCGGGCCCGGGCGGATCATCATCGGGCGCACTCGGTAGGCCTGGGCGCTTGCGCACATGCCGGCTGCGGCGATTGCCCCGAGGACGATCACGGAGCGCGCCGCGCCTGCAACTGTTCTCATCGACTTCAACGGCGCCCCGATTCGCCGGCTGCCGCATTGCCTGCTTCGGCCGCGCTCGCCGCGAGCGGAATCCGCCGCACTACGATCCGCGCGGTTGGCTCATCGGAACGAATGCTGCTCCAGATCGCCTGCGGCTTCGAGTCCACTTGCCATTGGCCGCCATATAGGAACTTGTCGGTCAATACTTCCACCGTGTGCGCCTTCGCCTTTTTCTCCGTGAGCTCGAAGATGCCGTCGGCGTTGGTGAAAACCGGTTTCGAATCCACCATAAGCGCGGCGCCTTCGACCGGCTGGCCCAGCGCATCGACGACCAGCGCGCGGAGAATGCTGTTACCGAGCAATGGATGCTGGTACTCCACTCCTCCGCCCTGTTCGCGCGATTCCACAAGATTCACTGTCGAGGTGTACAGCAAGTGCCCCGTGGGGCCGACAAAGGTTGCGCCGTGCAGCTTGACCCGCCCGAACAGGTGAATGCCGACGTCAAGCATCAGAGACTGCTGAAAAGGATTCGACGGGTGCAGCGGAACATAGAACGTTTCGTAGCTCGCGCTAATGGAGATGAAGTTGGTCAACAGCGTGCCGCCGTACAGGAAGCTGGTCTGGCCGTTGGATGCACTGATGCTCTCGTTCACGCCGATGTGCTGATTCAAGGTCTCGGTGAATGTGGTCAGAGACCCGCTCGATGCCGCGGCATCCTTCGGCTTGGCGACCATGTAATTGCTCGAGACCCTGAGCCAGCGGTTGATCTCTCGCGCGGCGGTGAACGCTGCGGCGTGGCTGGTTTGGCCCAGCACCGTGGAGCTGTAAACGGATCCGTTGAACATCGCTTTGCCCGCCAGCAAGTTGACTCCCGCATTGCGCACGCTGCTGCTCTGCGTGGGGCTGGCGAGGTTGCCGACGGGGTTGGTGTTGTCGATCGGCACGAGATAGTTTTGCGCGCCGCCGCTGATGCTGAGGAACGAGGAAGGCTTGAATGTGGCCAGGAAATTTCCCTTGTCCGGCTCGGCCTGCATGGGCGATGTGACGGTGACGCGTTTGAAATCAGGCCCCGCGTAGACATAGCTGCCCACGACGTCGAACCATTTGCGCGAGACGTTGAGGCTGGCCGCCGCGTAGGGCTCGTTCGCGCCCGTCCCGCCCGAGATCGCCATGAGGCATTTGCGGATGGGCTCCCACTCCAGCGACGCGATCTCCGTCATCCTGCTCGCAACGATTGTCTCGGATGCGAACTTCCACTTCGGCGAGATCGCCTTGTGCAGCGAGAGGAATCCCATTCCGTCGCCGAAGCCCGCGCCCTCGAACAGGGGAGTTTCGTAGAGCTTCGAGGCTGTTCCCGCGAAGGCAGCAATGTCGAAGCCGTCGCGCTTTGTTTTCATGCCAAGGCCGCGCGCGAAGAGGTAGTGGCTGGGGTCGAAGACATCGGTGGGCAGCAGAAAGTCGATCTGCTCGTCGCCCGCGGAGTAAACATTTTTGCCGACGGCTTTCTCCATTTTGGCGCCGTAGGCAAAATGGCCGCCGATAACGCCGGCGCCGATGGATGCGTTGTAGCTCGGCCCATGCACCGCGAGTGTTCCGCCGCCGGCTTCGTACAGCGACGAATTGCCTCCGCTCAGCTCATACACCTGCGCGCGCGCCATGCACAGGCAGAGGCAGGCGGCGGCAAAAATCGAAATGGCTCGAAGGGCGCGCGGCATGGCCGTATCGGTTTCCTCGCTCGCGCCTACTTCGCGGACGCAATCAGGCTGGGCGGACCCTGGTTCACGGGCAGCTTTATTTCGAACCGATCGAAGTGAAGACTGATCTGCTCGGGAGTCTTGCTGCTCGTCCACGGAATCTGAAGAACCCGCGGACTGCCCGGCAGGAGCGGGAATCCGTTCACGGGCACTGAATCCTTGCCCGCCTGGATTGTTCCTTCCCGCATCCTTCCGTATGCCTTGCTGATGTTCTCAATGTCGCAGACCACCAACTTCTTTTCGGGGAGATAGGTGACCTCACCCACGCGCACATCTTCGCGGCGCAGTGATTCCTTCTGGTAGAGGTACACCGTGTGGGGCAGCATGATGCGGACGTTGATTCCCGGGCCGCGCTGGATTGGCGAGAAGGTCGCGTAGATGGTGTACCAGGCGGGCAGGGAATCGGCGCGCGTTTTGTAGAACACGTAGTAATCCTGCCGGGGCTCGAGGCGAACGCTGGTGGTCGAGAGGTCAACGTGGATCGAAGGATCGAGCGGGCGGTAGATCGCGGTTCCGTCCCTGGCAATGCTGAAGCTCATGGGCTGGATTGTGACAACCAGCGGCGACAGCGTGTTGTTGGAGAGTTCGATCTTGCCTTCGCCCTTCTCCTTGTATTCGGTGATGATCGGCGATACAGACTGCGCCAGGCACGCCGAAGCGATCACCAGCAATAGAGTCAGACTCATTCCGATGCGCGGCCCGTGTTTCATAATTCCGTCCTCGGCCCGGTCGTCCGTGTTGGCCCTAAGTTGCCGGCGAAGATTTTGTCTTGCCGGGAATTTGCTCGGCTTCGCCGAGGGCCTGCCGGCGTTGAGGTCATCCTCATACCGGCAGGCGCCTTGTGCGACGCTCCTGTTTCAAGGAGCCACGTCAACGGTCTAGTTTGCCTGCGCCTGCAGGGTCAGCGTGCCTGTGTAGGTTCCCGCGGGAAGGCTCGCCGGGGTGGCGATCTCAAGGTTCAGCGTGTCGCTGCGGTTGGACACGAAATTTGCATTCGTGCTGGAGATGGCCTGGTTGAACAGGAGAAGGCTGGCTGAGGCGGCGCCGAATCCGCTGTTTGTCTGGCTGAACGCCGTATAGGTGGTCGGAGTGCCTGTCGTTACCTGGCCAAGCACATCGGCGGATGGAATGTTGTCCGGCGTCGTGTAGCTATCGGTGAGGGCCGCCGTCGAGCTGGCGAAAGACCCATACAGAATCACCGACGTGCGGCTCGGGCCAAGCACCCACGACGTCGTGATCGGAACGCCGGCGCTGCCCGTTACGGTAGATCCGTTCACCAGGTTGAAGGTCACAGAGCTAACGGTGGTCGAGATAGTGAGTGACTCCGCGAGCGATGCGGTGAGGGTAACGGAAGATGTGTTGGAGTTGAGAGGCGCGGCGTTTGCAGGCAACTGTAACAACAGGAAACCAAGCATCGCGGCGGCCAGCAGAGTGCGCCGAATAAAGGAATTCAATCTGGTCATTTCGACCCCCTCCAGAAAGTTTTGCAGTCGAACAGAAGTCCGATCATGCAGGTGCCGTGGAAACTCAAAGTGCCCCGCGCCCGGCGTTAGTACGAGGACGCTCACGTGTGAAAACGAGTCAAGAGTAGAAGCTGAGAATTTGATGGTCAATCAACTTACAGGTACATTCATATCGCTGAAAGTGTTAACAAGCAATGTGTTAACAGTGTGGCGGCATGCCTCTTTTTGGTGGGAATCAATTTAGTAAATGACGCGAAACTGAACGTATTTAGGAGGCTGCAGCGGACCGCAGAGGGGGTCTGGGCCGGGCGAAGGCGTTGAGATATTTGAGTTAATGCGCTGGATTGCGGCGACGGTGAAAATGCAACAGCGTGGAGAGAAGACTCTCCACGCTGTTGGTTCCAAAGACGGAGATTTATGCACTCCGATCTTCGTTCGACCGGTTCGTCGCTTCGGGCGTGGTTACTTGCACGTTGTGCCATTCACTGCGAACGAGGTTGGAACGGAGTTTGTGGTGTTGTTCCAGCTGCCGTTGAAGCCCATGCCGTTGTAACTTCCGCCGGCGGCGATGGAGCCGTTGTAGCTCATGTTGGTTACGGTGACGTTGGCTCCGCTCTGCGACACATTTCCGTTCCACAACTGGGTGACAGTCTGGCCGTTGGCGAAGGCCCAGGTGAGCGACCAGCTCGTCCAGTTCGTGGTTCCGGTGTTTTCAATGGTGATGGCCGTGCCAAAGCCGCCCGGCCACTGGTTGGTGATGGAGTAAATCACGTGGCAAGCGACGCCCGATCCGGATGCGTTGACCGTCAACGTGATGTGCGTGGACGCGGTTGTGGAGCCGGAGGTTCCGTTGATGGTTACGGTGAATGCTCCGGTGGTGGCCGTGCTGCTGGCCGTGAACGTAACCACGCTGCTGCCGGTTGTGGGGTTCGTGCCGAATGCCGCCGTAACGCCGCTGGGCAAGCCGGAAGCGGCAAGGGTGACGCTGCCGGTGAATCCGCCCGTGTCGGTGACGGTGATGGTGTCTGTTGCGGTTGCGCCCTGCGTGACCGAGAGCGATGACGCCGATGGCGACAGCGTGAAGCCGGGCGTGGTTTTGGCCGCGACGCTGAGCGTGATGTTGGTGGACGCGGTTGTGGAGCCGGAGGTTCCGTTGATGGTTACGGTGAATGCTCCGGTGGTGGCGGTGCTGCTGGCCGTGAACGTGACCACACTGCTGCCGGTTGTGGGGTTGGTGCCGAACGACGCGGTTACGCCGCTGGGCAAACCGGAGGCGGCAAGGGTGACGCTGCCGGTGAATCCACCCGTGTCGGTGACGGTGATGGTGTCAGTTGCGCTTGCGCCCTGCGTTACCGAGAGCGACGACGGGGAGGCCGCAAGTGTGAAGCCTGACGAACTGCCTGCGAGGGTCTCGACGCCAAGAATGCTCGACGGCTGAGTTGCGCCGGTGACGTCGACGGTCTCTGCCGCAAAGTAATACTGAGTGGATGCCTTCAGGCCGGTGGCTGAGTAAGTCGTGCCTGTGACTCCGCTGGCGATCATATTGCTCGGCGACGGAGTGAAGGATTGGGTTGTGCTGCTGAAGATGTCGTAGGTGATTGTGCAGCCGGTTGCCGATGGCGGGACAGCATTCCAGCTCAGGTTGATCTGGCTGGAAGATGCGGCGGTCCCGGTGAAGTTTGTCGGAACGGCGGTAGGGACAGGACACGCCAGGCCGCCGCCACCGGTGAGCGGGAATTGCATCGCGGCCAACATGGATTGCTTGGTTGCACTGGCCGGCGTTGCATCGTAAGTGGAATCGAGCAGCCCGTACTCGTCCTCGCCGTTCAAAGCCCAATAGGTCCAGTTGAGGGTTGGATTCGCCTGGATAAAGCCCACCAGGTCCTGAAACCATTGTCCCTGGCTGCCTGCGGCTGAGCTTTGGAGATCGGAGCTGTTGTTATCGGTGCCGAATTCACCGACCCAGACCGGAGCTGTGCCGGCGTTGTTGATATATCCCCAGTACTTGTTCCACACGGCTACGAGGCTGGCGTTGGTGGTGCTGCTGTTGAACCACGGCTGCTGGAAGAGATTCGGCCCGTAGTCGTGTGCGGAATACACCAGTTGGTTGGCAACGTTGAGCACTACAGGGTTCGAGGCGACGCCCGCGAGGTTTCCGCCTTGCCAATCGCAGGAGCCGCTGTAGCAATCGATTCCTTCGACGAAGACGAGTAAGTGGGGATTGATGGCCAGCACGGCATTTCCGGCGGCTTGAGCAGCCACCGGCCAGTTTTGGGCTGTGTTAGTTACGGGACAGCCGGTATAGCTTCCGCTGGTGGCCGTGTCGCCGGTCCAGCAGGCGCCGGTATCGGATCCGTTCACCCCAAGGTGAGGCTCGTTGCGGAGGTCCACGCCGATGACAATCGGATTCCCATCGGGATCTTTGAAACTCGAGTACCGGTTGACCATGGTCTGCCAGTCGGCGATCCAGTTAGCTTGCGGATAGGAGCTTGTATACCAAAGGCCATTCGCCTCGTTGCTGTTGCCGGCTTCGGAGCGGTGGTTGTCCAGAATTACGCGCAGACCGATGTTTCCCGCGTTCTGGATCACGGTGTCCATGACCTGCAGCCCGGTGAGCCCCTTTAGGTCAGTGTTGACGAACCCCGGACCGGCAGATGCGGCATAGTTAGTCGGAACCGGATCGCTTTCCACCAGCTGGTCGGAGAAAGGGATGCGGATCACGTTATAGCCCAGGCTTTTGATGTTATTCAGGATGGTGTGGTAATCCTGCGCCCAGAGGCCGTGAATTATGTAGTCAGTTGTCTCAAAACCGTACCAATTGACTCCAGCCAGGCGCACCTGTGTGCCGTTCGAGTCGACAATCTTGTTGCCGCTTGTATGCCAGTAGCCGGCGCCCTGAGCTGAAGCCGAGGGCGCCACGAGGGCAGCGGCGAGAGCCATACTGGCTGCCGCCGCCGCCGCACCGAAGCGGGAGGAAATCCTGTTGAACATGGTGGAATCTCCATTCCTGTTGCACGAGTGGGCTAGTTGACTGTGCAGGCGGTTCCGTTGAGCGAAATCACGGAGGGAATCGCATTCGTCGAGTTGTTCCATGTGCCGTTGAAGCCGAGCCCAGTGACAGTGCCGCCGGCGGGAATGCTGCCGTTGTAACTCTCGTTCTTCACCGTCACAGTGGCTCCGTTTTGCGACTCCACGCCATTCCAGAACTGCGTGATGGTCTGTCCATTGGCAAAGGTCCACGCCAGGGCCCAGCTGGAAATGGCGGTGGTTCCGTTGTTCTTGATGCTGATGGACGCGCCGAAGCCCCCGGACCACGAGTTACTGATGGAGTAATCCACTGTGCATGTGCCGCCTCCGCCGCCAGATGACTGCGTGGTGGCGCTGGCCTGAGCCGAAGCGTTCGATGAACCGGCCGCATCTATCGCTTTGATCGCGTAATAGTACGCGGTGGAAGCTGCGAGTCCGGTATCGGAATAACTGGTGGCCGTAACGCCGCTTGCAATCTGGTTACTCGACGAAGGCGTGAAACCGCTCGTCGTGCTGCGATAGACGTTGTAGCCAGAGATGGTGCAGTTGGCAGGAGCGGTATCAGCGGTCCAACTCAAGTTGATGGTGCTTGAAGATGCGGCCGTGCCCCTGAGTCCGCTGGGAGCAGAGGGCACGGTGGAGCAGCTTCCGCCGTTGCCCGCGGCTGCGCTCACGCTGAAGTTGCTCGTCGCGAGATTCTGGCCGCCTGTCCATATCTCGAAGCCGTACTCAACGTCGATCAGCCACCAGCTGGTTTGGAGACTGCCTCGCGAAACGGCATCCGAGAAAAACGGAAGGAGGTTCAGATTGCTGACAGAGGTCACGGGCGTGTCGGCGACATAGGAGACAATCTTCCAGGAGCTTTGATTTCCGGTCCAAACCGCCCAGTTTGCGCCGTCGATGGTAACGGTGGAGACCTGGGAGCCGAACGGTTGGATCGACCCCTGGTGATTGAGCCAGATCATGATTTCGGTGCCGTTGGGCTGGCCGGATGTCGTGGAGGTCTGGTTAAACCAGATGTCGTAAGCGGCATCGTTGTTGTAGCCTGACGGCTGGGTGATGCTGACGCTGGACGTGGCCGAGGCAATGTTGTTCTCTTCAATCGGAAATGGGTTCGACGAAGTGCACGTACCCCAGTGGCAGCCGCGATAAACCGAGGTGTATGTCGCGGGCGAGCCATTCGTGGCATTGTTGAAATTGGCAGTCGTGATCGTGAAGCCGATTCCGTTGATGGTGGCGCATTCTTGCAGCGATGAGTCAAACTCATTCATCTGGAAGTTGTAGACGCCGCCATCAAGCGGCGTTACATCGAATTGCGAACAACTGGATTGCGCGGCCGTGGTGCGGGGCATTGCAAGGATGCCCACGCACAGTGCAGCCAATACGATTGTCGATCGGAGGCTGATTCGGCCGTTTCTGCCACTAGCCTTGAATTGTTTCCGTGTATTCATCGTTTGTCTCCTTTTGCGAGGTCCCGAGGGGGTGCTGCACCCAAACAGAAACGGAGCAAGCCGTGAAGCTTGCTCCGCTTGCTGTGTAGTGTTCGCCTAGTGGCACGCCGTGCCGTTAACAGCGAACGAGGTTGGAACGGAGTTTGTGGTGTTGTTCCAGCTACCGTTGAATCCCATGCCGTTGTAACTTCCACCTGCGGCGATGGAGCCGTTGTAGCTCATGTTGGTTACGGTGACGTTGGCTCCGCTCTGCGACACATTGCCGTTCCACAACTGGGTGACGGTCTGGCCGTTGGCGAAGGCCCAGGTGAGCGACCAGCTTGTCCAGTTCGTGGTTCCGGTGTTCTGGATCGTGATGGCCGTGCCGAAGCCGCCCGGCCACTGGTTGGTGATGGAGTAGATCACGTGGCAGGCGACGCCCGATCCGGATGCGTTGACCGTCAATGCGATGGTGGTGGACGCGGTCGTCGAGCCCGAGGTTCCGGTGATGGTCACCGTGGATGTTCCGGTGGTGGCCGTGCTGCTGGCCGTGAACGTGACCACGCTGCTGCCGGTTGTGGGGTTGGTGCCGAACGACGCGGTTACGCCGCTGGGCAAGCCGGAGGCGGCCAGGGTGACGCTGCCGGTGAATCCGCCCGTGTCGGTGACGGTGATGGTGTCAGTCGCGCTTGCGCCCTGCGTGACCGAGAGCGATGACGCCGATGGCGACAGCGTGAAGCCCGGCGTGGCTTTGGCTGCAACGGTGAGCGCGATGTTGGTGGATGCCGTCGTGGTGCCCGAGGTTCCAGTGATGGTCACCGTGGATGTGCCGGTGGTGGCCGTGCTGCTGGCCGTGAACGTGACCACGCTGCTGCCGGTTGTGGGGTTGGTGCCGAACGACGCGGTTACTCCGCTGGGCAAGCCGGAAGCAGCGAGGGTGACGCTGCCGGTGAAGCCGCCCGTGTCGGTGACGGTGATGGTGTCGGTTGCGCTTGCGCCCTGTGTTACAGACAGCGACGATGCCGATGGAGACAGCGTGAAGCCGGGCGTGGTTTTGGCTGCAACGCTGAGCGTGATGTTGGTGGACGCCGTTGTGGAGCCGGAGGTTCCGTTGATGGTGACGGTGAATGCTCCGGTGGTGGCCGTGCTGCTGGCGGTGAACGTGACGACGCTGCTGCCGGTTGTGGGGTTGGTGCCGAACGACGCGGTCACGCCGCTGGGCAAGCCGGAGGCGGCAAGGGTGACGCTGCCGGTGAATCCGCCCGTGTCGGTGACGGTGATGGTGTCGGTTGCGGTTGAGCCCTGCGTTACCGAGAGCGACGACGGGGAAGCCGCAAGCGTGAAGCCCGACGATGAAGATCCGGTAGTGAGCGCAAGCGTTGCGGAATGGGAGATGGAACCATCGGTCCCAACAATGGAGATGTTAGCGGTGCCCGCCGGCGTGTTCGACTGAGAGGTGAAATTGACTGTCGACGTTCCGCTGGAGTTCAGGGAAGACGGGCTGAAGTTGGCGCCGACCCCCGAGGGAAGATTGGCGGCGCTCAGTGAAACGCTGCCCGTCAGTCCGCCGACGAAGGTGACTGTAACCGTCGCTGTGGGATTGGTGTTCGGCGGCAGATTGAGCGACGTTGGTGAAATTGAAATGCTGAAGTTGGGCTCCGCGGTCACCGTTAAAGTGAGCGTCGCAGTCTCGGTTGTCGAGCCGCTGGTTCCGGTGATTGTGACCGTGGCCGCGCCCACCGTGGCAGTGTTAGAGGCGGTGAATGTGAGCGTGCTGCCTGCCGAGCCTGTGACCGATGCAGGGTTGAACGAGGCTGTTACGCCTGACGGCAACCCGCTGACGGAAAGGGCAACGGTACCGCTAAAGCCGTTGATGGCCGAAACCGTCACGCTGTCAGTGGCCGAGGTTCCCTGCTCTACGGAAGCGCCGCTGGCGGAGATGCTGAAGCCAGGCGCCGTTGTTGCGGGGACGGCGGGAAAGGCATTCTGCACGAGCATGGTGAAGTACGGCACCCAGAAGGTTCCCGCCTTGGGAGAGTTCGCCACTGCATTGGTGGGCTGATTGTTGGCCAGCGAATTGTCGTGTGTCGGATTGCAGTTGGGGTCGCCCGTTGTGGACGTGACGCCGTTGTATACGCTGCCCGGATAGTTGCCGTCCGATTCTCCCGGAGGCTTGATCCACACATAGGCGGAGAGGTTCGCGAAGCCACCCGGGTTTACCGTGGGCGGCACGCCGAGGCCGGCGTTGGGCTGGTTGCACCACTGCCCCATGCTGTCGCGCAGGTCGATCTTGCTCGCATTGACGAAGGTATTTACATCCGTGCTGGAGCTCGGACCTGTGGGACGGCTGGAACTGCCCCAGCCATTGCGCGACGTATCGATGAGGAACCCGAGCGTTGACGGGAAGCCAGCTTGAACGAAGGCTGCGTCCAGTGCGGCGGCATAGTCTTCTTCGTCGATGTAGGTGTCGAATTGAAAGAACGAAGCCGAGTTCACGGGGTTTCCGCCGATCGATTCTGTGGCGGTCATGAAGGGCTCTTTCGTCGGCCCGTAGTTGGCGGTGTTGGTGATGAAGCCGTCAACGCTGGCCACTCCCGCAGTGGTTCCCTTCGCGACGGAAGTGAGGAAAGGAACGGCTGCCTGGAAGTTATTCGGCCAACCAAGCCATCCGTGGTGGCCCACGTCGAGATAGTTGTAAACGTTGGGCAGTTGATGGAATGTGCTGAGCGCATATTGAATTGCCTGCACGTAGACGCCATTCAGCGAAGGCGAACCGGAGACACCGCCATTGGCGGCGACGCAGTTGGCGATGGGCGAATTCGGCGACTCACCGGTGTTCGTGATCAGGTTGGGCAACGAGTCATCCTCGACGACGAGAACGAAGCGGATGTTCGCGTTGCTTCCGAAGGGCTGGAGGATGTTAAAGATCGGCGTGATGTAGTCGTTTTCGTATTCCTGGAGGCCGGTTCCGGTCAGGGTCTCCGAGGCGCCGGTGGGACCGATGACCGTGTCGCCGCCGGCAATGCTCAACTCGCCGTTCGAGGCCAGCGCAGCGCAATCGCGATCGGGAAGATCGTAGATGACGAGCGTGACAACGATCGGCTGTCCAGAACCCGACTGCTGCGAGAGCGCGGAATTGATGTGCGCCTGCAGGCTCATTCGCCCGCTGTTCGCGGCGCCGCCGTAAATCGCGCCGATGTGATCGAGCCACACCGCCGTGGGATATGTGGCGACCACGTTCATCTGGTTGGCGAGCGTGGAACCAGCTGGCTGAGCGGAGGCTGCTGCTTTTACTTCGTTTGCCCAGTCCGGGCTGACATACTGCGTTGCGCCGGCGAAGGGATTGGCGACGTGCTGGGCATATGCCGCGCACGATGCGAGAAAAAGCAGAAGGGTGACAGTAATTCGAAAAGAAAACTGTGACCGATGGAAAACGAGCGGGTTGCGCAACGGTGTGAAGGCGCGTTTTTGCATAGATCCTCCTTTGCATCCGGCGCGCAATGCATTGGTGAGCAAGTGAGCGTGCGGTAAGGATGCCGGTATGTGATGGGCGCATCCGCTCTCTCGAATGCGCCAAATCCAGTGGTCGAGATGTAGGGCAAGAAAGCGTGTGCTGCGAAAGGTCAAGCGTAGAAACCAAAGCAACTGGGAATCGCAGCCACAATCAGTTCACGTGCGTTCAGAGAAAAGAAGCCGGGATAAGATACAAATCATTGGCTTCGCACGCTGGCCGGCGCCCACATTTCGCTCTCGTTTGGAGGTGTCGCGCGAGCATTTTCCTCAATGCTCTTTTCACGATCCGCGACCGAAACGGGCCGGCACATCTTTCAATTGCGGGCGAATAGTAAAACGTTTGAGCAAACAGGATCAAGAGCACTAAAGAAGCTAGACAAAAGTAACTAAGGCGGGGATTCTGCTATCCCTCGCCATGACTCAATCCGGCTCGTGTTTTGTGAGATATAGTGGGCAATTCATGTTGATGGCTTCTGTTTCTCGCGTCGACTGCCACCGCTGAAGCTGGTAGGTGGGGCGTGAATGAGGACCGGGAGCGGGTGGGGTTCTCCTTGCTCCCCGCGGGCGGCTGGAACGAATTGCCAATTTCCGTTCAGCTTGCGATACTGGATAAGGTCAACAGCATGACCGTTGTTGCTGTCGGTTCCTTACTGTCCGGTCTTTCGCCGCGGTGGGGTTGCGGGGTGTCCGCAGGCTCATTTGCAAGGCCCGTTCCGGCCGGCGGTGGACAGGAAGTCAATGAATCGTGGCAAAGCCTGCTGATTGCAATGGCGCTATCGTCTAGGGGTTAGGACGTGAGATTCTCAATCTTAAAACCCGGGTTCGATTCCCGGTAGCGCTACCAAATGTTCTGGGGACACCGATTCATCCGCTAAGACGCTGAAAAGACTGTGCGTTACGGCGGTTCCAAACCCATCTTTGGAGCATCGGATTCCGGCAGGGAAGATCGTCCGAGCTACCCGCCTTTTCTCCTCTAAGTCGCTGTCCTGATAGAAGATATGCTGGTTCCAAACTAAATGGCTCAAATACCCGAAGGCTGTGTCCACATCCAACTCGGGACCGTTTGCCCGGACAGCGTTCAACTCCGTCTCCGTCTCGGCAAGCTGCGCGTTGAGGGAGTCGTATAGAACGCGGAAGTCCTCGCCAGTGAGCACCCCATCTTGCATCTGGTCCATGACTCTCCGCTTGCGGGCAGTAAGCGTTGTCAACCTAGATTCGAGACGTTCCCGATCCGACTGTGAAGAAGCGTTCTTCCGGTTCCAAACGTCGCGGAAGACCTCCTCAACAACTCGCATCCTCGGCTGGTTCGGCACCAGCTTTCCAGTACCTCAATGAACGCTCCTTCCGCCTTGTCAACCCGGATGCTGAGATGCCCGGCTCCCCTTGCGCAGTGATAGTACGCGAACCTCCCATTCCGACCTTTACTCGTGGATGCTGTAGCCAGCTTGCCGCATTTGTCGCAGACGATCACGCCGCGAAGTGGATACAACTCGTTCACCTTCGTATGAGGGACCATCACCGCGTCTGCATTGCCGTTCAATACGACCTGAACTCGTCCCCATAACTCAGGCGATACGATAGCGGCGAAGTCGCCCTCGCGTGACACACCCCAGTTCGGAAGCTCAAGCCGCCCTTTGTAGATGGGATTCCTAAGCAGCCTTGACGCTGTGCTCGTTGTAAGTTCGCCGCCTCTCCGACCGCGTAGACCGATCACCCTCGCCCACTCGACAGCATCCATCAAGGTCTGACCATCGGCCACTCTTGTGAACAACTCCGCAACGAGGGGTGCGCGTTCTGGATCGGGGGTAAGCGATGGTTGTTTCTTGCTCCTACCGGGCAAGTACCCCAACGGAGCGGGCCAGCACCATCGGCCACCTTCCACCGCTGCTTGCATACCGTTGCCGGTATGGATACGGCGCATGTCGTTGTCCAACTGCGCATTTGCACTGAACACCGTTGTCATGTATCTGCCGATGGGAGATTCGTCGATTTGCTCTTTGACGGAGCGGAGCTTGATCCCCCAGGAAGACAGCTTGGATCGGTAAATAGCACCGTCGTCCACGCTGCGACTGAACCGGTCTAGCCGATCCACTACGACGTGTGTCACTCTTGTCCGGTTTTGCTTCTGTGCGATGTACGCGAAGAGAGCTTGGAACTCGTGACGATTGGCAGTCTTTGCAGATTCGCCCGCGTCAACGAATACGCGGTCAACTGCGAGGTTGTGACGGTCGCAATACTCCCGGCAGTCGCGTTCTTGAACTTCCAAGCTGTAGCCTTCGACCTGCTCTGCGCTACTCACCCTTACATAGACAACTGCCAACCCGCTCATTCTGACTCCCCCGTTTGTTGAGCGTGTACAAACCAGCGCACTGAATCAGGATCACGCTTCCATGCCTCTTGAATCTGGTCGTAGAAGGTCGCCGACGCACTATCAAGCTCGTCGATGAAATGCTGTAGCTGCTCGTCCGTCTTACCGTCCGCTTCCGATCCCAGTAGTTCCCGGCATCGTTCGATAGAAATGGTCACGTCAAATGCTCCCCACGAAAGCAGGTCATGCGTTAGGTTGCCCCACGGAGGCCGTCAGTGCCTCTGTGTGCGCTTCGTGCCACGTCAAACTACGTCAGCCTCCACTCGGAGGGTCGGAAGCGTTGTAGTGCCTCAAAGTGGAGTTCGGTTGCATAGTGTGCAGTCCGCTCCATCATTACGACAAGACCGGCTCGGGTGCAGTGCCCCCGAACACAGCGACGGCATCATGGAAGGTCTTCGGTTTGTAGCGGCCCCAATCCTCCTCCCGCACGAACAGTGCCCGGTACTCCCGTCCCGGATCGAGCCGTGACGCATCAGCGCACCACTGCTGAAGCCGATCCCACTTGCCCGGATCGTTCGTGTCCTCTCGGCCTTTCGTCTCCACAAGCCATACGGTCCCGTCGTGCAGCTTGACGATGAAATCCGGGTAGTAGTTGGAGATGTCGCCGTCTGCCTTGACGTAATCCAGCTTGAACCCAACAGCCAGGTAGTTCTTGGCATACGATTGCACGTCCGTGCAGTCCTCAAGGAAGCTGGCGAACTCCAGCTCCAACCGGCTGTCGCCGATGGTGCGATTGAAGACGCTCTTCTTGGAGACGACGTAGCCCTGTTCCTTCGCAACGAAGGGGCGAGTGTCCCGCAGCTTGATCCGGTCGCGGATTTCAGCATCGCCCTTCTCCCGCACGGTCAGGGCATTGATGGCCTTCTTGAAGCTCTCAAGGATCGTCCGGGTGGCTGGAAGCTCTGAGAGGTTGCGCAACGTGTTCGGTGCTTCGAGGTCAACTTCGGTTCCGAAAAGCTGCTGCCGGACGAAGGACTTGATCTTGCCATACAGCGCGTCGTAACCACTAACCAGACGCAGGTCACGCATGATCGTCTGTGCGAAGTAGCCGATGACGCTGCGGTAGTCGGCAATTCCGGCAGTGTCCAGAATCGTCGTGTGCGTCACTTCGCCGCTCGTTACGTCCTTGAAGACGATCTCCCGCTGTTCCTCCTCTGAGAAGTTCTGGTACAGAACCTTCTCATGCCCCATCCCGGCTTCATCGAGGTCTGCGAGGTTCTTGTACTCCCGGTAGACGCGGGGAGTCAGGCGCGGAAGTGCTATGTCCAGCGCATCGAGGTTCTTGCGCTCGTTCTCCTCGTCCACTTCGATCATCAGCGGAGTCTTCGGACCGGTGCCGCTACCCATCGGCTTCCGCTCAAGTTCCACACCTTCATTCTTGATGGACTCAACGAAGTCCATGAAAGCGTCCGTCCCGACCACACTGACGTACTCTTCCACGTCGCCCCGGTACATCTTGCGCAGTCCACGCCCTAGGGTCTGTTCCGGCAGGATGTTGCTCGGAGCTGCGAACGCCCGCAGTCCGACGATGGTGGTCACGTTCCGAACGTCCCAACCTTCCTTCAGCATCATCACGGAGACGATAGCCTTGGCCGGGTTATCCCAACTGTCTATCGAGTTGGCTTGCTCACGAAGCTTGTCCAACTCCTCCTTGTTCTTGCTGGAAGTGGACTCAGAAATCTCACCACTCTTATTCGTATGGATCACCAGCGTGGCGTCGCCCGCAAGATCGGGATAGTGGCCTCGCAGGTACTCGGCAACGTCATCGCAGTTGCGCGTGTCGTCCGTCATCACGAACAGGATGGCCTTCTTTCCCATCTTGTCGTGCTCTTCGCTGGCCTTCCGCCACTCGATCACTCCGAGGTCCAGATAGTCGGCGTACTTCTCTGTGTACTTCGCGCTCTGCCGCTCTACGAGCTTGGCGCGGCTCGGACCATCGGGCAGGACCGGATGCTTCACCACGTTCTGAGCTATAGCTTCCACCAGCGGGTAGTCGGCAATGGTCTGCACGAAGATGGCCCCGTTGTTCGCTCTCGGCGTAGCAGTCACGTCCACCTGAAGGGAGAGAGACGCCCCCTTCTGAAGAAGCCGATTGTGGATGTCTTGGATGGACTTGAACCACGCCATCTCGGGATCGTGGATGTGGTGCGCCTCGTCATTCAGCACCATGAGTTCGTCAATCTCCCGTACGATCATCCCCAGGTCAACGTTCTGGTCCGTGGTCGCTCCGGTCGGTCGAGGGCCAAGGAAGTAGTCCATCGTGTTCTCATCGTCGGCAGTAGCCGGGATGTCATTCCCCGCGTAGACGCGATGAATGTTGGTCAGGAAGATATTGCCGGTCTTCTGCGTCACCTTCACATCGTCCTGAATGTGCAGGGTCAGTTGGAAGTCGTCCCTCCAGTTGCGCCCGTCCATCCCGTTCTCAGGCAACACCGGGTCGTCCTTCAGGAAGATGCGCAGCCCGTCGAAGTCCTTGCGGATACGGTCCAAGACGATGATGTTGGGAGCGATGACGAGGAAGTTCCGGGAGAGCTTGGAATCCGGCTCATACGTCTTGTGGAAGAAGCTCCAAGCCAACGCAAGGCTGAGAACCTTTGTCTTCCCCGATCCGGTTGCCATCTTGACGACGAACCGAAGCCAACTCTCATCGAACATACCGCCCGACACAAGGCCGGATGAGTCAAACCGCATCAGATCGTGCTTGTCTTTCGCCCCTACGACTTCGTAGAGGTAGACGATGGTCTCCATCGCCTCTCGCTGTGCGAAGTAGTATTGGAAGTCGCCTAGCGTACCGTCCGGTTGGGGCCAGAGCTTCGGCGTAGCGAACCACCAGTTCAGCAGACTACGGCTCGTGTCCGACGCGCCGTCATATCCGCTCTCCCGCCACTCCTTCACCTTCTTGCGTAGTGTGGGAACGAGCGGAGGCATGAGCTTATCAGCGGTAGTGTCCCGAAGAGCTTCATCCGCTGGGAACCACCGAACATCCGGGTTGAGGATGGCATACGGAGAAGACGGGAACTTCGGATGAAGGGCCATTAGCGTTTGCCTCCCTTGGCCTTGCCATTCAGGTGCAGCCGGACAATGGTCATGGTGTCGTTGCCGAAGATGTCCACCACCTTGACTGCAATCACACGGTCGCCGGGTTCGCACTCCTTCGCAACACTTCGGAGTTCCAGCGTCCGATCCTTCTTCGTGCGGAAGGCTTGCCACTCATTCTCGAAGATGTAGTCGCCGGTCCAGACTTCCTCGTACTCCTCAAGCGGACGCTGCGCGGGTGCAAGCTCCTCTTCCATCCCGACCAGGACGGGTTGATTCTCAAGAACGAGCGGTCGCCGGATGATCTCCCTCTTGCTCTCGTAATCGAAGTCCACTGCCCAGTAGTCGATCCAGTCCGACCACTTCTTCGTCAGTGCCTCGACGGATGTCACCCCGGTCTTGCTCTTGGTTAGCTTGTAGATCGTCCCTTTTTCGATATACGTGGTGCTTCCGCCGTTTTTAACTCTTGCTTCCGCTGATGCGCGAGAATCCTGCGAGTAGAAGACGCTGAAATCGGTCAGTTCCACGGCCACTGTGGGTAGCCCCGCTTCACTCTTGCCGACGTGCGGCTTCACTTCGATATACGAGACATCGTGGAACCGGACTTGATTCTTCTCGACGGCTCGTTTATCGAAGACTTCAGCCGGAATGTACTTCGGGGCGATGTCTATACCCTTGGCTCGGGCTTCGTCCAGCACGTTCGGGAACAGTCCCATCTCGAACTCGAACCCGAGGATATCGACGCGAGTGATGCGCTTCTGTTTGCACTCGGCGATCACGTCTTCGACGTACAGACGTGTAACGGGGAGGTTCACCGGGCCAACTGATACGAGTCGCCCGGCTTTCTTCCCGTGGAACGTCTTGAAGCCGTCAGTCTTTTCCGCCCGGTACGCCCGCAGGATCAGTTCGAGAAACTCGATTTCCTTCCGCGCCATCTGCGCTTGCTGTTCCGCTTCCCGCAGGTTGGGATTGACTCCGACGTAATGCTGGCGTTCGTACTTGCCCAGGTTGAGAATCTCGAAGGCGCGATAATCTCTCCCGGTTGCCTTCAGCTCACGTTGGACGCCTATCATGCGCTTCCGGGTAGTGTGGATGGCGAACTTCCCGAGGTCCGAAACGATCCATCTACGTCCCAGCTTCTCGGCTACAGCAGCAGTAGTCCCGGAACCAACAAAGAAGTCGGCCACCAAATCACCCTTCTCTGTACATGCACGGATGATCCGATCAGCAATCGTCTCAGGTTTCTGCGTGGCGTAGCCAAGATTCTGTGTCTTATCGGCAGGTTGGAGCATAGACAGACGCCATACGTTATCTACCACTCGCTCGGCGCGTTCGCTGTACAGAACGTTGCCCTGTTCATCACGGGCGTTCACCATTCGTCCGTCGATCTTTACTCGCTGGAGTTGTTTGACCGGTGCCGCTCGTTTCTCCAACAACGGCTCGAAATGATAACGGGAGGCGTGATTCTTGACATACCAGAAGATCGTGTCCGTAGCTCTGGGGAACACACCTTTCCGGGTATCAGGCATCTTGTTGTAGTAGTACCAATAAATCTCGTTCCTGAAGTTGTCCTTGCCAAAGACCTCATCGAGGGCCATTCGGATGAGCGCGTTCACGCGCCAGTCGCAATGTACGAAGATACTCGCATCCGGGGACAACAGTCCCTCCATCAGTTGAAGACGCTCATAGATCATCGATATGAAGGAATCCCTGCCCTTGCCCCATGTATCCCGGTAGGCAATCTCCTCCAAGATTCCGGGCTTCTTCGTAAAGGTGTCTTCGCCTATTTCTATGTCCATGCTGAAGTCCGCGCCGACATCGAAGGGAGGATCGATGTAGATGAGCTTCAGCCCACCTTGCGCTTCGATCTCGTCCCGCAGAGGTCCGTTCTTCAGCGAGGACAGAATGAGCTTGTTGTCGCCCCAGATGAGTTTGTTCGTCCAGCCCTTCAACTGCCGTCCGCGTGCGTCGAACAGACCCGGCTGAAGTGCAAGGTCTTCCGGCTTCTCCGCTCGTGGCTCGTCCACCTGCTCGATCACCTGAAACGGCAGGACTACGTTCGTAACTTCGTTCGTCTTCCCGTTCCAGACGAGTTCGACTTCCCTCTTGTCGTCGAAGAGAAGAAAACGGTATTGATCCGGGAGAGGCTTGCCCGCCTCGATAAACCGGACGACTTCCTGCTGTTCCTGCTCTGTAAGTTTTGCCATGCTTCCCTCATCGCCTAGAGACCGGCTCGGGTCGTGCTGTGTGGTTGTGAATTGGACTCGACACGCATTCTAACGCAAGCGCGTTTGTGCCATCTGAAGCGCGTCAGCGGAGGTAGCTGTAGAGCGTTTCGCGGCTTATGCCGAAGTCCCGAGCGATTGCGGCCTTCTTCTCCCCCGACGCGATCCGACGCTTGAGTTCCTTGAGCTTGGCATCATCCAAGGAGGGCTTCCGACCCTTGTAGACGCCCGCCTTCTTCGCCAGGGCGATCCCCTCCCTTTGTCGTTCCCGAATAAGGGACCGCTCGAACTCGGCGAAGCTCCCCATGATGCCCAGAAGCAGATGACTCATAGGGTCGTCGTGCCCAGTGAACGTCAGATGCTCCTTGACGAACTCCACCGTGACACCTCGGCCTGTTAGGTCCGTCACGATGGTCTTGAGGTCAACGAGGTTGCGCCCGAGCCGGTCGAGGGAGTGGACAATGAGCCGGTCGCCTTCCCGGAGGTAGTCGAGAGCCGCTTCAAGTTGTGGACGGTTCCGATCGCGCCCGCTGGCCTTCTCGACGAAGGTCTTGTCCAGCTTCAGCCCGTCAAGCTGACGGTCGGTGTGTTGATCCAGAGACGAAACGCGAATGTATCCGACGGTCTTATTGTAGTGCCGTACTTCGGTCTTGCTCATCCGAGTGGTTCTCCTTGGGAGTGTCAAGATGAACTCTAAGACCTTCGGGGAAGACTGTCAAGAAAATAAGAAATCGGCCCTATCCTGACGTAATAAGTGTCAGGTGAAATCGTCAGGATGGAGTACACCCCAACCTGACTGCATATAGTGCAGACGTGGTGAGCCATTCGGTCTCTGCACACTCATGCACGGCCCGCAGTGTGGCCCGCCGCAGCCCACGTATGCCATGCAGGGAACAATGGCAGGGCGCGGAACCACATCCCACCACGCGCAGGTTGCGCGGAAGTTTTTTGAGTCTTTTTAGAACGTGTCAAGTGTTCCGACGGGCTGTACCCTCATTCGGAGCCGGGCGCGTCGTCTGGAGCGGCGTTGGGGCCAGCAACGAGTTCTGGCGAGTATGTATATGATCCCTTCCACTCGTGCAGGACGTTGCCGCACTCGCACTCAACGCGGTCGCGGTCAACGAAGGTGAGGTTGTGCTTCGTGAGTTTCACGACACTACCGCACTGGTTGCAGGTCACGATCATAGTTATCGATCTTAGTCGTCGATGCCCTTGAGGAGTTCGTAAGTCTTCAGGTCGAACGCATCCGCGAGTGTGTGGAGCGTCCGCAAGCACACTTCCTTGCGCCCAAGTTCGAGGTCGCTGATGTAGTTCTCGTGCAATCCGGCTTCCTCGGCAAGATCGATCTGACGCCAGTGCCGCTTCAGGCGCAACTCGCGTATGCGCTCTCCAAGCGAGATGCAGAGGTCTCTTGCCATCCACTCTATCGTGGGGATAATGTTGGAGGCGCATCCACACTATCGTATGGGCGAGTGGCAGTCGGGGAGAGACCTCCGCGACGATGCCCGCCGCGATGGGATGCAACGGTCAGCACGAGGAGCCGGTTGCTCATGGGCCAGAAGAAGCGGAACAGGGTTAGTTGGAAACGAGTCGGAAGCACATTGTCTGACTCCCGTATGGACACGAAGAAGAGCGGCAAGTTCTACAAGGGCCAGAGGCTCCCGCTCACTGAAGCATTGATGCTTGCGTGCCCTGTCTCCCGCCGTTCTCCAACCGTTCGCGCACTGGCGAAGCCAGTGAAGGAGGTCCGTGTGGTGCCACCGCCTCCTACGGAACCGAAGCTGAAGGTTCCGGTCCAATCGAAGCGTACCAAGTCCTCAGACCGGGTGGACAACATACGAGTCCTCCGCGAGGAAGTGCCGGGTATGGGAGTGCCTGTAGTGCGCGGACCACGGAAGGAGCGGAAGTCGAAGGCTGCACCTCAACAGCCGAACTCAAACGCTGCACCCCAACAGCCTAAAGCCAAGAAGAAGAAGAAAAGGAAGACGCCGTTTCTCCATGAAGTCCAGCCTCGTTCCGACGGGTGGATCAAGTTCGTTCAGGGCGGGCTTCCATTCCTCGGGAGACGTTGACCCGCTGAAGCATCACCCAGCGGTCAGGCATCAAGCACGATGCTCCCTACCTTTCGTATAGTACATACATAGTGAAAACAACGTCCTTTACACGGTCTACGCCGTAAGTCTATGTGGAGCAGCACGTTACGTTAGCCAAGCTCCCATTCTTCCGTCGAAATCTGGAAGGTCGTCATCATCGGGAGATTGTGCCCTTGGAGTTTTGCCGTGCCGGTCGGTAGTGAGTTCCCAAGTTGGATCAAAGGTGTGCATCAGGCCGTCGTCATGGACTCGGAAGGTATTCCCGGCCTGACTCGCGGCTACTACATCGGCAGGATGGAGAACTGCGCCGGGTTCAAGTCAGGTTGCGGAAGTCCCTACTGTCCAGCATGTAGCCGCCGCATGTTCTACGCGCTCCAGCGACGGCTCTTGAGCGTAGTCCAGGACATCCCGGCCCGCGAACTGAGGTTCGGTACGTTCACCGTTGCCGACTGCTCCGACATGGAGCTTCGCGCCAACCTCAAGTTCGTCACTCAATGCGCCACCGACATGCTAAAGGCCGTGCCAAGTCTACGCGGATGGTTCATCCGTAAGGAGGTCTCCCGTTCCCCAAGTCCCGGCTACTACCATCCCCACCTCCATGTGTTGATGCACGTCGCCCCCGGCTACACTTCGGGGCGGAACACGATGAGCCGTGAGAAGTGGAGTGCAGAATGGATGCGTGCGATCCCCGAGGAGCTTCAGGTTCAAGGACGACCCGACTACGAACCGGCTGATGTCCAGAGCGTGACCGATGTCGAGGGCATCGTGAAATACATCACGAAAAGTCCGTGGCACGATGCCTTTGGACCTCGTATCGAGGACGGCATCGACGATGCAGTCGAAATCGATGCGCTCCTCTTCGCCATCGCAAGGACGCGCCGTTACGCAGCGTCGGGTACGCTCAAGCTCCCGTCACGCACCAAGGCAAGATCGAGGTAGTCTGCCCACCGAAAAGCTCCTCGACAAACTCGCAAGCGTCAAAATCGCGTGTTTTGGAGCCTGAAATGATAAATCGTCAACAATGACGCGGGATTTCACTCGCACCTCCATCGGTACGAGCGGGCATGGCTCCGAGCATCGACCTCAAGCCGCCACTGTAAACAAAGAACTTACAAAATGGTGCGGTCGAAGGTTCACTATCCGAAAGGCCGATTTTTGAGTACGGATCGTACCCTTCGGATCGAGTCGCCCGTCGTCATCTCGGCAGGGGTACGCCCGGTCGTGTTGCTCCTGCGTGGATGTTCGGCCTGTTACCGAGGACCGCATACAGGTGCAGCATCGTTTGGTTCCAATCCTTGAGCAAATGGTCTACCAGCCATTTGATGCTAAAGCCCGCTGATTCAGCGGGCTTTTCGTTTGGCAGGAAACCCTGCAGGCGCGTGTTCACCCCACTTCGCGCATTTCGTAGTACAGACGATGAGAACGCGACTCGGATTCGCGGGCAGTGCCGAGCTAGGTGGATTCGCAACGGAAGAGGCGGACCCTGTCACGAGAATGCGTCGGTGCCCACCCAGAGTTGGGCGATCGATTTCAGGTTGTTCTTGTACATGCGCGTGACCGTGAACTCCTGCCCGCCTTTGATCTTCAGCACATATTCGCCCGTAGGCCACGGCTGAATCTCTTCAACGAAGGAAGTATTGACCAGCACAGAGCGGTGTATTCGAATAAAGCCATGCGGTTTCAGCTTCTCCGCCACGGTCGAGAGCGACTCCCGGAGCAGATAGGATCCTGACCGTTTCTCCAGCAAGACGTAATTACCGTCGGCGCGGATCACCGCCATCTCGTCCGGATCGATGAAAAGAATTCTGCCCTTGCCTTTGATCGCGACCTTGAAGTGGGGCTTTGCGAGCGGCGTTTCAAGAAGGTGCAGCGTCCTCAGGAGCCGGGCGGCGCGGTCGTTTTCTGTTCGTCGAAGCGCAACGTTTAAGGCCCGGTTAACGCGGGCGCTCGAGAACGGTTTCAGGACATAGTCATCGGCATGATTCTCGAAGGCTGCAACCGCATGCTGGTCGTGGGCAGTCACAAAGATGATCGACGGAATCGGCTGATTGCTCTTGTTCAGGCGATCAGCGAGGTCAATGCCGGAAAGCTCAGGCATCCTGATGTCGAGAAGAAGCACATCGTACGTGGCTTCTTGCATCATTTCGAGCGCCTGGATGGCGTCTTTCGCCGAATCCAGCGTCTCGATGTCGTTCCTGCCGCGCAGAGCGCGCTCCAATGCGCTTCGCGCGAGGGGTTCGTCGTCCACTATCAAGACACGCATGGCTGGTCTCCGTTGCGCCCGACAAACTGCGATTCCGGCGGTTGCCTCTGCTGCAACAGAAAGACGGGGAAGCTGAGGGTTGCAACCGCCACATCGTCGGGGCCAATTTTGAAAGCGAAAGTTCCTTCATCCCCATAGAGGTGCTTAATCCTGGCCGCGGTATTCCGATGACCCAGCCCCAGCCCTTGCCGGCTCTTCCCGCCGACGCTGTTGCTGATTTCAAGCTCCACCCTCTCACCAAGTTTCCTGGAAGCGATCCGAAGCCACCCTCCCTCGCGGCAGCATGCGATGCCGTGCACAATCGCATTCTCCACCAAAGGCTGTAATGTCAGATGTGGCACGAGAATCTCGCATGTCTCGCGATCGACATCCCACAATGTCTGCAGCCTCTCCTCCAGCCGCATCTGTTCCAGTTCCAGGTAAGATCTCGCAAACTTCAGCTCTTCTGCCAAGGGAATGAGATCGGAATTTCCATACTCGAGCGATGCGCGGAGCAGGTTCGACAGTTTCAGCACGCTTGCCTTGGCTTTGGCGCGGTCGCTGTCGATCAGGGTGTAAATCCCATGCAAGGTGTTGAACAGATAGTGAGGCTGCAACTGGCTCTTCAACATTTGCAGTTCGCTCGCGGCCAGCGCCTGTCGCAGTTCCGACTGTTCCAGTTCCTGTGCCTTGGTGCGCACGAATGCATAGTAGGCGTGCGCGGCCACCAGGATTGCGAGATAGCACCAGAGTTGAAAACCAAAGGGATGAATGTTGGAAATTAGTGCCGTGACCGTTCTGTGGTCGAACTTTTGAGCCGCAAAATTCCACGGGGGCAGCAATGCAGTCCGAATACAAGCGGAGGCTGCCAGGTAAGGCAGGCTCCAGAAGAGATATCCTGCCGCTCGTCCCACGCGGTGCTCACCGGTTATCGGGTAGCGGCGAACGATGGAGAATATTGGCGGCGTCAGGAGCGCAGCTGTAAGAAGCCAGGCACACTGACGCAGCAACAGGATCCCGTAGGGCGCGTGCAAACCCCTGTCCACCAGGCCGATTTTGTCTTCCCACGCATCCACCGGGGCCAGGGCAAGCCAAATCGAGATGGACCAAAGATAGGACCGCGCCAGTCTCGAAGCGGGTTGTGTCACGCCTTCCATGACGGCGATTGTGTGCTCGGTTCTTGGAATTGGGCCGGTCTCATGTTGGACCCGCGCGTTCGAATTTCGTAACCTTTCGCTCCGTGTGTATGGAAAGTTGGAGATATAGGCGTTCCAGTCGTTGTCTGGTCGTCACGGGAATCTGTTCTTTCGACCCTCGTTTTCCAATTCTGAAATGTTGGGGCTGTTGAATCACGTATTCGTTATGAACGCGGAAAACCGCGTGCCTCAGTTGTCGCTCAGCAGGGGTCGTGAAGTTGTGAGCCAATACTGCTCTCAATTGCAAGTAAACTGCCCGAGCGCCGGGCCGCACCTGGCGTAAATCGCCGGTGGTCTCGGCACCCCAACCTTACCGGAGGACAACAGGAGATATGAGCATGCTTAAACGGTTGCAGAATTCCTGGACACCGTGGGTGACGACCATTGTTCTGGCTTGCTTCAGCGATGCGGTCGCTCAAACGAGCTACAGGATTACCGACTTGGGCGTTCTGCCCGATGACAATATGGGTTGTGCCATGGCCCTCAATGATCACGGCTGGACGTGGATCCAGGATGCGGTCATAGCCCCTCCAGTCACGGGGCAGCCTGTAAAAGCCCGCGATGTAATAGAAATCGACGGACTCAAGATCGACGTCGGCACGCTTGGAGGACCGAACAGTTGGATGGACTGGGGTGGGATCAACAACCGCGGAGAAGCAGTCGGCATGTCGGAAACAGCGGTTCCAGACCCGGATGGCGAGGATGTTTGCGAAATCGGCACAAAGCTTACCTGCCTTCCGTTTCTTTGGCGCCGCGGCCACTTGAACGCGCTCCCCACGCTGGGCGGAAATAACGGAAGGGCCAGCGATATCAACGATCGCGGACAGATCGCGGGAACCGCGGAGACGGCCGCCACGGACTCCGCATGCGCGCCTCACCACATCACCCTGCCGGTGATATGGGACGATGGCAAAGTCGAAGCCCTTCCGACCCTGGGTAACGATTCGAGCGGCGCTGCATACGGCATCAACAGCCGAGGCCAGGCCGTGGGCCAGTCGGGAATCTGCGGCGGCGCCATCCACGCCGTGTTGTGGGATGGCGACACTGTCGTCCAGCTTCCTGACATCGGCGCCGGCGGCAGGGGCTACGGCATTAACGACCACGGCCAGATCGTCGGATTCGTCCTCAGCCCTACTAGCCCAGCCCTCTACGGCGCGTATTGGCAGAACGGAGCACTCACCAACCTCGGCACTCTGCCGGGAGATTACGCTGCCCTCGCCACAGGTATCAATAACCGCGGCCAGGTGGTAGGAAGCACGTTTGACAGGAACTTCAACTGGTCGCATGCCTTCATCTGGCAGGACGGCGTGATGACCGACCTTAACACGCTGCTCCCTGCAGATTCCAACCTCTTCGCAACCATGGCGAACAAGATCAACGCGCGCGGACAAATTTCCGGCATGGCTACGGTCCTCAGCGGGCCGGATGTGGGCAAGATCCACGCCTTTCTGGCAACCCCGGTGAACGAAAGCGTAGGGACGTCGGTCGCAGATGTCGCACGTACACGCCCGAGATCGAATTTGCCCGAGAATGCCGGCGAACAGCTTTTGCAGAGATTAGGGCTCGGCAGACTCCAGCGATAAGGGGCATTTACTGAGTTTCCTCGCCATGCATTCCAGCCATGTGCTGCGCCAAGGCGCAAGGCCGGAGGTTGCGTGAGGCGACCTGGGTCGCGCAAATGACCGCGTGACCCAGACCTTTTGTCGCCAAGAGATGGTGGGAAGAGCCATCGGATGTGTCATCCAAGGTGTGGAAGATGGAACCATTGCCGGACTTGCACTGATCACCGGACACTTGCCAGAAAATCGTGGCCAGTTTTCGAACCCCTTTCGCTGATTACGGCTTGTGGTCCAGCGCGTTCGAGATGTGGCGGCGCTTTATCAACAGAAAGAAGACTGGAACGAGAATCAGGACGTGGATCGTTGAGGTGATCATGCCCCCGACGATGGGCGCGGCGATGGGCTTCATCACGTCTGATCCGATGCCCGTCTCCCACAGGATCGGAGCGAGACTCAGGATCACCGCGGTCACCGTCATCAGCTTGGGCCGCAATCGCTGCACGGCACCCTCAATGACCGCCTGTTCGACGTCGGCATCCGACGTGAGCCAGCCTTCCGCGGCTCGATCCTGGTAGGCCTCGTGAAGGTAGACGACCATTACCACGCCGGTCTCGACCGCGATTCCGAACAATGCAATGTAGCCTACCCAGACGGCCACGCTGAAGTTGTAACCGAGCAGCCACTGGAGCAGCAGGCCCCCAGACATGGCATACAGAGTCGGGAAGATCAGTACCGTCGCCTCAAGGGCCGATTTGAAGACCATGTACAGCAGAAGAAAGATGACAAAGAAGACGATCGGAAGGATGACCTTCAGCCGCTCCTTAGCCCGCATCTCAAACTCGTACTCGCCTGCCCATCTCCACGTGTAGCCCGGAGGGAGGGCGAGCTTGTTTTCGAGCAGCCGCTGGGCGCGCGTCACATATCCGCCGTAGTCGTTGGTATTAAGGCTCAGGTACACATAACCAGTTAGTGCGCCGTCCTCATCGCGAATCATTGAAGGCCCGCGCGAGTACGAAAGGCGTGCCACCTGGCTCAACGGGATTTGCTCGCCGGCTGGAGTTGCAATGAGCGCATCGGCCAGCTCACCTGGCCGGTCGCGGAACGCGCGTTCGTAGCGAACCGCGACTGGGAAACGCTGCCTTCCCTCGACGTTCTCAGCAATGTCGGCGCCGCCGATTTCGGAGGTTACGACGCGCTGCAAGTCGGCCACGGTCAAGCCGTAGCGCGCCGCCGCCGGCCGATCCACATTGACATTGAGATAGAACCCCTGAGAGACCCTCTCAGCGAATGCAGAACTGGTCTCCGGGATGGCGGAGAGCTCGCGCTGGATGCTCGCGCCGATCTCTTCGATTTGCTCCAGATCGGGGCCCTGGATCTTGATTCCGACGGCCGTCTTGATGCCAGTCAGTTCCATGTCGAGCCTGTTTCTTACCGGCATCGTCCAGGAGTTTGCGAGGCCGGGAAACTTCAGCTTCTCGTCCATTTCCTGGATGAGCTTTTCGTAGGTCATCCCGGGCCGCCACTGCTCGCGCGGCTTCAGCATGATCGTCGTGTCGTACATGTCGAGCGGTGCGTTATCGGTGGCCGAGTCAGACCGTCCCACTGCGCCGAACACCGTCGCCACCTCGGGAAACGACCGGATGATCCGATCCTGTTCCTGCATGAGCGCCGATGCCTGCGTGATGGAAATGCCCGGGAGTGCGCTTGGCATATAGAGCGCCGAGCCCTCATAGAGGGCAGGCATGAATTGGCTGCCCAGCCTGAAATAGAGCGGCACCGTCAGCGCGAGGAAGATCAGGTTAAGCGCCACAACCGTCTTCCAGTGCCGCAATGACCAACGCAGTATGGGCAAATAGATTGCCTTCGTCGCGTGCGCGAGAGGATTGCGCGACTCGGGCCGCAGCTTGCCGCGAAGGCACAGCGGCATGAGCGCAGGGACAAGCGTGATCGACAACAGAGAAGAGAAGATCAAGGCCAGCGTCTTTGTCCAGGCCAGCGGGCGGAACATCCGTCCCTCCTGCGCTTCCAGCAGAAACACCGGCAAGAACGACACCACGATGATGATCAGCGAATAGAACAGCGCCGGGCCGACCTGCTGCGCCGCACCGATCAGCAGCCGCTGCCGCTCGGGTTCATCCGGCACATCGCTGCGTTCCGCCAAATGCCGGTAGCCGTTCTCAACCATCACGATTGCCGCGTCGATCAGCACACCAATGGCCAGCGCCAACCCGCCCAAGGACATGATGTTGGAACTCACGTGCAGATACAGCATGGGAATGAATGCGGCGAATACCGCGATGGGAAGCGTGAGAATCGGCACCAGCGCCGAACGGAAATGAAACAGGAAGATGATGCTGACAAAGCTGACAATGATGGCCTCGACGATCAGATCGCGCTTGAGCGTGTGGATCGACTCGTTGATCAGCCACGAGCGATCATATGCGCTGACGATCTCCACGCCCGCCGGCAGGGACGGTGCGATTTCCCTGAACCGCGCCTTTACTCCGTCGATTACATTCAGGGCGTTCATGCCGTAGCGCATGACGATGATTCCCCCGACCGTTTCTCCTTGGCCCTGCCAGTCGACGGCGCCGCGCCGGATGTCGGGGCCAAACGCCACTGAGCCGAGGTCCTTCACCAGCACCGGGGTTCCATTCTTGCTTGCAACGGGGACATTCTCGAGGTCGGTCAGGCTCTTGAAGTAGCCGAGGCCGCGAACCATGTACTCGGCTCCGCTCATCTCGAGGACGTCGCCGCCCACTTCGTTCGTGCTCTGGCGGACGCGATCGATCACCGTGCTGGCGGAGATTCCGTACGAGAACAGCTTGCCGGGATCAAGGTTTACCTGGTACTGGCGCACAAACCCGCCGATGCTCGCCACCTCGGCGACTCCGGGGACGGTTTCAAGCTGGTAGCGCAGATACCAGTCCTGCAGAGCGCGCAGATCCGCGAGGCTGTGCGTATGGGACCGATCAACGAGAGCGTATTCAAAGACCCATCCGGCGCCCGTCGCATCGGGGCCGATGGCTGGGTGCGCATCCTGCGGAAGCTTGCCCGCAATCTGCTGCAGGTACTCCGTTACACGCGAGCGCGCCCAGTAGAGATCTGTGCCGTCTTCGAAGACAACGAAGGCATAGGAGTCGCCAAACATCGTCTGCGCGCGCACGTTCTTCACTTTGGGAGCGGAGAGCAGAGCAGAGACAATCGGATAAGTAATCTGGTCTTCGATCACATTGGGCGGCTCGCCTGCCCACGGCGTGTGGATGATCACCTGCACGTCGCTGATATCGGGCAGGGCGTCGAGCGGAATCCGGTGCATTGACCAGACACCGGCAACCAGCAGCAGAAGGGCGCCCGTGAAGACGAGGAACGGATTTCGCGCGCACCACGCAATGGTTCGATGAAGCATCACATGCCTCCTGTCGCGTCTACGCTGAGCTGCCTTGTCGCCACCACCTCGCCATTCCGCCGCACCGTGATCGTGACTTGCCAGGTGCCGCCCGACGGAAGTCGCAGGGGTCCCTCGTAGGAACCGCCGTTCTTCTCGGCCAGCACTGCCGAGACATGCTCGGCGGCCATGCCCATGGCGGGCATTGCTGCCATAAAGAACGACACTGTTACCTGCGTTCCGCCGGCTGGCTTGCCATCGGCTCCGGTTAGCTGAACGCGAAGGGTGTTGTCGCCTTTCTGCGGCGGCGAGGGCCTAGTCGTGAAGGCGATCTGCAACTGATCTTTCATCGAGTTGCCGGCAGCCGTCGCGGACTGCATCGGCGGAGCAAAGTTCTGGAAAGCCGCTTGAAGCTGTGCTTCGGAGTCCACCAGGAAGTTCGCCGAGCTCACCACGCGCTCACCGGCCTTCAGTCCGCTCAGGACCACGACGTTCCTATCGACCTGCGGACCCGTAGTCACGACGCGCGGTTCGAGATTCCCATCGCCGTGATCGATAAAGGCTACCGCGCGCTCGCCCGATTGCAGAATGGCGGAGGCCGGCACCACAAGCTGGCGCCCGAGGCTTGCAGCAATGTCTACGTTCACGTACATGCCCGGCTTCAACGCGAGTGCGGGATTCGCCATGATCAGCCGCACTTTTACGGTGCGCGTTGCCTGATCGACCTGCGGCAGAATCTGGTCGATCCTCGCGCCGAATCTCCGCCCCGGATAAGCATCGACCGTCACCCTCGCCGGGTCACCAGGACGCAGGCGTCCCACGTCATCCTGGCTCACATTCGCATAGACCCATACCGTGCTCAGATCGGCAATCGTGTAGAGCCGCATCTCCGGCTGCACGTAGGCATTCGGCAGCGCATTGCGCTCCGTAATGTAGCCCGACGTCGGAGAGTACATCGTCAGGTTCTTCTCCACCTTGCCGGTCTTCTCCAGGTTTGCGATCTCCTCCGGCGCGACACCGAATTGTTCCAGCCGCTGTTCAGCGGCCTGCACCAGCCAGCCGCTCTCTTGGCTGGCCACCGCGTGCATTTCCTGTCCCTCCATCGGCTGCGAGAACGCCGCCTGGCTCTTGCGCGCGAGGAGATACTCCTGTTCGCTGCTGACCAGGTCGGGGCTGTACACAGTAAACAGGGGCTCTCCCTTGCGGACATACTGGTAGGTCGCATTCGCAAACACCGCCTGAATCCATCCCGGAAAGCGCGTCTGCACATACGAGAGTTTCTGTTCGTCGATGTCCACGGTCCCTGGCGCCTGAAGCTCGTCGTTTACGATCTTCCGTTCAGCAATCGCGGTCGTGACCCCAATCTGCTGCATCCGCTGCGGTGAAAGCTGAACTGGAGCGAGGGTCGGCTCCATCGCCGGCGCGCTCTCCGCCTCGGGGCTGGCCTTTGCCGGCGCCTCCGGACCGCTGGCGATTACCGGATTCATGTCTGTGCTTCGAATCGCTGTCCGGGCGGGTCTGCGATGCAGTAACAGGTATCCGGTTGCTGCTGCCAGCGCCGCGCAAACCACCAACGCCGCGCCCAGCGCGATCTGATACGTGCGAATCCTCATCACTTCACCTCCCGGCTCGCCGGTTGCAAGTTGTTCAGCGGAGCGCCCGCGGCCATCTCGAGGTCGGCCAGCCGCGCATCAAACTCCCCTATCGCGTCGATCCATTCCTGGTCGAGATCGATCACGCGCATCTGGCTATCGAGCAGATCAAGGAATCCTGTCTTGTTGTTTTCGTAGGCGATCACGCTCGCCTGCAGCGTGGCTTCAGCCTGTGGACGGAGATGGCGGTGATACAGCAGCGCCAGCTTCTGTGCCGCCAGCGCTTCCACCAGAGCCTCTGCGATCTGGCCGCGCGCCGTGTTCCGCATCGCCTCGAGCTCCGCATCCTGCTCCGTCGCCTTCACCGTCGCTTCTGCAATCTCCGCGTCGTGTTTTTTGCGATTCAGCCAGGGCAGGTTCATCGAGCCTTCAATCATGTAGTCGTTGCGGTAGTTCTGGCCGGTGGGCATCAGCATGTAACCGGCAGAGATCGTGAAATCCGGCGTATGCGCCTTGCTCGCCAGCGCTTGCTCTTTATGGCTGCGATCGGCTGCGGCCTTCGCAGCCATAAGGTCGGGCCGTGAGGACATTGCCAGCGATTCCAGAGGATCCAGAGAAGGCAGCGGCGCCAGGACCGCGTGCTCTCCTTTGACCGAAAATGGCGCGTCAGGCCTGCGAGCCAGCAGCGTATTCAGCCGGGCCCGCGCCACGTCGGCATCGCGGCTGTAATGGATCGAGTGTTCGGCAAGCTGTGTCAGGGCCATCTGCGCCTTCAGGACGTCCTGCTGCGGGACATTCCCGACCGAATACTTGATCCGTGCCGCTTCAATCGCCTGCTGCGTGATCCCGACGTGCTGCTCGTGAACCCGGGCTTCGTCCTCGGTGATCAAGAGGTCGAAGAATGCTTTGCACACCCGCACGCTTATGTCCAGCCGCACCGCGGCCAGGTTCGCTTTTGCCTCGTCCACATCCGTTTGGGCTACGTTCGTCCGGAGCGCCCTCTTGTTCCCGCCGGCGAACGCCTGGCTCACGCTGAACATGTTTTGCGCGGCGTTATAGTCCCACGGCTTCTTCAGTGGCACGCCCCATCCGCGATACATCGCCTCCGGGTCGTCGAGCGCACCGGCCACCGGGACATGCGCCTCGGCGATCGCGACGCGCCGCATGGCAACTTGTATCTCCGGATTCACCGCCAGGGCGATGTTCTCGGTTTCGTCCAGCGTCAGCGCTGTTCCTGGTTCGGTCGCCCGCGGCGAATCTCCCAACATCGCCGCGGCGCCGGAAAACGCATCGGTTGCGCCGGGCATCTGGCTCCACGCAAGTCCAGCGGTCCAGGCCGCCAGCGCAATGACTGCAGGTACACAGAGCTTCATCGTTCCCTCCCGCGAACACGCGGATGCAACCCGGCCTCGCGCAACGAACCACGGCGCGCGGGACGGTACAGCTGAGAGGCGCACGAGCGCCTCAATGCATCGTCTGGAGGGAACGGTCTAGATTCTCAGAACGGAGAGGCCACCCGGGGATGGGTCGGGAGGCGGAGATTCAATGAACGTGAGCTGGCCGGCGTTTGGATCGGCAATCAGGGGCAGAGTCGTTTGCTGAGCCAACAGGCCCGATTCCTGCGCGTGAAAAGGGGTGAATGCGGACGCGAGAGCGGGGTTGCTGTGGATCGGAGCAAAGTCGCAACACGAACTGTTGATCATCGGTCCGCTGCAGTCTTCCATCCCCATTGACAAGCAACAATCGGATTTAGCCGCTGACCGCAGACCGGGCACACACGCAATGAGCGGTGCGGTGGTCCACAGAACCACCGCGATCAGCATGCCCAGCGCGCCTTTTGTGCTCGAGTTCGTCATCGAGGATCCGCTTCGATTATACGCACGGGAAGCGCGCGGCCCGTTCGCAGTGATTTATTTCACGTGCGCTTCGCCAATCGGATCTCTAAAGCCGGCGGGGAGAAATCTCTGAGGCTTGCGACGGGCTCAGCACCACGAAAGAGCCGATTCTCCGTATCCGGTACACATTCTGGTACACGGTCTCGCGAAAATCGGCTGCAAGCCATTGGTACCATCGGGCAGATTGTTAGATTCTCAATCTTAAAACCCGGGTTCGATTCCCGGTAGCGCTACCAGCCATTCGACGCTAAAGCCCGCTGAATCAGCGGGCTTTTCGTTTGCCTCGATAACCCCACTGGAGGGCATGAAAGCAGCACGATGGTTGGTGTATCCCCGCGGGCTCGTTGCCGGAAGACGGCAACAGCAGAGTCCCTTTGATGGCATGAGGACGTTGGCCCGATCGAGCGGGTAGATTTGGCTGTGCGTAAGAGGCCATGGCCCGGAGGAAGGAGCCAACGTCATGGTGATTATAGGTTGCGATTTTCATCCGGGATTTCAGCAGATCGCGATG